>NZ_CP009048.1:3847500-5092500 GCF_000746525.1 Pseudomonas alkylphenolica
CCTGCGGCGAAAAAGGCTACAAGGTGATTGCCCGCTCTGGCGACGACGACGCGGAGTCCGGTGACTTCCTTTTCGGACTCAACCCGGCCGGATACACCAGTCGCAGCATGATCGTCATCTGCAAATAAAGAACATTCAGCACAAAGGGCAGCCAGATGGCTGCCCTTTGTGCTTACGCCGATACCTTCAGGATCAGAGCGCTTGAGTGCGCGCCTGCAGCCATTGCAGCGCTGCCCCATCAAGCAGTGGTGCAAGACGCTCTCGCACCTGTTGATGGTAGTCATTGAGCCAACTGCGCTCCTGCTCGCTCAACTGCTCCGGCAGCAGGCAGCGAGTGTCGATCGGGCACAGCGTCAGGGTTTCGAACTCAAGGAAGTCGCCAAACTCGCTGCTCCCCGCTTCACGGTTGAAAACCAGGTTCTCGATTCGTACCCCCCACTGCCCTGGACGGTAGGTGCCCGGCTCGATTGAGGTAATCATTCCGGCCTGCATCGCTGTCTGCGGTGCCGTTGCCGCCTGGTAGGCAATGACCTGTGGTCCTTCATGCACATTCATGAAGTAACCGACACCATGCCCGGTACCATGACCATAATCGACCTGGTCGGCCCAGATCGGCGCCCGGGCGATGGCATCGAGCAACGGTGAAAGGATGCCTCGCGGGAAGCGCGCACGTGACAGTGCAATCACGCCCTTGAGCACCCGGGTACAGTCCCGTTTCTGCTCAAGGCTTGGTGTGCCCACTGGCACCATGCGGGTGATATCCGTGGTACCGCCCAGATACTGCCCACCCGAATCAATCAGCAGCAAGCCATCGCCTTCAATACGTGCATGGGACGCTTCGGTCGCACGGTAGTGCGGCATGGCTCCGTTGGCATTGAAAGCGGCAATGGTCGAAAAGCTCAACGACACGAAACCGAGGCGACGGGCACGGGCAGCGCTGAGCTGCTCATCGATGGTCAGCTCAGTAACCAGCTCACGCCCCAGCGCGGCCTCGAGCCAGGCAAAGAACTCACATAAGGCTGCACCATCCTGCTCCATGGCATTGCGGATGTGGGCCAGGTCCTGCGTACTTTTCTGCGATTTGGCCAGGGTCGTGGGGTTGATACCTTCGACCAAACGTACTTCAGTCGACAAACTGTCAATCAATCCCTGGGTAACCCGCGCCGGATCGATCAGCAGGCTATCGCCGCCCGGAACGGCGGCCAATGCCGCATGGATAGCCGTGTAATCGCGCACTTCAATGCCATCGGCCTCGAGCACTTGGCACAGCGATGCATCCAGCTTGCTGAGCGCAACAAAGAGGATCGCCTTATCCTGGCCGACCAGTGCAAAGGATACGAACACCGGATTGTAGGAGACGTCACTGCCACGCAAGTTGAACAGCCAGGCGATATCGTCAAGGGTGGCAATGAAGTGCCAATCGGCGCCACGTTCGCGTAGCGTCTGGCGCAGCCGGGCAAGTTTTTCGGCGCGACTCACCGTCGCTTCGGGCGGCAGGTGCTGGTACACCGGGTTGCCTGGCAACTCTGGACGATCATTCCAAACCTGGGCAAGCAGGTCGCTCTTTGTCAGTAGGCGTGCATTGCGGGCAGTAAGGCGCTCGGCCAGCTGGCGCGCCGAAGCCAACGCCATGACCGCACCATCAACCGCTACCGCACCGCCCTCGGGCACTTGTTCGGCCAGCCAGTCCAGAGGACCCGGCTTGCCCGGCTGCAACTTCATCAACTGAATACTGCTACCGGCCAACTCTTTCTCGGCCTGCTCCCAATATCGGCTATCAGCCCACAGGCCTGCGAATGCTGGCGTAACAATCAAAGTGCCTACCGAGCCCTGGAAGCCGGACAACCATTGCCGGCCTTGCCAATACTCTGGCAGGTACTCGGAAAGATGCGGGTCAGCCGACGGCACCAGCAGGGCGTCGACCCCTTCCCGATTCATCACCTGGCGAATCGCTGCCAGGCGTGCGTTCACCGCTCCCTGCGTTGAAGACTGACTGTTCATGCTGACTCCTGCTACCACGGCATCCGTTGTTGTAGCCGCAGATAATGGAGCAGGCTTCAGCCCCCGGCAACCGCCCAGAAAGGTTGCGACTGTAACGAGGCTTTGATTGCCACTGCAGCCTGATCGACATCCTGCTCCCGGGTATAGCGCCCAAGGCTCAAGCGCATGGTCTGGCGCGCAAACTGCGGTGTAAGCCCCAATGCCAGCAACACATGCGAGGGCTTATTGCTGGACGAGTTGCAGGCCGAGGTCGAAGAGAACGCCAGGCTATCGGCCAGGGTCGCAAAGTGCGGACTCTCGCCTTTGAAGGTCAGGCTCAGGGTATGGTCGATGCGCTGCACAGGACTACCGTTGATCTGAAGTCCGGAGATTTCACCAAGAGCTTCAAGCAAGCGCTGGCGCAACTGGCCAATGCGCTGCGCTTCGTCTGCCTGCAGATCACCCGCCAGGGCAAACGCCGCGCCCATACCGACAATCTGATGGGTGGCCAGCGTTCCTGAACGCAAGCCGCCCTCGTGTCCGCCACCATGAATCTGCGCGTGAAGCAACGGCCGGGCGCGCTCACCGACATACAAGGCGCCGATCCCCTTGGGCCCGTAGACCTTATGGGCCGAGAACGACATCAGATCTACAGGCAACTGCCTCAAGTCGATACCGACCTTGCCGGCCCCCTGGGCAGCATCCACATGCAGCAACGCGCCATGATCACGAACAAGCTGGCCGATTGCAGCAACATCATTGACGGTGCCCAGCTCATTGTTGACCAGCATCAGTGAGACCAGCACGGTGTCATCGCGCAGCACCGCAGCTACAGCCTCAGGGCTGATCAGGCCCTGGGCGTCAGGGGCCAGACGCGTCACGGCAAAGCCTGCCTGCTCCAGTTGAAAAACGCTATCAAGCACAGCCTTGTGTTCGATCTGGCTGGTGATGATATGGCCTGCCCGGTACCCCTGGGCAACGCCTTTGAGCGCAAGGTTGTTGGACTCGGTAGCCCCCGAAGTCCAGACAATCTGCCCGGCCTCGGCACCGACCAGCGTGGCAACCTGGACACGCGCCTGTTCCACAGCCACGCGTGCTTGCTGACCATAGCGGTGCGACCCGGATGCCGGATTGCCAAAGTTGCCCGAGGCACCAAGGCACTCGACCATCACCTGGATGACTCGCTCGTCGACAGGTGTCGTGGCGGCGTAGTCGAAATACAACGGGAAGCTGTTCATTGCTGCAGGCTCTCTGGTTGTCCATGCCTAGTAAAGAAGACGCTGCTTTTATATGCGCAGGCAAGCATTGACTCTATTGTGCCTCACAACCTATTAGAACAATAAATTATCAATAAATATATTTATATAACTCAAAATCAATTTCGCTTCAGTTCTAGTGAACTTCCGAGCCCTCAGGCCTTCACAACATTACAGTCCTTGCATGGGGAATTACCTCATGCCTGGACGACCTGACGTCGCCGAGGAACTCGCCCATGCCCCGTTCGACCGACCACAAGCAAGGCGTCGTGCTGCTCGATACCCGCCAGCACACACCCGAACACGAACACATCGTGCACCTGAAGCTTGCCGAACGCTTGGCGCAGTTGCTCGATACACAGGTGGTTGTGCCAACCCACCTTCCAACCGCACATGACAACTTCTATTACCTACCCACCGAAACCCTGATCGATCCCGCCCGTTATCAAGAAATCGGCATTGCCTCGGCCCAGGACCTGTTCGGTGGTGTGGTGGCCAGACCCTACATGGCCACCAAAGCCATTTCCCACCCCTTGCCCGCCAATGCCCGCTATCCGCTAGGCTGGACCGATGACTTTGCGCGTCAGGCCAGTGATGCCTTGCTGCGCGGCTACACGGCGTTCAGCCTGGAGGACGCTGCGCATGCAGCCGCACTGTTGCTGCGTGACGGCCCATTACGGATCAAACCGGTTCGCGCCACGGCAGGCAGAGGGCAAACCATGGTCACATCGATGGCGGAGGTCGAACAGGCACTTACCGGCCTTGATGAGAAAGAGCTCGCGCTCTGGGGGCTTACCCTGGAAGAGAACCTGACCCAGGTGCAGACCTTCAGTGTCGGCCAGGCTCTGGTGGCTGGCATCCTGTGCAGCTACTACGGCACCCAGCAGTTGACTCACGACCATAGCGGCGAAGAAATCTACGGTGGTTCGGACTTGGTGCTGGTACGCGGTGACTACGACACTTTGCTGCAACTCGGGCTCGAAGACGCTCTGCGCCTCGCCATCACGCAGGCCAGAACCTATGAGCAGGCGGCCTTGCAGAACTTTCCCGGTTTTATCGCTTCACGCCGCAACTATGACGTCGCCCGGGGCCTGAACTGTGAGGGCAGACCGCGTAGCGGCGTGCTCGAGCAATCCTGGCGCATCGGCGGTGCCAGCAGCGCCGAAATCCTGGCCTTGCAGGCATTTGCAGCGGGCCCTGCACTGACACGCCTGCGCGCCTCGACCCATGAAGTCTTTGGCACACCCGACCTGCCTGCCGATGCGACCATTTTCTATCAGGGGGATGACAGTGAACTCGGAAGAGTCTGCAAATATGCACGGTTACGCGACTATGACCATCCATAGCGAGCCCATCGAGATCCACGTCGACGATGAGACAATTGTCGCAACCATCGTCAGTCCTGGCGACAAGGTGCCGGGCATTCTCTTCGTTCACGGCTGGGGCGGTAGCCAGCAGCGCGACCTGGCCCGCGCCAAGCAGATCACTGGCCTGGGTTGCGTGTGCATGACCTTCGACTTGCGCGGCCATGAAAAAACCGAGAGCCAGCGCCTGAGTGTCACTCGTGAGCAGAACCTGGCAGATCTGCTGGCTGCCTATGACCGACTGGTCAGCCATCCTGCCGTCGACACTCGTGCGATTGCCATAATCAGCAGCAGTTACGGGGGCTACCTGGCGACCTTGTTGACCGCCTTGAGACCAGTCAAGTGGCTGGCCCTGAGGGTGCCGGCGCTGTACTGGGACGATGACTGGACAATGCCCAAGCACGGCCTTGATCGCCAACGTTTGAACGACTATCGCCGACGCCCGCTGGGGCCCGCCGATAATCGCGCCCTGGGGGCCTGCGCCGAATTCGCCGGTGACGTGCTGCTGGTCGAGTCGGAGCAGGACGATTATGTCCCGCACAGCACGCTGATGAGTTACCGCTCAGCGTTCGTCAGCGCCCATTCCCTGACCCATCGCATCGTTGACGGTGCTGATCACGCGCTATCCAGCGACCGCAGCCAGAAAGCCTACAGCTCGATTCTCGGCGCCTGGATCAGCGAAATGGTCATCGGTGCCCGCCTGGACCACTACCCTCACCACTCGCCCTGGTATTCCTGAGCGACCGGCAGCTGACAATGCAGTCCCTCCGTCGCGCTACGTGACAAGCTGCTCAAGGTCTGGAAAGCGGCGAAATTCACACCTTTGGCCTGATGCTGCTGAATCAATTGCAGGAAGGGTTCCTGTGCAAAGCTGCTGGCCGCCGCCTCCCAGGCGCTACGCGACTGCCATTGCAGGTACTGCAGTACACGGCAGCCATCGACACTGGCCTGGATGCTCGCACCAAGCAAGCCCGAATGGCGCAGTACCAGCGCTTCACTTCGCTCGTTCAGCGCCTGGGCCAGAGCATGCTGACGCTCTGGCATCACCTCGAATTCGATCATCTGGATAAAGCACAAGCTGCGCTCTGAAACCATCATCGGCATTTTCTCCCTGCCATTGAACTTGCGACGCGACGGCAGGCAGGGTAAAACCTCTAGTTAACTCAAGGTCAAGAGATTTATCACCATGCCTCAACCTTGCACCGCCGAGAAGATCATGACCGTCGGCCAGCTGGCTGCCCGCAGCGGGGTTGCGGTCACCGCCCTGCACTTCTACGAAAGCAAGGGGCTGATCCACAGCACCCGCAGCAGCGGCAACCAACGGCGCTACCCCCGTGAAACCCTGCGCCGGGTGGCGGTGATCAAGATGGCGCAGCGCCTGGGTATCCCTCTGGCGACCATTCATACTGCATTGCAGACACTGCCCGTGGGGCGTGCGCCCAGCGTCACGGACTGGCAACGGTTGTCCGAGCAATGGCGCCAGGACCTGACCCGGCGTATCGACAAACTGCTGGTGCTGCGCGACCAGCTTGATGGCTGCATTGGCTGCGGCTGCATGTCGCTGCAGAGTTGCCCGCTGCGCAATTGTGATGACCAGTTGAGTGAGCACGGACCGGGTCCGCAGTTACTGGAGCCCGGACCGGAAGCAGCCGATTAGGCCAGGTTCAGGACCAGCCCCCAGCAAGCAGGATCAGCCGATACTGCCCGCCACCCGCCGCCGATAGTCACTGGGCGCAAGCCCGGTAACCTTGTGGAAGACCTTGCGAAAGGCACCCGGGTCTTGATACCCCACTCCCCAGGCGATCTGGTCGATGCTGCGGTTGGTGAACTCGAGCATCCGGCAAGCACGTCCAACCCGCACCTGCTGGCAGTACTCGGTAGGCTTGAGGCCCGTGGCGCTGCGGAACCGACGCAGAAAAGTACGCGATTCCAGGCCTGCGCAATCAGCCATGACTTTCAGGCTCACATCCCGCGCACCGCTGCTTTGCAACCAGTGCTGAACCTTGAGCACCGCTTCGTCGCCATGATCCAGGCGCGGACTGAAAACACTGCCGGGAGCGCTGCCACTCACGCGCTCCACCGCAAGGAACCGTGCAGTCTCGGCAGCCAGGGTCTCGCCCAGGTAACGCTCAACCAACCTCAAACCCAAGTCTGTCCAGGCCATCAGTCCGGCTGAGGTAATGATGTCACCGTCATCGAGCAGTGGCAGATTGGCCTCGACTTTTACTGCCGGGAAGCGCTCAGCCAGGGATTGAGCGAAATTCCAGTGAGTCGTGGCTGGCCGTCCATCGAGCAGGCCGCTGGCGGCAATGAAAAACACCCCGACACACACCGACACCAGCAAGGCGCCATCGCGATGCCACTGGCGCAGATCCTGGCGATAACGTTCGAGTAATTCAGGGGACGGCGTCTGGGTCAGGCTCGGCGGAATGATCATTACCCGCAGCCGATGGTGCCCCCCTGGGTGGCTATCGAACACCGCTGTCAGCTGCTGAGCTGTGGTTTCGCTCCAATGACTGATACGCAGCTCCGGGCGCTCCAGCGCACCCAGTTCATGACGCAGGCGATTGGCGATAGCGAACAGGTCGGTTAACCCATGCACCGCTGCCGCCTGTGCGCCAGGGTAGACCAACAGACCGATTTCCAGCGTGTCGCAGCCTTTTGTCATTGTCAGTTTTTCCCGCCAATTTGTCGTTCGCGCCAATCTGCAAGCCTAGCGCTCAAGCCTATAACTATCACCAGGCCACAACCACTCACCCATAGAGGCTTTTGAAATGAGCAAGCACGCCCTGATCATCATCGACATTCAGAATGACTACTTCCCAGGTGGCAAGTGGACTCTGGATGGTGCCGATCGCGCCGCCGACAATGCCGCCAGAATTCTTGCCGCAACCCGGGCCAAAGGTGACCTGGTGGTGCATGTGCGCCATGAGTTCGAATCGGCTGATGCACCGTTTTTCACCCCGGGATCAGAAGGTGCGCAGATCCACCCCAAGGTTGCCGCGCTGGCAAGTGAACCCGTCGTGCTCAAGCATAAAGTCAATTCGTTCCTGAACACTGAACTCAAGGCGCTGCTGGACGAGCACAAAGTCGAAGCGGTGACGGTGATCGGCAGCATGAGCCATATGTGCATTGACGGCTTCACCCGTGCCGCAGCCGACTTCGGCTATACCGTCACAGTGATCCATGATGCCTGCGCCAGCCGAGACCTGGAATTCAATGGTGTGGCCGTGCCTGCCGCCCAGGTGCATGCGGCCTACATGGCTTCACTGGCATTCGCCTATGCCCAGGTGATCACCACCGAGGACTATCTGTCTGGCAACCACCGCGATGCGGCCAACTAGATCACTACGTTGCGCACAAAGCGCGTAGCCACCTCGCCATCGTTGCGATAGGCATGAATGCAATTGCTGGCATAACTGAAAAAGTCACCGGCCCGGAGCACGTGTTGCTGATCGCCGATGGCAAGGGTCAGGCAACCCTCGGCCACATACAGTTGCTCACTCCAGCCATCGGCGTCAGCTTCGCATTGATAAACCTCGCCCGGCTCCAGTCGCCACTCCCACAGCTCCACCTCGCGACTGGCGACCGAACTGGCCAGCAAAACCGCGCGGCTGCCGGGATGGACCCCGGCCCAGGCCAGCTCGTTGATACGGCTCGGGTCGCGGTTGTCAGGGGCCTGGATCAGATCGGTAAAGGCCACTCCCAGCGCCTCGGCGAGGCGATCCAGGGTGGTCAGGCTGACATTGTTCTCCCCGGCCTCGATGGCCACAAGCATGCGTCGGCTGACGCCGGACTTTTCTGCCAGAGCATTCTGACTGAGTTCAGCGGCGTGGCGCAGGCGACGAACGTTTTGGCTGACATGTTGCAGCACCGAGGCGCGCTGGCTGGAATGTTTGTGCACTATATTGCTCACCAATAGTATTTGCGCAGTATACTGCCCACTTCGCCGCAATTGTGCGTCGCCCTTCTTCCGTGTGCAAGGCCATGACTTCCATTAACCGCGCAGATCGCCCTTCCGTTTCGTTCCGGCTGAGCAGGGCCGAACTGGTCCTGGTGTTTATCACCATGCTCTGGGGCGGAACCTTCCTGTTGGTACATAACGTCATGACCGTCAGCGGACCGATGTTCTTTGTCGGCCTGCGTTTTGCCGCTGCCACCCTGTTCGTCGGCCTGGTCTCGGCCCGTGCTTTGTCGGGACTGACTGCTACCGAATTCAAAGCCGGCGTACTGATCGGGATCTCGATCATGCTCGGCTATGGCTTGCAAACCTATGGACTACAGACCATCAGCAGCAGCCAGTCGGCCTTTATCACTGCCTTGTACGTGCCCTTTGTGCCTTTGCTGCAATGGCTGGTACTGGGCCGGCGTCCAGGCCTGATGCCAAGCCTGGGGATTGGCCTGGCCTTTGTCGGCCTGATGTTGCTGGCTGGCCCGGAAGGCGGCTCGCTGCAGTTGAGTACCGGCGAGATCGTCACGCTGGTCAGTGCCGTGGCAATCGCCGCGGAAATCATCCTGATCAGCCGCTATGCCGGCAAGGTCGATGTACGCCGGGTCACAGTGGTGCAACTGGCAACGGCCTCGGTGCTGTCGTTCTTGATGGTGCTGCCTACCCAGGAACCACTGCCGGATTTCTCCTGGCTGCTGCTGCTCAGCGCCCTGGGTCTTGGCGCCATGAGCGCGGTCATTCAGGTGGCCATGAACTGGGCGCAGAAATCGGTTTCACCGACCCGGGCAACGCTGATCTATGCAGGCGAACCGGTCTGGGCCGGTATCGTTGGACGCATCGCAGGCGAGCGCTTGCCGGGTATCGCGCTGTTTGGCGGGTTGCTGATTGTCATTGCCGTGATCGTCAGCGAACTGAAAATCAAACGCCGGGAACAGGCGCCCAACGTACTTGAAGCGCCTGAACAAGGACAAGAAGCGGGGCTGTAGAGGCCAAAACCGGTCTATCCTTTGAAAAAAACTGTTATAAAAAAAACGTTTGATACAGCGCCTTTGTAGAATTCTGCCACAGCTTCTGTGTTGGTGATCGACGGTACGCCACGTATGATCCCTTACAAACTCCTGCAGATTAGAAATCTATGTCCTTGATAGTGCTACTGCTTCTGCCGTTCATCGGCAGCTGCCTGGCGGCTGTCTTGCCGCACAACGCCCGCAACAGCGAGTCGTTGCTTGCCGGGCTCGTCGCTCTGGTCGGTACCGTCCAGGTAGCCCTGCTGTACCCGCAGATTGCCCATGGAGGGGTGATCCGCGAAGAATTTCTCTGGCTGCCGAGCCTGGGCCTGAACCTGGTCCTGCGCATGGACGGCTTTGCCTGGCTGTTCTCCCTGCTGGTGCTGGGTATCGGTACCCTGGTGTCGTTGTATGCGCGCTACTACATGTCGCCGCAAGATCCGGTACCGCGGTTCTTCGCTTTTTTCCTGGCGTTCATGGGCGCAATGCTCGGCCTGGTGATCTCCGGCAACCTGATCCAGATCGTATTCTTCTGGGAACTGACCAGCGTTTTCTCGTTCCTGCTGATCGGCTACTGGCATCACCGCGCCGACGCCCGCCGCGGTGCCTACATGGCCCTGATGGTCACCGGTGCTGGCGGTTTGTGCCTGCTGGCGGGGGTGCTGCTGCTCGGCCATGTGGTTGGCAGCTATGACCTGGACAAGGTCCTCGCTGCCGGTGAGCTGATTCGCAATCATGCCCTGTATCCCGTCCTGCTCCCCCTGATTCTCCTCGGCGCCCTGAGTAAAAGCGCACAGTTCCCCTTCCACTTCTGGCTGCCACATGCCATGGCTGCGCCGACGCCAGTTTCGGCGTACCTGCATTCGGCGACCATGGTCAAAGCCGGGGTATTTCTCCTGGCACGTCTGTGGCCGGTACTTTCCGGCAGCGAAGAATGGTTCTGGATCGTCGGCGGCGCCGGGGCCTGCACCCTGTTGCTGGGTGCTTTCGCGGCCATGTTCCAGAACGATCTCAAGGGCCTGCTGGCCTATTCGACCATCAGCCATCTGGGGCTGATCACCCTGCTGCTGGGGCTGAACAGCCCGTTGGCGGCAGTGGCGGCAGTGTTCCATATCCTCAACCATGCCACCTTCAAAGCCTCGCTGTTCATGGCTGCAGGCATCATCGACCACGAAAGCGGCACGCGTGATATCCGGCGCCTTAGCGGCCTGTTCCGGCTGATACCGTTCACTGCGACCCTGGCCATGGTGGCCAGCGCCTCGATGGCCGGGGTCCCGTTGATGAACGGCTTCCTGTCCAAGGAAATGTTCTTCGCCGAAACCGTGTTCATCAACTCCAGCGCCTGGATCGAAGCCGCCCTGCCGGTAATCGCCACCCTGGCCGGCACGTTCAGCGTGGCCTACGCCTTGCGCTTTACCGTCGATGTGTTCTTCGGCCCGCCGGCCACCGACCTGCCCCATACCCCGCACGAGCCGCCGCGCTGGATGCGCGCGCCGGTCGAGTTGCTGGTGCTGACCTGCCTGGTGGTCGGCATGTTTCCGGCCCAGTCGGTCGGACCGCTGCTGGCTGCCGCCGCGCTGCCGGTAGTGGGCGGTACGCTGCCTGAATACAGCCTGGCGATCTGGCATGGCTGGAATGCGCCGCTGATCATGAGTCTGATCGCCATGAGCGGCGGCATCCTGCTCTACCTGCTACTGCGTAACCAGCTCAAGCTGGGCCGCTTCCCTTATCCGCCACTGATCGAACGATTCAATGGCAAGCGTCTGTTCGAACACGGCCAGGTGCAGCTGATGCGCATGGCCCGCCGCTTTGAGCGCACCATGACCACCCGGCGCTTGCAAAAGCAGCTGTTCATGCTAGTGCTGGTAGCGTTCCTGGCAGGCCTGCTGCCGATGCTGCAAAGCGGCCTGAGCTGGGGTGACCGGCCGAAAATCCCGGGCTCCGGGGTGTTCGTCACGCTCTGGCTGATCGCTATTGCCTGCGCCCTGGGCGCCGCCTGGCAAGCCAAGTACCACCGGCTGGCAGCCCTGACCATGGTCAGTGTCTGCGGCCTGATGACCTGTATCACCTTCGTCTGGTTCTCGGCACCGGACCTGGCCCTGACCCAACTGGCGGTTGAAGTGGTTACCACGGTACTGATCCTCCTCGGCTTGCGCTGGTTGCCACGACGTATCGAGGGGGTTTCGCCTTTGCCTGGCAGCCAGGAGCAGGCACGCCTGCGGCGCCTGCGCGACCTGATTCTTGCAGTGCTGGTGGGTACCGGGATGGCGCTGCTGTCCTATGCGATGCTGACGCGCCCGACCCCCAACGACATTTCTTCGTTCTACCTGAGCCGCGCTCTGCCCGAGGGCGGCGGCAGCAACGTGGTCAATGTCATGCTCGTCGACTTCCGCGGATTCGACACCCTGGGTGAAGTGACCGTGCTGGTTGCCGTGGCGCTGGCGGTGTTTGCCCTGTTGCGGCGCTTCCGTCCTCCCCGCGAGAGCATGCAACTACCGGCCCAGCAACGCCTGCTGGCACCTGACGTGGTCACCGATCTGGTCAACCCGCGTCAGGCTGCCGACACGGCGCTGGGCTTCATGATGGTTCCGGCGGTGCTGGTGCGCCTGCTGCTGCCAATTGCCCTGGTGGTATCGATGTACCTGTTCATGCGCGGACACAACCAACCCGGCGGTGGTTTTGTCGCGGGACTGGTGATGTCGGTGGCCTTCATCCTCCAATACATGGTCGCAGGCACCCAGTGGGTGGAAGCGCAAATGAGCTTGCGTCCGTTGCGCTGGATGGGTACCGGCTTGCTCTGCGCCACCCTCACTGGCGGCGGCGCGATGCTGCTCGGCTACCCCTTCCTGACCACGCACACCGCACACCTGCATCTGCCGCTGCTGGGCGATATCCATTTCGCCAGTGCATTGTTCTTCGATGTCGGCATCTTCACCGTGGTGGTCGGTTCGACCCTGTTGATTCTTACTGCCCTGGCTCACCAGTCGGTGCGCGGACACCGTCCGGCCAGCCAGCCCAAAGCCACCCAGACAGGAGCCGCCTGATGGAAGAAGTCATCGCAATCGCCATTGGTGTACTCGCTGCCTCCGGGGTCTGGCTGATCCTGCGCCCGCGAACCTTCCAGGTGGTGATGGGCCTGTGCCTGCTGTCCTATGGCGTCAACCTGTTCATCTTCAGCATGGGTAGCCTGTTCATCGGCAAGGAGCCGATCATCAAGGATGGCGTGCCCCAGGACCTGCTCAACTATACCGATCCCCTGCCCCAGGCCCTGGTGCTTACCGCCATCGTCATCAGCTTTGCCATGACCGCACTGTTTCTGGTGGTGCTGCTGGCATCGCGCGGGCTGACCGGCACCGACCACGTGGACGGCCGGGAGCCCAACGAATGAGTTTCATGAATCAACTGATTGTTGCGCCGATCCTGCTGCCGCTGCTCACTGCGGCACTGATGTTGCTGCTGGGCGAAAAACGCAGGCCCCTCAAGGCCCGCCTTAACCTGTTCTCCAGCCTCCTGGGGCTGGCAATCTCGATTACCTTGCTGCTGTGGGTCCAGGCCCAGGGGCAAGCCAGCTCGATTGGTGTTTACCTGCCGGGCAACTGGCCGGCACCGTTTGGCATCGCACTGGTGGTTGACCGACTTTCGGCATTGATGCTGGTGCTTACCGGGATCGTCGGTGTCAGCGCACTGATTTTCGCCATGGCCCGCTGGGACGGCGCCGGGGCCAGCTTCCACGCGCTGTTCCAGATTCAGCTGATGGGCCTCTACGGGGCATTTCTGACTGCCGACCTGTTCAACCTGTTCGTATTCTTCGAGGTACTGCTGGCGGCGTCTTACGGTTTGCTGCTGCACGGCTCCGGGCGGGCGCGAGTCAAGGCCGGCCTGCATTACATCGCCATCAACCTGTTCGCCTCGTCGCTGTTCCTGGTCGGTGCCGCGATGCTCTATGGTGTCACCGGCACCCTGAACATGGCCGACCTGGCCCTGAAAATCCCGCTGGTGCCGGAAGCCGACCGCGGCCTGCTGCACGCAGGTGCTGCTATCCTGGCCACGGCCTTCCTGGCCAAGGCCGGGATCTGGCCGTTGAACTTCTGGTTGGTGCCGGCCTACTCCGCCGCCAGCGCACCCGTGGCGGCGCTGTTCGCAATCATGACCAAGGTTGGCATCTATACCGTGCTACGCCTGTGGACGTTGCTGTTTTCCGGTCAGGCGGGCGCCTCATCCTTCTTTGGTGGCGAATGGCTGGTCTATGGCGGCCTGGCAACGCTGGGCTGCGCAGCCGTGTCGATCCTTGCCGCCCAGCGCCTGGAGCGTATGGCGAGCATAAGCATCCTGGCTTCGGCGGGCACGCTCATGGCGGCCATCGGCTTTGGTCAGACCGCATTGACGGCCGGGGCGCTGTTCTACCTGGTCAGCTCAACCCTGGCTTTGTGCGCCCTGTTCCTGCTGGCCGAGCTGATCGAGCGTTCGCGCTCGGCCAACGAACTGCCACTGGATGACGACGACTGCCACCCTTCACCGCTCGAATCCTTGCACCCACCGAAAGGCATCAACCTCGATGACGAACAGAAGGCCGTCATCGGCCAGGTGATCCCCTGGACCATGGCCTTCCTCGGTTTGAGCTTTATCGCTTGTGCGCTGCTGATCATCGGCATGCCGCCACTCTCAGGCTTTATCGGCAAGATCAGCCTGATTGCTGCACTGTTCAATCCCCAGGGTCTGGGCACCACCCCCGAGCAACCGCTCTCGATCCAGGGCTGGACCCTGGTAGCGCTGCTGATACTCTCCGGCCTGGCCTCGTTGGTTGCCCTGGCCCGCGTCGGCATCCAGCGCTTCTGGACACCTCAGGATCGCCCCTCGCCGGCACTGCGTCGCTATGAGTGCATTCCCATCGTGGTTCTGCTCGGGCTGTGTATCGCCTTGAGCATACGCGCTGAACCGCTGCTGCGTTATACCCAGGACACCGCTGCAAGCCTTCAGGACCCTGAGCAATATGTCAGCGCGGTGCTCGCTACCCGGCCAATCCCCGGCCCCACCAGCCAGGCCGCCAGCGCACAGGTGCAACCATGAGACGCCTGTTTCCCGCTCCGCTGCTGTCGTTGTCCCTGTGCCTGTTGTGGTTGCTGCTGAACCTCTCGGTAAGCCCGGGCAACCTGTTGCTTGCTGTCTTGCTGGGCGTGTTTGCGCCACTGCTGATGGCACCGTTGCGGCCCGTGACAGTACGCATCCGCCACCCCTGGACGGTCCTGCGCCTGATCATGCGAGTCGGCATTGACGTGCTGATCTCCAACCTGCAAGTGGCTCGTGGGGTCTGGTCTGCCAAGCGTCGTGCGCCGCGTTCTCGCTTCGTGCATATTCCACTGGACCTGCGCGACGCCCACGGCCTGGCGGCGCTGTCGATGATCACCACGGTGATCCCCGGCACTATCTGGTCGGAGCTGGCACTGGATCGCAGCATCCTGCTGCTGCATGTATTCGACCTGGACGATGAAGCGCAATTTATCGAACACTTCAAACAGACCTATGAACGTCCGCTGATGGAGATCTTCGAATGACTGGCCTGCTTGCCAATGCCATTCTCGCCAGCCTGTTCATCTTTGCCCTGGCCATGGCCCTGACCCTGTTCCGGCTGTTTCGCGGCCCTTCGGCCCAGGACCGGGTTCTGGCGCTGGACTACCTGTACATCCTGGCGATGCTGATGATGCTGGTACTGGGTATTCGTTATGCCAGCGACACCTACTTCGAGGGGGCACTACTGATTGCCTTGTTCGGCTTCGTCGGCTCGTTTGCCCTGGCCAAATTCCTGTTGCGTGGCGAGGTGATCGAATGAATAACCTGAACGAACTGCCTTTCTGGGTCGAGTTGCTGGTTGCCGCATTACTGTTACTGAGCAGCCTGTTCGCCCTGAGCGGGGCGGTGGGCTTGATCCGCCTGAAAGCGTTCTTTCAGCGCATGCACCCGCCGGCCCTGGCCTCGACCCTGGGAACCTGGTGCGTCGCACTGGCCTCGATCCTGTATTTTTCGGCGCTCAAGCAAGGGCCTGTGCTGCATGCCTGGCTGATCCCGATCCTGATGGCAATCACGGTGCCGGTGACCACCTTGCTGTTGGCACGCGCTGCACTGTTTCGCAAGCGCATGGCTGGTGATGACGTGCCAGAGGAAGTCAGTAGCGGGCGTGATCGTGGCCACTAAGCGCTATTGGGTCAGCGCCTGCAGTTCGCGGCGGACCATGGCTGCATACTCAGGCGGGCTCAACTGATACAACTGGCTGGCCACCCAATCGAACCAGCGCCCCTGCAGCCGCTCACGTTGCGCAAGCCACTGCTCGGCTTGCTCACGGGCCTGGGCCTGATGCCGCGCATGAAAATCGGCACGCCCCAGTGAGGCATCATCCGGCTCGCTCACTCGCTGGCCTTGAACGTGGTCAGCTCGCCTTTGCGCCATTTCGCCGCCTTGCCGGTGGCAGCCTTGAGGATCTTGCCCAGGCCTTCCTGCAGTTGCTCGTGAGCAGCAAAGATCATCACCACGCCCTGGCCTTCACGCAGGACGATGCCCTCACCTTCAGGTACCGAAACAAACGCATAATCACCCAGACCGTAGACGGTAAGTTTGATATCACGGAAACGAACTTCCAGCTTGCCACCTTCGCGACTGGGCAATACCGCAGCGCGGAAATGATCACCGACCTTGAGTTCCAATCGCTGCTTGTCATCGACAACCAGCGCGGTTTCAGTGTCGATTTCGGCCATGTACAGGCCTTCCGCGTTCTGTTCGGTGACATAAACAAAACGCGATTGAAACTGTTTGACCAGTTTGGCCCGAAGATCGCCAAGCACAAACAAGGCGTGTGTATCCAGATTACTGACTGCCAATGAAGAATTCCTCAAACCGATTACACGACGCCTCCCCACAGGAACAGCATGGCTCCGTGAAGGCAACGTCACTTCAATGTCGAAGTCTGAAAGACTAATGGGTATAAGCACGAAGCGTCTGTGCGGGCGGGTGCTGCAGCCTGAAGGATTCGTCATCCTTGCAGGCCAGCCAAAACCTCACGACAGGCATTCGGCGGATTTCCGTCAACGGAAACGTACTTTCTGACATCAAAACTGCCAGGAAAATGCGATAGATACATCCAGGCCCCTCGGCAGAACGGGCCCCCGGATCAATCTACATATCACAGGGAAGGAATATGCACGAAAATACCGAAATCCGTCGAGAGGCAAGCAACATTTCTTACCTCAATATTACAAACCAAGGTTCAAGCGCGCATAGCACGCGCTACATCGTGGTGCCTGCCGGGGTCAACTTCTTCCACATCACCGAGCACACTACCGGGCAAGTGAAAGGTTTTCGCTGCCGACACATCGATGCCTGCGAACTGGCGCGAACACTGGAGCGTTGAGCCCGCCTTCAAACAGCCTGGCGTACTGCTCCAGGCTGTTGCTTGCCGCGTAATTGCTCCAGCCATGCAAGCCGGCATTCCTCAGCCTCATCACGGCTGGCGAACGCAGTGCCACGCCGCTCGCCATTGACCAGCACTACCCAACAAACACGCTTGCCAACCGTTTGCAGGGACGCAGGAACGCCACTGCCAATCATCACGGCGACATCGACTCGGCTATCCATCATTCCCTCCGGAATTTAATTAGCAACCTAACGATATCACCATCATACGCCCGCTTCCGCGGCGGAAAAAGCTATTGCCGGTATAGCTGTATTGCATCGCAAGCAACAAACAGACGAAAAGCACCAAGGCCCCGAGGATCGCTCCGCGGGGCCTTGGAAAGGCTGGCTGTCAGGCCTGACGCTGGTGCTTGTCGATCTGCTCGTGACGCTCCTGAGCTTCGATGCAGTACTTGGTGGTCGGACTGATCAGCAGGCGCTTGAGGCCAATTGGCTCACCGCTGTCGTCACACCAACCAAAGCTGTCGTCCCTGATTCGCTCCAGGGCCATCTCCAGTTGTGGCAACAGGCGCTGGTCGCGATCGATAGCGTTGACCAACCAGGTACGTTCTTCTTCAACAGAGGCGGCATCTGCAGGGTCAGCTGGAGTGTCCAGACTCTCGATAGCTATGCGGCTCTGTTCGATGCGCTCCTGGGTCTCGATTTTCATCGACTGCAGCAACTTGGTGAAGAACGCATGTTGCTCGGCGTTCATGTAGTCATCGGCCGGCATGGCCAGCAACTTTTCCTTGGTCATCGATTTCTCTATGAAAATAACGTGCATTTAAGCGATTGGATTGCCATCACCGACAGTTCGCCGACGGCGGAATTCTTCAAGCACCCTACGGCACTCTATTTACGAGGGGCGGGAGTCTAAGGCGCCACGTCGCACTGGGCAACAAAAATGACAGCGCAACAGGCTTAAACGGCCTGGAATCCGCCAATCGGCCCCGTAGACCTGCCCGCCAGCGCTCCAAGGCATGCCTGTTTACCCGTCCTTGGAGCAGAAAATACCTAACATGCAGTAACAATTGCCCTGCTGCCAGCCCAGCAACGGGCACTGAACACAGCTCAAGCAAGAGTCGCTTGCCGAAACCGAAAGTCCTGTCGCCGCGGGTGCTATCCCGTTACGACCCTGTTGACCGATACCTACGGCTGAATCAGCGCTTCACCCTTTGTGGAGCCGCCCCTATGAGCCTGCAAGAACGTCTCGCCCTCAACACCGATCTCGATTGCGCTGTCGCCGATCATTTCAGTCTGCGCCCGACCCTGTTCGAGGTATGCGCACGCCTCCTGGTCGAGCAATGGTCCGAGCGCAAGATAAGTCATCACGACCCTCTCTTGCTCTTTCTGGTCAGCATCGACAGCACACCGCAAAAGACTTACGTGCGGCCCTTGTACCAATCCCTGGCGGAGCGATTTTGCCGTCGTGCGACACTTAACCTTACCTCTGGAGAGGACTTTCTCAGCCTCAATGAAGACGCAGACCCGCAAAGCGCCGTTGACATCGACCTGCATGCCATTGAACAGCTGATCAATGAATGCGGTCCTTTCCTGCTGGAACAATACCAGCGTGCCCTGGTGTCGTTCTGGAGCGAAGCGGACCGATCAGGGCAGACGCCTTGGCAATGGTATGCCGACTACCTCAGGCAACACTTCAAGTCAGCCATCGACAGCAACTTCGACGCTGGCACGTTGAGCCAGAGTGCCGCTGCCATGGCCAGACTGATCTACAGCTACCCTGCCCCCCAGGACCGTAGCGCCCGGCCCAATGCCAGTAAGCTTGACCTGCTGCAACTCGAACTGGACACCTCAGCCAGCGCCTACCTCGATATCGATCTGGCCAGTGCGCTACTGCTCGAACATCCAGACAGTGCCCCGGAACGTTCTGTCACACTGATTTACACAACCTCCGGACAGCTAGTTCCGATTGCCTCACGCCAAGCACTGCTCGACGGGCTTGGCCGACTCTGGCCGAACCTGACCGCCTCGCGCCCGAAGCTGCAACTGACGCAAACAACAACCAACAATTTCGAGGCGCAGGCCCAGGGAGTACTCCATCAACAATTGCGGACCATTGCCGCATTGGCGCAGCAGTATCAATCCGAGTACAGCGCCCCGCTGATGAGTCTCGAAATGGACCGCCTGACTTCCATGATCACCCTGTGCAGTGCCACGGAGCAGAATCTGCGCAGGCAACTTGTCGAACACCTTCCAGACTGGCTGCGCAACACCACAGGTCCACTCATGCGCCGCTATGGCGCGATGCTCCTCGATGCAGCCCAAAGCTACGACGACGCAGCGGGGCAATTCTGGCTCGATGGAATAGACGACGCCGAATCGTTCAGCTACCAGCAGCTGGCGAAGCAAATCAATACTGACCATCCGGGCAGCGATCTGGCAGTTCGCGACGTTGTGGTCATCAACCATCAGGTCGAAGCCGCAGCGATACCCGGCCAGGACGCGTTGATCATCGATGGAACGGTGCATCCAGTGCGCTTCTCACTGGCCCAGCTAGCGATCGGCAACCTCGGCCTGCTGGCACCCGGCCGGGTCGAACTGACCTCGGCTTCAGGGCAGACCTTGCCTGCCTGGCTGGACGAACGCTACATGCGTCAGCTAATCAGTACGCTGGACATCGGGACGTCCTACCCGCAAATGCTCAAGCACAACATGCTCGATGACGCTGACCAGCGACAACTACGCCAGCGCCTGTTCGCTGCCCAGTTACGCACACAGATCCCCGCATTCGCCCTGGAACTGCACCTGCGTGACAACAGCTTGAGCGAGACCGCGGTGAACGGCATCAGCCAAGTATTCCAGGCGTTGCCCCCGGCCACGCCAGAAGACTGGCTGATGCGGCCGCTGGGCTTGATCAGCGAGGCCGGGGCAACGCCGGACCTGCTGCACAACGCCTGGGTGATCGAGCCTAAAAATCCGGCTGAACGCCCTTGTGTGCTCTATCGCCCCTTGCATCCACAACCCTTGCTGGAGTTCTCTGACCGCCTGGCCCTGTTCGTTGCCATCAGTCACCCGGGAGAGCTGCAGGACGATCTGCTCCAGCGGCTGCCCGAAGCATCCCGCCGCATTTATGCTCACGGCGGGTTTATGGAGCCCCACCTGTATCACTCCGTCGAGGATGATTTCAGCGTGCCATTCGGTACACCGACTCCAGCCAGGCTTTCGCTCGAAGCCTCCGTACCGGACATCGGTACATCGCTCTACCAGGCATGTGTCGAGGAAACCATCCAGCACTTCAAGTCACAGTCCAGCAGCACTGCGGCGACGCGCTGGGCGCGCTGGCAGACATTGGGCTGGCTGCTGTTCAACACACTCTTGCCCCTGGCAGGCAGCACCCTGGCCAAGTCCGCCTGGCTGGTACAGATGAGTGTTGCCCTGGCCGACTTCATCCGCTCGGATGCCCAGCGCGACCCGGTGGGCCACCGTATCAGCCTGATCAACCTGCTGGTCAACGTCGCGGTGCTGTTGTTCTCCCATTCCTACCAGGGTGTGAGCCTGGACACGCAGGACGTTGAGCCTCTACCGGCGATTCCCTCCGAGCCGTCACCACCCCCGCTGATACCTGTCCAAGCCAATGAAAGCCCGTTGGAATTCAGCTGGGCCCGCCCCGATCACACGCTCAGCGCAACGCAACGCATAGCGTTGGCAAAGCTGCAGGCCAACATCCCCCTGTCACAGTTGCGCAGCCCGATACCAAGCGGTCCCCTACGCGGCCTGTTCCTGCACAACGATCAGCTCTGGGCAAGTCTGGACAATCAGGTCTACCGGGTCGAGATTGACCCACAGCGTGAGCAGCCGCGCGTCGTCGGGGCATCCACCACAGATGACGCCGGCCCCTGGCTGGCCCGAGACGAGGCCGGTCGCTGGCGGTTTGACCTGGCGCTGCGGTTGCGCGCAGGTATGCCGTTGAGCAAGCAAGTGGAGCAGCGTAAACAGGAAAGAGCGCAAGCAAGCGATGCCCTGAAAACCAAACTACTCAGCGACGTTGAACAGATCAAAAGCCAGAAAGCGACACGCGACAGGGTGCTGGAGATGGCCTTAACCGCCACCGATGAACGTCTGGTGCGCAGCTTTCTGGAGAAAACCCAAGGCTATGCCAGGTTCTGGACCGAGCATCTGCACACACTGCAGGAAAGCAACAAAGACGAATCATTCCAACAGTACAAAGTGGTGCGGGCAACGGCGCTATACGAGCTTGTTCGCTGCGAGCGGTCGAGCTATAGCTCACTGAAAAAACTCTATCGTCCACTGCGCTTGCAACTGGTCGCTCTGGTCAATCAGACGCCTGAGCTTGAAGGGCTTCCCGAAGCCGATAAGCGAATCAGCAGAAATCGCCTGGACACCATGAAGTCGCTGCTTGACCAATTGATCATCGGTACTGAGGCGCTGAACGACGCTCGCGGGCAGCTAAAGCGTTTGGCCAGTCGACACCAGGCAAAAATCGCCGAGCTCAATCAACAGGTACAGTCAAACCTGGAACCCACCTCAGAGCATCTGATGTGGCATTTCCTGCGGGCGGAAAACAACTTCAACCGGTTGAGCCTGCTCTACTCACTGGACGACCTGGGCACCTACTGGCTGGACCGTGCCTGGAAGTCCCTCAACCTGAGTATCGCGCAACGCTTGCGTCTGACCGGTCTTGAGCAGCTTGCGGTCGAATTGAAGGTACGCCTGCTGCGTAGCATCGATGAGCAGCTCAGTGCCACGTTGCGCCAGCTGGACAACCTGAAATCACGGCTCAATGACCCCGCTGAGTTGCAGGTACTGAGCGAGCTGCGTGGTGATGTACAACATATAACCGATGGTGTGCAGCAGGACCTGGCCGAATTTCCTGACTACCCGCCCAGCAGCACAGTCAACCAACTGCGCAATCAGGCGCCCGGCTTGATCGAGACAACCGAGAATGGTCTGCTGCTGGCACAACCCCGGGCAGGTGATGATTCGCTGGTCGACATTCCAGGCCCGGACAACAAGACGCCCTCACGCACCTATCGACGGCAGCAGGATGACTGGATCGAAGTACCAGAGCGCCCGGCCCCCAGCCTTTCGCAAGGCACATCACGATCGTTGAAACGCTTGCTTAAGGACAGCCGTACGCGGATGGCAAACGCGCGCCAGGTCCTTGAAAGCCTGCAAACGACAGCGTCGGCCAGCTATCTGCCGATCGAGATCGAGGAGCTGCTTGAACACCAGCAATCGCTGTTGAAAACCGAGCGTCAGGCCATCGAACAGCGCTTGACCGATGATAACCAGACCGATGAGGCAACCCGCGCCGAGGATGCTGCGCTGACGATGAGGGCACTCGACGAGCTGGCCCAAACCCTCATGGCCCAGGCTCTGGAGCTGCGGACCCAAGCTGCGTTAAGACAGAACCCGAGAATGGGTGAGGTGCAGTACCTGATTGATCACGATCAGGTACAGGTACGCACTGCAGGCCCGCGCAGACAACTGGCCAAGGTCAAAGGCCGGGCAGACGATTTTCTCGACGAATACGAGATCAGCCACCATGACACGGGGCTGTGGTATGCCCACTTCCACTATCCCGTCATGAGCACACCGCGCGAAGGCTTCATCGTCGGGCACCTGAAAACTGCCGCCCAGCGCCATGCCGCCGGGTCCAGCATGATCGATGTCCGCACCGGAAAAACCGTCGACGTTTACCGCGCGCCCATCAATGCGGCATCAGCAGCAAAGTACTTCTTCAGTTTGTAGCAAGAGAAATAGGGGCTGGTTCGCACCGGTGCGTAGCAGCCCCTTGTTTTCAACGGTCCTTGAACTGCGCTTCGCGCTTGGCGATGAACGCCGCCATGCCTTCCTTCTGGTCTTCGGTGGCGAAGGCGGCATGGAACACCCGGCGTTCGAAGCGCACGCCTTCTGCCAGATTGACCTCGAAGGCACGGTTGACGCTTTCCTTGACCATCATGGTCATCGGGATCGACTTGCTGGCGATGGTTGCCGCCACCTTCAAGGCTTCTTCGAGCAATTCGGCCTGCGGTACTACGCGTGCCACCAGCCCTGCCCGCTCGGCTTCCTCGGCGCCCATCAGACGACCGCTCAAGCACAGCTCCATGGCCTTGGCCTTGCCGACGGCACGGGTCAGACGCTGGGTACCGCCCATACCGGGCAATACGCCGAGGTTGATTTCCGGCTGGCCGAATTTGGCATTGTCGGCGGCGAGAATGAAGTCGCACATCATCGCCAGCTCGCAACCACCGCCAAGCGCGAAACCGGATACCGCCGCAATGACCGGCTTGCGACGGTTGGCGATACGGTCGGCATCGCTGAACAGGTCATCGACATAGATCTGCGGATAACGCAGGTCAGCCATTTCCTTGATATCGGCGCCCGCGGCAAAGGCCTTGGCCGAGCCGGTAAGCACGACACAACCGATGTTCGGGTCGGCTTCCAGCTGATCCAGAGCCTGATTGATCTCGCCGACGATCTGCGCATTGAGCGCATTGAGTGCCTGCGGACGGTTGAGGGTGATCAGACCGACCTTGCCGTGGATGTCCAGCAAAATGGTTTCAAATGACATGCAAGCTGCTCCCTTCAAAGATTGCGCGCAATAACCATGCGCTGAATATCGCTGGTGCCTTCATAGATCTGGCAGACCCGCACATCGCGGTAAATACGCTCCAGCGGAAAGTCGCTCAGATAGCCATAACCGCCGAGGGTCTGCAAGGCATCCGAACAGACCTTTTCGGCCATTTCCGAGGCAAACAGCTTGGCCATCGACGCTTCGACCAGCGCCGGACGCCCGGCATCGCGCAGTGCGGCGGCATGCAGGACCATCTGGCGGGCGACAGCGACACGGGTTGCCATGTCAGCCAGGCGGAAGGCCACGGCCTGATGCTCGATCAGCGCTTTACCAAAACTCTGGCGCTCACGCGCGTAGTCGCGGGCCACTTCAAAGGCGGCGCGAGCCATGCCCACTGACTGCGATGCGATACCGATACGGCCGCCTTCGAGGTTGGCCAGCGCGATCTTGTAGCCTTCGCCTTCCTCGCCAAGGCGATTGGCGACCGGCACCCGCACATCGTCGAAAACGATCTGACAGGTGTCGGAAGCGTGCTGGCCGAGCTTGTCCTCGACCCGGGCAACCTGATAGCCGGGGGAGTCGGTCGGGACGATAAAGGCGCTGATGCCGCGTTTGCCAGCAGCGGGATCAGTCACGGCGAAGACAATCACCACCCCGGCATTCTGCCCGGAAGTGATGAACTGCTTGCAGCCGTTCAACACGTAATGATCACCCTCACGCCGGGCGCGGGTCTTCAGGCTGCTGGCATCGGAGCCGGCCTGGGGCTCGGTCAGCGCAAAGGCACCGAGCATTGCGCCACTGGCCAGAGGCTTGAGGAACTGCTGCTTCTGCGCGTCGTTGCCAAACTTGAGGATCGGCACACAACCCACCGAGTTGTGCACGCTCATGATGGTTGAGCAAGCGCCATCGCCAGCGGCAATCTCTTCCAGCGCCATGGCGTAGGCCACGTAGCCGGTATCGCTGCCGCCCCATTGCTCCGGCACCAGCATGCCAAACAGACCCAGTTCGGCCATCTCCTCGATGGCCTCCTTGGGAAAGCGATGCTCACGGTCCCATTGTTCGGCAAACGGCCGCAGGCGCTCCTGAGCGAACTGACGGACCGCGTCACTGATTTGCTGTTGTTCGTCATTGACTAGCATGGTGCACCTCAGTACAGACACTCGACGGCCATGGCAGTTGCTTCACCGCCACCGATGCAGATCGCCGCAATACCGCGACGCAGGCCTTTCTGGCGCAGGGCGGCCAGCAGGGTGACCAGGATTCGTGCGCCCGAAGCGCCAATCGGATGGCCCAGGGCGCAGGCGCCACCGTGGATATTGACCTTGTCGTGCGGCAGGTCCAGGTGCTTCATCGCCGCCAGCGTGACCACGGCAAACGCCTCGTTGATTTCGAACAGATCGACCTCGGCCAGGTTCCAGCCGGTGCGCTTGATCAGTTTGTCGATAGCGCCAATCGGTGCAGTCGGGAACAACGCCGGGGTATCGGCAAAGGCAGCGTGGCCATGGATGACTGCCAGTGGTTTGAGGCCGTGCTTTTCAGCCTGGGAACGGCGCATCAGCACCATGGCCGCAGCGCCGTCGGAAATGGAGCTGGAGTTGGCTGCCGTAACCGTACCGCCGTCACGGAACGCCGGCTTGAGCTGGGGAATCTTGTCCAGCCGCGCCTTGGGCGGCTGCTCGTCGTCACTGACCAGGCGTTGCGTCTTGCCCTCGGTCACTTCTACCGGGACGATTTCGCTGGCAAAGCTGCCGTCCTTGATCGCCTGCTGGGCGCGAGTCAGCGAGGCAATGGCGAAGTCGTCCTGCTGCTGACGGGTAAAGCCGTTGCCCTCGGCGCAGTCTTCAGCAAAAGTGCCCATCAGACGGCCCTTGTCGTAGGCATCTTCCAAGCCGTCGAAGAACATATGGTCGATGATCTTGCCGTGGCCCATGCGATAGCCGCTGCGCGCCTTGTCCAGCAGGTACGGGGCATTGGACATGCTCTCCATGCCGCCGGCCACCACCACATCGGCACTGCCGGCCAGCAGCAGGTCGTGCGCCATGATCGCCGCCTGCATACCCGAGCCGCACATCTTGTTCAGGGTGGTGCAGGTGGTGCTCTTGCTCAGCCCGGCGCCCAACGCCGCCTGGCGTGCTGGCGCCTGGCCCAGACCGGCTGGCAACACGCAGCCGAACAGAACCTGTTCGACGCTGTCCGGGGCAACCCCGGCACGCTCGACCGCAGCACGGATGGCCGCAGCGCCCAGCTGTGGCGCGGTGAGGCTTTTCAGATCGCCCTGCAGGCCGCCCATGGGGGTGCGCACGGCGCTGACGATTACAATCGGATCATTGGCGAGGGTCATGATAGGTACTCCTGCAATTACTTGGCGGCCATACGCAAGGCACCGTCAAGACGGATCACCTCGCCGTTGAGCATGCTGTTTTCGATGATATGCCGCGCCAGCGCAGCGTATTCCTGTGGACGACCGAGGCGTGGCGGGAACGGCACTCCGGCGGCCAGCGAGTCGCGCACTTCCTGAGTCATGCCAGCCATCATCGGCGTCTCGAAAATACCCGGGGCGATGGTCATCACGCGGATGCCAAAGCGCGCCAGTTCACGCGCCGCCGGCAGGGTCAGGCTGGCGATCGCGCCCTTGGACGCGGCGTAGGCGGCCTGACCGATTTGCCCGTCGTAGGCGGCAATCGAGGCGGTATTGATGATCACCCCTCGCTCACCATCGGCAGCCGCTTCGCCTTCGGCCATGGCCGCGGCGGCCAGACGCAGCAGGTTGAAGCTGCCGATCAGGTTGACGTTGATCACTCGGCTGAAGCTTTCCAGACCGTGTGGGCCGTTCTTGCCCAGGACTTTCTCGGCACCGACAATGCCTGCGCAGTTAACCAGCCCGTGGAGACTGCCGAAAGCGCCAGTCGCCGCATCCACCGCCGCCTTGGCGGCGGCTTCCTGGCTAATGTCGGCGACCGCAAAGCGCGCCTTGGCGCCCAGCTCCTGAGCCTTGGCGGCGACCGCCTCGGCATTGAGGTCGACCAGCATCACCTGAGCACCGGCTTCGATGAGCATCTGCGCGGTAGCAGCGCCCAGCCCTGAGGCGGCGCCGCTGACGATGAAGTTCTTGTTGGCAATCTGCATGATGGTCTTTCCTCAGGCGCCGGCGGTCGAGGCCAGGGCGGCTTGTTGTTTGGCTATTTCCTGGTTGCGCAGGATGAAACGCTGCAGCTTGCCGCTCGGGGTCTTGGGCAGCTCGCTGACGAATTCGATTTCGCGTGGATACGCGTGGGCATAGAGGCGCTGACGCACATGCTGTTTCAGTGCTTCGGCCAGCTCCTCGCTGGGCTGCTGACCACTCGCCAGCACCACGAAGGCCTTGATCAGTTCGGTACGCTCCGGGTCCGGCTTGCCAACTACGGCAGCCTCGATCACTGCCGGGTGCTCGATCAGCGCACTCTCGACATCAAAGGGCCCGACCCGGTAACCGGAGGTAGTGATTACGTCGTCGCTGCGGCCGACAAAACTGATGCTGCCGTCGCTGTTGAGTTCGACAGTGTCACCGCTGAGGTAGTACTTGCCGACGAAGGATTTGGTCGGCAAACCGTGATAGCCAGCGAACCAGCACAATGGCGACTGTTCGCGGTCCACAGCGAGAATGCCAGGTTGGCCGGCCGGCAGCTCGTTGGCCTGCTCGTCCAGCACGACGATGCGGTGACCGGGAATGGCAAACCCCGCCGAGCCCAGGTGCACCGGGTGCTGCAGGCCATGGTGGTTGCACAGCACCATGCCCAGCTCGGTTTGCCCGTAATGGTCGTGAATGGTTACCCCCAGCTCATCGGCAAACCAGCGGATGACTTCCGGGTTGAGCGGCTCGCCGGCGCTACTGACCACCCGCAGACGGCCCTTGATCGGTGCGCTGAATTCGCTGCCGGCCGCGATCAACAGACGGTAGGCGGTAGGCGAGCCGGCAAGATTGCTGATGGCGTATTTGTTGATGACCCGGCAGGTGCTTTCAACGCTGAACGGGCCATCGAAAAAGGTCGTGGAATGGCCCAGTGCCAGCGGTCCGGTGACGGCGTAGTAAAGGCCGTAGGCCCAGCCCGGGTCGGCGAGATTCCAGAAGTTGTCTTCAGGGCGCAAATCGATGGCATCGCGCATATAGCCCTGGAAGGCGACGATGGCACGCAACGGTACTTCCAGCGGCTTGGCCGGGCCGGTGGTACCGGAGGTGAACATCAGCAGGAACGGCGCGTCGGCACCCAGCAACACCGGCTCGCAGCGATCACTGGCAGCCGCCAGCGCCGTGTGGAAATCGACATCACCGGATCCGTCCCGGGCACCGACGCAGATAATCGTCGGACACCCATGCACATCGTCGAGCTTGCTGCGGTTGAGTGGCTCGGTGACCACTACCTTGGCGCCCGACTGTTCCAGCCGATGCTCGATGGCTTTAGGTCCGAAGGCAGTGAACAAAGGTTGATACACCGCACCCAGGCGCCAGGTGGCCAGTACGGTGATCAGTAACTCGGCGGTACGCGGCATCAACCCGGCGACCCGGTCCCCGACGCCCACCCCCTGGGCCTTGAGCACATTGGCCAGGCGCGCGGCGGACTGTTGCAACTGCTCGAAGCTGTACTGGGCGCTGCTGCCATCGCGGCCCTCCCAGTTCAGTGCAACACGATTGCCGCCGACATGCCGGTCACAGCATTCGACACAGGCATTGAGCGCATCGAGACTGCCAAACAGGGTTGCGCTGGCCACCCGGGGATAGTCGAAGCTGCTTGCGGCCACGGAATAATCACGCATCGTCAGACTCCTGGTTCTTATTGTTGGAGTAGCACCATGAATCTGACGATAGTCGCGCCGGACGGTCCCAGGGACAATGGCCAAAGCTGTCAAACTGGATGACTGGTTTGGCCGCGCCCCGAGGCTGCTCTCAATTGCCCCCTTCGCCAGCCCGGTCAGCGGCCAGTGCCTCACGGGTCAGGTCCAGTGCCAACGTCTTGAGCGCCTGCTCGCGCTCGCTGGCCAGCTGATTGGCCTGCTCCAGATAAACACCTTCATTCTCTTCGCTCAGTTCGCCTAGCCGATCCCAGAAAGGTTGCTCAACAGCGCTGAAACGCTCAGCGTACTCGCGGCGCAGATACTCCAGCCAAAAGTCCCGCTGACTGATATGTGCCGCCAGCGCTTCACTGTTTTCGGCGTCCCGAACAGCCTGGGCAGCATCGGCAAGTTGTGCGTCACTGACCCTGGCAACGGCCTGAAACTGCATCGTGCTGGGCTGCCCCGGCAAACCAAGCTGATGCGCAAGGCCACTGCGATAGGCCAGGCTCACCTCGATCTCATCGACGCCCCGCCCGGCAGCGCTGCGCGATTGGATGTCCGCACGTGCGATCTGCTCGACCTGATCCAGGCGGAACAGTCGTCTGGCCATGTCCAGGCGCGCAGCCCGGGCCTGCTCAGGCACGCTGCGCTGCAAGGCGCGCGCAACAAAGACCCGGACTTCCAGTGTACTGAAACACGAAGCGACGCTATCCACACAGGTGCGCGGGCTGGCGGCCAGGTTGAACAACTCCTGACGAAGTTCTGTGTTTTCCAGTGCCGCGTCGAGTACCTCCCATACCCGTCGCCCCAGATCCTCGCGGGCCTGTCGAAAGTCGCTGGTACCGGACAGCTCGCTGATTAACTGGAAGAAATCCTGGCTACCTGGCTCGGCCTGCAAACGGTCCCATGATGCGCCGCGTTGTTGCTGCAATTGGGGGTCCATGGCCTGAGTCCACGTATCTCTGCTGGGCTGCATGTCGGACGCCAAGGGGCGGATAACCAATGGATCGGGTGCACGCAGACTCGTCATGATCGCCCTGGGCAGGGCATTGCCCTGCAATGACAACGCTCGTCGGAATGAGTACGGCGCTCGAAGTATCTCTGCCGGTACATTGGTAATCTGGTTATCGCGCAGGTCAGCATGCTCAAGCAATCCGCACCCGACTAGACCGGATGGCAAGACCCGTAGCCTGCAGTTGCGCAGATACAACTCACTCAAGCGTGAACGCTGGGGAGTCTGCAGGCTGATCGACCCAAGCGGGTTGTCACTTAGGTTCAAGACGCCTAGCCGTGGCAAGTTGACCAGTACCTGCGTGCTGAGTTGGGTCATTTGAATACGGTTTTCGTTCAGTCGCAGAACACGTAGCTCGTTGAGCCGTTCAATACCCGCAGGCAGCACAGTCAGCACATTACTGCTCAGGTTCAGCCAGCGAACCCCACTGAAACACTGCAGGAAGTTGGCTGGAAGTCGCTGCAATTGGAGGCCGATCAGCCTGAGATCGGAGACATGGGTGAAATCAACCCCTACGGGCAGCTCCGGTAACTCATGAATTGCCGAGCCGGCCAAGCTCAGCCGCATGCCCTGCGATTGCCCACTGTGATCCCTGAGTGGATCGCCCTGCAATCGCCAGCAACGCCGCAACTCTTCGGCAATGGCCTGGCGCGCACGATGTGTGGACCGTTGTGTGGTGTCGGTCTCCCAACTAGCCAGAGCCGCATCCAAGAGCTGGTACTGGTGCTCCTGGTTCAGCAGAACATCGAAGGCCGAAACACGCGACTGCAGCAGCATGTTGAGGTAATCTTCCACCTCATTTTCACTGAAACCGACATAAAGCGTACGGATCCGGTCACGCAGCGTGCTTTCGGCCTGGTTGCGCCCTGCCCCACGCCCACTCAGCAAATAGCCAACCCGACCATCGGCCAGGCGCTGACCTGGATTGAACCAGGGCTTGACCTCACGCCAGCCCAGCAGCCGCTCGAGTTGCTGGCGGCTTGTCGGCAACCAGCGTTGCAAGTCTCGCTCTACCTGATCTGCGGCATCACTTCCAGTCCAGCGCAAACGCGTGCGCTCGGTATCCGGCAAGACGGCAAGCAGCACTTCAGGCAAGCCTGCCGGCTCGCGGATCTCGAGACCCGATGGCCGACCCAGGTTGTCGTACAGCCAAAAGCGTCCGCCGCGCCACACCATCACACGCACGTCTTCGTTCTGCGGGTCCAGCACCGCAAGGCGGCGGCCACTGTCGGAACCTTCGCGTAACTCAAGGTTGATGCTACCCGGCCAACTCGCATGCTTGCGCAACAGGTTAAAGGCCAGGTCAATCGAGTCGGCCTGGTAGCTGCTGCGTAGAAACAATCCTTCACGCATCCGGGTCAATCTGGCATGGCGAAGCAGCGACCGCGCCTGCTCTGCCAACGCCAGCGGAATGCGTTGTTCCTCGGCCATGCGCAGCCGATCGGCGTCATTCGCTTGCTGCAGCAGGTGCAAAGCATAAGCATCCGGCAACCCGGGGAAATCCCGGCGGAGCAATGCCAACCCGTCATCAGCGGGCAAGTACTGGCGGGTGAAGTGCGCAAACAGCCCCTCGCGCAAATAGTTGGTCTGATCCAGTATTTCGGCACGCTGCTCGGCTGCACTCAGGCCAGCAGTATCGATTTGCGTCTGACACCAGCTGTAAAACTCCAGATCCGTTTGGGCAGTCAAGGATTGTGCCAGCGCCGTGAAAAACACCTCGATCCTTGCATCGACACTGAAGCGCTCCAGCGTGTCGCGCAGGCTCACCGGCATTGACCGGTTCTCCACCAGCAGACCGCGCAGTTCATCTTCATCGACGCCTGCCACCTGCAGGATCTGCCCGATCCGCTGAGCATCGAGATTGGCGGCTTCGGGCCACAGCCGACTCAACAGCAGTGCGCTGCCTTGCCACTCAAGAGGACGCTCAAAGCCCAGGCGCCAGCCGCGTTCTCCGTTGAACTGCAACAAAGGTGCGTAGGCCCCTTCCCGTTGCGGATGCTGCAAATGCCAACGACCCTGGCGCTGGCGAACCTCGTAGTAAGCATTGTCATGCCGCCACCATTGGCGCTGACCATTGCCGTGCAGACCGTTGTCCAGCACCTGTGTCTGCGCGGGCACATCTGACGCTGCATAGACACGCAAGTCGTCGGACCACAACCGTTTGGCACCTTCGTTTGTATTGATGGGCACCAAACCGTCAACAAAACTGCTGCGTTTGAAACCCCGGGCTATTACCTGCGCCCCGGCCGCTACCGCGGCCCCGACCGCCACGGTTTCAACCACGCCAAGCAGGTGTTCCAGGGCTTCGTGCTGATGGCCTCGAGACCAGTCACGCACGCCTTCGAACGTTTGCGAGAGTATTTGCACGGCCGTCTGCGCCAGCAACAGCCCCCCCACTACAGGTACGAACAACCCTGCCACGTTGACCAGGATCAGGCCGACGCCCTGCAACGCCTCAATACGCTGCCGGGATGCCGCGTGATCGGCATCCGCTGTCGGCACCAGGATCTTGCGGGCATCATCCTTGATGCGCCAGACCTGATGAGCAGCCAGACTGTCGAAGATATCAATAGAGGGAATCGCACCGGTCGGTTCCAGGTCAGGAGAGGAATCCGCCAGGCGTTGACCCAAGGTGTTGAGAAAGCCTGGCAACTGCCCAAGACTGACTCTTTGACGAAAGTAGCCATCAATGTCCGCACGGCGCAGATCCACAGCTAAGCCGGCATTCAACTGCGCCCAGGAATCGAAACCGAACAAGGAGCGCCCCGGAGCGTCAGGCAGGTACAGCATTACGCGCTGCACCTGTCCGCTAGCATCGCGATGCTCAACCGCCAAAGCGCCATCAATCTGACAGCCCAGTAGTTTGAACTGCATGACGCGCCAATCAGGCCCCGGCGCGTGAGGCAACGACGATTCCGCCACCAGTTGGCGTAACATCAGCAAGTCCGACTGAACAATCTCATCCTTGATCACGGCGATCTCCGCCGCCAGCGCCAGCCCTTTTCGCTTGTCCTGGGCCAGGATGCTCTGCGTTCGCTCATCGAAGGCCTGCCCAAGATGCCTCTGGTAGTCCTCGCCCATATCATCTTCGCGACAAAACAAGGCCAAGACGTCAACCTCGGTACTGACCAGATCAGCCTGGTCGGTCACCGGATCCTTGTCCGAAGAAGCGAGGCCGGTGCCGAGGAAGAAACTCGCATCAGGCTCGAAGTTCTGCATCAATCGCTGCAACGCTGGCTGATGGACATAGCGGATAGTGTCCTCAGGCAGCAGCCCTCCAGGGGGAACTCGAAATGAGCGTCTCAGCTCCCGCCAATAAAGCTCACGTAGCTTTGCCTTTACCTTGAGGGGACCCTGCAACAACGGCTGAAGCCTGCTGACGGCAAGCTCGTCCGGGGACGTGAGCCCGGCGCATGCCTGATGCAAGTGATCCTGAGTCAAAGCATGGGCCTGCATACAATCGCGCACGGCATTGATCTGCTCAGGTGAAGCGCGCAGCAACCAGGCAGGATGACGTGCCTGGATGAAATCATCGGTGGCATTGGCAATTTTTTGCGCAACGGCAACCGGCTCAGCGCTAGGTTGGCTTTGGGTCATGATGGTCTTCCCTGTGATAGTCGTAACCATCAAGCTTCCACCGCCCATTACCACTAATGCAGATGGAAAACACTCGCCCTCAGCCCGGTGCCTGTCCTTGCAGGATCACCGTTCGGTAGTGGCCCGGATTGCAACCGAACCACTTGCGAAATGCCTTGTAGAACGAACTGCTGTCAGCAAAGCCAAGGCGTTCGGCAATTTCGGTAAACCCGAGTTCTACTTCAGCCAGCCAGGTAATCGCCAGCTCCCTGCGCACACTGTCCTTGAGCCCTTGATAGGTCTGCCCTTCCTCAGCCAGACGGCGGCGCAGGGTAGATGCCGAAAGGCACAGATGACGTGCCAGGCTGTCGACGTCAGGCCAGTGACCAGGGTCCAACTGCCGCAAGTCATGGCGGATACGACGTGCCAGGCTGGCCGGGTCGCGGTACTTGACCAGGATGTTTCCGGGCGCCTCGGCGAGGAAGCGTTGCAATTCTTCTTCGCTGCGTCGCAGGGGCAGGTCAAGGCAGTCCGCGGCGAAAATCATCCGCGTGCGCGGGCGATTGAACTGCAGGTTTTCCGAGAACATCACCCGGTAGTCGTCACAAAACGGTGGCTCGCCACAGCGCAGCTCGATGGCCAAGATTGGAATACGCCGTCCGGCCAGCCAACAGGCCACGCCGTGGACAATCATCCAGAAAGTGAAATAGGTGAAAGCGCGCCGCGGCTGTTCACGCGGTTCGCCAATGACGATTTCGGCAAGACTCTGCTGCCGGACCAGTGCCGGCTGCAAGTCTTCGAGCATCAACGACAAAAAGCTCAAGGCGACATCCAGGCCCGTCCCCAAAGTCGGCTGGGCCATCGCCGCACGACACAGAAAAGCCAGGCTGCCATTGGGCAGACCGCGCTGGTCCATGGCGAAGAATTCATCGTTGCAGCGCCGCGCCAGCAACCGCCACAGTCGTGCATAGGCGTCCGCGGAAACCCGTGCCTGGGGCAACTCGAGCTGTTCCGGATCGATACCGGCACGCAGCAGCATACCGGCATCGGGCAATCCCGATGGACAGGTCTGCAACAGCGCTTCGCGCACAAGCTGCATGGAAATCGTGTCTTTCTCGCTCATCGGCCATCCAGCGCCAGGTTGCTCGGTGCCGGCCATCTTAGGCCGACCGGTGAAGAATGCCAGCGCTGCATCAATGCTGCTCAGCCAGACTCAGGAACGCCTGGATCAGCCGCAACTCACGACGCCGTTGCAAACAACCGATCATGTGCCGGTTGATCAGGCCGTTGCCGGCAATCGGACGCGCCACCACCCGCGGATCATGAGCCACTTCCACCGACGAGACGATGCCGATGCCCAGCTCCGCCGCCACCGCCTCGGTGACCGCTTCGCGGCTGTCCAGCTCCAGCAACACCCGTGGCTGCACCTCGGCCTCGGCGCAGGCCTGATCGAATGTGCGCCGGGTAATCGAACTGGGTTCGCGCAGTACCATGATCTGCCGATCAAGCTTGGCCAGCGGCAACTCGCCCTTGCCATCCGCCCACGGATGGCCGACGGGCAACAGAGCACACATCCGCGACTCACCCAGGCTTTGCAGGTGTAGCCCCTTGCGCGGCTCGACTTCGGTCAACACGGCCACATCCGCATGCTCGCTAAGCAGTGCGGCCAGGGTTTCCTGGGCATTGCCCAAGCGCAGGTTGACGGTAATGCCAGGGTAACGTGCACGGAGCTGGGCAAGCATCGGCATGACCCGGTGCGGTCCATCGGCAGCCACCTCCAGGCGCCCGGTAAGCAACTGGCGATTGGCCTCAAGCATGGCCTGGGCCTCCTCGGCCAGACCAAACATCGCCCGGGTGATCGCCGCCAGACGCGTGCCCTCCTCCGTCAGCTCGACGCGCCGTGCGGTGCGCCGCAGCAACGTGATCTGGTAATGCTCTTCCAAAGCCTTGATATGCCCGGTGACCGCCGGCTGGCTGATGAACAGCCGCGCCGCAGCACGGGTAAAGCTGCCCTCGCGGGCCACGGCGTCAAACGCGCGGAGCTGGAACAAATTCATATCTATCGGCCTGACTTATGGCTGGCATAACAACAAACAATTTGATTGATGGCGCGCAGAATTGCAACTTAGGCCCCGTAGTTTCAGCCCACCGCTTGTGAGGAACTTCGGAATGAGCAACGCCCCTATCCTGCTGACCCCTGGTCCTTTGACCACCTCGTCCCGCACCCGCCAAGCGATGATGGTGGACTGGGGCTCCTGGGACCGTGACTTCAACCAGCTGACCGCCAGCCTGTGTGAACAATTGCTGGCCATCGTCAACGGCGCCGACAGCCACCACTGTGTGCCCCTGCAAGGCAGCGGCACCTTCGCCGTGGAAGCCGCCATCGGCACCCTGGTACCTCGCGATGGCAAGGTTCTGGTACTGATCAACGGTGCCTATGGCCAGCGCCTGGCGAAGATCTGCAAGGTCCTGGGCCGCGCCTACAGCACCTTTGAAACCGCTGAAGACCAACCGACCACTGCTGCCGATGTCGATCGCCTGTTGACCGCTGACAGCAGCATCACCCATGTGGCGCTGATCCACTGCGAAACCAGCACCGGCATCCTTAATCCACTGCCGGAAATCGCCGAGGTGATCGCCCGTCACGGCAAGCGTCTGATCATCGATGCCATGAGCTCATTCGGCGCACTGCCGATCGATGCCCGCGAAGTGCCATTCGACGCCCTGATCGCCGCCTCCGGCAAGTGCCTGGAAGGTGTGCCTGGCATGGGTTTCGTCTTCGCCAACAAAGCCTCCCTGGCCGCCGCCGAAGGTAACTCGCCGTCCCTGGCCATGGACCTGCAGGATCAACATGCCTACATGGCCAAGACCGGCCAGTGGCGCTTCACTCCCCCCACCCATGTGGTCGCCGCGCTGCACGAGGCGTTGCTGCAATACAACGAGGAAGGCGGCCTGCCTGCCCGTCACCAGCGCTACGCCAGCAACTGCAAAGTGCTGCTCGACGGCATGGCGGCGATCGGCCTGCGCAGCTTTCTGCCGAGCGAGATCCAGGCACCGATCATCGTGACCTTTCACGCTCCGAACGACCCACGCTATCAGTTCAAGGATTTCTACGAACGGGTCAAGGCCAAGGGTTTCATCCTCTACCCGGGCAAGCTGACCCAGGTCGAAACCTTCCGCGTCGGTTGCATCGGCGTCGTCGGCCCGGACGGCATGCAAGCCGCGGTGAATGCGGTGGCCGAAGTGCTGCGGGAAATGGAAGTACTGGATATCTGAAGCGTTGCCACTTTCTCTAGGAATTCGCACATGAACTACAGCAACCCAACGCAACTGCAAGCCGCCATCCTCGACTGGGCCGGCACCGTGGTCGATTTCGGCTCCTTCGCGCCGACCCAGATCTTCGTCGAAGCTTTTGCCGAATTCGACGTCGAAGTATCCATCGAAGAAGCCCGTGGCCCGATGGGCATGGGCAAGTGGGACCATATCCGCACCCTGTGCGACCAACCGCAGATTGCTGAACGTTATCGCAAGGTGTTTGGTCGCACCCCGACCGACGACGATGTCACGGCCATCTATGAGCGCTTCATGCCCTTGCAGATCGAGAAGATCGCCGTGCACTCGGCACTGATCCCCGGCGCCCTCGACACCCTGACCGGCCTGCGCAAGGACGGCCTGAAGATCGGCTCCTGCTCCGGCTACCCAAAAGTGGTGATGGACAAGGTGGTTGAGCTGGCCGCACAGAATGGCTATGTCGCCGATCACGTCGTGGCAACCGATGAAACCCCTAACGGCCGCCCTTGGCCTGCGCAGGCACTGGCTAACGTGATTGCCTTAGGGATCGACGATGTCGCAGCCTGCGTCAAGGTTGACGATACCGTGCCCGGTATTCTCGAAGGCCGCCGCGCCGGCATGTGGACGGTGGCGCTGGTGTGCTCGGGCAATGCCCTGGGCCTGACCTACGAAGGCTACCGTGCCCTGGCCTCGGACACCTTGGACAGCGAGCGCAAGCGCATCCACGCGCTGTTCGAAGGCTCACGCCCGCATTACCTGATCGACACCATCAACGAGTTGCCGGAAGTGATCGCCGACATCAACAAGCGTCTGGCCCGCGGAGAGATGCCGCAGTCAGTGTAAGACACTCTGTGGGAGCGGGCTTGCCCCACGATTGCGATCTGTCAGTCACATCGCATCGCGGAGCAAGCCCGCTCGTACCATTTCAGCCCTTATGCCGCTCCACCCAACTGGCATACTTATCAATGAAAGTCTGCAAAAACGGCTGGACTTTCTCCGAAAGCTTGCCATTTTCGTCGAACAGGCTGGCTGCCCCACCGATATACGCCTCAGGCTGCTGCATGCACGGCACATCGAGAAACACCAATGACTGGCGCAGATGATGGTTGGCCCCAAAACCGCCCACCGCCCCTGGCGAAACACTGATCACCGCACCTGGCTTGCCGCTCCAGGCACTCTTTCCATAAGGCCTTGAGCCCACATCAATCGCGTTTTTCAACACCCCCGGCACCGAGCGGTTGTACTCCGGGGTGACGAACAGCACCGCATCACTGTGGCGGATCTGCTCGCGGAAAGCCTGGTAAGCCGCTGGCGGGTCGACATCAATATCTTCGTTATAGAGAGGCAGATTGCCGATTTCGACTATCGTCAATTTGAGGTTCGAGGGCGCGAGCTCCGCCAGCGCCAGGGCGACTTTGCGATTGAAGGACTCCTTGCGCAAGCTGCCGACGACAACGGCTACCGAATACACCTGGCTCATGGCGATTTCCTGACATGTAGGACAAAGGAACTTGTAGGTATAGATGATCTACCCAGCGCCTGAAGTTTTTTTCCACACAAGCAAAACTTACCCGGCAAATCAGTGGTCTATGCCTGACAGAAAACTTTTAGAGGTTGCACGGTAAATGACAGCAGTACTGGTCGGACAGTTTCATGCACGGGACGCAGAAGGCCGCATCTACCCCGTTCATGAGTTTCAGGAAGCCACCCTTGAGGCCGACGGTAGTGCCGCATCCCTGCCTGTCACCACTTACAAACTGGCCATCGGTGACAAGGTCAACCACCTGGGCGACAACCGCTTCGAACTGGCGCGCAGCGGTGTCGAGATCATCCGCATCCCGTGATGCAATCGACAGTGTAGATCCGCCCTTGCCCGCTGGCTTCATGTTGCAGGCCATGAACGTCGGCAACAAAGCCTGGAAAGCCGCTGTCGAACGCGGCGGCAAAGGCCAGATAGTCAATGATTGAACGGGTCGCCTCGGTAAAGCGCTCGCCTGGCATGACCAGCGGAATCCCCGGTGGGTACGGCACCAGCATCACGGCGGCAACACGCCCGAGCAATTGGTCAATCGGCACCGCTTCCACCTCCCCACGCACCATCCGGTCATAGGCATCCGCGGGCTTCATCACCACGTCAGGTAGACGCGTGAACAGCCGTTTGAGCTGCTTGGCGGTGGCATTGCTGCGGTAGCAGGCATGCAACTGGTCGCACAGGTCGCGCAGGCCCAGCCCCTGATAGCGCTCAGGGTCAAGGCGGGCGACGCAGGGCAGGCTTTCGAGCAGGTCGGTGTTGGCGTCATAGTTGCGTTTGAACTCCAGCAGCTCGGTCAGCAAAGTGCTCCATTTGCCCTTGGTGATCCCCATGGAGAACAGTACCAGGAAGGTATAGAGCCCGGTCTTTTCCACCACTAGGCCACGCTCCCAGAGAAACTTGCTGACCACCGCCGCCGGGATCCCGTGCTCGCTCAAGGCACCGCCTGCGTTAAGCCCTGGCATGACCAGGGTGACCTTGATCGGATCAAGCAGCACATAGTCATCGCTGACCTCACCAAACCCGTGCCAGTCCGCTTGCGGCGCCAACAACCAGTCACTGGTACTCACCTGCTGCACACCCTCGACCTGCGGCGGTTGCCAGATACTGAACCACCAGTCGTCGGCGGCGATATGCTTGCGCAAGTTGGCCATGGCGCGACGAAAACTCAGCACTTCGTCGAACATTTCCTGCAGCAGCGAACGCCCGGCCGGCCCTTCCATCATCGCTGAAGCCACATCCAGCGAGGCCAGGATGCTGTACTGCGGCGACGTGGAGATATGCATCATGAACGCTTCATTGAAACGGTCACGGTCCAGCTGTCGTGCGCCACCATCCTGCACATGGATCATCGAAGCCTGGCTGAAGGCCGCCAACAACTTGTGGGTCGAGTGGGTGCTGAACACCAGCGGGCTGTCAGCAGTGCACGAGGTGCCCATGGCATAGCGGCCGGCAAAAAACGGATGAAACGCCGCGTAGGCATACCAGGCCTCGTCGAAATGCAGCACCTCGACACTGCTGCCCAGCATTTGCTTGATCAGTTCGGCGTTGTAGCAAAGCCCGTCATAGGTGGAGTTGGTTACCACCGCCAGTTTCACCTTGGGCGCCCGCCCCTGAGTCAGGGGGTTGGCCTGAACCTTGGCGCGAATCGACTCGGGGCTGAACTCGCTCAGCGGAATCGGCCCGATGATGCCCAGCTCATTGCGCTCCGGGCACATATACAAGGGAATGGCACCCGTCATGATGATCGCGTGCACCACCGACTTGTGGCAGTTGCGATCCACCAGCACGAGGTCATCGCGACCGACCATCGAATGCCAGACGATCTTGTTGGCGGTGGAAGTGCCGTTGATGACGAAGAACGTGTGGTCGGCACCAAAGTTCTTTGCCGCCCTGACTTCAGCCGCTGCCAAAGGACCGGTGTGATCCAGCAACGAGCCGAGCTCGGGGACTGAAACCGAGAGATCCGAGCGCAAGGTGTTCTCACCGAAAAACTGATGAAACGCCAGCCCCACCGGACTCTTGCGATAGGCCACCCCGCCGCCGTGCCCCGGCGTGTGCCACGAGTAGTTGGATTGTGCGGTGTGCTGCACCAGTGCTTTGAAAAACGGGGGCAGCAAGCCGTCCAGGTAGTTGTGTGCCGCGCGCGCCACTTGCCGGGCCAGAAACGGCACAGTGTCTTCGAACAGATAGAGAATGCCACGCAACTGGTTCAGCTCGCTCATGACATCGGCAGGGGCATTTTCCAGGGTCACCTGCTCGCCCAGGGCAAAGATCGGCAGATGCGGCGCACGCAGCCGGGCCAGACGGATCAGTTCGACCATGTTCTGCAGCAAATGAGTATTTTCGCCAGCGCCTTCGGCAGCGATCAACATGCAGGCCAGGCCATGATGGGTCGAGGCCAGCAAGCGGCCTTCGGCATAATCGATCGCCGGAAGAATGCTGAAGCCATCCTGGGCCAGTTCCTCGGCAATGCCGCGCACGCGCTCACCGGCTAAGGTATCGGCCTTGATGTCGCGGTGAACGATCAGAACAGGGAACTTGAGGTCCTTGTACATGAGGGGGCGCCTGCTCCGAATGACGGGTCGGTCATTTCAGGGTAGAAGCTCGCCAGCCCCCTTGCGCGGATTCTGCCTCAGTTGGCTTCGGACAATTGCTGCCACAACGCCGGACCACCCGCCGATTTGGCAATGGCTTCCAGGCGCGCCAGATGAGCTTCCAGTTCCTGCTCGGTAGCCGGAATGATGCGCCCCGGCTGACGACCGATGAGGCGACGGATTTCACTGCCACGGCTTTCTTCGCCGTTTTCCTCGCCATCGGCGCCCTGCCCGGCCAGTGACAGGCTGGTCTGGCCGCCGGTCATGCTCAGGTAGACGTCGGCCAGCAACTCCGAGTCGAGCAACGCGCCGTGCAACTCACGGCCGGAGTTGTCGATGCCGTAACGCTTGCACAATGCATCGAGGCTGTTGCGCTGCCCCGGATGCCGCGAGCGGGCCATCATCAGGGTATCGAGGATGGTGCAATGCTGGGAGATATCGGCGCGGTCTTGCTGGCCGATCAACGCGAACTCGTTGTTGATGAAGCCAACGTCGAACGCCGCGTTGTGGATGATCAACTGAGCGCCCTGGATGAAGTCGAAGAATTCATCGGCCACTTCGGCAAAACGCGGTTTGTCGACCAGAAAGGCGTCGGTGATACCGTGTACGCCGATGGCGCCTTCGTCACTTTCGCGATCCGGTTGCAGATAGACGTGGAAGTGCCGCCCGGTCAGGCGCCGGCCCATCAGTTCGACACAACCGATCTCGATGACCCGGTGACCGTCGGTAACCGGCATACCCGTGGTTTCGGTGTCGAGGACGACCGACCTGTTGCTCTGAATCTCCACGCCGGTGGTCTCCTGTCGCGTACAGCTTGTCTGGTGAAAGCCGGGCATTCTACCTCAGCTGGTGGGCAAGTGGCGGCTGGTGTGCTCAGCGCAGCCCGCGTACTTCGTCAACGCCACGGTTGGCCAGCTGGTCGGCACGCTCGTTGCCGTGATGGCCGATGTGCCCGCGCACCCACTTCCAGGTCACCTTGTGGCGCCCGACCTGCTCATCGAGCAACTGCCAGAGGTCGGCGTTCTTCACCGGCTCCTTGGCAGCGGTTTTCCAGCCGCGCTTTTTCCAGTTGACCATCCACTCGTTGATGCCTTTCATCACATACTGGGAGTCGGTGACCAGCAGCACTTCACACTCGCGCTTGAGCGCTTCCAGGCCCTTGATCGCTGCCATCAGCTCCATGCGGTTGTTGGTGGTCTCCGGCTCGCCGCCCCATAGCTCTTTTTCGACGCCCTTGCAGACCATCAGGACTCCCCAGCCGCCCGGGCCAGGATTGCCCTTGCAGGCACCATCGGTAAAGATCTCGACGCTATCGCTCATTTACAGCCTATTCATCAATGATTGGAGCCCGCGCCTTGCGGGCCCGGAACTCAGGGTTCGGAATGGCGCCGGTTGACCTTGGCCATCGGCAATGGCAGCAGTTTGCCCATCGGTTCACGACGTTCCAGACGCAGTGGCCGCAGGCCGACCACCATTTTGCGCGCCACCAGCAGGTAGACGCCGCCACCCGCGCCTTGCCAGCCACCGGCGACCCGCTCCCAGCCCGCCAGGCGCTGTTGCCAGGCCGGCGATGCGAGCGGCGGACGATAGCACCCGAAGCGGCGTTTCTCCAGCGCGAAGCCCAGCAGGTTAAGCCAGTCTCCGACCCGTGACGGGGAAATGCAGCGTGCCTTGCGCAGGGCATCATGGGCAAACACCCGACGCACACCCCAGCTGCTCCAGGGGTTGATACCGATGATCACCAGGTGCCCACCCGGACGCACGCTACTGGCGGCTTCACGCAGCAGGCCGTGGGGCGACAGGCTGAAGTCCAGGCCATGCTGCAGCACCACCACATCGGCGGCGTGCTCGCTCAGCGGCCAGGCCTGTTCTTCGCAGACGATCTCGACCCCGGGCAACGGTGCGCCCAGACGCACGTTGCGTTGCACTTGCGGAGCCTTGGGCGGCGCTTCGGCACAGGGACCGTAGTGCACCAGATAGCCGCCGAAGTAGCGCCCCAGCTCTTCTTCGAGCAGGCGTTGTTCTTCATGCAGCATCAACTGCCCCAGGGGGCCGGCGAACCAGTCGCGGGCCAGGCTGATCAGCTCCAGCCACTGCGGATCGGCCTGGGCGAAGGCTTGATCGGTCATTGCAGTCTCCCTTGAAGGTTCTCGACAGCGTGCATAACTACTAAGATGCACCCATGTCCAACGTTTGGCGAATCGCACCATGATACAGATCGATGCCCTGCCCGCTTTCAGCGATAACTACATCTGGTTGTTACAGGATTCTGCCAACCAGCGCTGTGCGGTGGTCGACCCGGGCGATGCGGCACCGGTGCTGGCCTGGCTCGAGCGTCATCCGGGCTGGCAGTTGAGCGACATTCTGGTCACTCACCACCACCACGACCATGTCGGCGGGGTCGAGCAGCTCAAAGCAGCCACCGGCGCTCGGGTGTGCGGGCCAGCGCAGGAACGCATCCCAGGCCGTGACCTGGCCCTGGACGACAACGCAAGCGTGCGCGTCCTCGGAGTGGATTTCCAGATCATTGCGGTTCCCGGACACACCTTGGGACACATTGCTTATTATTGCGGGCAAACCGCCACACCGCTGCTGTTTTGTGGCGACACACTGTTCGCTGCGGGCTGCGGCCGTCTGTTCGAAGGCACCCCCGAGCAAATGCACCACTCCCTCGAGCGCCTGGCGGCCCTGCCTGCCCAGACCCTGGTGTACTGCACTCACGAATACACCCTGAGCAATCTGCGTTTTGCCAGGGCAGTTGAGCCCGATAACCAGCACATTGCCCAACGCTTCGACGACGTTACCCAACTGAGGGCGCACGATCGCATCACGTTGCCATCAACCCTGGCCCTGGAAAAGCTGACCAACCCCTTTTTACGTACCACCGAAACATCCGTTAAAGAAAAACTAGACGAACGGAACGCCCTGATAAACCCTACGCCAAGTGCTGTTTTTGCTGGGTTGCGTGCTTGGAAGGACAGCTTCTAAACAGCCGCTGCTAGGTCCTGAAAGTTCTCAAAGGTTGACCACAGAGGGCCTGCTTTCTAGAATCGCCCGACATTTTTGCCCGGAACTTTGTCCCAGCCAATGTCGTCCAATAGCCGCATAACCTTCAATTCCGTCGCCCTGACGCGCCTGGCCCAAGCCAGTGCGCTGGCCCTGGCCGCCACCTTGGTGGGCTGCCAGAGCACCCGTCAGCTCGACGAATCCGAGAGCGTTCGCGCGCACAACTACCAGGCGAGGATGAAGCAGAAACCGGTGTTTGTGCCGGTCAAGCAGGCCGAGCAGGCACCCCAGGATGTTTGGGAGCGCATGCGCCAGGGCTTCGCCCTGCAGGACGACATGGCGGCCAACCCGCGTATCGAGCAGCAACGCCTGTGGTTCGCCAGCAATCCCTCGTTCCTGGAAACCGCCGGCGACCGAAGCAGCCTGTACATCCACTACATCGTCGAGCGCCTCGAAGAACGCAACATGCCGCTTGAGCTGGCTTTGTTGCCGGCCATCGAAAGCGCCTACAACCCCATGGCCTACTCCCGGGCCCATGCGGTAGGTTTGTGGCAATTCATTCCGTCCACCGGTCGCCACTTCAACCTGCGCCAGACCCGTTTCTACGACGGCCGTCGCGACATCACCGCTTCGACCAACGCCGCACTGAACTACCTGAGCCGCCTGCATGACATGTTCAATGGCGACTGGTTGCTCGCCCTGGCCGCCTACAACGCCGGTGAAGGTACCGTCAGCCGGGCCATCGAGCGCAACGAGAGGCTCGGCCTGCCGACCGACTACTGGAACCTGCCACTGCCTCAGGAAACCCGCAACTATGTGCCCAAGTTGCTGGCCCTGTCGCAAGTAGTGATGACGCCGCAGGCCTATGGCGTGAATCTCAACCCGATCGCCAACGAACCCTACTTCGAAGCCGTCGCCATCAATGACCGCCTGGACCTGTCGCGGGTCGCCGAGCTGGCCGATATCGACGAAGACGAGATGTTCCAGCTCAACCCGGCGTTCAAGAAACGCATGACCGTCGATGGTCCCAAGCAACTGCTGGTACCGACCGCCAAGGCGCAGTTGCTGACCGCCAGCCTGTCGAACATGAAACCCGAAGAGCTGCTCTCGCTGCAGCCGAAAAAGGCCGTATTCGAGGCCGCACTGGCCGAAGCCGCACCGCGCACAACCACAACCCGCAACAGCCGTTACCGGGTCAAACGTGGCGACAGCCTGGGCAGCATCGCCAAGGCCAACAAGGTCAGCGTCAAAGACCTGCAGCGCTGGAACAAACTGTCTGGTCATGGCCTCAAGGCCGGACAGACGCTGGTCATGCAAAGCACCCAGCCGGTGCAGGACAAGAACCAGAAAAAATCCACCCAGTACAAGGTCCGCAAAGGCGACTCGCTGTACCTGGTGGCCAAGCGTTTCAACGTCGAAATGCAGCACCTCAAGCGCTGGAATCCGCGCAGCGGCCATGCCCTCAAGCCAGGCCAGACCCTGACTGTTTACCTGCCACACTGAGCACCAGGCTCCGCCCCCTAGACCGGAGCCACACCAACCGTCCTGGCGGACCTCTTTTTCCAGCCGATACAAGCTGTTACTGTAGCTGGAACAAAGCCCAAGCCGCCTGGATCGGATCGCCGACTTGATACGTCCCCTCCTGTTGCTGTCAATCAGCCTGGTCTTGAGCTTTCCCGCGGGCGCAACAATCAGCGAAAGCCATGGTTACGCCCAGTTCGGCACGCTCAAGTATCCAGCCAAATTCACCCACTTCGACTGGGTCAATCCGCAAGCGCCCAAGGGCGGCACCTTGCGCGCCATGGCATTCGGCACGTTCGATACGCTCAACCCCTACACTTTCAAGGGTTCAAGCCCGGTCACCACCCCCAACTTCTTGCAGTACGGGGTAACCGAGCTGAATGAACCCCTGATGGTCGGCACCGGACAGTACGACCCCTCGGGCGACGAGCCGACCTCAAGCTACGGCCTTATTGCAGGCTCCGTGGAGTACAGCGAGGATCGTAGCTGGGTGGTGTTCAACCTGCGCCCGGAAGCGCGCTTTCATGACGGCCATCCCATCACGGCCAGCGACGTGGCTTTTTCCTATCGCACCCTGCTCAAGGAAGGTCACCCGATCTACCGTACCAACCTGCAGGAAGTGCAGCGGGTCGACATCCTCAACCCAAGGCGTATCCGCTTCGTGTTCAAGCGCGCCGGCAATCCGTTGCTGATCCTGCGCCTGGGCGAGATGCCGGTGCTGCCGGCGCATTACTGGAAAGGCCGAGACTTCAAGGCCACCACCTTCGAGCCGCCGCTGGGCAGTGGCCCCTACCGCATCACCCAGGTCCAGCCGGGGCGGCGCCTGGTGTTTGAGCGGGTCAAGGATTACTGGGGCAAGGACCTCGCGGTCAACCGCGGCAAATACAACTTCGCCCGGGTCGAGTACGAGTTCTACCGCGACAGCGCCGTGGCCTTCGAAGCGTTCAAAGCCGGCGAGTTCGATATTTACATCGAGCACCAGGCCAAGAACTGGGCCAACGGTTATAACTTCCCGGCGGTGCGCCGTGGCCAGGTGATCAAGGCGCAGATTCCACACAAGATCCCGACCCAGACCCAAGGCCTGTTCATGAACAGCCGCCGCGCAGCCTTCAGCGACGCAAGGGTGCGCCAGGCCCTGGGACTGATGCTGGATTTCGAGTGGACCAACCGCGCCCTGTTCAGCAGTGCCTATCGCCGCGCCAGCAGCTACTACCCCAACAGCGAATTCGCGGCCAGTGGCCTGCCGGTAGGCAAAGAGTGGCTGCTACTTGCGCCCTATCGCGAGCAGTTGCCTGCCGCCTTGTTCACCGAGCCCTACAAAGTCAGCCACACCGACGGGCGCGGCATCAACCGCCAGACGCTACGCCAAGCCCTTAAGCTGCTCGGTCAGGCTGGCTGGAAACTCAATGGTCAGCGCCTGCTCGACAACAAAGGCAACCCGCTGAAGCTCGAGCTGTTGCTGGTCAATCCGAACCTGGAGCGGATCCTGCAACCTTATGTCGAAAATCTTGCCAGCATCGGCATCGATGCGCGCTTGCGTACCGTGGACCGGGCCCAGTACAAACAACGTCTGGACCAGTTTGACTTCGACATGATTCTGATGACCCTGAACCAGACCCTCAGCCCCGGCCTTGAGCAATGGTTGTACTTTCACTCCAGCCAGGCCTCGACCAAAGGCAGCAAGAACTACGCTGGGGTCAAAGACCCGGTGGTCGATCACCTGCTCGATACCCTGCTTGCCGCCCAAAGCCGCGACGAACAAGTGGCAGCAGCACGGGCTCTGGACCGGGTGTTGCTGTGGCACTACTACATGATTCCCAACTGGTACCTGGACAATCACCGTCTGGCCTACCGTAACCGGTTCGCCTTCGTCACCACGCCGCCCTACACCCTGGGGCTCAACAGCTGGTGGATAAAGCCTTCGGAGAACGCCCAATGATGTCACTGCCCGGCCTGCGCCTGAAGGCCTTCGCCCTGCTGCTGGCCTGCTTCAGTTTCCAGGCACTGGCTGCCCCGCAACATGCCCTGACCCTGTACGACGAAGCACCGAAGTACCCGGCCGACTTCAAACACTTCGACTACGTCAACCCGGACGCCCCAAAAGGCGGCACTTTCCGCCAGGCCGGTTTTGGTGGCTTCGACAGCCTCAACCCGTTCATCAACAAGGGCGTCCCGGCCGATGACATCGGCCTGATCTACGACACCCTGATGACCCAGAGCCTGGACGAGCCCTTCACCGAGTACGGCCTGGTGGCCGGCAAGATTGAAAAGGCGCCGGACAACAGCTGGGTGCGCTTCTACCTGCGCCCGCAAGCACGCTTTCATGATGGCCACCCGGTTCACGCCGAAGACGTGGTATTCACCTTCAACACCCTGATCAAGAGTGGTGCGCCGCTGTTTCGTGGTTACTACGCCGATGTCGCCGAAGTGATCGCCGAAGACCCGCAGCGGGTGCTGTTCAAGTTCAAGCACAGCAACAACCGCGAACTGCCGTTGATCCTCGGGCAGTTGCCGGTACTGCCCAAGCACTGGTGGGAGGGGCGCGACTTCACCAAAGGCAACCTGGAGATTCCGCTGGGCAGCGGCCCGTACAAGGTCGCCGAGGTCAAGGCCGGACGCTCGGTCCGCTACGAGCGGGTCAAGGATTACTGGGGCAAGGACCTGGCGGTCAATCGCGGCTTTTACAACTTTGATGTGATGACCACCGATTATTACCGTGACAGTACCGTGTCCCTCGAAGCGTTGAAGGCCGGTCAGTTCGACTACCGCCTGGAAACGGCGGCGAAAAGCTGGGCCACCGCCTATGACGTGCCCGCCGTCCGTGAAAAGCGCCTGATCATGGAGGAGTTGCCCAATGGCAACCCGACCGGCATGCAAGGCTTCGTCTTCAACCTTCGCCGCCCGGTGTTCCAGGATGTGCGGGTGCGCGAGGCCCTGAGCTTGCTGCTGGACTTCGAGTGGACCAACAAACAACTGTTCAACGGTGCCTACACCCGCACCGACAGCTACTTCGAAAACTCCGAAATGGCCGCCAAGGGCTTGCCTGATGCAGCCGAGCTGAAAATTCTCGAACCCTTGCGCGGTAAGGTCCCCGAACAGGTCTTCAGCCAGGCCTTCGCCAATCCGGTCACCGATGGCAGCGGCATGATCCGCGAACAGCAACGCAAGGCCTACAAGCTACTGCAGGAAGCCGGCTGGCGCATCGTCGACGACAAGATGGTCGACGCTCAGGGCAAACCGGTGTCCATCGAATTTCTCCTGGCCCAGACTGAATTTGAACGGATTCTGCTGCCGTTCAAACGCAATCTGGCTGACCTCGGTATCGACCTGGTGATTCGCCGGGTCGACGTCTCCCAGTACATCAACCGCTTGCGTTCGCGTGATTTCGACATGATTGTCGGTGGCTACCCGCAGTCCAACTCGCCGGGTAACGAACAACGCGAGTTCTGGCAGAGCGCCGCAGCCGACAACCCGGGAAGCCGCAACTTCATTGGCCTCAAGGACCCGGCCATCGACGTCCTGGTCGAAGGCCTGATCAATGCCGACTCCCGGCAAAGCCTGATCGAGCATTGCCGCGCCCTCGACCGGGTCCTGCAGTGGGGCTACTACGTGATCCCCAACTGGCACATCAAGACCTGGCGAGTTGCCTACTGGAACCACATTGGCCACCCGAAGGTATCGCCCAAGTACGACATCGGCATCAACACCTGGTGGATCAAGCCGGACGTAGAACCGGCCGTGCCGCTGAATCCAGCGCCAGATGCGCCACCGACCGCAGGGGCGCAATAACATGCTGGCGTACATTTTCCGGCGTCTACTACTGATCATTCCGACCTTGCTGGGCATCCTGATCATCAACTTCGTGATCATCCAGGCCGCACCCGGCGGCCCGGTCGAGCAGATGATCGCCAAGCTCGAAGGCTTCGAGGGTGCCACCAGCCGCATCGCCGGTGGCGGTGCCGAAGTCTCGGTGGCAGGCTCCAACTACCGCGGCGCGCAAGGCCTGGACCCTGCTCTGATCAAGGAAATCGAAAAGATGTACGGTTTCGACAAGTCGGCGCCGGAACGTCTGTGGATCATGATCAACAACTACGCCCGCCTGGATTTCGGTGACAGTTTCTTCCGCGATGCCAAGGTCATCGACCTGATCATCGAAAAGATGCCGGTGTCGATCTCCCTGGGCCTGTGGAGCACCTTGATCATGTACCTGGTGTCGATTCCTCTGGGAATCGCCAAAGCCACCCGTCACGGCAGCCACTTCGACGTCTGGACCAGCTCGGCGATCATCGTCGGCTACGCGATTCCGGCGTTCCTCTTCGCGATCTTGCTGATCGTGGTGTTTGCCGGTGGCAGCTACCTTGACTGGTTCCCCCTGCGCGGCCTGACCTCGAACAACTTCGACGAACTCAGCACCACCGGCAAGATCCTCGACTACTTCTGGCATCTGGTCCTGCCGGTAACCGCACTGGTGATCGGCAACTTCGCCACCATGACCCTGCTGACCAAGAACAGCTTCCTCGACGAGATCAACAAGCAGTATGTAGTCACTGCCAAAGCCAAAGGTCTGAGCCCGAACCGGGTGCTCTATGGCCACGTGTTCCGCAACGCCATGCTGCTGGTGATCGCCGGCTTCCCCTCGGCCTTCATCGGCATCTTCTTCACTGGCTCGCTGTTGATCGAGGTGATCTTCTCCCTCGACGGCCTGGGCCTGATGAGTTTCGAAGCGGCCATCAACCGTGACTACCCGGTAGTCTTCGGCACCCTGTTCATCTTCACCCTGCTCGGCCTGGTGGTGAAACTGATCGGCGACCTGACCTATACCCTGGTCGACCCCCGTATCGACTTCGACAGCCGGGAGCACTGAGATGACCTTGTCCCCCCTCAACCGTCGACGCTTCGAGCGTTTCAAGGCCAACCGCCGCGGCTGGTGGTCGCTGTGGCTGTTCCTGATCCTGTTCGGCCTGAGCCTGGGCGCCGAACTGATCGCCAACGACAAGCCCCTGGCTGTGCGTTACGACGGCGAATGGTATTTCCCGGCACTCAAGCGCTACCCGGAAACCACCTTTGGCGGCGAATTCCCGCTGGAGGCCAATTACAAGAGCCCCTACATCCGCGAATTGCTGGCCGCCAAGGACAGCTGGGTACTCTGGGCGCCGATCCCGTTCAGCTACCAGAGCATCAACTACGACCTCAAGGTGCCCGCTCCGGCGCCGCCTTCGACCCAGAACTGGCTGGGCACCGACGATCAGGGCCGTGACGTGCTGGCGCGGGTGATCTACGGCTTCCGCATCTCGGTACTGTTCGCCCTGACCCTGACCATTCTCAGCTCGATCATTGGCGTGATAGCCGGCGCCCTGCAGGGCTTCTACGGCGGCTGGGTGGACCTGGCCGGGCAACGCTTCCTGGAAATCTGGTCGGGCCTGCCGGTGCTGTACCTGCTGATCATCCTTGCCAGCTTTGTGCAACCCAACTTCTGGTGGCTGCTGGGGATCATGCTGCTGTTTTCCTGGATGAGCCTGGTCGATGTGGTGCGCGCCGAGTTCCTGAGGGGCCGCAATCTGGAGTACGTTCGTGCGGCGCGCGCCCTGGGCATGCAGGACGGCCCGATCATGTTCCGCCACATCCTGCCCAACGCCATGATCTCGACCATGACCTTCATGCCCTTCATTCTCACCGGCGCCATCGGCACCCTGACCGCCCTGGACTTCCTCGGCTTCGGCCTGCCACCCGGAGCGCCATCGCTGGGCGAACTGGTGGCCCAGGGCAAGTCCAACCTGCAAGCGCCCTGGCTGGGCATCAGCGCCTTTGCTGTGCTGGCGCTGATGCTCAGCCTGCTGGTATTCATTGGCGAATCCGCCCGCGACGCCTTCGACCCGAGGAAATGACATGAGCAATGAAACCTTGATCGAAGTGCGCAACCTGGCGGTCGAGTTCATCACCGGCGAGCAGAGCCAACGGGTGGTCGAAGGCATCAGCTTCGACATCCGCCGCGGCGAAACCCTGGCCCTGGTCGGTGAGAGCGGCTCGGGCAAGTCGGTGACCGCCCATTCGATCCTGCGCCTGTTGCCCTACCCGCTGGCGCGCCATCCGTCCGGCACGATTCACTACGAAGGGCGCGACCTGCTGACCCTGGATGAAAAGCAGATGCGCCGTATTCGTGGCAACCGCATCGCAATGATCTTCCAGGAGCCGATGACCTCGCTCAACCCGCTGCACAACATCGAAAAGCAGATCAACGAGATCCTCCTGCTGCACAAGGGCCTGCGTGGCAAGGAGGCCACTGCGCGCACGCTGGAGCTGCTTGACCTGGTAGGCATCCCTGAGCCACACAAACGCCTCAAAGCCCTGCCACACGAGCTCTCAGGCGGCCAGCGCCAGCGGGTAATGATTGCCATGGCCCTGGCCAACGAGCCGGAGCTGCTGATTGCCGACGAGCCGACCACGGCGCTGGACGTCACCGTGCAGCTGAAGATTCTCGAATTGCTCAAATCGCTGCAGGCGCGCCTGGGGATGGCCCTGCTGCTCATCAGTCATGACCTCAACCTGGTCAAGCGCATTGCTCACCGGGTGTGCGTAATGCAACGCGGCTGCATCGTCGAACAGGCCGACTGCGAGACCTTGTTCCACAGCCCGCAGCACCCGTACACACAGATGCTGCTCGGTGCCGAGCCCAGCGGCGGTCCGGCCGGCAACCCGGCAGGCAAGCCGATGCTGGAAGTCGAAGACTTACGCGTCTGGTTCCCGATCAAAAAAGGCCTGCTGCGGCGCACCGTCGATCACGTCAAGGCGGTGGACGGTATCAACTTCAGCTTGCCGCAAGGGCAAACCCTGGGAATTGTGGGCGAAAGTGGTTCGGGCAAATCCACCCTCGGTCTGGCGATCCTGCGCTTGCTCGGCAGCCAGGGTGCCATTCGCTTCCAGGGCACCGCGCTTGAAAGCCTGAATCAACAACAGGTGCGTCCGCTACGCCGGCAGATGCAGGTGGTGTTTCAGGACCCGTTCGGCAGCCTCAGCCCGCGCATGTGCGTCAGCGACATCGTCGGCGAAGGCCTGCGTATTCATCGCATCGGTACTGCGGCCGAACAGGAGCAGGCAATCATCGCCGCACTGCACGAAGTTGGCCTGGATCCCCAGGCCCGCCACCGCTACCCGCATGAGTTCTCTGGTGGCCAGCGCCAGCGCATCGCTATCGCCCGCGCACTGGTGTTGAAGCCGGCGTTGATCCTGCTGGACGAGCCGACCTCGGCACTGGACCGGACAGTGCAACGCCAAGTGGTCGAGCTGTTGCGTTCACTGCAGAGCAAATACAACCTCACCTACCTGTTCATCAGCCATGACCTGGCGGTGGTCAAGGCGCTGAGCCATCAGTTGATGGTGGTCAAGCAGGGCAAGGTGGTGGAACAAGGTGCAGCGGCGGATATCTTCGCCGCACCGCAGCATGCCTATACCCGACAGCTGCTGGAGGCAGCCTTCCTGGCGCCTGCGGGGGCTGTGGGAGCGGGCTTGCCCCGCGATGCCATGTAACTGACAAACCGCAATCGCGGGGCAAGCCCGCTCCCACAGGGGCCAAACAGCGAAAACAGAAAAGGCCGCATAAGCGGCCTTTTCTGTTTCTGGCGCGGATCACTCAATAGCGAGTGATGTCGGCCTTGGCTTCCAGCTGCTTGCGGTAAGCAGCGAAGTCCTGCTGACCAGCACGCGAAGCGAGGAAGCGACGGTATGCCGATTTCTCTTCGTCGGTGGCCGCAGCGCCTTCGTTGACGCCATTGAGGCGCAATACCACCAGGCTGCCGTCGTTGAGCGTCACGCTGCTGTAGACCGGCTTGTCCTTGGCCTCTGGCTTGGCCATACGGAACACTGCCTGCAGCTCGACCGGATCAATGCCCTCCTGGCTGCGCGAGACCGCTTCCTGGACCTTCCAGCTCTGACCTTCCTGGGTAGCACCCAGTGCGATGCTACCGTCACGCAGACCGGCGATCAGCTTGTCAGCCTTGGCTTTCAGGGCGGCAGTCGCCTGCTCTTTGGCCAGGTGCTTACGGATGCTGTCAGACACCACGTCCAGCCCCAGTTGCTCAGGCTTGCGGTGTTCCTTGACGCGCAGGACCACGATGGTTTCCGGATCCAGTTCGATGGCAGTGCTGTTGGCACCCTCTTCCAGCACTTCAGTGCTGTAAGCGGCCTGGATCACGGCACGGTTGGCAGTGATGCCTTCGCCACCTTCACGACCGAAGGCCGCCGAGGTGTGAACCTTCAGACCCAGATCCTGAGCTGGCTGAGCCAGGTCGGACGCTTCGAATGCAGAGTCTTCCAGTTGCTTGGTCACTTCGACAAAGCGCTGCTCGACCTGCTGGGTCTTGAGTTCGCGGGTCAGCTTGTCTTTCAGGCTGGCGAAGCTCGGCACTTCAGGTGCCTGCACGTCCAGCAGCTTGATCAGATGGAAACCGTATTCGGTGCGCACCGGCGCCGAAACCTGGTCTTTGTTCAGCGCATACAGCGCCTCTTCAAAGGCCGGGTCGTAAACGCCCTGCCCGGCATAACCGAGGTCACCGCCGTTGTTGGACGAACCCGGGTCCTGGGAGAATTCCTTGGCCAGTGCGGCAAAGTCTTCACCTTTGGCCAGGCGCTGCTGGATCTCTTCGACCTTCGCCTTGGCCTGCGCTTCGTTCACCTTGTCGTTGACTTCGATGAGGATGTGCGCGGCATGGCGCTGCTCGGCCAGGTTGGCGATTTCTTTCTCGTACAGTGCCTTGAGCTCGTCTTCGTCGACATTGACCTGATCGAAGAACGCCGACTTCTTCAGCTCGATGTAGTCAATGACCACCTGATCCGGGCTCATGAACTCTTTGGCGTGCTCATCGTAGTGCGCCTTGACCTGCTCGTCGGTCACCTGGACCGCAGCCGGATCGGCCTTGAAGGTCAGCGAGGCAAAATCGCGGGTCTGCTTTTCCAGACGGGCGAAAGCGTTGACCTGATCATCGGTGACAAAACCGCTGCCGGCCAGGCCTGCGCGCAGTTGCCCAATGAGCATTTCCTGAGCCAGCATTTCGCGGAATTGCAGACGGCCGTAGCCCATCTGACGAATCACCTGATCAAAACGCTCGGCGCTGAACTTGCCATCAACCTGGAACTCAGGCGTTTGCAGGATCAACTGGTCAAGTGCAGCTTCGGAAAAGGCGAACTTGGCGTCTTCGGCGCCTTGCAGCAGCAACTTGCGGTCGATCAGCCCTTTGAGCGCCGCTTCACGCAGCATGTTCTCGTTGAGCAGCGACGGATCGAAATCCTTGCCCAGCTGTTGCATCAGCTGTCGGCGTTGCATGTCAACGGCCTGGCTCAGCTCGTTCTGGCTAATGGTTTGACCATTGACCTTGGCAGCGTCCTGGCTGTTGGTTGTGGCCTGGAAGATGGCATCGAAGCCGGTCAGTGCCATCAAGGCTACGATGACACCGATGATGGTCTTGGCAATCCAACCTTGTGAATTGTCCCTGATATTCTGCAGCATGCGTCCCCCAGAAACGGCTGTACTGAATGAAACAACCGTGGAGCGTGGGTAGATTCCTGATAGAAGAAAGGCGCATCCGAAGATGCGCCTTCTCGTAACCGGCCGGGCATCAGGCGCTTTTCAGCGTGTCCCGATGCTCAGCAGCCAAGCCGGGCATGAGCCAAGCTCGGTTAGGCGTAAGCCTGAAGGAAGGTCTTAGTTGACGGCTTCTTTCAGTGCCTTGCCAGCCTTGAAGCCTGGCTTCTTGGCAGCAGGGATTTCCAGAGTCTTGCCGGTTTGCGGGTTGCGGCCGGTGCGAGCTGGGCGATCGGTGACGGAGAAGGTACCGAAACCTACCAGTACTACGGAGTCACCTGCCTTCAGGGCGCCGGTGACGGATTCGATTACTGCGTCCAGCGCACGGCCAGCTACAGCTTTCGGGATGTCAGCAGATGCGGCGATAGCGTCAATCAGTTCCGACTTGTTCACTCTAAGTCCCCTTATATCTCTATTGAGTTTGTTTCTAAGTATGTAATGAAAAGCTAAACGAGCGCTGGGTGGCCTATTGACGCTTAGGCGCCGTTTTATAACAAGGGCCTGAAAATACTGTCAAGAAAGCCCCCCAGCCAAATACGTACTAATGCGTGCTAATTCTTTCCTTGGAATCGCTGTCGCGCTTTTCATCCTTGGCGACAATCTCGGGAGCCACATCTGGTAAGGGCTCCGGGGCGTATTGCAGCGCAATTTGAAGGACTTCGTCAATCCATTTGACCGGTTTAATCTGAAGATCCTGCTTAATATTCTCAGGAATTTCTTTCAAATCCCGCACATTCTCTTCAGGAATGATCACGGTCTTGATCCCACCACGGTGCGCGGCCAACAGTTTCTCTTTCAAACCACCGATGGCCAACACCTGCCCACGCAGGGTGATTTCACCGGTCATGGCAACATCTGCGCGTACCGGGATCTGCGTCAGGGCCGAGACCAGGGCGGTGCACATGCCGATACCGGCACTTGGACCATCCTTGGGCGTCGCACCTTCGGGCATGTGGATGTGGGTATCACGCTTCTCGTGGAAGTCGGTCGGAATGCCCAGGCTTTTCGCCCGGCTACGGACAACCGTCTGCGCCGCAGTGATCGACTCGACCATGACATCGCCCAGGGAGCCGGTCTTGATCAACTGGCCTTTACCGGGAATCACCGCCGCTTCAATGGTCAGCAGCTCACCGCCGACCTGGGTCCAGGCCAGGCCAGTGACCTGCCCCACCTGATCCTGCTGCTCGGCCAGACCGTAACGGAACTTGCGCACCCCGAGGAAGTGCTCCAGCTGCTCGCCAGTGACCTTCACAGCTACTTGCTTGAGGCCTGAGTGTTCTTTGACAACCTTGCGACAGACCTTGGCGATCTGGCGCTCCAGGCCCCGTACGCCGGCTTCGCGGGTGTAGTAGCGGATGATGTCGCGAATCGCCGTGACGTCGACTTCCAGCTCGCCCTTTTTCAGGCCGTTAGCCTTGATCTGCTTGGGCGTCAGGTACTTCACCGCGATGTTGATCTTCTCGTCTTCGGTGTAACCCGGCAGACGGATGACTTCCATCCGGTCCAGCAGCGCTGGCGGGATGTTCATCGAGTTGGAGGTGCAGAGGAACATCACATCGGAAAGATCGTAATCGACTTCCAGATAGTGATCGTTGAAGTTGTGGTTCTGCTCCGGGTCGAGCACCTCAAGCAGCGCCGAGGCCGGATCGCCACGCATGTCGCTGCCCATTTTGTCGATTTCGTCGAGCAGGAACAGCGGGTTGCGCACACCGACCTTGGTCATTTTCTGAATCAGACGGCCCGGCATCGAACCGATGTAGGTCCGCCGGTGACCACGAATCTCGGCTTCGTCACGCACGCCACCCAGGGCCATGCGCACGAACTTGCGGTTGGTGGCACTAGCGATCGACTCGGCCAGGGAGGTCTTGCCCACCCCGGGAGGACCGACCAGGCACAGCACCGGGCCACGGATCTTCTTCACCCGTTTCTGCACGGCGAGGTACTCAAGGATGCGCTCCTTGACCTCCTCCAGACCGTAATGGTCGGCATCGAGGATCTCTTCTGCCTTGGCCAGGTCCAGACGCACCTTGCTCTGGGCCTTCCACGGCACCTGCACCAGCCAGTCGAGGTAGGAACGCACCACGGTGGCCTCGGCAGACATCGGCGACATCTGTTTGAGCTTGTTCAGCTCGGCCTGAGCCTTGGCGTAGGCATCTTTTGGCAGGCCAGCGGCGTCGAGGCGCTTTTTCAGCTCTTCGACTTCGTTATGACCTTCTTCACTGTCGCCCAGCTCCTTCTGAATGGCCTTCATCTGCTCATTCAGGTAGTACTCGCGCTGGCTGCGCTCCATTTGTTTCTTGACCCGGCCGCGGATGCGTTTTTCCACCTGCAGCAGGTCGATTTCAGCGTCCAGCAGCGCCATGACATGCTCAACACGGGTAGTCAGGTCGAGAATCTCGAGGATTTCCTGCTTTTGCTCGATCTTCAGCGCCATGTGCGCAGCCATGGTATCGACCAGGCGTCCTGGCTCGTCGATGCTGTTGAGCGACGAGAGGACTTCAGCCGGGACTTTTTTGCCCAGCTGAACGTATTGTTCAAATTGTGACAACAAGCTACGAACGAAGACTTCAGACTCGCGCTCGGCGGTCTGCGACTCGTCGATCAACGAAACTTCGGCGCGGATATGGCCATCGACTTCGTTGAAACGCTCGACTGCACCGCGCTGCTCGCCCTCGACCAGGACCTTGACGGTGCCATCGGGCAGTTTCAGCAGTTGCAGAACAGTGGCAATGGTACCGACGCGGTACAGGGCGTCTTCGCCTGGATCGTCATCAGCGGGGTTCTTCTGGGCCAGCAGGAGAATCTGCTTTTCGCCCGTCATTGCGGCCTCGAGGGCTTCGATGGACTTCTCGCGCCCCACGAACAGTGGGATAACCATGTGCGGATAGACGACGACATCGCGCAATGGCAAAAGAGGCAAGTCGAGGGTGGTCTTCATGATTTCGCCTCTACAGCGGCCTTGTGGCCGGAAACCGGTGGAATTTGAGCGTGGGTTTAATGTGGGGGCAGCCCCGCAAAAAAACAAGCTCTACGACAGGAAAAGCAAAGGGGCCCGAAGGCCCCTTGCAGACTCGAGCCGTTTGGCGACTCAGACGTCGGGTGCAGCTTTGGCTTGCGGCTCGCTGTTCTCGTAGATCAGCAGCGGCTGCGAAGAGCCTTCGATGACGCTCTCGTCGATCACCACCTTGCTGACATCCTTCTGCGAAGGAATCTCATACATGGTGTCGAGCAGGATGCCTTCGAGGATCGAACGCAGGCCGCGAGCACCGGTCTTGCGCTCCAGGGCCTTGCGAGCCACGGACTTCAGCGCATCGCTGCGGAATTCCAGGTCCACGCCTTCCATCTCGAACAGCTTGGCGTACTGCTTGGTGAGGGCGTTCTTCGGCTCGGTGAGAATCTGCATCAAGGCAGCTTCGTCGAGCTCGTCGAGGGTTGCCAGCACCGGCAGACGGCCGACGAATTCCGGGATCAGACCGAACTTGACCAAATCGTCAGGCTCGACTTCACGCAGCGATTCCCCCACCTTCTTGCCTTCCTGCTTGCTGCGCACTTCGGCACCGAAGCCGATACCGCCGCGGGTGGAACGGTTCTGAATGACCTTTTCCAGGCCCGAGAACGCACCGCCGCAGATAAACAGGATGTTACGCGTGTCAACCTGCAGGAACTCCTGCTGCGGATGCTTGCGGCCACCTTGCGGCGGTACCGAGGCAACCGTGCCTTCGATCAACTTGAGCAGCGCCTGCTGCACGCCTTCGCCCGAGACATCACGGGTGATCGACGGGTTGTCCGACTTGCGCGAGATCTTGTCGATTTCGTCGATGTAGACAATGCCCATCTGGGCCTTCTCAACGTCGTAGTCGCACTTTTGCAGCAGCTTTTGAATAATGTTCTCGACGTCTTCACCGACATAACCGGCTTCGGTCAGGGTGGTGGCATCGGCGATGGTGAACGGTACATTCAACAGACGTGCGAGGGTTTCGGCGAGCAGGGTTTTACCCGAGCCCGTCGGACCGATCAGCAGGATGTTACTCTTGCCGAGCTCGACATCGTCGTTCTTCTTGTCGCGTTGGTTCAGGCGCTTGTAGTGGTTGTACACCGCTACCGCCAGTACCTTTTTCGCACGCTCCTGACCAATGACATACTGGTCCAGGATGGTGCTGATTTCTTTCGGCGAAGGCAGTTTATGCGCGCTGCTTTCGGCCTGGGCTTCCTGCACCTCCTCGCGGATGATGTCGTTGCACAGGTCGACGCACTCGTCGCAGATAAATACCGAGGGGCCGGCAATCAACTTGCGCACTTCATGCTGGCTTTTGCCGCAGAAGGAGCAATAGAGCAATTTGCCGTTGTCCTCGCCGTTACGGGTGTCAGTCATTCGATCGATCCAATCCGGTAGGCTTGCAACACAAGATGAAGGCAATTGCGGGCTTTTTCAAGTCCACAGGTGGCGGGAAAGCCCAACCACCTGCTTTAGCGCCTTAATCAGACAGCCATTTGCCGCTTCTCGTGTACCGAGTCGATCAGACCGTACTCGGCAGCACGTTGCGCGCTCATGAAATTGTCGCGCTCGGTGTCACGCTTGATGGTTTCCAGCTCCTGACCGGTGTGATAGGCCAGCAGTTCGTTCAACCGCGACTTGATGGAGAGGATTTCCTTGGCGTGGATTTCGATATCCGTCGCCTGCCCCTGGAAACCGCCCAGTGGCTGGTGAATCATCACCCGCGAGTTCGGCAGGCAGTGACGCTTGCCCTTGGCACCGGCGGCGAGCAGGAAGGCACCCATGGAGCAGGCCTGACCGATGCAGGTGGTGGAGACGTCCGGCTTGATGAACTGCATGGTGTCGTAGATCGACATGCCTGCAGTCACCGATCCACCCGGCGAGTTGATGTAGAGATGGATATCCTTGTCCGGGTTTTCCGCTTCAAGGAACAGCAATTGCGCCGCGATCAGGTTGGCCATGTAGTCCTCTACCGGGCCGACCAGGAAGATCACCCGCTCCTTCAGAAGGCGCGAGTAGATGTCATAGGCACGTTCGCCACGAGCGGATTGCTCGATAACCATCGGGACCAGGCCGCCTGCGGCCTGGATGTCAGAGCTCTGCTGATAATAAGAATTGCGGGACATGTCCTGCACTCACTCCCAAATAGTCATGTCTTGAATACGCACAAGCCAGCTCGAAGGCTGGCTTGTGGTGTTTTCCTACGAGAGAAGGAAATCAGTCAGCGGCAGGAGCCTGCACTGGCTTGATCGCTTCTTCGTACGAGACCGATTTGTCGGTCACAGTCGCTTTCTGCAGAACAGTATCCACAACTTGTTCTTCCAGCACAACCGAACGAACTTCGTTCAGTTGCTGGTCGTTCTTGTAGTACCAAGCTACGACCTGCTCAGGCTCTTGGTAAGCCGAAGCCATTTCCTGGATCATTTCGCGAACGCGGGCTTCGTCCGGCTTCAGCTCGTTCTGCTTGACCACTTCAGCAACGATCAGACCCAGCACGACGCGGCGCTTGGCTTGCTCTTCGAACAGCTCGGCCGGCAGTTGCTCAGGCTTGATGTTGCCACCGAACTGCTGAACGGCTTGAACGCGCAGGCGGTTCACTTCGTTTTCCAGCAGGGCTTTTGGCACTTCGATCGGGTTGGCAGCCAGCAGGCCGTCCATTACCTGGTTCTTGACCTTGGTCTTGATGGCCTGACGCAGTTCACGCTCCATGTTCTTGCGAACTTCGGCGCGGAAACCTTCCAGGGAAGCTTCTTTGATGCCGAACTGGGCGAAGAACTCTTCGTTCAGCTCTGGCAGCTTAGGCTCGGAAACGCTGTTGACGGTAACGGTGAACTCGGCGGCTTTGCCAGCCAGGTCCAGGTTCTGGTAGTCCTCAGGGAAGGACAGGTTCAGAACGCGCTCTTCACCGGCCTTGGCGCCAACCAGACCTTCTTCGAAGCCCGGGATCATGCGGCCGGAACCCAGAACCAGCTGGGTGCCTTTGGCCGAACCACCGGCGAACACTTCACCGTCGACCTTGCCGACGAAATCGATGTTCAGCTGGTCTTCGTTCTGAGCAGCGCGATCAGCGGCTTCGAAACGAACGTTCTGCTTGCGCAGTACTTCCAGCATGTTGTCCAGGTCGGCGTCAGCCACTTCGGCGCTCAGGCGCTCGACGGCGATCGAGTCGAAACCGGCAACGGTGAACTCAGGGAACACTTCGAAAGTGGCGACGTATTCCAGGTCACCGCCTTTCTCGAACGATTTTGGCTCGACGGCAGGGGCGCCAGCCGGGTTCAGCTTCTGCTCGACCACAGCTTCGTAGAAAGAAGCCTGGACCAGGTCGCCGAAGGCTTCTTGACGGGCAGCATCTTCATAACGCTGACGGATCACGCTCATCGGCACTTTGCCAGGACGGAAGCCTGGAACCTTGGCGCGACGGGCAGTCTGTTGCAGACGCTTGTTGACTTCGTTCTCGACGCGCTCTGCCGGAACGGCGATGGTCATGCGACGCTCGAGAGCAGAAGTATTTTCAACAGAAACTTGCATGGATATTCCTCGTTGCACAGACGTTAGCCGGCGATACCCGACTCCAGAATCAAGGGCAAGCATTCTAGTGGCTCAAAGGCCAGAAGTCACCCCGTTCAAGACGACGGGAAAGTACGCCGGTCCATTTCATTTACAGCCCCCGGCAAAAACCTTGCCCAGGGACGCTCAAGACCCGCTGTTCAAGGCCTGGACGCCGCCTTTGATCATGGCGGCGCGCCTAACCTCGAACAGCCAGAAATACTTGTCAAAACACTACCGGATCACGGCTCGGTGCTCAGGGCGCCGCATCGTCGATCTCGTTGATACTGCAATACTCTTCCCATTCCATGCCCAGCGCCTCAGCGACCTCCCGATGCACTTCCAGGCGCATGGCCTGAAGCTCTGCGTCGGAGCCGGCGATCAGTTGCAGGGTCAATTCCCAGGGCTCAAGCCCCTGCTCCTGTGCGGCGTCTTCGAAGGCCCACTCGATCTGCTGTTGCTGCTCATGGGCGCTGAGCCCGGCAATTTCTTCGAGTAGCTGCGGATTGGCTGCGGCGAAACGCTGCAATGCGCTGGCCTGGCGTTCTTTTGAAATCATGGAGCTGTCCTCACTACCTTGCCGTTGGCCACGGCCTCAACCGGCTGAAATCTATCAGCTTTTGAGTACTTGTCACCAGTGCACCGCAGCACCGGCGCAGCAAATGGAGCAACGGCATAGCATCATGACAAAAGCCACGGGCGAGCCTGGAAAAGGGTAATACAGCTAAACAGGTTTCAGGCAGGCGACGGATGTCCCGGCAAATGGACGCCGAGGCACAACAGAAAGACCACGCACTGGTTCAAGCCCGGAAACGAAAAAAGCCGCACAAGGCGGCTTTTTCGATGCTTTCTCGCGCTTCAGCGAAGGGCGGTGAAAGCTTGGATGGTGCGGACGAAGAGACTCGAACTCTTACAGCTTGCGCCGCTGGAACCTAAATCCAGTGTGTCTACCAATTTCACCACGTCCGCGTGAAGCTTTTAAAGCAAAGGCGCCAGATTTTCATCGGGCGCCTTTTGGAATATGGGGTGGACGATGGGGATCGAACCCACGACAACAGGAGTCACAATCCTGTGCTCTACCAACTGAGCTACGCCCACCATATTGCATTTACCGCTTTACTTGTGCCTAAGCTGCCTATTGGCGCACCCGGCAGGACTCGAACCTGCGACCATCCGCTTAGAAGGCGGATGCTCTATCCAGCTGAGCTACGGGCGCATATTTAATCTGCTTTCTGTTACGATTACAAATTAACTTTTAGCCGTACCGAACAAGCTACCAAATCCGCTCATTCTGCCTGACCTTGCTAACCAGTGCTAGGCTCTGCCCGACAAGTGCGACGAATGTTATAGACGAGTGGTTAGGTCGTCAACTCTTTTTTGAAAAAAATTCATTTTATTTAAGGGCTTAGGGGAATAGCCGGACCAAGCGCCTTTGCCCTCGGCCCCCTTCATGCGAGAATGCGCGCTCTTTTTATTCCCTCTCGATGGTTAATCACGCGTCATGACTGCACACCTTATAGACGGCAAGGCGATCGCCGCCAGCCTGCGCCAGCAGATCGCCCAACGTGTTGTGGAGCGTCGCCAGCAAGGCCTGCGTACTCCAGGCCTGGCGGTGATCCTGGTCGGCACCGACCCCGCTTCTCAGGTCTATGTTTCGCACAAGCGCAAGGACTGTGAAGAAGTCGGCTTTATCTCCCAGGCATTCGACCTGCCCAGCGAGACCACCCAGCAGACCCTGACCGGCCTGATCGATCGCCTCAATGATGATGCGAACATCGACGGCATCCTGCTGCAGTTGCCACTGCCGGCCCATCTGGACGCGTCGCTGCTGCTCGAGCGCATTCGCCCGGACAAGGATGTCGATGGTTTCCATCCTTATAACGTCGGCCGTCTGGCCCAGCGTATCCCGCTGCTGCGCCCGTGCACGCCGAAAGGCATCATGACCCTGCTGGAAAGCACCGGTCAGGATCTGTACGGCATGAACGCCGTGGTCGTCGGTGCTTCGAACATCGTCGGCCGGCCAATGGCCATGGAGCTGCTGCTGGCCGGCTGCACCGTTACCGTCACCCACCGCTTCACCAAGGACCTGGCCGGTCACGTTGGCCGCGCCGATCTGGTCGTGGTTGCCGCTGGCAAGCCGGGTCTGGTCAAAGGTGAGTGGATCAAGGAAGGCGCAATTGTCATCGACGTCGGTATCAACCGCCAGGAAGATGGCAAGCTGGTCGGCGACGTGGTCTACGAGACTGCCCTGCCCCGCGCCGGCTGGATCACCCCGGTGCCAGGTGGCGTCGGGCCGATGACCCGCGCCTGCCTGCTGGAGAACACCTTGTATGCGGCGGAAGAGCTGCATAAGTAAGCGGTGATGCAGTAATGAGAAACGGCACCTATGGGGTGCCGTTTTTTTGTGCCAAGTTCAAGACCGATCGCGGGCCAAGCCCGCTCCCACCGGGGTGTCATTGGACCTGTGGGAGCGGGCTTGCCCCGCGATGCTTTCAGTTGCGCGCCGCCTCCCACGACTTGAGCAGTTCGCTGTAGCTAACGGTCTCACCCTTGGGTTTCTCATTAGCCAACTTCGGCTTCGGTGCACCCGGCTGGTCGAACCAGTACTGGGCATCACGCTCCGGATTGAGCTTGGGCGCGCAGGTCGCCTGGGCCTTGGAACGCTCCAGCCGTTCGAGGATCTTGTCCTGGTCACGGGCCAGACCATCCAGCGCCTCTTGCGGCGTCTTGTCACCGCTGGCCGCCTCGGCAATATGGCTCCACCACAGCTGCGCCAGGCGCGGGTAGTCCGGTACGTTGGTGCCGGTCGGGGTCCATTGCACCCGCGCCGGGCTGCGGTAGAACTCCACCAGGCCGCCGAGTTTGGGCGCCAGGTCGGTCATAGCCTGGGAGTTGATGTCCGACTCGCGGATAGGCGTCAGGCCAACGATGGTCTTTTTCAGCGAAACGGTCTTGGAGGTGACGAACTGGGCATACAGCCAGGCCGCCAGGCGCTGTTTTTCCGGGGTCGATTTGAGGAAGGTCCAGGAGCCGGCATCCTGATACCCCAGTTTCATGCCCTCCTCCCAATACGGGCCTTTGGGTGACGGCGCCATACGCCATTTCGGCGTGCCGTCGGCATTCATCACCGGCAGGCCCGGCTTGGTCATGTCTGCAGTAAAGGCGGTGTACCAGAAAATCTGCTGGGCGATGTTGCCCTGGGATGGCACCGGGCCAGACTCGGAGAACGTCATGCCCTGGGCTTCCGGCGGCGCGTAGGCACGCATCCAGTCTACGTACTTCTGGGTCGCGTAGACCGCAGCCGGGCCGTTGGTGTCGCCACCACGGGTGACGCTGGAGCCGACCGGATGACAGTCCTCGACACGAATCCCCCACTCGTCCACCGGCAGGCCATTGGGCAGGCCCTTGTCGCCGCCACCGGCCATGGAGAACCAGGCATCGGTGAAGCGCCAGCCCAGCGACGGGTCTTTCTTGCCGTAGTCCATGTGCCCATAGACGCGCTTGCCGTCGATTTCCTTGACGTCTTCGCTGAAGAATTTGGCGATGTCTTCGTAGGCCGACCAGTTGACCGGCACACCCAGCTCATAGCCGTACTTTTCCTTGAACTTGGCTTTCAGGTCCGGCCTGTCGAACCAGTCGGCGCGGAACCAGTAGAGGTTGGCGAACTGCTGGTCAGGCAATTGGTAAACCTTGCCATCGGGCGCGGTGGTGAAGGAGATGCCGATAAAGTCCTTCAGATCCAGGGTCGGCGATGTGTAGTCCTTGCCCTCATTGGCCATCAGGTCAGTGATGGACTCGGTCTTGCCATAGCGAAAGTGCGTACCGATCAGGTCCGAGTCGTTAACCCAGCCGTCATAGATGTTCTTGTCCGACTGCATCTGGGTTTGCAGTTTCTCCACCACATCGCCTTCCTGCAGCAGGTCATGAGTCAGCTTGATCCCGGTGATTTCACTGAAGGCCTTGGCCAGCACCTTGGACTCATACTCGTGGGTGGCGATGGTTTCCGACACCACGTTGATCTTCATGCCACGGAACGGCTCCGAGGCTTTGATGAACCATTTCAACTCTTCGAGCTGCTGCTCCGGCGTCAGGGTCGACGGCTTGAACTCGCTGCCGATCCATTTCTTCGCCGCGTCTTCATAGGCGTCGGCCCAGGCGCTGGCGTGGAAACTGCCGAGCACGAGCAAGGCAGCCAGGGTCAACTGTCGCCGGTTCTTGTTGTTGTCGAACATCGTGATCTCCCGATTGAGTATTCCCATGGAGCCTGACCGAATCTGTTCGGCTAACCCCAGCGCATCACCACCAACAGCCACACCACCGACAGCAGTGAGGCCACCCAGAGACTCCAGTCACTGACCCCGATGATCAGCAGGTGCAGGTAAGCGCTGACCAGAAGCCCGATGAACAGCCGATCGCCGCGGGTCGTGGCAATCGGCAGAAAGCCGCGACGCTCGACACACGGCCGGCGCAATTCAGCCAGGGTCATGACTACCAGCAACAGGCCGATCGCGGAGAAGAACAAGGCGGTCGGCAGGGTCCAGGCCATCCAGTCCATCGTGCGCCTCCTCAGACCCGGCCCAGGGCAAAGCCCTTGGCCACATGGTTGCGGACAAACCAGATCACCAGCATGCCCGGCAGAATGGTCAGCACCCCGGCAGCGGCCAGCACGCCCCAGTCGATACCGGAGGCCGACACGGTGCGGGTCATCACTGCGGCAATCGGTTTGGCATTAACCGAAGTCAGGGTGCGCGCCAGCAGCAATTCGACCCAGGAAAACATGAAGCAGAAAAACGCCGTGACACCGATTCCCGAGCCAATCAGCGGCACGAATATCTTCACGAAGAACCGCGGGAAGCTGTAGCCATCGATGTAGGCGGTTTCGTCGATTTCCTTGGGCACCCCGGACATGAATCCCTCCAGGATCCACACCGCCAGCGGCACGTTGAACAGGCAGTGCGCCAGGGCCACGGCGATGTGCGTGTCAAACAGGCCGATCGACGAATACAGCTGGAAGAACGGCAGCAGGAACACCGCCGGCGGCGCCATGCGGTTGGTCAGCAGCCAGAAGAACAGATGCTTGTCGCCGAGAAAGCGGTAGCGCGAAAACGCATAGGCTGCCGGCAAGGCCACGCTCAGGGAAATCACCGTGTTCAGGCACACGTAGTACAGCGAGTTGATGTAACCGGTGTACCAACTGGGGTCGGTGAAAATCACCCGGTAGTTGGCCAGGGTGAAATCCTGTGGCCACAGGGTCAGGCCGCCGAGGATCTCGGTGTTGCTCTTGAACGACATGTTCAGCAGCCAGTAGATCGGCACCAGCAAAAACAGGATGTAGAGCAGCAAGGGCAGCGTTTTGCGCAGATTCATGACCACCCTCCTAGTCTTTGTCGGCATGGGTCATGGCCGTGTAGAACAGCCACGACACCAGCAGGATGATGAGGAAATACACCAGCGAAAACGCCGCGGCCGGCCCCAGGTCGAATTGCCCTACCGCCATCTGGGTCAGGGTCTGACTGAGGAAGGTGGTGGCATTGCCCGGTCCGCCTCCCGTCAGCACGAAAGGCTCGGTGTAGATCATGAAACTGTCCATGAAGCGCAGCATCACTGCGATCAGCAGTACGTTCTTCATCTTCGGCAACTGGATATGCCGGAACACTGCCCAGGCCGACGCGCGATCGATACGCGCAGCCTGGTAATAGACATCCGGGATCGCCCTCAGCCCCGAGTAACACAGCAGCGCCACCAGCGAAGTCCAGTGCCAGACATCCATCACCAGCACCGTAACCCAGGCATCCATGGTGTTGGCCGCGTAGTTGTAGCTGATGCCCAACTGGTTCAGCGACGCCCCGAGCAAGCCGATGTCGGCACGGCCAAAAATCTGCCAGATGGTGCCGACCACGTTCCACGGAATCAGCAGCGGGATGGCCATGACAATCAGGCACAGCGACGACCAGCGCCCCTTGGTCGGCATGGTCAGGGCAATGGCGATCCCTAACGGAATCTCGATCAGTAACACGCAGCCCGAATAAACAAACTGGCGTAGCAAGGAGTCGTGCAGACGCGGATCCTGCAGCACCTGGCGATACCAGTCAGCGCCGACGAAGTAGCGGCTGGACTGGTCGAAAATGTCCTGCACCGAGTAGTTGACCACGGTCATCATCGGTATCACCGCACTGAAAGCCACCAGCAGGAACACCGGCAGCACCAGCCACCAGGCCTTGTTGTTGGGCACCTTGTTCATGGTGTGGCCTCCAGCAGTACGTCGTCGGCATACAACATCAACCACTGTGCCGGAAAACTGATCCAGGCCTGGCCCTGCGGCACCACGCGGTCTTCCCCAAGGCGTACCTTGAGGGCCGCACCGTCCAGTTCGAGGGTCAAAATCCGGTAGGTCCCCAGGTCTTCGACATCCACCACCCGGGCGGTAAAGGCGTCATCAAATGGCGCCTCGCGCACCTGTACAAATTCCGGGCGGATCCCTACCTGCAAACGCGCAACCGGCGTGCTGGCCAGACGCGCTTGCAATGCTTCTGGCAGCGGCAGATGGACACCGGCAAAACCGACACCGCCCGGCTGCGGCTGCACATCGATCAGGTTCATCCCCGGACTGCCGATGAAATAGCCGACAAAGGTGTGCCGCGGTCGCTCGAACAGTTCCCGCGGCGTACCGAACTGGACGATCTGCCCGCCATACATCACCGCGATCTTGTCGGCGAAGGTCGAGGCCTCCAACTGATCGTGGGTCACGTAGATCATGGTGATATTGAACTGCTCATGAATCTGCTTGAGCTTGCGCCGCAGCTTCCATTTCAGGTGCGGGTCGATCACCGTCAGCGGCTCGTCGAAGAGGATCGCGGAAACGTCATCGCGCACCAGGCCGCGGCCCATGGATACTTTCTGCTTTTCATCGGCACTGAGGTTACGGGCCTTCTTTTTCAGCGCCGGACCGAGTTCGAGCACCTCGGCGATCTCCTCCACCTTGCTACGCACCCGGGCCTCGTCCATGCCCTGGTTACGCAAAGGGAAAGCGAGGTTGTCGAACACCGTCATGGTGTCGTACACCACCGGAAACTGAAAAACCTGAGCGATATTGCGTGCCTGCGGCGACAGCTCATTGACCACCTTGCCATCGAACAACACCTGGCCCTGGGAGGGGCTGAGCAGCCCGGAGATGATATTGAGCAAGGTCGACTTGCCGCAGCCCGAAGGCCCAAGCAAGGCATAGGCACCACCTTGGGCCCAGACATGTTCCAGTTCGCGCAAGGCATAGTCATCGGCACTGGCAGGGGTGCGGCTGTAGCTATGGGCCAACTGCTGCAGGCGAATTTCGGCCATCAGGCAACCCTCGCTTCACGCGCGCCCGGCGCCTGGACCAACACACCTGCGCTGTCGAAGACAAACAGCTTGTGGGTCGGGATAAACACCCGAATCGGCGCATCGACGTGGTATTCGTGCACCCCGGACAGATGCAGGATGATGCGAAAGTGCTCACTGCGCACATGCAGGAAGGTTTCCGAGCCACTGATCTCCGCCAGCTCCACCAGCACCGCCAGCTCAAGGTCATCGTCATTCGACGGCACCAGGCTGATATGGCTGGGACGCACGCCAAAGCGGTATTCACCGTCACCGATACGGCGCAGGTCGGCGTTCATGGCGAAATGCACAGCCCCGGCGAAACTCACTTCATTGCCGCTGATGCGCCCGGCAATCAGATTGATCGGCGGCTCGGAAAACAACTCGGCAGCCAGCACCGTACGCGGCTGGTGATAGACCTGAGCGGTTGCACCACTCTGCACGATGCAACCTTCATGCAGGATGGTGGTGGTGCCACCCAGGGCCAATGCCTCGTTCGGCTCAGTGGTGGCATACACGGCAATGCAGTGGCGGGAAGCGAACAGCTCGCGCATCTCCTGGCGCAGTTCTTCACGCAGTTTGTAATCCAGGTTGACCAGTGGTTCGTCGAACAGAATCAGCTCGGCATCCTTGACCAGCGCGCGGGCCATGGCCGTGCGCTGCTGCTGGCCACCGGACAGCTCCAGCGGCAGGCGCTGCAAGAAGGGCTCGATGCGCAGCATCTGCGCCGTCTGATGCACTTTGCGGCGAATCTCCTCTTCGTTCATACGCGCCTGACGAAGCGGTGAAGCGATGTTCTCGAAAACGCTGAGGGTCGGGTAGTTGATGAACTGCTGATAGACCATCGACACATTGCGCTGGCGCACCGGCCGGCCCGTGACATCTACACCATTCATCAACACCCGCCCCTGGTCAGGGCGGTCCAGCCCGGCCATCAGGCGCATCAGGCTGGTCTTGCCGGACAAGGTGCGGCCGAGCAGGACATTGAACGAGCCCGGCTCGAAACTGAGGCTGGCATCGACAATCCAGCGCTGGTTGTCGACGGTGCGGCTGACGTGCTCCAGCGTAAGCGACATGGGGCGGCCCTGATTGTTGTTATCGGACAGGCCTTCGCTGCAGAGCCAGATTCGTGCCAGCGCTGGCGACCTTCGATAAGTCGTTGTCGTAGCGCTACTTTTTCTTTCGCCATGGCAACTGACGATTCACGCCTGAACAGAAATGAACAGTAACCGCTGAACACCTGAACAGCCCTGACATTGACAATGAACAGGACTGAACAACACTGGTTCACACAAAAACGACAACGCTGGCAGAGGAAACGCCCATGGCCGTCTCCATTGCATCCCATGACCAATTGATCCAGGCCTCCTGGGCGCGCTGCCGTGACTATGGTCTCGACCATCAGTCAGCACCCAACTTCGGCGAGCTCTCCGCTGCCTGCCTGAGCGCGTTGCTCGAACGCCAGCAGATCCTGCTGCGCACCACCCGTGACGAAGTGATCCCGCAGTTCAATCATCTGCTGGGTAATTCCAGCTACCTGATCATGCTCAGCGATGACCAGGGCCAGCTCCTGGAAACCTGGGGCACCCGGCGTTTTATCGACCCGCGTCAGCAGCACGGTTTTGTCGCCGGCGCCCGCTGGCTTGAACAGGGGGTGGGTACCAATGCCATCGGCACCGCCCTGGCCTGCAGCGAGGCGGTGCATGTGGGCCAGGATGAGCACTTCCTCAAGCGCAATCGCTACATGGCCAGCGCCGCTGCGCCGCTGTTCGACGCCGAACGGCGCCTGATCGGCGTACTGGATGTGTCCAGCGACAGCTACCTGCCTGCCTCGCAAACCCTGGGCATGGTACGGATGATGAGCCAGAGCCTGGAAAACCGCCTGATCATCGCGCGCTATGCCGGGCAGTACCGACAATTGAGTTTCAATACCGGCTCGAACAACCTCGACAGCCAATGGGCCGGGCTGCTGCTGTTCGACGACCGCGGCCGTGTCCTGGCGGCCAATCGCCGGGCGGACAGCCTGCTCGGTCAACCAGCCTTGCAGCACAGCCTTGAACAACTGTTCCAGACGCCGCTGCCGGAGCTGTTGCAGCATGCTGCAGGGCAACCTTTTGCCGTGCAGGTGCCCGGGCGCAATCGCTTTCACTGCCTGTTGCGTGAGCCGCTGACAGGCCCCTCGACCGCTAGCAACCGTCAGCCACCCGCCGACTGCGATCCACGTATAGCCAAAGCGCTGCGGCAGGCGGGGCTGCTGCTGGAGAAGGACATTGCGCTGTTGATCCAGGGCGAAACCGGGGTTGGCAAAGAGGTCTTCGTCAAGGCCTTGCACGAAGCCAGCAGCCGCCGCAACCAGCCGTTGATCGCAGTGAACTGTGCAGCGATTCCGGCCGAGCTGGTGGAGTCTGAGCTGTTCGGCTATGAAAAAGGCGCGTTCACCGGTGCCCACCACAAAGGTAACCCTGGCCTGATCCGCAAGGCCGAACATGGCATCGTTTTTCTAGACGAAATCGGCGACATGCCACTGCCAACTCAGGCGCGCTTGCTGCGTTTTCTGCAGACCCGCTGTATCCAGCCGCTGGGCAGTGGCGATCCGGTACCGGTGGATATCCGGGTTATCTCCGCTACCCACCAGGACCTGTCCGAACGGGTGCGCCAGGGACGTTTCCGCCAGGACCTGTACTATCGAATCGCCGGTCTAAGCCTGACCTTGCCACCGCTTCGCGAACGCAGTGATCGCCTGGCGCTGATCGAGCAGATCCACCAGCACTACCGCGATGCCGACGCGCCCCCACAACTGGACAACAAGGTACTGCAGCATCTGTTACAGCACCCGTGGCCGGGCAACCTGCGTCAGCTTGCCAGTACCCTGCAAGTCGCCCTGGCCCTGGCCGGACAGCAGCCCGTCGCCCTGGAGCACCTGCCGGACAGTTTTTTCAGCGAGCTGCCTGCTTCGCAAACAGTCGAGTCTTCCCCGCCCTGCGTATCCGATGAGCACGACCTGAACCTGCGCCTGCAAGCGCTCAAGGGCAACGTTTCGGCCCTGGCCCGCGATCTGGGCATCAGTCGCACCACCCTCTACAAACGCCTGCACGCCCAGGGTCAGGCCGAGGGTTGAGTATCGCCTGAAGCCAAACAGCCGATTCTGCTGTCAAATCGCATATTTCAGCTGAAGCCGCTGAGCACCTGCCACGCTTCAGCCGAGATGTACCCGGCGCTGGATCGACAATAGGCACACTGCCCCCGAATACGTGCCTCGATGCCAATAACAAAGGAGTTCATCATGACCCGCTATATCGATGTGACTGACCTCAGCCGCCTGGTTGCGCGTAAAGGCCTGAGCACCTGCATCAGCGAAATGGCCGAGTACATCCGTGAGGACTACCTGCGTTGGCACGACTTCGAAAAATGCCCGCGCCTGGCCAACCACTCGCCCGATGGCGTGATCGAGCTGATGCCGGTGTCCGACCGCAACCTGTACGCCTTCAAATACGTCAACGGTCATCCCAAGAACACCCAGCGCGGCATGCTTACAGTGATGGCTTTCGGCGCCCTCGGCGACGTTGATACCGGCGCGCCGGTGCTGCTCAGTGAAATGACCCTGACCACCGCCATTCGCACCGCCGCCACTTCAGCCCTGGCTGCCCGCTACCTCGCCCGCCCGGACAGCCGGCGCATGGCACTGATCGGCAACGGCTCACAAAGCGAGTTCCAGGCCCTGGCTTTCCATACCTTGCTGGGTATCGATGAAATCCGCCTGTACGACCTCGACCCCAAGGCCAGTGCCAAGCTGGTCGCCAACCTCAGGGCATTCCCGGAATTGCGGGTGAGCATCGCCGGTTCCGTGGCCGAAGCGGTACGCGGCGCCGATATCGTCACCACAGTGACCGCCGACAAGGCCTTCGCCACCATCCTGACCCCGGACATGATCGAACCAGGCATGCACCTGAATGCCGTGGGCGGCGACTGCCCGGGCAAGACCGAACTGCACCGGGACATCGTCGATCGCGCGCGGGTGATCGTCGAATACGAACCGCAAAGCCGTGTCGAAGGCGAGATCCAGCAAATGCCCGCCAACTCGCCAACCACGGAGTTCTGGCAAGTGGTCAACGGCCAGGCGCCCGGCCGCGAAAGCGCTGATCAGGTGACCCTGTTCGACTCGGTCGGCTTTGCCCTGGAAGACTACTCGGCTCTGCGTTATGTGTTCGATGTCGCCAAGGCGCTGAACATCGGCCATGAACTTGCCCTGGTACCGGAACTTGCCAATCCCAAGGACCTGTTCGCCGTACTGCGCCAGCCGCTTGCCGACACCCGCAAGAAAAGCGCCTGAAACCGAGCGGGTTCGGCTGCTCAATAGGGGTACAGACGCTGACCAAGGAAGGTCGTACCATATTCAGCGTCACCCACCGTTTGAAGTGAAGCCGAACCTGTATGGATACCAAGGTCAACAGCCCACACGCCGCACCACCGCTGGACCGGATCGACGAAGCAATCATCGAAGTGCTGCGCCATGACGGGCGCATCACTTACGAGAAACTGTCCTCGCTGGTGCACCTCACTCCCCGCCCCTGCCTTGAGCGCGTGCGCAAGCTGGAGCGACGCGGGGTGATACGCGGCTATAGCGCGATCATCGATGTGCAGAAGGTGTCGCCTGGGTTGTCGCTGCTGGTGCTGGTGGCTTTGTCCAATCAGAGTGGGCGCGCGGCACAAAAAGCGTTTGAAGCCTGTGTGAACGCCTGTCCGCAGGTCTTCGACTGTCAGCTGATCAGCGGCCATTTCGACTATAGCCTGCGCATGCGCTGCCGCGACATGGAGCATTACCGGGTGCTGACCGAAACCTGGATGAACAACGACGAACTGCACATCGATAAGCTGGTGGCGCACCCAGAGCTGGCGGTGGTGAAAAACACCGCCCCGCAGCTCTGAGCTGCACGTGTATCAGGAACGCGGCGGTGCCACCGGCTCGCTGCGCGACCAATCCAGCAACAGGGCATAGGCGACGGCCAACAGCGTCGGGCCAATGAACAGGCCGATGAAACCGAAAGCCAGCAAGCCGCCAAACACCCCCAGCAGCACGATCACCAATGGCAGGTTGCCACCCCGGCTGATCAGGTAAGGCTTGAGCACGTTATCGACGCCGCTGATGATGAACGTACCCCAGATCCCGAGAAACACCGCCATACCGTACTCACCCTGCCAGGCCAGCCAGGCTGTGGCCGGAACCCAGGCCAGCGGCGGGCCCATGGGGATCAGGCTGAGCATGAACGTGACGATACTCAGGACCAGCGCCCCCGGCACGCCTGCGATCATGAAACCGATCAGCGCCAGGACGGCCTGGGCCGCCGCGGTACCGATCACGCCGTTGACCACCCGCTGTACCGTGCCGGCGACCAGACCCAGGTAATACTCGGCGCGATCGCCGATCAGCCGATCCAGCAAACGCAGGACAAACGCTGACAGACGTGGACCATCGCGGTAGAAAAAGAACACGAACACCAGGCTCAAGGTCAGTTCGAGCATGCCGCTGCCAATCTGCGCGCTACGCGCCAGAAACCAGTTACCGACCTGGCCCAGGTAGGGCTTGATTGTGGTCAACAAGGCCGCGCCCTGCTGGTCAATAGTGTTCCACATACGCACCAGGCGTTCGCCCACCAGCGGTACGCCTGCCAGCCAGTCCGGCGCATCCGGCAGACCGTCCACCTGGACGTCACGCACGAATGCAGTGGCATCGCGAACATGATCAGCCAGGTTGAAGCCCAGCCATACCAGCGGCAGCGCCACCAGCAGTATCCACAGGGTGGTCAACAGGCCGGCGGCGAGGGTTTCGCGACCGCCCAGCACTCGGGTCAACAGGCGCATCAGCGGCCAGCTGGCGTAGGCCAGGATCGCCCCCCAGAGCAGCGCCGACATGAATGGGGCCATCACCCAGAGACCAGCCCCGAGCAGGGCCAGCAAGATGATTTGTACTAGCAGGCGATCATTGTTGGGCATGCAGCACTCACTTAGCGAATCAGTTCGACGTGAAAACCGTCGGTCTTGGCATCACCCAATTCCAGCCGGGCCGTGCGTACTCCAGCCTTGCTCAGTTGTTCGCGCCAGGCTTCGGCTTCAGCGCCGCTCAGGCTCACGCGCAGGGTGCTGTCCAGATTCAGGCTGCGCCCAAGCAGAGTCACCCAGGCTGGCAATGGCTCACCCACCAGATCAGGGTAGTCAAGCTTGCCGGTGTCACGCAGCTCGCGCAGCACCGTGGCCGGCGTTGGCAGCAGTTCACCCAGAGGCGCTTCGGCGACAAACTGCTCGACATGCAGGTAAGCACGTTTGTTACCGCGAGTAATGCTGTACAGCGCGATCAAGGTGTTGCTCTGCTCGGCGGAGCGGCGCAACAGGATGAACGCCTGCTGTTCGTCCGAACCAGACAACTGCCGGTTCTTGAACACCTCGTTGGCCCACAGGCTGTTTTCACCACAATCACGCGCCTGGCACCAGAACAGCGGGTAACCGCCGTCTTTCTGCAGAGCCTCGCGCGCCGCGGTGAACGCTTCATTGGCGGAGCGCTCGCGGGGTAGTTCATAGGTGACCGAACTGACCTCGCCACGGCTTTCAATCTTGCCTTCGACGCGCAGCTGGTTACTGATCTTGCGCAAACCACCCAAAGGATAGACGCGCTCCTGCACCTGCGCCGGACGCTCATCGACGACTTTGCCATCGACTGGCACCGGCAGCCCTTCAGCCAGCGACTGCGCGCCAACGAACACGCCCAGTCCGGCAATCGCTGTACGAATGTAATGTTTGAGATTCATAGGCACGCCACGCTGCAGCCGGCGCCAAGGGGTTCAATGGATGTGGCGTTGTCTTGCTCGTTCATGGTTGTCTCCCTGTTCAACCCGCCAAGCCTCGACAGTTGCCCGCCGCAAGTCAAGGAATGCCAAAGAAGCGATTGAAACAGTCTGCAACAAGGGTTGCGCCGGACTCGTCATTCATATGCAAATGATGACCACCGGGCAAGACCTCGCGAGTAAAGGGTAGCTGCTCAAGCAGCGCGGTGTGACGGGCGAGCATGCCCTCGGCAGCCACTACCAACATGGCTGGGCAGGCGACGCGCTGAACGAAGCTCAAGGCCTGCGCTTCGCTCAAGCGCGTGGGAGATGGCAGGGTCAGGCGGCTATCGCTACGCCAGGTGTAACCACCCGGCACCGGCATCAGGCCGCGCTGAGCGAGCAATTCGGCGGCCTCACGACTGACCGCGACCAGGCCTTTCATACGCGCCTGGATCGCTTGCTCAAGAGTTGGATGCACGGCCTTGCGTTTGCTGTCCAGGCGCAGCTGTGCCTGTAACGCCATGCCCATGCGTTCGGCGGCATCCTGGGGGCCACTGGTGGGCGGAATTACTCCGTCGATCAGCGCCAAGCGGGTAATGCGTTCGGGCAGCGAACCGGCCAGTACCACCGAGACAATCGCCCCCAGCGAGTGACCAAGCAGGGCAAAACGCTCCCAGCCCATTTGCTCGGCAGCACGCAGCACATCGTGGGCGTAATCCCACAGGGCGTATCCCGCGCCAGCCGGCCGATGCTCGGAGTGACCATGACCGGCCAGGTCCAGGGCCAGGATCCGTAGTCCTCGCAGTTTAGGCGCCAGCAGGGCAAAACTGTTGGCGTTGTCCAGCCAGCCATGCAGGGCAATCACCGGAACTCCGTCGGCAGGGCCGAACAAATGCCCGGCCAGCTCGATATGACCCAGGCTCAGGCGGACTTCTTCCATCTGCGTATTCATCCCGACACCTGCTGCCAGCGCTCGAACAGCCCCTTGATCAGACTCGCGGTGTCTGTGGGACGTTCGAGCGGAAACATGTGACCTCCCGGCAGGCTGTGGTACTCACCCCGAGGCAGGCCGCGCACGGCCAGGGCGTGATGATGCCTGACGATCCGGCTGCTGCTGCCACGCACCATCGCCAGTGGCAGCTCCAGGCACTTGGCCGGGGCCGGGCGGGTGTGCGGTATGTTGCGGTAAATGCTGATTTCCGTCGCCGGATCAAAGCGCAGGCGCAAACCTTCTTCGGTCGCTTGCAGACCGTGTTCCAGATAAGCGTCGAGGCACTCCGGATCGAAATGGCGGAACAGTGATTTGCTGGCGAAATAGGCCCGGGCACTGTCGCGGTCAGCGAACGCCTCGCGTCGCCCCAGGGTACGTCCAGCCGGGGTAATGCGGTCGATGAAGCCCATGCGCTTGGCTGCCTGCAACACCCACTGATCGACCCGGGTCAGCACCGGAGAATCGAGCATGACCACGCCCCGGTAATACTGCGGGCAGCGCAGCGCCGCATGCAGGTGCAGCACACCACCGAGGGAGTGGCCCACGCCCCAGACCGGTTCGGGCTGTTGCTGCAGGTGATGAATCAGCTCATCGACCAGGTTCTGCCAGTTGGCATCGACTGGAAAGCGCGGGTCATGGCCGTGTTGTGGCAGGTGAAATACCCGGTAGTCAGGTGCAAGTGCGGCAAACAGCTTGCCATAGGTCGCCGAAGGAAAGCCGTTGGCATGGGCGAAGAAGATTTGCTGCGACATGGCCGCCTGTCCGTAGGGGAGTGATGGTCCATTGTCGGCAAGCAGCCCGCAACCGGCAATGTCCGGAAAAGCCATCGCCAAGGGCAATCAGGTCAATACTCGCCAAAACTGGCCATGGACCGCCGTAGGCAAGCCTGCATGGACGCCAGTTGCTGCTCCAGGGCTTCACGGGCGCGGCGTTTGTCTTCAGGGGCGAGATCGAGCTGACGCAGTGCCAGGCAACTGCTTTGCAACAGATGTGCCATGCGCAGGCTGGCCTGACGCAGTTGTCCCAGCTCGTATTGACCTTCGAATTTGCGCAGCAGGTAGTCCAGCTTGGCGTCTGCACTGTCTTGTAGCAAGCGGTACTCGGCATAGTCCAGAACCTGGTCACCTTGTACTTTTGCCAATGTCGGCTTCAGGTCTGCCGAATACACTAATTGCGGATACTTGCTGCTCATTGCTTGATCCCCAGGGCCACCTTGCCCACACCGTTGGCAAACGCTAACAAGCTGGCCAAGGATCGACAACTGATAAAAATATGAGTTAGATCGGCGGCCCGCAGCACAGAAAGTACCTGACATTTTTACCAGTTACCGGATGCCGGGATTCTGCGCACAATGGCTGTGACAGTCGCACAGCTGTCGCAGGCAGCGTCATTTCGACAAAGAATTGCTTTCACACAGGGCGGTAGCGATGAGCAACCTCACCGTGTTCAGCCACACCCCGACACTCGCTGTGTGCGGCCCCGATGGTAGTTCCCTGCGTAGCGTCGCCTATGAACGCATGCTCGCCAATGATTCGGCGGTGGCACGAATCACCCGCACCTGGTCTCGTACCGATAAGCGGATAACACGTCTGTTTGACCCGCGGCTGTTTGCCTTGAGCCAGGCAGAAGCACAATCGCCTGCCAATCTGGAAACGCTGAGCAGCCTGTCCGGCGCCGTGCTGCTGAACGAGAGCGTGGACAGCGGATGGAACCTGACCCTCAACGCCGAGTCAGGACAGGCCAGCGACAGTTGGGACAGCCGCGGCAGCCATGCCTGGATGGACTACGACACCTTGCAGCGGCCACTGGCTCAGCACGAGCAGGCCCAAGGCAGCATCGCGCGTGTCAGCACCCGTTTCAGCTACGCCGCCGGTGACGATGCAGCTGAAGCCGCCATCAACCGCTGCGGTCGCCTGACCCGGCTGGACGACGATGCCGGCACTGAGCATTACCTCGACTACAGCCTGGCCGGGGCAGCGAAGCGTACAAGCCGCCAATGGACCCGGCACAACGAACTCCCGGACTGGCCTCACGAGATCCCGGCCCGCGACGCCCTGCTACGTGAGACACCTGCCGCCGTGGCTGCGGTTCGCCACAATGCCCTGGCCGAGCCGATCAGCCAGACCGATGCCCGACAAAACCGGCAAACCTTTGGGCAAACCCGGGGCGGTCAGTTGCATGGCATCCGCCTCTCACCTGCCGATGCCCAGCCAGTGCTGGTCGCCAGCAATTTGCGCTACAACGCCCATGGCCAGATCGTCCAGCAGCGCTTGGGCAATGGTGTGGTGAGTAATCTGGAGTATGAACCCGCAAACGGCCAACTGCTGCGGCACCGCACAGTACACCCCGACGGTAGCCTGCTCCAGGACCTGCAGTACCAACGCGACCCACTGGGTAACATCGTCGTCATTGAAGACGCCGCTCAACCGATACGCTTCTTTCGCAACCAGGCGATCAGCGCGCGCCGCACCTTTGCCTACGACAGCCTGTATCGCCTGATACAGGCCACGGGCTTCGAGACCGTCGAGAGTCTGGCCGGCCCCGAGCTGCCAGGCTTTCAGTCGCCGCCCGACCCCACACAACTGGCCAACTACAGTCGCCACTACCGCTACGACGGCGCGGGCAATCTGACCACAGTGCGCCATGTCGGGGCCCGCAATTTCACTCGCCATCAGGTCAATGCCCGGACCAGCAACCGCGGCCTGAACCACGATGCCGAAGCGCCGCCACCCAGCGAGGCGGCCATCAGCGTCGCCTTCGATGGCAATGGCAACCTCAAGGCCCTGCAGCCGGGTCAGGCGCTGAGCTGGTCGGTAAAAAACCAGTTGCTAGAGGTCAGCCAGGTGACACGGGAAACCGCTGACGATACCGAGCTGTACCGTTATAACTACAGCGGTATGCGCCAGCGCAAACTGCGCACCTGGCAAACCGCCCGGGTCGAGCATGTCGAAGAGGTGCACTACCTGCCGGGCCTAGAGCTGCGCTGTAACAGCGCCCGCAGCGAAGAGTTGCAGGTCAGTATCGTCTCGACGCCGCTTGGTGAGGTGCGCCTGCTGCATTGGCAGGCCGGTCTGCCGAGCGGGATGAGCAACGACCAGTACCGTTATGGTATCGCCGACTATCAACGTTCTTGTGGCCTGGAAGTGGACGCCCAGGCCCGGCTGATCAGCCAGGAAGCCTACTACCCCTATGGCGGCAGCGCCTGGTGGGCTGGGCATGACCAGGTGCAGGCGCAGTACAAGGTGATTCGCTACTCAGGCCAGGAACGGGATGCCACCGGGCTTTACTACTACGGTATGCGCTACTACGCGCCGTGGCTGCAGCGTTGGATCAATCCGGATCCGGCGGGTGTGGCCGATGGTTTGAACCTGTATGCGATGGTGCATGGTAATCCTGTGGGGAATGTCGATAATCAAGGGCTTGGCAGAGCTAGCGAGACTTTTAACGCAGTATGGCAAGGAGTTACTCGAGATGTGCTGTCACTCTCGCTGGGCACTGCAGCCTCCTTAGGCATTGGAGCAGCTCTTGCCACACTTCCCCCAAGTGAAGCGAGCAACATCGGCTTGACGGCCGCGGCAGGTGGCACCATTGGCCTAGGTGTAGCTTTCCTGTTGGCTCCGCTTGGAGAGCGACTCATGGAGTATGTGCGGAGCGAACCCGGCACCTGGGTCCGCCGCGCAGGCAGAGCGTTGGCGGGAGCGACCGGATTCATACTTGGAGCCGCCCCGGCTGTAATCGGTTACTTCAATCGAGAACACAACGATGAAGGCACTCCCTCGCCTGTCAATGACACGGCCATCAACATGATCCGCTCGATAGGCAGCGCAGCTGGCTATCAGTTGATCCAACAGCTAACCGATAACGTAGGAGGACGATTCGCCTGGACAGGCCTACCGAGATGGCGTCCCGCCGGGATCACTGCCTTTTTAAGTGCTATAGGGCGAGGCATCAGCGCTTGGCTTGGTATGCCCTTGGAGCCCACTGTCCGCTCCTTCGGCCCTGACAACCTGATAGAAGGGTTCGAATCGGTGACAGCCACCGTGCTCCGGTCGAGTCATCGAAACGCCGAGTATCGGGCTGGTAACCTCGATGCACAAACTTGGCCGACCTCATGGCGCAACGTCACCAGCATACTCCGTGAGGCGGCTGGTTCAATTCCCGCCCGGTTCGCCACCATTGCGGTAATCCGAGGCTTGCAACAGTTCGCAAACGCCTGGCTTGGCCCAGGGCCACGCAATGTTGTCAATGCCATGATCGGTACTGTTGTGAACCTGCGCACCACCGCCCGACCCTGGATTGAAACCTTGCATCCTGGAGACTCGGTAGATCTCACCAAAGCTCCGGTAACAACGCGTCGTAGAAGCAGCTATTCGGATCTGCCCGGCACTTCGGGTAGGTATCAACGACGAGTATCCCTCTAATGCCTTGGTTTTCTTGTTTGAAAAATAGGTGAGTGCGCCGAGAGCACCCGCCCCGACGTCACGACGCAGGAGTTCATCCACCCAGGAAACCCGCCTGTGAACCTGGAGCTCAGGGATGAGACAAGCTTCGCAACGTCATCAATCCAGCCAGCGGCCAATCACCTTCGAGCTCCGCCAGGCTCGCCGTGGACATCGAAGGCCCCTGCCGGTGCCCTTGCTCCAGCATGCCGACCAGACAGCTCACCAGCGGCTGATGACTGACCAGCAACACCTGCTCCAGGCCCAGCTTGTCCAGCTCGGCAATGACCTCCTGGGGATCGGTGTCCGGGGTCAGCCAGGTGACTGTCTGCAGCGGTTTATCAAACCCTAGCGCCTCGTGCACCAGCCCGGCAGTCTGCTGGGCGCGTACGTAAGGGCTGGCGATGATCGCCTGTAACGGCTGGCCGAGCAGCTCTGCGGCGCTGCACAGTACCTGCTCACGCCCATGCGCGGTCAGCCGGCGCTCGGCATCGCTGTTGGCCCGGGGCTCGGCTTCACCATGACGCAACACCCAGAGCTTCACAGCTTGGGCTCCTCGTCACGTACCGGATGCGGCGCTGGCGGTACGCTATGGGCGGCTTCACCTTCTGGCGCGCGCGGTGCTGGCCAGTCGGCGAACGGCCAGGGCTTCTGGTCGCTGTGGAAGCTGCCGAAGCGGCCAATCTGCGCCAGAAACTGGCTGAGGCTGTCACCGAAGTTCATCAGGCTGGCACTCGGCGCGCCGTAGATCAGACGGTAGATCAGCTGAACCAGCACCAGGCCGCCCAGCAGCAGTTCGGCCAATTGCCAGACCACCAGGAATACCAGCATCCACAACACGCGCAGGATGATTGACTCGCGTTGCGACTGGTTCGGGGATTCGTTCATGTCTTGCTCCTGTACTCAGTTGAAACCGCTGGTGGAGATGAAGTCGACATCGGTTTTCGGCTCGGCGCGCATCAGCAGCTCGATCACCTGGGTCAAGGTCCGGCCTTCGAAAAGAATCGCATGCAAGCCCGCTACCAATGGCATGTATACCTGCACTTCCTGAGCCTTGACCTTGAGCACCTTGAGCGTATTGACGCCTTCGGCGACCTCGCCCAGGCGGTTGACCGCCTCTTCCAGGCTCAAGCCCTGGCCCAGGGCGTGACCGACCTGGTAATTGCGGCTCTTGGGCGAAGAGCAGGTGACGATCAGGTCGCCGACCCCGGCCAGGCCGAGAAAGGTCATCGGGTTGGCGCCCTGGCTCACCGCAAAGCGGGTCATCTCCGCCAGGGCGCGGGTGATCAGCATGCTCTTGGTGTTCTCGCCCATACCCAGGGCCACCGCCATGCCGGCAATGATCGCGTAGACGTTCTTCAGCGCCCCGCCCAGCTCGACACCGAAACGGTCGCTGCTGGCATACACGCGGAAAGTGCGCCCGTGCAGCACGCGCTGCACGCTCTGGCACAGCGCTTCGTCTTCACTGGCAACCACGGTGGCGGTCAGTGCGTGCTCCGCCACTTCGCGGGCCAGGTTCGGCCCCGACAGCACACCGATGCGCGCCTCGGGAGCGATTTCTTCGAGAATCTGACTCATCAACTTGAAGCTTTGCGCCTCGATGCCTTTGGTCAGGCTGACCAGCATTTTGCCGCTCAGCAGCTGCGCATGGGGCGCCAGCACACTGCGCAAGGCGCTGGAAGGCAGAGCGACGAAGATCAGCTCGCAGTCCTGCAGGGTCGCCAGCAGGTCATTGACCGGATCAACGCCCGGGTGAATTTTCACCCCTTTGAGGTAACGCGGGTTTTCCCGGTTGCTGCGCATGGCCTCGGCCTGCTCGGGGTCGCGCATCCATTGCCGTACGCCGATGCCGTTTTCCGCCAGCAGATTCGCCACGGCGGTGCCGAAACTCCCGCCTCCAAGCACTGCAACAGGCTGCTGTTCAGTCATATCCGATCCGTTAAAACCAATTAAAGTGGCGACTCCCGCATTATACGGAGCGCCCGTGCCAGAGCCAGCGCCAGTTGTATGAATTGACTGCGATATCGCGCCATACCGCACTGAAAAATGCTGGCCACTCGGTTAACATGCCCGGTTTGAATTCGCTACCAAGGCCGCACCGTGTCATTTGGCCCTCCGGCTTCACGCCCCCTCCTGCTGCTGACTGCCTTTTTCGGCGGTGCCGCGCTGGCTGACGACCTGTTCGTCGACAGCCAGGCCCTGCCCCAAGTGCTCACCGCCACCCGGCTCAAACAGTCACCGGCGGCCGTGCCGGGCAGCATGACCGTGCTCGACAGCGCACTGATCCGCGCCAGCGGCGCCCGCGACATTCCGGAATTGCTACGCCTGGTGCCGGGGATGATGATCGGCTACGGCGCCGGCAACCAGCCCTCAGTCAACTACCACGGCAGTAACGCTAACGACGCCCGGCGCATGCAGGTGCTGATCGATGGCCGCTCGGTGTACCGCGCAGGGCTGGCCACCGTGGACTGGAGCGACATTCCCCTGGCCATGGAAGATATCGAGCGCATCGAGGTCTTTCGCGGTCCCAATACCGTCAGCTATGGCGCCAACGCCCTGATGGCTGTGGTCAACATTCTTACGCGCAAACCGGTCGACAGCCAGGGTACGCGGCTGAAGGTGACCCGTGGCCAACGCGGTATCAATGACTGGTATGCCAGCCAGGGTAGCGGCTGGGACGGCGGCGACCTGCGCCTGTCGCTGTCCGGTATGCAGGATGACGGTTTCGATCAAACCCGCAACGGCCAGGATTACCGCGACAGCCGTCGCCTCAACCGCCTGAACCTGAGCGTCAGCCACAGCCTGGCAAGCAATCAGAGCCTGGATTGGCAGTTCGCTGCCAAGGAAGGCAGCAACCAGCGCCCGTACACCTACAAGCCGGTGTTCTACGGCGTCACTGCCAGTGGCGACAATTCCGACGCCAAGGCCAAAGACTATGCCGGCTCGGTGCGCTGGAACATTGACTTGAACCCTGAGCACAGCCTTTACCTCCAAGGCTCAGCCCAGCACTGGGACCGGCAGCAGGTCTGGCGTGCGTGTGATGCGGCATTGTCGTTCAGCCCGGAACTGACCCGCCTGTGGCAGGTCAACCCGAACTACGCGGAGCAAGTGGCCCGCAACATTCGTTCGCCGGTTCCCAGGGGCAGCGCCGCAGAACAGACGCTGGGCCGCCAGGTGCAGCAACAATGGCGCAATGGCGGTTCAAGCCAGGTCTGCGGCGATATCGACCAGAGCACCCGGGAAACGCGCTACGACCTGGAGCTGCAGGACACCCTCAGCCTGTCCGACAACCTGCGCCTGGTCAGCGGTGCCAACTACCGCTACGACCGCGCCGATTCGCAGACCTTCTTCAATGGCAGCCTGGACGACAGCACCTGGCGCCTGTTCGGCCACCTGGAATGGCGCGCCGACGAACACTGGATTGTCCAGGGCGGAGCGATGTACGAAGACGCCCGGCTGTCCGGCAGCTCGCTCACACCACGCCTGGCGGTGAACTACCTGATCACCCCGCGCCACGGTTTGCGCGCGGTGTACTCCGAAGCGGTACGCTCGCCGGACATGTTCGAAAACAACGTCAACTGGAGTTATCGGGTCAACAACCTGCGCCCGGGCGCTTTCGGCCAGAACAGTGCCCAGTACTTCGTCAAGACCCGCGGGCCGGGCGACCTCGAACAGGAACGGATGCGCTCGCGGGAACTGGGCTATAACGGTTACTTCGCCGACGCCGACCTCAGCGTTGACCTCAAGCTGTTCTACGACGAAATCACCGGCATGATCAGCGAGCCGCTGCGCAACAACCAATACATCGCCAGCAACAGCAACAAGGCCCGTTTCAGCGGCAGTGAAGCACAACTGGACTGGCGCCTGACGCCCGCCGATCGTTGGCGCCTGACCTACGCCCATGTCGACGCCTGGGCCAGCAACCCCGCCGATCGCCGCCTGAGCGCGCACAACAGTGGCTCGGCCGGCTGGCTGCGCGACTGGGGGCAAGGCTGGTCCAGCGCGCTGTTCTACTATGGTGACGATGAACTGAACCAGTACCGTTTCGAGCGAGTCGACCTGCGCGTGGCCAAGCAACTTCGCTGGCAGCGTACCCAGCTTGAGCTGGCGGGTGTCGTGCAGCAGCGCCTGGACGACGAGCCCACGACCTTTGCAGATAACCGCTACGACAGCCGCCATGTTGTGTACTTCAGTGCGGAGCTGGAATTCTGATGCGCATGCTGCGGCGCTGGCTGCTGCTGGTCTGTTTGTGGCCGGCGGGAATGCTCTGGGCCAGTGAAATCCTCCTCACCGGCAGCCAGGACAGCCCCGGTGTCGAGCAATTCGTTCAAGCCCTGCGCGAACGCCGCCCTGCCGACACTATTCACTTCGTTCCGGTCACCGAGCTTGCCCGCCCGTCCCGGCTCAATCCGTCCGTGCGCCTGATCCTGCTCGACAGCACCGGGCTGGAATGGCGCCTGAGTGAAACCGCAGGACCGCCAGCGCTGGCCATGCGGGTCAGCCGGGTTCAGGCCGAACAGCGCCTGGGCAAGCTGCGCCCGGCTTACCTAAGCTTGTTGTGGAGCGATCCGCCGCTGGACCGTCAGCTACGCCTGACCCGTTATCTGCTGCCCGAAGCCCGGCGAATTGGCGTGCTCTACGCCGAGCACAGCCGTTTCCTGGTCGAAGAAGCGCGCCGTGCCGCCAAGCCCATGGGCCTTGAAATCATTGCCGAACCCTGGCCCGACCTGCGAGACAATCGTCCGCTGCAAACCCTGCTGCAAAGCAGTGATGTGTTGCTGGGCATCGACGATCTGCAGCTGTACAACTCCAAGACCGCGAAGGGCCTGCTGCTCAGCAGCTACGGGCGGCAAATGGCATTGATCGGCCCCAACGCGGGCTTTGTCCGCGCTGGCGCCCTGGCCAGCACCTTGAGCAATCAGGACGATTGGCTGGCAGTGCTTGACCGCTTGCTCGATCAAGCGCCAGGCAAGTGGCCACGCGCCCTGTACCCCGAACATTTCAGAGTCGTCGGCAACCAGCAGGTCGCCCGCGCTCTGGGTATCGGCACCATTGATCCCGAGGGCGCCGCACTGGCGCTGGCCGAAGGAGAACGCAGACCATGAGGCGTCGCCTGAGCTGGGACATTCATACCCGCACGCAAATCATCAGCCTGGGCCCGGCCCTGCTGCTGACGCTGTTGTTGATCAGCTTCTTTACCTTCGTGCGAATCCAGGACCTGCGCCAGGAGCTCAATCACACCGGCCAGCTGATCGCCAACCAGCTGGCGCCAGCGTCCGAGTACGGCGTGATCGCCGGTAACGACGAAGTGCTGGAAAGCCTGATGCGCGCCACCTTGAGCATCCCGCATGTGCGCTTTCTCGAGGTCCAGGACAGCAGCAACCATATTCTGGTGTACGTCGAACAGCCGGACGAACACGACAACCGCGCCCAGCAGGTCGAGGTGTTCCAGGCCCCTATCCGCCTGCAGCAGATCCGCCTGGACAACGACTTCCTGCATAACGGCAGGCAACCCTTGAAACATATCGATGATGATTACCTGGGCCGGGTCATCGTCGGTATGTCCAATGACGCGTTCAGCCAGCGCCAGCAGGAAATCGTGATCAAGGCCGGGATCCTGGCGCTGTTCGCCCTGCTCTTCACCTTCCTGCTGGCCCGCCGCCTGGCCCTGAGCCTGGCCAAACCGATCAGCGACATGGGCCATGCGGTCAAGGCCATTCAGCAAGGCGACTTCAATGCCCCCTTGCCGGTGGTCGATGACAGTGAACTCGGCCACCTCGCCCGCCACATCAATAACCTGGCCCGCGCACTGGCCCAGGCCAGCCATGAGCAGCAGCAGGCGATGTCGCAACTGATCCAGGCCCGTGAAGAAGCCGAACAGGCGAACCGAGCCAAATCCGACTTCCTGGCCATGATGAGCCATGAACTGCGCACCCCCATGAACGGTGTGCTGGGCATGCTGCAGTTACTGGAAACCACGACCTTGAGCGAGGAGCAGGTCGAATACACCGCCGTGGCCAGTGAATCGACCGGTCACCTGCTCAAGGTGATCAACGACATTCTCGATTTCTCGCGGATCGAACGCACCCACCTGGAACTGGAGCACATCGATTTCAACCTCGGTGAACTTATCGGCAGCTGTGCGCAATCCTTCCAGCACCTGGCCGCCCAGCGCGGCCTGAATCTGCAACTGCTGTTGCCACCCGGTATGGAGCAGTTGCAGGTGATCGGCGACCCGACACGGATTCGCCAGATCCTGCTCAACCTGGTGGGCAATGCGCTGAAATTCACCGAGCAAGGCAGCGTTCGCATCGAACCCCGCTGGCAGGTGCTCGACCGCCAGCTGATCTGGTTCGCCTGCGCGGTGCACGACACCGGCATCGGCATCGACAACGAGCGCCTGGAAACCATGTTCGTCGCCTTCCAGCAGGCCGACAGTTCGATTTCCCGGCGTTACGGCGGCACCGGCCTGGGCCTGTCGATTGCGCGCACGCTGGCGGAACGCATGGGCGGCACCTTGCGCGGCGAAAGCCGCCAGGGCCAGGGCTCGACCTTTACCCTGGAAATGCCGCTAACGCTGTCGGTGCAGCCGATGCCATGCCTACCCAGCCAGAACAGCGAGCAGGAAGAAGCAGGTCTTGGCCGGAAAATCCTGCTGGTGGAGGACAATCCGGTAAACCAGACCGTGATCGAAGCCATGCTGCGCAGCCTGGGATACGAGGTGCAGATTGCCGTGGACGGCGCCCAGGCGGTGTCGCAGGTTGCCCGTCAGCGCTTTGCCGCAACCCTGATGGATTGCCGATTGCCGATCATCGACGGCTATGAAGCCACCCGGCGCATCCGCCAGCTGCCCCAGGCGGCGGCCATGCCGATCATCGCCCTGACCGCCAACGCCTTGCAGGGTGATCGCGAACGCTGCCTGAGCGCCGGCATGAACGATTACCTCGCCAAGCCGTTCAAACGGACTGATCTGCAGCAGATTCTGCAGCGTTGGCTGCCCGATCAGTCAGCTGCGACTGGCGATTAATCTGAAATTGCGGCAGTCTTATAGACTGGACAGGCTGCTTTGAAAGCCTGAAAATAAAATTTCAGTGCACAAGTGTACTTCTTTGCCCCGTGCGCTGTGACTTTCACTACAACGCAATAGTCTATGTGTAGGCTGCCGCCCCAAGCACAAGCGTTTTGGGTCGGCCGGGAAGATTTGCCCCCCTGCCGCACGGGGATTATTGAGGAGCTCGCATGACCAAACAAAACGCCTTTACTCGGGAAGACCTGCTGCGCTGCAGTCGCGGTGAGCTGTTCGGCCCAGGTAACGCGCAACTGCCCGCCCCGAATATGCTGATGGTGGATCGTATCACCCACATCAGCCAGGAAGGCGGCAAGTACGGCAAAGGTGAATTGGTCGCCGAGCTGGATATCAATCCAGACCTGTGGTTCTTCGCCTGCCATTTCGAAGGTGATCCGGTAATGCCGGGCTGCCTGGGCCTGGACGCCATGTGGCAGCTGGTTGGCTTCTTCCTCGGCTGGCAAGGCCTGCCAGGCCGTGGCCGCGCCTTGGGTTCGGGCGAAGTGAAATTCTTCGGCCAGGTCCTGCCGACCGCTCAGAAAGTCACTTACAACATTCATATCAAGCGCGTCCTCAAGGGCAAGCTGAACATGGCCATCGCCGATGGCTCGGTCAGCGTCGACGGCCGTGAGATCTACACCGCCGAAGGCCTTCGGGTCGGCGTATTCACCTCCACTGACAACTTCTAAGGGTTATCCGCATGCGCCGCGTCGTTATCACTGGTCTGGGCATCGTTTCGTGCCTGGGCAATGACAAAGAGACCGTCTCCGCCAACCTGCGTGCAAGCCGCCCTGGCATCCGATTCAACCCGGAATATGCCGAAATGGGTCTGCGTAGCCAGGTTTCCGGCTCCATTGACCTCAACCTCGAAGAACTGATCGACCGCAAGATCTTCCGTTTCGTTGGTCACGCTGCCGCCTACGCCTATCTGGCCATGGCCGACGCGATCAAGGATTCGGGCCTGACCGAAGAGCAAGTGTCGAACCCGCGTACCGGCCTGATCGCAGGTTCCGGCGGCGCCTCGACCCTGAACCAGATGGAAGCGCTGGACATCCTGCGCGAAAAAGGCGTCAAGCGCGTTGGCCCGTACCGCGTCACCCGGACCATGAGCAGCACCGTTTCGGCGTGCCTGGCCACCCCGTTCAAGATCAAGGGCCTGAACTACTCCATCGCCTCCGCTTGCGCCACCAGTGCACACTGCATCGGTACCGCGATGGAGCAGATCCAGATGGGCAAGCAGGACATCGTCTTCGCCGGTGGTGGTGAAGAAGAGCATTGGAGCCAGTCGTTCCTGTTCGACGCCATGGGCGCGCTGTCCAGCAAGCGCAACGACACCCCGGAAAAGGCCTCCCGTGCCTACGACGCCGACCGTGACGGTTTCGTCATCGCCGGTGGTGGCGGTATGGTTGTAGTCGAGGAACTGGAGCACGCTCTGGCCCGCGGCGCGAAAATCTACGCCGAGATCGTCGGCTACGGCGCGACCTCCGATGGCTACGACATGGTTGCCCCAAGCGGCGAAGGTGCCATCCGCTGCATGCAGCAGGCGCTGTCCACCGTCGACACCCCGATCGACTACCTGAACACCCACGGCACCTCGACGCCGGTTGGCGACGTTGCCGAAATGAAGGGTGTACGCGAAGTGTTCGGCGACAAGGCACCAGCCATCAGCTCGACCAAGAGCCTGTCCGGTCACTCCCTGGGCGCCGCCGGCGTTCATGAAGCGATCTACTGCATGCTGATGATGGAAGGCAACTTCATTGCCGGTTCCGCCAACATCGACGAGCTGGATCCAGAAGTGGCTGACCTGCCGGTTCTGCGCGAAACCCGCGAAAATGCCAAGATCGACACCGTGATGAGCAACAGCTTCGGTTTCGGCGGCACCAACGCCACCCTGGTGCTCAAGCGCTGGGAAGGCAAGTAAGGGCTAGCCCCTTATGCTGAAACGCCCCGACTCGTCGGGGCGTTTTTGTTTATGTATCGCGGGGCAAGCCCGCTCCCACTGGCGTACTCTGTGGGAGCGGGCTTGCCCCGCGATAACTCACACCGAAAAACGCCCTACCAAGCCATTCAAATCAATCGCCAACTGCGACAACGCCTGACTCGCCGCATTGGTCTGATTGGCCCCCGCCGAGGTCTGCAACGCCAGATCGCGGATATTGGTCAGGTTGCGATCCACCTCGCGCGCCACTTGTGCCTGCTGCTCGGATGCGCTGGCGATCACCAGATTGCGCTCGTTGATCAGGCTGATCGCCGCGGCAATCTCTTCCAGCGCCGCCCCCGCGGCATGTGCGCCTTCCAGGGTACTTTGGGCACGCTCGTTGCTCTGCTGCATGCCCTCCACCGCGCGCTCAGTGCCTTGCTGGATACCATGAATCATCTGCTCGATTTCCCGGGTCGACTGTTGCGTGCGATGCGCCAAGGCCCGCACCTCATCCGCCACCACGGCAAAACCACGCCCGGCATCCCCGGCCCGGGCCGCTTCGATCGCGGCATTGAGGGCCAGCAGGTTGGTCTGCTCGGCAATGGCACCGATTACATCCAGCACTTTGGTTATTCCGTGCACCTGTTGCGCCAGTTGGCCAACCTCCTCGGCATTGGAGGTCACGCCTGCCGCCAGCGACTCGATCGAAACCACGGTCAGACGCACCTGCTCCCGACCCTGGCGGGCAATGCGGTCTGATTCGCGCGATGCTTCGGAGGTGGCCACCGCATTGCTCGCCACCTCCTCCACCGCCGTGGTCATCTGATTGACCGCCGTAGCCGCCTGCTCGATCTCCTGGCTCTGCTGCATCAAGCCGCGCGTGGCATCTTCGGTCACGGCGCTGAGCTCCTCGGAGGCCGAGGCCAACTGACTGGAGGAATCGGAAATTCTCCCGATGGTCTCGCGCAAGCTTTGCTGCATCTGCTTGAGCGCCGCCAACAGCCGCGCCGGTTCGTCCGCCCCGTGCACGGCAATCTGCGGGGTCAGGTCGCCGGTTGCCACTATCTCGGCCACCTGCAGTGACTGGGCCAAAGGGCGAACGATACTGCGGGTCAGGGTCAGCGCCAGGATAACGGTCATCAGCAACGCGCCGAGCAAAAGCGCGATCACCCAGACCCGAGCGTTGTTGTACACGGCTGCGGCCAGGTCGGTAGCCTTGTTGGCGTGGAGGTTATTGAGCGCAATCAGTTCGTTGAGCGTGGCAGTGAGCTGGTCGGCCAGCTGGTTCATTTCGCCGTTGACCACGGCGGTCGCGGCATCGACCTGGCCCTGCAGCGACAACTGGGTCACCTGAGCCTGCAACCCCATGTACTGCTGCTCGATCTTCAAATAGCGATCGAACAGCGATTGCTCTTCCGGCAGGACAATCAGCGCCTGATACTGCTGTTGCGCCTTGCTCAGGCCGGCCTTGATGTCCTCGATGCGCGCCTTGTTCTGCTGCAGCGACTGCGGGTCGCGATTGATCAGCAAGCGCAGGGTCAGGGCGCGAATGCGCAGAGTGTCCTGGGTCATCTGCCCCACTGCGACGACACTGGGCAACCAGTTGCTGTCGACCTGCTCGGACTGCTGGCGCATGCTGGTCATCTGCATTAGGGCGAAAACCCCCAAGGCAAGCACCAGCAAGGCCACCAAACCGAAGCCCAGGCCCGCCCTGGGCGCGATATTCATGCTTCTCAAGTTCATCTTCCGGCTCCCTCCAAAAGCGCTGCACAAGGATGCAGCTGTCCCTTGCTCTAGACGATATCGGGCCGTGGAAGATTTGCCTTAGACGAAAACATGATATCAAAATGCCTGCTCATCGCGACGGCAGGCGCACTCTGCTCAGCGCACGGTAAAACGCTGCTCGGCGAGCAGACGGTCACCCTGAAAGACCATGAAATGCCATTGCCCCGGCACTACTTCGTGGTTTTCAGTGAACTCGTAAGCCATGACATCCTGGGCCGCCCCAGGCACCAGCTTCTGCACCACTTCGAATTTGTCGTGGCGTTTGCCATCCGGCGTGCGCACCCCAGGGGTGAAGTACAACAGGGTCAGCGGCGTGTCGTCCGCCACTTTGCCTTCCAGACGGTAACGCATGCCAAACTTGCTGCCCAGGCGCGCCGGAATCTGGTCGGTGGACTGGATAGTCTGGTTGCTCTGGGTCAGCACCCGCTCACCGGGCTGAAAATTCTGGTGACGGGTTTCAAACAGGCCATATTCAATCGGGCCTTCGACCCGGACCTCTGCACCGGCCAGGCCACTGACCAGCAAAAGCCCGCACACCGCACTGAAACGACTGAAAAACATGATGCACTCCATCAGGATTGATGGCGGCAGGCTATGACGCTGGCATGACAGACTGATGACAACTGCACATCCGACAGCGGCGTCCCTAGCGTTGTTTCGGCAATACCGCGAGAAAATTGTCCCGCGCAACCTTCTGCGCCACATCCGCTGGCAAGGCATCGAGGAAAGGGTCGAAGCCGTGCAACTGCTCACCCAGGCTGTCGAACCGTCCGACCACGTCAGAGCCGAGCATGAAGCGCTCCGGGAAGCGTTTGACCAGCGCCAGCCACTCAGCCCTGGGTTTGCCCTGCTCGTCCAGCAGATAAGGCTGCAGGACGCTCCAGGACAGATCGATGTACACGTTGGGATAGGACTCGAGCAGACGCGACAGGGTCGGCAGGAGGAAATCCAGCCGGGTCTGGTGACGGTGGATTTCCATGCTGCTGCCGGCATGCGCCCAGATGAAGCGGGTGTGCGGATGATTGCGCAACGGCTCTTCGATTTCGGCCAGGTACAGTGGATTGCGCTCACGCTTGGAGGTGATGTTGGAATGGATCAACACCGGCAGGTCCTGCTCGGCCGCCAGATGATAGATACGGGTCATGGCTTCGTTGTTGGCCCGTGGCGTATCGCCGCTGGTCAGCGCCGTCAGATCGTCATGCCGGGTAAAGACTTCACCAATGCCCTGCCAGAGCCCGGGGTACAGGTCGAGCATCCGCTCGATATGCGCCACTGCATTCTTGTCCACCGGGTTGAAGCCGGTCAGGAACGGATGAAAGCGCTGACGCTGCCTGGGTTCGAGTTTTTCCAATGCAGCGGCGACGTAGATATCGGTGGCGCTGTACCAATAGGCATCGGCATCGTCACCGGCGTAATAGCGCGGGCGTTTGGGTTCATCCTCGTGCCATTTTTTCGCCACCGCCACACCGGAGATCATCGACTGATCGATACGCGCCTGGTCCATGGCCTCGAGCAATGCATCCATGCCTTCGCTTTCCTGAAAGAAGTCTACGTAGTGCAGGTGTGCATCGCTGTAGCGGTACTCCCGCGCCTGCACGCTTTGCAGGGTCAACCCCAGCAACACGATCCAGCCCAGACTTCTGGCAAACATTGTGTATTCCTTGTTGGCGATTCAGACAGGGTAGACCGGTCAAGCCGCAGTGCAGTTCAGACGCTGCCTGTAACAGGTTATGCTCAAGCTCATCATCCCCGGCCTGGAGCCCACCGTGAGCCATCCCCTGGTCATCCGCCCTCGCGCCGAATCCGTCGAAGGCCAACCGATCCTGCGCCCCCTGCCGTCGGCACAATGTCGCAGTGTCGGACCGTTCGTGTTCTTCGATCACATGCTCGAAACCGATTACACCGCCGGCAATGGCGTGAACATTCGCCAACATCCACATATCGGCCTTTCTACCCTCACCTACCTGTTCGAAGGCGAGATCCTGCACAAGGACAGCCTTGGCTCGGATCAACGGGTCAAGGCCGGGGACGTCAGCTGGATGACCGCGGGTAGCGCCATTGCCCATGTCGAGCGCACGCCGGCAGACCTGCTGGAAAAGGGTTCACGCCTGCATGGCCTGCAAGTCTGGCTGGCGTCTCCCAAAGACAAGGAACAGGGGCCCGGACATTACAGCCACCACCCGGCTGCAACCCTGCCGGTCAGCGATAGTCTGGGCGTGAACATCCGTATGATTGCCGGTAGCGGCTTCTGCCTGATGTCTCCGGTGCCGGTGCTGTCGCCGACCCTCTATGCCCTGGTGCAGATGCAGGCTGCGACTACCCTGACCATCCCCAATGAGCATGCCGAGCGCGCACTGTATGTAATGGACGGTGAAGTGAGCCTCAACGACGAAACCGTCGAGCCCCACAGCCTGGTGGTATTACCCGAAGGCGAGGAAATGAGTTTGTATGCTGACAGTGAGAGCCGCCTGGTGCTGTTCGGCGGCGCAGCCCTGGACGGGCCACGGCGGATGAACTGGAACTTCGTGGCCAGTGATCCGGCGCTGATCGAGCAGGCCCGGGCGCGCTGGGCGGCTGGTGATTGGCCGACGGTGCCGGGGGAAAGCGAGCGGATCGAGTTGCCTTGAAATTGATCGCGGGGCAAGCCCGCTCCCACAGAGTTTTCGCTATCCCGGTGGGAGCGGGCTTGTCCCGCGAAGCTGTCAGACTTTGAACACATCATCCAGCAAGTTATACATCGCCCGGAACGCGCGCTTGGAGGTTTTGGCGTCGTACTTCATCTTGCCCGGCATGTTCGCTGCGGTATCAGTGAACGAGTGCACCGCGCCACCGTAGCTGATCAATTGCCAATCGACCTTGGCCGCGTCCATCTCGGCCTCGAAGGCCGGCAATTGCTCCTTGGGCACAAACGGGTCAGCCGCACCGTGCAATACCAGCATCGATGCCTTGACCTTGCCCTCCTGCGCCGGCAACGGGGTGTCGAGCGTGCCATGGAAAGACACTGCCGCCAGCAGGCGTGCATCTTCACGGGCCAACTCCAACGCACAGCATCCGCCAAAGCAGAAGCCGAAGGTGCCCAGCTTGGCTGGCTCCAGCACCGCCTTCGATTGCCCCAGCAACTGATCCAGCGCCGCTTTCATGCGTTTACGCAGCTCAACCCGGTCATTCTTCAGCGGCATCATCGCCGCACCGGCTTCATCCATGTTCGACGGTCGCAGGGTCTGCCCGTAGATATCGGCGAGCAGCACCACATACCCCTGGGCGGCAACCTCGCGGGCAATCCGCTCGGCGCCTTCGCCGACCCCCATCCAGTTTGGCGCCATCAGCAAACCAGGCTGCTCCTTGGCACCCTGGGTATAGAACAAACGACTCTCATAGGCTTTGCCGGCAACATGATAGACCAGCGATTCGACGGTAACCTTGCTCATGCACTCCTCCTTGCACCATGAAAAAAGCCCGCCGAAGCGGGCTTTCCTGAGTCTACTTAAGCCGACAATTCGACCAGCAGCTTGTTCAGGCGACGAACGTACGCCGCCGGGTCCTTCAAGCTGTCACCTGCCGCCAGTGCGGCCTGATCGAAGAGGATGTGCGAGAAGTCTGCGAAACGGTCTTCGCTCTGCTCGTTGTCCAGCTTCTCGATCAGCGGGTGACCCGGGTTGAATTCGAAGATCGGCTTGGAGTCCGGCACCTTCTGCCCGCTGGCTTCGAGGATCTGGCGCATCTGCAGGCCGAGGTCCTGTTCACCAATGGCCAGGATCGCTGGCGAGTCGGTCAGGCGGTGCGATACCCGCACTTCGCTGACGTTTTCGCCCAAGGCGGCTTTCAGACGCTCAACCAGGCCTTCCTTCTCCTTGGCGACTTCTTCCTGGGCTTTCTTGTCCTCTTCGGAGTCCAGCTTGCCCAGGTCCAGATCGCCACGGGCGACGTCGACGAAGTTCTTGCCGTCGAATTCGCTCAGGTAGCTCATCAGCCACTCGTCGATACGATCGGTCAGCAGCAGCACTTCGATGCCTTTCTTGCGGAAGACTTCCAGGTGCGGGCTGTTCTTGACCTGCGCGTAGGATTCGCCGGTGAGGAAGTAGATCTTGTCCTGACCTTCCTTGGCACGGGCCAGGTAGTCGGCCAGGGACACGCTCTGCTCGCCGCTGTCGTCGCTGGTGGAGGCAAAACGCAGCAGGCCGGCAATCTTCTCTTTGTTGGCGAAGTCTTCGGCCGGACCTTCCTTCATCACCTGACCGAAGTTTTTCCAGAAGCCCTTGTACTGCTCAGGCTCGTTCTTGGCCAGCTTCTCGAGCATGTCCAGCACGCGCTTGGTCAGCGCCGATTTCATCGAGTCGATGATCGGGTCTTTCTGCAGGATTTCCCGCGAAACGTTCAGCGACAGGTCGTTGGAATCGACCACACCCTTGATGAAGCGCAGGTACAGCGGCAGGAACGACTCGGCCTGGTCCATGACGAACACGCGCTGAACATAGAGCTTCAGGCCGCGTGGTGCTTCACGCTGGTACAGGTCAAACGGTGCACGCGCAGGCACGTACAGCAGCGAGTTGTACTCAAGCTTGCCTTCGACCTTGTTGTGGCTCCAGGCCAGCGGGTTCTCGAAGTCGTGACCGATGTGCTTGTAGAACTCCTGGTATTCCTCGTCCTTGATCTCGGTACGCGGACGGGTCCACAGGGCACTGGCACGGTTGACGGTTTCCCACTCTACCGCTGGTTTCTCTTCGCCTTCAGCGGCTTCGACCTGTTTTGGCAGCTCGATCGGCAAGGCGATGTGGTCGGAGTATTTCTTGATGATGTTGCGCAGACGCCAGCCGTCGGCAAACTCTTCTTCATCCTTTTTCAGGTGCAGGACGATACGGGTGCCGCGCTCGGCCTTGTCGATGGTGGCAACGTCGAATTCGCCTTCGCCCTTGGAGGACCAGTGCACGCCTTCAGCGGCCGGTGCGCCGGCACGACGACTGAACACATCGACCTTGTCGGCGACGATGAAGGCCGAGTAGAAGCCCACGCCGAACTGACCGATCAGGTGCGAGTCTTTCTTCTGGTCACCGGTAAGGTGCTTCATGAAGTCGGCAGTGCCGGACTTGGCGATGGTGCCCAGGTGAGTGATCACGTCCTCACGGCTCATGCCGATGCCGTTGTCTTCGAGGGTGACAGTTTTGGCGTCTTTGTCGAAGCTGACGCGAATCTTCAGCTCGGCGCCGCCTTCGAGCAGCTCAGGCTTGGCCAGGGCTTCGAAACGCAGCTTGTCGACCGCGTCGGAGGCGTTGGAAATCAGTTCGCGAAGGAAGATTTCCTTGTTCGAATACAGGGAATGGATCATGAGGTGCAGCAGCTGCTTCACCTCGGTCTGGAAGCCCAGGGTTTCTTTTTGAGTTTCCACACTCATGGTCTTCAACACTCCAATCTGATGGCAGTTGTCGCTCGGCAGGCGGGCACTACGGCCCGGGCCTGCTTTCACGGCGGGATGTCATGCAGATGGGGGCGCGAGAAACTATTTCAAGGGCGCATTGATTTCTTCGATCTTGAAATGCGCCCGCGCGGTGGCAATCGGCTCATCCTGGTTGCCCTGCCAGGCGTTGATCGCAACGTTGGTCACCCGCCGCCCCTGGCGCCAGAGCTGGCAGCGGGCGTAGGTGTCGCGAAAATGTCCGGCGCGCAGGTAATCGATGGAAAAATCGATGATCTTCGGAATCGTCGCGCTCTCGGTGAAAATCAGCAGGTACAGTGCCGCCGACAGCTCCATGAAACCGGCAATCACACCGCCATGGATGGCGGGCAGCAACGGATTGCCGATGTTGTCCTTGTTAGCCGGCAAACAAAACAGCAAATCGTCGCCCTGACGGCTGCACTGGATACCGATCAATCCCGCATACGGGATCAGCTGCAATAGCGGCTGGTAGTTTCCTTGTGCGTGAGCCTCACGCAATTGCTGATGCACATGAGGAGGAATCATTGCGCACTCCCCTTCAGCGCATTGCCAAAGTTCAGCCCGCCCTTCACGCCTTTGCCCAAGCGCATGAAGGTGCCGACCACCTGGGCAATCGGCTGCTCGGGATCGTCCTGATAGGCCATGCCGCGGGTAAAGATCACATCGCGGGTCACCCGGTAGCAGTGGGCGTGGCCGTAGATGTCCAGTCCGGCTTTGGCCGGGTGCATGTAGTCGATGCGCAGATCGAGGGTCGGACAGACTTCGAACTCAGACAGCGCACAGAGTGTGGCCATGCCGCAGGTGGTGTCCATCAGGGTGGTCAAGGCACCTCCGTGAATGGCGCCGGTCTGGGGATTACCGACGATCTTCGTCGAATACGGCAGCAACAGGGTCATGCCCTGTGCATCGGCGTGCTGTACTCGCATCTGTAATATCTGGCAATGACGCAAGGCACCGAGGAATCGCTCGGCCATGGCCATCAATGCAGTCTCACTCATATCATTAAGGTCCTTGTGGTTATCAAGACAATGCACAAGCCTAGAAAAAAGTCTATATAGATCTGACACTTATATATCTGTAATGTAGGCGGAACTTCTGTCCGTTACTTGAGCTCAAAGGAACAAGTAACTTATTTCCCCAAGGAGAAACACCCCATGCGTAAACCTTTTGCTTTTGCCGTAATGCTGGCCGCCGCTCTGGGTCTCGCTGCTTGCGATAAAGCCAGCGAAGACAAGGCTCAAGATGCTGCGCAACACACCGAGAACGCCCAGCAGAAGATGGACGAAGCTCAGGATAAAGTGAACGAGGCCGCAAAAGAAAACGCTGAAGCCGCCAAAGACAGTGCTGAAGCGCAACAGAAAGCCGCTGAAGAAGCTGCTAAAGAAGCTGCTCCAGTTGCTCCAGCCGAGCCTGCCAAGTAAGCAAGCACCCTGGAACGAAAAAAACCCGACATTTGTCGGGTTTTTTTATACTTGGCCAATTCCGCTTTAACGATTCAGTTAACAGCGGTTTCTTTACTCGCATCCACCACCGGCGCTTCGGTCGGGGTATATACCATCACATCCAGCACATCGGAGTGAAACTCACGCCGGTACAGTACCAGGACAACCCCGGCACTCATCAGCATGAACAACCAGGGGCTGATAAACCAACTGAGCATGGCCATGCCGAAATAATAAGAACGCAAGCCGAAGTTGAACTGGTTGGCAGCCATGGAGATGACCCGGGCGGCACGCTGGGCGAATGCCTTGCGCTCCATCTCAGTGACATGCCGTTCACCGATCATCGGTGCCGAGCCCACCAGCACTGCGGCAAAGTTGTACTGACGCATGCACCAGCTGAAGGTGAAAAAGGCATAGACAAACACCGTGGCCAGGCACAGCAGTTTGATTTCCGACATGCCCTGGGTTGCCTGCTGGACCAGCGGCAGGTCCGCCAGTAGTGATACAGCGCGATCCGAAGCACCGAGTACGGTGAGGATACCGGCAAGGATGATCAACGTGCTGGAGGCAAAGAACGAGGCGTTACGCTCCAGGTTGGCGATCACGCTGGCATCGGCGATACGGTTGTCACGCATCAGCATGCGGCGCATCCAGTCTTCGCGGTACAGGTGCAGCACGCTGGCCAGGCACGCAGTATCACGGCCCTTCCAGGTGGCATAGCGGGTATAGCCGCCCCAGCAGACCACGAACCAGCAAGCCGCCAGCAGATGATTGAGATTACTTTGAATAAAGCTCATGCAAGGTCCCGGTAAAGAGGTTCGTGCACAGTAAAGCGCACTGACCGGCTTTCGACGCTTGGCCGCAGAAAAAGACACGTTCGGTAAGAGCGGGCTTGCCCCACGATACGATGTAAGCGAGTGATTGCTGTCGCGGGGCAAGCCCGCTCCTACCGCCGTACAAACAAAAAGCCCCGCATCCTTGTGGATACGGGGCTCGGAATCTGCCCTGCCCGACGTGCTATGGCTTGTGGCCGACGTCAGGCATGCGGCTTATTCTCAGGCCAGCGCTTCGCGCGGCTTGCCCAGCATACGGTCACAAACTACTGCTACCGCCAGGGTCGCCACCGAAGGCACCAGCCAGGCCAGGCCCTGATCGCTCAGTGGCAGGTGGGCCAGGGCATCTGGCAGCAGGTGCGCCAGGGTGGTGCCCTTGATGGCGTCAACCATGCCAAACAGCAGCGATACCAGCATCACCGGGGCCAGGATGCGTACCTGGGAGTTCCAAAGCTCTTTGCAGAAGCTCAGACCCACCACCACGATGCATGGCGGATAGATAGCGGTCAGCACCGGAATCGAGAACATGATCAGCTTGGTCAGGCCCAGGTTGGAGATCAGCAGCGAGAAGCCGCACAGGATCACCACCAGGGCGCGGTAGGACAATGGCAAAACCTGGCTGAAGTACTCGGCACAGGCGCACGTCAGGCCCACGGCGGTAACCAGACAAGCCAGCGCGATCAGCACAGCAAGGAATCCGCTGCCCAGGGAGCCAAAGGTGTGCTGCACATAAGCATGCAGAACCGCCGCACCGTTGGTAGCGCCGGCAGCAATTTCATGGCTGCTCGCGCCCAGACGGAACAGGCTGATATACACCAGCGCCAGGCCGACACCGGCGATCAGGCCGGCGATGATGGCGTAACGGGTAATCAGCCTCGGCGACTCGACGCCACGGGAACGAATGGCATTGACGATAACGATACCGAACACCAGCGCGCCGAGGGTATCCATGGTCAGGTAACCATTGATAAAGCCCTGGGAGAACGCCGATGCCTCATAGGCTGGCAGTGCGTCACCGCTGGTGCCGGCCGGCAGCATGAATGCGGCAATGCCCAGAGCGGCCAGGGCGATGATCTTCAGCGGCGCCAGGAAGCGGCCTACGGTATCGAGCAACTTGCCCGGGTACATGGACACGGCCAGCACTACCAGGAAGTACACCAGACTGTAGATGAACAGCGCCGTCGGGCTTTCGCCGGTCAGCGGCGCCAGGCCTACCTCAAACGACACCGTAGCGGTACGCGGGGTGGCGAACAGCGGGCCGACCGACAGGTAGCAGACAGCCGCAAGCAAACCACCGGCAATCTTACCGATAGGGCTGCTCAGCGCGTCCATGCCACCGCCAACTTTGGCCAGGGCGATAACCGTGATGACCGGCAGGCCAACTGCGGTGATCAGAAAGCCCAAGGCCGCCATCCACACATGCGGACCGGACTGCAGACCGACGATCGGAGGGAAGATGATATTGCCCGCACCGACGAACAACGCGAACGTCATAAAACCAAGCGCCAGGATGTCCTGGCCTTTCAACACTTTCATTAAGGAAATACCACACTTCTGAAATCGGGATTTAGAGAGGGATTTCCCCTTGGGTGAGGGAAATATGTAGCCCGTCCGGATGAGACAAGCCCTTTAAAGCATGCCCGTGCCCTTTTGGGGCACCGACACGAAAGTGCGCACAGTGTAACCAAGTTGCACCAACAGCGCACCGGTGCCAGACAAGGTGTCCGATGAGCGCATCTGTTTGTCGCCTGGATGACAGCAATTCGGGTGTCACTTGGTAACACCCCCGGTGGAAGCGGGCTTGCCCCGCGATTGCGGTGTGTCAGTCAAATCGCATCGCGGGGCAAGCCCGCTCCCACCGGGGAAACAGAAACAAAAAGGCCACCCGAAGGTGGCCTCTTTGCTTAGCGGGCAGTGATTACTTCTTCACTTCCCAGCCAGTCAGCTCGGCCAGGGCCTTGCCGATGTCTGCCAGCGAACGCACGGTTTTCACACCAGCGTCTTGCAGCGCAGCGAATTTCTCGTCTGCAGTGCCTTTGCCGCCGGAGATGATTGCGCCGGCGTGGCCCATACGCTTGCCCGCAGGAGCGGTAACACCAGCGATGTAGGAAACCACAGGCTTGGTCACGTTGGCCTTGATGTAGGCAGCCGCTTCTTCTTCAGCCGAACCGCCGATCTCACCGATCATGACGATCGCTTCGGTCTTCGGGTCTTCCTGGAACAGCTTCAGGATGTCGATGAAGTTCGAGCCTGGGATCGGGTCACCACCGATACCAACGCAGGTGGACTGACCGAAACCGGCGTCAGTGGTCTGCTTGACCGCTTCGTAGGTCAGGGTGCCGGAACGCGAAACGATACCGACCTTGCCTGGCAAGTGGATGTGACCTGGCATGATGCCGATCTTGCACTCGCCCGGAGTGATGACGCCTGGGCAGTTAGGGCCGATCAGGGTCACACCCAGCTCGTCGCACTTGACCTTGGCATCCAGCATGTCCAGGGTAGGAATGCCTTCGGTGATGCAGACGATCAGCTTGATGCCGCCGAAAGCCGCTTCCAGGATCGAGTCTTTGCAGAAAGGAGCCGGAACGTAGATGACCGAAGCGTCAGCACCGGTAGCCGCAACGGCTTCTTTAACGGTGTTGAACACAGGCAGGCCCAGGTGAGTGGTGCCGCCCTTGCCCGGAGTCACGCCGCCAACCATCTTGGTGCCGTAGGCGATGGCTTGTTCGGAATGGAAAGTACCTTGCGAGCCGGTGAAGCCCTGGCAGATGACTTTGGTGTCTTTATTGATCAGGACGCTCATTACTTGCCCTCCGCAGCTTTGACAACTTGTTGAGCAGCGTCGGTCAGGCTGGTTGCCGCAATGATGTTCAAACCGCTTTCTGCCAGTACTTTAGCACCCAGTTCAGCGTTGTTACCTTCCAGGCGAACAACAACCGGCACTTTCACGCCGACTTCTTTCACTGCACCGATGATGCCTTCGGCAATCATGTCGCAACGAACGATGCCGCCGAAGATGTTGACCAGAACGGCCGCAACATTGCTGTCGGACAGAATGATCTTGAAGGCTTCGGTAACGCGCTCTTTGGTAGCACCACCACCTACGTCGAGGAAGTTGGCTGGCTTGCCGCCGTGCAGGTTGACGATGTCCATGGTGCCCATGGCCAGGCCAGCACCGTTGACCATGCAGCCGATGTTGCCTTCCAGAGCCACGTAGTTCAGCTCGAAGCTGGCAGCGTGGGCTTCACGAGGGTCGTCTTGCGACGGGTCGTGGAAGGTTTTCAGCTTAGGCTGACGGTACATGGCGTTAGCGTCGATGTTGATTTTCGCATCGAGGCAGTGCAGGTCGCCGTCAGCCTTGATGACCAGCGGGTTTACTTCCAGCAGGGCCAGGTCGTGTTCTTTGAACAGCTTGGCCAGGCCGACGAAAATCTTGGCGAACTGTGCAACTTGCTTGCCTTCCAGACCCAGCTGGAACGCCAGTTCACGACCTTGGAATGGCTGAGCGCCAACCAGAGGATCGATAGTAGCCTTGATGATCTTCTCAGGAGTGTCGTGAGCGACTTTCTCGATGTCCACGCCACCTTCGGTGGAAGCCATGAACACGATACGACGGCTCGAACGGTCGACTACAGCGCCCAGGTACAGCTCTTTGGCGATGTCAGTGCAGGATTCGACCAGGATCTTGGTCACTGGCTGACCGTTGGCATCAGTCTGGTAAGTCACCAGACGCTTGCCCAACCACTGCGCAGCGAACGCCTTGGCGTCTTCTTTGCTGCGAACCAGCTTGACGCCGCCCGCTTTACCGCGACCACCGGCGTGAACCTGGGCTTTGACAACCCACTCGGTGCCACCGATCTTTTCGCAGGCTTCTGCGGCAGCTTCAGGGGTGTCGACTGCGAAACCCTTGGAAACTGGCAGGCCGTATTCAGCGAACAGCTGCTTACCCTGATACTCGTGAAGATTCATGCTTTTTACCGTCTTCGTTAGGTACTGCGCTTCGGCGCTGCCTCTTTACGAGTGCCGCGCCACCTGTGACCACTTGCCCCCGGTATGCTCCGGGAGTTCGAGTCCGGCGGACTTTCCGCGGTGAGTCATGCACGCAAGACTCACGACGGGCCACCCGCCGTGGTTTCTTATTGTTTAACGCTTCTTACGGTTGGCTACGTGAATGGCACCGCCATTCACAGCCAGCGCGGCTTCATGCAGCGCTTCGGACAGGGTCGGATGGGAGAAAACCATCATGCCCAGGTCTTCGGCGCTGGTGCCGAATTCCATTGCGATTGCACCCTGCTGCACCAGTTCGGCAGCCGATGGGCCAATCACGTGTACACCCAGAACGCGGTCGGTCTTGGCATCGGCGATGACCTTGACGAAACCACCGGTGTCGTTGGCAGCCATCGCACGGCCGCTGGCCGCGAACGGGAAGGTGCCCACGTTAACCTCAACGCCTTCAGCCTTCAAGGTTTGTTCGGTTTTACCGACCCACGCGATTTCCGGGTGAGTGTAGATAACCGACGGGATCAGGTCGTAGTTCATCTGGGCTTTGTGGCCCTTGATGCGCTCGACAACCATGATGCCCTCTTCCGAGGCTTTGTGCGCCAGCATCATGCCACGAACCACGTCACCGATGGCGTAAACGCCCGGTACGCTGGTTGCGCAATGATCGTCGACGAATACAAAACCACGCTCGTCGATGGTCACGCCGCTGTCGGCAGCCAGCAGATCAGTGGTCACTGGACGACGGCCGACCGCAACGATCAGCTTGTCGAAGGTGATTTTCTGTTCGCCGTTGGCATCGGTGTAGGTCACTTCGACTTCAGCGCCGTTGACCTTGGAGCCGGTCACGCGAGCGCCCAGCTTGATGTCCAGACCTTGCTTGGTCAGGGTCTTCAGGGCTTCCTTGGAGACGGCGGTGTCAGCAGCCATCAGGAAGGTGTCGAGGGCTTCCAGAACGGTAACTTCTGCGCCCAGGCGAGCCCAGACCGAACCCAGTTCCAGACCGATAACGCCAGCACCGATAACGCCCAGGCGCTTAGGTACAGTTTGGAATTCCAGGGCGCCGGTGGAGTCGACGATGACATTCTGGTCGACCGGAGCCGGTGGAATGTCGATCGGACGCGAGCCGGAAGCCAGGATCACGTTTTCGGCTTCGATGATTTCGGTGGTGCCGTCAGCCTTGGTGACTTCAACTTTCTTGCCAGCCAGCAGTTTGCCGTGGCCCTGGATCGAAGTAACGCCGTTGGCCTTGAACAGGGTGGCAACGCCGCCGGTCAGGTTCTTGACGATGCCAGCCTTGCGGCCAACCATCGCGGCGACGTCCATTTTGACTTCGCCGGTGGAGATACCGTGGACGTTGAAGCTCTCTTTGGCTTCCTTGTACTTCCAGGAGCTGTCCAGCAGCGCCTTGGACGGAATGCAACCCACGTTCAGGCAGGTACCGCCGAGGGCCAGTTTGCCTTCGCCGTCAGTGTACTTCTCGATACAGGCAGTGCTCAGACCGAGTTGCGCGGCCTTGATTGCAGCTACGTAGCCGCCAGGACCTGCGCCAATCACTACCACGTCGAATTTCTGGGTCATAAAAGATTCCTTTTAGCTTCAAGCCACAAGCTGCAAGCAGCAAGACGACCGGCTTCCGGGGAAAGCATGGCGCTTGCGGCTTGCAGCTGTTTTTTTAGATGTCCAGCAGCAGACGAGCCGGGTCTTCCAGCAGGTTCTTGATGGTCACCAGGAAGGTCACGGCTTCTTTACCGTCGATCAGGCGGTGATCGTAGGACAGTGCCAGGTACATCATCGGACGGATAACGACCTGACCGTTGACGGCCATTGGACGCTGGATGATGTTGTGCATGCCCAGGATAGCAGCCTGTGGCGGGTTGACGATCGGGGTCGACATCATCGAGCCGAAGGTACCACCGTTGGTGATGGTGAAGGTACCGCCGGTCATTTCGTCGATCGACAGTTTGCCGTCACGTGCCTTCTTGCCGAAGGTAGCGATGCCGTTTTCGATCTCAGCCAGGCTCATCAGCTCGGCGTTACGCAGAACCGGCACCACCAGGCCACGGTCGCTGGAAACGGCAACGCCGATGTCCGCGTAACCGTGGTAGACGATGTCGGAACCGTCGATCGAGGCGTTGACAGCCGGGAAGCGTTTCAGCGCTTCGGTGGCGGCCTTGACGAAGAACGACATGAAGCCCAGGCGAACGCCGTTGTGGGTCTTCTCGAACAGATCCTTGTACTTCGAACGCAGGGCCATGACTTCGGTCATGTCGACTTCGTTGAAGGTGGTCAGCATGGCCATGTTCGACTGCGCTTCGACCAGACGCTTGGCAACGGTGGCACGTACGCGAGTCATCGGTACACGCTTCTCGGTGCGATCGCCAGTAGCAACGATCGGCGCAGCAGCGGCAGCGGCAGGCTTGGCAGCTGGAGCGGCAGCCGGAGCGGATTTCTTCGCTTCGATGGCAGCTACAACGTCTTCCTTGGTGATGCGACCGTCTTTGCCGGTGCCCTTGATGCTGTTCAGCGCGATGCCGTTCTCTTCGGCCAGCTTGCGAGCAGCCGGAGCGCCGATGGCGTCTTCGTCGCCGGCAGCAGCGGCAGGTGCAGCAGCGGTAGCCGGAGCGGCGGCAGCGGCAGGTGCAGCGGCAGCAACGCCACCTTCTTCGATCGAGCCCAGGACTTCGTCGGAGAGAACGGTTTCGCCCTCGCCCTTGACGATAGCGCCCAGTACGCCGTCAGCGGTAGCCAGTACTTCCAGGACAACCTTGTCAGTCTCGATGTCGACGATCAGTTCGTCACGCTTGACCGCTTCGCCCGGTTGCTTGTGCCAGGTGGCAACGGTGCCATCGGCAACCGATTCCGGGAAAGTAGGGGCTTTGATCTCGATAGCCATTATCAGTGGTTCCTTAAATTCGGTTTCTAGTGCGCGATGGCATTAAACGGTGAAGGCATCTTGCAGCAGTTTTTCCTGCTGCTCGGCGTGCATCGATGCGTAACCACAAGCAGGTGCTGCCGAAGCATCACGACCGGCGTATTCCAGGACCAGCTCTTTATTGTGGCGGGTGAGGATACGACGCATGTGGTGCTGGCTGCTGTACCAGGCGCCCTGGTTCATCGGCTCTTCCTGGCACCACACCACATCCTTGAGATTGGTGTACGGCGCGAGGATCTCGACCAGATCGTCCTCAGGGAATGGATACAGCTGCTCGATACGCACGATGGCGATGTCTTCGCGGCCTTCGGCACGGCGTTTTTCCAGCAGATCGTAGTAGACCTTGCCCGAGCACAGGACCAGGCGAGTGACCTTTTTCGGATCGAGGGTATCGATTTCCGGGATCACAGTCTGGAACGAGCCTTCGGCCAGATCTTCCAGGGTCGAGATGGCCAGCTTGTGGCGCAGCAGCGACTTTGGAGTCAGTACGATCAGCGGCTTGCGCAGCGGACGGATGACCTGACGACGCAGCAGGTGGTAGATCTGAGCCGGCGTGGTCGGTACGCATACCTGGACGTTGTGCTCGGCGCACAGCTGCAGGTAACGCTCCAGACGTGCCGAAGAGTGCTCAGGCCCCTGCCCTTCATAACCATGAGGCAGCAGCATGGTCAGACCACACAGACGGCCCCACTTGTGCTCGCCGCTGGTGATGAACTGGTCGACAACCACCTGGGCGCCGTTGGCGAAGTCGCCGAACTGGGCTTCCCAGATCACCAGCGCGTTTGGCGTGGTGGTGGAGTAGCCGTATTCGAAGGCCAGGACCGCTTCTTCGGACAGGAACGAATCGAACAGGTCGAAACGTGGCTGGCCTTTGTAGAGGTTCTGCAGCGGAATGTAGGTGCTGGCGTCCTTCTGGTTGTGCAACACCGCATGGCGGTGAGAGAAGGTGCCGCGACCGATATCCTGACCCGTCATGCGAATCGGGTGACCTTCGAATGCCAGGGTGGCGTAAGCCATGGTTTCGGCGTAGCCCCAGTTGATCGGCAAGCCACCGGCCTGCATCTTCTGGCGATCTTCGTAGATCTTCGAAACCTGACGCTGAACCACGAAGCCTTCCGGCAGCTCCAGCAACTTGGCCGACAGCTCCTGCAGGGTCTTCAGATCGAAGCGAGTGTCGTGACGCGCGGTCCAGGCGTGGCCCAGATACGGACGCCAGTCGACGAACAGCTCTTTGTTCGGCTCTTTGACCAGGCTCTTTACTACATGCAGACCGTTGTCCAGCGCGTTGCGGTACTCGTCGACCTTGGCCTGGACGCGTGCAGCATCAAGGCTGCCCGACTTGGTCAGGGCGTCAGCGTACAGCTCGCGGGTGGTGCGCTGCTTGGCGATCTGCTGGTACATCAGCGGCTGGGTGCCGTTCGGCTCGTCGGCCTCGTTGTGGCCGCGACGACGGTAGCAGACCAGGTCGATGACCACGTCACGCTTGAACTGCATGCGGTAGTCAACAGCCAGCTGGGTCACGAACAGCACCGCCTCTGGGTCATCACCGTTGACGTGCAGGATCGGCGCCTGAATCATTTTGGCGACGTCTGTAGCGTACTCGGTGGAACGCGAGTCCAGCGGGTTGCTGATGGTGAAACCAACCTGGTTGTTGATCACGATGTGCACGGTACCGCCGGTCTTGAAACCGCGGGTCTGCGACATCTGGAAGGTTTCCATGACCACGCCCTGACCTGCGAATGCAGCGTCACCGTGGATGGAAATCGGCAGTACCTTGTCGCCAACGGTGTCGTTGCGACGGTCCTGACGGGCACGTACCGAACCTTCAACCACTGGCGAGACGATCTCCAGGTGCGAAGGGTTGAACGCCATGGCCAGGTGAACTTCACCGCCGGCGGTCATCACGTTGGACGAGAAGCCCTGGTGGTATTTAACGTCACCGGAACCCAGCTCGACCTTCTTCTTGCCTTCGAACTCGTCGAACAGCTCGCGCGGGTTCTTGCCAAAGGTGTTGACCAGTACGTTCAGACGGCCACGGTGGGCCATGCCGATGACAACTTCCTTGGTACCGTAGGAACCGGAGCGCTGAATCAGCTCGTCCAGCATCGGAATCAGGCTTTCGCCGCCTTCCAGGCCGAAACGCTTGGTGCCCGGGTATTTGGTACCCAGGTACTTTTCCAGACCTTCTGCTGCGGTTACGCGCTCGAGCAGGTGGCTCTGGACATCCGCAGAGAAAGCCGGGCGGCCACGAACGCTCTCCAGACGCTGCTGGAACCAGCTGCGCTGCTCGGAATCGACGATGTGGGTAAATTCGGCGCCAATGGTGCGGCAATATGTCTGCTGCAAAGCGTCGAAAATTTCGCGTAGGCTCGCTTCCTCTTTGCCGATGAACAGGTCGCCGGCACGGAAGGTCGTATCAAGATCGGCATTGGTCAAGCCGTAGTGATTGATCGACAGGTCTACTGGCGCAGGGCGCTGCCACAACCCCAGGGGGTCGAGCTTGGCGGCTTGGTGGCCGCGCATACGGTAGGCCTGGATCAGTCGCAGAACTTCAACCTGCTTCTTCTCGTGTTCACTGCTCACGCTCCCGGCGGAAACCGGTTGGGCGCGGCGCTGGTTCTTTGCCAGCAGTACGAAATGGTCGCGGATTGTAGAGTGCGATACATCGGTAGCGGTGCTGCCTTCGGCGGGCAACTTCTGGAAGTAAGTGCGCCACTCTTCTGGCACAGCGTTAGGGTCGTGCAGGTAGAGCTCGTAGAGCTCTTCCACATATGCAGCGTTACCACCTGAAAGGTGGGCGCTTTCCCACATGCGCTGCATCACGCTTTCTTGCATGCTTGGTCACCCTCGGTTAGGGGACGGATCGGCGAGAGCCATAGCAAGCCTGGAAAAGTCCCAATGCAGCGACCGAACCAAGCCACCAAGGATCCCACAGATTTTCCGGGTACCAGCCCGGAAGCCCCTGCTGGTCTCATATCTTCATAGGTAAAAGCTCGGGCTTTTTGAGCCCTCGCTCGGGTTTCACCTTGGTGCGGGCAAGGGCCCGCACCTCGGCGTGCTACGGGTACAACACTTTAAAAATCAGACACCGCTCTGCAGCAACATGTTACGTACGTGGCCGATTGCCTTGGTCGGGTTCAGACCTTTAGGGCAAACGTTTACGCAGTTCATGATCCCGCGGCAGCGGAATACGCTGAACGGGTCGTCCAGCGAAGCCAGACGTTCCTGGGTCTTGGTGTCACGGCTGTCGGCCAGGAAACGATAGGCCTGCAGCAGTGCAGCTGGACCGAGGAACTTGTCAGGGTTCCACCAGAACGATGGGCAGGAGGTCGAGCAGCAAGCGCACAGGATGCACTCGTACAGACCGTCCAGCTTCTCACGCTCTTCCGGCGACTGCAGACGCTCGATGGCCGGAGCCGGCGTGTCGTTCTGCAGGAATGGCTTCACCTTCTCGTACTGCTTGTAGAAGATGCTCATATCAACGACCAGGTCACGAATGACCGGCAATCCAGGCAGCGGACGGATGATCAGCTTGTTACGCTTGACCACTGCCGACAGCGGCGTGATGCAGGCCAGGCCGTTCTTGCCGTTGATGTTCATGCCGTCGGAGCCGCAAACACCTTCGCGGCAAGAACGACGATACGAGAAACCTTCATCCTGTTCTTTGATCAGTGCCAACACATCCAGCACCATCAGGTCTTTGCCACCGGTATCGACCTGGAACGTCTGCATCTTCGGCGCAGAGTCGGTATCGGGGTTGTAACGATAGACTTCGACTTGCAACATAGCGACCACCCCTTAGTAAGTCCGGACTTTTGGCTCGAACGCCGGTACGGTTTTCGGCGCGAAGTTGACGGCGCGCTTGGCAACCCGTTTTTCGCCCGGGAAGTACAGGGTGTGGCACAGCCAGTTTTCGTCGTCACGGTCTTCGAAGTCTTCACGGGCGTGGGCACCGCGGGACTCTTTACGTACTTCTGCAGCGATTGCAGTGGCTTCAGCGACTTCCAGCAGGTTCTGCAGCTCCAGCGCTTCGATACGCGCGGTGTTGAAGGCTTGGGACTTGTCGTTGATCTTGACGTTGGCGATACGCTCACGCAGTTGCGCCAGCTGCTCGATACCCTTCTGCATGTATTCGCCAGTACGGAATACACCGAAGTAGTTCTGCATGCAGCTTTGCAGCTCGCGACGCAGGGTAGCCACGTCTTCACCGGTGTTGCGCTCGTTGAGCTTGTTCAGACGGCTCAGGGCAACATCGATATCGGTGTCGCTGGCGTCGAGGTATTCGATACCGTCGGACAGCGCTTTTTCCAGGTGCAGGCCAGCAGCACGGCCGAAGACAACCAGGTCGAGCAGCGAGTTGCCGCCCAGACGGTTGGCACCGTGAACCGATACGCACGCCACTTCACCTACTGCGAACAGACCCGGGATGATCTGGTCAACGCCATCGGCGTCCTGAGTCATTGCCTGACCATGAATGTTGGTGGCAACGCCGCCCATCATGTAGTGGCAGGTTGGAACAACAGGAACCGGAGCAACAACCGGATCAACGTGAGCGAAGGTCTTGGACAGCTCACAGATACCTGGCAGGCGGCTGTGCAGAACTTCTTCACCCAGATGGTCGAGCTTGAGCATCACGTGGTCGCCGTTAGGGCCACAGCCGTTACCGGCGATGATCTCTTTAACCATGGAACGGGCCACAACGTCACGACCGGCAAGGTCTTTGGCGTTAGGCGCGTAACGCTCCATGAAACGCTCGCCGTGCTTGTTGATCAGGTATCCGCCTTCACCACGGCAACCTTCGGTAACCAGTACACCGGCGCCGGCGATGCCGGTCGGGTGGAACTGCCACATCTCGATGTCCTGGACCGGAACGCCTGCACGCAGCGCCATACCGATACCGTCACCGGTGTTGATCAGGGCGTTGGTGGTGGACGAGTAGATACGGCCTGCACCGCCAGTGGCCAATACGGTGGCCTTGGCTTTGATGTACATGGTTTCGCCGGTCTCGATGCAGATCGCAATCACACCGACGAAAGCGCCTTCCTTGTTCTTCACCAGATCAACGGCGTAGTACTCGTTCAGGAAGGTGGTGCCTGCTTTCAGGTTGCCCTGGTACAGGGTGTGCAGCAGCGCGTGACCGGTACGGTCGGAAGCGGCACAGGTACGGGCGGCCTGGCCACCTTTACCGTAGTCCTTGGACTGGCCACCGAACGGACGCTGATAGATACGGCCGGTTTCGGTACGCGAGAACGGCAGACCCATGTGATCCAGCTCGAAGACCGCAGCCGGGCCTTCTTGACACATGTATTCGATAGCGTCCTGGTCACCGATGTAGTCGGAGCCCTTGACGGTATCGTACATGTGCCAGCGCCAGTCATCGTTCGGGTCGGCCGAAGCGATGGCGCAGGTGATGCCACCCTGGGCCGATACAGTGTGCGAACGGGTCGGGAAGACCTTGGTGATCACGGCAGTCTTGTGACCACCCTGAGCCAGCTGCAGCGCAGCGCGCATACCGGCACCACCACCACCAACGATGATGGCGTCGAATGAAATCGTAGGAATGTTAGCCATGAATCAGATACCCCAGAGAATCTGCACACCCCAGACGAAGTACGCGAACATCGCGACACCACATACCGCCTGGAACAGGAAACGTACGGCAGTCGCCGACTTGCCCAGCGCCATCGGCGTCAGGTAGTCGGTAGCAATGGTCCACATGCCGACCCAGGCGTGAGCGCCCAGGGCAACCAGTGCCAGCAGACTGAAAATACGCATCGCGTTGTTGGAGAACAGAGCGTGCCACTGGGCAAACTCGATGCCCGGGTGCGCGACCAGGTATCCAATCAGGAAAATGAAATAAGCCGCGAGAACGACCGCAGAAACGCGCTGCGCCATCCAGTCATAGAGGCCCGAACGCGAGAGGTTCGTGACGTTGGTTACCATATCCAAACTCCTGCCAGCACAATCACCACCACGGAAACGGCGATGATAATTTTCGAGCCCAGTCGGCCGCCTTCCAGCGTTTCACCGATGCCCATGTCCATGATCAAGTGGCGCACACCGGCTACCAAGTGATACAGCAAGGCGGACAGGAGGCCCCATGCCACGAACTTGGCCAGCGGACTGGTCAAGCATGCCTTCACCTCGGCGAAACCTTCCTCCGAACCCAGGGATTTGCCCAATGCATAAAGCATGATGCCAAGGCCCAGGAAGAGGATGATGCCGGATACACGGTGAAGAAATGACGTAACGCCGGTAATGGGGAGTTTGATGGTCCTTAGGTCTAGGTTTACAGGTCGTTGGCTTTTCACGGCTTTTTTCACACTGAAGAGCCCCTAGCAAGCAGGGCAAAGTTGTTGGTAAGTGTACTGGTCAGGTACCCACCACCCAGGGAGTGACGACCCCAGCAACACGGGCTTGCAAGCCCCTGGCGGTCGGGGGCCGATTATAGACAGTTAGGCTACTAATGACAACGCAAGGCCCTAGCCCAAATAGCGCATTGCCTTTAGCGGATAAAAGGCGTAAACGGACGGCAATTTCGAGGAAAAACCGTGCCCAAAGCCCTTTACAACCGTGCTTTAGGCAAATTGACATTCGAATTTATCTCACTATAGTGGTGCGGGCCCTGCGTGGGGGGTCTGTCTGATGATTTCAAGCATTAATAGGAGGCCACATGGCTGACAAAAAAGCGCAGTTGGTCATCGAGGGCGCAGCCCCCGTCGAGCTGCCCATTTTAACCGGCACCGTTGGTCCCGATGTTATCGACGTTAGAGGGTTGGGGGCCACGGGTCACTTCACTTTCGACCCTGGTTTCATGGCGACCGCATCCTGCGAGTCGAAGATCACTTATATCGACGGCGACAAGGGTATCCTGCTGCACCGCGGCTATCCGATCGAACAGCTCGCTGAAAAATCCGATTACCTCGAGACCTGCTACCTGCTGCTCAACGGCGAACTGCCGAATGCCGAGCAGAAGGCCCAGTTCGTCAGCACCGTGAAGAATCACACCATGGTGCACGAGCAGTTGAAATCCTTCTTCAACGGCTTCCGCCGCGACGCCCACCCGATGGCCGTCATGTGCGGCGTGGTCGGCGCCCTGTCGGCGTTCTACCACGACTCGCTGGACATCAATAACCCGCAGCACCGCGAAATCTCTGCGGTTCGCCTGGTCGCCAAGATGCCGACCCTGGCGGCGATGGTGTACAAGTACTCCATGGGTCAACCCATGATGTACCCGCGCAACGACCTGTCGTACGCGGAAAACTTCCTGCACATGATGTTCAACACCCCGTGCGAGATCAAACCGATCAGCCCGGTACTGGCCAAGGCAATGGACCGGATTTTCATCCTCCACGCCGACCACGAACAGAACGCATCGACCTCCACCGTCCGTCTGGCAGGCTCCTCGGGTGCCAACCCGTTCGCCTGTATCGCTGCCGGTATCGCTGCACTCTGGGGCCCGGCACATGGCGGCGCCAACGAAGCCGTACTGACCATGCTCGATGAAATCGGCGATGTCTCGAACATCGACAAGTTCATCGCCAAGGCCAAAGACAAGAACGATCCGTTCAAGTTGATGGGCTTCGGTCACCGCGTCTACAAGAACCGTGACCCACGTGCCACCGTAATGAAGCAGACCTGCGACGAAGTCCTGCGCGAGCTGGGCATCAAGAACGACCCGCAGCTGGAACTGGCCATGCGCCTGGAAGAGATCGCCCTGACCGATCCGTACTTCATCGAGCGCTCGCTGTACCCGAACGTCGACTTCTACTCGGGGATCATCCTCAAGGCGATCGGCATTCCGACCAGCATGTTCACCGTGATCTTCGCCCTGGCGCGTACCGTCGGCTGGATCTCGCACTGGAAAGAAATGCTCTCCAGCCCGTACAAGATTGGCCGTCCACGCCAGCTGTACACCGGCTACGAGTCGCGTGACATTACCAAGCTGGAAGACCGCAAGTAAGCCCTGCGCTGAACACGAAAAAAGGCTGCCCTCGGGCAGCCTTTTTTATTGCGGTGGGGGCGGGCTTGCCCCGCGATCGCGATTTGGACTGACACACCGCAATCGCGGGGCAAGCCCGCTCCCACAGGGATACAGTCACCGAAAATCACAAGCCTCGATCAACTGTACACCTCAAATCAAGGCTTCTCAGCCTTCGCCTTCAACGCTTTCAAGGTATTGAACGGCGCATCCACGACAAACTTGTTCGCCACCATCGACGGCACGCTGCCACCTGGCTCGGTGTGCACCTGGTACGTCACCTCGGTACCACCGTCCTTGGGCTGCAGCTTCCAGAAACCCTGAACCTTGGCCACGCGCACAAAGCCTTTTTCTTCAGGCAGATACTTCGGCACACCTTCAAGTTTGCGGGTCAAGCTGCCATCCGCTTCCTCAGTGGTGGTGACGTGCAGAATGGAGTCGCGCGGGGTGACCGGCCATGGCGTATTGAACTGGGTGTAGGTCCAACTCTGATTGCCCTCGGCCTTGAGCAGCTTTTGCGACTTGCACTCATGAATCCAGGCGCAAGCACCCACGACGTCTTCCTGCAGGGCCCTGACTTTTGCCAGCGGCGCCTTGATCAACGTTACGCCGCGATAGGCCTTGTAGTCGGAACCGGCAACCTCAGTCAGATCGACCTTGATCCCGTCTTCGTTCTTGGCCTGCTTCCAGTCCTCGGCCTGGGCCAGCGGCAGCAGCGCCGCGCTAAGACCCATGATCAGTGCCACTTGCTTAAACGATCCCATTCTGTTGTTCCTTATTGTCGAAGATCCACGTTTCAAGCCGCCGTCATTTGCTCCAGCCATCCGAGGATCCTGATCGCCTCATCGCGATCGCTGCCGCACACTTCCACATCAGCCTTGAAGCCGCCACACACCGCGGGGCGTTCGGGCTTGCCGAACAACCCGCACAGATTGGCGAGCGACAGATGCAAGCAGCGCTCACCCGCCGGCTTGCCCTTGGGCATACCGGGAATCGGTGAGCTGATGGAGGGCGCGATGCAGCAAGCGCCACATCCTTCACGGCAGTTCATGACAACAGAATCCTCGGCACAGCAAATGATCAATGAATCGGAATAGTAACCGCTTAAACGGTCGTTTGAAATTGCTGGAAACATGAAAACTGACCTGACCCGCCATGACTGACGGGTCAGTGCGACAACTACTGCTTGAACTCGAACTCGATCGCCGCACCCTCGATATCCTGCTGGCGCGCATCATTACGCAGCTGCAACTGCATTTCGTTGCTCAGCAGGCGACCGTTGAGCTGAAACGGGCTGTCGGCAGGAGGCTTCTCGCCAAACAGGTAAGGCAGCAGAGGCTTGGGCGTAGACACCGGATCCTGGGTCGCCGGCTTGAGGTCCTTGACCATTTCGACCGGCAAACGCAGGTCCACTTTGGCTCTCGGCAAGGGTGCCGGGGCAGCCCTGGATGACTTTGCCGCTTTATGCCGGACCGGTTTGGCAGCCGGCTTTTTACTCACCGGTGCCGGCTTGACCTGCTTTTGCTGGACGTTCGGCTTGGCTTTTGTCGAAGTGCTGGCCGGCTTGCCTGGTGTCGCGGCAGGTGGCGTCTGGGCCACAGCATTCCCGGTGCCTGCCAGAAGACCCAGCAATGACAGGAACAGGCCAACCCGAGACAAGGCTTTCATAGACACCGAAAATCATCCGCAAAGAGCTATATGCTCCTCGTTCCCGAGAGGGCTGGCAAGTTTATGGCATAACAGCTAGAAAAAGTTTGCCGCCCCCGACTCCTGACACAGCTGACTGGCCAACAGCCCCAGGGTCATCAAGGCGCGTTCCGCTTCGCGGTTCCAGGGAATTCCGCAGTTCAGGCGGATACAGTGGTTGAACTGCTCGGTATTACTGAAAATCAGCCCCGGCGCGATACTGATCCCCTGCTGCAGCGCCCGTACATGCAGCTCCTGGGTATTGACCCGCCCAGGCAGGCTCACCCAGAGAATGAAACCGCCGGTCGGCCGGGTCATCTGCGTGCCTTCAGGGAAATGCTGCTGCACCGCCAACTGATAAGCGCTGAGGTTCTTCCGGTACTCCTGGCGGATGTAACGCAAGTGCCGGTCATAGCCGCCGTTCTCAAGATATGAGGCCACTCCCATCTGCGTCACACTGCAGGCCGAGTGCGTGGTGAAAGTCTGCAAGCGCTGGATTTCCGCCTGGTATTTACCGGCAATCATCCAGCCGATACGCACCCCGGGCGACAAGGTCTTGGAAAAGCTCGAGCAGTAAATCACCCGCCCCAGGCGATCAAACGCCTTGAGCGCCTTGGTCTTGCCCTGCTCGAACATCAGTTCGCCATAAATATCGTCTTCGACAATCTGGATATCGAAGTCCGAAGCCAGACGCAGCAATTGCTTCTGCCGATCTTCCGGGATAGTGCCACCGAGCGGATTGCTCAGCCGCGCGGTCAATACCAACGCCTTGATCGACCACTGGTTGGCCGCAAGCTGCAGCGCTTCCAGGCTGATACCGGTCGACGGATCGCTGGGAATCTCGATGACCTTCAGCCCCAACAGATCTGCCAGTTGCAGCAAGCCATAATATGTCGGCGACTCGGCGGCGATCAGGTCACCCGGCTTGGTCAACACCCGCAGCGACATCTGCAACGCATCGACACAGCCATGGGTGACCACCACCTCGCTGGGGTCAACCACCACGCCGGCATCACGCATGCGGATGGCGATCTGCCGGCGCAACGGTTCAAAGCCCGGGCTGAACATATAGCTGAACGCCCGCGGGCTATGGAAACGGGTGACCTTGGCCAATTGTTGATGCAGGGCCCGCACCGGTAAGTAGTCGACATGGGGCACCGCCGCCCCGAACGGGAACACGCCGTCGCGCCGCGCTTCGGTCAGCACTTGCTGGATGATGCTGCTGCGAGTGACCAGACCGGGGCGCTCGACCCGGGCGATATCCGGGGTCTGCGCAGTCAATGCCGGGGTCTGGTGCACATAATAGCCAGACTGCGGACGAGCCCGGATCAACCCCTGGTCTTCCAGGTTGGCATAGGCCTGCAACACCGTGGCATGACTGACGTTGAGCTGCGAACTCATCTTGCGCACCGACGGCACCCGCTCACCCGGTTGATAGACACCACGGCGGATGTCTTCGGCCAGTTGCTGGGCGATACGCTGATAGAGCAGCAGGTTGGTCATGATCGGTTCTCGACACGCAGGCAATGTAGTTATTTTTGTACGACTCGATGATTGAGTCAGAATACCGGAACAGTTGCAAAGTGTACTGGGACAGATTGCAGAATAGTCGACAATACAGTTGTGTGACAGCCCCCTGCCGGCACTTTCCGACGCCCATAAAAAAACCCGGTGAGCGGTACTCACCGGGTTTTTCAGAGGGTGTTAGCGCGCGGCGCCAAGCTTGCCCTTTTCGTCGGAAAAGACGATCTCGACGCGACGGTTCTGCGCCCTGCCCCGCTCCGAAGCGTTGGCTTCGACCGGGTACTGGTCGCCATAGCCTTCGACCTGAATGCGCTTTTCGTCGACCCCAAGATCGACCAGCATGTCCGCCACCGCCTGCGCCCGGTCGCGGGACAACTTGAGGTTGTCCTCCGCAGCACCCGTGCTGTCGGTGTAACCCTCGATACGCACGACACGCTTGGGGTTGAGCTGCAGGAACTGCACGAGCTTGAGCACGGTTCGATTGGCCGAATTCTTCAACTCGGCGCGACCGGTGTCGAACAGAACATCGCCCAACGTCATGACCAGGCCGCGATCGCTCTGGGTGGTGGCCAGGCTGACAATCTGCGCCTCCAGCCACTTGCCCTGCTGCTGCACACTGGCAAGCTTGGCCTCACGCAGCGCCAGCTGCAGGCGTTGACGCTCAAGCTCAAGCTTGGCCAGACGCTCCTGGTTAAGCACCAGATTGCTGTGCTCACGGGCAATATCACTGTAACGCTGGCTCAGGTAGGCGTAGTGGCGCACATCGGCGCCGGTTCCGAAGTAGCTGGATAGCCGGTCGGCCCGCGCCAGCGACTCACCTGCTCGAATGACATCGCGTGGTGCACTGCGCAGCACATCGGAATCGTCCTTGACGGTCTGGAATTTGGCCGTCGCTTCATCCAGTGCCGTCTCGCTGCGCTGACTGGCGCAACCGTGCAGACCGACGAGTCCGAGCAGCAGCAAGGCTGCCATAGGTTTGATCGAACTCACGGCTGTTCTCCCAACTGTTTACGCAGGCGATTGACCCGCGATTGCAGCAGGTCGAGCTGCTCTTTGCTTTTGCTGGTCAACACGCGCGCCTCGGCCAGGCGCGCGTCGAGCTCGGCCTGTTCAGCGCGCATGCGTGCATCACGATAAGCCTCATGGCTCATGTTGACCTGGGCCCGGGCCATTTTGTCTTCGGCCAGCTTCAGCTCTGCCACCTCATCGGTCGCACCGACGGCCTTGGCCTGCGCCAGCGCCTGTTCGGACAGGCGCAGCTGTTCATTGGGGGCCGGGTCATTGGCGCATCCAGCCAGGGCCAGCAGCGCCAGGGCGGCGAATAGTGAATGAGTTCTCACACAATCTTCCTACTGTTTAGGGGCATCCAGCGGTACCTGCATCTGCGCCTTCCAGCGCTCGACATTACGTTGCAGTACCGCCTGGGACACGCCGGAGGCCGGCAATTCTGTCAGCTTTTTTGCCAGTTGTCCGCGCAACCAGGCGTCATTGCATGCCGAATTATGCGAAAGCGCCAAATACAGTCCAGGGCGATCCAGAGGCAAGCCGCGGGCGATCAACGCATTGCTCATGCCCAGGGTCTGAGCCATGGCCATACCGGCATAACGTCCAGCCAGCACATAGTCGACCTGGCCCAGCAACAGCTTCTGGAACGCCTGGGTCAGATTCTGCGCTGGCGTCAGCCGCAACTGGCTCTTGGCGTAGGCTGAAAATTCGGGGGTAAGGCGCGCTTTTTCCGAAACACTGCCCTGATGCTCGCGCAGATCGGACAAGGTGTCGTAGACCAATGATGAATCGTGGCGGGTCCAGACCACGTACTCATTGCTTAGCAACGACGGGTGTACATAGTCCACCGCAGTGAGCTCAGCCACGGCGAAGGGCGAATCAATCAGCAGATCCACACGACCGCTACGCACCTCTTCCAGCGCCTGGTTGCGCGTTCCGCTATCGAGCACTTCAACCTTCAGCCCCAACTCGCCGGCGACCTGCTTGAACAGGTCGACGTTGGCGCCGATCAGGTGTTTGGGGTCTTGCGGATCGCGCCAGGAATAAGGCGGAGCGTCAGGGCTGCCGGTAGCCACCAGCCGCTCACATTTGCCTACGGCCCACGCCGGCAACGGCATCAGCAGCGTAGCGAACACCAGCGCCGTGTTGATCCGGCCATGCCATCCCATGCAACCCCTCCCTACCCTGTGTACCCAGAATGAAAAAGCCCGATCGGCCGGGCTGTGCAAGGCAGGCCTGCACAGCCCGAACGGATCGGGCTCTTTTATAAGTGAAGCGGCTGGATTAAACCAGCTTCTCCAGCTCAGGGATGGCTTCGAACAGGTCAGCGACCAGTCCGTAATCGGCCACCTGGAAGATCGGTGCTTCTTCGTCCTTGTTGATCGCAACGATCACTTTGGAGTCTTTCATGCCGGCCAGGTGCTGGATCGCGCCGGAGATACCGACGGCAATGTACAGCTGTGGCGCAACGATCTTGCCGGTCTGGCCGACCTGCATGTCGTTCGGTACGAAACCTGCGTCGACTGCGGCGCGCGAAGCACCCACTGCGGCGCCCAGCTTGTCAGCCAGGGCGTACAGGTGTTTGAAGTTGTCACCGTTCTGCATGCCACGCCCGCCCGAGACGACGATCTTGGCAGCGGTCAGTTCTGGACGATCGGACTTGGCCAGTTCTTCGCCAACGAACGCCGATTTGCCAGCGTCGTGAGCAGCAGCAACAGCTTCAACTGCAGCCGAACCACCTTCAGCTGCAACGGCGTCAAAGCCGGTGGAGCGTACGGTGATGACTTTGACGGCAGCATTCGATTGCACGGTGGCAATGGCGTTACCGGCATAGATCGGACGCTTGAAGGTGTCAGCCGATTCCACCGAGATGATCTCGGAGATCTGGTCAACGTCCAGCAGCGCAGCAACGCGTGGCAGGATGTTCTTGCCGTTGGAGGTAGCAGGTGCCAGCACGTGGCTGTAGCCCTTGCCCAGCTCGGCTACCAGCGGCGCGACGTTTTCCGGCAGTTGGTGCGCGTAAGCGGCGTTATCGGCAACCAGCACCTTGGCAACGCCAGCGATCTTGGCTGCAGCTTCAGCAACGCCACCGACATTCTGGCCAGCGACCAGCACGTGGATGTCGCCACCGATCTTGGCGGCAGCAGCAACAGTGTTCAGGGTGGCCGGGGCAACGGCACCGTTTTCGTGTTCAGCGATAACCAGGATAGTCATTTAGATTACCTTCGCCTCGTTCTTCAGTTTCTCGACCAGTTCAGCAACCGACTTGACCTTGATACCCGCGCTGCGTGCAGCTGGCGCTTCGACTTTCAGGGTCTTGTTGGTGGAGGCGGTGGAAACGCCCAGCGCGTCTGGAGTAACGGTTTCCAGCGGCTTTTTCTTGGCCTTCATGATGTTCGGCAGCGACGCGTAACGCGGCTCGTTCAGGCGCAGGTCGGTGGTGACGATCGCTGGCAGGTTCAGCGCAACGGTCTGCAGGCCGCCGTCGATTTCACGGGTAACGTTGACCTTGTCGCCAGCCACTTCAACCTTGGAGGCGAAAGTGCCTTGAGCGAAGCCAGTCAGCGCCGCCAGCATCTGGCCGGTCTGGTTGTTGTCGCTGTCGATCGCTTGCTTGCCAAGGATCACCAGCTGAGGCTGTTCTTTGTCGACCACCGCCTTGAGCAGTTTGGCCACGGCCAGCGAGGTCAGCTCTTCTGCGGACTCGACCAGCACGGCACGGTCGGCACCCAGTGCCAGCGCGGTACGCAGTTGCTCCTGGGCAGTGGCCGGGCCGACGGTAACGACGACGATCTCGCTCGCAACGCCTTTTTCTTTCAGGCGTACGGCTTCTTCTACGGCGATTTCGCAGAAGGGGTTCATGGACATCTTGACGTTAGCAAGGTCGACGCCGGAGTTGTCCGCCTTGACGCGAACCTTGACGTTATAGTCGACCACTCGTTTGACAGCTACAAGAACCTTCATGGATTCCTCGTTACTCTCCGGTGAAAAGAATGTCGCCTGGGGCAAACCCGGCGATTGCGCGTGGGTACAAGGGCACCTCTAAAAACGATTGCAGCCGATAGAATTTAACCCTGACCCAGCAGTCCCAATTCGACCTTGCAACAGCAAAACCCGTGAGTCATTTTCTGTCGTGGTGTGTAAACTCCACTACAAAGCGGCCCGCGGCCCAGCTGCCCTGCTTTTCGCCTGGTTTTTAGGGGTGCACCTGCATCCGGCGGTCAGCCTACGGCGAGCGCAAAACCGCTCGTATCTTGACCGTAACGCCCAATCCGGTCAATACGGCAAACCGGTCAGATTCACGCCGTGCGTCTTTGATTTTACTGGCCTGCGGCAAATTCAAACAAACGTTTGTATTGGACCCCGTGAGTGGTGTAGATATAATGCGCGGCCAAGAGAAAGCGGTGTAGTCCGTCATCACTCGAGCTACAGCTTACACGTACCGAAAAATGACCGCCTGACACCCGCCAACAAAGAAAAACCGATGAGCCTTGAGTAGGAGAGAACCTGTGGAACGCGAATACATGGAATTCGACGTGGTCATTGTCGGCGCTGGCCCGGCTGGCCTGTCCGCCGCCTGCCGACTGAAGCAGAAGGCCGCCGAAGCCGGTAACGAAATCAGCGTCTGCGTGGTCGAGAAAGGCTCGGAAGTCGGTGCCCACATCCTCTCCGGCGCGGTCTTCGAACCGCGTGCCCTGAACGAACTGTTCCCGGACTGGAAAGAGCTCGGCGCCCCGCTCAACACCGAAGTCAAACGCGACGACATCTACGTGCTCAAGGATGCTGGCAGCTCGATCAAGGTCCCTGACCTGTTCGTGCCCAAGACCATGCACAACGAAGGCAACTACATCATCTCCCTGGGCAACCTGTGCCGCTGGCTGGCCCAGCAGGCCGAGAACCTGGGCGTGGAGATCTACCCTGGCTTCGCCGCCCAGGAAGCCCTGTTCGACGAGAACGGCGTAGTCCGCGGGATCATCACCGGCGACCTGGGTGTCGACCGTGAAGGCAACCCGAAAGAAGGCTTGTACACCCCGGGCATGGAGCTGCGCGGCAAGTACACCCTGTTTGCCGAAGGCTGCCGCGGCCACATCGGCAAGCAACTGATCAAACGCTTCAACCTGGACAACGAATCCGACGTCCAGCACTACGGCATCGGCCTGAAGGAAATCTGGGAAATCGATCCGGCCAAGCACGAGCAAGGTCTGGTTGTGCACACCGCTGGCTGGCCGCTGGATGTCATGGCCAAGGAAAACACCGGCGGCTCGTTCCTCTATCACCTGGAAAACAACCAGGTAGTAGTGGGCTTGATCGTCGATCTGTCCTACTCCAACGCCTATCTGTCGCCATTCGACGAGTTCCAGCGCCTCAAGCACCACCCGGTGATCAGCCAGTACCTCGAGGGCGGCAAGCGCATCAGTTACGGCGCCCGCGCCATCAGCAAGGGCGGCCTGAACTCACTGCCGAAGATGGTCTTCAACGGTGGCGCGCTGATCGGTTGTGATCTGGGCACCCTGAACTTCGCCAAGATCAAGGGCAGCCACACCGCGATGAAGTCCGGGATGCTCGCCGCCGACGCGGTGGCCGACGCCCTGCTGGCCGGCAGCGAAGGCGGCGACCAACTCAACAGCTACGTCGCAGCATTCAAGGCCAGCTGGCTGTATGAAGAACTGTTCGCCAGCCGTAACTTCGGCCCGGCCATGCACAAGTTCGGCCCGATCTTCGGTGCAGCGTTCAACTACGTCGACCAGAACTGGTTCGGCGGCAAGCTGCCGTTCACCCTGCGCGACACCAAGCCGGACTACGCTTACCTGAAGCTGGCCGCCGACTCGAAAAAAATCGACTATCCAAAACCGGATGGCAAGCTGAGCTTCGACAAGCTCAGCTCGGTGTTCCTCTCCAGCACCAATCATGAAGAAGAGCAGCCGTGCCACCTGAAACTGGCCGATGCGAACATCCCGATCGGCACCAACCTGCCGCTGTACGACGAACCGGCCCAGCGCTACTGCCCGGCCGGCGTGTACGAAGTGGTCACCCAGGAAGACGGCAGCAAGCGCTTCCAGATCAACGCCCAGAACTGCGTGCACTGCAAGACCTGTGACATCAAGGACCCTTCGCAGAACATTACCTGGGTAACGCCGGAAGGCGCCGGTGGTCCGACTTACCCGAACATGTAAGTCAGGCTGCCAACAAAAAGCCCCCTCGCCTTGCGGCCAGGGGGCTTTTTATTGCACATCGTTTGGTTTTAGCAGCGTACGGCCTGATCCTCAAACCCAAGCGTTTCCCGCGCCCCGTAATACACCGCCGTCAACAGCCCGACCACACCCATGACCAGACTGAAAACTACGCATACCCACGGGCTCCATGGCATCAACGCAATCAGCATCAGCGGTGTAGTACTGGCCCACAGCGCATAGGCGATGTTGTAGGTAAAGGAAATCCCCGACACCCGGATCGGTGCCGGGAACAGCCCGACCATCACCGACGGCACCACACCGACCACGCCACAGGCCAATCCTGCCAGGGCATAGGCCAGCCCGGGCCACTGCCAACCACTCACCAGGCTCGCATACAGGGCACCGATGCCCAGCGGCAGCAGCAGACTGTAGAACATCAGCGCGCGCCAGGCGCCGATCCGGTCGACCAGCAGCCCGGCCAGCACGCAACCAATGTTGAGAAAGACGATGCCCATGCTGCTCAACGCGAAGGTGTGTCCGGCACTCATGCCAAAGCGCTGCTGCATCACCGTCGGGGTGATGACCACCAACACCACCACCGCCGAGGTCAGCACACAGGTCAGCAGCACAGCAGGAAGCAGCGCCCGCCGGTGCTCACTCAACACCGTGCGCAGCGGGAATGCTACCGGCTGCTCGCGGCGCTCGCGCAAGGCCAGGAACACTGGTGTCTCGCTCAACCAGCGGCGCAGCCATACACCAATTACACCGAACACCCCACCCAACAGGAACGGGAAGCGCCAGGCGTAGTCGAGAATCTCTTGTGGCGTAAACAGTTGCGCCAGCAGCGTGGCCGTCAAGGCGCCAAGCAGGTAGCCGAAAGTCAGGCCTGCCTGGAGAAAGCCCAGGGCGTAGCCGCGCCGTCCGGCCGGTGCGTGCTCGGCAACGAACACCCAGGCGCTGGGCACTTCGCCGCCTACCGCCGCCCCCTGGAAAATCCGCAGTGCCAGCAGAATCAGCGGGGCGAAATAGCCGATTTCGGCATAGGTCGGCATTACCCCGATCAACAGGCAAGGCAAGGCCATCATCAGGATACTCAGGCTGAAGACCTTCTTGCGTCCCAGGTGGTCGGCAAAGTGCGCCATCAGGATCCCGCCCAGGGGTCTGGCCAGGTAGCCGGTGACAAAGATCCCGAAACTCTGCAACAGACGCAGCCACTCGGGCATCTGCGGCGGGAAGAACAACTGGCTTAGGGTCAGGGCGAAGAACACGAAGATGATGAAGTCGTAGATTTCCAGCGCGCCACCCAATGCCGCCAGGCTCAGGGTTTTGTGATCGCTGCGCGTCAGGCGTAGCGCTGGCGCAGGCGTGATGGCTGTCATAAGGGCATCCGTCAATCGATGGGCATCGACGCGCTCTGCGGCGCGCCTGGGCGAACGCCAGAGAATAGCAAAACACACCACAAGGGTGCGCCAACTGTTGCCACGGTTCAGGATTGACGGGAAAAAATCGACGGCGCAAAACTCATCCGTCGCGGTGAATACCCCGCAGGAGACGGCCGGTCGAACACCCCCGGCAGCTGCCCTATGACTTTCGGCGAATCGATGATCGCCATGAAGGTATGCATGGTCTCGTCGTCGGGGACCTTGGGCAGACTGACATTCACCGCTTCGCGCTGGGCGCTGGGAATGGCCGGCACTTTCAGGTGCTGGGACTGGTACAGCAGGGCGTGCTGGATCTGGGCGCTGCCCCGGCAAAAGCGTTCCAGGTCGACCCCGACATGACTGGCCAGGTCAATGTTGCCCACCAGCAGGTTGAATGGTTGCAGTGCGCTCAATACCAGGCGCTGCAGGTCTTCAAACGATTCGACCGGAGCAATGCGATAGTAGCCCATGCCATTGAGGATTTTCTCCAGCTGCAGCAATTGCATCGGATGCTCGTCGGCGATCAGGATCCGCAGTGATTTGTTTGGCATCGTCTATGACCAAGGCTGGAGAGCGTTAGTGGCATTCCTTGACCATAACTGCGCCAACAACTCAACTACAGGCTGGAGGCGAGCACTTCGCCAGATATAGGGTCTTTCTTGATAGTTGTTGGGAAATCCGCAGAAAGCAAGCGCGCTCACAACGAAATTTTCACACTCCCCCACTAACGCGCGCCTATCAGGACTCCCAAAGCCGCATGCGCACACGACAGTGTTTCATCGCATTGACGATGTGTTTTTCCACCAGGCTGCGGGAAATACCCAGACGTTCGGCGATTTCCTGATGTGACAGACCTTCGAGCTTGCGCAACAGAAAACTGTCGCGACAGGGCTTGCTCAATTCACCGAGGGCTCGCTGCATCAGCTCCAGGCGCTGTCGCAGCTCCATCTCCTGGGACGGTGCCGGGGAAAAGAAGCGTTCGTCACTGTCGAGCACTTCCAGTGGCTCGGCCCGGCGCAACAGACCCCGGCGATGGCCATCGATCACCAGGTTCAGGGCCGTACGATAGAGGAAAGCCCGCGGATGCTCGACGTCGCTGTCGGCCGTGCGCTCCAGCACGCGGGTGTAGGCATCATGGGCGACGTCTTCAGCCGCCTGACGGTTACCCAGGCGGGCGCAGAGGAAACTCACCAGTTCACGATAGTAGTTTTCCAACACAGCACCTGGCCGCGGCGTCGCGGGGTTTTCCCGGCTCTGGGTGAGCGGAGTTGAATGATGGCAGATTGGAATAATACAAATTATAATTATTCTCAGCAAGATCAAGCGCGCGGCTCTGCTGCCGGCCCCCGCCAGATCACCTGCTGAACCTCGATAGCCACGGTAAATTCCGCCGCCAGTCTCTCGTTTACCTGGGAGCCGCCCGTGTCTGTCGTGTTTGTCTGCCAGCGTGACCCACGGCTCAACCCCTTTGGCTGGAACCCTGCATGAGACGTCCTTCGAACAAACGCCGCCTGCTGCTCTGTGGCCTCGGCCTGCTCAGCCTGAGTGCCCTGCTCGCCTGGAAAACCCTACCCGGTCGTGGCGACCCGCTCAGCACCGTCAGTGTGACGCGCAACGATATCGAAAGCAGCGTAACTGCTCTGGGCACCTTGCAACCGCGGCGCTACGTGGACGTTGGCGCCCAGGCTTCAGGACAGATCCGCAAACTGCATGTGGAGGTCGGCGACCAGGTCAAGACGGGGCAACTGCTGGTCGAGATCGACCCCTCGACCCAGCAGGCCAGACTCGATGCCGGGCGTTTCTCAATCGACAACCTCAAAGCTCAGCTGGCTGAACAGCAAGCCCAGTACCAACTCGCCGAACAACAATACAAACGCCAGCGCAACCTGGCCGCCGGCGGCGCCACCCGCGAGGAAGATGTGCAAAGCGCCCAGGCTCAGTTAAAAGTGACCCAGGCCCGCATCGACATGTACCGCGCGCAGATCCGCCAGGCCCAGGCCAGCCTGCGCAGCGATGAGGCGGAACTTGGCTACACGCGCATCTATGCGCCGATGTCCGGAACCGTAGTCGCCGTGGATGCGCGCGAGGGTCAGACCCTCAACGCCCAACAACAGACACCCTTGATCCTGCGCATCGCCAAACTGTCACCGATGACCGTCTGGGCGCAGGTATCGGAAGCCGACATCGGTCATGTCAAACCGGGCATGTCGGCCTACTTCACTACCCTGGCGGGCGGCAAGCGCCGCTGGACCAGCACCGTACGCCAGATCCTGCCGGTCCCCCCCAAGCCCTTGGACCAGTCCAGCCAGGGGGGTGGCAGCCCGTCCAGCGCCAGCGGCACAGGCGCGGCAAGCAAAGTGGTGCTGTATACCGTGCTGCTGGACGTGGACAACCCCGATAACGCCTTGATGGCGGAAATGACCACCCAGGTGTTTTTCGTTGCCGGCCGCGCCAGCAAGGTGCTGAGCGTACCGGTGGCCGCACTGGATGAAGATGCCAGCGACGAAAACCTGCGCATTGCCCAGGTGCTTGATGCCAGCGGCAAGATCGAGCAACGCCGGGTACGCACCGGGCTGAGCGACCGCCTGCGGGTGCAAGTGCTTGAAGGTTTGAACGAAGGCGAGCAGCTGTTGATCGGCGCACCTGCTGCCAGCGGAGGTTGAATGAGTACGCCGCTGATCGAACTGCGCGAGATCCGCAAATCCTACGGCGGGGTCGATACCCCGAAGGTCGAAGTGGTGCGAGGTATCAGCCTGGCGATCCACCCGGGCGAGTTCGTCGCCATTGTCGGCGCGTCCGGCTCCGGCAAGTCGACCCTGATGAATATTCTCGGTTGCCTGGATCGTCCGACTTCCGGTAACTACCTGTTCGCCGGCAAGGACGTCGCCGAGCTGGACAGCGACGAACTGGCCTGGGTGCGCCGTGAAGCCTTCGGTTTCGTGTTCCAGGGCTACCATTTGATCGCCTCAGGCTCGGCCCAGGAGAACGTCGAGATGCCGGCCATTTATGCCGGTACCCCGGCTGCCGAACGCCATGCCCGCGCCAGCGCGCTGCTCGATCGCCTGGGGCTCGCCAGCCGCACCGGCAATCGCCCACACCAGCTCTCCGGTGGCCAGCAGCAGCGGGTGTCGATTGCCCGTGCGTTGATGAACGGCGGCCATATCATCCTTGCCGACGAACCCACCGGTGCTCTCGACAGCCAGAGCGGCGCCGAAGTCATGGCCTTGCTCGATGAACTGGCCAGCCAGGGCCATGTGGTGATCCTGATCACTCACGATCGCGAAGTCGCTGCCCGGGCCAAGCGCGTCATCGAGATTCGCGACGGCCTGATTGTCAGCGACTCGGCCAACGCACAGTCCAGCGTACCCGTAGGCGCCCCCGGCCTGCAGGCTGAAGACCTGCGCCAGCGCCTGGACCAGGGCGCCACCCACAGCGGCGCCTGGAAAGGCGAGATGCTCGAAGCCCTGCAAGCGGCCTGGCGGATCATGTGGATCAACCGTTTTCGCACCGCCCTGACCTTGCTCGGTATCGTTATCGGCGTGGCGTCGGTGGTGGTCATGCTGGCCGTCGGCGAAGGCAGCAAGCGCCAGGTCATGGCGCAAATGGCCGCATTCGGCTCGAACATCCTTTACCTCGGCGGGAGCGCGCCAACCCTGCGCGACCCCGCGGGCGTCATCACCCTGGACGACGTTGCTGCCGTGGGCAGTCTGCCCCAGGTGAAAATGATCATGCCGGTGATCGGCGACAAATTGATGGTGCGCTACGGCAACAACAACCAGCAATTCTATGTCGGCGGCAATAACACCTACTTCTGCGAAATCTTCAACTGGCCGGTGGTCCAGGGCAGCTTCTTCACCGAAGCCGATGAACAGGCCGCTGCCGCCGTCGCGGTAATCGGCCAGAAGGTCAAGGAAAAGCTGCTCGGCGCCCAGGTTGATCCGATCGGCCAGTACATCCTGGTAGAAAACGTCCCCTTCCAGGTAGTCGGCATCCTTGCCGGCAAAGGCGCCAGCTCTGGCGATCAGGACAGTGACGAGCGCATCGTGGTGCCCTATTCGGCAGCGGCGATCCGTCTGTTCGGTAGCCGCGACCCGGAGTACGTGACCATCGCCGCAGCCGACTCGCGGCGGGTGGCCGAAACCGAAGCTGCGATCGACAGATTGATGCTCAAGCTGCACCACGGCAAACGCGATTTCGAGTTGAGCAACGACGCCGCCCTGATCCAGGCCGAAGCGCGCACACAGAACACCCTGTCACTGATGCTGGGCTCCATCGCCGCAATTTCGCTGTTGGTCGGCGGCATCGGCGTGATGAACATCATGCTCATGACCGTACGCGAGCGCACCCGCGAAATTGGTATCCGCATGGCCACTGGCGCCCGTCAACGCGACATCCTGCGCCAGTTCCTCAGCGAGGCGGTATTGCTGTCGATGGTCGGCGGCCTTACCGGCATTGTCCTGGCCTTGCTGATTGGCGGCGTGCTGCTGCTTGGCAACATCGCCGTGGCCTTTTCCCTGGCGGCCGTGCTCGGCGCCTTTGCCTGCGCAGTGGTCACCGGGGTGGTGTTCGGCTTCATGCCGGCGCGCAAAGCCGCCCGTCTCGACCCGGTCAAAGCCCTTACCAGCGAATAATCAATGAACCTGCCCAGCCGTCTCAGTGTGTTGTCCATCAGCCTGTTCATCGCCGCTTGCAGCAACACGCTCACGCCACCACAAAGTGGCCTGCAAGCTCCGGATGCCTGGCAAAGCCATACCGCCACACTCGATCAGCCTCTGCCGCAACAGGACTGGTGGCAGCAGTTCTCCAGCGCACAGCTCAATCAATTGATCGAACAGGCACGGCAAAACAGCTTCGACCTCGCCGCTGCCGCCGCCAGGGTCCGCCAGGCCCAGGCCTCGGCGGTGATCGCCGGTGCCCCGCTGCTGCCGGAGGTCAAGTTCGGTCTGGATGGCAGCCGCCAGCGCCTGCTGCACGGCAATGGTTTCAACCAGCTCGACGCCAGCAGCCGCGAACGTACCAGTACCTCGTTCAATATCCGCCTGAGCGCCAGCTACGAAATCGACTTCTGGGGCGGCAAGGCCGCCGCCCGTGACAGCGCCCTGTTTGATCTGGACGCCAGCCGCTACGACCGGCAAACGGTCGAACTGACCCTACTCAGCGGCGTTGCCAACAGCTACCTGCAAAGCCTGGCGCTGGCCGAGCAGGTGCGTATTGCCCAGCTCAACCTGGGCAACGCCGAGGACGTGCTACGCCTGGTGCAAACCCGCTACGAGGCGGGTTCGGCCACGGCCCTGGAGTTGGCCCAGCAACGCAGCCTGGTCGCTGGCCAGGCGCGCCAGGTGCCGTTGTTCGAACAGCAACTGCAGGAGGCCCGTATCACCCTGGCGACTCTGCTGGGCGAACCGGTACAGAGGCTGGCGCCGATCCAGGAGTCCCTCGGCGGGGTGCACTGGCCGGAGATTGGCAGTGGCATACCCAGCGAGCTGCTCAGCCGCCGCCCCGATATTGCCGCCGCCGAAGCACGCCTGGCCGCCGCCCAGGCCAATGTCCAGGTAGCGCGTGCAGCGATGCTGCCAAGCCTTACCCTGGGCGCTGACCTGGGGTCAGGCGCCGACACCTTCGCCCAGATCCTGCGCAGCCCCTACTACACCTTGAGTGCCGGCCTGGCCGCGCCGATCTTCAACAATGGGCGTCTGCGGGCCGAGCGGGACAAGGCCCGGGCCCAGCAGGAAGAGCTGTTGCAGAACTATCGCAGCAGCATCGTGGCCGGCTTTGCCGATGTCGAGAAAGCCCTCAATGCTATCAGCGGTGTGGACAATCAGCGCCAGTGGCAGGATCAGGAAGTCGAGCAGGCGCGTACGGCCTTTACCCTGTCGGAAAGCCGCTATCGGGCCGGTGCCGAAACCTTGCTGACCGTGCTGGAGACCCAGCGCACCTTGTACCAGGCTCAGGACCAGCAGGCGCAGCTGCGTCTGGCGCGACTGCAAGGCAGTGTGGCGTTGTACAAGGCGTTGGGTGGGGGTTGGCAGGTGCCACAGTAAACGCGTTATCGCGGGGCAAGCCCGCTCCCACCGGCCCGAAACTGAACCTGTGGGAGCGGGCTTGCCCCGCGATCAAATGCTCAGGAAATGATGCCCCGCAACGACAGATGCCGCGCATACCATGGCCGTTGCGGCACTCGACGGGTCAGGTCACCGATCTTTTCGTCTTCGCCATAGGTGATACGCAGCGCCAGTTTCATGGTTTCCACATCCATCTCCACCGACTTGCCAGGCAAGGTCCCGGGCACGGTGCTGCAGCCATGGGTCACCGGCCCCAGCCAGGGATCGTCGACCTCGACCCAGCGCCCCGGGGCAAACCATTTCACGCCATTGACCTCAAGCCTGCGCACCTGCCCCGGGTTGTGCCGCTCATGGGCGCGATACCAGTCTTCGATACGGTCGTCGATCCAACCATGAAAGCCCCAGAATACCGGGTTCACATGCGAAGAGAACGGATCGCCAAGGAAGTCGTTTTGCGCGCCGAACCAGCGCGAAGCAAAATCAGCCGGATCGCGGGCAAAAGGTACCGGCGCACCGTTGACCGGATCCCGAGGTATCGAGGCCCAGCACATGTGCAACCAGTCATGCAGGTTCATCTCCAGCTCTGAGCCGAACGTACCCAGCGTCAGTTTCGACAGGTAGAGCGGATCCTGGTACTGCGACTCCCAGACCTGGAAGTTACTGCAGAACGTTTCACCGGTCTTGATCGCTGACACCCACTGGCCATAGGCATCATCGCCCGGCGCCTGCCAGGTCGGCGGTACGCAGTAGCCATCATGGTTGTCGAAGTAGCGGGCGAAGCCCTGACGGTCCTGCTCGACGTTGGGTTTTGGCAAGGGGAAATGGCTCCAGGACGGCAGGTCCTGCAGGGTGCGGGCAGTCGCGAGCATGTCCCGGTGCATGAACAGAAAATCGATCCCCGATCCATTGCGATGTTTGCGTGGGCCACGGGCATCGCGCTCCTGGTCCCGAGGCCCGGGTTGCCAGCCCAGCCCACGCAAGGCGCCACGCTTTTCTTCGGACAGGGTGTGCCACTTGTCCCGGGTCGCATGCCAGAGCTGGTGAAACAGACGGTGCTCGGCGCTGATCACCCAGGCCTGCATTTGCGGGGTATAGGGCAAGCGCTCACGGGCCTCGGGGAACAGACGCTTGACCGCGACAAAGTGGCTGTCCAGCAATGGCAAAGCCATGGAGCGGTCCAGCGGCTGCAGGCGGCCACTCAAGGTGCCGCTGCCAGCATTGGCAAAACTGCCCCAGACTTCATCCAGACTGGCAATGCACTCATAGTCGGTGCCGCCCTGATTGCTTAGCAGGCGCCAGCGCACTTGCGCGCTGGAGGCGCCCACCAGATCGCCCACAACCCGATAAGCCACCGGCCCTGCCCCCTCAAGACGGCTCTTTTCATCGACGAAGCCGCGCAATCCACGGCCCTTGCTTGCAACGTCCAGGTACAGCTGCAGCCCTTGCTCAGGCAAGCCGGCAAGCCCGCCCTGGCTGCCGTAAACGCGCAGATCCCAGACCCCGCGCAGTTGATCCGCCAACTGCTGACCGGCGACATCGGCCAATTCGACACTGGCCTCACCTGGCGTGACGATATCGTCCTCAGGGTCATGGGTCAGTTCCTTGTGCGCGTAATAGGCCGCAGGCACCGCTGCACCCGCCACTGCCAGGCCCGCTATGAATCCTCGTCGCGATATCGTCATTGTCCTACCCGTGTCCGCCATAAAGCAGGCTTTATCCAAGCTAGGACGTATCCTGGAGCGGAAAATTTAACGGCTGGAGCGGCGGCTAATTCAGCTGTGCGGGGATTCGTTTCTCAGGTGAATTCTCTGCAAAAGGGTATCGCCCATGTCCTCCTCCACCTCCTTGGCCAGCGCTTTGGGCAACGGCCTGCGCAAGCTGGTTGGCAAACCGGCCAGGCCCAGTGGCTACCGCATGTTCGACGTCCAGCTCAAGGCAATCATTCGCCTGAGCCCATCGCTCACCCGCTTTGTTTTCAGCGGTGACGACGTCGCGCAAATGCACACCCTGGCCGCCGACCAGCGCATCAAGATTTTCTTTCCCGGCGCCAACGGCCAGCCACCGCAATTGCCCAAGCAAGGCTCCTGGCAAGAAGCCCGGCGTGGCCTGGATGCCCAGAGCAGCCCGCCGATGCGTACCTACACCATCCGCGCCCTGCGGCGTGAGGCGCTGGAGGTGGATGTCGACTTTGTCCTGCATGGCGTCAACGGCCCCGCCTCGGCTTGGGCGACCCAGGCCTGCATCGGTGACCGCCTGCAGATGGTCGCGCCCAATCTGGCCTTCGCTGGCGACCCCGGTGGTTACGAATGGCGACCGCCCAAGGACCTGCGCACCTTGCTGCTGGTCGGAGACGAAACCGCCCTGCCCGCCATTGCCGGCATTCTCGAACAAATGGTCCTGGACTATCCCAACGTACAGACGCAGGCATTCATTGAAGTGCCCGGCGAACAGGATTGTCTTGATTTGACCAGCAGCGCGGCGACTGAGCTGCACTGGCTACCGCGCGACGTGCTCAACGGTGAGCATGGCGATGCGATGATTCATGCCGTGCGCGAACTGGCACGACTGCCTCGTAGACAGCTCGGCAAAACCGATGCGCTTGAGGATGTCGACATCGACCAGCAGATTCTCTGGGAGCGTGGACTACCCGGCGATGGTGAGTTCCATGCCTGGATTGCCGGTGAGTCTGCTGCAGTGATGGGTATCCGCCGCTTCCTGGTCCAGGAACGGGGGCTGGACCGCAAGACATTGACCTTGATGGGCTACTGGCGCGCTGGGCGTTCGTTCGATTGAAGCGCTGATCGCGGGGCAAGCCCGCTCCCACAGGGGTTGTGTGATCTCTGTGGGAGCGGCGGTGCGACGATTCGACTTGCCCCGCGATCGCGCCTTCAGCAGCTGGCCACAGCCGCAGCCAGCGCCCGCCCGAACCGCGCAGCCACTTCATCGATCTGCTCGGCAGTGATCACCAGAGGCGGCAGGAAGCGCACAACAGCGCCCTGACGCCCTCCCAACTCAAGAATCAGACCACGCTTGAGGCACTCACGCTGAACCAGCGGTGCCAACTGCGGGCACGCACCCGGGTGGCCCAGGGCATCCTTGGCACCTGCCGGATCAACCAGCTCGACGCCGAGCATCAGGCCACGGCCACGAATATCGCCCAGTTGCGCAAAGTCCTTCTGCAGATGGCGCAGATGCCCGCTCAGGCGCTCGCCCATTGCCTGGACATGGGCACACAGATCGTGATCCTTGATGTACTTCATCACCGCCGAACCTGCTGCCATGGCCATCTGGTTGCCGCGGAACGTCCCGGCATGCGCTCCCGGCTGCCAGGTATCCAGCCACTGGCGATAAACCACCACTGCCAGGGGCAGGCTGCCACCAATGGCTTTGGACATCACCACCACATCGGGAACGATGCCCGCATGTTCGAAGGCAAACATCTTGCCGGTACGCGCAAACCCACTCTGGATCTCATCGACGATCAAGGCCACACCGGCCTTCTCGGTAATCCGCCGCACGCCGCGCAGCCATTCCAGATCCGCCGGAATCACCCCGCCTTCGCCTTGCACCGCCTCGACGATGACCGCGGCCGGCAATTGCACACCGCCTTCCGGGTCGGTCAGCAGGTTCTCCAGATAATGCAGGTTGACCTTGACCCCTGCCTCGCCGCCCAGACCGAACGGGCAACGGTAGTCGTAGGGATACGGCAGAAACTGCACGCCATTGCTCAGCAGCCCGGCCAACGGTTTTTTTGGTGCCAGGCTGCCCATCAGGCTCAAAGCTCCCTGGGACATACCGTGGTAGCCCCCCTGGAACGACAACACGGTGGTGCGTCCGGTCGCGGTGCGCACCAGCTTCAGGGCCGCCTCCACTGCATCGGTACCGGTCGGCCCGCAGAACTGGATCTTCGCTTCGTCACGCAACGCCTGCGGCAACAGGCCGAACAGGTCCTGGACGAACTGGTCCTTGACTGGTGTAGTGAGGTCGAGGGTGTGCAAGGGCAGTTCGTCGGCCAGCACCTGCTGGATCGCCTCGATCACCACCGGGTGGTTATGGCCCAGCGCCAGAGTCCCGGCCCCGGCCAGGCAGTCAATGAACTGACGCCCTTCAACATCTTCGACATACAGGCCACGGGCCTTTTTCAGCGCCAGGGGAATGCGTCGCGGGTAACTGCGGGCATTGGACTCTTGCTGCTTTTGCCGGGCCAGCAAGGGCGACTCTTCGAAGCGATAAAGCGTTTCGGCAGCGGCCACGTCCGAAGACTCCGGCAGCGGCTGGGCAAGGCTGATAGCGACTGACATCTGGGGAAACCCTCGCAAGCAAGCGGATGTGCCCGTCACGCGCCTGTCACCAGATGTGTGTCGGGTTGATATCGCTTGAAAAACGCTTCAGCGCCTTGCGGATTTAGCCGATGCGATTTTTTAATCGCGGGGCAAGCCCGCTCCCACAGGCAACCTTTAGCCGGTGGGAGCGGGCTTGCCCCGCGATCAACTACTGCGCACGTAAAGGGATATGCAAGAACACCCGCAGACCATCGTTGCGGCTGTCGAAGCGCAAGGAACCGGCACAGCGCTGGACGATGGCCTGGACAATCGCCAACCCCAGCCCGCAACCGCCGCTCTGGCCATTGCGCCAGAATCGCTCGGTAAGGTGTTCAAGGTCCTGCTCGACGATACCCGGGCCGTGGTCACGCACCAGGAAGGCCACCTGGCCCTTATCCATCTGCACCGCCAGTTCCACCGGCGCCGGGCCACGGGTGTGGCGCAAGGCGTTGTCCAGCAGGTTGCGCAAAGCGGTCACGGCCAGTGGCGAAGGCATACCAAGGTAGGCCTGGGCGGCCTCCGGCGCCAATTGCAGGTCAATGCGCTGCGAATCACCGAGCCCGGTGTCCTGGATCGCCTGGCGAGCCACTTGTTCGGCGCTGCACTGCACCCCGTCCTCAAACGACAGGCTGCCTTCAACCCGCGCCAGCAGCAGCAACTGTTCCAGGGTCCGGTGCAAGCGGTCAGCACCCTGCTCGGCGTGCTCCAGGGCCTGCTCACGAACCGCGCCATCGGTCATTCGGGCCACCTGCAGGTGAGTCTTGATGGCGGTCAGCGGCGTGCGCAACTCATGGGCGGCGTCATCGGTCAGGCGCCGTTCGCGTTCGATCGTCTGGGCAATGCGCAAGAACAGCTGGTTCTGGGTATCCAGCAGCGGTTGCAATTCGCTGGGCAAGGCGCGTACTTGCAACGGTTCAAGGGCATCAGGGCTACGCCGACGCAGGGCATCACGCATGCGGTTGAGCGGTGCCAGGCCCTTGCCGATACCGATCCAGAGCAACCCAAGGGTGCCAAGCAAGGCGACAAACACCGGCGCCGAAGCCGCCAACAAAATCGAGCGATTCAGCGCCTCACGCTCCTGGTGACGGTCAGCAGTGGTGATACGGACATCACCGCGGTAATAGGTAAACGTGCGCCAGCGCGCGCCCTCGATAGTCTGGTCGCGAAAACCACTGCGATCGTCGTCGAGGGTGTGTCCCTGACTATGGTTGCGGGCAATGATCTCACCACGTAATGAGCTGACCTGACAGGCCATGCCATCCGGCACGCTGAGCTGGTCGGCACTCAGCTTTGTGCCCTCGCCCTTGGCCGTCAGTGGCTGCGGCAACTGATCGATCAGGCCGGCAACCATACGCGCCGAAGCCACCAGACGCTGATCGAGGGAAAACATCATCTGATAGCGCAGGTCGCGCAGCATCCAGGCCGCCGCCAGGGCCCAGATGAGCACGAAGGCGGTGCCGAGGATCAGTGTCAGGCGTACACGCAGGCTCATGGCTGCTCGACCTCCGGCAACTGCGCCGGCCCCAGGCGATAACCCAGGCCGCGTACGGTTTCGACGATGCCATTGCCCAATTTGCGGCGCAGGTGATGAATGTGCACGTTCAAGGCGTTGCTCTCGACCTCGTCACCAAAGCCGTAGACGCTGTCCTTGAGCTGCTCGCTGGACAGCACCCGGCCACGGTTGTGCAACAGCGCCTGCAACAGCGCCTGCTCGCGTCGTGACAGGTCGACCGGCGTACCTCCCAAGCAGGTTTCGCGACTGCTGGGGTCGTAGCTGAGCGGGCCGTGCTCGATGATATTGACCGCGCGCCCGGCCGAGCGGCGCAACAGGGTATGCAGACGCGCAGCCAGCTCGCGCAGGTCGAAGGGTTTTAGCAGGTAATCGTCGGCACCGGCCTGCAGGCCGTCGACCCGGTCAGTGACTGCGTCGCGGGCAGTGAGCACCAGCACCGGCAGGCTCTCGCCCTGCTGACGCAGACGCTGCAGCAGTTTGAGACCGTCTTCGTCGGGCAAGCCCAGGTCCAGCACCATGACATCGAAGGCTGCAGCCTGGAGCATGGCCTGGGCCGCAGCCGCCGTGGCGACCCTGTCCACGGTCATGCCCTGGGCAGTCAACCCCGCGGCGATACCGCTGGCAATCAGGTCGTCATCCTCGCAGAGCAGTACGTGCATGGTCGGTCTCGATGCTAAAAGTGGCAGTGAAGCGCAGGCGGATTAACTCAGGATTATGCCGCGCCAGCAGCGGATCGTCGCGGTCCGGGCGACAATCGACGCTTATGGGTTAACACTCGGTTAATCGCGCTCGGCCAGGATCGGGCACTTATCGCACTACCAAGGCTTTGAGATGCGCACGTTACTAATTGCCCTGATGCTCCTGTTCAGCAGCCTGACCCAGGCCAACCCCTTTGCCCAAAGCGACTTTCTGCCGGTGGACAAGGCGTTCGTGTTCAGCAGCGAGCGCCTGGATTCCGGGCAGATGCGCCTGCACTGGAAAATCACCGATGGTTACTATCTTTACCAGAAGCGCCTGAAGTTCGACGGCCTGCCCGTCGAGCAGCAGCCCGCCTTGCCAGAGGCCTTGCCCCATCAGGACGAGTTCTTCGGCGAGACCCTGGTATATCGCGGCGAACTTGAACTGATCCTGCCCGCCTCCGCCACAGGCCAGTTGCGCATGGGCTGGCAAGGCTGTGCCGATGCCGGCTTGTGCTATCCACCGCAGACCAATCTGGTCAGCCTGAGCAGCGCCGCTGTCGATGAGCAAGAACAAGCCAGCGATCAGGCCCTGGCCGGTGGCCTGCAACAGTCGGGCCTGGCCTGGAGCCTGCTGGCCTTTTTGGGCCTGGGCCTGTTGCTGGCCTTTACCCCCTGCTCGTTGCCGATGCTGCCGATTCTTGCCGGGCTGGTCCTCGGTAATGGCGTGAGTACCCGCCGTGGCTGGGCACTGGCCAGCGTCTACGTATTGAGTATGGCGCTGGTGTACGCCGCCCTCGGGGTGATTGCCGCGTTGCTAGGGGGAAGCCTTCAGGCCTGGTTGCAACAACCCTGGTTGCTCGGCAGCCTGGCCGGCCTGTTTGTGTTGCTGGCCTTGCCGATGTTCGGTGCTTTCGAGCTGCAGTTGCCGGCCTGGTTGCGTGATCGCCTGGAACGCGCCGGCCACGGTACCCGCGGCGGCAACCTGTATGGCGCAGCCTTGCTCGGTGCACTCTCGGGGCTGTTGATGGGCCCGTGCATGACCGCGCCCCTGGCCGGCGCCCTGCTGTACATCGCCCAGAGCGGCAATGCCGTGCACGGCGGGTTGGTGCTGTTCACTCTCGGCATCGGCATGGGCTTGCCGCTGTTGCTGCTGGTGACCCTGGGCAATCGCTACCTGCCGCGCCCCGGCCCGTGGATGAACCTGGTCAAGGGTCTGTTCGGCTTCGTGTTCCTGGCCATGGCCCTGTATACCCTGCGCACCGTGCTGGAGCCTTCGCTGTGGCTGGGCCTGGCCGGCGCCTGGCTGATCGCCCTGGCCTGGGCGGCATGGCCTGCGTTGCATGGCTTGCGGCCAATCCGCGCGTTGCCGCTGCTGCTGGGCTTCTGGGGCAGCCTGCTGGTGATCGGTGCCGCCGCCGGTGGCGACGACCCCTGGCAACCGCTGCAGCCCTTCCGCGCCGGTAGCGGCGAGGTTGTTGCCAGCGCTGTCCACAGCGATGCCTTCATCACCGTCAGCCAGCCGGCTGACCTGCAACGCGAGCTGGACACCGCCAAGGCCCAGGGGCAGTGGGTGATGCTCGACTACTACGCTGACTGGTGCGTGTCGTGCAAGGTCATGGAGAAACAGGTATTCGCCCGCGCCGATGTGCTGGCCGCGCTGAACGGCGTACGCTTGCTACGCCTGGATGTCACCGCCGATGCGCCCTCCAGCCGCGAATTGCTGCAGCGTTACCAGGTGCCCGGCCCGCCCAGCCTGATCTGGATCGGCCCGGAGGGCAACGAGCGCCGCAGCCGACGCATCACCGGTGAAATCGATGCGAAGAACTTCCTCGAACAGTGGGCCCAGATCCGGAGTCAAGGCTGATGCTGACGGTAAACCTCGGGCCGCTGACCATGGCCGTCGATCATCTGTTGCTACTCTGCGCGCTGGCTTTGGCCACCCTGGTCGGCTGGCGCGTGGCCAAACGCGGTGACGACAACCCTGAATCGGTGCTGTTCGGCCTGTTCCTGCTGGGCCTGCTGGGGGCACGCCTGGGGTTCGTGCTCAGCTATTGGCCGATGTACCGCGATGATCCACTGCAGATTGTCGACCTGCGCGACGGCGGTTTTCTGCTCTGGCCGGGTTTGCTGGTGGTGGCCATCGGTGCGTTGTGGCAAGGCTGGCGCCGCTCGAGCTTGCGCCGTCCGCTGGGCTGGGGCCTGTTCAGCGGTGTACTGTTCTGGCTACTCGGCAGCCTGGCCAGCCATCTCTATGAACAAGGCACGCAATTACCGGAGATGAGCCTGCACAAGGCCGACGGTCAGGCCGTGCAACTGACTTCCTACCGAGGCCGGCCACTGGTCATCAACCTCTGGGCCACCTGGTGCCCGCCGTGTCGCCGGGAAATGCCGGTGTTGCAACAGGCACAACACGAACACCCGGACATCACCTTCCTGTTCGTCAACCAGGGCGAAACCCCGCAGACGGTCAGCACCTTTCTCGCCACCACCGGGCTGAACCTGTCCCACGTGCTGTTTGACGGCGGTGGCCAGCTGGCCCAGCAGGTCGGCTCCATGGCCCTGCCCACGACCCTGTTCTACGACGCCGATGGCCGCCTGGTCGGCAGCCATCTGGGCGAGCTGTCGCGGGCAAGCCTGAGCCACGCCCTGGAATCCTTTGAGCGCACTCCTGCGCCCGTCGCCACCCACCCTTCAAGGAATGACACATGCACCCTTTGCTGAAACTGCCACTGACTCTGACCTTCGGCCTGCTGGCCAGCCAGGTTGCCATGGCCGAAACCCTGCCCAAGGCCGTGCAGCAAATGGAAGCCAAGGGCGTGAAGATCAAAGGCAGCTTCGATGCCCCCAACGGCCTGCGCGGTTACGCGGCCGAGTACCAGAACCGGGGTATGGCCCTGTACCTGACACCCGATGGCAAACATGTGCTGGTCGGCAGCCTGTTCGATGAACAAGGCCAGGACCTCAGCGAAGCGCCGCTGGAGAAGCTGGTCTATGCGCCGATGTCCAAAGAGGTCTGGGCGAAGATGGAAAAGACCGCCTGGATCGCCGACGGCAAGGCCGATGCGCCACGCATTGTCTATCTGTTCAGCGACCCCAACTGCCCGTACTGCAACATGTTCTGGCAGCAGGCACGGCCCTGGGTCGAGTCGGGCAAGGTGCAGTTGCGCCATATCATGGTCGGCATCATCCGTGAAGACAGCCCAGGCAAATCGGCGGCGCTGCTGGCCAGCAATGATCCGGTCAAGGCCCTGCTGAAACACGAGAGCGCTGGCAAGGCCAGCACGCTCAAAGCACTGGAGAAGATCCCCGCTGCCGTGCAAAGCAAGCTCGACGGCAACCAGGCATTGATGGAGGAACTGGGATTGGCGGCGACCCCGGCGATCTTCTACCTGGATGAACAGCAGCAACTGCAAACGCAGCAAGGCGCGCCACGCCCGGAAATGCTCGGGAAGATTCTGGGTAAACGTTAAGCCACTGACAGCAGGTTGTAACACCAGCACGAGCAAGGCGTCTGGAGAGTACCCCTAACCGAAAAGGAACTCTCCATGACCCGCCCCGCCTACCTCGACGCCTTTGTGCGCTCCTCCCTCGACATCACGTTGCTGCGCCTGAGCCTGATCGTGATTTTCATCGGTTTCGGCTACACCAAATGGTTCGCCTATGAAGCCCAGGCGCTCATTCCGCTGATCGACAACAGTCCGTTGCTGTCCTGGATGCATCCCGCCTTCGGGATCCAGGGCGCCAGCTATGCCCTGGGCGTAGCCGAGTGGGCAATCGGCGCCGCGTTGCTGATCGGTTTCTGGCAACCGCGCTGGGCGGTGGCCGGGGCGCTCGGCTCGGCGGTTACCTACCTGACCACCCTGACCCTGATCCTGAGCACTCCCGGTGGCTGGGAGAGCAGTGCCGGTGGCTTTCCGGCCATGGGTAGCTCGACGTCCTTTCTGATCAAGGACGCCGTGCTGCTGGCCGCCTCGGTCGTGTTGCTCAAACACGACCTGCAACGTACCTGCCCCACCACCGCCTAGCCCCTATAGCGCCTCAAGCTCAGCCATCAGGTCACTGAGCCGGTCGACCTTGTCGTCGCTCAGCTCACTGGCCTTGAGGCCTTCCACGTAGCTCGCCAGCGCCTCAACGGTGCTGCACTCGAACATCGCCCGCAACGGCACGTTCAGTTGCAGCGCCTTCTGCACCCTCGAAGCGATCTGCGTAGCCAGCAGGGAGTGGCCGCCCAACTCGAAGAAGTTGTCGCGCACCCCGACCTGCCCGGCCTTGAGCACCTCGGCCCAGATCGTCGCCAGGGTCTGCTCCAGTTCGTTGCGCGGAGCGAGGAAGTCCTGACTCTGCTGAGCGGCGAAATCAACGCTTGGCAGCGCCTTGCGGTCGAGCTTGCCGCTGGCATTGAGCGGTAGTTGCTTGAGCCAGGCCCAGTGCAGCGGAACCATGTACTCGGGCAGTTCAGCACGCAACCGTTGCTTGATCAGCTCGAGCAGTACACTGCTGTCCGCTGCCACATCGCTGGCCACCAGATAGCCCACCAGATGCTTGCCATTGACCCCTTCCTGAACCCCCACCGCTGCGTCGCGCACCTCGGCCTGCTCATGCAGGCGCGCTTCGATCTCACCCAGCTCGATACGGTAGCCACGGATCTTCACCTGATGGTCAATACGCCCGACGTATTCGAGCACACCATCCGGACGGCGCCGCGCCAGGTCACCCGTGCGGTACAGGCGTTCGCCCGCTGCCCCGAATGGATGCGGAATGAATGCCAGGGCGGTGCGTAGCGGGTCGCTGACATAGCCGCGCCCGACGCCGGTACCGGCCACACAGAGTTCACCGACGGCCCCCAGTGGCACCAGTTGCTGATCGTCACCGAGCAGGTACAGGCGGTTGTTGTCGGTCGGCGTCCCGATAGGTAGATAGCTGCCGCGAGTCGAGGCCACATCGACACGGAAGAACGCCACGTCATCGGAACATTCCGCCGGGCCGTAGGCATTGACCAGGCCGATCTGCGGATAGCGCTGCAGCCACTGCGACGCCAGCTCGGGTGGCATCGCCTCCCCGGTTGGCAGCATCCAGCGCAAGCCGTCGAGTTGCTGATGCTCGTTGGCGAGCATGCCCTGGATCAGTGACGGCACGCTTTCCAGCACCGTGATCCCGCAAGCCTGAACGTGCTCAAGCAGGCCCTGGGGATCGTGGGCAATGCTGTTGGGCACAATCGCCACCTGAGCACCGAACAACGGCGCGGCGAGGAACTGCCAGACGGAAATGTCGAAACTCTGCGAGGCGGTCTGGGCAATCACGTCGTGCTCGTCCAGTTGCAGGTACGGCACCTTGCTCAACTGGTTGTTGAGCATGCCGCGCTGCTCGACCATCACGCCCTTCGGCAAGCCCGTGGAGCCGGAGGTGTAGATCACGTAGGCGAGGTTGTCCGGGGCGCTGTAGATGCCTGGGTTGACCTCGGATAGCTCGGCGTTCTGCACCTGCTCCCAGACCAGCAACTTCGGCCGCCCCGCGCAGGCCAGCTCATCCAGCAGCGCGCGGCCCTGCTCGGCGCAGGCCTGACTGCAGACCAGCACTGGCGTACGGCTGAGTTCGACGATGCGTTGCAGGCGCGCCGTCGGCAAGCCCGGATCAAGCGGCAAGTACCCGGCACCCGCCTTGAAGCTGCCGACGATCATCCCCAGCAACGGCAAATCGCGCTCGGCCAGCAGCGCCACCGGCTGGTCGATACTCACCCCGGCAGCCACCAGCGCATGCCCCAGGCGGTTGGCCTGGCGATTGAGCTGTGCATAGCTGATCGACTGCTCCAGACACCGTGCGGCAGTACGCTGCGGATGGGCAGCGACCCGCGCCTCGAACAGCGCTACGTAACTCTGCTCCAGCGGGTAATCCCGTTCGCTGCGGTTGCAGTCTTCCAACAGCAAACGGCGCTCCTGTTCACCCAGCAACGCCAGCTCGCTCATGTCGCCGTGGAAACCATCGGCCAGGGCCAGCAACAGACGCTTGAACTCGGCCAGCAAGCGCTCGACTGTCGAGGTGTCGAAATAGCGCTGATCGAACGACAGGTGCAGCCCCAGGTCATCGCCGGGGTAGCAGACTGCAGTCAGCGGGAAGTTGGTGTGGGTGCGACCGGAATCGGAGCTGGCATTCAGGTGTTGCGCACGGTCCAGTACCGAGACTTCCACCGGGGCGTTTTCGAACACGAACAGGCTGTCGAACAATGGCTGGCCCTTGGGCAGCTCACTGCATTCCTGAATGCTCACCAGCGGCAGATACTCGTATTCGCGCAACTCCATGTTGCGTTCGAACAGGCCCTTGAGCCATTGGCGCACACTGCAACGCTGACCCGCCACCGGCAGTTGCACGCGCAGGGCGATACTGTTGATGAACAGCCCGACCGTGCGCTGCATCTGCGGCATGCTCACCGGACGACCGGCCACGGTGACCCCGAACAGCACGTCGCGCTCGCCGCTATAACGGCTCAATACCAGCGCCCAGGCCGCCTGGGCAAAGGTGTTGACGGTCAACTGATGGGCCTGGGCCAGCTCACGCAGGTGCGCCCCTTCAGTCACATCAAGGCGGGTGTAACAGTCACCGACGATCATCCCGGCGTTCTCGGCGCCATGATCACGCAGCAGCGGCCGGTCGCTCGGCACCGCGGTGCTGCGCTCGAAGCCCTGCAGGTTGTCGCGCCACCACTGACGCGCGGCGTCGAGGTCCTGGTGCTGCAACCAGCTGATGTAGTCGCGGTAGCGCGGCGGCACTGGTAACTGCGCCTCGCGGCCTTCGCCCAGGGCCATGTACAGCTCGAAGAAATCGTTCATCAGCAACGAGCGGCACCAGGCATCGATGAGGATGTGGTGGTTGCTCATCATGAACCAGTAACGGTCTGTTCCGATGCGAATCAGGCGCAAGTGGAACGGCGCCTGTTGCAGCAGATCGAAGCCTGCTTCGCGCTCCCGCTTGTGCAGGGCCTGCAGGCGCGTTTCCTGCTCGACTTCGCTGATGTCGGTCCAGTCCAGATAGTCGAGCGCAGTACCGCCCGGTTTGTGGATGATCTGCAGCATGGCTTCGCCAGCGTTCCAGCTGAATGACGCACGCAGGGCTTCGTGGCGCGCAACCACCGCTTGCCAGGCCTGGGCAAAGCGCTGCGGGTCGAGGGCGCTGTTGATCCGGTAGCGGTCCTGCATGTAGTAGATGCCGGTGCCGGGCTCAAGCAGGGTATGCAGCAACAGCCCTTCCTGCATGGGCGTCAGTGGGTACACATCGTCGATCTGCGCCGCAGGCACGGGCAGGCTGTCGATCTGCTCCTGGGTCAGTTGCGCCAGGGGGAAGTCCGACGGCGTGAAGCTGCCATTTCCAGGAGCCAGGCAGTGTTCGATCAAGCCGAGCAGTTCGGTTTTATATGCCTCGGCCAGTTGTTCAATGGTGCGTTGCTCATAGCGCTCACGGCTGAAAGTCCAGCGCAGCTGCAATTCACCGGCGTAGACCTGGCCATCGACAGTCAACCAGTTGGGCAGCGGCGCCTCCAGGTCATGGGCCTCGCCGGCCGCTTCATCCACCGGCTGGAACAGCGCATCGGCCTGGAATTGCTGGTCGAACTGGCCGAGGTAGTTGAAGGTGATCCGCGCTTGCGGCAACGCCGCCATGCTTTCGCGTACCGCAGTATCGGCGAGGTAACGCAGCACACCGTAACCCAGCCCCTTATGCGGCACCTGGCGCAGTTGTTCCTTGATTGCCTTGATCGACGTTCCGGCATCAGCTGCAGGGCTCAGGCTCAATGGATAGGCACTGGTGAACCAGCCGACACTGCGGGTCAGGCCCATGTCCTCGAAGAGGTTTTCCCGGCCATGGCCTTCCAGTTGCACCAGCACCGAGGTGTCACCGCTCCAGCGGCACAGCACCCGGGCCAGGGCGGTCAACAACAGGTCGTTGACCTGGGTGTGGTAGGCCGCTGGTGCTTCCTTGAGCAGTTGCCGGGTCTGTGTGGCATCCAGGCGCAAGCTCAGGGTGTGCGCCTGCTTGTGCAGGTTCGCCCCTTGCGGATGGTCGCATGGCAGTTCACGGTGAGCCGTGCTCAGTTGGGTCTGCCACCAGTGCTGTTCGTCGCGCAGTGAATCACTGCCAGCATAGGCCTGCAGGCGTGTGGCCCAATCGCTCATGGCGCGGGTTTTCGCCGCCAATGCCTGGCCACGGTAAAGCGCCTGCAAATCCTCAAGCAGCACCCGCCACGACACACCATCGACCACCAGGTGATGGATCGCCAACAGCAAGCGCTGCTGACCTTCGGCGTCTTCGACCAGCAACGCCCGCAGCAGTGGACCGTTGCCCAGGTCCAGGCTGCGCTGCACATCGCTGTACAGCGGCTGGCAGTCGGCAAAACTGTTGACCGATACCTGCCAGAGCAGCTCGCGGCTTTCACCCTGGAGATAGTCGCCCCGCCATTGGCCATCCTGCGTGCTAAAGCGCAGGCGCAGCGCGTCGTGATGCTCGACCAGTTGCTGCAAGGCCTGCTCCAGCGCCTTGGGCGTCAGAGGTTCGGCCGGCGCCAGCAATACCGCCTGGTTCCAGTGCTGGGGCTGCGCTACATCGCTGTCGAAGAACCAGTGTTGGATCGGCGTCAGCGCCGCGCGACCGCTCAGTGGCCCTTGATCGACCGGGTTGTCGTCGCTGCGGCGCACCACACTGGCCAAGGTCTGGATGGTCTGGTGCTGGAACAGATCGCGCGGGGTGAAATGCAGCCCTGCCTGACGCGCACGACTGACCACCTGGATCGACAGGATCGAGTCACCGCCCAGTTCGAAGAAGTTGTCCTGCAAGCCGACCCGCGGCACGTTCAACACATCGCGCCAGAGGTTGGCCAGCTGCTGCTCCAGCGCGTTGCGCGGTGCTTCATAGTGCTCACGTCCGTGTTCCAGATCAGGCGCTGGCAGGGCACGGCGGTCAAGCTTGCCATTGCCCATCAGTGGCATCTGCTCAAGCAGCACCAGATGGCTGGGCACCATGTAGTCCGGCAGGTGCAGTCGAAGCTGAGCCTTCAGTGCATCACGCAGCGCAGCCTGCACAGCGCTATCGCCATGAGCCTGATCGCAGACCAGGTAGCCGACCAGCTGTTTGCCGCCCGGCATGTCCAGGGCCTGCACGACTGCCTCGCGAACCGCCGGATGCTCCAGCAGGCGCGTCTCGATTTCCCCCAGTTCGATACGGAAACCACGAATCTTCACCTGATGGTCGATACGGCCAACGTACTCGACCAGCCCATCGGTGCCCTGACGCACCAGGTCGCCGGTACGGTACAAGCGCCCGCCTTGAGTACTGAACGGGTCGGCGACAAAGCGTTCGGCACTGAGCCCCGGTCGCTCATGGTAACCCTGGGCCAGGCCGGCGCCGCCGACATACAGTTCACCAATGCCACCCTGGGGTAGCAGCGCCAGATCGGCATCGAGAATGTAAGCCACTCGGGCACCGACCACGCTGCCGATCGGCACACTACCGGCACCGGCTGGCAATTGTTCCGGTGCCAGGCACGCCAGCGGCATGACCACGGTTTCGGTCGGTCCATAGGCATTGAAGAACTGCTGTGGCGTGAACGCCTGGCGGATCCGCTGCAGGTGCTCAGCGGTCAGGGCTTCGCCACCGGTGATGCACAGGCGTACCGGCAGGATCTCGTTGCGGCTGGCCAGCCACTGCGCCAGTTGGCTGCCATAGCTCGGGGTAAAGCCGAGAACCGACACCTGCTGTTCGCGAATCAAGGTGCAGATTTCTTCGGCGTCCCACTGTCCCTGAGCGCGCAAGACCACCCGCGCGCCGCACAGCAGCGGCACCAGCAAGCGCTCGGTAGCGGCGTCAAAGTTGATCGAATAGAAGTGCAGTTCGCAGTCGTCACTACGCATGCCGAAACGTTCGATGACCGCCTGGCAATGCATGGCGATCTCGCCACGGCTGACCACCACTCCCTTGGGTTTTCCGGTGGAGCCTGAGGTGTAGATCAGGTAGGCCTGATGGCCCGGCAGACTCTGTGTGGCCAGCGGCTCGCGACTGACATTGGCCAGCGCCGGGCCATCGTCTTCCAGGCTCCAGCGATCGACCTGGCCCGGCAGTTCACCCAACGCCGCGAACAGGCTGCGCTGCGCCAGCAACAGGCTGATGCCACTGTCTTCGATCATGTAGTGCAGGCGTTCCAGCGGGTACTCCGGGTCCAGCGGCACATAGGCGCCACCGGCCTTGAGAATCGCCAGCAAGCCCACGACCATCTCCAGTGAACGCTCCAGCGCCAGGCCTACCCGTACCTGCGGGCCTACACCGCGTTTGCGCAGGACCCGGGCCAACTGGTTGGCCCGGGCGTCCAGCTCGGCAAAGCTCAGGTGCTGACCGGCAAAGGTCAGCGCCAGGGCCTGTGGCTGACGCGCCGCTTGCGCACTGAACTGGCCTTCGATGGTCTGCTCCAGGTCTGCATCAAGGTCGCCTTCGAGGCTATTAAGCAGTTGCTGTTGTTCAGTGCTAGCCAGCATCGGCAACTCGCACAGACGCTGCTCGGGATTATCGAGCATGGCCGTCAGCAGGTTCTGCCAGTGTGCCGCCATCTGCGCGATGCGCGGCTCGTCGAACAGGTCGCAACTGTAGGTCAGGCAGCAGCCCAGACGCCGGTCAAGGTCGGTGACCTCCAGGTTGAGGTCGAACTTGGTCGCCCGGGCGTCGTTGACCAGGTAGTCCACCTGCATGCCCGACAATTGCCGGCTCTGCTGGAACTCCCAGCGCTGCACGTTGCACATCACCTGGAACAACGGGTTGTAGGCGGTGCTGCGCGCAGGCTGCAAGGCTTCGACCAGTTGATCGAACGGCAGGTCCTGATGCGACTGGCCTTCGATCACGGTCTGGCGGACCTGATCGATCAGCTCAGCGACGCGCATCTGCCCATTGAGCTGGCAGCGCAGCACCTGAGTGTTGAGGAAGGCGCCGATCAGCCCCTCGCTTTCCGGACGGATACGGTTGGCCACCGGCGCGCCGATGCGCAGGTCCTGCTGTGCGCTGTAGCGATAGAGCAGCACCGCCAGGGTTGCCGTCATGGTCATGAACAGGGTCAGGCCGCGCTCGGCATTGAAGGCGCGAACCCGCGTCGCCAGTTGCGGGCTGAGGTCAAAGCGATAGAGCTCGCCACGGTGACTTTGCAGTGCTGGCCGTGGACGGTCGGTGGGCAGCTCCAGCACCGGATGCTCATCACCGAGTTTGGTTTTCCAGTAATCCAGCTGACGCTGGCCTTCACCGGCTTCCAGCCATTGGCGCTGCCAGACGCTGTAATCCAGGTACTGCACCGGCAACGCCGGCAGCGGCGATTCACGCTCATCGACAAAGGCTTCGTACAGCTCGCCCAGCTCGCGGGCGAAGATGTCCATGGCCCAGCCTTCAGTGACGATGTGGTGCAAGGTCAGGACAAAATAGTGCTCGTGCTCGCCGGCCTTGACCAGCCACGCACGCAGCAACGGGCCGCGCTCCAGGTCGAAGGATTGATGCGCCTGCTCATCGGCAAAGGCCTGCAGGCGCAGCTCGCGCTGGGCAGGGCTGTCGGCGGAAAAGTCCTGCCAGTGCATTTGCAGCATGCTGTCGCTGTGCACGCACTGGTATGGCACACCGTCGATGCTCGGGAAGGTGGTGCGCAGGGTCTCATGGCGCACGATCAGGGTTTGCAAGGCCTGCTCGAAGCGGCTGACATCCAGCACCCCACGCAGTCGGGCCATACCGCCGACGTTGTAGGCCGGGCTGTCCGGTTCCATCTGCCAGAGGAACCACATGCGTTGCTGGGAGTAAGACAACGGCACGGCTTGGCGACGATCGATCCGCGCGATCTCGCCCTGCAGGTTGTGCGCGCCGCTGTGCTGGATACGTTCGACCTCGCGGGCAAATGCGCCCAGCTCGGTGGCGTCGAACAATACCCGCAGCGGCAACTCGACGTTGCACGCCTGGCGGGTGCGGGAAATGATCTGGGTCGCCAGCAGCGAATGGCCGCCGAGGGCAAAGAAGTCGTCCTGCAGGCCGACCTGTTGCAGCCCCAGCACTTCGCGCCAGATCGCCGCGATCTGCTGTTGCAGCGCGGTGCTCGGTTCGATGTGTTCACGGGTGGTCCAGAGCGGTTCCGGCAGCGCTTTGCGCTCGACCTTACCGCTTGGGCCCAGGGGCATCTGCGCCAGGTGCATCAACAACGCCGGGACCATATAGGCCGGCAGTTGCTCTGCCAATGCCGCCAACAGTCCGGCATTGTTTTCCACGCCGCTGTAATAGCCAACCAGTTGCGCCCCGGCGACGGTCTGGCGAATCAGCACCAGCGCCTGCTCAACACCTGGCTGGCTGAGCAGACAGGCCTCCACTTCCTCAGGCTCGACGCGAAAGCCGCGCAGTTTCACCTGCTGGTCAAGCCGGCCCAGGTACTCCAGGGCTCCCAGCGACGCCACCCAGCGCGCCCGGTCACCACTGCGGTAGAGGCGCTGGCCTTCACCTTCCGGGTGCGGCACGAAACGTTCGGCGGTCAGCCCCGGCCTGCCGAGATAGCCGCGTGCCAGCCCGGCCCCACCGAGCAGCAGCTCGCCCGGAACGCCCGGGGCAGTGAGCTGCAACTCATCATCGACAACCCGGCAAACGACGTTGGCCAGCGGCCGGCCAATCGGCGAGCGCGTGCCATCGGCCTCGCTGCACTGCCAGTGAGTGACGTTGATCGCGGTTTCGGTCGGGCCATAACGGTTATGCAGCGCCACCTGCGGCAGCACTTGCAGCACCCGGTCACGCAGTGCCGCAGACAACGCCTCACCGCCGGAGAACAGACGGCGCAAACTGGTGCAGCTCGCCGCCAGCGGCTCTTGAACAAAGACCTGCAGCAAGGCTGGAACAAAGTGCAAGGTGGTCACGGCATGCTCGCGCACCAGCGCGGCAATACGCTGCGGATCACGGTGCTCGCCGGGGCCTGCCAGTACCAGTTTGCAGCCGCTGACCAGCGGCCAGAAGCACTCCCAGACCGAAACGTCGAAGCTGATCGGCGCTTTCTGCATCAGCACGTCGTGCTCATCCAGCGCATAGCGTTCCTGCATCCACTGCAGACGTTCGGCCAGTGCCGCATGGGTGTTGCCGACGCCCTTGGGTTGCCCGGTGGAGCCGGAGGTATAGATCACATAGGCGAGGTTATCGCCGTGCAGGTGCAGCCCCGGTGGCTGGCACGGCCAGCTGTCGAGATTGAGCTGATCCATGGCAATGGCACTGACCCCATCCACTTGCGGCAGGCGCTCCAGCACCTCGCTGTGGCTGAGCAACAGGCTCGCACCACAGTCGGCGAGCATGTAAGCCAGGCGTTCGCCCGGGTAATCGACGTCCAGCGGCACATAGGCGCCACCGGCCTTGAGAATCGCCAGCACACCGATCAGCAACTGCGGCGAACGTTCGGCGGCAATCGCCACGCAGACATCCGGGCCGACGCCCTTGTCGCGCAGATAATGGGCCAGGCGGTTGGCCTGCTGGTGCATGCCGGCGTAGTCGAGCGCGCCGCCCTCCCACACCAGCGCAGTACGCTGCGGCGTCAGCCGTGCCTGCTCATTGAGTTGCTCGACGACCCACTGTTGCGCTGCAGGCGCCGGTGCCTGCCCCCACTGCAGCAGTTGCTCACGCGCTTGCGCATCGAGCAGTTGCAGGTCGCCGATCGCTAACGTCGGCAGCGCACAGACCTGCTCCAGCAAGCTCAGCAGGTGTGCGGCCAGACGCTGCACGCTGGCGGCGTCGAACAGCTCGCTGGCGTAGTCGAAGGACAGCGACAGGCGCCCCTGGTGATCTTCCTCACTGTGCAGTTGCAGGTCGAACTTGGCCTCGCGGCTGTGCCATGGCAGTTCTTCGGCGAGCAGCCCGGGCAGGCGGCGCAAAGCACTCAGATCGCGCTGCTGGTGGTTGAACATGACCTGGAACAGGCCCTGTTCGCGGGCATCCGGGAAGGCCGCCAGCAATTGTTCGAAGGGCAGATCCTGATGTTCCTGAGCCTGCAGGGTTGTCTGGCGGACCTGGGCCAGCAGGTCGGCGAACGACAGGCGCGAGGTGAACCGGGCACGCAGGACCTGGGTGTTGATGAAAAAACCGACCAGCCCCTGGGTTTCCAGGCGTGGACGGTTGGCATTAGGCACCCCGACACGGATATCGGCCTGCCCGCTGTAGCGGTGCAGCAGACTCTGGAAACCGGCCAACAGGATCATGAACAGGGTGCTGTCGTGCTGGCGGGCGGTGCTGCGCAGCGCCTCGGTCAACGCCGCCGGCACCCGCAGGCTCAGGCGTGCGGCCGACTTGTGCTGCTGGCTGGAACGCGGGTGGTCGGTGGCCAGGTCGAGCACCGGCTGTTCATCGCCCAGTTGTGTCTGCCAGTAGCTCAGTTGCCGCGCGGCTTCACCTTCGGCCAGCCATTGCCGTTGCCAGCTGCCATAGTCGGCATAGTCCAGGGTCAATGCCGGCAACTCGGCCTGCTGCCCCTGGCAGTGGGCGGCGTACAGACGCGAGAATTCGTCGATGAGGATGTTCATCGACCAGCCATCGGCAATGATGTGGTGCATGGTGACCCACAGCTGATGCGCTTCGCTGTCCAGGCGCGCCAGGGTCACCCGCAGCAATGGACCGGCTTGCAGATCGAACGGTTGCTGCGCTTCGGCTTCACGTCGCGCCAGTACTGCTTCGCTGTCGAGGTCGCTCAGGTCCAGCTGCTGCACAGTGAGCTCCAGCGCTGGCAGGATACGCTGCAGCGCCTGACCATCAATCTCGGCAAACACCGTACGCAGAGATTCATGACGCTCGACCAGGGCCTGAAAGCTGGACTGCAACGCCGCCTGGTCCAGCTCGCCGCGCAAACGCAGCGCCCCCGGAATGTTATAGGCGGCGCTCTGCGGCTCCAGTTGCCAGAGCAGCCACAAGCGATTTTGCGCCAGTGACTGCGGCAACGCCTGGGCACGGGCGAGGCGCTCGATCGCCCCCTGCGCCACGCCCGCCTGCTGCGCAGCGGCGACAGCGCTGCAGAAATCACCCAGCAGCGGCGCATCGAACAGCACGCGCAAGCTCAACTGCAGGTCCAGTTCATCACCCAGGCGGGCGGTTAGCTGGGTGGCGGCAATCGAGTTGCCTCCAAGCAGGAAGAAATGGTCATCGTCGGCGACCTGCTCCACGCCCAGTTGCTCGCACCACAAGCGCGCGATCAGACTGTGCAACGGGTTGCCTTGTAGCGCTTGCGCGACCGCCACCGGCTGCTGGGCATCCGGGAAACGCGCATAGCAGTCGAGGCTGCCATCATTGATCCGCAGCCGGCAGGCAGAACGCTGCAGCTTGCCACTGGAAGTCTTCGGCAATGCCCCCGGGTTGAGCAGCAGGACCACCGCCGGGGCTTGCTGGCAGGCATCGGCAATGACCTGACGCAAGGTCTTGATCAGGCTTTGCGGGCTGACGATCTTCCGCACATTACGGCTGATTTCGACGGCGACACCGATGCCCTCCTCGCCCTGGTCATCGACGGCAAACACCGCCACCCGGCCTTTGCGCAAGACCTCGACTTCACGCTCCAGGGTCTTCTCCAGATCCTGCGGGTAGAGATTGTGACCCCGTACAATCAGCAAGTCCTTGAGCCGGCCGGTGACAAACAACTCCCCCTCACGGACAAAGCCCAGGTCGCCGGTGCGCAACCAGGTCTGTCCGCCTTGTTCGACAAAGGTCTGCGCAGTCGCTTGCGGGTTGCGCCAGTAGCCTTTGGCAATGCTCGGACCGCAGGCCCAGATCTCGCCAACCTGATTGTCGCCCAGCACCGTCATTTGCTGCGGATCGACGATCTGCACGCCATGCCCGGGCTGGCTGCGCCCGCAACTCATCTGCACCGAGTCATGGCCAGGTTCGGCGCTGTTGCGTGCCAGGGCACCGGCATCCAGGGTCAGCGCAGCAATACCCTGGCCACGGCTACTGCCGCTGACAAACAGGGTTGCCTCCGCCAGGCCATAGCTGGCAAAAAAGCTCTGGGCGCTGAAACCACAGTCAGCGAACTTCTCGGCAAAGGCCTGGAGGCTGTCCTGACGGATCGGCTCGGAACCGGAATAGGCCACCCGCCAGCGGCTCAGGTCGAGCCTGGCTAGCGCCGCACTGCTGACCCGCTCGCTGCACAGCCGATAGGCAAAGTCAGGGCCGCCACTGATGGTGCCGCCATGGTCGCTGATCGCCTGCAACCAACGCTGTGGCCGGGCGAGAAAGTAGGCCGGGGCCATCAGCACGCAAGGCACGCCGCTGAAGATCGGTTGCAGCAAACCGCCGATCAGGCCCATGTCGTGATACAGCGGCAGCCAGCTGACGATGACATCGTCGGGGTTGAGGTCGATGCCGAAGCCATGGCGGATCAGCACCTCGTTGGCCACCAGATTGCCGTGGCTGACCTGCACGCCCTTGGGCAACGCCGTGGACCCGGAGGTGTATTGCAAGAAGGCGATGTCGTCGGCTTGCAGCGCGGGTACCTGCCAGGCATCGGCCAGTGCTGCGTCCAGATGATCGACCGCCAGCAGCTGCGGCGCAGCTTCCTCGGCCAGCACCTCCAGGGCCTGCAGGCTGCCGTGCAGGGCACTGGTGGTCAGCAGCAGGCGCGGTTCGGCGTCGTCGATGATCGATAGCAGGCGTTCCTGGTGATGACGACGGGCAGACTCCGGCGGGTATGCCGGAACGGCAATGACCCCGGCGTACAGGCAGCCAAAGAAGGCGGCTACGTAATCCGCTCCGCTGGGAAACAGCAGGATGGCGCGATCACCAAAGCTCGTACGCGCCTGCAAGGCACCGGCAATGGTCCGCGCACGCAGGTCCAGCTCCCGGTAGGTCAGCACCGCCGCCTCTTGCGGGTCGTCGGCCAGAAAGCGCAAGGCAACCCGCTCCGGGGTTTGCGCAGCACGTTGTGCCAGTGCCTGGACCAGCGTAACCGGGAGTTCGAAGGCGTCCGTCATGGGAGGGTTCCTGCCAGAGTCTGTACGTGAAATCAGGGCTCGACAGTGGCGCGTAGCGGCTATGCGCTTGCACGTTGCGCCTGCCGAGCGCCGGGTGATGTACACAGAGGAACGGATGGCCAGGGCAAATAATTAAGCGTTGGCTGCAGCTTGGGCGGGGCGCGGGGCGATGGCTTTTTTGAAGTGGATCACAGGCTCGGACTTATAACCAAACCACCCCGGCATTAATTACTTTTCTCATTTGACAACAATTATCATTAAGAATAGTTTGTCGCACGTCGTAGGAAGCCTCCCGGCTTGGAGTGCTCCCCCTCCCTCTTAGAGACAAGGTGATTTCCATGGCGGAACAACTATCCACAGGTAAGTGCGATTCACCGTTACTCCAGGCGTTTGTCGACAATCGCAGCATTCTGGTGAAGATCGCCGCGCGCATCACCGGCTGCCGCTCCCGCGCTGAAGATGTGGTGCAGGACGCTTTTTTTCGGCTCAGCTCCGCGCCGCAGATCACCTCCTCGTTCAAGGCCCAGCTGAGTTACCTGTTCCAGATCGTGCGCAACCTGGCCATCGACCACTATCGCAAGCAGTCCATGGAGCTCAAGTACTCCGGCAGCGAAGAAGAAGGCCTGAACGTGGTTGTCCAAGGCGCCTCGCCCGAAGCCACGCACATCAACTTCGCCACCCTGGAACACATCGCCGATGCGTTGAACGAACTGCCGCAGCGCACACGCTATGCCTTCGAGATGTACCGCCTGCACGGCGTTGCACAAAAAGACATCGCCAAAGAACTGGGCGTCTCGCCGACCCTGGTCAACTTCATGATCCGCGACGCCATGGTGCATTGCCGCAAAGTTTCAAATCAGAGGACTTAAGCGCCTCAGGCTGCAAGTTGCGCATTCCCTGCTCGCAACTTGCAGCGTGCAGATCACCCCAGCTTGCAACGCTCGAAGAACCGCTCCCGCCCCAGGATCATCAACGCCGCGCGCTTATGCGGGAAGTCGAATTCCTTCTCGCAATGAAAACACTGATCGTGCATGTAGCCGATCATCTTGCTGTTGTCGGCACGCGGCTCGGCCACCACCCGCTGGGTGCGCGGGTCGTCGAGGAACAGGTAGTGAACCAGGGCCGACAACCAGCTGGCAACCTTGTGCGGCCCACGCTGATGCTCTTCACCGACCAACATGTGAATGCCACGATCATAGTCATCGACGGCATAGAAAGGAGCGATGCGGTCCTCCTTGGCCCAATAGGCTTCGAAGTAGGCGAATGGCTGATCGTCGAAACAACCGATCAACGTCAGGCTGTGAGGATCGGCTTGCAGCTTGTTCAGGTAGTCACGGTGCTGTTCGAGGCTGCCGCCCTCCTGCCAGAAATTCAGGACCCGCGGGTTGTTCTGCCAGCGGTTGAAACGCTCCAGATCGCTATCGATTTCCAGGGTACGCAGCGACACCCAGGCCCCCAGGCGGGTATCGAAACGACGATACACCTCACCCCGTGGTTTCGGCGCGCGGCGCGGATGGCGCTTGCCTTCGGTGATCTGCATCTGTTGCGGGTAGACACCGGCAAACGCCTGGCCTAACCAGGGCTGCGGCAATTGCCAGAACTGCGTCCTTTCACAGCTGTACACCCCGTTCTGGGCTTGCTCGACCAGCAAACCGCTGAGCAGCGCGTCGGCCGGTGCCGGACTCAGGTGCCAGGTCAGACGCTGGCAACCAGGGTCGCGGGCGAACAGCCAATAGCATGCTGCCCACAACGCTTGCTGTGGCCGCTCGTGGGCAAACTCTTCAAGGTGGACGTGCAGCGTTTCACCCCGCACCAGGCGCACCCGGATCAACGGGCTGCCTTCTAGCACAAGGTTCAGGTGGCAGTCACTTTCATCGGCGTCCAGGCTACGCCAGCGGGGCAAGGATGACGTTTGCGAAGCAGTGTCGAAGGGCATGGTCTTGGCTCACGAAGGAAAAATGCTCACCTTTGTGAACGTGGCCGCCCGGGGGAAATTTAGTTTGCCTCAGGGGTGCTGACGCTGATGCGGTAAGGCTGGAAGATCCGCAACAGTTCGCCCTTGTCGCGCAACTGTTGCAGCAGACCGGCAAAGGCCGGGCCACTGATCGGTGCGCCGGGGCGCAACAAAGCGTAATGGTGATAGACCTGATCGACCCGCTGGGAGGTCAGCAATTTGCCGACGCTGCCCGGATTGCGCGCGAGAAAATCGCTGAGGTAGGAGCGGGTCACCAGGGCGACGTCGGCCCGACCACGCTGAACCATCAGCAGGTTGCTGTCGTGGGAATAGGTCAAGGTCGCGTTGTAGTGATCGGCGAGGTATTGCGGGTCCGGATTGAAATCGGCAAAGGCATAGTGATAACCGCTGTACAGGGCCAGACGCTTGCCCTTGAGGTCGGCAAAATAGCGCTCGTCACGGTCTGGTTGCAGATGGGTGACGAATACCTCGGCATCTTCCAGGCCCATATCGACCGCTACATGGTCGATGTCCTTCCAGCCCCACTGCGGGTTCTCGAAAATCGCCATGTCGGTGCGCCCCTGGCGGAAATCGCCGAATCGACGCGGAATCGAGGTAGGTACCAGGACGAAACGGTAGTGCTGCTGGGTGTTGTTCAAAGCCTCGACCAATTGCGGCAACAGCCCGGTCTCGGCGCCCTTCTCGGGACGCACAGTATAAGGAGGGAAATGCGCGGCACCGACCTTGACCTCGATTTCCTCGAATGCCTGCACCGGCGACGCCAGCCACAAGGTGGCGAGCATGAACAGGAAAGACACGGCCTGTGGCATGGGCGTTGGAGTCAAAGCAACACACTCTTTGCGGGTTTTAACCGGAATCCGCCTAAACTAGGCGTTTTCCTGGCGCTGTACAACCATCGATTGTGCCAAATTCCAGTTACCGGCAAAAGGCCAGGGGATACCCCAAGCGTTGAAGTTTGGCTACGCTCTAGCGAGTCTTGCAAGGGAGCCTACTATGGGGCATTGGCTGGTGATCGACCTGGAAGCAACCACAGACGATGGGGGCTGGCCGGTCACGGATATGGAAGTTATCGAAATCGGTGCGACGCTGGTCAATCGGCAGGGCCGAGAGGTCGATCATTTCCAGCGCTTCGTCAAACCACGGCGGCGCCCGCAACTGACACCTTTTTGCCGTGAGCTGACGCATATCAGCCAGGCCAATGTCGATGCGGCCGCTTCCTTCGGTGAAGTGTGGGGACAGTTCGAACGCTGGATCGGCCATCATCGCGGGCATCTGCAGGCCTGGGTCAGCTGGGGCGACTATGACCGTCAGCAATTGCTGCAGGAGTGGCAGTTGCATCAGTTGCACAGCGTGCTCGCCGACCTGCCGCATATCAACCTCAAGCAACGCTTCGCCAAGACGCGTCAACTGCAACGGCCACTCGGCCTCAACGGCGCCTTGCAACTGGCTGGCCTGCAGTTCAGCGGTCAGCAGCACCGCGCGCTGGAAGATGCCCGCAATACCGCGCGGTTGCTGCCGTTGACCCTCCCGGCCAATGGCACCTGAAAGCGGATGACGGCGCCAGGCGCCTTGGGCATACTGGCCAACCTTTTCAGCCCCTTTTCAGGAGTCGCCCATGTTTAAGGTCAACGAGTACTTTGATGGCACCGTCAAGTCGATCGCCTTTGGCACCGCCGAAGGTCCGGCCACGGTTGGCGTAATGGCCCCCGGCGAGTACGAATTCGGCACTGCCCAGCGTGAAATCATGCATGTGGTGTCCGGCGCCCTGACCGTCAAGCTGCCTGACAGCGACAACTGGGAAACCTTCTCGGCAGGCAGCCAGTTCAACGTGCCGGCCAACAGCAAGTTCCAGCTGAAGGTGGCAGTGGATACTGCCTACCTGTGCGAATACCGCGGCTGATTCAAAAAATTTCGCGGGGCAAGCCCGCTCCCACTGCTTGTACCTATACCCTGTGTGAGCGGGCTTGCCCCGCGATGTGATGTAACTGGAAAAACAAACTCAGCGCACAAACGCCACAATCCGATCTGCAGCCGTCTGCAGATGATCACCCTGACTGAACCCCGAAACCTTCAACGGCTTCAGATCATGATCCCCCGCTTCCAGCCAGCGCAGCTCGATCGCTGACGATAGTTCATAGCCTTCCACCGTCTGCCGATTACCCAACGCATCGCGTTCGCCCTGAACGATCAGCGTCGGCGTCTTCAGCCCGGCCAGATGCGCCACCCGCGGTTTTTCCGGCTTGCCGGCGGCATAAAAGGGATAACCCAGGCACACCAGTGCATCCGCCCCCAGCTCATCGGCCAGCAGGCTCGCCATTCGCCCGCCCATGGACTTGCCACCAATGGCCAGCGTCCCAGTGACCAATGGTCGCACCTGTTGGTACACCTCGCGCCAGCATTCGAGCAGCTTTGCCTGCGGATTTGGGGGCCTTTTGCCACCATCGAGGCGCCGTTGCGCCATATAGGGAAACTCGAAGCGCACCACCCCCAGCCCTTGTGCCGCCAGCCTTTGCGCGATTTCTTCCATGAACCCGCTGTCCATCGGCGCACCCGCGCCATGGGCCAGGATCAGACAGCGCAAATGTTCGCCATCCCCCTGATTTTGCGGGGCATTCCAGCGCCAGCCACGGCTTTCGATCAACCGCGCCCATTGATCCCCGTCAATACCGGCCACTTGCCCATTAATCATGCTTGCCTCGCTATTTAGCCTGCCTATAACCGTGGATGGGAACCCATACATGAACACAACCAGCAGTACCGCCTACAACTACAAGGTGGTCCGCCAATTCGCCATTATGACGGTGGTGTGGGGAATCGTCGGGATGGGGCTCGGCGTTTTTCTTGCCGCGCAACTCGTCTGGCCTTCGCTCAACTTCGACCTCCCCTGGACCAGCTTCGGGCGCCTGCGCCCGCTGCATACCAACGCGGTGATCTTCGCCTTCGGTGGTTGCGCACTGTTCGCCGCCTCGTACTACTCGGTCCAGCGCACCTGTCAGACCACCCTGTTCTCACCACGCCTCGCCGCCTTCACCTTCTGGGCCTGGCAACTGGTGATCGTGCTTGCCGCCGTCAGCCTGCCGCTGGGTTATACCAGCTCCAAGGAGTACGCCGAACTGGAATGGCCGATCGATATCCTGATCACCATTGTCTGGGTCGCCTACGCCGTGGTGTTCTTCGGCACCCTGATGAAGCGCACCACCAAGCACATCTACGTGGGCAACTGGTTCTTCGGTGCATTCATCATCACCGTGGCGATCCTGCACATCGTCAACAACCTGGAACTGCCGGTCAGCCTGACCAAGTCCTACTCGCTGTACAGCGGCGCCACTGACGCCATGGTCCAGTGGTGGTACGGCCACAACGCCGTGGGCTTCTTCCTGACCGCAGGCTTCCTCGGCATGATGTACTACTTCGTGCCCAAGCAGGCCGAGCGTCCGGTGTACTCCTATCGCCTGTCGATCGTGCACTTCTGGGCACTGATCACCCTGTACATCTGGGCCGGTCCTCACCACCTGCACTACACCGCCTTGCCCGACTGGGCACAGTCGCTGGGCATGATCATGTCGCTGATCCTCCTGGCCCCGAGCTGGGGTGGCATGATCAACGGCATGATGACCCTCTCGGGCGCCTGGCATAAGCTGCGCAGCGACCCGATCCTGCGCTTCCTGGTGGTCTCGCTGGCGTTCTACGGCATGTCGACCTTCGAAGGTCCGATGATGGCGATCAAGACCGTCAACGCCTTGTCGCACTACACCGACTGGACCATCGGCCACGTACACGCCGGCGCTCTGGGCTGGGTTGCGATGATCTCGATCGGCGCCCTGTACCACATGATCCCGAAAGTCTTCGGCCGCGAGCAGATGTACAGCCTGGGCCTGATCAACGCGCACTTCTGGCTCGCCACCATCGGCACCGTGCTCTACATCGCGTCGATGTGGGTCAACGGTATCGCTCAGGGCCTGATGTGGCGCGCGGTCAACGCCGACGGCACGCTGACCTACTCCTTCGTCGAAACCCTGGTGGCCAGCCACCCTGGCTTCATCGTGCGCTTCGTCGGCGGGGCGATCTTCCTCACCGGCATGTTCCTGATGGCCTGGAACACCTGGCGCACCGTGCGTGCCCCGGTAGCCGCCACTGCACCTGCCGCTGCGCAGCTGGCCTGAGGAGATCGAGATGAAACACGAAGTAATCGAGAAAAACGTCTTCCTGCTGGTGCTGTTGATGGTCTTTGCCGTCAGCATCGGCGGTCTGACCCAGATCGTCCCGCTGTTCTTCCAGGACGTCACCAACAAGCCGGTCGAAGGCATGAAGCCTTACACCGCGCTGCAACTGGAAGGCCGTGACATTTACATCCGCGAAGGCTGTGTGCAGTGCCACTCGCAGATGATCCGTCCGTTCCGTGCCGAAACCGAGCGCTACGGCCACTACTCGGTCGCCGGTGAAAGCGTCTGGGACCACCCGTTCCTGTGGGGCTCCAAGCGTACCGGTCCGGACCTGGCGCGTGTCGGCGGTCGCTACTCCGATGACTGGCACCGCGCGCACCTGTACAACCCGCGCAACGTCGTGCCCGAGTCGAAGATGCCGGCCTACCCATGGCTGGTCGCCAGCCCGGTAGACAGCAGCCACACCGAGACCAAGCTGCGCACCATGCGCACCCTGGGCGTGCCCTACACCGACGCGGATATCAGCGGTGCGGTGGAATCGATCAAGGGTAAAACCGAGATGGATGCACTGGTTGCCTACCTGCAGGTGCTCGGCACCGCGATCAAGAACAAGAGGTAAGGGCCATGGACTTCACACTGGATATCGGCCAGCTGCGCGGCCTGGGCACCCTGCTGGTGGCCATCGCCTTCATCGGCCTGTCGTTGTGGGTGTTCAACGGTCGGCGTGACCGCGAGTTTGCCGAGGCAAGCCTGTTGCCGTTCGCCGATGACCGCCTAGCACCTGCCGCCAACGAACCCGCATCGAGGAGTAACGGGCAATGACCACCTTCTGGAGTACGTACATCTGCGTACTGACCATCGGCAGCCTGATCGGCTTGACCTGGCTGCTGCTGGCCACGCGCAAGGGCGAAAAGCCCAACGGCGGCGACCAGACCATGGGCCACAGCTTCGACGGCATCGAGGAGTACGACAACCCGCTGCCCAAGTGGTGGTTCTGGCTGTTCGTCGGCACCCTGGTGTTCTCGGTCGGCTACCTGATCCTCTACCCAGGCCTGGGCAACTGGAAAGGCATCCTGCCGGGCTATCAGGACGGCTGGACCCAGGTCAATGAATGGCAGAAAGAAATGGACAAGGCCGACGCCAAATTCGGCCCGATCTTCGCCAAGTTCGCGGCCATGCCGGTAGAGGAAGTGGCCAAGGATCCGCAAGCGCTGAAGATGGGTGGCCGCCTGTTCGCCTCCAACTGCTCGGTGTGCCACGGCTCCGACGCCAAGGGTGCCTACGGTTTCCCTAACCTGACCGACAAGGACTGGCGCTGGGGCGGCGATCCGGACACCATCAAGCAGTCGATCATGAGCGGTCGTCACGGCGTCATGCCGGCCTGGGCCGAAGTGATCGGTGAGCAAGGTGTGGCCGACGTAGCCGCTTTCGTCCTCACCAGCATGGATGGACGCAAACTGCCAGAAGGCACCAAGGCTGATGTCGGCAATGGCGAGAAGCTCTTTGCAACCAACTGTGTGGCCTGCCACGGTCCGCAAGGCAAAGGTACCCCAGCCATGGGCGCACCGGACCTGACGCACCCGCAAGCCTTCATCTACGGTTCGAGTTTCGCGCAACTGCAGCAGACCATCCGTTACGGCCGTCAGGGCCAGATGCCTGCCCAGGAAGCGATCCAGGGTAACGACAAGGTCCACCTGCTGGCCGCCTATGTCTACAGCCTGTCGCAGGATGAACCGGTTCAAGGTGAGAACCTCTCTGCCAAGTAAAATCATCCCTTAACTGAGCCTTGACTCAAACCGCCGCAGCCATCTGGATGCGGCGGTTCCATTTCCCCTCGTCGACCAAACGTCGCACCTCCCCGCCACCCCGCCTTGCACCCGCCTTGATCGGAACTAAGCTTGTTGCCACAGCGACCGCAACCCGGGGCCTGCTAATCCCGTTGGTCGGTCGTGGCTGTTGAAGAATGCGTGCAAAGGCAGATGGGATCGGCTCGACCTCTTTGTACCCGCCTCTGGATAACAGAAAACGGTTACAACAAGCCTGACCGATTGGACAAGAAAAGATGAATAACGGTACACATATCAAGCAGATAATTGTGTACACTTTGTCCGCCAACAAGGCCCGAAACAGCGGTAGATCGGGCTTTGGCAAAGGTCGGCGCGAGAGCCATCGCGTTGCAATAACCACACGGTTTATACATACTTGCGCCGATTTTTTAACCTACAAAAACACCCAAACCGTGGAACCTTAGAATGAGCACAGCAATCAGTCCGACTGCTTATAACTATAAGGTCGTCCGCCAGTTCGCCATCATGACGGTGGTCTGGGGGATCCTTGGCATGGGGCTTGGAGTCTTCATCGCCTCGCAACTGGTATGGCCCCAGCTGAACCTGGACCTGCCATGGACGAGCTTTGGACGGCTTCGCCCACTGCACACCAACCTGGTGATTTTCGCCTTCGGTGGCTGTGCACTGTTTGCCACTTCTTATTATGTCGTGCAGCGTACCTGCCAGACGCGACTGATTTCCGACAGCCTCGCGGCCTTCACCTTCTGGGGTTGGCAAGCGGTGATCGTCGGTGCGCTCATCACCCTGCCGCTGGGTTACACCACGACCAAGGAATACGCCGAGCTGGAATGGCCGATCGCCATTTTGCTGGCGATTGTCTGGGTCACCTACGGTGTGGTGTTCTTCGGCACCATCGTCAAGCGCAAGACCAAGCACATCTATGTGGGTAACTGGTTCTACGGTGCGTTCATCGTAGTGACCGCGATGCTGCACATCGTCAACCACGCTTCGCTGCCGGTCAGCCTGTTCAAGTCCTACTCGGCTTACTCGGGCGCCACCGACGCAATGATCCAGTGGTGGTACGGCCACAACGCCGTGGGCTTCTTCCTGACCACCGGCTTTCTCGGCATGATGTACTACTTCGTGCCGAAACAGGCCGAGCGTCCGATCTACTCCTATCGCCTGTCGATCGTGCACTTCTGGGCACTGATCACCCTGTACATCTGGGCCGGCCCGCACCACCTGCACTACACCGCCCTGCCGGACTGGGCGCAGTCGTTGGGCATGGCCATGTCGATCATTCTCCTGGCACCAAGCTGGGGCGGCATGATCAACGGCATGATGACGCTGTCGGGCGCCTGGCATAAGCTGCGCACCGACCCGATCCTGCGTTTCCTCGTGGTCTCCCTGGCGTTCTACGGCATGTCGACCTTCGAAGGTCCGATGATGGCGATCAAGACCGTCAACTCGCTGTCGCACTACACCGACTGGACCGTCGGCCACGTACACGCCGGCGCTCTGGGCTGGGTTGCGATGATCTCGATCGGCGCCCTGTACCACATGATCCCGAAAGTCTACGGCCGCGAGCAGATGCACAGCATCGGCCTGATCAACGCGCACTTCTGGCTGGCGACCATCGGTACCGTGCTGTACATCTCCTCGATGTGGGTCAACGGCATCACCCAGGGCCTGATGTGGCGTGCAATCAACGACGACGGCACCCTCACCTACTCCTTCGTCGAAGCCCTGCAGGCCAGCCACCCAGGCTTTATCGTCCGTGCCCTGGGCGGTGCGTTCTTCGCCTCCGGCATGCTGCTGATGGCGTACAACGTCTACCGTACCGTACGCGCCTCGAAGCCGGCCGAAGCTGAAGCTGCGGCTCAGATCGCTGTAGTTGGAGCTCACTGATGAAGCACGAAACACTCGAGAAGAATATCGGCCTGCTGGCCTTCTTCATGGTCATCGCCGTGAGTGTCGGTGGCCTGACCCAGATCGTCCCGCTGTTCTTCCAGGACGTCACCAACAAGCCGGTCGAGGGCATGAAGCCACGCACCGCGCTGGAACTGGAAGGCCGTGACATCTACATCCGCGAAGGCTGCGTGCAGTGCCACTCGCAGATGATCCGTCCGTTCCGTGCCGAAACCGAGCGCTACGGCCACTACTCGGTCGCCGGTGAAAGCGTCTGGGACCACCCGTTCCTGTGGGGTTCCAAGCGTACCGGTCCGGACCTGGCCCGTGTCGGCGGCCGTTACTCCGATGACTGGCACCGTGCGCACCTGTACAACCCGCGCAACGTCGTGCCCGAGTCGAAAATGCCGGCCTACCCATGGCTGGTAGAGAACAAGCTCGATGGCAAGGACACCGTCAAGAAAATGGAAGTCCTGCGCACCCTCGGCACACCGTACACCGATGAAGACATCGCCGGTGCCCGCGACGCGGTCAAGGGCAAGACTGAAATGGACGCTCTGGTGGCCTACCTGCAAGGCCTGGGCACCATCATCAAAAGCAAACGGTGACATTGATGGATATCGGGATGATTCGTGGCCTGGGCACCGTCGTGGTGATGGTGGCCTTTATTGGCCTGGCGTTGTGGGTGTTCAGTTCTCGGCGCAAGTCTGAGTTCGACGAAGCGACCATGCTGCCCTTCGCAGATGATCCCGAAGCCAGCAAGCACGTCGAGCAAGCGCAAGCGAAAGCGTCTAGGAGTAACAACGAATGACTACCTTCTGGAGTCTGTACGTCACCGTTTTGAGTCTGGGCACGATCTTCGCCCTGACCTGGCTGCTGCTGTCCACCCGCAAGGGCCAGCGCAGCGAAACCACTGAAGAAACCGTGGGCCACGCCTACGACGGCATCGAGGAATATGACAACCCGTTGCCGAAATGGTGGTTCATGCTGTTCGTCGGTACCATCGTTTTCGCCCTGGGTTACCTGGTGCTGTACCCGGGCCTGGGTAACTGGAAAGGCATTTTGCCGGGTTACCAGTACGTGGATAACGAGAAAAAGACCGAGTTCGCCAACGGCCAGCCTGGCTGGACCGGCGTACACGAGTGGGAAAAGGAAATGGCCCGCGCTGACGCCAAATTTGGGCCGATCTTCGCCAAATTTGCAGCCATGCCCATTGAAGAAGTGGCCAAGGATCCGCAAGCGCTGAAAATGGGTGGCCGCCTGTTCGCCTCCAACTGCTCGGTGTGCCACGGTTCCGACGCCAAGGGTTCCTACGGCTTCCCTAACCTCACCGACAACGACTGGCGCTGGGGCGGTGATCCGGCAACCATCAAGGCCACCATCATGGGCGGTCGTCACGGCGTGATGCCGGCCTGGGCCGAAGTCATTGGTGAGCAGGGCGTTGCCGACGTTGCCGGGTACGTGCTGACCAACCTTGATGGCCGCAAGCTGCCAGAAGGGGCGAAAGCCGACATCGCCAACGGCCAGAAGCTCTTCGCCGCCAACTGCGTGGCCTGCCACGGTCCTGAAGGCAAAGGCACCCCGGCCATGGGCGCGCCGAACCTGACGCACCCACAGGCATTCATCTACGGTTCGAGCTTCGCGCAACTGCAGCAGACCATCCGTTATGGCCGTCAGGGCCAGATGCCTGCCCAGGAAGCGATCCAGGGTAACGACAAGGTCCACCTGCTGGCCGCCTATGTCTACAGCCTGTCGCATCAAGGCGAAAAGGCGGCTGAGGCGAAGTAATTCGCACAGCTACCAAAAGGCCCCGTCAGTGCAGACTGGCGGGGCTTTTTTATGCACCCGGTAGGAGCGGGCTTGCCCCGCGATTGCAAGCTGTCAGCCACATCGCATCGCGGGGCAAGCCCGCTCCCACCGGGTTAAGGCAGTTCGTATGACCCAGATCAATTGACACGCCCACTACACTAATCACCAGGCAAACCCAACGCGACTAAAGGTCGCAGCCATGCCCCATGCTGCCACTACAGGCGTATTATCCGACCTGGAGCAGCATAAACTTCTGACTGCGGTCGGCACGCACTGATCGCGGCGTTATTCCACTGCCGTGGGACTCAATGATGAGCAAGCAGATTCCAGTACATGATGTCACCCCGCCTGCCAATAAAGACAAAGACAGCGTCGATCTCTACGCCTCTCGGGAAAAAATCTACACCCGGGCCTTCACCGGCTTGTTCCGCAATTTGCGCATGGCCGGCGGCGCCGTCCTGTTCCTGCTGTATTTCGGCACGGTGTGGCTGAACTGGGGCGAGCACCAGGCGGTCTGGTGGAACCTGCCCGAGCGCAAGTTCTATATCTTCGGCGCCACCATCTGGCCGCAGGATTTCATCCTGCTGTCCGGCCTGTTGATCGTTGCCGCCTTCGGCCTGTTCTTCATCACCGTATTCGCCGGCCGGGTGTGGTGCGGCTACACCTGTCCGCAGAGCGTCTGGACCTGGATCTTCATGTGGTGCGAAAAGGTCACGGAAGGTGACCGCAACCAGCGCATGAAGCTGGACAAGGCGCCCATGAGCGGCAACAAGTTCCTGCGCAAACTGGCCAAGCACAGCCTGTGGCTGCTGATCGGCTTTGTCACCGGCATGACCTTCGTCGGCTACTTCTCGCCGATCCGCGAGCTGGTGGTGGAGTTCTTCACCGGCCAGGCCGATGGCTGGGCGTATTTCTGGGTCGGTTTCTTCACCCTGGCCACCTACGGTAATGCCGGCTGGCTGCGCGAGCAGGTGTGCGTGTACATGTGCCCCTATGCGCGTTTCCAGAGCGTGATGTTCGACAAGGACACACTGATCGTCTCCTACGATCCACGTCGCGGCGAAACCCGTGGCCCGCGCAAGAAAGACCTCGATTACAAAGCCAAAGGTCTGGGTGACTGCATCGACTGCACCATGTGCGTCCAGGTCTGCCCGACCGGCATCGACATTCGCGATGGCCTGCAGATCGAGTGCATCGGCTGCGCCGCCTGCATCGACGCCTGCGACACCATCATGGACAAGATGAACTACCCCAAAGGCCTGATCAGCTACACCACCGAGCACAACCTCTCCGGGCAGAAAACCCACATGTTGCGCCCGCGCCTGATCGGTTATGCGGTGGTCTTGCTGGCCATGATCGCCCTGCTCGCCAGCGCCTTCGTGCTGCGCCCGCTGGTCGGCTTCGACGTCAGCAAGGACCGCGTCCTGTACCGCGAAAACGCCCAGGGCCGGATCGAAAACGTCTACAGCCTGAAGGTCATGAACAAAGACCAGCACGACCACGTCTACGTGCTCGAAGCCGCTGGCCTGCCAGACCTCAAGCTTGAAGGCGCCGGGGAAATTCGTGTCGCCGCCGGTGACATCGTCAGCCTGCCGGTACAATTGTCGATGGCCCCGGAGAAACTGCCATCGAGCACCAACGAAGTCACCTTCATCCTCAAGGACGCTGACGACAGCGCCACCCAGGTTGAAGCCAAGAGCCGCTTCATCGGCCCGCAAATTCGATAAGAGACTGAGTCTATGCCTTCTGCAACAGCCGCCAGCCCCTGGTACAAGCACCTTTGGCCATGGATCATCATCGGGGTGCTGGCCACCTCGGTGACCCTGAGCCTGACCATGGTCTACATCGCGGTCAACAACCCGGACAACCTGGTCAACGACAACTACTACGAGGCCGGCAAAGGCATCAACCGCTCGCTGGACCGTGAACTGCTGGGCCAGACCCTGAACCTCAAGGCCAGTGTGCACCTGGACGAGCTGACCGGTGAAGTCGAACTGCGCCTGAGCGGTAACAGCCAGCCGAAAACCCTGGAACTCAACCTGATCTCGCCGACCCAGCCGGAGAAAGACCGCAAGATCATCCTGACCCAGAGCGCCAGCGAAGCCGGACGCTACGTCGGCCAGCTCAGCGACAAAATCGAAGGCCGTCGCTTCGTCGAGCTGCTCGGCAGCCAGGACGAGCATGTCTGGCGTCTGTTTGAAGAAGAACAGGTTGGCCATGATGTAACCCTGCAGCTGGGCGACGAAGCGCTGCAAGGGGCTGAACACCTCGAAAAATGAGTCGGCCTTGATCGCGGGGCAAGCCCGCTCCCACCGAGACACACTGTGGGAGCGGGCTTGCCCCGCGATCAGGTTCACCCCGGACCTTGCGATAGATTGCCATGACCAGCCCCACGCCTTGCTACCACTGCGCCCTGCCCGTTCCGGCCGGCAGCCACTTCACCGCCGTGGTACTCGGCCAGGACCGGCTGTTTTGCTGCCCGGGTTGCCAGGCCGTGGCCGAAGCCATTGTCGCTGGCAACCTGGAAAGCTATTACCAGCACCGCAGCGAAGCCAGCGCCAACCCCGATGCCCTGCCCCAGCAACTGGTCGACGAACTGGCCCTGTACGACCGAGCCGATGTGCAAAAACCTTTCGTCCGCCACAGCGGTGAGCTGGCCGAAACCACCCTGCTGATCGAAGGCATCAGTTGCGCCGCGTGCGGCTGGCTGATCGAAAAACACCTGCGTAACCTGCCTGGCGTTGCCGAGGCGCGGCTGAACCTGTCCAACCACCGACTGCACGTCAACTGGGCCGACAGTCAGTTACCGCTGTCCAGGCTGCTGGCCGAACTGCGCCATATCGGTTACGCGGCGCACCCCTACCAAGCCGACCGCGCCGCTGAACAGCTGGCCAATGAAAACCGCACCGCCCTGCGCCAACTGGGGGTCGCCGGCCTGCTGTGGTTCCAGGCGATGATGGCGACCATGGCCACCTGGCCGGAATTCAACATCGACCTGAGCCCGGAGCTGCACACCATCCTGCGCTGGGTCGCGCTGTTCCTGACCACCCCGATCGTCTTCTACAGCTGCGCGCCGTTCTTCCGTGGCGCCGCCCGCGACCTGCGTACCCGGCACCTGACCATGGACGTTTCGGTGTCGCTGGCCATCGGCCTGGCCTATGGCGCCGGGATCTGGACCGCGATCACCGGCAGTGGCGAGCTGTATTTCGATGCCGTGGGCATGTTCGCCCTGTTCCTGCTCGCAGGCCGCTACCTGGAACGCCGTGCCCGTGAGCGCACTGCCGCCGCCACTGCACAGCTGGTCAACCTGCTGCCGGCTTCCTGCCTGCGCCTGGGCGCTGCGGGCCAAAGCGAGCGGATCCTGCTCAGTGAGCTGCAACTGGGTGATTGCGTCCTGATTCAACCCGGCCATGTCGTGCCTGCCGACGGGCGTATCGTCAGCGGCCAGTCGAGTGTCGACGAGTCGCTGCTGACCGGCGAATACCTGCCCCAGCCGCGCCGCGCGGGCGACGCGGTAACCGCCGGGACCTTGAACGTGGAAAGCGCGCTGACCGTCGAAGTCCAGGCCCTGGGCCAGGATACGCGCCTGTCGGCCATCGTCCGCCTGCTGGAGCGGGCCCAGTCGGAAAAACCGCGGCTGGCGGAAATCGCCGACCGCGCCTCGCAGTGGTTCCTGCTGTTCTCCCTGGTCGCCGCTGCGGCCATCGGCCTGCTCTGGTGGCAGCTGGACCCGTCACGGGCGTTCTGGATTGTCCTGGCGATGCTGGTCGCCACCTGCCCTTGCGCCCTGTCGCTGGCCACGCCAACCGCGCTGACCGCCGCCACCGGCACCCTGCACAAACTCGGCCTGCTGCTGACCCGCGGCCATGTGCTCGAAGGCCTGAACCAGATCGACACAGTGATCTTCGACAAGACCGGCACCCTCACCGAAGGCCGCCTGACCTTGCGCGCCATTCGCCCGCTGGCCGCCGCCGACGCCGATCAGTGCCTGATGCTTGCCGCCGCCCTGGAAAACCGCTCCGAACACCCGATTGCCCGTGCCTTCGGGCGCGCCAGCGTTGCTGCCGACGAGGTACACGCCGAGCCTGGCCTCGGGCTTGAAGGCGTGGTGCAAGGGCAACGCCTGCGCATCGGCGAAGCAGGTTTCGTGTGCGCCTTGAGCAACACTGCTACCCCCGAGATGCCCGCAGAGCCGGGTCAATGGCTGTTGCTCGGCGACACCCAGGGCGCCCTTGCCTGGCTGGTGCTCGACGACCGCCTGCGCAATGACGCCGCCGACTTGCTCGCGGCCTGTCGCGCCCGCGGCTGGCAGACCTTGCTGCTGTCCGGCGACAGCTCACCGATGGTGCAGAGCGTGGCCGCCGAGCTGCAGATTGACCAGGCCATCGGCGGCTTGCGCCCGGATGACAAACTGGAAAAACTCAAAGCCCTGCAGCTGCAGGGCCGCAAGGTGCTGATGCTCGGCGACGGAGTCAACGACGTACCGGTGCTGGCCGCCGCCGACATCAGCATCGCCATGGGCTCGGCCACTGACCTGGCCAAGACCAGCGCCGACGCAGTACTGCTGTCCAATCGCCTCGACGCGCTGGTGCAGGCCTTCAGCCTGGCCCGGCGCACTCGCCGGATCATTATCGAGAACCTGCTCTGGGCAGCGCTGTATAATGGCCTGATGCTGCCCTTTGCCGCCCTGGGCTGGATCACACCGGTGTGGGCGGCCATTGGCATGTCCGTCAGTTCGCTGATCGTGGTGCTCAACGCCCTGCGCCTGACCCGCATCAGCGGTCCGGCCAACGGCGCCACAGCGACCCGCGACTCACACCCGGCCACGGCCTGACCAGGAGCTTCCATGCCCGCGCTATACATCATGATTCCGGCCGCGCTGCTGATCGTCGCCATCGCTATCTACATCTTCTTCTGGGCGGTGGACAGCGGTCAGTACGACGACCTCGACAGCCCGGCCCACAGCATTCTGTTCGACGATCAGGACCCACAGCACACCGCCGCGATGGACGAAGCCGACGGCAAGAAACCCGACGACGGCGCCCCACCCCGTGCTTGAGCTGCTACCCCTGCTCAGCTCGGCGCTGATCCTCGGCCTGCTGGGCGGCGGCCATTGCCTGGGCATGTGCGGCGGGCTGATGGGTGCCCTGACCCTGGCCATCCCCAAGGAACAGCGCAGCCGGCGCTTTCGCCTGCTGCTGGCCTACAACCTGGGCCGCATCTTCAGCTACGCCCTGGCCGGCCTGCTGCTGGGCCTGGCCGGCTGGGCCGTGGCCAACAGCCCGGTGGCCTTGGGCATGCGCGTGGCCGCAGCGTTGCTGTTGATCAGCATGGGCCTGTACCTGGCCGGCTGGTGGAGCGGCCTGACTCGCATCGAAGGCCTCGGACGCGGCCTGTGGCGCCACATACAGCCCGTGGCCAACCGCCTGCTACCGGTTTCCAGCCTGCCCCGCGCCCTGCTACTGGGCGCCCTGTGGGGCTGGCTGCCATGCGGCCTGGTCTACAGCACCCTGTTGTGGGCTGCGAGCCAGGGCAACGCTGCTGACAGCGCCCTGCTGATGCTGGCCTTCGGCCTCGGCACCTGGCCAGTGCTGCTGGCCACCGGGCTTGCCGCCGAACGCACCAGCGCCCTGCTACGCAAACGCGGGGTACGGGTCGCCGGCGGCATACTGGTGATCCTGTTCGGCCTGTGGACCCTGCCGGGGCCGCACCAGCACTGGCTGATGGGCCACTGAAGCGCCGTTGATACAAATCAAGACGGGCTGTTTGCCACCCCCCTAGACTTCGGGCACTGCTGCTCATTCTGGGGATTGCCCACATGCTCGACGCACTCCGCTGGGACTCCGACCTGATCCGTCGCTACGACCTGTCTGGCCCACGCTACACCTCCTATCCAACCGCAGTGCAACTGCACAGCGAAGTCGGCTCCTTCGACCTGCTGCACGCCCTGCGTGACAGCCGCCGGGCCGTTCGGCCGCTGTCGCTTTATGTGCACGTGCCGTTCTGCGCCAACATCTGCTACTACTGCGCCTGCAACAAGGTCATCACCAAAGACCGCGCCCGCGCCCAGCCCTACCTGCAACGCCTGGAGCAGGAAATCCAGCTGATCGCTTGTCACCTGGACCCCAAGCAGAGCGTCGAGCAATTGCACTTCGGTGGCGGCACCCCGACCTTTCTCAGCCATGTCGAACTGCGCCAGCTGATGGCGCATTTGCGCCAGCATTTCAACCTGCTGGACGACGATTCCGGCGACTACGGCATCGAGATCGACCCGCGTGAGGCCGACTGGCCGACCATGGGCCTGCTGCGCGAACTGGGTTTCAATCGCGTCAGCCTGGGCGTACAGGACCTCGACCCGGCCGTGCAACGGGCGATCAACCGCCTGCAAACCCTGGAACAGACCCGGACAATCATCGACGCGGCACGCACCCTGCAGTTTCGCTCGATCAACCTCGACCTGATCTACGGCCTGCCCAAGCAAACGCCAGAAGGCTTTGCCCGCACCGTGGACGAAGTCATCAAGCTGCAACCGGACCGCCTGTCGGTGTTCAACTATGCGCACTTGCCGGAACGCTTCATGCCGCAGCGGCGCATCGACAGCAATGACCTGCCGGCGCCCGCCGCCAAGCTGGAGATGCTGCAAAGAACCATTGAACAACTGACCGCCGCCGGCTACCGCTACATTGGCATGGACCATTTCGCCCTGCCCGACGACGAGCTGGCCATCGCCCAGGAAGAGTCGACCCTGCAACGCAACTTCCAGGGCTACACCACCCACGGTCACTGCGACCTGATCGGCCTCGGCGTCTCGGCCATCAGCCAGATCGGTGACCTGTACTGCCAGAACACCAGCGACCTGAACACCTATCAGGACACCCTGTCCAGCGCCCAGCTGGCCACCAGCCGCGGCCTGCTCTGCAGCGCCGACGACCGCCTGCGCCGCGCGGTGATCCAGCAGTTGATCTGCCACTTCGAACTGGACTTCGAGGTCATCGAACAAGCCTTTACCATCGATTTTCGCGGCTACTTCAAGGACCAGTGGCCAGCCCTGCAAGCCATGCACGACGATGGCCTGATCCACCTCAGCAACCAGGGCATCCAGGTATTGCCCGCCGGTCGCCTGCTGGTGCGTTCGGTGTGCATGGTGTTCGACGCCTACCTCGGCCTGCACAGCCAGCAACGCTTCTCTCGGGTCATCTGAAGCACAAAGCACGGACACTGTTTACAGTCATACTTGTAAAGCACACTATGTTTATCGGAGGTCGGACGATACGCCGCACCTCATCCAGCCCACCCTACCCGGGTGCGGGCTGGTCGAAACCCCATGCCCTGAGTTACCCTTACGGCTTATGTGTGCTTTCCCCCAAGGAATGAAGAAATGTCCGAGCCAGTCAAACTGCGCCCCCATAACCAGGCCCACTGCAAGGATTGCAGCCTGGCGCCTCTATGCCTGCCATTGTCGTTGAACATGGAAGACATGGATGCATTGGATGAAATCGTCAAACGCGGGCGACCGCTGAAGAAAGGCGAATTTCTGTTCCGCCAGGGTGACAACTTCGCTTCGGTCTACGCAGTGCGCTCCGGCGCCCTGAAAACCTTCAGCCTGAGCGACGGCGGTGAAGAACAGATCACCGGCTTTCACCTGCCCAGCGAACTGGTCGGCCTGTCCGGCATGGACACCGAAACCTATCCGGTATCGGCCCAGGCCCAGGAAACCACGTCGGTCTGTGAAATCCCCTTCGAACGCCTTGACGAGCTTTCGGTTCAGTTGCCTCAACTGCGTCGCCAGCTGATGCGGGTGATGAGCCGCGAAATTCGTGACGACCAGCAAATGATGCTGCTGTTGTCGAAAAAAACCGCCGACGAACGCATCGCCACCTTCCTGGTCAACCTCTCGGCGCGTTTCCGTGCCCGGGGCTATTCGGCCAATCAGTTCCGCCTGAGCATGTCGCGCAACGAAATCGGTAACTATCTGGGTCTGGCTGTAGAAACTGTTTCACGGGTTTTCACCCGCTTCCAGCAGAACGGCCTGATTGCCGCCGAAGGCAAGGAAATCCACATCCTCGACCCGATCCAGCTGTGTGCGCTGGCCGGTGGTGCTCTGGAGAGCTGAGGACACGGGATAAGGGTATACTGGCGGGCATTCGTTTCTCAGGATACCCGCCTCATGCACAGCGATACCTTCGACCTCAAAGCCCTGATCCGCCCAGTACCGGACTTCCCGAAAGCCGGCGTGATCTTTCGCGACATCACGCCGCTGTTCCAGTCGCCACGGGGCTTGCGCCATGTGGCCGACGCCTTCATCGAGCGCTATGTCGAGGCCGAATTCAGCCACATCGGTGCCATGGACGCCCGCGGCTTCCTGATCGGCTCGATCATCGCCCACCAACTGAACAAGCCACTGATCCTGTTCCGCAAGCAGGGCAAGCTGCCGGCTGACGTGCTCGCCGAAGGCTACCAGACCGAATACGGTGAAGCGTTCCTCGAAGTGCACGCCGACAGCCTGTGTGAAGGCGATTCGGTGCTGATTTTCGACGACTTGATCGCCACCGGCGGGACCTTCGTGGCAGCAAGCAACCTGGTGCGCCGCATGGGTGCGCAAGTGTTCGAGGCCGCAGCGATTATTGACCTGCCGGAACTGGGTGGCTCGCAGAAACTGCAGGCGCTGGGTATTCCAACCTTCTGCCTGACCGAGTTCTCGTTGAGCGAATACTGAGTTTCAATCGCGGGGCAAGCCCGCTCCCACAGAATGGTGGAAATCCTGTGGGAGCGGGCTTGCCCCGCGATACAATCTCCAGATCTACAACGAAATCGGCTTGCGCCCCGCAAAGGAGTGCGCCAGCGTCCCGCCATCCACCAGCTCCAGTTCTCCGCCCAACGGCACACCATGAGCGATGCGCGAAGCCACCAGGCCCTTGTCGGCCAGTAACTGCGCAATGTAATGAGCCGTCGCCTCACCCTCCACCGTCGGGTTGGTCGCCAGAATCACCTCGGTAAAGGTGCCCTGCTCTTCGATACGCGCCATCAGCTGTGGAATGCCGATCGCCTCAGGCCCCAGCCCGTCCAGCGGTGACAGGTGCCCTTTGAGCACGAAGTAACGGCCGCGATAACCGGTCTGTTCCACCGCATAGACATCCATCGGCCCTTCGACCACACACAGCAGCGTGTCGTCACGGCGCGTGTCGGCGCACTGTGGGCACAGCTCCTGCTCGGTCAGGGTACGGCACTGGCGACAATGGCCAACCCCTTCCATGGCCTGGCTCAGGGCCTGAGCCAGGCGCGTGCCGCCACTGCGGTCGCGCTCGAGCAACTGCAGTGCCATGCGCTGAGCGGTTTTCTGGCCGACGCCGGGCAAGATGCGCAAGGCATCGATCAGTTGGCGAATCAGGGGACTGAAGCTCATGGGCAATAACCTGGATATTCAATAAGCGCGAGAAAAACGACGATGGGAGCAACGACCTCACAGCCGTGCTCCCACCGTAGGTACTACGAGTGCTGCCTTAGAACGGCATTTTGAAACCAGGTGGCAGCTGCATGCCAGCGGTCATGCCACCCATTTTTTCCTGGCTGTTCTGCTCGACCTTGCGCACCGCGTCGTTGACAGCGGCGGCGATCAGGTCTTCCAGCACTTCCTTGTCTTCCTGCATCAGGCTGTCGTCCAGGCTGATGCGCTTGACGTCGTGACGACCGGTCATCACCACGCTCACCAGGCCGGCGCCGGACTGACCGGTCACTTCGGCGTTGGCCAGCTCTTCCTGCATCTTGGCCATTTTTTCCTGCATCTGCTGGGCCTGCTTCATCAGGCCGGCCATGCCACCTTTCATCATGGGGATCACCTCAAATTTAGTCTTACGGGGTGCGGCGCGGGTCGGGCCCGGGCCGCTTGTGTCATTCGGTCATTCGCCCTGGGTTACCGGGGCGTCTACAGGCTCAATGGTATCGTGTCGCACCATGGCACCAAACTGCTTGATCATCTGCTGGATGAGCGGGTCAGCCTCAATCGAAGCCTCTGCCTCACCCTGACGCTCGGCACGCTTGCGAGCCGCCGCCTGGGCCGGGGTTTCCTGCTCCGGGCGAATCAGCTCGATGGACAGCTTCAGCGTGCGCCCGAAATGCTGGTTCAGGGCATCGTTCAGGCGGCGCTGCTGAGTAGCGTTGAACAGCGCACTGTGGGCCGGATCCAGGTGCAGCAACCAGTCATCGCCTTCGGCGGCAATCAGGGTACAGTTGGCGGCGATACTGCCGGTCATCCCGGAGATCGGCAACTGCGGGAATAATTCCAGCCATTGCAAAGCCAGGCCGGTGGCCGGCATGGCCGCTGGCAACGGCTCGGGAGCGGCGGTCGGCGCTTCTTCGTGCACATGCTCGATCGCCAGCTCATCCAGGTAACTGTAGCTGGCCGGATCCATCTCCGGCTCGTAGTAATCCTCGTCCAGCGGCGGCTCGTCGTCACGCTCCATGCCCGCCGGGCTGTAGCCGATGCTGTCGTCGTGAGGCGGTGCGTCCTGGCGTACCACCGCCTGAACTGGCGCCGGTTGCGGCGATTCGACTACAGGTTCGGGCGCAGCAGGTGCAACCTCGGGCTCGGCAACAGGCTGGACCGGGGCTGGATCGTTCCAGGGCAGGTCGACAACCGGCTCAGGCTCTTCAGCTTTGACCTCGACTGGCGTGGGCGCAGGCTCAGGTTCCGGCTCAGGCTGGGTAACAGCTACCGGCTCAGGAGCAGCAACCGGCGCAGGCTCGACAGCCGGCGCAGCAATCATCGCAGGCGCAGCTGCACTCGCTGCTGCCACCGCACTTGCCGAATCAGCTGTGGCCTGGCTGATCCCCACCGGCTTTAGTACCGGCGTCGGTGCGTCATCGGCATCGGCGGGACGGAACGCCAGCATGCGCAACAGCACCATCTCGAAGCCGCCGCGCGGATCCGGAGCCAGCGGCAGGTCACGACGACCGATCAAGCCCATCTGGTAGTAGAACTGTACGTCCTCGGCCGGCAGCGCCTGGGCCAGGGCCAATACCCGGTCGCGATCGCCCTGGCCGTTGTCCACGGCTTCAGGCAGGGCCTGGGCAATGGCGACGCGATGCAGCACATTGAGCATCTCGGCCAGCACGCCGCTCCAGTCCGGCCCCTGCTCGGCCAGGTGGCGTACCGCTTCGAGCAAGGCCCGTGCGTCGCCTTCGAGCAGCGCCTGCAAGACGCCATAGACCTGGCCATGATCGAGCGTGCCCAGCATGGCCCGCACATCGGCGGCCAATACCTTGCCTTCACCGAAAGCAATGGCCTGATCGGTCAGGCTCATGGCATCGCGCATCGAGCCATCGGCAGCGCGGCCAAGCAGCCACAGCGCGTCGTCTTCGAACGGGACGTTCTCAGCACCGAGCACATGACTCAGATGCTCGACCACCCGCTCGGGGGTCATGTTCTTCAGGGAAAACTGCAGGCAGCGCGAGAGGATGGTCGCGGGCAGCTTCTGTGGATCAGTGGTGGCAAGGATGAACTTGACGTAGGGCGGCGGCTCTTCCAGCGTCTTGAGCAAGGCGTTGAACGAGTGACTGGAGAGCATGTGCACTTCGTCGATCAGGTAGACCTTGAAGCGCCCACGGCTCGGCGCGTACTGCACGTTGTCGAGCAGCTCGCGGGTGTCTTCGACTTTGGTGCGACTGGCGGCGTCGATCTCGATCAGGTCGACGAAACGGCCCTCGTCGATTTCCCGGCACACCGAACAGGTGCCGCAGGGGGTCGAGGTGATGCCGGTTTCACAGTTCAGGCATTTGGCGATGATTCGCGCGATGGTAGTCTTGCCCACGCCGCGAGTACCGGTAAACAGGTAGGCATGGTGCAGGCGCTGGTTGTCCAGTGCGTTGATCAAAGCCTTGAGCACATGGGTCTGGCCGACCATTTCGCGGAACGAGCGCGGACGCCATTTACGTGCAAGAACCTGATAACTCATCGAAAACCGTCAAATAGATAGACCAAAGACCGCTAATCCTAGCGGAGCAGGCCTGAAATTGCATCCGCTATGCGGCCTGACGTATAAGCTTTGTTCGCCAGGATGCCGATACCACGCAGGGAGAAGTGGATGCGCTGGGTTTTAAGCCTGTTAATGCTGTACATCGGCCAACTGCCGGCCGCCGAGTTACCCCCCTTGCGTTTTGCCGTCGCCGATAGCTGGACCATGCCGCTGGTACGCCTGGAAAACAACCAGCCGGTAGAAGGCATCATGTTCGACCTGATGAACACCCTGGCCAGCCGCGTGCAGCGTCGTCCTGAATTCCACGTAATGCCGCGCCTGCGCCTGCAGGCGGGGATGGAGCGTGGCAGCGTCGACGTGCGCTGTTTCGTGATGCCGTCCTGGAGCGGCGGGCAGTCGGGCAACTTCAGCTGGAGCCCGCCGTTGTTCCAGCAGCGCGACTGGCTGGTGGCGCTTCCCGGCGAAGCAGCGCCGACAAACCTGGCGCAGCTACCCAGCCAGGTCATTGGTACCGTGCTTGGTTTTCACTACCCTGCCCTGCAGACGCAATTCGACAACGGCCACTTCAAGCGTGACGACGCCCGCAATCAGTTGCAGGTGCTGCAGAAGCTGCAGGCAGGACGCTACCGCTACGCGGTCAGCAGTCAGTTCAGCCTGGATTGGTTCAATCGCTCGCTGCCCGAAGCCCAACGCTTCAAGCCAGTGGCACTGCTGGAGGAGCAGGCACTGAGCTGCTATGTGCGAAATGATCCGGGCGTACCCACGCAAGGGATTCTGCGCAGCCTTGAGGCCATGAAAAAATCTGGGGAGATTGAGCGTATGGTTAAACGCCATACAGCAGCGCTGGACAGCCAGACACAAGCAGGCGAAATAGCACGCGCATCAAAAGACAATGAATAAACTAGATAGGCAAAGCAGGAACAAGCGCATGGCTTGAAGATAGGTGGCGACCCCACCAGCCACACCCCGGCACTCGATGTTCCCGCTATGGCTGCTCCCTTCCGGGCCTGACCAGGTTAACGGGTAATCAATGCGGGGGGACCGATGGGGTCACCATAACGCAGCTCATCTGGCGACGAGCCGCGCCATTGTACCGGCATCAAGTGAAGATACAACCTCTAATTTCAAAAAAACCATCAACACTCAATGACTTGGCGGTGTTCCAAGGCTTAGATGGCAATGCCGTGCTTACCCATAAAGGTCACAAAGGCATCTTCATCCAGCACCTTGAGCCCCAGTTCGTTGGCCTTGGCCAGCTTGGAACCGGCCCCCGGCCCCGCCACCACGCAATGGGTCTTGGCCGACACCGAGCCCGCGACTTTGGCGCCCAGGCTTTCCAGCTTGTCTTTGGCGATATCGCGGCTCATGCGCTCCAGGGAGCCGGTCAGCACCCAGGTCTGACCGGCCAGCGGCAAGCCAGCAGCGACTTTCTTCTCGCTGCTCCAATGCATGCCAAAGTCGAGCAGTTGCGCTTCGATAGCTCGAGCTCTCTGGGTATTTTCCGAAACAAAAAACTCACGCAAAGCACCTTTTGCTTTTTCATTGATGCCTTTCATAGAACTCAGATCCAACCAGTCTTCACTGAGCCTAATCAGACCGTCCAGGCTTCCCGCCTTATCCGCCAACTTCTTCGCCCCTGTCGCAGCAACACCAGTAATACCTAGTTTCTCTACGAATGCGGCGAAAGAGACAGAGGCTGCTAATTCCACGCCCACGCCACCTTCATCTTGAATCTCAAGCCCACGTTCACGTAAATCCCGGATTACCTGCTTATTGTGCAACTCGGAGAAGAATGAGTGAATTTCAGAGGCGACTTCCATTCCGATATCAGGGAGGTACGTGAGTACTTCAGGCAACGCCTTCTGAATACGCTCCAACGAGCCTAATGAGCGAGCAAGCACCTTGGCGGTTTCCTCCCCAACATCTGGAATACCCAAGGCATAAACGAAACGCGCAAGAGAAGGCTTTTTACTTGCCTTTATCGCATCCAGAAGGTTGTTGCTGGAAAGTTCGGCAAATCCTTCTAGATCAACAATTTGCTCGAACTCCAAGCGGTACAGGTCTGCCGGAGACTGGATAAGCCCTTCATCCACCAGTTGCTCTACGCTTTTCTCCCCTAGCCCATCAATATCCATCGCACGGCGCGAGACGTAATGGACAATCGCCTGCTTAAGCTGCGCAGCGCAGCCAAGGCGCCCGATGCAACGATATACGGCCCCTTCACTGACAACTTCCTTGCCCTTTCCACGCTTGATCAACTGCGTCGGCTCCACAGGGGAACCGCAGACTGGACACTCTTTAGGTATCTCAATCGGACGAGTCAACTTAGGACGCCTCTCAAGAATGACTTCCATTACTTGAGGAATCACGTCCCCGGCACGGCGAATGGTGACAACATCCCCGATCCTGAGACCCAAACGGCTTATTTCTCCCATGTTGTGCAACGTGGCATTGGACACGGTCACTCCAGCCACCTTCACCGGCTTGAGCCGGGCCACCGGGGTGACCGCGCCGGTACGTCCGACCTGGAATTCCACATCCAGCACTTCGGTCAACTCTTCCATGGCCGGGAACTTGTGGGCAATGGCCCAGCGCGGTTCGCGGGCGCGAAAGCCCAGTTCGCGCTGGGAAGCCAGGCTGTTGACCTTGAACACCACGCCATCGATCTCGTAAGGCAGGTCATTGCGGCGCGCGCCGATATCGCGGTAGTACTCCAGGCACTCGGCAACGCCCGCTGCATGGCGCAGTTCGCGGCTGATCGGCATACCCCAGGCCTTCAGCTGTTCCAGGGTGCCAATATGGGTGTCGGCCAGCGGCGCCGAGACCTGGCCCAGACCATAGCAGCAGAACTCCAGCGGGCGGCTGGCGGTGATCTTCGAATCCAGCTGACGCAGACTGCCCGCCGCTGCGTTGCGCGGGTTGGCGAAGGTCTTGCCGCCCGCTTCGATCTGCGCCTGGTTCAGACGCTCGAAGCCGGCCTTGGACATGTACACCTCGCCGCGCACTTCGAGCACGGCTGGCCAGCCCTCGCCTTGCAGCTTCAGGGGAATGTTGCGCACGGTACGCACGTTGACGCTGATGTCTTCGCCGGTGGTGCCGTCACCGCGGGTGGCGCCCTGCACCAGTTGCCCGTCGCGGTACAGCAAGCTGACGGCCAGGCCATCGAGCTTGGGCTCGCAGCTGTAGTCCACCGCCGCGCCGTCACCGAACAGGTCGCCTGCCGGCAGATCCAGCCCTTCGACCACGCGCCGGTCGAACTCGCGCAGGTCGTTTTCCTCGAAGGCGTTGCCCAGGCTCAGCATCGGCACTTCGTGACGCACCTGACTGAAAGCCGACAAGGCCGCACCGCCGACACGCTGGGTCGGCGAATCAGCGGTCACCAGCTCCGGGTGCTCGGCTTCCAGCGCTTTGAGCTCGTTGAACAGACGGTCGTATTCGGCGTCCGGAACGCTGGGCTCGTCGAGCACGTAGTAGCGATAGTTGTGCTGGTCGAGTTCGGCACGCAGTTCGAGGATTCGGGATTCGGCAGTCATTTTCGTATTCTCTTGCAAAGCAAAAGAGCAGCCTGGGCTGCTCTTGCGTGTTCGGGGTCGGCTTTGAGAGCCTCATCGCGGGGCAAGCCCGCTCCCACAGGGAGGCTATTGTGGGAGCGGGCTTGCCCCGCGATGCAGTTAGCGCTTCTGGGTCAGGGCACGGCGCTCGAACTCGACGATGCGCTGACGGTAATGCTCGATGGTCTGGGCAGTCATAACGCTGCGCTGGTCGTCCTTGAGCTCACCGTTGAGCTCATGAGCCAGCTTGCGCGCAGCAGCAACCATGACATCAAAGGCCTGTTTGGGATGACGCGGCCCTGGCAAGCCCAGGAAGAAGCTCACCGCACGGGTGCTGAAGTGATCGATATCGTCCAGATCGAACACACCCGGCTTGACCGCGTTGGCCATCGAAAACAGCACTTCGCCATTACCGGCCATGCTTTCGTGGCGGTGAAAAATATCCATTTCGCCGAAACGCAAACCGCTTTCCAGAATGTTCTGCAGCAAGGCCGGCCCCTTGAAGCCGCCTTCGTCACGGGAAATGACGCTGATCACCAAGACTTCTTCAACCGGTGGCAGGTCACGGGTTTCAGTGCTGGCAAAGGCATTGCCGTTGTTACGGCTTTCATCTGGGTAATCGTCGTCAGCATTGGCAAACAGGTCCGGCTCACGCTCACGCGGCTCAGCCGCCAGGTTCAGGTCGCCCTGCTGCGGCTCGCTACCACGCTTGCGTTTGGACGCCTTTGGCTTGCTGTTATTGTCACGCTCGCGCGCAGCACTCATGGACGGCAGGTCGTGCTCGTCCAGCTCAGGCTCCTTGTGGGTGTCCAATACCCGCGGCGGGCCGATCAATTCGGGACTGTTATCGTCATCAGGGGCATTGGAGAAGCTACGATCCAGACGAAACTTCAGCTTGCCCTTGCCGCCGCGCATACGACGCCAGCCGTCAAAAAGAATACCGGCAATGACAATGATGCCGATGACGATCAGCCACTCGCGCAGACCGATTTCCATGTAATCCTGTGCCTCTGTAAAAAATGCTGAAAAATAAAGGGTTTAAACCCCTTTAAAACGTGGCGCCAACTCTATGTTCTGACAGGCGTTTTTACCCACGCAAAAAATAAGTGACATTAAGCTAGCACGACCAAAGATAACTTTACACCGTCTGTCGCAACTGACAGGGCCATTTAGCGCAGGTTCACGCCTTATCGCCTCCAGTCAGGCGTCGACCATGGCCATCGCCTCCTCCACATCGACCGCAACCAGACGCGAGCAACCCGGTTCATGCATGGTAACCCCCATCAACTGATCGGCCATCTCCATGGCGATCTTGTTGTGGGTGATATAGATGAACTGCACTGTCTGACTCATCTCCTTGACCAGCCGGGCGTAGCGTCCGACGTTGGCATCGTCCAGTGGCGCATCGACTTCGTCGAGCATGCAGAACGGTGCCGGGTTCAGTTTGAAAATGGCAAATACCAGGGCCAGGGCGGTCAGCGCTTTCTCCCCGCCCGAAAGCAGGTGGATGGTGCTGTTCTTCTTGCCCGGTGGCCGCGCCATGATCGTTACCCCTGTATCGAGTAAATCTTCGCCCGTCAGTTCCAGGTAAGCACTGCCGCCACCGAAAACTTTTGGGAAAAGTGCCTGTAATCCGGCATTTATCTGATCAAAGGTATCTTTGAAGCGGTTGCGGGTTTCCTTGTCGATCTTGCGAATGACGTTTTCCAGGGTATCCAGGGCTTCGACCAGGTCGGCATCCTGAGCATCCAGATAGCGCTTGCGCTCTGACTGCTGCTGATACTCGTCGATGGCCGCCAGGTTGATCGCGCCCAGGCGCTGGATACGGGCGTCGATGCGCTCCAGCTCCTGCTCGGCTTCTTGCTCGCTGGCCGCCTCGCTGAGGGTGCCAAGGACCCCTTGCAGGTCGTAGCCGTCGGCTTGCAACTGCTCCTGAAGCGTCTTGCGCCGGACGCTCAGCCCTTGCCATTCCAGGCGGTGCTGTTCCAGCTGGCCGCGCAGCAATTGCGCTTGCTGCTCGGCCTGGGTCCGGCGCTTCTCCGCATCACGTAGCTCGCGGTCAGCCTCGTCCATGTGCAGGCGGGCCTGGCGCATTTCGTCATCGACGCTCATGCGCTTTTCCAGCAGTTCTTCGAGTTTCAGGCGCAACTCTTCCAGCGGTGCCTCACCCTCTTCCAGGTTGAGGCTCAGCTGTTCACGCTTTTCCGTCAGGCGCTCCGACTGCAGCTCCAGACGTTCAAGAGCCTGGCGGGTGGAATCGTGCTGGGCGCGCAACGAGCCCAGACGCACGGCCAGTTGATGAGCGTGATCCTTGTGCTGACGGGCCTCCTGGCGCACCCGGTCGAGGCGCTCACGCAGGCTGTCGCGCTGGGCCAGAAGCAGTTCGCGCTGTTCGGTGTCCTGGGCCATCAGATCGAGGGCCTCCTGCAGTTGCAGGCGCGATTCACCGAGATTCTCGCTTTCGAGGGCGCGTTGCTCCAGCAGTTCGGCCAGCTCTTCTTCCAGACGCCGACGCCGCAAGCTCAATTGCTCGGCGCGCGCCTTGCCGGCCGACAGCCGAGCGTTGAGCTCACTCTGCTGGCGGGCCTCGTCCTGGGCGCGACGACGCAATTGTTCGCGGCGCTCCTCAAGACCCTGCTGCTGCTCGCGCTGCTCCTGCAACCGGGCTTCAAGCAATTCGAGCGCGGCCTCCAGCTCCTGGTGCTCAAGCCCCAGGCGTTCCAGCTCCTGACCACGGGCCAGCAGCCCGCCTTGAGCATCGCTGGCGCGATTGACCCGCAGAAAATGCCGCCCGACCCAGTAGCCATCACGGCTGACCAGACTTTGACCGTCATTCAAGCGGCTGCGCTGGGCCAGCGCCTGCTCAAGGCTTTCCACCGGCAAAACCTGCCCCAACCAAGGCGCCAGATCGACCCGGCCTTCAACCTTGTCGAGCAAGCTGCCCGGAATGCGCGCACTTTCGGTCGTCGAATCAAACAAACGCAGATCGCCCTGACTGAACGCTGCTAGATCAAGGCTACTGAAATCATCCACCAGCACGGCCTGCAAATCGGCGCCCAGCACGGTTTCCACCGCCAGCTCCCACCCCGGCTCGACCCGCAGGCCTTCAGCCAGACGCGGACGCTGCTCCAGGCCCTGCTCGCGCAACCATTGCGCGGTGCCGGTGCCCGGATCCAGAGCAGCCTGCTGCAAGGCCTCGAGCGACGCCAGACGACCACCCAGGCGCTGCAGCTCGCCCTGGGTCTGTTGCTGTGCCTGGACAGCCTGCTGCAATTGCTCGCGCAGGGTTTCCAGCTGCTCGACCACCTGTTGTTCCTGCAGTTGAATCTCTTCAAGCACCAGCTCGCTGCTGGCCACTTGCTCACCCAGCTCCAGAATCGCGGCATCTTCAGGGTCGGCACTGAGCTGGTCGCGCTCTTCAGCCAGCTTGCGCTGGCGCTCGGCCAGACGCTCAAGCGCCTGTTCGAGCTGCTGAATACGCGCCTGCTGCACTTCGGCCTGGCGACGTGGTTCGGCCGAACGGGTGTTGAAGGTGTCCCACTGTTCCTGCCAGCCGTGCATGGTGCCTTCGGCTTCTTCCAGGGTGGCCGCCGACTCTTCGGCGGCGGCCAGGGTCATTTCCTGCTCAGGCTCGAGCATTGCCAGCTCTTCACCGAGGGTCGCCAGCAAGGTGCGGTCATGCCCCAGGTGCGATTCGGTCTCCAGGCGCGAGCGCTCGGCTTCCTTGAAGTCGTCCTGAAGCTGGCGCAGACGCTGCTGGCCATGCTGGATGCTTTGCTCAACCCGGGCGATATCGCCGCCGACCGAATAGAAGCGCCCCTGCACCTGCCCAAAGCGCTCGGACAGCTCATGATGGCCATCACGCAGGCGCTCGATGCTGGCATCGGCATTGCGCTGCTCGGCCACCAGGGCCTCAAAGGCCACTTCCTGGTCACCGATCACCACTTCACGCTGACTGACCTGCTGATCCAGCGCCTGCCAGCGCAAGGCCGCCAGCTGCGCCTTGAGCTGGCGTTCCTCGGCCTTGTACTCCTTGTACTTCTCGGCAGCCTGGGCCTGGCGATGCAAGCGTTCGAGCTGGCGTTCCAACTCTTCGCGCAGGTCGGTCAGGCGCTCAAGGTTTTCATGGGTGCGGCGGATACGGTTCTCGGTCTCGCGCCGACGCTCCTTGTACTTGGAGATCCCGGCCGCTTCTTCGATGAAGTTGCGCAGGTCTTCCGGCTTGGCCTCGATCAGCTTGGAGATCATCCCCTGCTCGATGATCGAATAGCTGCGTGGGCCGAGGCCGGTGCCGAGGAAGATGTCGGTGATATCACGGCGCCGGCACTTGGTACCGTTGAGGTAATAGGTGTTCTGCCCGTCGCGGGTGACTTTACGGCGGATGGAGATTTCCGCGTAGGCGGCGTATTCACCGACCAGAGTGCTGTCGGAGTTATCGAACACCAGTTCGATACTGGCCTGGCTCACCGGCTTGCGGCTGGTCGAGCCGTTGAAGATGACGTCGGTCATCGACTCGCCACGCAGGTTTTTCGCCGAGCTTTCGCCCATCACCCAGCGCACCGCATCGATGATGTTGGACTTGCCGCAGCCATTGGGCCCGACTACCGCCGCCATGTTGCTGGGGAAGTTGACCGTGGTCGGGTCGACGAACGACTTGAACCCGGCCAGGCGAATGCACTTTAGGCGCATGCTCAGGCGGTCGCCAGTGCCGCCAGCACCAGCTCGCAGCTGCGCTGGCAGTATTCGACCAGCACCGTGCGGATGCGCGCCTGATCGCGGGCGACCACGGCCTCCAGCAGGTTGGCGAACAACGCCAGGAAGTCGCTCATTTCGGCCTTGCGTTGATCCAGCGCCAGATAATAGGCGCGGCTCATGGCCGGCTGCAGGTTCTCGACGGTTTCCTGCAAGTAAGGATTGTTGGCGAACGGGTAAGCCGCGCGCATTACCGCAAAGCTTTCTTCGACGAAGACCTTGATGTCCTGGCGCTGCAGGGCACTGGCCAGGCTTTGCTGGATGTCCAGGAATGCCAGCAGGTCGCTTTCATTGCGCCAGTTCTGTGCAACCGCATTGCCCAGCAGGATGTAGAGCTCGCCCATCAAGGTGCACAGGCTGCGCACACCATGCTCGTCGAGTTCGGTCACATGAGCGCCACGGCGCGGCAGGATGGTCACCAGGTGCCGACGTTCGAGGATCAGCAAGGCTTCACGCACCGAGCCGCGACTGACGTTCAATGCCTGGGTGACCTTCTGCTCCTGGATACGCTCAGCAGGTTTGAGCTCGCCGCGGATGATCCGCTCGGCCAGGTAGTGGGCAATTTGCTCGGAGAGGCTGTCCGGCGCCTTGAACGTCATGGTTTTCCTTCAAAATCATTGAACTGTGCAAAGGGCGCAATTGTAGCGCACTTGCCCCGGCGCCGCGCAGGGGCCTGGAAGCAGAAGTTGGCGGCAATGGCGCAAAAAATTCGGCCATGGGTACAGCGGACTATGCTCTATAGAGAGACGCCTGTGGCGGGTGGGTAATGGCGTGTAAATTTTCCTGACCCAGAAGTCAGAAAATTGTTGACCTAAAAATCAAGTCTGCTTACAGTCCGCTCAACAACAATAAACCGCGTGTGAGGCCTTCCGTGATCCAGTTTCTATTAAACCAGGAGCTGCGCAGTGAGCATGCCCTGGATCCCAACCTGACAGTGCTGCAATACCTGCGCGAGCACTTGGGCAAGTCCGGTACCAAGGAAGGCTGCGCCAGCGGCGATTGTGGTGCCTGCACAGTGGTGGTCGGCGAACTGGCCGTGGACGACGACGGCCGTGAGCAGATCCGCTACCGCAGCCTGAACTCGTGCCTGACCTTTGTTTCGTCGCTGCACGGCAAGCAATTGATCAGCGTCGAAGGTCTCAAGCACCAAGGGCAACTGCACAGCGTGCAACAGGCCATGGCCGACTGCCACGGCTCGCAGTGCGGCTTCTGTACCCCCGGTTTTGTCATGTCGCTGTTTGCCCTGCAAAAGAACAGCGATGCACCGGACCTGCACAAGGCCCAGGAAGCGCTGGCTGGCAACCTCTGCCGCTGCACCGGTTACCGCCCTATTCTCGCCGCCGCCGAACAGTCCTGCTGTCAGGCCAAGCCAGACCAGTTTGACAGCAACCAGGCGCAGACCATTGCCCGCCTCAAAGCCATTGCGCCGAGCGAAACCGGTGAACTCAACAGCGGCGACAAGCGCTGCCTGGTACCGTTGACCGTGGCCGACCTCGCCGACCTCTATGGCTCGCACCCCGAAGCACGCTTGCTCGCTGGCGGTACCGACCTGGCGCTGGAAGTCACCCAGTTCCACAAAACCCTGCCGGTGATGATCTACGTCGGTAACGTCGCCGAACTCAAGCGCATCGACAGCCTTGATGAGCATCTGGAAATTGGCGCGGCCACACCGTTGACCGACTGCTACGACGCCTTGAGCCGCGAATACCCGGACTTCGGCGAGCTGCTGCACCGCTTTGCTTCCTTGCAGATCCGCAACCAGGGCACTCTCGGTGGCAACATCGGCAACGCCTCGCCGATCGGTGACTCCCCGCCCCTGCTGATTGCCCTGGACGCGCAGATTGTCCTGCGCAAAGGCGGCAGCACCCGCACTCTGGCGCTGGAAGACTACTTCATCGACTACCGCATCACTGCCCGCCAGGAAAGCGAGTTCATCGAAAAGATCATTGTGCCGCGCGCCCGCAGCGCCTGGACGTTCCGCGCCTACAAGGTTTCCAAGCGTCTGGACGACGATATTTCCGCCGTCTGCGCCGCCTTCAATCTGCGTATCGAAAACGGTGAGGTTGAAGCCGCACGTATCGCCTTCGGCGGCATGGCTGCAATCCCCAAACGCGCCCGCGCCTGCGAAGCCGCGTTGGTCGGTAAAGCCTGGAACCAGGCCAGCATCGAACGCGCCTGCCAGGCCCTGGCCGAAGACTTCACCCCGCTGTCGGACTTCCGCGCCAGCAAGGAATACCGCCTGCTCAGTGCGCAGAACCTGCTGCGCAAATACTTCATCGAACTGCAAACGCCGCACATCGAGACCCGGGTGACCGCTTATGTCTAACCATCACGTCGCCAAAAGCCAGGCACAAATGGCCGAGCTGTTCAGCCAGGACCTGACCACCGGAGTCGGGCGCAGCATCAAGCACGACAGCGCCGACAAGCAGGTCAGCGGTGAAGCGCAGTACATCGATGACCGCCTGGAATTCCCCAACCAGCTGCACGTGTATGCGCGCATGTCCGACCGCGCCCATGCGCGGGTGCTGAAGATCGATACCAGCCCCTGCTACGCCTTCGAGGGTGTGCGCATCGCCATCACCCACGAAGACATTCCGGGCCTCAAGGACATTGGCGCGATCATGCCCGGCGACCCGTTGCTGGCCATCGACAAGGTAGAGTTCGTCGGCCAGCCGGTGCTCGCCGTCGCCGCCCGCGACCTGGACACCGCACGCCGCGCAGCAATGGCCGCGATCGTCGAATACGAAGACCTGGAACCGGTGCTCGACGTGGTCGAGGCCCTGCGCAAGCGTCACTTCGTGCTGGACAGCCACACCCACAAACGCGGCGACTCGGCCACGGCCCTGGCGAACGCGCCGCACCGCCTGCAAGGTACCCTGCACATCGGCGGCCAGGAACACTTCTACCTGGAAACCCAGATCTCTTCGGTGATGCCTACCGAAGACGACGGGATGATCGTCTACTGCTCGACCCAGAACCCTACCGAGGTGCAGAAGCTGGTGGCCGAAGTGCTCGACGTGCCGATGAACAAGGTACAGGTCGACATGCGTCGCATGGGCGGCGGCTTCGGCGGCAAGGAAACCCAGGCGGCAAGCCCGGCGTGCCTGTGCGCGGTGATCGCGCGCCTGACTGGCCAGCCGACCAAGATGCGTCTGCCGCGGGTCGAAGACATGCTGATGACCGGTAAACGTCATCCGTTCTACGTCGAATACGACGTCGGCTTTGATGACAGCGGCCGCCTGCACGGCATCAACCTGGAGCTGGCCGGCAACTGCGGCTACTCGCCGGACCTTTCGGCATCCATCGTCGACCGCGCCATGTTCCACTCCGACAACGCCTATTACCTGGGCGACGCCACGGTCAACGGTCATCGCTGCAAGACCAACACCGCGTCGAACACTGCCTACCGGGGCTTCGGCGGCCCGCAGGGGATGGTCGCCATCGAAGAGGTGATGGACCATATCGCCCGCAGCCTGGCACTCGACCCACTAGAGGTACGCAAGGCCAACTACTACGGCAAGACCGAGCGTAACGTCACCCACTACTACCAGACCGTCGAGCACAACATGCTCGAGGAAATGACCGCAGAACTGGAAGCCAGCGCCGACTACCATGAGCGCCGCGAATCGATCCGCCGCTTCAACGCCCACAGCCCTATCCTCAAGAAAGGCCTGGCGCTGACTCCGGTGAAGTTCGGCATTTCGTTCACCGCCAGCTTCCTCAACCAGGCCGGTGCGCTGGTGCACGTTTACACCGACGGCAGCATCCACCTGAACCATGGCGGCACCGAGATGGGCCAGGGCCTCAACACCAAGGTTGCGCAGGTAGTGGCCGAGGTATTCCAGGTCGACTTCCAGCGTGTACAGATCACCGCGACCAACACCGAGAAAGTGCCGAACACCTCACCGACGGCGGCCTCCTCCGGCGCCGACCTGAACGGCAAGGCAGCACAGAACGCGGCAGAGACCATCAAGAAGCGCCTGGTCGAGTTCGCCGCGCGGCAATACAAGGTGACCGAGGAAGACGTCGAGTTCCGCAACAATCATGTGCGTATCCGCGACGAGATCATCAGCTTCGACGCGTTGATCCAGCAGGCTTACTTTGCCCAGGTATCGCTGTCGAGCACCGGCTTCTACAAGACCCCGAAAATCTATTACGACCGTAGCCAGGCCCGTGGCCGTCCGTTCTACTACTTCGCCTTCGGTGCGGCCTGTGCCGAAGTGGTCGTCGACACCCTGACCGGCGAATACAAGATGCTGCGCACCGATATCCTGCACGACGTCGGCGCTTCGCTGAACCCGGCCATCGACATCGGCCAGGTGGAAGGCGGCTACGTTCAGGGCATGGGCTGGCTGACCACCGAAGAGCTAGTGTGGAACGCCAAGGGCAAACTGGTGACCAACGGTCCGGCCAGCTACAAGATCCCGGCGGTGGCCGATATGCCGATCGACTTTCGGGTGAAGCTGGTGGAAAACCGCAAGAACCCGGAAGACACCGTGTTCCACTCCAAAGCCGTGGGTGAACCGCCGTTCATGCTGGGTATCGCCGCTTGGTGCGCGATCAAGGATGCCGTGGCCAGCCTGGCGGACTACCGGGTGCAACCGAAGATCGATGCGCCGGCGACACCTGAGCGGGTGCTGTGGGGTTGCGAGCAAATGCGCAAGGCGGTAGCGGCACAACAGCCGGTTGCCGAGGTTGAGACCGTAGCACCGTAGTGTGCTCATCGCGGGGCAAGCCCGCTCCTACCTGTGGGAGCGGGCTTGCCCCGCGATTAAAGAGGCAATTTAACTATGCACACCTGGATCAACGCCCTCGCCGACCTGCAAGCCCGCGGTGAAGCCTGCGTACTGGTGACTATCATCGAAGAACGCGGTTCGACGCCACGCAATGCCGGCTCGAAGATGGTGGTCAGCGCCGAGCAACTGTTCGACACCATCGGCGGCGGCCACCTTGAATACAAGGCAATGAAAATCGCCCGCGAGATGCTCGCCGAGCGTCGCGAATCACCGCATCTGGAGCGTTTCAGCCTCGGCGCCAGTCTTGGCCAGTGCTGCGGCGGCGCTACCGTGCTGCTGTTCGAGCCCATGGGCCAGGTGCAGGCGCAAATCGCCGTGTTCGGCGCAGGCCATGTCGGCCGCGCTCTGGTACCCTTGCTCGCCGCGCTGCCCTGCCGGGTGCGCTGGATCGATTCGCGCGAGCAGGAGTTTCCCGAGCAGATTCCGGCCGGCGTCAGCAAGATCGTCAGCGAAGAGCCGGTCGATGAGGTCGACGACCTGCCCGCTGGCAGCTATTGCATCGTCATGACCCACAACCATCAGCTGGACCTGGAACTGACCGCTGCAATCCTTAAACGCAATGACTTCACCTGGTTCGGTCTGATCGGCTCGAAGACCAAACGGGTCAAGTTCGAACACCGCCTGCGTGAACGCGGCTACACCGAGGAGCGCCTGCAACGCATGCGTTGCCCGATGGGCCTGGCCGAGGTCAAGGGCAAGCTGCCGATCGAGATCGCCGTGTCCATCGCCGCTGAAATCATTGCCACCTACAACGCCAGCTTCGGCCAGCACGACAGTGCGACCAATGCCGGCCCCATTGCCCAATTGCTGCCGCCCTCGCGGCGCAGCCAAGCCATATGACGAGAGCCCTATGAGCGCAACCCGCAAAGCCTACCGTGCCGCCATCCTGCACAGCATCGCCGACCCTGCCGAGGTGGGAATCGAAGCGTCCTATCAGTATTTCCAGGACGGCCTGCTGCTGATCGACAACGGCAAGATCAGCGCCCTGGGACACGCCAGTGAACTGCTGCCGACTCTGCCCGCCGACATCGAGGTGCAGCACTATAAAGATGCCCTGATCACTCCTGGCTTTATCGATACCCACATCCACTTCCCGCAGACCGGCATGATCGGTTCCTACGGCGAGCAACTGCTGGACTGGCTCAACACCTACACCTTCCCGTGCGAAAAGCAGTTTGCCAACAAGGAGCACGCCGACAAGGTAGCGAAGATTTTCGTCGAAGAGCTGCTGCGCAACGGCACCACTACTGCCCTGGTGTTTGGCAGCGTGCACCCCGAGTCAGTCAATGCCTTCTTTGAAGAAGCCGAACGTCTTGACCTGCGGATGATCGCCGGCAAGGTGATGATGGACCGCAACGCCCCGGACTACCTGACCGATACCGCTGAATCGGGCTACACCGAAAGCAAGGCGCTGATCGAACGCTGGCACGGCAAGGGCCGCCTGCACTACGCCGTGACTCCACGCTTCGCTCCGACCAGCACCCCGGAGCAACTGACCCTGGCCGGGCAACTGCTGAGCGAATTCCCTGACCTGTACATGCACACCCACCTGAGTGAAAACCTCAAGGAGATCGACTGGGTCAAGGAACTGTTCCCTGAGCGCAAGGGTTACCTGGACGTCTACGATCACTTCAAGCTGCTCGGTGAGCGCTCGGTATTCGCCCACGGCGTGCACCTGTGCGACGAAGAGTGCCAGCGTCTGGCCGAAACCGGTTCGGCCGTGGCCTTCTGCCCGACCTCCAACCTGTTCCTCGGCAGCGGCCTGTTCAACCTGCCGCAGGCGGAGAAGTTCAAGGTCAAGGTCGGCCTGGGGACTGACGTCGGTGCCGGCACCAGCTTCTCGCTGCTCAACACCCTCAACGAGGCCTACAAGGTCATGCAACTGCAGGGCGCGCGCCTGAGCCCGTTCAAGTCGCTGTACCTGGCCACCCTCGGCGGCGCTCAGGCGCTGAGCCTGGATGACCGCATCGGCAGCCTCAAACCTGGCAACGATGCCGACTTCGTGGTGCTCGACTACAAGGCGACGCCGCTGATGGACTACCGCATCCAGCAGTCGAACAGCATCGACGAGACCCTGTTCGTGCTGATGACCCTGGGCGACGACCGTACCGTCAAACAGACCTTCGCCGCCGGGCGTTGCGTACACCAGCGTTAATCTTCAAAAACATCGCGGGGCAAGCCCGCTCCCACAGGTTCGAGTAACTCCTGTGGGAGCGGGCTTGCCCCGCGATTGTTTTGAGCCGGTTATCAGCCCTTGATCGGCACCGAACTACCGCGCTTCTTGGTCTGCAACAAATGCGAGAACACCGCATGCAGATCATCCGAAGCGCTGTCCTCGTCGAGGTTGAGCTTGCTGTCGATGTGATCCATGTGGTGCATCATCAGGCTGACCGCCTGATTGACGTCACGCGCCTCGATGGCATCGATCAGCTGCATGTGCTCGTCGTAGGAACAGTGCGAGCGGTTACCGCTTTCGTACTGGGCGATGATCAACGAAGTCTGCGACACCAGGCTGCGCTGGAAGCTGATGAGCGGTGCATTGCCGGCGGCTTCGGCCAGCTTCAGGTGGAACTCGCCAGACAGGCGAATACCGGCGCCACGGTCGCCCCGGGAGAAACTGTCGCGCTCTTCACGCACCATCTGGCGCAGTTCGTTGAGCTGCTCGGCTGTGGCGTGCTCGACCGCAAGTTCGGTGATGGCACGTTCAACCATACGCCGCGAGAAAAACACCTGGCGCGCTTCCTCAACGGTCGGGCTGGCCACCACCGCACCGCGGTTAGGCCGCAGCAGTACCACGCTTTCATGCGCCAGGCGCGACAGTGCGCGGCGAATGATGGTGCGGCTGACGCCAAAGATTTCGCCCAGGGCTTCCTCGCTCAACTTGGTACCCGGCGCCAGGCGTTGTTCGAGAATGGCCTCGAAAATGTGCGCATAGACGATATCGTCCTGGGTTCCGCTGCGCCCGGCCTTGCCGGTACGCACTGGTTTCTTGAGAGGTTGCAGCTGTTCGTTCATGGGCACTCGAGCACGGGGATCGGCCTGTCGGACCCTGACTGTAATACCAGCCAGTGGGGCGGAGGCAAGTCTTGGTAAGAAAATTAAACGATTAAGGTATGGGCACATTGTACACAGCCGCAGCGATTTCTGCAGGGGGTGATGGCCTTTATAGCGATGCGGCGAAATTATTTGCGCACAACAACGAAAACATTATTTGCATTCTTTGTATACAAACGCATAATCCATTCGTGCAACTTCCTGACTCAGAAGTCAACAAAAGGTCCGGTCGCCTGCCATCCCATCCGCCTCACAGAGCTTCCCAGTGCGTGCGCAGGACTGGCTCTGAAAAACAAGAAAAGACTTGAGGAGTACATGCTGTGGAAAGCCGCAAATCCGAAGCCCCTACGCTGGATCTTGCCCCACCGCTCGAAACGAGCTGGCTGGAGCGGATTTTCAAACTCAAGCTACATGGCACCACCGTCAAAACCGAGATGATCGCCGGGTTGACCACCTTTATCACCATGGCCTACATCATCTTCGTCAACCCCAACATCATGGCCGATGCCGGCATCGATCACGGAGCGGCTTTTGTCGCCACCTGCATCGCCGCCGCCCTGGGCTGCCTGTTGATGGGCCTCTATGCCAACTGGCCAGTAGGCCTGGCACCGGGCATGGGGCTCAACGCCTTCTTTACCTATACCGTGGTCGGGACCATGGGCTACACCTGGGAGGCGGCGCTGGGCGCGGTATTCGTCTCCGGGGTGCTGTTCATGCTGCTGACGCTTTCGCGGGTGCGTGAATGGCTGCTCAACAGCATTCCTGTGAGCCTGCGTCATGCGATGGGTGCCGGCGTCGGATTGTTTCTCGGACTGATCGGTCTTAAAACTGCCGGAATTGTCGTCGACAGCCCGGCCACCCTGATCAAGCTCGGCTCCCTGCACGAGCCTGGCCCGCTGCTGGCGGCGATCTGCTTTTTGATGATTGCGGTGCTCAGCTATCACCGGGTGTTCGGCGCGATCCTGATCAGCATCATCAGCGTCACCCTCGCCGGCTGGGGCCTGGGCCTGGTCGAATACGGCGGCCTGTTCTCGCTGCCACCAAGCCTGGCACCGACCTGGATGGCCATGGATGTCGCGGGCGTGTTCAACGTCAGCATGATTGCCGTGGTGTTCGCCTTCCTCTTCGTGCACATGTTCGACACCGCCGGCACCCTGATGGGTGTAGCCCAGCGCGCCAACCTGGTGAATGCCGACGGACGTATCGAAAACCTCTCGCGCGCACTGAAGGCAGACAGTGCTTCGAGCGTGTTCGGTGCAGTGGTGGGCGTACCGCCGGTAACCAGCTATGTGGAAAGTGCTGCGGGTGTTGCCGCCGGTGGCCGCACCGGCCTGACGGCGGTGGTGGTCGGCCTGTTCTTCATCGCCGCGATGTTCTTCGCCCCCCTGGCCGGGATGATTCCTGCCTACGCCACGGCAGGTGCGTTGATCTATGTCGCGATGCTGATGATGGGCAGCATGGCGCACATCAACTGGGACGAAGCCACCGACAGCATCCCGGCGATCGTCACCGCAATCATGATGCCGCTGACCTTCTCGGTTGCCGACGGTATTGCCCTGGGCTTTATCACCTACGTGGTGCTCAAGGCCGGTACCGGTCGTTTCAGCGAGATCTCGGCAAGCCTGTGGGTACTGACGGCGATCTTCATTGCCAAGTTTGTGTTCCTCTAAGCAGCGCTGCAACCAGATAAAGCCTCACCTTCGGGTGGGGCTTTTTTGTTGGACCTTATCGCGGGGCAAGCCCGCTCCCACCGAAAGTGATCCCCAGTGGGAGCGGGCTTGCCCCGCGATAAAGGCAGCACAAAACCCCAGACAAAAAAAAGCCCGCAGTGTGAGCGGGCAAGGACCTACGAAGATTCTTCTAGCGACCAACTAGCTTCCACGATAGGTCGAGTAACTGTACGGCGAGATCAGCAGTGGTACGTGGTAGTGATCCTGCTCGGCGCTGATGCCAAAACGCAGTACCACAACATCCAGGAATGCATGCTCAGGCAACTGCACGCCACGGGCGCGGTAGTAGTCGCCCGCATTGAACTGCAGCTGGTAGACACCGCTGCGGTAGTCGTCACCTTGCAGCAGCGGCGCGTCGCAACGGCCATCGCTGTTGGTCAGGGTGGTGTGCACCAGCTCGAGCTGCTGGCCTTCGACCCGGTACAGCTCGACCTTGATCGAGCTGCCAGGGCAGCCGTGAGCGGCATCCAGTACATGCGTGGTCAAACGTCCCATTGCTTGCTCGCCTCTGTTCTATCTGTGGGCAAAAAATCCCGTACGGCGCCGTCAGGAGACCCGGCAGCGTACGGCTGTCGGATTATTAAGACATTTTTCTGTAAAATTGTACACAATAATTCGGTATTCTTTCCTGACATGCCCACCACCTTCTGTAAATACGCCATCAGTCGCAAAACCACGCCACTGGCCGACGAGCACGTCATTAACTGACCAACTGGGCAGGTTTCTTGCAGAGGGTTTCCGAGGGTAAAAACAGGAAGAAATAGGAAAAAACAGGCTTACAAACCGCAAACAAAGTTGTATACAATCACCTCATCGTCGTGGCCAATACCCTACCCGGGCGCCACGCCCTCCGTTTACACGTATAAGAAGGAAGACTGCAGTGAGCGCTGACTATCCTCGCGACCTGATCGGTTACGGCAATACCCCACCCCATCCGCGCTGGCCGGGGAATGCCCGCATTGCTTTGTCTTTCGTGCTCAATTACGAAGAAGGCGGTGAACGCAACATTCTTCACGGGGACAAGGAATCAGAAGCCTTCCTCTCGGAAATGGTTGCCGCCCAGCCCCTGCAGGGCGCTCGTAACATGAGCATGGAATCGCTCTACGAATACGGCAGCCGCGCCGGCGTCTGGCGCCTGCTCAAGCTGTTCAAGGACACCGGCGTGCCGCTGACCATCTTCGCCGTCGCCATGGCCGCCCAGCGTCACCCCGACGTGATCCGCGCCATGGTCGAAGCCGGCCACGAGATCTGCAGCCACGGCTACCGCTGGATCGACTACCAGAACATGGATGAGGCCCAGGAGCGCGAGCACATGCTCGAAGCCATCCGCATCCTCACCGAGCTGACCGGCGAGCGTCCGCTGGGCTGGTACACCGGCCGCACCGGAATCAACACCCGTCGCCTGGTGATGGAGGAAGGCGGCTTCCTCTACGACAGCGACACCTACGACGACGACCTGCCCTACTGGGAACCGAACAACCCGACCGGCAAGCCGCACCTGGTGATCCCGTACACCCTGGACACCAACGACATGCGCTTCACCCAGGTGCAGGGCTTCAACTGCGGCGAGCAGTTCTTCCAGTACCTCAAGGACGCCTTCGACGTGCTCTACGAAGAAGGCGCCGAGGCACCGAAGATGCTCTCGATCGGCCTGCACTGCCGCCTGGTCGGCCGTCCGGCGCGCCTGGCCGCGCTCAAGCGCTTCATTGAATACGCCAAGAGCCATGAGCAGGTCTGGTTCACCCGGCGCGTGGACATCGCCCGTCACTGGCATGCCACCCACCCTTACAAAGCCGAGAACGCCCAATGACCGCTTTCAAGACCCTCAAGCCTTCGTCCCTGGAGCGCAGCGCGTTCGTCGAAGCCTTTGCCGACATCTACGAGCACTCACCCTGGGTCGCCGAAAAGGCCTACGACCTCGGCCAGTTGCAGGAAATCGACCAGATCGAAGCCCTGCATCAACGCATGAGCGACATTCTGCTGAGCGCCGATCACGCCGCCCAGCTGGCCCTGATCAATGCTCACCCGGACCTCGCCGGCAAAGCCGCGATCCAGGGTGAACTGACCGAGTCGAGCACCAACGAGCAGGCCGGCGCCGGTATCCACCAGTGCACCGCCGAAGAGTTCGAGCGCTTCACCGAGCTCAACGATGCCTACAAAGAAAAATTCAAGTTCCCGTTCATCATGGCGGTCAAGGGCAGTAACCGGCACCAGATCCTCGCCTCGTTCGAGAAGCGCATCCACAACTCGGCCGAAGCCGAGTTCAAGGAAGCGCTGGCGCAGATCAACCTGATTGCCCTGTTCCGCCTGCTGCAACTTTAAGGGTAAGCCCGGCCTTACCCTCCACAACACAGAATAAAGAGAATCCGCATGCGCACTTTAGTGATTGAGCCCTTGACCAAAGAAGCCTTCGCCCCTTTCGGTGACGTGATCGAAACCGACGGCAGCGACCACTTCATGATCAACAACGGTTCGACCATGCGCTTCCACAAGCTGGCCACGGTACAAACCGCCCAGCCCGAGGACAACGCGATCATCAGCATCTTCCGCGCCGACGCGCAGGACATGCCGCTGACCGTTCGCATGCTGGAGCGCCATCCGCTGGGCAGCCAGGCGTTCATTCCGCTGCTCGGCAACCCCTTTCTGATCGTGGTCGCGCCCGTTGGCGATGCACCTGTATCAGGCCTGGTCCGTGCCTTCATCAGTAATGGAAGGCAGGGCATCAATTACCATCGCGGCGTCTGGCACCACCCGGTGCTGACGATCGAAAAGCGGGATGACTTCCTGGTGGTTGATCGCAGTGGCACTGGCAACAACTGCGATGAGCATTTTTTCAATGAGGATGAGCAATTGATCCTCGCCCCCCACCAATAAGAGAAGACCTGAGCACCCGGCTACAGGGTGCCAGGGTAGAGGTAAAGACTGTGGAAGCACATCTGTTGGAATGGCTGAACCTGAGCGTGCGTTGGGTTCACATGATCACTGGCGTCGCCTGGATTGGCGCGTCGTTCTACTTTGTCTGGCTGGAAAACAACCTCAACCGGGCCAACCCGCGCGATGGTCTGTCCGGCGATCTCTGGGCGATTCACGGTGGCGGGATCTACCACCTGGAGAAGTACAAGCTGGCTCCGCCGAAAATGCCGGAGAACCTGCACTGGTTCAAATGGGAAGCCTATTTCACCTGGATGTCGGGTATCGCCCTGCTGTGCCTGGTGTTCTACTGGAATCCGACCCTGTACCTGCTGGCCCCTGGCAGCACCCTGAGCGGCGCTGAAGGTATCGCCATCGGCGTTGGCTCGCTGATCGCCGGCTGGTTCATCTACGACTTCCTCTGCGACTCGCCACTGGGCAAGCGCCCTGGCCTGCTCGGCCTGGTGCTGTTCGTCCTGGTGATTGCCGCCTGCTACGGTTTCAGCCAGGTGTTCAGCGGTCGTGGTGCGTACCTGCACACCGGCGCGATCATCGGCACCATCATGGTCGGTAACGTGTTCCGCATCATCATGCCGGCCCAGCGTCAGCTGGTCGCCGCCATCGAAGCCAACCAGACCCCGGACCCGCTCCTGCCGGCCAAGGGCCTGCTGCGTTCGCGGCACAACAACTACTTCACCCTGCCGGTGCTGTTCATCATGATCAGCAACCACTTCCCGAGCACCTACGGTAGCCAGTACAACTGGCTGATCCTGGCCGGTATCGCAGTGGCTGCAGTGTTGGTTCGTCACTACTTCAACACCCGTCACGACAGCAACAAGTACGCCTGGACCCTGCCGGTCGGTGCCCTGTCGATGATCTGCCTGGCTTACGTCACTGGCCCTGCGCCAATGCCGACTGCGCCAGAACAGGCCGCCGCCAAGGTCGAGTACCAACCGCTGCCGGAAACCGCTCTGGGTGGCAAGACTGCTGCCGAGAAAGCTGCAGAGCAAGCCGCCGCTCCAGCCCAGGCTGCTGCTCCAGCCGAAGCACCGGCGGCCAACGTCGCCAAACTCGACGATGCCGGCTTCGACAAGATCCACAGCGTCATCCAGGAACGTTGCGCCGTGTGCCATTCGGCCAAGCCGACCAGCCCGCTGTTCAGCGCTGCACCTGCCGGGGTAATGCTCGACACCCCGCAACAGATCCAGCAACAGGCCGCGCGCATCCAGGCTCAGGCTGTCGCCACGCAGATCATGCCGTTGGGCAACATCACCCAGATGACCCAGCAGGAACGTGAACTGATTGGCGCCTGGATCGCCAAAGGTGCTCCAACGAACTAAGTAACAGGCTTCACGCGGCAAGCTACAAGCTGCAAGCCAGGCGCCACCACCTGCTTCTCCTCGAGGCGTGGCGCTTGAAGCTTGCAGTTCTAAAGAATAAAAACAAAACCGAGGTGTTGCATGTCCGAGTCACGCAAGGCGTACATCCCCGTTGCGCCCCCACGACAGCCACTGCCAATGCTCCAACTGTTCCTGGTGGGTCTACAACATGTCTTGCTGATGTACGGAGGCGCGATTGCCGTGCCGCTGATCATCGGCCAGGCCGCCGGCCTTTCTCGTGAAGAAGTCGCTTTCCTGATCAATGCCGACCTGCTGGTCGCTGGTGTCGCCACCATCGTCCAGTCGTTCGGCATTGGCGCAGTCGGCATCCGCATGCCGGTGATGATGGGTGCAAGCTTTGCTGCAGTCGGCAGCATGGTGGCCATGGCCGGAATGCCCGGCGTCGGCCTGCAAGGTATTTTCGGTGCGACCATCGCCGCCGGTTTCTTCGGCATGCTGATCGCCCCGTTCATGTCCAAGGTGGTGCGTTTCTTCCCACCGCTGGTGACCGGCACGGTCATCACCTCGATTGGTCTTTCGCTGTTTCCGGTTGCCGTTAACTGGGCCGGTGGCGGCGCCAGTGCCGAAACCTTCGGCTCCCCTGTCTACCTGATCGTCGCCGGCCTGGTGCTGGCTACCATCCTCCTGGTAAACCGCTTCATGCGCGGCTTCTGGGTCAATGTCTCGGTGCTGATCGGCATGGGCCTGGGTTATATCCTGGCCGGCTCCATCGGCATGGTCGACCTCTCCGGCCTCGACGAGGCGCCCTGGGTTCAAGTGGTAACGCCGCTGCACTTCGGCATGCCGACCTTCAGCCTGGCGCCGATCCTGTCCATGTGCCTGGTGGTGGTGATCATCTTTGTCGAGTCCACCGGCATGTTCCTCGCCCTGGGCAAGGTCACCGACCGTGAAGTCACTCCGGGCATGCTGCGCCGCGGCCTGATGTGCGACGCCGGTGCATCGTTTGTCGCCGGTTTCTTCAACACCTTCACCCACTCCTCGTTCGCCCAGAACATCGGCCTGGTGCAGATGACTGGCGTGCGCTGCCGCTATGTCACGGTGGTTGCCGGTGGTTTTCTGATTCTGCTCAGCCTGCTGCCCAAGGCGGCCTTCCTGATTGCCTCGATTCCGCCTGCGGTATTGGGCGGCGCCTCGATTGCCATGTTCGGCATGGTCGCCGCCACCGGGATCAAGATCCTCCAGGAAGCCGACATCGCCGACCGCCGCAACCAGTTGCTGGTTGCCGTCAGCGTCGGCATGGGCCTGATCCCTGTGGTGCGGCCGGAGTTCTTCGCACAGATGCCGCAGTGGATGGAACCGATCACCCACAGCGGTATCGCCATGGCCACGGTCAGCGCGCTGATCCTCAACCTGTTGTTCAACATCCTCGGCGGTGCCGAACGCGCCGCCCACAACGAAGCCGCCCACCAACACTGAGTCTTTGGGCGGCGCTTGCCGCCCGGTACCACCCCGAGCACTACGCAGGACCGTCGACCCGTGGGAGCGGGTCGGCCGGGGCGTTTCGCGCCGAAAAAACCGAAAACCAACAATAACAAAGCCGGGAATCACAACATGAAAGGCATCACCACTTCCCTTCTGTTGGGTAGCAGTCTGTTGGCCACTTTGCCAGCCGCCGCAGAAGACCTGCTGCAATGGCACACCAACAGCCTCTCCTACCTGTATGGCAAGGACTTCCAGGTCAACCCTGCCATCCAGCAGACAGTGACCTTCGAACACGCCAACCGGTGGAAATACGGCGACACCTTCCTGTTCGTCGACAAGATCTTCTACAACGGCGGTACCGACCGCAACAAAGGCAACAACACCTACTACGGCGAATTCAGCCCGCGCCTGTCGTTCGGCAAGATTTTCGACCAGAAGCTGGAGTTCGGTCCGATCACCGACGTGTTGCTGGCCATGACCTACGAGTCGGGCGAAGGCGACAACGAGGCCTACCTGATCGGCCCCGGCTTCAACCTGGCAATTCCCGGTTTCAATTACTTCACCTTGAACTTTTACTTGCGCAACACCGAGGGCAGCCGCCCAGGCGATAACGTTTGGCAGATTACTCCGACCTTTTCCTACACCATCCCTGTAGGCAAGTCCGACATCCTCATCGATGGCTACATGGACTGGGTGGTCGATAACGACGAGACCCGACGCGGTACTTACCACGCCAACCTGCAGTTCAACCCACAGGTCAAATACGACCTGGGCAAGGCCCTGAACCTGGGCGCCAAGCAGTTGTACGTGGGTATCGAATACAGCTACTGGAAAGACAAATACGGCATCGAGAACAGTGGACGGCTGGACACCAATCAGAGCGTGACCAGCGCCCTGGTTAAGGTTCACTTCTAAAACCTGACCAAACGCACAGTTTTAGCCACACCCGCTCCACGACGGAGCACTTGAGGACCCGCGCGCAAGCCAGTAATCTGCGCGCCCCCTCGCTCAGGGCAGGATGGATCCTGCCTGCGTTTGCTGACCGCTCAGTCAATGAATTCGGGCGGTTGGCAAGCGTCACGCCAACCTGAAATACCCTTTTTCAGCTGTTCAGAAAGACGTCGAGCAGGACTGTTGCGCCATTGCGGAAAAGTTGGCGCAGCACTTGCCAAATTGTTGTGGCCAATCGAAAAAAACTGACTCAAAAGACAAGTATTTGAACTCAACGGTGCCGCTCAGAGCACCGACAACAGATTCAATCAAGGGAGCAACACAGCGATGCGCATGACCAATAGCCTGATCCTCGCCGGTGGCCTGCTGGCGGCCAGCACGGCCGCCACCGCCGGTGATCTGCTGCAATGGCAGAACAACAGCCTGACCTACCTGTGGGGCAAGAACTTTGCGGTCAACCCGGAAATCCAGCAGACCGTGACCTTCGAGCACGCCGATGCCTGGAAATACGGCGACAACTTCTTCTTCGTCGACAAGATCTTCTACAACGGCGATAAAGACTTCAACAACGGCCCCAACACCTACTACGGCGAGTTCAGCCCACGCCTGTCGTTCGGCAAGATCTTCGATCAGAAACTGGAGTTCGGCCCGATCAAGGACGTGCTGCTGGCCATGACCTACGAATTTGGCGAGGGCGATACCGAGTCCTACCTGATCGGTCCTGGTTTCGACCTGGCAATCCCGGGCTTCGACTACTTCCAGCTGAATTTCTACCAGCGTCACACCGAAGGCAGCCGTGCCGGTGACAACGTCTGGCAAATCACCCCGGTCTGGTCCTACACCATTCCTGTGGGCAAGTCCGACATTCTCATCGATGGTTTCATGGACTGGGTTGTGGATAACGACGCCACCAGCCGCCGTGGCACCTACCACGCCAACCTGCACTTCAACCCGCAGGTCAAATATGACCTGGGCAAGGCGCTGAACTGGGGCGAGAAGCAGTTGTATGTCGGTTTCGAATACGACTACTGGAAGAACAAGTACGGGATCAAGGACAGCGATGCGTTTGATACCGATCAGAACACCGCGAGCTTCCTGCTCAAGTACCACTTCTGATTGAAGTGATCGCGGGGCAAGCCCGCTCCTACCTGGTAGGAGCGGGCTTGCCCCGCGATAAGGCCATCAGCCCTTCACGGCTCGCCAGATCTTGCCAACAACAGCCACCACCGCCAAAACTGCCGCCCCCGCAACAATCCCCACCCCGCCATTGAGCAAGGCCCGGTCAACGCCCCGCCCCGCCCTTCGCTGAAGGCTTCGATGGCGTGATGCAGCGGCGCCACGCCATGCACCAGAATCCCGCCACCGACCAGGAACATCGCCGCGGTACCAATCACCGACAGGCTCTTCATCATGTACGGCGCCGCACGCAGGATGCCGTTGCCCAGCACCTGTGCCACGCGCGACGCCTTCTGGGTCAGCCACAATCCCAGGTCATCGAGTTTGACGATACCGGCAACCAGGCCATACACGCCGATGGTCATGACAATGGCGATGCCCGAGAGCACGATGATCTGCTGGCTCAGCGGCGCAGCGGCAACGGTGCCCAGGGTGATCGCAATGATCTCTGCCGAAAGAATGAAGTCGGTGCGAATCGCGCCCTTGATCTTGGTTTGCTCAAAGGCCACCAGATCGACGTCAGGGTCCGCTACCGCTTCGACTAACGCTGCGTGCTCGGCCTGGTCTTGCGCCTTGCTGTGGAGGAACTTGTGGGCCAGCTTCTCGAAGCCTTCAAAGCACAGAAAAGCGCCACCGATCATCAACAGCGGCGTTACCGCCCAGGGGATGAACGCACTGATCAACAGCGCTGCCGGCACCAGAATCAGCTTGTTGACGAACGAGCCCTTGGCCACCGCCCAGACCACCGGGATTTCCCGCTCGGCACGCACGCCGGTGACCTGCTGGGCATTGAGCGCCAGGTCGTCGCCCAGCACCCCTGCGGTCTTTTTCGCCGCGACCTTGGTCATTACCGAGACATCGTCGAGTACCGTGGCGATATCGTCGATCAATACCAGAAGACTGCTTCCTGCCATGTTTGCCTGATTCCAGCGGGTTGAGAGGTGCTCAGTCTAGCCCAAAGTCGCCACCTTGAGCCCTTTGCAAACGCGGTGCTACCATGCGCAACCGCCCTTTCAGGCCCGAGGATTAGCGTCAACCATGAGCAGCATTCGCGAGCGCAACAAAGAACTGATCCTGCGCGCGGCCAGTGAAGAGTTCGCCGACAAGGGCTTCGCCGCCACCAAGACCAGCGACATCGCGGCCAAGGCCGGGCTGCCCAAGCCGAACGTGTACTACTACTTCAAGTCCAAGGAAAACCTCTACCGCGAGGTCCTGGAAAGCATCATCGAGCCGATCATGCAGGCGTCTACGCCGTTCAATGCCGACGGCGACCCCAAGGAAGTATTGAGCGCCTACATCCGCTCCAAGGTACGTATTTCCCGCGACCTGCCGTTTGCCTCCAAAGTGTTCGCCAGCGAGATCATGCACGGCGCCCCGCACCTGAGCCCGAGCCAGGTCGAACAGCTCAACGAGCAGGCCCGGCACAACATCGAATGCATCCAGGCATGGATCGACCGTGGCCAGATTGCCAAGGTCGACCCGCACCACCTGATGTTCAGCATCTGGGCGGCGACCCAGACCTACGCTGATTTCGACTGGCAGATCTCGGTGGTTACCGGTAAAGCCAAGCTGGAAGACAGCGACTATGAAGCAGCGACGCAGACCATCATTCGTCTGGTGCTCAAGGGTTGTGAGCCGGACGCTTGACCTGAGAGAACAGATTCATCCGGTGGGAGCGGGCTTGCCCCGCGATGCAATGTGACTGAACAATCGCAATCGCGGGGCAAGCCCGCTCCCACCGGGGGATAAAGCCTTAAGCTGCTACCCCGGCATCCGCCGTCAATCCTGCCTCTTCGATCGCACTGATCGCGCACTGCTCATCGATATCCGAGGTATCGCCACTGATACCGATCGCCCCCACCACCACGCCCTGCTGATTACGGATCAGCACGCCACCTGGCGCCGGCACCACCGGGCTCTGCCCCAGACCATTGAGCGCGGCGAAAAACGCCGGGCGTTGCTGTGCGTCCAGGGCAATCAGGCGCGAGCCCTTGCCCAGGGCAATCGCGCCCCAGGCCTTGCCCATCGCCACTTGCGGGCGCAACAGGCTGGCGCCGTCTTCGCGCTGCAGGGTTAACAGGTGGCCGCCAGCATCAAGCACCGCCACCGTCAGGGGCGCGGCGGAGATCTTGCGGCCTGCGGCCAGCGCGGCGTTCACCAGGCTGACGGCGACTTTCAGGGTCAATGTGTTCATGGAAAGGTCCTCTTGTTGTTAGAAGCCCTGAGGGCAGGTGTGAAAGCAATAGAACAAATAGAACACAATGGCGAATTTTTTTGTATACAATAATTCGAGAGCGATAACCCAATTCTGACGAAACGCCTTTTTTATGGCCTTCCCGACGAAAGCACCCATCGCCGATGAAAATGGATTGACCAGAGTCGCCTGGCGTGAATACACTCTGACGAAAAGCCATTTGTATACAATTACAAAATCAAAGAGGCACAAAACCATGAGCAAAATGAGAGCAATTGATGCAGCCGTTCTGGTGATGCGCCGCGAAGGTGTTGAAACCGCGTTTGGTATTCCGGGTGCTGCAATCAACCCGTTGTACTCGGCCCTGAAGAAAGTCGGCGGTATCGATCACGTCCTCGCTCGTCACGTTGAAGGCGCCTCGCACATGGCCGAGGGCTACACCCGCACCAAAGCCGGCAACATCGGCGTGTGCATCGGCACCTCCGGCCCTGCCGGCACTGACATGGTCACCGGCCTGTACAGCGCCTCGGCCGACTCCATCCCGATCCTGTGCATCACCGGCCAGGCGCCGCGTGCCCGTATGCACAAGGAAGATTTCCAGGCCGTCGACATCACCAGCATCGTCAAGCCGGTGACCAAGTGGGCGACCACCGTTCTGGAACCAGGCCAGGTGCCTTATGCGTTCCAGAAAGCCTTCTATGAAATGCGCTCCGGCCGTCCAGGCCCGGTGTTGATCGACCTGCCGTTCGACGTGCAGATGGCCGAAATCGAATTCGACATCGATGCCTACCAGCCGCTGCCAGTACACAAGCCTGCCGCCAACCGCATCCAGGTCGAGAAAGCCCTGGCCATGCTCGACACCGCCGAGCGTCCGCTGCTGGTGGCCGGTGGTGGCATCATCAACGCCGATGCCTGTGACAAACTGGTCGAATTCGCCGAACTGACCGGCATTCCGGTGATCCCGACCCTGATGGGCTGGGGCATCATCCCGGACGATCACCCGCTGATGGTCGGCATGGTCGGTCTGCAGACTTCGCACCGCTACGGCAACGCCACCATGCTCAAGTCCGACGTGGTGCTGGGTATCGGTAACCGTTGGGCCAACCGCCACACCGGTTCCGTCGACGTCTACACCGAAGGCCGCCGCTTCATTCACGTCGATATCGAACCGACCCAGATCGGCCGGGTATTCACCCCTGACCTGGGTATCGTCTCGGACGCCGGTGCCGCCCTGGACGTGTTCCTTGAAGTAGCCCGCGAGTGGAAAGCCGCCGGCAAGCTCAAGGACCGCAGCGCCTGGCTGGAAGATTGCCAGCAGCGCAAATCGAGCCTGCAGCGCAAGACCCATTTCGACAACGTGCCGGTCAAGCCGCAGCGCGTTTACCAGGAAATGAACCAGGTGTTCGGCAAAGACACCTGCTACGTCAGCACCATCGGTTTGTCGCAGATCGCCGGCGCGCAGTTCCTGCACGTCTACAAGCCGCGTCACTGGATCAACTGTGGCCAGGCCGGCCCGCTGGGCTGGACCATTCCTGCCGCCCTGGGTGTGGTCAAGGCCGACCCGACCCGCAAGGTAGTAGCGCTGTCGGGCGACTATGACTTCCAGTTCATGATCGAAGAGCTGGCGGTGGGTGCGCAGTTCAACCTGCCGTACGTCCACGTACTGGTGAACAACTCCTACCTGGGGCTGATCCGTCAGGCGCAGCGTGGCTTCGAGATGGATTACTGTGTGCAGCTGGCGTTCGAGAACGTCAACGCGCCGGAACTCAACGGTTATGGCGTCGATCACGTCGCCGTGGTCGAAGGCCTGGGTTGCAAGGCCCTGCGCGTTACCGAGCCAGGCGAGATCGCCCCGGCCCTGCTCAAAGCGCAGAAACTGGCTGAAGAGTTCAGGGTTCCGGTGGTGGTCGAGGTTATCCTCGAGCGCGTGACCAACATTTCCATGGGCACCGAAATCAACGCGGTCAACGAATTCGAAGACCTGGCCCTGGTCGGCAACGACGCGCCAACCGCGATTTCCCTGCTCGACTGATCGCTAGAGCGGCCCTGCTGCGTAATGCGCAGGGCCCACTTTTGCAAGGAGACAACCATGCCACGTTTCGCCGCCAACCTGTCCATGCTGTTCACCGAGCAGGACTTTCTCGCCCGTTTCAAGGCTGCCGCCGACGCCGGTTTCAGCGGTGTCGAATACCTGTTCCCGTACGATTACAGCTCGGCTGAAATCAAGCAGCAGCTCGATGCCCACGGTCTGACCCAGGTGCTGTTCAACCTGCCGGCCGGTGACTGGGCCAAAGGTGATCGCGGTATCGCTTGCGATCCGGCTCGCGTCGAGCAGTTCCGCGCCGGTGTCGACCTGGCCATCGCCTACGCCCAGGTGCTGGGCAACACCCAGGTCAACTGCCTGGCCGGTATTCGTCCGCAAGGTCCGGATTGCGCCAGCGTGCGCAAGACCTTCGTCGACAACCTCAAGTACGCCGCCGACAAGCTGGAAGCTGCCGGGATCAAGCTGGTCATGGAAATGATCAACACCCGCGACATTCCAGGCTTCTACCTGAACAACACCCAACAGGCTCTGGAAATCCAGGCCGAAGTCGGCAGCAGCAACCTGTTCCTGCAGTACGACATCTACCACATGCAGATCATGGAAGGGGATCTTGCCCGCACCATGGAAAGCAACCTGGCCAAGATCAACCACATCCAGCTGGCCGACAACCCGGGCCGCAACGAGCCGGGTACTGGCGAGATCAACTACCGCTTCCTCTTCGAACACCTGGACCGCATCGGCTACCAGGGCTGGGTGGGCTGTGAATACAAGCCGCTGACCACCACCGAAGCTGGCCTTGGCTGGTTGAAATCCCACAACGCGATCTGAAACTGATTGGCATGGATTCTCGGTGGGAGCGGGCTTGACCCGCGATGCGATAGCGACCTCAACACCGCTATCGCGGGGCAAGCCCGCTCCCACCGGGTTACCGCATCTAACAATTACAAGAGGCATCTCTCATGGCTAAAATCGGATTTATCGGCACCGGCATCATGGGCCGCCCAATGGCGCAGAACCTGCAAAAAGCCGGTCACAGCCTGTTCCTCTCCACTCACCACGATGCAGCCCCGGCCGACCTGGTCGCCGCTGGCGCCGTGGCCCTGGCCAACCCGAAAGAAGTGGCCCAGGAAGCTGAATTCATCATCGTCATGGTGCCGGATACCCCACAGGTCGAAGCGGTGCTGTTCGGTGAAAACGGCGTCGCCCAGGGCGTGGGTCCAAACAAGGTAGTGATCGACATGAGCTCGATCTCCCCTACCGCTACCAAAGCCTTCGCCGAGAAAATCAAGGCCACTGGCGCTGCCTACCTCGACGCGCCGGTGTCCGGCGGTGAAGTCGGAGCCAAAGCCGCGACCCTGAGCATCATGGTCGGTGGTTGCCCGAACGCTTTCGAACGCACCCTGCCGCTGTTCCAGGCCATGGGCAAAAACATCACCCGCGTCGGTGGTAACGGCGATGGCCAGACCGCCAAGGTCGCCAACCAGATCATCGTTGCCCTGAACATTCAGGCCGTCGCCGAAGCGCTGCTGTTCGCCGCCAAAAACGGTGCCGACCCGGCCAAAGTACGTGAAGCGCTGATGGGCGGTTTCGCCTCTTCGAAGATTCTCGAAGTGCATGGCGAGCGCATGATCAAGGGCACCTTCGATCCAGGCTTCCGCATCAGCCTGCACCAGAAGGACCTGAACCTGGCCCTGCAAGGCGCCAAAGAGCTGAACATCAACCTGCCCAACACCTCCAATGCCCAGCAAGTGTTCAGCACCTGCGCGGCCATCGGTGGTGCCAACTGGGACCACTCGGCGTTGATCAAAGGCCTTGAGCACATGGCCAACTTCTCGATCCGCGGCGAGTAGGAGCGGGCTTGCCCCGCGATAGGGCCGCCCCGTTGATTGCCTTCTGAATCAAGGCAAGCGAAGAGCAACACCCGCCCCTGGGTCGGCCTGCACGGAGGCAGAACCAGGGGCGTTTTCGATTTTGAAGAACAATAAGATTGGAGCCTGCCATGTCGCTCGATCCGCAACACTTTCTGCGCGACCTGTTCGCTACGGCCATCGATGCCGCGCACCCTCGCCAGGTTCTTGAAGCACACCTGCCCAGCGACCGCAGCGGTCGCGTTATTGTCATCGGCGCCGGCAAGGCCGCAGCCGCCATGGCCGAAGTCGTCGAACGCAATTGGCAAGGCCCGGTTTCCGGCCTGGTGGTGACCCGTTACGGTCACGGCGCCAGCTGCTCGAAGATCGAAGTGGTCGAAGCCGCCCACCCGGTCCCCGATGCCGCCGGCCTGGCCGTGGCCAAACGCGTGCTGGAGATGGTCAGCGATCTGAATGAAGACGATCGGGTGATCTTCCTGCTTTCCGGTGGCGGCTCTGCGCTGCTGGCCCTGCCGGCCGAAGGCCTGACCCTGGCCGACAAGCAACAGATCAACAAGGCCCTGCTCAAGTCCGGCGCCACCATCGGCGAGATGAACTGTGTGCGCAAGCACCTCTCGGCGATCAAGGGCGGGCGTCTGGCCAAGGCCTGCTGGCCGGCCACGGTCTACACCTATGCGATTTCCGATGTACCGGGCGACCTGGCCACGGTCATCGCCTCCGGCCCCACCGTGGCCGACCCGAGCACCTCGGCCGAAGCGCTGGCGATCCTCAAGCGTTACAACATCGAGGCCCCGGCGGCAGTCACCGCCTGGCTGAACAACCCGGCGTCGGAAACCGTCAAGGCCGACGACCCGGCGCTGGCCCGCAGTCATTTCCAGTTGATCGCCCGTCCCCAGCAGTCGTTGGAAGCCGCGGCGGTCAAAGCCCGCCAGGCCGGCTTCAGCCCGCTGATTCTTGGCGACCTGGAAGGCGAATCGCGGGAAGTGGCCAAGGTTCATGCCGGCATCGCCCGGCAGATCGTCCTGCACGGCCAGCCGCTGTCGCCGCCCTGCGTGATCCTCTCCGGTGGCGAGACCACCGTGACCGTGCGCGGCAATGGCCGTGGCGGGCGCAACGCCGAATTCCTGCTGAGCCTGACCGAAAGCCTCAAGGGCTTGCCTGGGGTCTACGCCCTGGCCGGTGACACCGACGGCATCGACGGCTCGGAAGACAACGCCGGTGCCCTGATGACCCCGGACAGCTACGCCCGTGCCGCGGCCCTGGGCCTGTCGGCCAGCGACGAACTGGACAACAACAATGGCTATGGCTACTTCGCCGCGCTCGATGCCCTGATCGTCACCGAGCCGACGCGGACCAACGTCAACGATTTTCGCGCCATTCTGATCCTTGAGAGTGCCAAACCATGACGCCTGATAAAAAAGTCAAAATCCTCGCGACCCTCGGGCCTGCCATCAAGGGTATCGACGACATCCGCCAGCTGGTCGAGTCCGGAGTCAACATCTTCCGCCTCAACTTCAGCCACGGCGAACACGAAGACCACGCCCTGCGCTACCAGTGGATCCGAGAAGTAGAGAGCCAGCTCAACTACCCGCTGGGCATCCTCATGGACCTGCAAGGGCCGAAGCTGCGGGTTGGCCGTTTCGCTGAAGGCAAGGTCCAGCTGCAACGCGGCCAGGCCCTGCGCCTGGACCTCGACAGTACCCCTGGCACTGTCGAGCGGGTCAACCTGCCGCACCCGGAAATCATCGCCGCACTGGAACCGGGCATGGACCTGCTGCTCGATGACGGCAAGCTGCGCCTGCGGGTGACCGCCAAGCACAGCGACGCGATCGAGACCGAAGTGCTCAACGGCGGCGAGCTGTCCGACCGTAAAGGCGTCAACGTGCCGCAAGCGGTTCTGGACTTGAGCCCGCTGACCGCCAAGGATCGCCGCGACCTGACCTTCGGCCTGGAGCTGGGTGTCGACTGGGTAGCGTTGTCGTTCGTGCAGCGTCCGGAAGACATCGTCGAAGCGCGCCAGCTGATCGGTGACCGCGCTTACCTGATGGCCAAGATCGAGAAGCCGTCGGCTGTCACCCAACTGCGGGCGATTGCCGAGCTCAGCGATGCAATCATGGTTGCCCGTGGCGATCTGGGCGTGGAAGTACCCGCCGAAAGCGTGCCGCAGATCCAGAAAAGCATCATCAACACCTGCCGCGAGCTGGGCAAACCCGTGGTGGTTGCCACGCAGATGCTCGAATCGATGCGCTTCTCGCCCGCGCCGACCCGTGCCGAAGTCACCGACGTGGCCAACGCCGTGGCCGAAGGTGCCGATGCGGTGATGCTCTCGGCCGAGACCGCCTCCGGCGACTACCCGCTCGAAGCCGTGCAGATGATGAGCAAGATCATCCGCCAGGTTGAAAACGGCCCGGACTATCAGGCGCAACTCGACGTTGGCCGTCCCAAAGCGGAAGCGACCGTCTCCGATGCGATCAGCTGCGCGATCCGCCGGATCAGCGGGATCCTTCCGGTGGCGGTGCTGGTCAACTACAGCGAGTCAGGGGCTTCGACCCTGCGTGCTGCGCGCGAGCGGCCACGGGCACCGATCCTCAACCTGACCCCCAACCTGTCCACCGCCCGGCGCCTGAGCGTGGCCTGGGGTGTGCACTCGGTGGTCAATGATCGCCTGCGTCAGGTCGATGAAATCTGCTCCACCGCGCTGGAAATCGCCCAGGCCCAAGGCATGGCCAGCCGTGGCGATACCCTGTTGATCACCGCCGGTGTGCCTTTTGGCAAGCCAGGATCGACTAACACGCTGCGGATTGAAACCTTGATCTGATGTAAAAGTCATCGCGGGGCAAGCCCGCTCCCACAGGCACCGATAAACCGGTGGGAGCGGGCTTGCCCCGCGATGAACACAACACAAAACCCACGTGGGAAAACCCGGCCCGATAGAGGCTCCCCCACTCCACATCAACCCAGACTGCCCCCATGTACACCAAGAATTTCGTCAACCCGTGCCCGGACTGGGCCACGGCCTTGCTCAACGGCTTCAGCCAGGTCCTGCTGCAGCGCAATCCGCTGTGCGGCCTGTTGTGCCTGCTGGCCATCACCCTGACTGCCCCCGATCTGGTCGGCGGTGCCCTGCTCGGTGCCCTTGCCGGTCTGCTCACCGCCCAGCGCCGCAGCTACAACCGCACCGACCGCCAGGCTGGCCTGTACAGCTACAACGGCGTGCTGATCGGCCTGCTGCTCAGCTATGCCCTGCCCTGGTCGGCGATCCTGCCGCCACTGATCATCGCCGCCGGTGGCCTGAGCAGCATGCTCGTGCACCAGTGGCTCAAACGCGCCAGCTCCAACCTGCTGCTCCCGGCTTACACCGCACCGTTCGTATTGATCGGCTGGGCCGTGCTGGCAGTCAGTGAACCTGGCGCCAGCGCCTCCAGTCCGATCGAGCCCAATGCGCTCTATGCCCTGGCGCGCGGGCTGGGCCAGATCTTCCTGCTGGACAACCCGCTGGCCGGCCTGCTGATCGCCATCGGCCTGTTGATCGCCAACCGCTATGCCGCGGCCTGGGCGTTGCTCGGCGCGGCGCTGGGCGGCAGCGTCGCACTGCTCGGCGGCGAAGCCAGTGCTGCCTACGCCGGCCTCTACGGCTTCAACGCCGCACTCGCCGCCCTGGCCTTCAGCCAGACCCGCAAACAACCCTGGCTGCCGTTGCTGGCGATGATCCTGGCGATCATCCTGCAACCGTTGGTAGCGCAACTGCCGGTACCCGGCCTGACCGCACCGTTCATTTTCGCCTGCTGGCTGGTGCTGATCGGCCAGCGCCTGCTGCGCCAACCGCTAGCCCGCCGTGCCGGTCGCTTGCATAGCTGAGGCGCTGCCCCTAGGCTCAGCTCCATCGTGAAATGGAGCTGAGCATGGATACCCCTTTGAGCTGGCGTGAGCGGCTCTACGTCATCGTTTTTCAAACCGACACCGTCGCCGGCCGACGCTTTGACAGCATCCTGCTGCTGATCATCCTCGCCAGCCTGATCATTGTGATCATGGATAGCATCGACGAGGTCCACCAGAACTACGCCGGGCTGCTGGCGATGACCGAGTGGGGCTTTACCGCGATCTTTCTCGCCGAGTACCTGGTGCGCCTGTACTGCTCACCCAAGCCGCTGCGCTATGCCTTCAGCTTCTACGGCCTGGTCGACCTGCTGGCGATCGTGCCGGGGATCATTGCCTTGTACTACAGCGACGCCCAGTACCTGCTGATCATCCGGGTCATCCGCATGTTGCGGATCTTTCGCGTGCTCAAGCTCAGCCCCTACCTCAAGCAGGCGCATTACCTGCTTGAGGCACTGCGCGGCAGCAAGCAGAAGATCATTGTCTTTCTGGTCAGTGTCTCGACCCTGGTGACGGTGTTCGGCACCTTGATGTATGTGGTCGAAGGCCCGGAACATGGCTTTACCAGCATTCCCAAAGGGATCTACTGGGCGATTGTCACCCTGACCACGGTCGGCTTTGGCGACATCGTGCCGAAAACCCCGCTTGGCCAGGTGATTTCTTCGATGGTGATGATCACCGGTTACTCGATCATTGCCGTGCCCACCGGGATCTTCACCGCTGAACTGGCCAATGCCATGCGCGGCGAACAGCTCAAGCACGACTGTCCGGTGTGCCGCAAAGGCTACCATGAGCACGGCGCAGCCTTCTGCTCGCGCTGTGGTAATGCGCTTTTCAAGAAAATGGAATAAGCAAAGTACTTTTTAATCTTTTTAGTGCCTAAGGGCCAACCGCTATAGTCGCTGCCATGATGCCTTCAACACCAATTCGAACAAGGAATGCGCAGTGAAAAATCTCTTCAGTGCCTCGCTTCTGGCCGCCGGCCTCGCCCTGGGCTCCCTGGCCCACGCCGCACCAGCGCCGTTGCTGAACGTTTCCTATGACGTGATGCGCGACTTCTACAAGGACTACAACGCCGCCTTCCAGAAACACTGGGAAGCCGAGCACAAAGAGAAAATCACTGTACAGATGTCCTTCGGCGGTTCGAGCAAGCAGGCGCGCTCGGTGATCGATGGTCTGCCCGCGGATGTCATCACCATGAACATGGCCACCGACATCAATGCCCTGGCCGACAACGGCAAGCTGGTGCCGGATAACTGGGTCACCCGCCTGCCGAACAACAGCGCACCGTTCACCTCGGCCACGGTGTTCATCGTTCGCAAGGACAACCCTAAAGCGCTCAAAGACTGGCCAGACCTGCTCAAAGATGGCGTCCAGGTCATCGTCCCCAACCCGAAGACCTCGGGTAACGGCCGCTACACCTACCTGTCGGCCTGGGGTTACGTGCTGAAGAACGGTGGTGACGAGAACAAAGCCAAGGAGTTTGTCGGCAAGCTGTTCAAACAGGCACCGGTGCTCGATACCGGTGGCCGTGCCGCCACCACCACCTTCATGACCAACCAGATCGGTGACGTGCTGGTGACCTTCGAAAACGAAGCCGAGATGATCGCCCGCGAGTTTGGCCGTGATCAGTTCGAAGTCATTTACCCGAGCGTTTCCGCCGAAGCCGAACCACCGGTGACCGTGGTCGACAAAGTGGTGGACAAAAAAGGCAGCCGCGCCACCGCTGAGGCCTACCTGAAGTACCTGTGGTCGCCGGAGGCCCAGGAAATTGCCGCCAACAACTACCTGCGCCCGCGTGATCCAGCGGTACTGGCCAAGTACACCGACCGTTTCCCGAAAGTCGATTTCCTCTCGGTAGAGAAGACCTTCGGTGACTGGCGCACCGTGCAGAAGACCCACTTCAACGACGGTGGCGTGTTCGACCAGATCTATACCGGGCAGTAACAGCTCTATCGCGGGGCAAGCCCGCTCCCACAGAGGATTTCCACCCTCCCTGTGGGAGCGGGCTTGCCCCGCGATCGTTTCACCACCCTTGATTCGTTCATTGACTACCCTTTCCGTCATCCACGGTTCAAGGAGTATCCAGTGACCCGATCCCTGTTCGCCCTCCTGCTCGGTTGTCTGCTGAGCCTCCAGCTGGCGACCGCCGCCCCCTTGCTGCCCACTGCGGCAAAATCGACAGAGCCTGCCGAGCCTGTGGTCCAGGGCGGTCTGCTCGGCGCAATTGCCGATGGCCTGGACGACGTCAGCCAGGAACTGGATGTCGACAACCACCTGATCGATAACTGGCGCCTGCGCGCCGATCGCGCCGCCGATGAAGTCGATCAACTGGTCAGCCAGCCCTCAGGGCTCAGCTCTCTGGAGCTGTGGACCGACTTCGCCCTGCTGACGATCACCTGGCTGCTCGCCTTTGCCCTGCTCACCAACGGCGGCCGCCTGCTGGCAGGCAAGAGCAGCCATTCTCGTCTGCTGCGCGCGCGACCGCGTCCCAGCCGCGTGGTCAAATATCTGCTGGTTTATACCCTGCCAGCCATGGCCAGCCTGATCATCACCCTCTACGTCAGTCATTTCCTCGCGCTCTCCGCCGGTCGTGCCCTGGGCATGAGCCTGGCCTACGCGACCAGTAGCGGTATTTTCTCGACCTCGATCATCTTCTGCCTGATCACCCTGTTCGACACCGGGCATAAACGCACGGCAGTGCGGATCATTCGCCGGGTGGCGCCACGGCCATTGTTTCTGATCGGCTTTCTCGCCGCCTGGAGCGACGCGCTGACCAGCCCGCAGATCGCCCGGCACCTGGGTGGCAACATCACCAGCAGCGTCGCCGCGGTGACCGGTTTGCTGGCGACCCTGGCATTTGCCGTGCTGGTGATCAGGCTGCGCCGCCCGGTAGCTCACCTGATCCGCAACCGCGCCTTGCCCGATCGCCTACAACACCGTGCCGTGCAGGAAACCCTGAGAATTTTCTCGGCACTGTGGTTCCTGCCAATCCTGATGATGATCCTGGTCTCGGCCATACACTTGATCGGCGCCGGCGAAGAGAGCCAGCGTGCTCTGCAAAAGGCGTTGCTGACCTCAATCCTGCTGATCGGCACAGTGTTTCTCAGCACCGTGTTTCAGCACATGTTCAAACACCAGGAAGAAGCAGACGCCAGACAACGCCTGCGCCCCTACAAGGAGCTGTTGCGCAACCTCGCTCGCGCACTGTTGCGCATCGCCATTGCGGTGGCCTTCATCGTGCTGCTGGGGCGCATCTGGGGGTTTTCGGTGCTCGACTTCGCCCTGCGCAACAGCTTGGGCCGCGCCATCAGCGACTCGTTGAGCAGCATCGGCCTGATCCTGCTGGTCACCTGGCTGCTCTGGGTAGTAATCGACACCGCTATTCAGGAAGCACTCAAGCCCACGGTCGGACGCCGTGCGGCACGCCAGCCCAGCACGCGGGTGCGGACCATCCTGCCGATGCTGCGCAACGCGATCAAGATCATCCTGGTGGTGATCTGCACCATCACCACCATGGCCAACCTGGGCATCAACGTTGCCCCGCTGCTGGCCGGTGCCGGGGTGGTTGGCCTGGCCATCGGCTTCGGCTCCCAGCAACTGGTGCAAGACGTGATCACCGGGCTGTTCATCCTCATCGAAGACACCATTGCCATCGGCGACTGGGTAGTGCTCGACTCCGGGCATGCCGGCACTGTTGAGAGCCTGACCATCCGCACCTTGCGTCTGCGCGACAGCAAAGGCTTCGTGCACTCGGTGCCGTTCGGCCAGATCAAGGCGGTCACCAACCAGTCCCGGCAATTTGCCTATGCCTTTTTCTCGGTGCAGTTCAGCTATGAAACCGACATCGACAGCGCCTTGAAGCTGATCCGCGAAGTCGGCCACTCGATCAGCGAAGACCCGATGCTGCGCCACAGTCTGCAAGGGCCCTTGCAGGTGTTCGGGGTCGACAGCATGAACCTCAATGGCATCACCCTGACCGCACAGTTCCGTACCACTTCGGGCGGACAATATGCGGTCAACCGCGCCTTCAACGAGCGCCTGAAAAAACGTGTCGACCAGACCGATGACGTGAGCTTTGCCCAGTACAATCCACCACCCTCGCGTGTCGGTGACGGGCAAGCCTGATTCGACTTTCTAGCCCCCTGAGATCGGTGATAAAGTCGCGGCCATGAACACCTTCCCCGCCAACCGCCCGCTGATTGCCTGGACCCTGTACTTCAGCGTCCTGTTCAATCTGTTCGCCTGCGGTATCGGCCACGGGCAGATGGTCGGCCTGCAACTCAACGGTATCGGCGGCGCCTATTGTTCGGCCATGGGCAGCGCCGGGCCAACGCTGAAAAGTGATTTCAGCGACCAGTCGGTTTCTGGCTGGGACAGTATGCAAACCTGTCCGGTGTGCGCCGCCGCGGTTGTCTGCCTGGGCCTGATGCTGGTCATTGGCTGGCTGCTGGCTGCCACCCGCACCCGACGCTATCACCGCGAACTGCGCAGCAAGGCGCCACCGCGCTATTGCTGGCCCGCTGCCAACCCTCGCGCCTCCCCTCTTCTGGCTTGATCCCTGCGGCAGCTTGCGTGGCTGCCGGTAACCGGCCTTTTTGCCGCACCTGTGTGACAGGCGCCGCTGGCCGCTGGCTCAATTTCCAGAGTTTGCTCCATGCCCTACTCCTATCGCTTTTCCGGTTGCGCGGCGCTGCTGTGCGCGCTGTCCTTCAATGCCTCGGCTGAAGCGCCGCTGACCCTGCCCGACCTGCGCATCGATGGTCGTGCAGACGCCGACGACGGCGTGTTGCTCGACACCCCCTCACAAACCGGCTCACGCCTGGGCCTGACCCCACGGGAAACCCCGGCGTCGGTGAATATCGTCAACCGCCAGCAGATCGAACAACGCGGCGCCCAGACCACCCAGGACATGCTCGCCGGCGTACCCGGCATGACCGCCGCCTCGCCACCCGGCTCGGCAGGGTCGGTGGCCTACCGCGGTTTTTCCGGGGCGCAGATCACCCAACTGTTCAACGGCATCAGCGTGCAGTACGACTCGATTGCCGCGCGCCCGGTGGACAGCTGGATCTATGACCGCGTCGAAGCCATCGGCGGGCCTTCAAGCTTTCTGTTCGGCGCCGGCGCCGTCGGTGGCTCGATCAACTACATCACCAAGCTGGCCAGCCGCGACGAAAACTTCAACGAAGGCCGCATCAAGTACGGTTCCTACGACAGCAGCGAAACCTCGTTCGGCTTCAACCATGCCCTCAATGACGGCGACGGCATCCGCAACTATGCCCGCCTGGACTTCAGCCATACCCACAGCAATGGTTATGTTGACCGTGAAGAGCGCGATGCCTGGAGTGTGGCCTTCTCGCTGCTGACCGACATCAACGACCAGCTGTCGCACACCCTGGCCCTGGAATACCAGAACGAAAGCGTCGACAGCCCCTACTGGGGCAGCCCGGTACTCAACCCGCTGGGTGGCGAAATGAAGGTCGACGAAAGCCGCCGCTTCGAAAACTACAACGTCGAGGACGGCCGCTACGAACAACGCGTACGCTGGCTGCGCTCGATCACCGAGTACCGCTTCAACGACGACACCTCGCTGCGCAATACCCTCTACCACTACAACACCGAGCGAAACTTCCGCAACCTCGAGACCTACGCCTACAACGCCGACAACAGTCAGGTCAAACGCTCCAACGCGCTGTTGCAGCGCCATGACCAGGAGCTCAACGGCAACCGTATCGAACTGCTGCACCAAGGCCAGCTGTTCGGCATGAACAGCCAGTGGTCGAGCGGCATCGACTACAGCCACAACGTGCAGATGAACTATCCGCGCTCGGTCACCGGAGGGTTCGGCAGCGTCGACCCGGCGCACTTCGACCCCGGTCATTTCTACGACCTCAAAGGCATGGTCCCGGGCTACCAGAAGAACCGCCAGAACACCGTCGACACCTGGGCCGCCTTCCTTGAAAACCGCCTGCAACTGACCGATCGCCTGTCGCTGCTGACCGGCCTGCGTCACGACCACATCGACCTGCAGGTGCACAACTACCGCACTGTCGATGCCAACAATCCGCGCGACTTCAAGCGCATCTACGAACCCACCACCGGACGTGTTGGCCTGGTCTACGAGCTGACGCCGGCGGCCAATGTCTACGTGCAATACAGCACCGCCGCCGACCCGCCCGCCGGCATCCTCACCACCGCAACGTTCGCCCAGGTGCGCGACTTTGACCTGAGCACCGGCAAACAGGTCGAAGTGGGCAGCAAGCTCAGCTTCCTCGACGGCCGCGGCGCTGCCACGGTTGCCGCCTACCACATCGAGCGCAAGAACCTGGCCACCGCCGACCCGGCCAACCCCGGCGTCACCCAGCCGGTGGGCAAGCAATCGTCACGCGGCATCGAACTGGCCGCCTCCCTGCGCGTCACCCCGCAACTGCTGGCCGAGGGCAACTTCGCCTACGTCGATGCCCAGTACGACGAGTTCAACGAAAACGTCGGCGGCACCAGCTTCTCGCGCAAAGGCAATACCCCGACCAACATCCCCGAGCGGGTCGCCAACCTGTGGCTGACCTACGACATCGACCCCAGCTGGCAAGTGGGCGGCGATAGCCGCTACGTGTCGTCGGTGTATGCCGATGCGGCCAACACCCGCTATGCGCCGGCCTACACCGTCTTCGGCGCCTTCGTTGGCTACAAGGTCGATGACGACACCCGCATCACCGCCCGGGTGCGCAACCTGACCGACGAGGTGTACGCGCGCTGGACCAGCTCGAGCATGCTCTACCTCGGTGCGCCGCGGACCCTGGAACTGGCCGTGCAGACACGTTTCTAGGACACCGACGATGAAACGTTACCTGTACCTGTGGCACCGCTGGCTGGGCATCGGTCTGTGTCTGTTCATGGCCCTGTGGTTTTTCTCGGGCGTGGTCATGCTCTACGTCGGCTATCCCAAGCTGACACCGCGAGAGCACCTGAGCCATCTGCCGGTGCTCAGCCTGCAGGACTGCTGCGTCGACCTGGCCGTCGCGCTGGCCGCAGCCGATCCGCAGCGAGCCCCCGCAAGCATTCGCCTCAGTACCGTGGCGGGTCAGCCGCGCTACCTGTTCAGCTATCCGGGCCGCAGCAATGTCGCGGTGGATGCTCGCACGGGCCAGCGCGTGGGCTTCACTGACCGCGAGTGGGCCCTGGCCGCCGCTCGCCAGTACGATCCATTGGCAGCACCGGTTTATCGGGGGCCGGTGCAGGAAGACCTCTGGAGCCATTCCCGTGCGTTGGATGCCGACCGGCCGATGCAACGGGTACAGCTTGCCGATGCCGACGGCACCCTGTTGTACATCTCGGGGCAAACCGGCGCAGTGGTCCGCGATGCCAGCGCGCTGGAACGCGGCTGGAACCGGGTCGGCGCCTGGCTGCACTGGCTGTACCCGCTGCGTGGCATCGGCCTGGATGGCTGGTGGAGCAATCTGGTGATCTACCTGTCGCTGACGGCCACGCTCATGGCGGTGCTTGGGGCGGTGATCGGTGTGCTGCGCTGGCGCATCAGCAAACCCTACCGCAGCGGCTCGCGTTCGCCCTATCGGGGGTTTGCCCGCTGGCACCATATCGGTGGTTTGCTGTTTGGTGTGCTGGCGATCACCTGGATCTTCAGTGGCTTGATGTCGATGAATCCCTGGCGGATTTTCAGCAGTTCAACGCCACTGGACACCGCGGCGTATCAAGGTGGGCCGTTGCAGGCCCAAGCCTTTCCTGTTTCCGCGCCCGAAGCGCTTTCAAGGTTTGCCGATGAAGGATTGGTGGCGCGGGAGCTGGAGTGGCGTCTGGTCGGTGGTCAGGGTTATCTGATCGGGCATGACGGTGGGGGTCGTACCCGGGTGCTGTCGATGGTCGATGGGCAGGTGCATAACCGCTTGCCGAGGGCGGCGCTGGAACGCGCTGCGCAGGCGATTTTGCCGCAGGGGCGGATGCACAGTGAGCTACTCGATAGCTACGACTTTTACTACTACGCACGGGCTGAGCAGAGCATGCTCGGGCATCTGGAAAAGCGTTTGCCGGTGTTGCGGGTGCGCTTTGATGATTCGCAACAGACCTGGTTGCATCTGGATCTGTACACCGGGGAAGTGCTTGGTGTGCTCGATCAACCCAAGCGGGTATCACGCTGGTTGTTTGCCTTGTTGCATAGCTGGGACTGGTTGCCGTTGCTGCAGCGGCGGCCGGTTTGGGATATCTGGATGATTGTCTTCAGTGTTGGAGGGCTGATTCTCAGCGTCAGTGGGGTGGTGTTGGGATGGCGGCGATTGCGTAAGTAGTTCGGGGCCAGCGTAGCGCCCACAGAGAAGCGCGACAGATGCCAGCCTCTGTAGGAGCGGATTTATCCGCGATGGGTCGCAGCGCGGCCCCAGACAATGGGCCTGCTACGCAGTCCATCGCGGATGAATCCGCTCCTACAGGCGGAACACCAGCGCTTTGAGCCCACCCGCCGGATCGTTATCGGGAAACTCCGGTGGGTTGGCCAAACGCTCGACAAACACCAGATCCGGCGCCTCCTCAGCCATACCTTCAATCAAAAACTCAGGCCCGATGGCCGGATCATTGACACACGCCAACACCGTCCCACCGTCAGTCAACAGCTCAGGCAACCGCCGCAAAATCTTGCGGTAATCCTGAGTCAACACAAAGCTGCCTTTCTGAAAGGTCGGCGGATCGATAATGATCAGATCATAAGGCCCGGACTTACGCACCTTGCCCCACGACTTGAACAACTCATGCCCGAGAAAACTCACCCGCCCCAGGTCATGACCATTGAGCCGATGATTATCCCGCCCGCGGCTCAGCGCCGAACGCGCCATATCCAGATTGACCACCTGCTCGGCACCACCGGCAATTGCCGCCACCGAAAACCCACAGGTATAGGCAAACAGGTTCAATACCCGCTTGCCCGCCGCCTGCTCACGCACCCAGCGCCGTCCGTAGCGCATGTCGAGAAACAACCCGGTGTTCTGCTTCAAACCAAGATCCAGCTGATAGCGCAAACCGTCTTCATCAATCAGCCAGTGCTCACTCGGTGAACCCAGCAACCACTGCCCGGGACTGTCGGGCAGGTAGCGATGCTGGATCAGCATGGCCTGCCCACTCCAGCACGGCGCCTGGGCCAGCGCCAACAGCATCTGCTCCAGCTCCGGCAATTGACCTTCCGGTGGTTCGCGAAACAGCGACACCAGCAGCACACCCTGCAACCAGTCCACGGTGATCTGCTCAAGCCCCGGCCAGCAGCGCCCGCGGCCATGAAACAACCGGCGGGTTTCGGCCGGCGCCGGGTCAAGCGCCGCAAGCAGGTGTTGCTGGAGAGTGTCGATCACAGAAGTCATGGGCAGATTCAATACAGGAAAGCCGCCTATTCTACCCTGACCACGCCCACTCGGTAGCGCAACCGGTACGCCACCCGAAACCACCGGGAGCATCTACACTGCCTATCCCACCCTCATCTGCTGGACAACCACCATGAGCGAAAAACCTAGCATTGTCCTGGTCCACGGCTTCTGGGGCGGCGCCGCCCACTGGAGCAAAGTCATTCTTGAATTGTCACGCCTGGGTTACCGCGACCTGCACGCCGTGGAAATGCCCCTGACCTCGCTGGCCGATGACGCCGAACGCACACGCAAAATGGTCGCGTCCATTCCTGGCAAGGTGCTGCTGGTCGGTCATTCCTATGGCGGCGCGGTGATCACCCAGATGGGTAATCTGCCCAATGTCACCGGCCTGGTGTACATCGCCGCCTTCGCCCCTGACGACGGCGAAAGCCCTGGCAGCATTACCGGACAAAACCCGCCTGAGGCAGCCGCCAACCTGCAGCCGGATGCGGACGGTTACCTGTGGATCAAACCCGACAAACTCCACGAAAGCTTCTGCCAGGACCTGAACAAGGACGAAGGGCTGGTCATGAGCGTGACCCAGAAAGCCCCGCTGGCCAGCACCTTCGGTGACACCATCAACAACCCGGCGTGGAAGCACAAACCTACCTGGTATCAGCTCTCCACCCACGATCGGATGATCGCCCCGGCCAATCAGGAAATGATGTCCAAACGCATGAACCCGAAAGAAGTGTTGCGCCTGGACGCCAGCCACGCCTCATTGGCCTCGCGGGCTGCCGAAGTGGCAGCGCTGATCGACCGCGCCGCGCTCAGTCCGGCTTGACCGTCGCAACCTTGACCGCCGGTTTGAACCACCAGCCTTGCTGCATACCGGCGGCGGCCAGCAGGATCGTCGCCACCCCCAGCCACTGCAGCGGCGCCAGGCGGTGGTCGAAGGCGAACCAGTCAACCAAGATCGCCGCGATCGGGTAGATGAACGACAAGGCCCCGGTCAACGCGGTCGGCAGTTTCTGGATGGCACCGTACAGCAGCACATACATCACCCCCGTGTGAACGATCCCCAGCGTGACCAGCGAAGCCAGCGCACCGGCCTCGCTGGGCAGGCCCGAGGTATTGGCCCAGGGCGCCAGCAACAGGATGCCGGTGCACACCTGGATCAACGCAATCAGGTGCGGTGGCGTACCACTCAGACGCTTGATGATCAACGCCGCCAGCGCATACAGGAACGCCGCGCCCAGAGCCAGGCCGATCCCCAACAGATAGTCATTACCGCTGCCGCCCTGGCTGCCGTGGGCGCTGACAATCGCCAGCATCCCGGCAAACGACAGCGCCAGCCAGAACAGCTTCTGCACGGTGATCTTCTCACCGAGAAACACTGCCGCCAGCCCCACCAGCATGAACGGCTGGACGTTGTACACCGCGGTACCGATGGCAATCGAAGCCCGCGAGTAGGAGGCGAACAACAACACCCAGTTGCCGACGATCGCCACACCACTGAGCACTGCAAGGGCGAAGGTGGCCAAGGTCAGAATGCCGGGCTTGAGAAAGCCCATGGCCAGGCAGATCAACAGCAAGGTGCCAGCGCCAAACACGCAGCGCCAGAACACCACATCCAGCACCGGTTGCCCGGACACCAGCACAAACCAGCCAATAGTCCCCGAGATCAGCATCGCGGCGACCATTTCCAGCGAACCACGGCGTATTGAACTGTCCATCACTCACCTCCTGAACGATGGCTAAATTATGCGAGCCTGGCGCTGCCTGCTCCAGTGGATTAAACAGGCTAAACTGCAAAGACACCTTTACTATCAAGGCAGATTTCGCAATCTGCCTAACGAGACTGAGATGACCGACGATATCGACCAGTTGTTGATAAAGGCGCTGATGGAAGACTCGCGCCGCTCGCTCAAGGCCCTGGCGCAGCTCAGCGGTTTGTCTGCACCCAGCGTCAGCGAACGCCTGCGCCGCCTTGAGGAACGCGGTGTACTCAAAGGCTACACGGTCGAAATCGACCCGCGCTGCTTTGGTTATCAGTTGCAGGCAATCGTGCGGGTGCGACCGTTGCCGGGGCAGTTGCAGGAAGTGGAGCGGCAGATCATGGCCATTCCCGAGTTCACTGAGTGCGACAAGGTCACCGGTGATGACTGTTTTATCGCCCGCTTGCATGTGCGCTCGATGGAGCAGTTGGACACGGTGCTGGACAAGCTCAACAGCCATGCCGAGACCAACACCGCAATCGTGAAAAAAACACCGGTCAAGCGGCGCTTGCCGCCGATGGGGTAACACCTCCGGTGGGAGCGGGCTTGCCCCGCGATTGCAGTATTTCAGTCAAATCGCATCGCGGGGCAAGCCCGCTCCCACCCTTTGATCAGCTTGGGCAACTATGCTCGCCGTTGTTCAGGCCTTGCTTGTAGTTGCGGCTAAGCAGACTGGCCTTGCCGTCGTGCCAGGTCAGGGTCAGGACGTACAGCGAGTCAAAATCGTCGCCATCCCAGTCCTCTGTAATCACCCGCTTCTCACCCAGGGCCTTGCCGGCCACGGTATTGATCAGTTCGGGCAGGTAACCGTGGGACCAGGCGGTGTAGACGGTGGCATTGCGGTATTTGTCCTGCAGCAACTCGTCGGCCAGTGCGCCGGTGTCGTTGGCGCCAAAGTCGATGTTCACCGGCAGGCCAAGCTTGATGGCGCTCGGGCTGATGGTCATCAATGGGCGGATGTAGCTGTAAGCGTCATCCTTGCTGCCTTCTTCAACGTGGCGAGACGGATTGGCGGCGAACACATAGTCGGCCTTGCCGAACTTCTCCGGGAGCAAGGTGGCCAGGTCCAGGGCGCGATTCAGGCCTTGGCAGTTAAGCTGGCCCAGACCTTCCCCCGGTTTTTCCGCATGGCGCAGGAACACCAGAGTCTGGACGCCGTCCACTGGCTCGGCGCGGCTTTCGACGGCTTCCACGGCCAGCAGCGTGACACCACCGAGCAGGGCCATAGAACACAAGGCATGGCGGTGGCGTTTGAACAGGGTCGACAACTTCATGGTGCGGGCTCTTTACGGCAAAAAGGGATAACGCTGGCCCGCGTATGACACGCCGCGGCCGAGGCCGCGGGTGATCCCTGTCTGTTGTTCCATCCGTGGAGCGGGCTAACTGAGAGTGCGAGAATCCCGTTTGGTTCGATCCCTGACTGCTCAACCCTGAGCACGAGTGACTTTAGTGCCGTGATGTTGCCGGATTAAGACAGGCGCCTGTCACTCGTCGCGGGTCAGGACTTCCAGCAACTCGATCTCGAACGTCAGGTTCGAATGTGGCGTGATCGCACCCATGCTGCGCTCGCCATAAGCCAGGTGAGACGGCACCACCAGCTTGCGCTTGCCGCCGACCTTCATGCCCATCAGGCCCTGATCCCAGCCCTTGATGACCCGGCCAGTGCCGATCACACACTGGAACGGTTTGCCGCGATCGTAGGACGAGTCGAATTTCGTGCCGTCTTCCAGCCAGCCGGTGTACTGGGTGGTAATCAGCGCACCCTTGACCGCTTCCTTGCCTTCGCCCAGCTGGATATCGATGATTTGCAGTTCGCTGCTCATGCGTGACCTCGTGGTATGCCTTTAATCGCAGCCTTTTCTCAGGATTGAATGAGTTTTGCAAGGAGCAGCAGTCTGTGGGAGCGGGCTTGACCCGCGATTGCGGTGTATCAGTCAAGTCGCCTCGCGGGGCAAGCCCGCTCCCACCGCAGGCCCGTGCTGACGCATCGACCAGCAAACGCCGCCGATCACCAGGAGGATTGCCGCAGCCTCCAGCAGGCTCGGCCCGCTTTGCCGCCAGATGAAGGCATAGAGCAAGGCAAACAGGGTTTCAAAGACGATCAGTTGGCCGCTCAAGGTCAACGGCATGCGCTTGGACGCGGCATTCCACAGCAGCGCCGCCAGCCACGAGCCAAAAACCGCGCAGCCCAGGCTGTAAAGCCAGAACAGCCACCAGCGCTCGGCCGACGCCTGCACCTGAAGCTGTGACGGCTGCCACAGTGCGATAACCGCCACCAGCACCAGGCTGAACACCCCGGTCATCACGCCGCACAACACCGACCATTGATGACTGTCGAAATGTCCGCACTGTTTGAGATATCGGCTGTTGTTAACCGCGTACCAGGTCCAGCAGGCCAAGGCTGCCAGAGCGTAGAGCACACCCGCGACTTTGTCGCCCGCCGCGCCCGGTTCAACGGCAAAGGTCTGCAGGTTGATGCACAGCATACCGGCAAGAATCAGCAGCAGCGGCGCGAACAACTGTTTGAGCGCTACCCCGCCGCTGTCATGGCGACCATACAGGGTAATGGTCAGTGGCAACACACCGACAATCAGCGAAGCGGGCGCTACGCCAAGGCGCTGGATAGCCGCCACCAGGCAGATGAAATACAGCAGGTTGCCGACCAGGGCCAAGCGCCCCAGCATCCACAGATCGGCCAGGGTCAGTTTTCCGAGGGCCTTGCGCATCGGCAGCGCGAGTACCAGCGTCACCCCCCCGAACAGCACAAAGCGCGCACAACTGAGCAACACCGGACTGAACTCTGGCAACAACTGCGGCACCATCAGCACCAGCCCCCACATCGCCCCGGCTACCCCGGCGTAGGCCACACCCTGTTTCACTTGCCCGCTCCTGTTCAAAGAAGTGCGCAGGCTACCGTTTGGCCGTCGTCCGGACAAAAGATCATTAGGCATGCAGGCATTCCTGTATGGAATGGCTTTCAGCCTGTAAGTATCGACTTTATGATGCAGCCATTCCTCAGAACGGATTGCCAGCATGAGTCGTTTCAGCCGCCACCTGCCCCCGCTGGACACCCTGATCGCTTTTGAAGCAGTGGTGCGCACCGGCAGTTTCACCCGCGCCGCCAGCGAGCTTTACCTGACGCAAAGCGCAGTGAGCAAACAGATCAAGCTGCTGGAACAACACCTCGGCGCCGTACTGTTCGAACGCCGGGCCCGCGGCATCGCCCTGACCTCGGCCGGAGAAGGCTTCAACGCAATTGTCGAACCGATGCTGGAGAGCCTGCTGGCCAACGTGCTGCGCCTGAAAGCCGGCCATAGCAGTCGCAATGTCAGCGTCATCTGCACTCATGCCGTTGCTCAGTACTGGCTGTTCCCGCGTCTGCTGCGCTTTAACGAACAGCATCCCGAACTGACCGTGAACATCCACGCCAGTAACGAGATCAGTGAAAGCGATATCGCCCACTACGATTTCGGCATTCTCTATGGCCATGGCCACTGGAGTTCACTCAAGGCCGACAAGCTGTTCGACGAAACCATCTACCCGATCGCCAGCGTCAAGCGCGCCCTGCCGGCGATCGACTCGCTGCAGGCGCTGCAAACCTTGCCGCTGATTCAACTGGATGCCTCGGCCTGGAACTGCCTGGACTGGCAGGACTGGTTCAGCCACCAAGGGCTGCGCTACCGGGCGCCCGCCGATGCGGTGACCTTCAACCAGGTCAATCTGGTGTTCGAAGCGGTGTTGCAAGGCATGGGGGTGGGGCTTGGCTGGGAATTCATGGCCCGCGAGCGCATCGACCAGGGTTCGATCCGCCAGGTATCGGCGTTTGTCGTACACACCGGGCAAGCCGACTATCTGGTGCACGACAAACAGGCCCCCTGCTCGCCAGCGGCGCAGGTGTTTGCAGACTGGTTGCTGGCGCTCAATTGAACAGCGCTTCGACTTCGGCCCGGGTCATGGTTTTCGTATCGTTGGCAAAGCAGTAGTACACTGGCTTCTCGTCGATGTACACCTGCAGGTCGAAGACCCAGTCGGTATCGCCTTCCAGTACCCCCACCGATACCGACTCGAACTTGCCACTCTTCAAGCGGTACAGCAGATGCGTACCGCACTTGCCGCAAAAACAGCGCTGCGCCCACTCGGAAGAGTCATAGAACACTGGCGTCCCGGCAGTAAATGTCACCGGTTCCGAACAGATCACCGAAAACAGCGGTCCACTACCCCATTTGCGGCACATGCTGCAATGGCAGGCGTCGACACTGGCTTTTTCCAGGCTGACACTGAATTTGACGGCACCGCACAGGCAGCTGCCGTGTTTGATCAGGGACATGATCAAGGCTCCTTGCTGGGATGGAGGGACTCAGTCTAGCAGCTGACTGGACGCCCCCTTCGCCGGCTAAGCCGTCACGGGTGTCAGTACCGGTTCACCGGCAAAGAATGCCTGCAGATTTTTCAGCACCAGCTGTACCGTGTCGTGAGCCGCATCCGGCGACTGTCCTGCTACATGCGGGGTCAAGACCACATTGCCCAGGGCCTTGAGGGCCTCCGGCACCGCCGGCTCGTCATCGAACACATCCAGCGCCGCCCCGGCAATGACCCCCGTGCGCAGCGCCTGGACCATGTCTGCAGTACTGACCACACTGGCCCGGGCGATGTTGACCAGAAAGCCCTCCGCGCCCAGCGCTTCAAGCACCGGGGTGTCGATCAATTGACGGGTAGTGGCGCCACCGGGCGTCGCGACAATCAGAAAGTCCGAGGCCTGAGCCAGCGCCAGCGGGCTCTCGCAATAGTGGTAGGGCACATCCTGGCGTGGATTGCGGTTGTGATAGTTGACCTGCATGTCGAAGCCCTGCGCCGCGCGTTTGGCGATAGCCAGGCCGACAGCGCCGAGACCGAGGATACCCAGGCGCTTGCCACTGACCGACGGGCTGATGACCCGGTTCCATTCGCCACGACGGGTCGAGGCATCGGCACGCGGAATGTCACGGACCACCGCCAGCAGCAGCGCCATGGCATGGTCAGCCACCGCATTGGCATTGGCCCCGGCGCCATTGGTGACGGTGATGCCACGCACCGCCGCTGCCGCCAGGTCCACCTGTTCGTAACCGGCGCCGATCACACAGATGATTTTCAAATTCGGCAAGGTCGCGATTTCATCGGCGGTCAGGCCCAATGGGCCACGGGTCAGCACGGCGTCGATTTCATTGGCGTGGTGGGCGATGGCCTCGGCGCGCCGTTGTGGCGTCTGCGCGCGGATCAGGCGATAACCCGCCTGTTCCAGTAACGGCAGGTAATCGTCAACGGTTTCCACCAGTACCAGGACTGTCTTGCTCATGCCACCCTCCGGCTCAATGCGAGGGAGCATTATGCGCAGCTTGGGCTATTGCGCGAAAGCCCGGCCCAGACCGCCTGGCACACCACTGCTGTCGGTTTCCTGCCAGGGGCCGTTGAGGTTGGTCGACCAGCTCCAGCCATTGTTCCAGCGGTAGTAGGTACGCTGGCGGTAGAAGGTGTTGGTCTTGCCTTCGAGCACATACACACCCAGGCGCGGATCCCAGTGGCTGGCACCACCGGGTGGCGGTGCGAAGCTGGCGGAGGTGCGCGGCATGGGTTTGGGCGCCGGAGTGACCACCGCCGGTTTGCTCGGTACCGTGCTCGGGCGCGGCGCCGGTTTGGTGCTCGGCCCCGGCGGCAGGCTTTCGATCGGTGGCACCGTCGGTTCCGAGGGCTGATGAACAGTACACGCGCTCAGGCCTACGGCCAGGGAAAGAAGGGCAAGGCGTGCGATGCTGTTCATAGTGATTCTCTTACTGGTCCGGGCTGTCGATGGTCAGGTGCTGCGCGGCAGTGGTGCTGCTGGCCAGCGGGCTGCTGTGACCGATCCACTCGCCCTGGGTCGGCTTGCCAGCACGCGAGACGCGCGCAACCAGTTGGACTTCGGGAAAGCTCGACAGTTTCATGCTCGGCATCATCGCATCGCTGTCGCTGAGCTCCACTTCAATCGGCAACTGCGCCACGGTCACGCGCTTGGCCGCCAGCGGCATGGGCGGGCCGGAGCTGGCGCGGGCGAAGATGAACACCGTGTCGTCAGGCTTGACCTTGTCTTTGAGCGCTGGCGCCAGCTCGACCCGTACTTTCAGCCGTGCGCCAGTTGCAGCCACTGCCGGTGCAGAGGCGACTTTGCCTTCGCCCGCCTTGAGTTTTTCCTGGGCGCGTTCAATACCGCCCTGCAACGCAGCCCGCGAGGCATCGCCTTCAGGCAATTGCACCAACAGGCGATTCCAGTAATCAATGGCTTGCTGGTAATGCTCGCTCTCGAAGGCTGCGATACCGAGCAGTCCCAAGCTGGTGACCTCGTTAGGGTCGGCCTTGAGCGCCTCGTCGGTCAGCGACTGCAGCTGCGCAGTCCACTGCTTGTCGTTGGCGAAGTACAGCGCCTGGGCCCATTGTCCGAGCAGCTCAGGCTGACGATCGGCCAGGCCGGCGGCACGTTCGAAGACCTTGGCGGCATCGGCTGGCCGCTCCTGGGCCATATAGGCGCGACCGAGGAAGTACAGACCTTCGGCTGAATCAGGTTGCGCTTCGACGGCACGCTCAAGACGCGTGGTCATCTCTTCCATCGACTGCGGCGCCTTGGCGAACTGCTGGGTCAGTTCGACCTGCTCGCTGGCACCGAAATGCAGGTACAGGCCCAGCCCCATCAGCGGCACCAATACGGCGGCCAGCAACGGCAGCGGCTTGCCCAGACGGCCCAGGCGCTGGGGTTCGGCGTTTTCGGTGTCGGCCAACAGCTCGCGGGCGGCCTCATCCCGGCCCTTGGCCAGTTGCGCCTGATCAAGCACACCGGCCGCCTGTTGGGCAGTCAGCTCGGCAACGCGCTCCTGGTACAGGGCGACGTTAAGCGCAGTGCAGTCTTCTTCCAGTTGCGCACGACGGCCGCGCAACACCGGGATCAGCAAAAAGCTCAGGGCCACCAGCAACAGCAGGCCTGCAGCAAGCCAGAAATCAGTCATGGGTCTGTTCTTTGTCCAGCAATTTGGCGAGGCGCTCACGCTCCTCGGGGGAAAGGTCGACAGGGCCACCAGCGCTCTGCGCCCGACGCTTGCGCACGATCAGCGCGAGCAGGCCAAAGCCGCCCACCAGCAACACACCCGGGCCGAACCACAGCAACCAGGTGCGGGCGGTCAGCTCAGGCTTGTAGCGCACGAAATCACCGTAACGATCGACCATGAAGTCGATGATCTGCTGGTTGCTCTTGCCTTCGCCGAGCATACGGAAGATCTCCCGACGCAGGTCGGCGGCGATCGGCGCGTTGGAATCGGCAATGTCCTGATTCTGGCACTTCGGGCAGCGCAGTTCTTTGGTCAGGTCGTGGTAACGCTCGCGTTCGGCGTCATCGGCGAACTGATAGGTATCGATCGCCGCCTGGGTCACCCCGGCCAGGCTCAGGCCGAGCACAGCGGCTGCTAGCCAGCGCTTCATGGTTTGGCCTCATCGACCAGGCCCTGATACAGCGGCGCCAGCTGTTCGCGCCAGACCGTAGCATCAACCACACCGACGTGCTTGTAACGGATGATGCCCTTGGCGTCGACCAGGAAGGTTTCCGGCGCGCCATAGACACCCAGGTTCAGGCCCAGGCTGCCTTGGTCGTCGCTGATATTGAGCTGATAAGGATTGTGGAACTCGGCCAGCCACTTGATCGCGGCCGCATTGTCATCCTTGTAATTGACCCCATGGATGACCACGCCCTGCTCGGCCAGTTTGTTCAGGTACGGGTGCTCGACCTTGCACGACGGGCACCAGGTGGCCCAGACATTGACCAGCGCCGGCTTGCCGATCAGGTCGGCCTGGGTCAAAGGTTTGCCATCCTGCACCGTTTTCAGAGCAAAGGCCGGAAACGGCTTGCCGATCATCGCCGACGGCAACTCGGTGGGGTCGAGGAACAGACCGCGGTAGAGAAACACCGCCACCAGCAGAAACACCGCCAGCGGCAACACCATGATCCAACGCTTCATGCAGTTGCTCCAGACATGCCCAGTACTTCACGCACCCGGGCTTTGACCTTGACTCGATAACGTCCATCCATGGCCGCCAGCAGGCCGCCCAGGCCGGTCAGCAGACCGCCCAGCCAGATCCAGCGCACGAAGGGTTTGACGTGTACACGCACAGCCCAGGCGCCGTTGTCCAGCGGCTCGCCGAGGGCGACGTAGAGGTCGCGGGTGAAACCGGCGTCGATGCCGGCCTCGGTCATCATCGACTGCTGCACGGTGTACAGGCGTTTTTCCGGATGCAGCACGCTGATTTCGCGGCCGTCTTCGACGACCCGCACGGTGCCTTTGTCGGAGGTGAAGTTCGGCCCTTCGAAGTGCTTGGCGCCTTCGAAGATGAACTGGTAACCGGCCAGCTCAACCGACTCGCCCGGCGCCAGGCGCAGGTCGCGCTCGGCACTGTTGTTGCTCGACAGCACCACGCCCAAGGCACAGACCGCCAGCCCCAGGTGGGCGACATGCATGCCCCAGTAGCTGCGATTGAGACCGCGCAGGCCTTTGAACAGCCCCTTGTGGCGGGTCTTGTCGAAAATATCGCGCACGCCAGCGAGGACAATCCACGCAGCCAGCGCGAAAGTGGTCAGCACTTGCCAGTCGAAGTCGTCGACCAGCAGACCGCCGATCGGCGCCAGCACGGCACTGGCGATCAGCACCGGGGTCAGCATGCCCAGCAGCCATTTGCTTGGCGTGTCTTTCCAGCGCACCAGCACACCGATGGCCATCACCGCCATGAGCAAGGCCATCAGCGGGATGAACAGCGCGTCAAAGTACGGCGGGCCGACCGACAGTTTGGCACCGGTCAGGGCATCGAGGATCAGTGGGTACAAAGTGCCGAGGAGGATCATCGAGGCGGCGACTACCAGCACGATGTTGTTGGCCAGCAGCAGCGTTTCACGCGACCACAGGGCAAAACCGACCTGGCTCTTGACCACCGGTGCGCGCAGGGCGAACAGGGTCAGCGAGCCACCGACGACAAACAGCAGGAAAATCAGGATGAACACGCCGCGCTCCGGATCGGAAGCGAAGGCGTGCACCGAGGTCAGCACCCCGGAACGAACCAGGAAGGTACCGAGCAGGCTCAGCGAGAACGCGGCGATCGCCAGCAGCACGGTCCAGCTTTTGAACACACCGCGCTTTTCAGTAACCGCCAGCGAGTGAATCAATGCGGTGCCTACCAGCCAGGGCATGAACGAGGCGTTTTCCACCGGGTCCCAGAACCACCAGCCGCCCCAGCCCAGTTCGTAGTAAGCCCACCACGAGCCGAGGGTGATACCGATACCCAGAAAGGCCCAGGCAACCAGGGTCCAAGGCCGCGACCAGCGCGCCCAGGCGGCGTCCAGGCGACCACCGAGCAAGGCAGCGATAGCGAAGGCAAAGGCCACCGAGAAGCCCACATAGCCCATGTACAGCATCGGCGGGTGAACGATCAGGCCGATGTCCTGCAGCAGCGGGTTGAGGTCGGCGCCGTCAGTCGGCACCTGCGGCAGCAGGCGCTGGAACGGGTTGGAGGTGACGATCAGGAACGACAGGAAGCCGACGCTGATCATGCCCATCACCGCCAGCACGCGGGCCAGCATCACCTGTGGCAGTTGTCGGGAAAACACCGATACCGCGAAGGTCCAGCCGCCGAGGATCATCGCCCAGAGCAGCAAAGAGCCCTCGTGGGCGCCCCATACGGCGCTGAACTTGAAGTACCAGGGCAAGGCGCTGTTGGAGTTGTTGGCGACATAGGCGACCGAGAAGTTGTCGGTCATGAACGCATGGGTCAGGCAGGCAAAAGCAAACGCCAGGAAGGCAAACTGCCCCCAGGCTGCAGGCCGTGCCAGGCTCATCCACAGGCTGTCGCCGCGCCAGGCACCGAGCAACGGCACCGTGGCCTGGACGGCGGCAAAGCAGATCGCCAGGATCATGGCCAGCTGGCCGAGTTCGGGAATGATCAGCGCGGCGTTCATGGCTTGGCTCCCGCATCGGTGGCAACCTGACCGCTTTCCTTGAGGGCTTTGGTCACCTCTGGCGGCATGTACTTCTCGTCGTGCTTGGCCAGTACTTCATCGGCCACTACCACGCCCTCGGCATTGAGCTTGCCCAGGGCAACGATGCCTTGGCCTTCACGGAACAGGTCGGGAAGGATGCCGCGATAGGTGATCGGCACCGACTTGTTGAAGTCGGTGACCACAAAGCGTACGTCGAGCGAGTCGCCCGAACGTTGCAACGAGCCCTTCTCAACCATGCCGCCGGCGCGAATGCGGGTATCGAGCGGGGCTTCGCCGTTGGCGATCTGGGTCGGGGTGTAGAACAGGTTGATGTTCTGCTGCAGGGCGCTCAAGGCCAGGCCCACGGCGATGCCAACCCCGGCCAGCAGGCCGAGGATGATGAACAGGCGCTTCTTGCGTTGCGGATTCACTGGTTGTTCTCCCGGCGCAGACGACGCGCCTCTTCTTGCAGGTAACGGCGCCGGGCCAGCAGCGGCAAGGCAACGTTGACGGCCAGCACCAGCAGGCAGATGCCGTAGGCCGACCAGACGTACAGGCCGTGATGGCCCATGGCGAGAAAATCACTGAAAGAGGCAAAACTCATCGTGCCATCTCCCGACCCAGGCTGCTCAATACCTCCTCCCTGACCCAACTGGTGCGCGCTTCGCGCTTGAGCACTTCAAGGCGCATGCGCAGCAACAGCACGGCACCGAAGAAGCAATAGAACCCCAGCACCGTCAGCAGCAGTGGCAGCCACATCTCCGCCGGCATGGCGGGCTTTTCGGTAAGGGTGAAGGTGGCCCCCTGGTGCAGGGTGTTCCACCACTCCACCGAGTACTTGATGATCGGGATGTTGATCACCCCGACAATCGCCAGCACCGCGCAGGCCTTGGCCGCGCTCTCACGGTTGGTGATGGCGTGGCCCAGGGCGATGAGACCGAAGTACAGGAACAGCAGGATCAGCATCGAGGTCAGGCGTGCGTCCCAGACCCACCAGCTGCCCCAGGTCGGCTTGCCCCAGATGGCACCGGTGACCAGCGCCACGGCGGTCATCCAGGCGCCGATCGGCGCTGCACACTGCAAGGCGACGTCGGCAATCTTCATCTTCCACACCAGCCCGACCACCCCGGCCACGGCCAGCATCACGTAGCAGGACTGCGCCAGCATGGCGGCCGGTACGTGAATGTAGATGATGCGAAAACTGTTGCCCTGTTGATAATCCTGGGGAGCGAAGGCCAGGCCCCAGATCACGCCGATGCCGATCAACAGGATCGCGGCCACCGTCAGCCACGGCAGCATGCGCCCGCTGATGGCATAGAACCACTTGGGCGAACCCAGTTTATGAAACCACGTCCAGCTGATAACGCTGCTTTTCATCACGGTACATCCAGGGTCTTTGCTGGGCAGGGCCCAGACCTCATTATTCGCCGACGCTGATCTTCAGGCCAGCCGCTATTGCAAAGGGTGCCAGAGTTACTGCCAGGGCGGTCAGGCTACCAAGCCAAAGCAGATAACCGGTCGCCGGCATAGCTTGCAATGCCGCCTGCAAGGCGCCACTGCCCAGGATCAATACCGGGATATATAACGGCAGAATCAGTAGCGCCAGCAGCAGGCCGCCACGTTTCAGACCGACTGTCAGGGCTGCACCCACAGCGCCCAGCAGGCTCAGTACCGGAGTACCGAGCAACAACGATGCCAGCAGCACCGGCAGGCAGGCCGAAGGCAAACCTAGCATCAGTGCCAGCAAGGGTGCCAACAATACCAGTGCCAGGCCGGAAAAGGCCCAGTGTGCCAGTACTTTTGCCAGTACCAGAAGAGGCAGGGGGTGCGACGAAAGGACCCACTGCTCCAGCGATCCATCCTCGAAATCACTGCGGAAAAGCCCGTCCAGCGAGAGCAAAACCGATAAAAGGGCCGCTACCCAGACCAGTCCCGGAGACAAGGTTTGCAACAATTGAGTCTCGGGACCGACCGCCAACGGGAACAGTGCGATGACGATGGCGAAGAACACCAGCGGGTTGGCCAGCTCCGCCGGACGGCGACACAACAGACGTGCTTCACGACGCAACAACAGGACAAAGACACTCATGCGGCCCACTGCCCCAGATTCAGTTCACGGTAACCGGACGGTTTGCGCTCCAGCGTGTGGTGGGTGGTCAGCACGACCATACCGCCCTGCTCGCAGTGCGCTGCCAGGTGCGCCTCAAGCTGCGCCACGCCCTGTTTGTCGAGGGCGGTGAAGGGTTCGTCGAGGATCCACAACGGCGGACTGTCCAGATACAGGCGGGCCAGCGCCACCCGGCGCTGCTGGCCAGCCGACAGGGTATGACAGGGAACATCCTCGAAACCGCGCAGGCCGACCGCCTCAAGGGCTTTCCAGATCGCTTCAGGTTCGGCCGGGCGATGCAGGGCACAGAGCCAGGCGAGGTTCTCTTCGGCGCTGAGTAGGTCTTTGATACCGGCGGCATGGCCGATCCACAGGAGGATTTTCGCCAGCTCGTGGCGCTGTTCAACCAGGGGTTTACCGTCGAGGCGAATCTGCCCGGCAGTCGGACTCATGAGCCCGGCCAACAGGCGCAACAAGCTGGTTTTGCCGCTGCCATTGGGGCCGCTGATCTGCAGCATGTCGCCTGCAGCCAGGTGCAATTCGAGGTTTTCGAACAGCATTCGCCAGTCGCGCTCGCAGGCCAGGCCCACGGCTTCGAGATGAGGGGTCACAGTTTCGCCTTATGCTTGGGATGCCTGTCTCAAGTCGGCCCCGGCGCTGCCGTTATACTGGCAGTGCAGATACAGCCCGGCCGCTCTGATCGCGAAAGATCGGGCGGCATTATACATGTGATGTCCTACTGCAAAGAGGGCTATTTCAACAGGTTGCCAGCTGATGACAGGCGAAATTAACAACCTTGGCGCGCAGATTCCGGCCGCCCCCCAGTTGCGTTCGGCGATGACCGGCGAACTGTTGCGCCTGCTGCAACCGCAACAAGCCTTGCTGGCCCCCGGTGAAACCGCCAAGGCCGAAGTGCTGGCGCTGCGTCAGGTTGGCCAGGACTTCCAGATGCTGCTCAAACTGACCCAGGACAACGGCAAGCAGACCAACGTCCAGGCCAGCAGCAACCAGCCACTGGCGCAAGGCAGCCAGCTGGCGGTGAGCCAGAGCAGCAGCTCGAACCTGACCATCAGCGTGCAACAGGCGATCGCCAGCAACGTTGCCAGCCTGACCCGCATCGATACCCGGGAAATGCCCGTCGGCACCTTGCTGCAAGGCAAGGTCCTGACCAGCCAGGCGCTGCCTCAGGTGCTCGGCCAGCTCGCCCAGTTCCGTTCGCTGGTGAGCCTGCTCAGCGGCCCTCAGGCAGGCGCCACCCTGACCATCGACAGCCCTCGCCCACTGCCGCTGGGCAGCCTGCTCAGTGCCCGGGTGCAGGGCGATCAATCATTGACGTTCGTGCCGTTGAGCGGGCGCCAGGAGCAGCTGGCTATCACCCAGCACTTGAGCACCCAGCAGAGTCGCCAGGCGTCGCTGCAAGGCTTACTCAGTGCCCTGCAGCAGGTGCGCGACGACAACAGCTCGTCCGGTGAATTGCGCGCCACGGTGGACAAGCTGCTGGCCAGCCTGCCGGATGTGCGCCAGCTCAGCGACCCCAAGGGTGTTGCCCAGGCCTTGAGCAACAGCGGTGTGTTCCTGGAGGCCAAGCTGATTGCCGGCATGCCCGCCAACCTCGCCCCCGACCTCAAGGCCCAGGTGGTGCGCCTGGTAGCCCAGCTGTTGCCGGGGTTGCCTGGTAACGCTCAGTTCAACCCGAGCGCCGCCGCCAGCACCCTGGCCCAGGTGATGCCCGGCATGGTCCGCAACGCCCTCGGCATGCTTGGCCAGGTCAGCCCGCGCCCGCAGCCCGGCGGCTTTCCCCTGCCCTCGCGGCTGCTGCAGAGCCAGGACGGCGAAGGCGATCTGGAACACCTTCTACGCCTGGCCGCCGCGGCCATTTCCCGCCTGCAAAGCCATCAACTGGCCAGTCTGGAACAAACCGGTACCACCGCCGATGGCAACCTGCAGACCACCTGGCAATTGGAAATCCCCCTGCGTAGCGGCCAGGATTTCCTGCCCCTGCAAGTCAAACTGCAACGCGAAGAAACCCCGGAGCAGCAAGCCGACCCTGAGCGCGAACGCCGCGACCCGCTGGAAATGCTCTGGCGTGTCGAACTGTCCTTCGACCTGCACCCACTGGGGCCGCTACAGGTTCAGGCGCAGATCAGCCAGGGCGCCCTGTCCAGCCAGCTGTGGGCTGAGCTGCCGAGTACCGCGCAATTGATCGAGGGTCAGCTGGGTAACTTGCGCGAACGCCTGCTGGCACGCGGTCTTAACGTGACTGAGCTGCATTGCCATCACGGTACGCCGCCGCAAGGGCCGCGTACCCGACTGGAGCAACGCTGGGTAGACGAAACAGCATGAAGTCGGTGGGAGCGGCGGTGCGACGACTCGACTTGCCCCGCGATTGCGTCCAGTCAGTCCCCTCTTATCGCGGGGCAAGCCCGCTCCCACAGGGTAGGTGAAACCGCATGATCGATAAGAACCCTCGCCAGGCCATTGCCTTGAGCTACGACGGTCAACAGGCCCCGGTCCTGAGTGCCAAAGGTGACGACGAGCTGGCCGAGGCCATTCTGGCCATTGCCCGCGAACACGAAGTACCGATCTACGAGAATGCCGAACTGGTGCGCCTGCTCGCGCGCATGGAGCTGGGTGAGCGGATTCCTGAGGCGCTGTACCTGACCATCGCCGAAATCATTGCCTTTGCCTGGCAGCTGCGTGGCAAGGCACCCGAGGGCTTCACCGACACGCCCGCGCCAGAGCGCGACATCACCCCGTCACAGCATTATCTACCACCCTGAGTACGGCACGCCGGGCAAGCCTGTCGGTTCCATTCGCATCACGGTGACCGACATGCCCACAACCTGTATCAACACTGCCGGCGTGCAATACGTACGCAAGCATCTGGCCAACTTTCCGCGCCCTGACCGCGAAGCCACCCGGGCCATCCGAGGCTGGGCAGCGACACACAATCTGACCCTCGACCCCGACCAGGTCGATGTGGTGACCCTGCATTACCACCCCGATGGTTCCTATGGCTATCAGGCCGTGGTTATCAGCCGCATGAGCCTGACCCAGGCCGTGCTGTCCAACTGGCAAGGCGAGTCCAATAACGATTTGTTTGGCGACTTGTTTTCGGCGCCCTGGGCCGGGACCTTCCCCGATGGACCGGTCAAGATCGTCGAGCGCCTGCCTGCGCCTGAGCTGATCCAGTACGGCACGTCCTTTCAGGTCTTCAACGGGCTGTTTCGCCGCACCGAGCCTGCCCGCTATGACCATTCAACGCACCTGCAGATCCCGGCCGAAGGCTTCCAGCGCTTCATCGAACAGCTGGACTTCCACAGCCGCTACAAATCCCTGCTCGACAGCTACTGGCGCGACCACCTGGAAGGCCACCGCATGTCCGCCAAGCTCGGCTTTGTCGCGGCCTGCAACAAGCAGGTCGGCGAAGGCAGCCTAAGCGATGCGGCAAGGAAACTGGCCTGGCAAGCAGCCGGCCTGATGCCGCGCAGCTCCAGATTGCGCCTGAGTACCCTGAGTATCTATGGCTATGCCGCCACAGACCTGTTGTACATCAACGACGCCGACAGTGACCTGACCTTGCTCTATATGCCTGGAAACAGCTCACCGCTGCTGGAGTTCGCCAGCGCAGTCCAGCTCAAGGACTGGGTCGGCCGCCAATGCCAGGACCCGCTCAAACGCCAGGCGCTGAAGCAACACTTCAACCTCGCCGATGCGCCCGATGGTCTCGACTTCAGCGGCCTGGATACCGCCCTCGCAGGATTGGGGGAATACCCCGCAGTGCACCGGTTGTCCTCGAATCGCCCCGGCTTTACCACCGACGGTCGCTGGTCGCCGCGCGACTACGTCAACTATCGACCGAAAAAATACAACCCGCGGCTCACCGCTGATGTGTTCCAGGCCCTGGCAGAACGTCAGCAGCAACGCGGCTACGCCGACGCCGATTTCATCATCACCAGCAACAGCGAAGTGACCAAGGCCAGATGGCGCGGATACCTGACCTCGGCACTCAACCTGCTGACCCCACTGGCCTTCGTGGTACCCGGGCTGGCGCCGCTGCTCGCAGTCGGCGGAATCGCGCAACTGGGCCTGGGCCTGGACCAGGCGATCAATGGCAAAACCCTGCAGGATAAGGCTGACGGAGTCGGCAACATTGCCTATGGCCTGTTCAATGCCACGCCTCTGGTTGTAGAGGGCCTGGCCAAAGGGAGTGCATTGTTCCGGGTCAAGAGCGACGGCTTCGTCTTGCCTAGCCGGGTCAACGACCAGCTGGGCTACCCGCTCAGCCCGGTCGACCCGCCACGCCTGCCTGAACTGGAGGTTGCCCCCTACTTTCACCGCCCCGAGCGTATTGCCCCACTGGATAATGGCAATGCCGCCGTCACCAGCTCAGTGCGCCGCTACCCGCGATACACTGGCCAGCCAGATCATCTGGCCGGTTATTTTCTGCCCCATCCAGACTACGTGGAGGAGCTCGATCTGGCCTACGACATGGAGTTTGACCTGTTTCTCAAAACCGATAGCCTGAACAACGTAGACCCTACCTACTATCAAGCCCAGGCAGGCACCGACGCCCTTGTGCCCACCGATCCCTATGCCCGGGCGGTCACCGACCAGATGCGCTCGTCCACCCTGCGCGCCTTGGGCATCGACCTCCCACTGCCGGTCGAACTGCCCGTCCCCACGCGAGGCGTCCGCCCGATTCCCAAAACGATTACCGCCCTCTGGGTCGGTGACAAGGCCATCAGTGCCGAACTGGTGGAAAACCTCGGCAAAAACGCGAACAAGTTGAAGAACAGTCAGTACCAGTACCGTTTGTTCCTGTCCCGCAGCAACCCATCGGTGTACGAGCAAAACCTGCGTCAGCTGCGGGTGAAGGCGCCTGGGTTGACCGTCCTGCCGCTAGAGGAGCAGGCGTTTTTCAGGGCATTCGAGCAAAGCAAGTACTTCGACCAGTACCAGGCTGCCCTGGACGGCAATGGCGGCGTAGCCACCAACTACGCCTCGGCCTCGGACGTGTTGCGCTATCCGATGCTGCATCATGAGGGCGGTTTGTACATCGACGTCGACGACGAGTTGCTCGCGCCGGGCAGCAACCGCTCCGGCTGTATCGGTTGGTTGACGCCGTGCGGGGCGCAGGGTGTCGATGAGGTGGAACTTGCTGCCAGCGAGGATGGCCTGCTGCTGCACCCGGCCATGTCCAATGAAAAACTGAGCATGGACCAGCAGTACAACACCAGCATGATCGGCAGCCACCCTGGTAACCCGACGCTGATCGCGATTTCCGAGGAAATGCACGGGCGCTATCAGGCCGAACCGGACTTTTACCAATCCAGGCCGGACAAAGACGGCGACCCGGCAGGTTTCTACAATTATGCCAGCCGACTGAACCGGCTTACCGGCCCGGGCATGCTGACCGCCGTGGTCGACCGCCTGCTACCGGACCTGTACCGATTACGGCAACTCAGAAACCTTTATGCCATACCGCGAACCAAAAGCTGGCTGTACGTCGACCTGCAAGCCTGGAGTGCGGTCGAGCGCGAGTTGCTGCCCCTTGGCCGTTTCGCCAAGGTTGGCGGCCAGCATTCGTGGGCGCATACCTGAACCACGAAAAAGGCGACCTGATGGTCGCCTTTTCTTCTCTCACTCGCTGCGGTGCACCTTGCTCATCAGCTCCGCCTCAGCCTGGGTCAGGCCGCAGGACTGGGTGAGTTCGTCAACGCTGGCCCCCATGCCCACCAGCCGCGCCGCCTGGGCGAACGACAGGCTGTTGGGGTCGCGCTGCTCCAGCTGCAGGAGCTTGTCCGGCAAGGGCGCCACCGTCGCGCGCAATTCGTGCAGGGCTTCGCCCATGCGCACGCTGCCGTTCTGGTAGTCGTCCAGTCGTTTGGCCAGGTCTTTGATGCGTTGATCACGCAGCGCATCACCCTGGGCCTGCTGGGCGGCCAGCTCGCGCTGGCGCTTGCTGTAGTTGAGGAAAAACCACAGGCTCAGCGCCCAGAGCAACGCCAGAAATATGACTGCAACCTCAAAGATCAACTCAGATGTTCTCCAGCTCGGACCACTCTTCCTCGGTCATCATCTTATCCAGCTCGACCAGGATCAGCAGTTCGTTGTTCTTGTTGCACACGCCCTGGATGAACTTGGCCGATTCTTCGTTACCGACATTCGGTGCGGTCTCGATTTCCGACTGGCGCAGGTAAACCACTTCGGCAACGCTGTCGACCAGGATACCGACCACTTGCTTGTCGGCCTCGATGATGACGATGCGGCTGTTGTCGGTGATTTCACTCGACATCAGGCCGAAGCGCTGACGGGTATCGATCACGGTGACCACGTTGCCACGCAGGTTGATGATGCCCAGCACGTAGCTCGGCGCACCCGGGACCGGGGCGATCTCGGTGTAGCGCAGGACTTCCTGCACCTGCATCACATTGATGCCGTAGGACTCGTTGTCCAGCTTGAAGGTTACCCACTGCAGGATCGGATCTTCGGAACCTTGTGCAGACGACTTTTTCATTCCCCTATCCCTCAAAATCCGCCTTTGGCGGAGTGCTCAGTGCGATCGCAGGCGCGATCGATTAGTTATGCTTGGCGTGCAGTTGCTTGACTGCGCCGCTGGCGATCAACTCGGCCAGTTCGGCAACGTCGAGCAACGCGCACATGTGTTCGATAACGGTACCGGCCAGCCACGGGCGTTGACCACGCTGGCTGCGCCATTTGATCTCGTTGGGGTCCAGGCGCAGCGAACGGCTGACCTGATGCACCGCCAGGCCCCACTCATAGCCCTGAACCGAAATCACGTATTGCAGGCCCTGGCGAAAGTCCTCGCGGTAGCGGTCGGGCATGACCCAACGCGCAGTGTCCAGCACCTTGAGGTTGCCGCTCTGGCTCGGCAGAAGGCCCAGGAACCAGTCTGGCTGGCCGAACAGCGGCGTCAGCTCGTGACCCGCCAGCGAATAGATCGAACCCAGACACACCAGTGGCACTGCCAGGGTCAACCCGGCGACGTCGAACAACAGGCATTCGAACGGCTCGGCAGCCCAGGCCGGACGCCCGTCAACGGTGGCCGGCGGTACCGGCTGGTTGGGCGCTGGAGGCAGGTGGACTTCCACCAGCGGCTCGACCGGTGCAGGCTGGTCGGCGGCGACTTCGACACTGACCGGTTCGGATTCGGGTTTGAACTCAGGCTCAGGCGCTACAACCGGCATGACCGCCGGGAGCACCACAGGCGCAGGTTCGGCGAAAGGCAAAGGCGCTGCCTGAGCTACCACCGGCTTGTGCAGACGCGCAACCTGGGCATCGCGTGCCTGCTCCTCAAGCACCGCCGCCTGGAACTCATCGATCTCAACCAGCGGCTCGACCCGATCAAGTACCTCGGTGGCTTCGTGGAGCAAGCCGTCAAGGTACGACTGCAGCGCCAGTTGCGGGCCGGTAGCAAGCTTTTGCGGGTGATTCATCAGGCCACCTGCTGAGCGATGTTGTGCGTCAGCAGGTGCTTGAGCAGCGCCCGGTAGGCCACCACCCCGCGGCTCTTGCCATCGAACTGCGACGGCGTTAGCCCGGCACGGCTGGCATCACGCAGGCGGGTATCGACCGGGATGTAGCCTTGCCAGATGTTCTCCGGGTAAGCGTCACGCAACACCCGCAAGGTGCCCATGGAGGCCTGGGTGCGGCGGTCGAACAGGGTTGGCACGATGTGGTAGGGCAAGGCCTGCTTGCGCGACCGGTTGACCATCGCCAGGGTACTGACCATGCGCTCCAGGCCCTTGACCGCCAGGTACTCGGTTTGCACCGGGATCACCAGTTGCTGGCTGGCCGCCAGCGCGTTGACCATCAGCACGCCAAGCAAGGGCGGGCTGTCGATGATGGCGTAGTCGAAATCCTGCCACAGCTGCGCCAGAGACTTGGCGATCACCAGGCCCAGGCCACTTTGCCCCGGCGACTGGCGCTCGAGCACCGCCAACGCGGTACTGGACGGCAGCAGGGATATTTTTTCGTCACTGGTCGGCAGCAGCAATTGCCCGGGCAAGCCTTCGGGAACCGTACCCTTGTGCAGGAACAGGTCGTAGCAGCTGTGCTCCAGCACGTCCGGGTTGTGTCCGAAGTAGCTGGTCATCGACCCGTGGGGGTCGAGGTCGACCACGACCACGCGCTTGCCCGCCTCGGCCAGCAAGCCGGCCAGGGCGATGGACGTGGTGGTCTTGCCGACACCACCTTTTTGATTGGCTACTGCCCAGACTCTCATTCGTTGCTTCCTCCCGGTACGGCAACCTGCCCTGCCGGGAACGGTTATAGGGTCGGTGACGGAGGATTGACGCGATTGCCCCCCACCGTCGGTGATAGCGCTGGCGGTGCAGTTTGTGTGCCAGCCCGCTTCATTGCCGCATCTGGCGTGGCGTTGGCGCTGCCGGTACCGGTCAGGCTGCGGCGCACTTCGAGGTTGCGTGAAATCACCAGTACTACCCGACGGTTGCGCGCGCGCCCCTCGGCACTGTCGTTAGTGGCAATCGGCTGGAACTCGCCATAGCCGACCGACGCCATGCGCGCCGGGTTGACCCCTTCCATCGCCAGCAGGCGGACAATACTGGCGGCACGTGCCGAGGACAGCTCCCAGTTGGTCGGGTACTGCGCGGTGCGGATCGGCAGGTCATCGGTGAAACCTTCGACATGCACCGGGTTGGCGAACGGCTTGAGGATCTTCGCCACCTTTTCGATGATGTTGAACGCAACATCGCTGGGCATCGCATCGCCACTGCCGAACAGCAGCGAGGAGTTGAGCTCGATCTCGACCCACAGTTCGTTACCGCGCACGGTCATCTGGTCGGACTTGATCAAGTCGCCAAAGGCATCGCGCACGTCATCGGTGATGGTTTTCAGCGGATCGCTGCTGGTTTGCGCCAGGCCGGCATCGACCTGGTCACTGTCCTTGATCAGCGGCTCGGCCGGTTTTACGGTCAGCGGCCGCTCATCGCCGATGGGGATCGGGCGCATGCTCTTCTCAGGGTCGTTGAACACCCCGATCAGCGCCTGGGAGAGGATCTTGTACTTGCCCTCGTTGATCGAGGAAATCGAGTACATGACCACGAAAAAGGCGAACAGCAAGGTGATGAAGTCCGCGTAGGACACCAGCCAGCGTTCGTGGTTTTCGTGTTCCTCAGGTTGTCGACGGCGTGCCATGTGTTACTCCATGAAGCCCTGAAGCTTCAGCTCGATCGAGCGCGGGTTCTCGCCCTCGGCAATCGACAGCAGGCCTTCCAGGAGCATTTCCCGGTAGCGCGACTGACGCATGGCCAGCGCCTTGAGCTTGTTGGCAATCGGCAGCAGGATCAGGTTGGCACTCGCCACACCGTAGATGGTGGCGACAAAGGCGACGGCAATACCGTTACCCAGTTGCGAAGGGTCGGCCAGGTTGCCCATGACATGAATCAGGCCCATGACCGCACCGATGATACCGATGGTCGGCGCATAGCCGCCCATGCACTCGAACACCTTGGCAGCCTGGATGTCGCGGCTTTCCTGGGTGTAGAAATCCACTTCGAGGATGCTGCGGATGGCTTCAGGCTCGGCACCGTCGACCAGCAGCTGCAAGCCCTTACGCGCGTAAGGATCGGGCTCGGCATCGGCCACGCCTTCCAGGCCCAGCAGGCCTTCCTTGCGTGCGGTCATGCTCCAGTTGACCACCCGGTCGATACCGCCAGCCAGGTCGATACGCGGCGGAAAAAGAATCCAGCGCACGATCTGCAGCGCCCGCTTGAAGGCGCTCATGGGTGACTGCAGCAGCGCCGCAGCCAAGGTGCCGCCGAGCACGATCAAGGCCGCAGGGCCGTTGATCAGCGCCGAGAGGTGACCACCCTCGAGGTAATTGCCGCCGACAATCGCGACAAACGCCAGGATGATCCCGATAAGGCTCAAGACATCCATCAGACGCACGCCTCGACCAAGTGCTTGCCGATCTCGTCCAGGCTATACACCGCGTCGGCCAGGTTGGCTTTGACGATGGCCATGGGCATGCCGTAGATCACGCAGCTGGCTTCATCCTGGGCCCAGACCGTGCTGCCGCCCTGCTTGAGCAGGCGCGCACCTTCGCGGCCATCGGCGCCCATGCCGGTGAGCACCACCGACAGCACCTTGTCGCCGTAGGATTTGGCCGCCGAGCCGAAGGTGATATCCACACACGGCTTGTAGTTCAGGCGCTCGTCACCCGGCAGGATCTTCACCGCACCGCGGCCGTCGATCATCATCTGCTTGCCCCCCGGGGCCAGCAAGGCCAGGCCGGGACGCAGCATGTCGCCGTCTTCGGCTTCCTTGACGCTGATCTTGCACAGTTTGTCGAGGCGCTCGGCAAATGCCTTGGTGAAAGCAGCGGGCATATGCTGGATCAGCACGATCGGTGCCGGAAAATTGGCTGGCAGCTGGGTCAATACCCGCTGCAGCGCCACCGGGCCGCCGGTGGAGGTACCGATGGCCACCAGTTTGTAAGGCTTGCGCTTGGGTGCAGGCGAGGCAGCAGAAGCCGCCGCCCGTACCGGTGCCGCAGCCCGTGGTGCCGGGCTGCTGCCCAGGCTGCTGACGCTCGGCTGGGTATGGCTGGCCGGTTGCGGCACTGGCGCGGCATAGCTGATTGATCGGCGGTTACTGCGGGAAATGGTATGGACCTTTTCACACAGCAACTGCTTGACCTTCTCCGGGTTGCGCGAGATGTCTTCGAAGTTTTTCGGCAGGTAATCGACAGCACCGGCATCCAGGGCATCGAGGGTCACCCGCGCGCCTTCGTGGGTCAGCGAGGAGAACATCAACACCGGGGTCGGACAGCGCTGCATGATGTGACGTACAGCGGTGATGCCATCCATCATGGGCATTTCGTAGTCCATGGTGATGACATCGGGCTTGAGCGACAGTGCCTGGTCGATCGCTTCCTTGCCGTTGGTCGCGGTACCGACGACCTGGATAGTCGGGTCCGCTGAAAGAATTTCCGAGACTCGGCGGCGGAAGAAACCGGAATCATCCACCACCAGGACCTTGACTGCCATAAACACTCCATTAGGGGGCGCGGCGTGCGGGCCGCGCCACCAGAATCAAATACGCCGGGCGGCGTAACGCTTGAGCATGCTCGGAACGTCGAGGATCAGCGCGATGCGCCCGTCACCGGTAATGGTGGCGCCCGACATGCCCGGCGTGCCCTGGAGCATCTTGCCCAGCGGTTTGATGACCACTTCTTCCTGGCCGACCAACTGATCGACGACGAAGCCGATCCGCTGGGTGCCGACCGAAAGGATCACCACGTGCCCTTCGCGTTGCTCTTCATGAGCGGCGGAACTGACCAGCCAGCGCTTGAGGTAGAACAGCGGCAAGGCTTTGTCGCGAACGATGACCACCTCCTGGCCGTCGACCACGTTGGTGCGCGACAGATCCAGGTGGAAGATCTCGTTGACGTTGACCAGCGGGAAGGCGAACGCCTGATTGCCCAGCATGACCATCAGGGTCGGCATGATCGCCAGGGTCAGCGGCACCTTGATGACGATCTTCGAACCCAGGCCCTTGGTCGAGTAGATATTGATCGAGCCGTTGAGCTGGGAGATCTTGGTTTTCACCACGTCCATGCCCACGCCGCGTCCGGAGACATCGGAGATCTCGGTCTTGGTCGAGAAACCCGGGGCGAAGATCAGGTTGTAGCACTCGGTTTCGCTCAGGCGGTCGGCAGCATCCTTGTCCATCACCCCGCGCTTGACCGCAATCGCGCGCAGGACGTTGGCGTCCATGCCCTTGCCGTCATCGGAGATCGACAGCAGGATGTGATCGCCTTCCTGCTCGGCCGACAGCACCACTTTGCCGCCGCGGGATTTACCCGCCGCTTCGCGCTCTTCCGGGGTTTCGATGCCATGGTCGACGGCGTTGCGCACCAAGTGCACCAACGGGTCGGCCAAGGCTTCGACGAGGTTCTTGTCGAGATCGGTTTCTTCACCGACCAGCTCCAGGTTGATCTCTTTCTTCAACTGCCGGGCCAGGTCGCGAACCAGGCGCGGGAAACGCCCGAAGACCTTCTTGATCGGCTGCATGCGGGTTTTCATCACCGCGGTCTGCAGGTCGGCGGTCACCACGTCGAGGTTCGACACCGCCTTGGACATGGCTTCATCGCCGCTGTTCAGGCCCAGGCGTACCAGGCGGTTACGCACCAGCACCAGTTCGCCGACCATGTTCATGATCTCGTCCAGGCGCGCGGTATCGACCCGCACGGTGGTTTCCGTTTCGCTGGCGGCCTTGTCGCCCGCTGGCGCGGCTTGGCGCGCCGGGGCTGGCGCTGCGGCTTTGGCCGGTGCGGCGGCAGCGGGGGCGGCGGCAGGCTTGGCAACAGCTGGAGCTGGCGCTGCAGCAGGCTTGGCGGCAACCGCAGCAGCTGGCGCAGCGGCCGTTGCAACGCTGTCCGCGGCGAACTTGCCCTTGCCGTGCAGCTCATCGAGCAAGGCTTCGAATTCATGCTCGGAAATATGATCGCCCGACGCCGCAGCGGCCGGCTCTGGAGCGGGCGCTACTGCACCCGGCAAGGCATCGGCGGCGAAGCTGCCTTTGCCATGCAGCTGGTCAAGCAACGCCTCGAACTCATCATCGGTGATTTCGTCGCTGGTGCTCTGGGTGGATTGCGCCACCGGCGCAGGTGCGCTGACACTGTCAGGAGCAAACTGGCCCTTGCCGTGCAACTGGTCGAGCAGCGACTCGAACTCGGCATCGGTGATTTCATCGCTGGCCGCAGCCGGTGCCTGCACCTGGGCTTCGGCCTCAGCCTTGACCGCATTGAGCGAGTCAAGCAGCTGTTCGAATTCGGTATCGGTAATGTCCGCTTCGGCGGGCGCTTCTGGCGCCTGTTCCAGCACCGGCTCAGGTGCGGCGACCGGCTCGTCAGCGGCGGGTTCAGCCAGGCGCGACAAGGCTGCCAGCAGCTCAGGCGTGGCCGGCGTGATATCGCTGCGCTCGCGCACCTGACCGAACATGCTGTTGACCGTGTCCAGGGCTTCCAGGACCACGTCCATCAGTTCGGCATCGACACGTCGCTCACCCTTGCGCAGGATGTCGAAGACGTTTTCGGCGATGTGGCAGCACTCCACCAGCTCGTTGAGCTGGAGGAAGCCGGCGCCCCCTTTTACAGTGTGAAAACCGCGAAAGATCGCATTGAGCAGATCGGCATCATCCGGACGGCTTTCCAGCTCGACCAGTTGCTCGGACAGTTGCTCAAGAATCTCGCCGGCTTCTACCAGAAAATCCTGAAGGATTTCTTCATCGGCGCCGAAGCTCATTAAACGTGCTCCCTAAAAACCCAGACTGGACAGCAGATCGTCGACATCGTCCTGACCGGACACAACGTCTTCACGTTTATCGGCATGAATCTGTGGACCTTCACCCCGAGTCGGATGTTTTTCTTGATCTTTTTCAGCGCGCAGCTGCTGGTGGTCATGTTCGATACCGGCAAAGCGGTCGACTTGACTGGCCATCAGCACGAGCTTGAGCAGATTGCTTTCTACTTCGGTGACCAGTGCCGTGACACGTTTGATCACCTGACCGGTCAGGTCCTGATAGTCCTGAGCCAGGAGAATGTCGTTGAGGTGGCCGGCGACCTTGCGGCTGCCTTCCTCACTACGCTCCAGGAAGCGGTCGACGCGGTGCATCAGCTCGCGAAACTCCGGCGCAGCCACTTCGCGGCGCAAGAAGCGCTGCCAGTCGGCGCGCAGATCGCGGGCTTCGTCACTCAGCTCGTGGAGGACCGGAGTGCTCTCCTCGACCAGATCCATGGTCCGGTTCGCCGCGCCCTCGGTCAGCTTGACCACATAGGACAGGCGCTCGGTCGCATCGGTGATCTGCGAGACTTCCTCGGCCTGCGGCATTTGCGGATCGATCTGGAAACTGACGATCGCACTGTGCAGCTCACGCGTAAGCTTGCCGACTTCCTGGTACAGGCCACGGTCACGGGTCTGGTTCAGCTGATGGATCAGTTGCACCGCGTCGCCGAATTTGCCCCGCTCGAGACTGTCGACCAGTTCGTGGGCATGCTTCTTCAGTGTCGACTCGAAGCCGTCCAACGATGAATGTGTTTGCTCCATAGCGCCCCCGTGGCGTGTCTTAGCTGTTGACGCGCTCGAAGATCTTCTCGATCTTTTCTTTCAGCACCTGGGCAGTGAACGGCTTGACCACATAGCCGTTGACGCCGGCCTGGGCCGCTTCGATGATCTGCTCGCGCTTGGCTTCAGCAGTCACCATCAGCACCGGCAGGTGCTTGAGGCGCTCGTCGGCACGCACTTTGCGCAGCAGGTCGATACCGGACATGCCCGGCATGTTCCAGTCGGTCACGAGAAAATCGAAATGACCGCTTTCGAGCATCGGCAGCGCCGTGTTGCCGTCATCGGCTTCCTGGGTATTGGTGAAGCCCAGGTCACGCAGCAGGTTCTTGATGATCCGCCGCATCGTCGAAAAGTCGTCGACGATGAGGATTTTCATGTCTTTGTTCAATTAGACCTCCAAGCAGTCTTTAACGCGCTCAGCGCTGAACGCGCATTCAATCAATTCGGGCACTACATTTCGCGACTGCATTGAACCTGCGTTCAACGCGCCCGCCATTCCCCCAGGCGACCACGCAAACGCGCCGCGCACTGGCTGTGCAACTGGCTGACGCGCGACTCGCTGACACCCAGGACCTCACCGATTTCCTTGAGGTTCAGCTCTTCGTCGTAGTACAGCGCCAGGACCAGACGCTCGCGTTCAGGCAGGTTGGCAATGGCATCTGCCAGGGCTGCCTGAAAACGCTCGTCTTCCAGATCGCGCGAAGGCTCGAGCTGGGCACTGGCGCCGTCCTCGTGCAGGCCTTCATGTTCGCCGTCCTGTAACAGGTCGTCGAAACTGAACAGGCGGCTGCCCAGGGTGTCATTCAAAATCCCGTAGTAATCATCGAGACTCAATTGAAGTTCGGCAGCAACCTCGTGATCTTTAGCGTCACGGCCGGTTTTTGCTTCAATTGCACGAATCGCGTCACTGACCATGCGGGTATTACGGTGGACCGAGCGCGGTGCCCAGTCCCCTTTACGTACTTCGTCAAGCATTGCCCCACGGATACGGATACCGGCGTAGGTCTCGAAACTGGCACCCTTGCTCGCGTCATACTTGTTGCTGACTTCGAGCAGGCCGATCATGCCGGCCTGGATCAGATCCTCGACCTGGACACTGGCCGGCAAACGCGCCAGCAAGTGATAGGCAATACGCTTGACCAACGGCGCGTAGCGCTCGATCAACTCGTACTGACCATCGCGAGACGCGTTGCTGTACATCCGGTATCCGCTTGCGTTCATAGCACAGGTCCCGCACTCGTCGGCTGCACCAGGCGCTCGACAAAAAACTCCAGGTGACCACGCGGGTTGGCAGGCAGCGGCCAGGTGTCGACCTTCTGGGCAATGGCCTTGAATGCCAGCGCGCACTTGGAACGCGGAAAGGCTTCATAGACCGCTCGCTGCTTTTGCACTGCCTTGCGCACACATTCGTCGTAAGGCACCGCGCCGACGTATTGTAGGGCGACGTCGAGGAAGCGATCAGTGACCTTGGTCAACTTGGCGAACAGGTTGCGCCCTTCCTGCGGGCTTTGCGCCATGTTGGCCAGGACCCGGAAGCGGTTCATGCCGTAATCGCGGTTGAGCAGCTTGATCAGCGCGTAGGCATCGGTGATCGAGGTCGGCTCGTCGCACACCACCAGCAGCACTTCCTGGGCTGCGCGGACAAAACTGACTACCGAGTCACCAATACCAGCAGCGGTATCGATCACCAGCACATCGAGGTTGTCGCCGATCTCGCTGAAGGCCTGAATCAGACCTGCATGCTGGGCAGGCGCCAGGTGCACCATGCTCTGCGTGCCGGAAGCGGCGGGCACAATGCGCACGCCACCCGGCCCCTGCAGCAGCACGTCGCGCAGCTCGCAGCGGCCCTCGATCACGTCGGCCAGGGTGCGCTTGGGCGTCAGGCCGAGCAATACGTCGACATTGGCCAGGCCCAGGTCGGCATCCAGCAGCATGACCCGACGGCCAAGCTCTGCCAGCGCCAATGACAGGTTCACCGACACATTGGTCTTGCCGACGCCACCTTTGCCGCCAGTCACGGCGATCACCTGTACGGGATGCATGCTACCCATGTTTGTTCATTACCTTGTCTTGCTTAGACCGAGGCCACATGACCGGCTGCGCTTTCAACACCTGAAAAATGCCTGGCAGTCCATCAATGCAGATACTTTGCAACGTCTTCACAATCACCTCAGCCAACACGCTTGCCGGGGCTGTGGTAGAGATCAGCGAACATATCGGCCATTGCCTCTTCGCTGGGCTCGTCCTGCATCTGCACACTCACCGCGCGGCTGACCAGCTGGTGCCGACGCGGTAGGTGCAGATCGTCAGGAATGCGCGGCCCATCAGTAAGATAGGCCACTGGCAATTCGTGACTGATGGCCAGGCTCAGGACTTCGCCGAGGCAGGCCGTTTCATCAAGCTTGGTCAGGATGCACCCTGCCAGCCCGCAGCGCTTGTAGCTGTGATAGGCGGCAGTGAGCACCTGCTTCTGGCTGGTCGTCGCCAGCACCAGATAATTTTTAGACGCAATACCACGTCCTGCCAGGGTTTCCAGCTGCATGCGCAGGGCCGGATCACTGGCTTGCAGGCCAGCGGTATCGATCAGCACCACGCGCTTGCGCAACAACGGCTCCAGCGCCTGGGCCAGAGACTGGCCGGGATCGACGTGGGTCACCGAGACATTGAGGATGCGCCCCAGGGTCTTGAGCTGCTCCTGGGCGCCGATGCGAAAACTGTCCATGCTCACCAGCGCCAGATTCTGCGCGCCATACTTGAGCACATAACGCGCTGCCAGCTTGGCCAGGGTGGTGGTCTTGCCCATGCCCGCCGGCCCGACCATGGCGATCACCCCGCCCTCTTCGATCGGCTCGACTTCCGGCACATCGATACGCCGCGCCAGATGGGCGAGCAGCATGCGCCAGGCATGACGAGGCTCTTCGATGCCGGCGATCTGCGCCAGCAGCTCATGCGCCAGCGGGCCGGACAGACCGATACGCTGCAGACGGCGCCAGAGGTTGGCCTGCTGCGGCTGGTTACCCTGCAGCTGACTCCAGGCCAGCGAACCGAGCTGCACTTCGAGCAACTCGCGCAGGCCGCTGAGCTCGGAGCGCATGGCATCGAACAAGCGCGGGTCAACCGGCGCGGCAGCTGCAGCAACCGGTGCGGCCGGCGTTTCCACAGGCGTCTCGACTAGCGGCTCGGAGGCGGTCAGCGGCAAGCCTGCAAACAGCTGGCGGTTGCCGTCTTCGCTTTCGCTGCGGCTACTGAGCTCGGCCTGGGCGGTGACAATGCGCGACTGGGTCTTGCGCAGTTCATCTTCGAGCTCGACATTCGGAACCCGTGGCGCCAGGGCGGACAGCTTGTAGTCCAGCGCAGCCGTCAGCTCGACACCGCCAGCAATCCGTCGGTTGCCGATGATGGCGGCATCAGCCCCCAGCTCATCTCGAACCAGCTTCATGGCCTGACGCATATCGGCGGCGAAAAAACGCTTAACTTGCATAACCCACTACCTCAGCCGTTGGGGCCTACTGTGGCAACGATGGTAACTTGCTTGTTGTCAGGTATTTCCTGATACGCCAAAACATGCAAATTCGGTACAGCCAGGCGGCCGAAGCGCGACAGCATCGCCCGTACCGGTCCTGCGACCAGCAGGATCGCCGGTTGCCCTTGCATCTCTTGACGCTGGGCAGCCTCGATCAACGAACGCTGAAGCTTTTCGGCCATGCTCGGTTCAAGAAGAACACCGTCTTCCTGACCTTGCCCGGCCCTTTGCAGACTATTGAGCAAAATCTGTTCCAACCTTGGCTCAAGGGTGATCACAGGCAGCTCGGACTCAACGCCGACAATGCTTTGCACGATAGCGCGACACAATCCGACGCGCACCACCGCCACCAGCGCGGCGGTATCTTGACTCTTGACCGCATTGTTGGCGATCGCCTCGGCAATGCTGCGGATATCACGCACCGGCACCTGCTCGGCGAGCAACGCCTGCAGGACCTTGAGCAGCCCCGACAACGAAATGACACCCGGCACCAACTCTTCGGCAAGCTTGGGCGAGGCCTTGGCCAACACCTGCAGCAGTTGTTGGACTTCCTCGTGGCCAATCAGTTCGTGGCAGTGCTTGTGCAGAATCTGGTTCAGGTGGGTCGCAACCACGGTACTGGCATCCACCACGGTGTAACCCAGCGATTGCGCCTGACTGCGCTGATTGACATCGATCCACACCGCTTCCAGCCCGAACGCCGGGTCGCGGGCGGCAATACCGTTGAGGGTGCCAAAGACCTGTCCGGGGTTGATGGCCAGCTCGCGATCGGGATAGATCTCGGCCTCGGCCAGGATCACCCCCATCAGGGTCAGGCGATAGGCGCTGGGCGCCAGGTCGAGGTTGTCGCGGATATGCACCGTGGGCATGAGAAAACCCAGGTCCTGGGAGAGCTTCTTGCGCACTCCCTTGATCCGCGCCAGCAGTTGTCCACCCTGATTGCGGTCGACCAGGGGAATCAGCCGATAGCCGACCTCCAGGCCGATCATGTCGATCGGCGTGACATCGTCCCAGCCCAGCTCCTTGGTTTCCATAGCGCGCTGCGGCGAGGGCAACAGGTCCTGCTGGCGCTGAACTTCCTCCTGGGCTTTGACCTTGGCCAGGTTCTGCTTGCGCCACAGCCAATAGGCACCGCCAGCGGCCACCAGGCCCAGGCTCAGGAAGGCGAAGTGCGGCATGCCCGGCACCAGGCCCATGACGATCATGATCCCCGCCGATACCCCCAGCGCCTTGGGCGAAGTGAACATCTGCCGGTTGATCTGGTTACCCATGTCTTCGGAACCGGAGGCACGGGTCACCATGATGGCTGCAGCGGTGGACAACAGCAGTGATGGCAATTGCGCCACCAAACCGTCACCGATGGTCAGCAAGGCATAGACTCTACCGGCATCGCCGAAGGTCATGCCGTGCTGGAACATACCGACCAGCATGCCGCCGATCAGGTTGATGAAGAGGATCAGCAGACCGGCGATGGCGTCACCGCGAACGAACTTGCTGGCACCGTCCATCGAACCGTAGAACTCGGCCTCCTGAGCCACTTCAGAGCGTCGCGCCTTGGCCTGGGCCTGATCGATCAGACCGGCGTTGAGGTCGGCGTCGATGGCCATCTGCTTGCCCGGCATTGCATCGAGGGTGAAACGTGCGCTCACCTCGGAAATACGCCCGGCACCCTTGGTCACCACCACGAAGTTGATGATCATCAGGATCGCGAACACCACGATACCGACCACGTAGTTGCCGCCGATCACCACCTCACCGAAGGCCTGGATCACTTTACCGGCGGCAGCATGACCATCTTGACCATGAAGCATGACCACCCGCGTAGAGGCCACGTTCAGCGCCAGGCGCAGCAAGGTTGCCACCAGCAGGATGGTTGGAAACGCAGCGAAATCGAGGGGGCGCAGGGCGTAGACGCAGACCAGCAGGACCACGATCGACAGCGCGATGTTGAAGGTGAAGAACACGTCGAGCAAAAACGGCGGGATCGGCAACATCATCATTGCCAGCATCACCAGCAGCAACAGCGGCACACCCAGATTCCCCCGGCCTAACCCGGCCAGGTTGTTACGGGCATTGCTGATTAACTGAGAGCGATCCACCGGTATTCCTCGTCTAGCTCAAGCAAAACTTTGACGCGTTTCTGACGCGCGCTGCGCTGCCTTTGCAAGAAGCTTTCCAACTTTGAGGAATGCGGCGTTTTTGTGTGGAGGCGGGCTTACTGTGGGAGCGGGCTTGCCCCGCGATTGCGATCTGTCAGCCATATCGCATCGCGGGGCAAGCCCGCTCCCACCGAGCCTTAATCGTGCTGTAGGTCCGGCGGAATCGGCAGGTCCTTGAGCGGCTCCGGCGGCTTGCCCTTGCCTGCCCGGTATTGGCGGATCTGGAAGACATAGGCCAGCACCTGGGCCACGGCCAGGTACAGCCCGGCAGGAATCTCTTCCTCAAGCTCCGTTGAGTAATAAATCGAACGCGCCAACGCCGGGGACTCAAGCACCTGGATCTTGTGCTCATTGGCAATTTCACGAATCTTCAAGGCAATGAAGTCGGCACCCTTGGCCAGCAGCAAAGGCGCAGCGCCCTTCTCCGGGTCGTACTTGAGCGCCACGGCATAGTGGGTCGGGTTGGTAATGATGACGTCCGCTTCGGGGATCGCCGCCATCATCCGCCGCTGCGACGCTTCGCGCTGGAGCTGGCGAATACGCTGTTTGACCTCCGGCTTGCCTTCGCTGTCCTTGTACTCGTCACGCACCTCTTGCTTGGTCATCAGCATCTTTTTGTGCGTCTGCCAGAGCTGGAGCGGCACGTCCGCCGCTGCGATCAACAGCAAACCGGCAGCCATCCACAGCGCACTCCAGCCCACCACCTGAACGCAGTGGATAACCGCCTGATCCAAGGGCTCGTTGGCGATCGCCAGCAGATCGTCACGGTCCGCCGACAACACCACCAGCGCAACGATCAGAATCATGAAGAACTTGGCCAGCGCCTTGAGCAACTCGGACAAAGCGTTGACCGAAAACATCCGCTTGATCCCGGCCAGCGGGTTCATTCGACTGAACTTGGGTTGCAACAGACTGCCCGAAAACAGAAAGCCGCCCAAGGCCACCGGGCCGATGATCGATGCCACCAGCAAGACCAGCAACACCGGCTGGACGGTGACCAAGGCGGACTTACCGGCGGCCATGAGGAAAATCCCCATGAAGCGCTCATCAGTGATCACTTCGCGAGACAAAATGAAGTTGCTGCGCATCAACTCCATCAAGGCCTCAGCCATACCACCACCAAACGCCAGCAATGCGCCGGCACCAGCCAGGGTCACCGCCACTGTATTGAGTTCTTTGGAGCGCGCGATCTCGCCCTTTTTCCGCGCGTCCTTCTTGCGTTTGTCGGTGGGGTCTTCTGTTTTGTCCTGACCGCTCTCGCTCTCTGCCATGCTCAGCGCGCCCTCGCCAGCTCACGCATCCATTGCAAGGCCTCGGAGGCCAGTGCGTGGTAATGCGGAAGAATGTCAGCCAGGGTAATCCAGAAGATCCCGAGCCCCAGCACCAGAGTCAGCGGAAAACCGATGGAGAAGATGTTCAACTGCGGCGCCGCACGCGTCATCACACCAAAAGCGATGTTGACCACCAGCAACGCGGTGATGGCCGGCAGCACCAGCAACAGCGCAGCGCCCAGCACCCAGCTCAGGCGCCCGGCCAGATCCCAGAAATGATTGACCAGCAAACCACTGCCCACCGGCAAGGTGGTGAAACTCTCGGTGAGCACCTCGAACACCACCAGGTGACCGTTGATAGCCAGAAACAACAAGGTCACCAGCATGGTCAGGAACTGGCCGATCACCGCAACGTTGACGCCGTTGGCCGGGTCGACCATGGAGGCGAACGCCATACCCATCTGGATTGCGACAATCTGCCCGGCAACCACGAAGACCTGGAAAAACAGTTGTAACGACATGCCGAACAGCGCACCGATGATGACCTGCTCGGCAATCAGCAGCAACGCACTGAGGTCAAGCGCATGGACCTCAGGCATCGGCGGTAAACCGGGCACGATCACCACGGTAATTGCCAGGGCAAAGTACAGGCGAACGCGCGCCGGCAGCAGGGTGGTACCGAACACCGGCATGGTCATCAGCACGGCGGTCACGCGAAACAGCGGCAGGATGAAACTGGCCACCCACGTGCTTATCTGCGCATCGGTCAGTTCGAGCATGGACGCGTCAGCCGATCAGCTGCGGAATGCTGCCGTACAACGACAGGATGTATTCCATGAACTTCTGCACCAGCCACGGCCCGGCCACGATCAGCGTCACCAGCATCACCAGCAGACGCGGCAGAAAGCTCAAGGTCTGTTCGTTGATCTGCGTGGCCGCCTGGAACATCGCCACGATCAAACCCACCAGCAGGCTCGGCACCACCAGCACGGCAACCATCAGAGTGGTCAGCCACAGCGCATCACGAAACAGATCGACGGCCACTTCAGGGGTCATGGTCTACTTCTCCTTGCGGCGTCAGACGCCGCCGAAACTGCCGGCCAGGGTACCCATGATCAGGGCCCAGCCATCGACCAGTACGAACAGCATGATCTTGAACGGCAACGAGATGATCAGCGGCGAGAGCATCATCATACCCATGGCCATCAGCACACTGGCCACCACCAGGTCGATGATCAGGAACGGAATGAAGATCATGAAACCGATCTGAAAGGCGGTTTTCAGCTCCGAGGTGACGAACGCCGGCACCAGGATGGTCAGCGGCGCCTGATCGGGGCTGGCAATGTCGGTGCGCTTGGACAGGCGCATGAACAGGTCCAGGTCACTCTGGCGAGTCTGGGCGAGCATGAAGTCCTTGAGCGGCACCTGCGCCTTGGCAATCGCCTCCTGGGCCACCATCTGTTCGTTCAGGTAGGGCTGCAGGGCATCCTTGTTCACCCGGTCGAACACCGGCGCCATGATGAACATGGTCAGGAACAGCGCCATACCGGTGAGGATCTGGTTCGACGGCGTCTGCTGCAGGCCCAGGGCCTGGCGCAGGATGGAGAAGACAATGATGATGCGGGTGAAGCTGGTCATCAGAATGACGAACGCCGGAATGAAACTCAGCGCCGTCATGATCAGCAGGATCTGCAGGCTGACCGAGTACTCCTGCTGCCCGTCCGCACCATTGGACAGGGTGATGGCCGGGATCGACAACGGATCGGCGGCCAGGGCCAGTGGCGCTGCCAACAGCAACAGCAGCGTCAACATCATGCGCAATGCGCCCATTACGACCTACCCTTCTGATCCTTGCCCATCAGCTCCATCAGGCGCTGGGCGAATTCTGGTGTTGCCTGACGCGCACCGGCAGGCACCTCGACCGGTTCGGCCAAAACGTGCAACGCCTCGATGCTGCCAGGCGTATGACCGATCAGGATCTGCTCCTTGCCGACCTGTATCAGCAACAGGCGATCCCTGGGGCCCAAGGTACGACTACCGAGAATTTCGATGACCTGGCCCGAGCCAGGCGCGGCGTTCTGCACCCGGCGCAATAGCCAGGCGAGCAGAAAAATCAGCCCCAGCACCAACAGCAACCCCAGCACCAGCTGGGTCAGCTGCCCGGTAGCGCTGGTGCCGCTGCCCGGCGCCACCACAGCGGCAGCCGGCTGCACAGTGGCCAGCGCCACATCCATGTACAGGGCGCCAGCCAATGCCAGGCCGCGCGACAGGAAGCGGCTCACTCAGCGCAGCTTCTTGATACGTTCGCTCGGACTGATCACGTCAGTCAGGCGAATGCCGAACTTTTCGTTGACCACTACCACCTCACCATGGGCAATCAGCGTGCCGTTGACCAGCACGTCAAGCGGTTCACCAGCCAGACGATCCAGCTCGATCACCGAGCCCTGGTTGAGCTGCAGCAGGTTGCGGATGTTGATCTCGGTACTGCCGACTTCCATGGAGATGCTCACTGGAATGTCCAGGATCACGTCCAGGTTCGGGCCATCGAGGGTCACCTGCTCGTTACTGCGAGGAGAGCTGCCGAACTCTTCCATTGGCAGGCGATTGGAGGACGAACCGCCGCCACCAACGTCTGCCGCCAGCAAAGCATCAATATCGGCCTGGCCGGCGTCGCCGGTTTCTTCCAGGGCAGCCGCCCACTCATCGGCCAGAGCCTGCTCTTCCGGAGAGGTGATGTCGTTTTCGTTAACCATTTTGTCCTCGACGGGCAATCAATTCGGAGTTGGAACAACCGGCGCCGCTCAGCGGCGCTCGATCGGATCGATAATCTGCAGGGCCAGGGTGCCTTTGTGCGAACCCAGCTTGGCCTTGAACGACGGCACGCCGTTGGCCCGCAGGATCAGCTCATCAGGCAGCTCGACCGGAATCACATCACCGGGCTGCATGTGCAGGATGTCGCGCAGCTTCAACTGACGACGGGCGACCGTGGCGCTAAGCGGCACGCTGACATCCAGTACGTCTTCGCGCAGGGCTTTGATCCAGCGCTCGTCCTGGTCATCCAGGTCGGACTGGAAGCCGGCGTCGAGCATTTCGCGTACCGGCTCGATCATCGAATACGGCATGGTCACGTGCAGGTCGCCGCCACCGCCATCGAGTTCGATGTGGAAGGTCGAGACCACCACTGCCTCGCTCGGCCCGACAATGTTGGCCATCGCCGGGTTGACCTCGGAGTTTATGTACTCGAAGTTGACCGGCATGATCGCCTGCCAGGCTTCCTTGAGATCGACGAACGCCTGGTCAAGGACCATGCGCACCACGCGCAGCTCGGTCGGAGTGAACTCTCGCCCCTCGATCTTGGCGTGACGACCGTCACCACCAAAGAAGTTGTCCACCAGCTTGAACACCAGCTTGGCGTCGAGAATGAACAGCGAAGTACCGCGCAGCGGCTTGATCTTCACCAGGTTCAGGCTGGTCGGCACATACAGCGAATGCACGTACTCACCGAACTTCATCACCTGCACACCGCCAACCGCGACGTCGGCAGAGCGACGCAACAGGTTGAACATGCTGATACGGGTGTAACGGGCGAAACGTTCGTTGATCATTTCCAGGGTCGGCATGCGTCCGCGAACGATGCGATCCTGGCTGGTCAGGTCATAGCTTTTGACGCTGCCAGGTTCGGCGTGGCTCTCGGTTTGTACCAGACCATCGTCAACGCCATGCAGCAAGGCATCGATTTCATCCTGGGACAGCAGGTCCTGCACGGCCATCGGTGGCTCCTACTGCAATACGAAATTGGTGAACAGCAACTGGTCGATGACCGGCTTGCCGACTTCCTTCTGGGCGACTTCCTGAATGCTGGCGGTCGCCTTCTGCCGCAACATCTCCTGGCCTACGGGGTTTGCCAGAGCGTCGAAACCCTGCCCGGAAAACAGCATCACCAGGTTGTTGCGAATCACCGGCATATGCACCTTCAAGGCGTCCAGCGCGGCCTGGTCGCGCCCCTGCAGAGTGATGCTCACCTGCATGTAGCGCTGACGACCGTTCTGGTTGAAGTTGACCACGAAGGCTGGCGCCAGGGGCTCGTAGATCGCCGCCGGCTTGAGGTTGCCGGCCTGCGCCGGATCTGCCGCCGGCTTGTCCTCGGACTTGTGCAGGACGAACCAGGTAGCGCCTACCGACAGACCGATGGCCAGCAGCAATGCCAGCACCAGCAGCAGGATCAGCTTGAGTTTGCCTTTAGCGGCGGGGTCTTTCTCTGCGTCGCTCTTCGCCATGCCAATATTCCGTCATTCATCGGAGAATTCAGTCACATGGCGTGGGTTGAGCAAGTGTTATGCCAGATCCGGCAAAAACTGCTGTAGGAGCGGATTCATCCGCGAAGGACTGCAGAGCAGTCCCTGTGCATGGGGCCGCGATGCGACCCATCGCGGATGAATCCGCTCCTACAGAGAGTGGTCGATCAGGCGTAGTAGTCGACTGCGCTGGAGCCGATCACGCTCTGCTGCTCGACAGGGGCAGTGCTTGCAGCAACCTCACCTTCTTCGCCCAGCGCATTGCGCCGCGCCGCCACACCGCTCAAACGCGGCGAGTCAGGGCTGCCCTGCTGTTGCTGCTGGCCACGCGATTGGTCGGCGACATTCACATCCGGCTGTCCGAGCCCTTGCTGGGCGAACATTTCCCTGAGGCGGTGCACCTGGTTTTCCAGCGCTTCGCGAACGCCGGCATGGCCACTGGTGAAGGTGATCTGCGCCTGCTGCTCAGGCGCGAGGTTGACGCGGATGTCCAGGCGCCCCAGCTCTGCCGGCTCCAGCTGGATGTCGGCGGACTTCAGACTCTGGCTGGACAGGTACATCACCCGGTTGACCAAGCCCTCGGTCCAGCCCCCCTGATTCATGGCCAGCGGCTGATGCAAAGGAGCCGGAGCCACTGGCACGGCATTGGCAGTTTTTGGCGTGGCCGCCTGCGTCAAGGCGCTCAGACGCTCGGCAAAGTTATCCACCCGCGTGTCGCTGGAAGCACTTTTGAGGTCCTTGAGCCCATCATCCAGCAACCCGGAAAATGCCTTCTCCCCTGCCTCGCCCTGCTCGGCATCAGCGCCCGGCTTATCGAGCAATGCCGCCAGGGTATTGACGGCAGGCTGGGCTGCAGCTGCTTCAGGCTGAGCGGTCGCCGGTTTAGTGGCGGCATGCGCCGAGGTGGTCCCCTGCGCCTGCGCGCTCTGCTCAAGTGCCATGCGCAAGGCGGGCAGGTCGGCTAGCGGATCGGCCTCCGGATCGAACTCAGGTGCTGCAGGGAGGGTAGCTGCCGGTGCAGCCTGGGCTTGTAGCTGCGCCGCCTGGACCACCGGCGCCACCGCCTCGGCCTGGGCCTGAATCAGTTGGGCACCGGGCTGCGCATCGGTCACTTGACCGGCCACCAGATTGGGATCGAGCAACGTCGGATCTGCGCTTTCGCCGTCAACGGCAAGCGTGCTGTCCTGATCCTCAGGCAAAGCCTTGCCGCTGTCGGCAAGCTTCGGCTGCTCAGCGGCAGCGCCTTTGCCAGCGGCAACGTCTTTCCCGGCCGGGACGTTCTTGTCGCGACTCAGGGCGTCGGCGGCCGTAGCAGGCTTTTCCCTGGACTGCTGCGCATACACGCTGGAAAAGCCTGAGGCCTTGTCGTTCGCCGTCTGCAGCGGTTTGTCCGACTGGCTGGCGGCAGCGCGCGAAGCCTTTGTCGCAGCACTGACCTGCAGCAATGGATTGGAAGCGACCGGCATGTGGGATTCTCCGCGACAGAGGGTCTGGAAGGTTGATTAGCGTAGATTTAGCAAGAGTCGCGCCAAGTTCAACGAAGCGGCCTCAACCAATCAATACACGCTGACGCTCTTCGCTGTACAAGGCACGAACAGCCTCATACTCGCGGTCGATCTGATTGATCAGAACCTCGATATCATTCAGCGGTGGTTGCTTGACGCGCTCCTCCAGCTGCCGGCACAACTCGGCCAGGGCTTTAGCGCCCATGTTGCTGCTACTGCCTTTGAAGCTGTGCGCGGCATGGCCGAGCTCTTCAGCAGTGGTCGCCTCGTGCAACTGGCTGAGGCGCTTTTCGGAATCTTCAAGAAAGGTATCGAGCAACTTCAGATAGTCATCTTCCATGACCTCCTGCAGGCTACTTAACACCTCGTGATCGATATGGATATTGGACACTTGCTCACTCCTTGATCAAGTTGGATTATGCCAGAGCCTCCCAGGCGAACTCCACGCATACGCGGCGCCCTTCGTCAGCCCACTCGGCACGTCGGCTCAGCCGGCGTATCAGGTTCAGTCCGCGGCCATACAAGCCCTGCTCCACCAGCGGACGAGCGAGCACTGTACCGACATTGAAGCCCTTGCCGCTATCTTCGACCTCAATGCATAGACGCCCGCCCAAGCCTTGTGGTTCAACGCGCAAGCCTATTCGAATATAGCCGCTGCTCAGCGCCTGCAAACGCTCATTGCGCTGGCGGTAGTATTCGCCGAAACCCTGGGCATCGCGCTTGAGCCCTGAATCAAGCCCCAAGACCCCATGCTCCAGGGCATTGGAATACAGTTCGCTCAGCACGCTGTGCAACGCCCCGCTTTGGGCCCGCAAGCCATGTATCTCCTGGAGCAGCTGCAACAGATACGGTAACGGATTGAAACGCTTGAGCGTCTCGGCGCGAAACTCGAACTGCAGTGACCAGTCCAGCGGTGTGGATTGCCCGCTGTCAGAATAGATCACCGGTGGTGGCGCCAATGCATCCGGCTCGACGACCGTAATCTCCAGCAGGCTCACATCATCACGCGAGCAGCCGCGAAACGCCTCCAGCGCCTGATTTATCTCTTCAAACAAAAGATCCGGCTGGCGATTATCACCAAGCACCTGCAGCAGCCGCTCGACCCCGAACAGCCGGTCGTACTCGTCACTGGTATCGACCACGCCGTCGGACAGCAACAACAAGCGTTCGCCCGGAGCCAGGGGCAGGACCTGGGTTGAATCATCGAAGCGCTCCGGCGCCAGCACACCCAGCGGCAAGTGCCGGGACACCAACGGCAACGGCGCCCCGCCGTCAGCAGACAGCAGGTAACCATCGGGCATGCCGCCGTTCCACACCTCGACCATGCGCCGCTGGAAACTCAGGTTGAGCAGCAGCGCGCAGCAAAACATATCCACCGGCAGGATGCGTTTGAGCTTGGCATTCATCTCGCGCAGGGTTTCGGCCAGACCATAACCCTTGGCCGTCATGCCGTAGAAAACCTCAGCCAGCGGCATCGCACCGACGGCAGCGGGCAAACCATGCCCGGTGAAGTCGCCGAGCAGCACATGCATGTCACCGGACGGGGTAAACGCCGCCAGCAGCAGATCACCATTGAACAGTGCATAAGGTGACTGCAGATAGCGGATATTAGGGGCATTCAGGCAACCGGCGTGGGCGACTTTGTCGAACACCGCCTTGGCCACCCGCTGTTCATTGAGCAGATGATGGTGATGCCGGGCGATCTGGTCACGCTGCTCAAGCACTGTGGCCTGCAGGCGGCGCAGGCGATCCATGGCCTTGATCTTGGCGGCCAGGATCACCGGGCTGTAAGGTTTTGCCAGAAAATCGTCACCGCCCGCCTCCAGGCAGCGCACCAGCGCTTCGTCTTCACTGAGCGAGGTCAGGAAGATGATTGGCACCAGCGCCTCACCGGCCAGCAGCTTGATCTGCCGCGCCGCCTCGAAACCGTCCATTACCGGCATCAGTGCATCGAGCAGCACCAGTTGCGGACGCTGTTCAGCGAACAATGCCACCGCCTGCTCGCCGTTTTCAGCGGTGAGCACGGCGTGACCCTGCTTGCTGACGATTCGCGCCAGCAGCAGACGATCCGCCGCGCCATCTTCGGCGATCAGCACGGTCAAGGGTGATTCAGGCATGGCCCGGATCAACTGATGTCGAACAGTTTGTCGAAGTTGGAGATGGCGAGGATCTTGCGCACATCCGAGCTGGTGTTGACCACCCGGATGTCCGACTCTTCACCGCCGACGTGATCGCGCAGCATCAGCAGCATGCCGAGCGCCGAGCTGTCGAGGTAGGTGGCCTCCTTGAGATCGACCACCACCGACTCCGGGTGATTGCGCTCATAGGCCGCACGAAATTCCTGATGTTTGCCAAAGTCAAAGCGGCCCTTGACCTGGATCGTCAGCTTTTTCCCATCCTGGGAAATCTCAGCATTAACTGCCATGTTGGCGATTCCTTCCATTACGACGATTACAGACATCAGGAAGGTTTAGCAGTCCGACAGCCCGGCGGCAACCCTTCCCGGTCAAAGCCTGCGTCAATAGCGATCATGCCGCGGCAGGCGCTGGGACAATTCATCGAGCAGTTTTTGCTCGCGCTTGTCTTCGATCATCCGTGCTTCGTCGATATAACGCTGGACCAGCTTGCGCAGCCCTTCGACCCGGGCATAGGCCTGCTGCCAGGTGCCACGGGCGTTGTTGAGGTTGTTCTGGTGCCAGGCCAGACTCTGGCGCTGCTGGGTCATGGCGCTCTCCAGTTGCCCGAGAAAGCGCTGATAGTTGACCAGCCAGCTACCGGACACACCCTGCCCGCCGCGGTCGATCCATTGCAGCTGGTAGTCTTCACGAAAGCGGTCGAGCTCGGCGAGCTTGGCCTGCGCCAGATTCACCTGTTGCTGGAACTGCCCCAGGCGCTGAGCAGCCTGACGCTCGGCATTTTCGGCCATCTCCACCACAGGGGTCAGACGCGCGGCACGACTGGGCTGGGCCATGGCCTATCAGCCTGCGTCGGATTTAGGCTGGGCGAACACGCTACCGAGGTGTTCACGACTCTGCTGCATACCCACATTGTCGTTCAGGCCCTGACGCAGGAAATGCACCAGTTTTGGTTGCAGCGCGATGGCCAGGTCAGTTTCGGCATCACCACCGGCCACGTAAGCGCCAACGCTGATCAGGTCACGGCTCTGCGACAGGCGCGACCACAGCTGCTTGAACTGTTGCGCCTCGCGCATCTGCTCAGGACTGACCACCTGAGGCATGACCCGACTGATCGAGGCCTCGATATCGATGGCCGGGTAATGCCCTTCTTCAGCCAGGCGCCGCGACAGCACGATATGCCCATCGAGCACACCGCGCGCCGAGTCGGCGATCGGGTCCTGCTGGTCGTCACCCTCAGACAGCACGGTATAGAACGCAGTAATCGAACCCCCGCCTGCTTCGCCATTACCGGCTCGCTCCACCAGCTTGGGCAGCTTGGCAAACACCGAGGGCGGATAACCCTTGGTCGCTGGCGGTTCGCCGATGGCCAGGGCGATTTCCCGCTGGGCCTGGGCGAAACGGGTCAGCGAATCCATCAACAACAGGACGTTCTTGCCCTTGTCGCGAAAGTATTCGGCAATCCGCGTGCAATACATGGCGGCACGCAGGCGCATCAACGGCGCATCGTCAGCTGGCGATGCCACGACTACCGAGCGCTTGAGGCCCTCGGTGCCGAGAATATGCTCAATGAACTCCTTGACCTCACGGCCCCGCTCGCCGATCAGGCCGACCACGATGATGTCGGCCTCGGTGAAGCGGGTCATCATCCCCAGCAGCACACTCTTACCCACGCCGGTACCGGCGAACAGGCCCAGGCGCTGGCCACGACCTACGGTCAACAAGCCGTTGATGCTGCGGATACCGACATCCAGCGGCACACTGATCGGGTCGCGATTGAGCGGGTTGATGGTCGGGCCATCCATCGGCACCCAGTCTTCGGCCTTCATCCCGCCCTTGCCATCCAGCGCCCGGCCAGCACCGTCGAGGACCCTACCGAGCATGCTCATGCCCATCGGCAGGCGGCCGTTGTCAGCCAAGGGCACGACCCGTGCTCCAGGCGCGATCCCGGCGACACTGCCGACCGGCATAAGGAACACTTTGCTGCCGGCGAAGCCCATGACTTCCGCCTCGACCCGCACCGGGTGGTAGCTGTCGTCGTTGATCACCACGCAGCGGCTGCCAATCGCAGCACGCAGGCCTTCGGCCTCCAGGGTCAAGCCGACCATGCGCAGCAGGCGGCCCTCGACGACGGGCTGGGCAGGCAGCTTTACGGTGTCGGCATAGGTGCCCAGGCGCTTGCCGAAACTGGTGCGTTCAAGGCGCATGGGTGTCGTCCAGATCGACCGTCAGATCAGGCGCTGCAGGATGCAGGCCCTGGTCATGCAACTGATCGAACAGTTGCGCCAAGGCCTTGTCGATACGGGTTTCCATGGTCGCATCGATGCGGCTATGGTCGGTTTCGATTCGGCAGCCACCCGGCAGCAGCGCCTCGTCTTCGAGCAGTTTCCAGCGCTCTTCGTGACGCTCGCGCAAGGCCTTGGCCTGCTCGAAGTCCTGCGGGTTGATATGAATACGGATGTTGTCAGCGCCCATGGGCAGCAGCTTCAGAGCTTCGCGCAAAACCTGAGCGATCTGGCTGGAGTCACTGCGCAGCTGGCGGCCGATGACTTCACGGGCCATGTGCGCGACCAGGTTGACCAGGGCTTTCTCGATCTGGCTGTCCTGCTCGGCAATCGGCTCCAGCAGGTTGCCCATCAGCTGTTCGAGGCTGGCCAGTTTGGCCGCCAACGCGACTTCAGCTTCCTGACGGACCTTGAGCTGGGTGCTGTGGAAGCCTTCACGCTCACCGGTGGCAAAGCCTTCGTTGTAGGCTTCCTGACGAATGCTTTCGAGCTCTTCGAGGGTCAGTGGCTGGACTTCCTCCAGCGGCACTTCCTCGACTTCTTCCTGAACCACTTCAGGTTCGGGCTCCGGTTCAGGCTCGGGCTCGGGGTCAAAGCTGGGCAGCGCCCAGCGATTGAAGGCCTCGACTTCAGCGGCGCGAATCAGCTCACTCAGGTGCTCGTTGGTTGACATGATTGCACGCACTCAAAAAATCGCGGGGCAAGCCCGCTCCCACAGGGAAGCTCTGTGGGAGCGGGCTTGCCCCGCGATGGACTTTAGATCATCTCTTCGCCGCCCTTGCCACCGAGCACGATCTCTCCGGCTTCGGCCATACGGCGGGCGATGGTGAGGATTTCCTTTTGCGCCGTCTCGACATCGCTGACCCGTACCGGCCCTTTGGCCTCAAGGTCGTCGCGCAGCAGTTCCGAGGCACGCTTGGACATGTTCTTGAAGATCTTGTCCTTGACCTTCTCGTCGGCACCCTTGAGGGACACCACCAGCACGTCGGAGGAGACCTCGCGCAGCAGCGCCTGGATACCGCGGTCGTCGACATCGGCGAGGTTGTTGAAGACGAACATCAAGTCTTCGATCTGCTCGGAGAGATCGCCATCGATGTCGCGGATCGCGTCCATCAGCTGGCCTTCCACGGAGCTGTCGAGGAAGTTCATGATGTCAGCAGCACGCTTGATACCACCCAGGGTGGTACGCGCGGCGTTGGAGTTGCCGGAGAACTGTTTCTCGAGGATCTGGTTGAGTTCCTTGAGCGCCGCCGGCTGCACGGTGTTGAGCGAGGAAACGCGCAGGATGATATCCAGGCGCACCTTGTGGTCGAAGTTGCCCAGCACTTCACCGGCCTGGTCAGGATCCAGGTAAGCCACCACGATGGCCTGGATCTGCGGGTGTTCATAGCGGATGACGTCAGCCACGGCACGCGGCTCCATCCACTTGAGGCTGTCCAGGCCGCTGGTGTTGCCACCGAGCAGGATGCGGTCGATCAGGCCGTTGGCCTTGTCTTCACCCAGGGCCTGGGTGAGCATCTTGCGGATGTAGCCGTCGGAGCCGACACCCAGGCTGGTCTGGTCGCCGACGATCTCGACGAACTCGCTCATCACCTGTTCGACCTGCTCGCGATGGACGTTGCCCATCTGCGCCATGGCCACACCGACCCGCTGCACTTCCTTGGGCCCCATGTGGCGCAATACCTGGGCAGCGTCGGTTTCACCCAGGGACAAGAGCAGGATCGCAGCCTTGTCGACCCGGGTCAGTTTCGCGGTAAGGGCTCGGTTATCACTCATCGGCGTTGATCCACTCTTTCACGACCTGGGCCACACGACCCGGATCTTCGGCCACCAGGCTCTTGATTGCGTTGAGCTGCGCGTCGTAGCCCTCGCTCGGGCTCGGCAGCAGAATGCTTTGCGGACCACCCAGGCTCACGCGGTCGTTGGCCAGATCGCCATCCAGACCGAGCACGCCCAGTTCCATGTCGCCATCGGCACCGGCGTTTTGCTTGCCATTGCCGGTGATGTTGTTGAGGACCGGACGCAGCACACCGAACACCAGCACGAGGATGAACAGTACACCCATGACCTGCTTGATGATGTCCCAGAACCACGGCTGCGAGTAGAACGGAATCTCGGCAATCACCTCGCCACGGTCAGCGGCGAACGGTACGTTGATCACGCTGACGCTGTCGCCACGGCTGGCGTCGAAGCCCACCGCGTCCTGCACCAGGCGGGTGAAGCGCGCCAGATCTTCGGCACCCCAGGGGGCACGGGTGCTGTCACCGGTGGCCGGGTCGATCTTGACCTGATCATCGACCACCACCGCCACCGACAGGCGATTCAGGCGGCCCTGTTGCTGACGGGTATGGCTGATGGAGCGATCCAGTTCGAAGTTCTTCGTCGACTGCAGGCGTTTGTCCGCAGGATAAGGTGCAAGCATCGGCTGGCCGGTAGCCGGATCCATGATCTGCTGACCATTGGCATCGAGCAGCGGTTGACCAGGCTGGATGGCCGCCGCGGCGGTTTGTGCGCCACCGGTGGTTTGCGGTGCGGATGCCGGGCCAGGCGGCTGGTTGCTCAGCGCACCCGGCACACCTTGTGGACCCATGCTGCTGGAACGTTGTTCATTGACCGACTGCTCGCTGCGCAGCGCCGGCTGATCCGGGTTGAACTGCTCGGAGGTGGATTCGACGGCACTGAAATCGACATCGGCCGACACTTCGGCCTTGTAGCGATCATTGCCCAGCACTGGCTGCAGGATGTTATGCACACGCTGGGTAAGCATGCCTTCCATGCGCCGACTGTAGTCGAACTGCTTGCCGGCCATGGTCAGTTCGGAGTTGTTGATCTGGTCGGAGAGCAGGTTGCCCTTCTGATCCACCACGGTGACCTGGGACTTGTCCAGCTCCGGCACACTGGTTGCCACCAGGTTGACAATCGCCATCACCTGGCCGGCTTCCAGGGCGCGGCCCGGATACAGTTCGACCAGTACCGAGGCACTCGGCCGACGCTCGTCACGGACGAACACCGAGCTCTTCGGAATCGCCAGGTGCACGCGTGCGGCCTTGACGTTGTTGAGGCTGGAGACGGTTCGCGCCAGTTCACCTTCAAGACCACGGCGATAACGGGTGGCCTCCATGAACTGACTGGTGCCCAGCCCCTGTTCCTTGTCGAGAATCTCGAAGCCGACATTACCGTCGCTCGGCGCCACACCGGCGGCGGCCAGTTTCAGGCGGGCACGGGAGAGGTCGTCGGCCTTGACCAGCAAGGCGCCTGAATTGGGTTCGACGTTGTAGGGAATATCGGCAGCGGCCAGGGTTTCCATGACCTGCTTGGTGTCCATGCCCGCCAGGCTGCCGTACAGCGGACGGTAGTCGGGCTGCTGCGACCAGAGCACCACGGCAAAGCCGATGGCCACACTCGCGGCCAGACCGACCAGCAGGCCAACCTGCCGCAGCATGGGCATCTGCGAGATGTTTTCCAGGAACGACATGCCGAACAACGGCGGCTTGGGCGCTGATGCGCTGCCTTTGGCGGGCACGTTATCGACGACTGCTTCGGCCATGACTCAATCTCGCCCTTATACCGGCATCTGCATGATGTCTTGATAGGCCTGGACCAGCTTGTTACGCACCTGGGTCAAGGCTTGAAAGGATACCGAGGCTTTCTGCGAAGCAATCATCACGTCGGTCAGGTCGACCCCGCTCTTGCCGATCTCGAAGGCGTTGGCCAGTTGCGTGGAAGCCTGCTGGGTGTCGCTGACCTTATTGATGGCCTGCCCCAGCATGTCGGCAAAATTGCTTGAACCGAGCTCAGGCGCAGCTACCGCTTTCGGCATCGACATAGCGTCCATTTGCATGGCCCGCATGTCCAACATCAATCGATTAAACTCAACACCTTGGCTCATGAACTTCTCTCTCCGACGGCCCGCATTTTTTTGACACTCACGCAGCGGATACGCAGGACTTAGCAACAAAAGTGTGCGGATTCCACGGTCATCTGGCCACCCATTCCATGAGCATCTGACCACCGATTCCACGCTGATCCGGCCACCCATTCCACGCGCATCCGGCCACTGATTCCACGGCCATCCGGCCACTCAACCGGGCAGGCAGCTACGCAGGATTTCTTCACTACCATCGACCTCTTTTTCGAAGCAGAGAGGTCGTCGTGGAGCGTTTATCCATGCGTAAGATTCGCGAAGTACTACGTCTCAAGTTCGAGGTCGGACTATCAGCTCGCCAGATTGCGGTCAGCGTGCAGGTCGGTCGTGTCACCGTCGGCGACTACCTCAATCGTTTTGCCGCCAGTGGTCTCAGTTGGCCCTGTTCGTTGTCCGATGCCGAGTTGGAGCAGCAACTGTTCCCGCCGGCCCCGGCGGTTGCCAGCGAGAAGCGGCCTTTACCCGATTGGGCATGGGTGCATGCCGAACTGCGCCGCCCCGGGGTGACCCTGGCGCTGCTCTGGCAGGAGTACCGCCTGAGCCAGCCGCAGGGCTTTCAGTACAGCTGGTTCTGTGAGCACTACCGGGCCTGGCAGGGCAAGCTGGACGTGGTGATGCGTCAGGAGCACCGCGTCGGCGAGAAGCTGTTCGTCGACTATGCCGGCCAGACGGTGCCGGTTATCGACCGCCACAGCGGCGAGATCCGCCAGGCGCAGGTGTTCGTCGCGGTGCTCGGCGCGTCCAGCTACACCTTCGCCGAAGCCACCTGGTCGCAGCAGCTGCCGGACTGGCTAGGCTCGCATACCCGTTGCTTCGCCTTCCTCGGCGGCGTGCCGGAGATCGTGGTGCCGGACAACCTGCGCAGCGCGGTGAGCAAGGCCCATCGTTACGAGCCGGACATCAACCCCAGCTACCGCGACCTTGCCGAGCACTACGGAGTGGCGGTGGTGCCGGCGCGGGCACGCAAACCGCGCGACAAGGCCAAGGCCGAAGTCGGCGTGCAGGTGGTCGAGCGTTGGATCCTCGCGGCCCTGCGCAACCGTCAGTTCTTCTCCTTGGACGAACTCAACAGCGCCATCTCCGTGTTGCTGGAGCGGCTCAACCAACGCCCGTTCAAGAAGCTGCCGGGCTCGCGCCAGACGGCCTTCGACAGCCTGGATCGTCCGGCGCTGCGCCCCCTGCCGGAGCAACCCTACGTCTACGCCGAGTGGAAGAAAGCGCGGGTGCACATCGACTACCACGTCGAGGTCGATGGGCATTACTACTCGGTGCCGTATCAACTGGTGAAGAAGCAGCTGGAGGTGCGCCTGACGGCGCGCACCGTCGAGTGTTTCCACGCCAACCAGCGAGTGGCCAGCCACCTGCGCTCAATGCACAAGGGCCGGCACAGCACGCAGGCCGAGCACATGCCCAAGAGCCATCGCGAGCATGCCGAGTGGACGCCACAACGGCTGATCCGCTGGGCCGAGCAGACCGGGCCGAACACCGCCGGCGTGATCCGGCACATCCTCGAACGGCGCATCCATCCGCAGCAGGGCTACCGGGCCTGCCTGGGCATCCTGCGCCTGGGCAAAACCCACGGCGAAGTGCGCCTGGAGTTGGCCTGCCGTCGCGCCATCAGCCTCGGCACGTGCAGCTACAAGAGCCTCGAATCGATCCTGCGCCAGGGGCTGGAGAACCTGCCGCTGGCCCAGCAGCACCTGCCCCTGCTGCCGGACGACCACGCCAACCTGCGCGGCCCCGGCTACTACCACTGAACACAAGGAATCCCACCATGCTGCCCCATCCGACCCTGGACAAGCTGCAAACCCTGCGCCTGCACGGCATGCTCAAGGCGCTGAACGAACAACTGAAAACCCCGGACATCGACAGCCTGAGCTTCGAGGAACGCCTCGGCCTGCTGGTCGACCGCGAGCTGACTGAACGCGACGACAAGCGCCTGAGCAGCCGCCTGCGCCAGGCCCGGCTCAAGCACAACGCCTGCCTCGAAGACATCGACTACCGCAGCCCGCGCGGGCTGGATAAGGCGCTGATCCTGCAACTGAGCGGCGGCCAGTGGCTACGCGACGGCCTCAACCTGATCATCGGCGGCCCCACCGGTGTCGGTAAAACCTGGCTGGCCTGCGCCCTGGCCCACCAGGCCTGCCGAGAAGGCTACAGCGTGCGTTACCTGCGCTTGCCGCGTTTGCTGGAAGAACTGGGTCTGGCCCATGGCGACGGGCGCTTCGCCAAGCTGATGAGCAGCTACGCCAAGACCGACCTGCTGATCCTCGATGACTGGGGCTTGGCCCCGTTCACCGCCGAACAGCGGCGCGACATGCTGGAGCTACTGGACGACCGCTACGGCCAGCGCTCGACCATCGTTACCAGCCAGATGCCGGTGGACAACTGGCACGAACTGATCGGCGATCCGACCCTGGCCGACGCTATCCTCGACCGCCTGGTGCACAACGCTTACCGGATCAATCTGAAGGGTGAATCAATGCGCAAACGGACGCAGAAATTGACGACGCCAGCCAACCCGGACTAACAATGCCACCCCTGCGTCGCTGCGCTCCGACTGCCCGGCCGGATGGCCGTGGAACAGGTGGCCAGATGGCCCTGGAATGCCTGGCCAGATGAGAGCGGACTGGGTGGCCGGATGGCGTGGAATCCGCACAAAAGTGCCAGCTATGCGTAAAAGCCGAACAAAAAAACGAATATTCCTACCCTTCAACTGGCGTACAGACTGGCCTCGACGTCCATCCCGGCATCACGCATCTGCGCCAGCTTGTAGCGCAGGGTCCGCGGACTGATGCCCAGGCGCTCAGCCGCTTCCTTGCGCCGTCCGCGCTCGGATCGCAGGGTATCGATGATCATCTGGAACTCGTGACGGCGCATGTCATCACCCAGACCACCCGGCGCCTCAACCGCCGGCTGCGCTGGCGTTACGCTCAGCGGGGCGGCGGTAAACATCGGCATGGCACCGGCCAGACAAAAGTCCACCGCTTCGATCACCCCGCCCTGCTGCAGGATCAACGCCCGTTGAATGGCGTTATCCAGCTCGCGCACGTTACCCGGCCAGGCATACCTCTGCAGGCAAGCTTTGGCCTCAGGCGACAGGCGCACCGGAGCATGCTTCATTTTATTGACGTGACGCGCCAGCAGGCGCTCGGCCAGCGGCAGAATATCGGCGCTACGCTCGCGCAGCGGTCGCCACGCCAGGGGGAATACCGACAGACGATAGAACAGGTCTTCACGGAAACGCCCAGCCGCCACCTCGCCCGCCAGATCACGGTTGGTGGTCGCTACGACACGGATATCCAGAGCAATCGGCTTGCGCCCGCCGACCCGCTCCACTTCCCGCTCCTGCAACACGCGCAGCAGCTTGGCTTGCAGCCCCAAAGGCATTTCCGAGATTTCATCGAGCAGCAGGGTGCCGCCGTCGGCCTGTTCGAACTTGCCCGCCTGGGCGGCGATGGCGCCGGTGAAAGAGCCCTTCTCGTGACCGAACAGGGTCGCTTCGAGCATGTTGTCTGGAATCGCCGCGCAGTTGATCGCCACGAACGGCTGACTGGCCCGGGTTGATTGCTGATGAATGAACCGCGCCAGCACTTCCTTGCCGGTACCCGACTCGCCGGAGATCAACACCGTGGAATCGCTGCGCGCCACCCGCGTGGCCAGCTCCAGCAATTGCGCACTGGCCGGCTCACAAGCAACCGGGCCCTCATCAGCTACACCGGCGACCACGCCAAGGGCATGGCGCGCCACCAACTCAAGCAACGCCCGCGGCTCAAACGGCTTGACCAGATAGTCCACCGCGCCTTGACGCATGGCTTCGACCGCACGCTCGACAGCCGCATGAGCCGTCATCAACAACACCGGCAATTGCGGCTGGTTCGCACGCAAGCGGGCCAGCAACTGATGCCCATCCATGCCCGGCATATTGACGTCGCTGACCACCAGGCTGAACGCCTCTTCAGCCACAGCCTCCAGCGCCTCTTCGGCCGAGCCGACGGCACGATAAGCAAAACCACCCAGTTCCAGGGTATCGCCCAAGGCCTGACGCAGTGCCCGATCATCCTCGACCAGCAGCACCTTGATTGCCTTCATTGCTCATTCTCCATTTTCAGCGCATCAATCAGCGGCAGCGTAACCAGCGCACAGGTGCCACGACCCGGCCGCGAACGTAACTGCAAAGTACCCTGATGCGCCCGCGCCACTGCCTTTACCACTGCCAGGCCAAGGCCGGTACCGGTGGCCTTGGTGGTGAGGAACGGCTCGCCCAGACGCGCCAGCAAAGCACTGTCGATTCCTGCACCGGCATCGCTGACACACAGGCGCAGCAGCTGGCCACGGCGATACAGGTGCACCTTCAGGCGCACCGGCTCGCTGCTGGCCTGCAGGGCGTTTTCAATCAGGTTGAGCAAGGCGCCGACCAAGGTGTCGCGATTGCACAGCAACTCACCCAGGTGACTGTCGCACTGCCAGCGCACCGCATGCCCCTGGACGTGGGCCTGGGCGGCCTGCTGCAAGGCCTGGAACAGCGCCTTTGGGGTCACCCGGTCCGTCAGCGGCAGTTCGCCGCGCGCGAACACCAGCATGTCGCGCACCTGATGCTCGAGCTCATGCAGACGCTCTTTGAGACTCCCGGCAAAGCGCTGCTGAGTCTCTAGCGGCAGGCTCTGCTCGGCCAGGTGACTGGCATACAGCAAGGCCGCCGACAACGGTGTGCGGATCTGATGCGCCAGCGAGGCGACCATCCGCCCCAGCGACGACAAGCGCTCATGGCGGGCCAGCTCACCCTGCAGGTGACGGGTTTCGGTCAGGTCGTTGAGCAGCACCAGCTGGCCTGGCTCAGCATCCAGCGAACGGGTGGCAATCGACAGGCGTCGCCCATCACGCAGCGACACTTCGTGGCCGTCATCTTCACGCGGGGCGAAACTGCGGGCGATCACCTGGCGCCACAACTCGCCCACCAGCGGCTCGCCAAGCAAATCACAGGCGGCAGGATTGGCTTCACGCACAAGGCCCTGGCCATCAATGACAATGACCCCGCCCGGCAACAGATCAAGCAGATTCTGCAGACGGTTGGCCAGGCGCTCCTTCTCAGCGAGCTCGGCCATGCGCTGGGCACTGACTACCGCCAGCTCACCTTTGAGCTCGGTAACCCGGGCTTCGAGCAGGTTATAGGATTGATTCAGCTGACTGGAGACCTGGTCGAACAAGGCGAAGGCCTGTTCCAGGCCAAGACGACTTTCCTGCTCGGCAGCGTTCTGCCCCTTCGATTTGGGGACACTGGAGATGGGGGCGGCCTGGGGCATCATGCTCTCTCGCGTGGCTGACCGTCATAAAACGGTATGTTGCCTGCGTTATAGCAATAGCCGTGCCGGATAACCTGAGGCTTTGTGCCGCGAGCCGCCAGACAGAGCAGCAAAGGCCGATGAGACGGGCGCTACAGCCCTTTGAATGGTAGGGATATTGTGCACGGCGGAGCGTCCTTGCTCTCCACCCTGGCAAGACAGGCGTCAATCCTCCGCCTGTTCTTCCCCATCACGGCGGCTCATGCCGTACTTGCGCATTTTTTCCACCAGGGTCGTACGCCGGATGCGCAGACGCTCGGCGGCGCGCGCAACGATGCCATTGGCGTCATCCAGCGCCTGCTGGATCAGCCCCTGCTCCAGCCCGCCCAGGTAGTCTTTAAGGTCCAGGCCTTCGGGCGGCAGCATGGCGTGGGTAGCGAAGCTCGGCGAGCCACCGTTGATTGCCACACGCTCTTCAAGGTCCGAACGCAAGCTGTCGACCAGATGCTCGTCTTCGTCATCGACGTAGCGGAATTTCTTTGGCAGCTCCGTCACGCCGATTACACCGTAGGGGTGCATGATCGCCATACGCTCGACCAGGTTGGCCAGCTCGCGGACGTTGCCCGGCCAGCCATGCCGGCACAGGGACATGATCGCCGCCGAGTTGAAGCGGATCGAGCCACGCTTTTCGTGCTCCATGCGCGAGATCAGCTCGTTCATCAGCAACGGGATGTCCTCGACACGCTCACGCAGCGGGGCCATCTCGATGGGGAACACATTGAGGCGGTAATACAGGTCTTCGCGGAAGGTGCCCGCTTCGATCATGCTCTCCAGGTTCTTGTGGGTCGCGGCGATGATGCGCACATCGATACCCTGGGTCTTGTTGCTGCCAACCCGCTCGAAAGTCCGCTCCTGCAGCACGCGCAGCAGCTTGACCTGCATCGGCAGCGGCATGTCGCCGATCTCGTCAAGGAACAGGGTACCGCCATTGGCCAGCTCGAAGCGCCCGGCACGACTGGTGATGGCACCGGTAAAGGCGCCCTTCTCGTGACCGAACAACTCGCTTTCCAGCAGTTCGGCCGGGATCGCTCCGCAATTGACCGGCACGAATGGCGCTTCGCGGCGCTTGGAATGGTAGTGCAGGTTACGTGCAACCACTTCCTTGCCGGTGCCCGACTCGCCAAGGATCAGCACGCTGGCATCGGTATCGGCCACTTGCTGCATCATCTGGCGCACGTGCTGGATGGCGCGGCTGGTGCCCACCAGGCTGCGAAACAGGTTCGGCTCGCGCTGGCGACCGCGCTCACGGGCCTGGTCGTACATCTCGCGATAGACCTGGGCACGGTGCAGCGAATCGAGCAGTTTGCTATAGCTCGGCGGCATTTCAAGGCTGGAAAGAACACGGCGGCGCAGCTCTTCCGGCAACTCGGCAGAAGAAATTTCACCAATTAACAGAACCGGAAGGAACTCATCCCACGCAGCCACTGTCTTAAGCAAGCCCATCAGACTTGCCGGAGCGTTCACGGTCCCGATCAGGACACAGAGTACTTCACGACTGGATGACAACGACTCAACCACCTGCTGCCAGTCTTGGCTTGAGCAGGATAGATTTTCTTCGCCAAGAAAATTCAAAACCACCGCCAGGTCGCGGCGGCGGGCGCTATCGTCATCGATCAGCAGAATTTTGGTTTCACGCCACATGCAATAGCAACTTCCCTAGTCATCTCGGCGCCCTATTGTGGGCAAGCTCGACATCATTCCGACTGAACGGTCAGTGTTCGGACGTCTGAAATTTGAAAACAGCCACTAGTTAAGTCAAAAAACCGCACAGAGTCAAATTTATGGCGCCCTGTTTCTGGTTTTGCCCAGCTTCAGCTGAACAAATGGTATACCTTTGCCGCGTTTTTGGCTTGCCGGATCTGCGTCATCTCATCGACTATTGTTTGACGCTCGTCACTTGCAACCTCAATTAGTTGCCGGTACACCCTGAGCAACTCTTCAAGACTGCTACGCAATACATCTTCGTTGACCGATGCTTCGGCCAGCACATCATCGACACACAACCGGCAGTTGACGTCGAGCTCGCTGATCGCCTCCCAGTCGCGACTGGCCAGGGCACCCAGCAATGCTTCGCGGGTTTGTTCGATACGTTCGAGCACGACACTCATCACAGCCTCCTAGAGTTCGGCAGGTTGATCGCCGATTCCATCCCAACCTTCCTTGAGGGTAATCAGCAAACGGGCTACCTCATTGAGGATTTCCGGGTCGTTCTGCACGTTGGCTTCGATCAGGCGCTTGCTCATGTAGGAATACAAGCTATCGAGCTCCGCCAGCGAGTCGCCATGATTTTCCAGATCCAGACCTTCACGCAGACCGCCGACAATACCAATTGCCTTGCCGATCAGAATGCCGCGCTGGGCGATGTCATTACGCGCCATGGCGCCTTTGGCCTGGGCAATGCGGTCAAGACCACCCTGCATCAGCATTTGCACCAGTCGATGCGGGCTGGCCACCGAGGTCTGGGCCACGCCGTTGACTTTCTGGTATTGCCGAAGGGCCAACATCGGATTCATGTTCTACCTCGTCACAACTAAAAGGTTTCGTATACCGCTTATATCGCCTGGGCGTCAAAAAACTTTAGGGGAAAAGAAAAAGCCCGGCGCATCCAAAGGATGCTGCCGGGCTTTTGGCGATCAATATCACTTCTTGGCTTGAGCGTTCATGGCCTCGAAAAGCGAAGTAATACCAGCGGCCTGAGACTTGAGCTTGCCGACCGCGACGTCCATCGCGATGTACTTCTTGGTTAGCGAGTTGGTCAGACTTTCGATTCGAAAATCCAGCGCCTCCTGCTGTGAAGCCAGATAACGCTGCGAACGGTTGAGCGCATCGTTACGCTTGTCGAGCGAGCCACCCGACTGCAGGAACGGCTCAATGGCCTTGTTCATCCGCGCGATCACGCCATCTTCCTGGGTGAACAGCTTCTGTACTTCACCACCGAGCTTCTTGTCGTTCAACGCTGCCTTGAACTTGGTATCGTTGAATTCGAGGGTACCATCCTTGGCGGTGTTGATACCCAGCTGACTCAGCGAGGTCAGGCCACCACCGGTTTGCGCAACTGCCAGCTCGGAGCGTATCGCGGCCAACAACGAACGCGAGGTTGGATCACCGGTCAGCGACCCCAGAACCGTATTGCCCTCTGCATCCTTGCTCACAGCAGTCAGACCGTTAACCGTCTGGACCAAAGCGTTGTAGGCATCGACGAAGGACTGTACATCTTTCTTCAAACCGTCGCTGTTGAGGCCGACTGTCACCGTCGACTTCTCACCCTGAGCTTTCAGCTCCAGGGTCAAACCACTGACAGTTTTATCCAGCTTGTTGGATTTGCTGGTAATCGTCATGCCGTCGATCATGACCTCGGCATTGCCTGCCAGCTCACCGATACGACCAGCCGCATCACCCGCCATTACAACAGTGTTGTTGATGGCCAGCTCGGGAATACCGCCGACTGAAATATCCGACAGTTCCCCGGTAGTTGTCGAACCAAACACCAGACGCGACTTGCCACCATCATTGATGATGTTGGCGGAGATACCATCTTTGCTCAACGTGCTGTTGATGCTGTCGCGCACCGTCTGCAGGGTCGCATTGGCGCCTACTTCGACCTTGTAGACCTTGCCGTTCTGAGTAATCTCAAGGGTGCCCGGGGAAATCGGCGCGTCGGAGCCTGCGAACGTCTTACTGGCTACTCGCGAAGAGGTGGCAAGCTTGAGAACTTCGACCTGGTAGGTGCCGGCCACCGCCGAGTTATCGGCTATCGCCGTTACAGCCTTGTCATTGCTGCTGGTTGCAGCAAAGGCGAGAAAGGCTGGCGCGTCTTTGTCATTGAGCTTCTTCAACGCCGCCTGATACGTCGACAGCGCACTCTTGAGCGAGGCAACGCCAGAGATCATCGCCGAGTTATTGGCCGTCTGGCGCTTGATCTGACTCGACTTCGCCGCAGTATCAGAATCAACCAGTACTTTGACGATTGCACCAATGTCCATTCCTGAACCGGTGCCGATGCTCGCTGTAATTGGGCTTGCCATGAGTAACTCCCTCTCCGTTGCACTGCTCCCTAGCGAACAACTCTAGCGAACATTTGAATCTTTAAGGTATCAGACCTTGGCGTCGAACAGCAGACTGCTCACATCGCTCAAGCTGTGGGCGATGCGCAGCACTTCTTCCGATGGAATCTGGCGGACCAGTTCACCGGTTTCGCTGGCGATCACTTTAACGACAATTCTGCCGGACTCTTCATCCGTGGAAAATTCGAGATTGCGGCGGTTCGAGGCGAGAAACTTCTCGATATCCTTGACCGCGGTTTTCACTTGTTCAGTTTCAGACTTTTTGTCCCCGGCAGGTGCCTGGGCTTCATTAGCTGCCTGGACCACCTGGGTCGCCGCCTTGTCGGTGGCCTGTTCGGCCGGGCGTGCAGCCGGATAAGACAAGTTCAGCTTGACGCTCATATCCATGTCTACAACCTCTTAATGCAAAAAGCGGGGAAGCACCACACGTGCGCTCCCCCGCTCACAGCCGTTAAGCAGATTAGCCCAGCAGCTTCAGTACAGCCGATGGCAGCTGGTTAGCCTGGGACAGAATCGAAGTCGAGGCTTGTTGCAGAGTCTGCTGCTTGGTCAGCTGGGCAGTTTCAGCAGCGAAGTCGGTGTCCTGTACGCGGCCACGGGCCGCTTCGGCGTTTTCGTTGATGTTTTGCAGGTTGTTGATGGTGCTGGTCAGACGGTTTTGCGCGGCACCCAGGGCGGCACGGTTATCGTTGATCGCATCCAGAGCGCTGTCGATAGCGGTCATGGCGCTGCTGAAAGCAGCTTCGGCGGCAGCGCTGGTGGCACCCTTGATGTTCTTACCAGCCAGTGCAGTCAGAGCCGGGTTGGTACCACCGGTGGTCTTCATCGCACCGCTCAGGGAGATGGTGATCTGGTTTTGCGTACCGGTGTTGGAACCAACCTGGAAGGTCATGACGCCAGCGGTGCCGTCCAGCAGGTTTTTGCCGTTGAGCTGGGTGCTGTCGGCAATACGGTCGATTTCCAGCAGCATCGCCTGGAACTCTTTGTCCAGTGCGTCACGGTCAGTTGGGCTGTTCGAGTCGTTTCGCGACTGAACGGCCAGTTCACGCATACGCTGCAGGATGTTGCTCTGCTCTTGCATCGCGCCTTCAGCGGTCTGGGCGATGGAAACACCGTCGTTGGCGTTTTTGATCGCCATGGTCTGACCACGGATCTGCGAGGTCATACGGGTAGCGATCTGCAGGCCAGCGGCGTCGTCTTTAGCGCTGTTGATTTTCAGGCCGGAAGACAGGCGGGTCATCGAGGTGCTCAGTGCATCGGAAGCACGGTTCAGGTTTTTCTGAACGCCCAGAGAGGTGGTGTTGGTGTTAACGGTCAAAGCCATGACGAATTCCTCGTTGGATTGGGTACTACGGCTTCCGGCCTTGGCAATTCGCCGAGGGTGGCACAGAGAACCTTCGTAGTAGTTATCGTCGTCAGGGCGGGTTGCTTTAGCGGATTTTCAAAAAAAATTACTGGCATCCTGCCACCCCAATGAAATCGGGGGCTTCTGACCTCACCCCCTTTACTGCAGGAGCCTTGCGCAGATGCGCCACAAATAAAAACGCCGCCCGGGAAACGGCGGCGTTTTTTATTGCATACGACGGTCAGTCGCGTCGTTCGATGATCGCAGAGCCCCATGACAGCCCCACACCAAAGCCACTCAAGGCGACGCGCTTGTGCTGCGAGCCAAGCACATGTTTTTCCAGCAGCAACGGGATGCTGGACGACACGGTGTTACCGGTCTCACTCATGTCCTTGACGAACTTATCCCTGTGCTCGCCTTCCTTGAAGCGCGCGGACACGGCATCGACAATCGCCGCGCTGCCCTGATGCAGGCAATACAGGTCGATATCCTCGGCTTGAAGCTGGCTGGCTTCGAGCAACTGCTGCAGATGAGCCGGGACCTTGACCAAGGCGAAGTTATACACCTGGCGCCCGTTCATGAAGAACTTGCCATCGGTGGTGCGCAGGTGCTCGGCGCCGCCGCCATCGCTACCGAACAGTGACTTGCCGAGCTGCCAGGCGGCGCCCTCCCCCATCCACGTCGCCGTTGCGGCATCGCCGAACAGCATGGTCGTGTTGCGATCTTCAGGGTCGACGATCTTCGAATACGGATCAGCAGTGATCAGCAGGCCGTTCTTCAGACCTGCAGCTTCCATAAAACCTTTCATGGCATAAATGCCATAGACATAGCCGGAGCAACCCAGCGAGATATCAAAGGCGGCAACCGTGGTCGGCAGGCCCAGCTTGTGCTGGACGATCGCGGCGGTATGCGGCAGGCCTTCGGCATCACCGTTCTGGGTGACGACGATCACCACATCGATAGCCGCCGGATCAAGCGCCGGGTTGGCAGCGAACAACATCCGGGCGGCCTCGACGCCCAGGTCGGAGGTTTCCTGGTCAGCTTCCTTGCGCGGCAGGAAGGTGGAACCGATCTTGCCGAAGATGAAATCCTGGTCCTTGCCGAACTTCGCACCCTGGGCGTAGTTGTCGACACCCTCTACAGGTACGTAACTGGCGATGCTTTTGATGCCAATCATTGTGGCTTCCCAATGGAAAAGGCGAAAATTCACGGGCTTTGCGACCAAGGCCTATGCCTTGCACGGCGCGTCGACGTGGCTGCCCGCTGACTCAACAGATTAGAGATGCACGTTTCGACTGCCAAGTCACGCAATCTTGCACCGCATGTCTGCGGACCCAAAAATCACCCCGGCCAACCGGCCAGAGGCCATCATTCAATGTACCGGCCGACGCACCACTGGGCTTGGGCGCATATCTTGCGTATTCAAGGTTGATCAGGGGATTACCCCTGAAACGATACAGGACACCTCAATGAAGGTCTGCTACACCTATCGAGGATACCTGTACCACCTGCCGGGTTCGATCAATCAAGTCATGGAGAAACGACCGATTGTCGCTGAGCCGCAGAGCTTGCGCGGTGAAAATGCACTGGCGATCAATCAGCCAGCCAGGCGCGGCGCCAGCCCTCCAGCCTTTGCCCTTCCAGCAACCATTCACTACGCACGATTGCCTGCAGGGAATCGCCCAGGGCCGCAGAAGCACCAAGGTCCTCCAGGTGCAGGCGGATCGCCCGGACCCAGTCGGCGGCCTGATTGTTCACCCGCGACAACGGCAAGGCATCGCCGCCGGCAAAGCCTGCAACCCGACTACAGATGACCGCCTGACCGCAAGCCGCGTGCTGAAGCACGCGCATATCGCCGGAGCACGCATTGACCAGGGTTTCAGCCATGGGTACCAGGGCAATGTCCAGATTCAGGGCCGCCAAATCGACACCCAGGCAATGCGGCTCCACAGCTGCGTGATGCTCTCTCAGGTACGGCCGCAAGGCGGCAGGGCAATCGCCCAGAACCACCCAGTCGACTTCACCCGCCAGCATCGGCACAACCTCGGCGAGCAAGTACGCATCATGGCAGCCCAACCATCCCACACGCGGTTTCTCCCCCGCGCGCCGAGCCCCCTGCAAACGCCCCCACGAGGGGGGCAGGACGTTCTCGAGCAGCCGTACATCATCGTGCTGGTCCCGCACCAGCTCAGCCAGCGCTGCCGTGGCAACCAACACCCTGTCAGCCTGCATCACCCCGGACCGGATACGCTGCTCCAGATCCTCGGCAGAACGCACCTGACCATCGCCGATGCCCTGCAGATAACGATCCAGATCATAGACCTTGAATGCCTGCGAAAAAGCACGCAGGCGACGCAACGCCAACAACCCCGAATCATCCAGTGGACGCTGCAGCACGATGCTTGAAGGGTTGTAGCGCTCTATCTCCATCGGCGACAGCACCCCGGCGATCACCGCACCTTCGATACGCCCTGCGTCGCGCAAGGCCTCCATAGGCCCCAGCAGGCGCGAACTTACCGCGCCGTCCTGATCGGCCGCGCAGGCAAGCACGGTCGGTACCATCCCCCGCAATGGCCGCCAGCTCATATCGCCTCCCTGGACGGCAAACTCCTCGCCCGCACTCAGCGAGAAGTTGACGTTGTACGCGGGGTCACGTGCCAGCTGCGGCAACCAGCGCGCATACAGTGCATCCTCCTGATCGGCGCTGGCCGGCTCGTCCTCCGAAGCGTCCAGCAAAAGCCGGGCGTGGGGCGTCCAGACATTCAGGTAACCGGCCTGAAGCAGCCTGAGGCACAGGTCCACAGCCACCCAGCGAGAAAACAGGGGATCAATGTCGAAGCCACCGGATTCAATGAATAGCGAGCGGCGCACCATGAGGCATTCGCCACCGACAGCCGAACAATCCTGTTCCAGCCCAAGACGCCCCATGTAACCGGAGTCCTGCGCGGAGCGGCCTTCGAAGGCGCGCCCAACCCCGCCACCCAGCCCCAATACCAGGGCCGCCTGGCGAACAGCACTGTCGCGGGTCACCAGCTTGCAACCAACGGCACCCACTTCCGGGCGCTGCGCATGGTTGAGCAACGCCTGCAGCCATTCGCCATCGAGCACGGCGCTGCCGGCATCCAGCCACAGCAGGTATTCACCCCGGGCCTCCTCCACTGCCGCGTTGCACATGGCCGCACGCGTGTAACCGGGCTCGAAGCGCAGGATGTTGAAGCGCCCTTCCCCCATCCGCCCGACCATCGCAAGCCAATTCAGCAACACGGGATCATTACTGCCCGGCTCAATCAGCAACACCTCATAGTCGGCAAAGGTTGTCTGCGCCATCAAGCTCTCCAGGCAGCGCTGGAAGTGCAGCAGCTGTCCTTCGAGGAAGATGACGATGCTGACCGAAGCCTGCTGCTGGTGTGCATAGTCGATACGGTAACGACCCGGCGCTGCCGCCAACGGCAGCGCTTTAGCAGCGGTATATCCACGGCCTTGCAAATGCGCTTCGATGACCGCGCACTCGTCGGCACATGCCTGCAACTGCAGGGCATTGCCGATCAACAACGGCTCGCTAACGTGACCGACGCACCCCAGCCCCCGCTCGCTGATCAAGCGCAGTTGGAAATCAAGTTCGAACGCCCGGCCACCCGCCTGATTGAAGCCACCAAGCTGGCGCCAGGCATCGCATCGGTACAACCAATGCCGCGACAGGTAGCCTGGGAAGGCCAGCAACATGTCCAGATTAAGGTCGGGGCGCAATGCGGTATCGACCACTCCCTGCGCTTGGCACAGGGCTTCATCCGCATAGACAGCCAGGCAGTCCATGGGAACCCGGGTCAACTCCAGTGCCGTCAGCAACAAGCCGCTGGCGGTGAATTCGCTGCCGGCGTTCACCAACATGAACCAGTCGCCGGTGTGCCCACGCAGACAGGCATCGATCGCAAGGACCGGCCCTGCTGGATCGCACTGCACCCATTGGACGGCGCGCAGTCCTGGATTCTCCTGACCCAACACGCAAACCTGCACACCCGGGTACAGGCCACGATCCAGGCTGTCCAGGGTGAGCGCCAGCGCCACGGAGTCACCGTGGTCGACCACCAGCACAACAAAGCGCGCATCAGTTGCATCCGCCAGCCGGTCTTCGATCAACCGCATCTGCTGCGGCTGTGGATAACGTTGCCGCAGCCAGTCCCGCACGCCCAGCTGATTGCCCACAGCCTCACGACGGGCGGATGCCTGGGTCTTGGTGATGAAAACTTCCAGCTGGCTCCAGAACGGCGCCGTCCGCTCGACATAGCGTTGCAACGCGCCATCCAGGCCGGCCCGCGCATGGATCAGCGCATCCTCACGATCCAGCATGGCAAAACCAGCACTGCCGACGAAGCTGGCATCGAGAAACGCCTGATCGATGCCGTGCCCGGGGATGAAGATGACCGGGCATCCGCAGAGCACTGCAATTACGCAAGTCATCGACCACTCATGGGTGTACATCACCTCTGCCCGTCGGAGCAGTTGCGCCAGCTCTGGCAGTGTCAGGGCTTTGGCCATGCTCAGCAGACGAACATCCGCCGGCAGTATCGAGTAGTCAATGGTGTCGAGAGGAAAGCGATTCTGGTAGAGGTAACGGCCTTCACGCTGACTGTCCGGCTGCCCGGCACAGAACAGGTCAACGTCGATTGTCGGCAGGCACAGCAAATCACCGTCCGGGTGGCCATGATCTTCGGCAATCAATTTGCCCGAGTAGAACAGCAGATCGCTGGGCGCAGCCTCCATGCCCCGGCCAGAGATGAACCCCTCGAAGTTCAGCAGGAAACGCGCCACGACCGAACAGTTGAACGGATTGCCCGCGGCAACTTCTGGATAGACCGCAATCGGCACCCGACCTGCAAGTTCGTGACGCTGCCTGGCCTCGTCGTCAAGCAACGGCGTCTTCAGCTCCGGGTTCACCACCTTGCCGCCGCAGATGTAGGCCTCTCGTCCATTCAGGTTGAGCAGATGGCAGAGGTAATGGAGCGAGGCGATCCCCGATGAGGTCTCCCGGTAATCCGGCGCCATGATGTAGTACGGGTGCTCCGGCCGGGCATACATCAATCGGAGACGCTTCATGGCCTGCTCCAGGCCCGCGCCAACCTGCACGGAATTCGACATGGGGTGAAACTCCAGAAATCAGCTGAACAATCGCCGCGCCTAAGGCAGTCACGCCTCCCGAGCACCTGCGAAGAATTGGAAGATGGCTGCGCACACCTGAGCGACCTGGCGGCTACTCATGTCGGAAAAAAGCGGCAGGCGCACCAGGCATGCAGAAACCTCCTGCGTGACGGGCAAGTCACCGACACTGCGCGAGTAGCGCAATCCGGCAGGGGAGTCATGCAGGGGGACGTAATGGAACACGGCATAAATGCCCCGTTCGCGGAGAAACTCAATCAGTTCACCGCGCTCTTTGTTACTGCGCATCAGCAGATAGAAGATATGCGCATTGGCCGGCTTGCCGCCCTGGGCACGGGGCAAGGTGAAATAGCCGTCCGCTTCAAGGGACGCAAGCTGATGGTAATAGGACTCGTACAATGAGCGGCGATGAGTATTGATACTTTCCCCCTGCTCCAGCTGGGCATACAGGAAAGCAGCCGTCAGCTCGCTGGGCAGGAACGAGGAACCCACGTCGACCCAGGTGTACTTGCTCACTTCTCCGCGGGAAAAAGCTTTGCGGTTGGTGCCTTTCTGCCAGATGATTTCAGCCCGCTCGATTAACCTGGGGTCGTTGATGAGCAGAGCCCCACCCTCACCGCTGATCACGTTTTTCGTTTCGTGAAAACTCAGGCAACCCAGATGGCCCAAAGTCCCCAGTGCACGGGTTTTCTCCCGGGCAAGGATCGCCTGGGCGGCGTCCTCGATGAGGATCAGCCCGTGCTTGTCGCACAGGCGTAGCAGGGCATCCATGTCACAAGGCTGGCCCGCGTAATGCACCGCGACGATCGCCTTGGTCTTCTCGGTGATTGCCGCCTCCACCAGGCGCTCGTCCAGGTTCAGCGTATCCTTGCGTACATCCACAAAGACCGGGACTGCGCCGCGCAGGACAAAGGCGTTTGCCGTGGATACGAAGGTGAAAGACGGCATGATGACTTCATCGCCCGGCCCGATATCCGCCAGGATCGCCGCCATCTCCAGGGCCGCCGTGCACGAATGCGTCAACAGTGCCTTGGGGCATCCCAGGTTGACCTCCAGCCATTCCTGGCATAAGCGCGTGAATTGCCCATCGCCAGCGATACCGCCATTCATCACCGCCTGCGCGATATAGAACAGCTCTTTGCCAACGACAAAAGGCTTATTGAAAGGAATGATCTGCTTGCTCACATTCGTGACTCCGGCGTTCTGGCTTCAGGCAAAGTCCGAGAGGGAAAGGTAACCACCCAACAGCGCGTCCAGGAAATCCACCTGAACGGCCTGCTCGAGCCCATGCTTGTCGAAGAAGGCACGTGCACGCTGGTAGTAGTAATGCTCCACCGCCTGGTCAGCATCGGTATGACCGGCATCAAAGCCATGCTGCGACAACGCCGAGCATTTGACCGCTGCATACTTGCGACAGCATGCCTCCACCGACTGATCTAGCCATGCACTGCGCTGCGGTCGGGTGAAGTGGAAATAGTCTTTGGCCTGCGCCGAAACAGACTTGTCCAGCAGCAATGCAGCCAGGTTGTCAGCCAACCATGGCGCAAAATGGTAGCCATCCCTGCGGGTGCCGGAGGCAATGAAGGTGTTGTCGTTAAGCTGGCCGATGACCGGGTAGCCATCAAGGCTCAGCGGGCGGTAGCCGAAGTTGTAGCGGATGAACCCACTGGTGCGGTGCAGGTGGTTGACCTGATTGATCGCACCGTTGATCAGCGCCGCCACCGACTCTGCCCGCGGGAAGTGTTCGTCGGCGGTGGTCACCAGGTTGGTGGCCCCGACGACGAACTGGTCGTCCTGATAGGGCGCATGGTAGATGCCACAGGCGCCGCCACGGTTGGGAGTACGCAGTACGTAGCGCCCCTTGATGCCGGGGTTCTTCAACACCACGGTCGCGCCGACACCATTGACCACCCGAATGCAGCCTTCCTCGTCCCACAATCGCGTCGCCATACTGCCATTGGCCAGCACGACACGCTCCCCGCTCAGCACGCGCCCGTCTTCCAGGGTCACGCCACGGGTACGACCATTGACCTTGTCCAGCGATTTCACCACGCCGTCGACAAAACGCACACCGCGTCTTTCCAGCGTTGCCTGCAGCGCATGGATCACACCATCCGGATTGAGCACGCCTTCGCGCGGCAGGAACAGCGCCTGACGCGTGCGATAGTTCGCCCCTGGCACATAGGCGGGTTCAAGGTGCGGGTCGACACGTTCGTACGGCTCGGCGAATTCGTCAAGGTATCCGGCGATCGCATCGAACGCGGCATCCTCGAAGCTGTTGGAGGCGTTGTTATTCACCAGCACGGTACCCAGGCGATAGTACTCGGCGGGAATCTCGAACTCTTCGACAAAGCTCCCCCACAGACGGGCTGATGCCTGGCTCAACTCGAACTTCAGACGGTCACGCGGTTGATCGAGTGCGCCCGGCTCGAGCTCGGCGAAGGAGTTGAGCATGGCCGCAGCGGCCATGGAAGCGCTATAAGGACGTGTAGCCGGTCCAACCACCTGGATGCGCTCACCTGGAACACTACGCGACAGGCCTGCGGCGATAGCCAGGGCAACCATTCCATTGCCAACAATCAGAAACATGGGGCGCTCCTTACAGCAGTTTGACGATGCACAGTGACGGGTAGGTTTCCGAGCGTTTGATCTCGTGACGCACCTTCCCCAGAATCTCGGCGACATAGGCATAGCCCTCGCCCGGCAGGAAGTCGCGCTGCAACTGGAAGAACACCAGCAATGCGCCAGGCACGCAGCGTGGCAAAATCTGCTCCAGGGCAAATCGGGTCGGCCCCTCCAGATTCATGTCGAAGAAAGCGAGGGCCACCAGCAGGTTGCGTTGCTGCTCGATGAACTGCGGCAAGGTGTCCTTGATATCCCCTTCCACCACCTGATGCCCGCCTGATACTTGAGGCAAAGCATTGATGCCTTCATGGAGGGTCAGCAGGTGACGCAGGTAATCCGCATAGCCATTGCCAGTGTCATAGCAACCGTCCTGGAAATGCGCGTTGGCAACCTGCCCGTCGCCGGTATGGGATTTGTAGCCGGCAAAGGTATCGAACGCCGCGATCCGGCGCTGTTTGTTGAACGGTTCAAAGATCGCGCGAAGATTTTCACAGAGCACGGCGTTCTGCCCACGCCACGTACCGAAGTCCAGTACCGAACCAGGCAACCGGACAATCTCACGATAAAGATCGGAAACCGCCAGCATCCGCGCTAACGATGCGGAGCGGATGAACAAGCCGAGATTGCGCTCTTTTTCGGCATCATCCAGAGGCGCGTTGTGGAAAGCCTGCCAGAGCTGCTCACGGGCTTCGAGCTGGCTATCGCTGGACTGTGTGACGGAGGTGGAACCGCTTTTGAGCATAGTATTCGCCAAGAGACAAAGTGGTCGGACAGGTCGTCAAGAAGCCTTGCGCACAAGCAAGGTGAACTCGTACAAACCATAATCATGCAAGAGTGCCACCTCTCTGGAGTAGTTTCTTTTGCACAGATCAAAGTAGAAGCAGGGATCACCGTAATAGAGGTAATCACGCATGAAAGGAGGGTCTGAATAAGAGGTCAGACAGTTGAAGGCGAAGCCCTTGCGACTGCAGGCATCCATGGTGCGCAGCACGTCGGCGATATATGCCTCCCAGGTTGCACGCGGGGTATCCTGGCAGACATTGAAAATGCCACTGGCCACCGCGTAATCCGCCTGCCATGGGGCACTTTCGGCCACCTCGAAGCGCACCGCGTCGTTGGCCGGATGCTGTTGGCGGGCTGCCGCGATCATCTGCTCCGACAGGTCGTACCCATGGTAATCGACCGCCAGACCATGCTCACGCAACCACGTCAGCAGCGCACCGTAGCCACATCCGACATCGATCAGGCTGAACCCTTCCTGCTGTTCTTTGGCTGGCACCAGTTTTAGCAACTGGGCAAACCGCAGTTGCTGCGATGCGCTGCCGTTCCAGTCGACCCCTTCGGGGGTGGCACCATGTGCACGGATTCGCGATGAGTAGTAATCCGCCACATCTTGCATGATGTCCGTGCTCATGAACGTCGCTCCAGAAAAGTTGACGCATCGCTGCCTGTGTTGAACAACAAGTCGATGACACTGACGGCATGTTGAAACTCGCCGAACAACTGTGGGTACTCGGGATAGCCGGCATAACTCATGTACGACACTTCGAGCCCGGCAGTGGCAAAGGCCGCTTCGTCCAGGTAGCAGCTGGCCGCAGGCCCCGAAAGATACTCGGTGGCATCCAGGGCCTGACATAGCTGGATCAGCCGTTCATTCTTACCCTCGCTGCGCCCCAGGTCCTCGGAGCGATACAGCGGCGTGTGAATATCGAGCAACGCGCACAGGCCGCTGATGAACAGCTCATTGATGCGAGAAAGACTCTCGATGCTGGCAGCCTGCTCGTAGAGGGCGCGAATCGGTGCCTCCATCTGGGTAAAGCAAGCCGCTCGCCGGTAGCTCATCTCGATGGTCTTCCAGTGTTTGGCTGCCCAGTCCGATTCACTGACCTGCACTTCATTGATCAACTGCTCGTATCGCCCACGGTTCTTCACCGGGACACTCAACCAATGCTCGCCCTGGGCTGTCTTGATCTTGTTGCGATTGCGCCAGTCCCGCCGGGTGTACTGGACATCGTCATACAAGATGAACGCATCGACGCTGCGAATCAGATCGAAGTATCCCTTCCAGGGGATGTAGTTCGACTGCACCACAGCTACTTTCTTTTGCATCCTGAACCTCACGTGCGCAACGCAAAACCGAGTCACTGGCCTGTCAATAAATCGCCACCAGACATGAAAAAGCCGGGTACTGGACCCGGCTTTTGCAATTCCCGCGCCAGCTATCCCAACTGCGCGAGCCATTGCAGCTGTGAACGCGAGGCATCCACGTCATTGCCGCCACCGAACTGCACTCGAGCGTTGAACGCCGTCGGCCACCGGGTTGCCAACGCCTGGCTGAGGCTGGCGTCCGGGGTTGCCACGGCACTGACGAGCAATTGCGAACGAGGTGTCCAGACCACCATCAGCCCCGTTTCGGCCACCGCCAGGCACAGGTCGATATCTGCGCCAGCGGCTGCCTGCAGCCCGCCAAAATGCTCGAACAGCTCCTTGCGCACCATCAGGCAATCGCCGGACACCGCCGGGCAGCTGCGCACCGACAGCGACCAGCTGTGCCTGGCACCCACCTCAAGCGGCAGCCCTTGCCATGGCGCATACACCTGTGGATCGGCGAGCAACTCATAGCCCGCATGGGCCAGTGTGCCGTCAGTCGCGTGCAGGCATGCGCCGACGACACCGACCTCCGGACGCTGCGCCTCATTGAGCAAGGCCTCGATCCACGCCGGAGTGATCACCTGGCAGCGCTCTGACAGCAGCACCAGATAGTCACCACGGGCCTGACTGGCCGCCAGATTCAGCAACTCGCCACGCGATGCACCTGGCTCAGCGCCCAGCCAGCGGATGCGCCCGGCAAAGGCCTGGGATGCGCTGACCTCGGCTTCAAGCACATCACTGGCACACGCCACCAGCACTTCGTAGCGTGGATAGCGGGTACGCTGCAGCACTGCGGTCAGGCTAGCCTGGAGCTGCGCCGAGTCCCCTTCAAACGCCAACAGAATGCTGACCAGCGGCGTGGCCGAATGACGGAAATCGATAACCAGGCCGGACGCTCCCTGATTGCTGATCTGGCTGCGATAACCCAGTTGCGTCAGGTGCCGGTTGAGAATCGCCTGCGCCTCTGTGACCAACGCTGGCGAGGCCTGCTGGCCGATGACCAGATAATCGTCCATATGGGCCAGGCTGCCCTGCCCCTGCTCCTCCACCAGACGCAGCAACAGGTCAAGCTCAAGAGCCTGGCGATGAGTCTCGCTGTAACCACCCAGATCGAGCACGGCCTGGCGACGCACCAGCCAATGCCGGGACATCAAGCCCGGCTGGCTGCGCAGCAGGTCCAGATTGCCCCCTGGACGCACCACGCTGAGCAGGCGCCCCTCGGTATCACGCTGGACTTCGTTGGCAGCGATGGCCTGACATGCAGGTGCCTCGCCAAGCTCCACCGACAAGCGCTGCAATCCACCGGCAAGCAACACGTCACCGGCCTGCAGCAGCAGCAACCATTCGCTTGGCAGTTGGCGTACGACCTGGTTCAGGTGAGTCACCCAGTTGCTTTCAGTCACCCGAATGAAGTGCAGGGTGTCGCGCGCCGTGGTGATCGTCGGCGGATTGCCGCCTTTGAGCACCACCAGCTTGAAGTTGCGCACGCCACTGGCCAACAGGCTGTCAAACGTGGCTTGCAGTGCCTGATCGTCATCCTCAAGGTCCACAACCACAAAGGCGATTTGCGGGGCCGGGTGCTTGGCCAGATGCGCCATTACGCGCTGGCGTCCCGCCTGATCCGGCGTGGCCGCAGCGATGGCATCGAGCACCTGGCCGGAAGGAGTGGCACGCAGCCTTGCCTGCATGTCGATACCCGGCACCTGCTCAAGGCGCTGGAGCCAGTTCTCCAGTTCACGGGCGTGATCGATATCGTCATCGTCGTTCAACATCGGCATCAGTTGCTGGCAGACGTCCAGGTTGAACAGACCCAATGCCAGCGCTTGCCAATAGCGTTGTTTCAAGCTCTCTGCGACATCATTGGGATGTTCCTGCATCAGATCGCGCTGGCGTACCCAGATTCCTTCCAGGGCCTGCTGGTGTTTCTGGCCAGTCGGCCAGGCATGGCAGAGAAACTCCAATGCTGTCAGCTGATTGAACAAGGCACTGTTGTAATACGGCAGCTCAACATACTGGCGCGGCTCGAAAGCACGCTCAGGATCATCGACAACACTGTTCCACGGGGACGTGAAAAGCAGCGGTTCCTCGCCTTGGTCATAGGTACCGCGGACGAATCGATTGAGCAGCACGGCCCCCGCTTCGTCGGCGCACAGCCCCTGATGAGCAGCGTCCCATTGGCGCAGCGTGCGCACCACCTGATTCAGGTGCTCTTCGCGAATCACCGGCGTCAGTGTGCAAGGCACGTACTCACAGATCACATCGGTCTGTTCAAGGTGAGCGATCTCTCCCTGAGCCAGCAAGGCGCAGGACAAGGCCACGCGCAAGCCGGCAAAGTCCAGCTCCCCCGGCACGATAGCCAACGCCTGCTGCAAGGCCTCGACACGCAACACCGCGCGCCAGGCCTGCTGACCCGCCAGAGCATACTGCTTCAGACGGGCAGCCGCGCCCTCTTCAGCCAGTGGCGCAAACGGCGAGCCAATCTTGTGATAAGCCACTTGCGCGTTACCCGGGGCATAGGCCAGGGCATAGCCTTGTACCGCCACTGCCTGGGACTGCTGATGCAGGCACGCCGCAGCGCTGTCCAATGACGCCGCCAGGACGAAATCGGCGTCCAGGGCCAGGGTCACGAAAGGTGTGGTGACTTGCGCCAGCGCCTGCGCCAGACGCTTGCGGCACAGCTCGGCCGGCGTGGCCGCAAGCAGCGACTCCAGTGGCAGGCAAGGGACGCCGGCCTGGCCATAGTAATGCAGCGCACGGACACGGTGATCCGCCTGCTCATGTCCCAGCAGGACAACGGTCACATCACTGCGCGACCCAGTTGCGATTTCGATCATAGTGCACCTGTTCAAGTTATCGTTTCAGCATCCGGCCGCGCCGGGCGCCAAGGTTCAGTCAGCCAGCCAGGCGTTCGCCCAATGCTGCAGATGGTGTTCATTGAGCACAAAGTCGCGCAACACGGCCTCGCGCAGGGCATCACCCTGGCGGTAACTCGCCAGCGGGTCGCCAAGATGCATGCGAATTGCCTCCAGCCACTGCTCGGTGGTGTTCTCGCGTACTCGCGTGCAGGGCAGATAGCCGGCATAGGCCTTGGTGTCGGTACAGATCACCGGGAAGCCGCAGGCGCCGTACTCCAACAACCTCAGGTTGCTCTTGCAGTCGTTGAACAGGTTCTGTTCGAGCGGTGCCAGGGCCAGGTCGAGGTTGAGGCTGGCCAGTTTGCGAGGATACTGAGCAAAAGAAATGCCCGGATGGAACTCCTTCACATAGGGGCGCAACACGTCCGGGCACATACCAAAGAACACCCAGTCGACCTCATCCGCCAGCGTCTTGACCACATCCAGCAACAGTTCCAGGTCACCCCGGTGGCTAGTACCACCGGCCCAGCCCACCCGTGGCCGCGCGCTGCTCTGGCGCTGGCTGAAAAGGCCGGTCCACAGCTCGGCGGCGAGCATATTGGGCACCACACGGATATCGCTGTGCATGCTCGACAAGGCATCGGCCAACGGCTCGGTGGAAACCACTACGCGGTCACACAAAGCAATGGCCTGACCGACCAGTTCGCGCATATTGCTCGGCATATTGCGCGCATGGTCGTTCTTCTTCGGCGGCTCGATGACGTAGTCGTCGAGCTCATAAATCCGTCGCGCGTTGGAAAAGCGCTTGTACTGGGCAATGTCCTCGACGCTCCCCCAGCCGTAACGACACTGCAGGATCACCACATCGGGCTTTTCCCGTTCCAGCTCGATCAGGCCTGGAGAGGTGTAATCGAGCCGACCTTGAATCCAGCCACCCAGTTCCAGCTCGGTGAAGGGCTGGATAACCCGGTAATGCCCTACTGCCGTGGTGTTGCCCGGCAACCCCAGCACCGATGGCATGGCCCGTGCGATAAATGGATCCCAACCGCTGCGCAGACCCGGTTCAAAATTGAAATTCGCCAGCTTCAGGCTGAGATTGCGATTGTAGGCAGGGTCCAGGGCGACTCGGGCCAGCCAGCGTTGAAGAAACGCCGCCTGGTCCGCTTCGCCGTTCACCGTCAACCCATTGTCGGCAATGGGCTGCCTGGCAACTCTCGAGAACGGTGTCCAGACCACCAGGTAGCCCAGCTCGTGCGCCCGCAGACACAGATCGGCATCGAACAAGGCACTCTGCAAGGTGGCGGTATCCAGCCCCTGCAGCTCTTTGAACAGCTCACTGCGGACCAATAGGCAGTCGAGGCTCAGCGCGCTCCAGTTCTGCACCAGGCTCAGTCGGCTCATGTAACCGCCTGTACTCGCCGCGCAGCCGAGGAATGAACTACAAGCAGCGCCTCCCAGGCCCAACGCCAAACCAGCCGAAACCACCTCACCCTTGCTGTCGAGCAACTTCGGGCCAACCAGACCGACTTCCGGGCGCTGGGCCTGATGCATCAACTCGTGAAGCCACTGGCTGTCGAACAGCAGACAACCGCAATCGAGCAATAGCAGGTAATCGCCACGGGCCTCGAGGCTGGCCTGGTTCAGGCTCGCGGCCTGGCCCTGGGCTGCAACCGCAATAACGCGCAGTTGCTCACTGCCCAGCCCGGCCATCGCAGCCAACCACTCACGAATCTCGGCGGGCGCGTCATCATCAACGACCAACAGCACTTCAAAGTTGCCATACGCAGTATGCTCAAGCAGCGATTCGACACAACGGATCAACGCCGACAGGTCTGCCCCGGCATAGATCAGTATCGACACACTCGCCGCCCACTCATGCTGGTAGGTCACCCGGCTCATCATGCTGCCGTCGATGCCGGTCACTTGCGCGCTTACCCCCAAGCGTTGCAAGTGCGCCTGCACCACACGTGATGCCTGGGCATGACCGCTCGGCTCGCTCAACCAATCGGCAAAACTGCATTGACTCTGCACCAGCACTTCGGCGATGTGCTCCACCACTTGTAGGCCATGGGCCTCGACCATGCGCCAGAGCAGGTCATGTGCAGCCAGGCTGTCGAAGCCATCATCGAAGCCGCCCAGCGCACGCACCGCATTGCCTTTGAAGGCCAACATGCGGCCGACATAGGGCAGGCTACGCATCAGGTCGAGGTTGAAGTCCGGTTTGAAAATCGGCTGCGAAGGCGCAAGGTTGTCATTGGCGCCTTCATCGGTGTACAGGCACAGGCTGTCAGTACGCAGCGCCATACGCTCGGCCATGATCACCAGGGCGTGCGCATGCAGACGGTCGCCAGCACGCAGAAGAAAGAACCAGTCAGCCTGGTGGTCATTGTCCAGCCACTGGTTGAGCTGGACAAAACCGGTACCCGAGCGGACCAGGTACTGCACCTCTGTATTGACCTCCCCCAGGAGCGATGCCGGGCCGAGGACAACAATGCGCTGGGCGGCATAGGACTGTATTGCCAGGCTGTCGAGGGTTACGCGCAACGCGGCTTCATCGTCGTCGCAGATAATCACCGGAACAATCCGTGGCTGGCTTGCCCACTGCTCGATACGTTTGGGCAGCAGACGCAGTTGTCCCGCCGACAGCGTACGGCACTCTAGCCATTCAGCGTAGAGCTCGGAAAAACTGAGACTATTGCTGCCAACCTGCTGATTGAAATTGGCCATCTGCGCAGAAAAACTGAGCCGCAGATCAAGCTCCTTCCAGACCTGTTGCGCACTGCCGTTGTAGGTCGACAACGGTAGATAACGCACCCAACCGTTGGCCGGAGCGGCCTCACCGGTACGCGCCTCCAGCATCTGCAGCAGCCACTCGGTCTCGACTTTGAACGCTTCGGTCATGGCGCTCTGGTGACTCAGCCGGCCGGGGTAAACACGCTCCAGGCTCAGTACCTGATTGAGGCTGCACAACTGACCACGGCGCAGCAGACAGGCGTACAAGGCCATGTCCAGGCGCGCGACAAAACCCTGCCCTTCCTGAACCAGGGTTGCCAGGTAGTCCGCCACTTGCGCCCGCCGAAACAGGGCGTGGCTGATCCCGCCAAACAGGTTGACCGCATTGTCGGCAATGCTCTCCAGCAGATCGGTGCCATTGAACACAGCACTCTGCGTCGACAAGATGAAGTTGAGCGCACGCGAAGGCAGCAAAACGTCGTCGGCGGCACATAGCAAGCGCAGGCTGGTGACCATGCTGACCTGCGCCCAGTCGCTCATGACCCTGGCTTGCTGGCTGATGCAACTGCTGAACAGGATATCGTCGTCGCAGAGGAACTTGATCAGTTCCCCGGACGCGTTCATCAGACAGGCCTGGAGGTTACGGGCAAAGCCCAGACGTTCGGGGTTGCGCACATAGTGCACGGGCACCGCTGAGTCCTTGCGCAACTCCTCGCAGATCGCCTCGATCTCTGCACCCGGGCTGTCGTCGCAAACAACGATCTCCAGATTCGGGTAGTCCTGGGCAATCGCGCTGGCTAACGTGCTGCGGAAAAATTCGGCATTGAAAGCTGGGATGGCGATGCTGACAAGGGGCTGTTCGTTCACCGAGGGAAACCTTGAAGAAGATCTATGCGCCCACCCTACTGGGTAAAGCAGGCGCACGAACCATTAACGCGAAGGAAGGGTTCAGAGCCGGTTGAACAGGCTCAGCGAAGAGATCTTGGAGAACGCCAGCTGCGAGGCTTGCAACATCGTCTGCTGCAGGTTCAAACGCATCAGCACCTCGGCAGGATCTGCATCGCGGATTGAGCCCTGGGTCTGGGTATTGGCCATTTTCAGACTTTCGTTTGTGTCTGCCTGCACATCCAGCGCTGCGCCTCGGGCACCGATCGAGCTGATGGCTTCGGAAACCTTGTTGGCACCACTTTCCAGGTTACCGATCGCCGAGTCCAACGCTGCCTGGTACTTCTGCTTCGAGGCAAGATCGTTATCCACCGGCATCTCCAGCGCCTTGCGGAACTGCGAGATGGTATCGAGGATGTTTTGAGTCTGGTGGGTGTCGACCTTGACCGAAAACTGATCGCCGCTCTTTGGCTCATTTGGCGCAGCGGTGAAGTCAAATTCGACACCGGCAATGGTGGCTTTGCTACCCGTCAAGCTGCCGGTGGCAACGGGGCGGGCATCCGGCCCCATAGGCTGGGCATAGACTTCATAGGCGGTATCGCTGGTGAACTTGATGATCGCGCCACTACCCGGAAAGGCATCGTGGTAAGCAGCAGGATCGACGATGTTGGCGCCGGTCATTTGCGATGACGACGGGTTGCCCGGGCTGCGCGAGCCACTGATCGAGTCAGGCTTGGAAGCCAGGTTGAAGGTATGGCCAGCGATGGCTGCGTCCGGGTCGGCGCTGTCGCCGGGCTGGAGGTTGATGTCCAGGCGCATGTCGACACCACGGAAACCGATACTGCCAGCCGGGGCATTCGGATCGAGGGTACCGCCCCCCGTTGCCTCCAGCGTGACATCGTTGTTATTGGCATCGGTGATCTTGAATTGGGTGCTGCTGGTGAACGTGATGGTATAGGGTTCGCCGCTGCGGAAACGGTCGTTGTACACCGTACTGCCGGTGAGCTGGCCATCGGAAAGGCGCACACGACCATCGTCCGGGGTTGGCGCGGTGAGCGAGGTCTGGCTGCGGCTGGTATTGAGTGCTTGCTCGAAGACGCTGTAACCGCTGTCGTTGGTGGCCATGCTGAGCATGTCGCCGACCTGCAGGCTCAGGGTGCTTTGATCGCCTTGGTAGCTGTAAGTACCGTCAGCGTTGCGCACGTAGGGCGGGGTGTCGCCACGCGAGCCGGAGAAAATGTACTTGCCGTTCTCGTCACGGCTGTTCATCAGGCTGTAGAGCTGCTCTTCGAGCTGACTCAACTCTTGGGCGTTGGCCTTGCGATCGGCATCGGTGAAACCACCGCTACCGGAACTGATCGCCAGCTCCTTGACCCGCGCCAACACGTTGGTGATGGAGGTCAGGGTCGACTCGGAGGTCGCCAGGCTGTTGCGCACACTGGTGATGTTGCCATTGTACTGATCGAGCAGATTGCTCTGCTGCTGCAGTTGCAGCAAGCGCGCTGCCCCTACCGGATCATCGGCAGCCGTGCGCACACGAATGTTGTCACTGGCCTGCTGACCGGTCTTGACCAGATTGGAGAAGTTGTTCGAGTAGTTCGAAGCACTGGTCTGGTAGAACTGGGAAGTAGAAATACGCACGGTCTACCACTCCTTAAAGGGCGTTGATCAGCGTGGAGAAGATTTCCTGCGCCGCTTTGATGATCTGCGACGAGGCCGTGTAGTACTGCTGGTACTTGATCAGGTTGCCGGCTTCTTCATCGAGCTGGACGCCCGACAGCGAATCGCGCGAAGCCTTGGCCGAGGTGTGCAGGGCCGTGGTCGAATCCACGTCCATCTGTGCCTGGGCAGTCTTGCCGCCGACGTTCTCCACCAGTTTGCCGTAGGCGTCGGTGAGACTGATGCCCTTGCCGTTGGCACCGACTTCAACCGTACCCTTGGTTTGCAGGTCGATCACCGCCTGGCCGTTACGGTTGTTGTCCGAGCCAGGACCGGTCAGCGATACGGTGTAGTTGTCACCTTCCTTGGGCGCTCCGGACACTTCCATCTCGAAGGTGAAGGTCTTCTGGACACCGTTGGCATCGTTGATCGGCGCTCCGGTGGAGTCGACCATCGGCACCGAGAACTGCAGCTTGTTGGCCTGGCCTGGAATGATGGTGCCGGAGCCCAGCGGGTCACCCTTGGCGTCGAGCAGCTTGTAGGTCTGCGGCGTGGTTTTGTCATCACCGAACACCAGCTTGACCGGCGTCGAATACTTCAGGCCGTTCTGCAGATCCAGGCGCTGGGCAGGATCGTAGATGTCCAGCGACGAGGTCAGATTGGGCTGACCGATGATGCCGGTACCCTTGTTGCCCGAGCCGCTGGTAGCGGTCAATGGCGAGGCCAGCGCCAGGCGCTTGGGATCGGTGAGGACGGTGTCGAGGTTGCTCGCGGCATTGCGGGTCGGGGTGATCTTGAAGCTGTCACCGGCGCTCATGCCGCCGCTATTGAGCTTGAGGGTGAAACCATCAATCACCGGCGCCGGGTCGTCGGTAATGTCGAAGGTGCCCATGTCGGTACCTTCCGGCAGCTTCTTGACGCTGTAGCCGGTAGCGCTGGTGAAGGTCACCTGGTAGTCGCTGGTGCTCAGCTTGCCGGTGTCCTTGATGACCACATCGAGCATGCCGTTGCCGGTGTTGCCGGCTTTGGCAATGCTGCGCTGGCTGATCAGTTCAGGGCTGTTGATGTTGTTGAACAGCGCGGCACCGAACTCGCCGTTCTTGTCGATACCCTGGGCCAGCTGACGGTTGATCTGGTCAGCCATGACCAGCGCCACGCGCCCCAGTTCATTGAGCGACGGGTCGAGCACTTCACTGCGATAACGCAGCAGGCCACCGATCTCGCCGCCGTTGAGGCTGGAAGTGACGTCCATCACCGTGGTGCCACGGTTGAGCTGGATGCTGACCCGGGTCGGGTCGTTCTTGCTCGGCACGGTCTGCAGGGTGTTGATGGTTTTGCCCATCACCAGCGGCTGGCCGTTCTCCAGATAGATATCCAGGTTGCCTTCACGTTCGACCACCTGGGTACCGACCAGCTCGGACAACTGACGCACCGCTTCGTTGCGCTGGTCGAGCAGGTCGTTCGGGGTGCCCTGCATCTGCGAGATCTGGTCGTTGTACTGGGCAATGGTTGCCGACAGTTTGTTGACCTGCTCGGCCATCGACGACAGGTTGCCGTTGATGTTGCTGTTCTGCTCGTTGAGCTGGTTGGCGATGGTGTTGAAGCGCTTGCTCAGCGATTGCGCACTGGTCAGCAGCAACTGGCGCGAAGCATCTTCGTTGGGCTTGGCCGCCGCGCTCTGCATGGCGGTGAAGAAGCTCTTCAAGGCGCCGGTAATGCCAGTGTCGGCATCGGACAGCATGCTGTCGAGCGGCGCGACCTGATTGAGGTAAGCCGCCGCATCGCTGTTCAGCGAGGTGGTGGTACGCAACTGGTTTTCCAGGTAGGCGTTGTACACCCGGCGCACATCGGACAGGGTCGTACCGGTGCCGATGAACACATTGCCATTCTGCTGCGAACCGTTGGCCCGCTGCACGTTCTGCTGGCGCGAATAACCAGCGACATCGGCATTGGTAATGTTGTTACCCGTGGTGTGCAGGCCTGCCTGACTAGCGCCGAGCCCCGACATTCCGATGTTGATCAAACTCGCCATGGTTCAAACCTTATAGTTGCGTAGTGGTGCCAATCGCTGCGTAGCTTTCGTAGGATTTCATTTGCCTGGCGATCTGCGAGATCTTGCTCGCGTAATCCGGGTCGGTTGCATAACCGGCCCGCTGCAGCTCGCGTACAAACTGTTCCGGTTTATCGGCAGCCTTGACCGCTTCTTTATAGCGAGCGTTGTTCTGCAACAGGCTCACCAGGTCATGGAAACTGTCCTGATAGGAATCGTAGGAACGGAACGCCGCCGTCTCCTTGACGAACTGACCATCGCGAAACTCGCTGGTGATCGCCCGTGCCTGATCACCCTGCCAGTTGCCGGTGGCCTTGATGCCAAACAGGTTATGACTGCTGCGACCATCAGCCTGGCGCATGACCGACTTGCCCCAACCGGTTTCCAGCGCGGCCTGCGCCACCAGGTAACGCGGATCGACACCGATGCGCTTGGCGGCCTGCTCGGCCATCGGCAGCATGGTGGCGACAAAGTCATCCGAAGAACTGAAAGCGCGCTTGGCCGGCGCCAACGGCGGCTGGGCCATGGCGCGACCGTAAATGCGCAGGTTGCCTGGCGCGGCAAAGGCTTGCGCCGGTTGCCAGTCACCCTTGACCACGGCGTCGCCAGCCAGGGTCGAACGCCCGGGAATCGGCGCCGTGTTGGTGGTGGCCGGTACAGCGCCGGCCGCTGGCACCAGGCCCGCCAGCAAGCGATCGGTGAGCTTGCCCGGCAACGCCAGACGACGGGAGTTGAGCGCCGCCACATCGTTGCGGGTGACCGCAGTTTCCTGTGGCCGCTCAGGCACGCCGACTGCTGTCGCGCCCAGTGGCCGCGCCTGGATATCGAAGCGCGGGAACGGACTGCTGTTGCTCGCCGCCGACGCAGCTTTCTGCTTGGACAGCTGACGCATCAGCACCTCCTGCAGACCGATACCGCCGCCTTCGCGGGACATACTCACCGCCAGCTGCTGGTCGTACATCTGCTGGTACTGCTTGGTGGTTTCGGTGTTGAGCGGATTGTCCTTGGCCAGCACATCGCTGGCCGAACGCATCGACTTGAGCATCTCGTTGAGAAACAGCGATTCGAATTCCTGGGCCACTTTGCGCAGGTTGGCGTCGCTGTCGCGGTCGCCGACCTTCAACGAACTGAGTCGATTGAGGTCGGTGTAGGCACCGCTGTCAGCCGTGTTGGCTATCGGGTTTTTCGGCATATCCATGGCCAGTCCTCAGATCACGATCAAGTCGGCTTGAAGCGCACCGGCCTGCTTCAGGGCTTCGAGGATTGCCATCAGGTCACTCGGGGCTGCCCCCACCTGGTTCACCGCACGGACGATTTCATCCAGCGTGGTGCCCGGGCCGAACTTGAACATCGGCTTGGCTTCCTGCTCGGCATTGACCCGCGAGCGCGGCACCACAGCGGTCTGGCCATTGGAGAACGGCCCCGGCTGGCTGACGATCGGGTCTTCGGTGATGGTCACGGTCAGGCTGCCGTGGGTGACCGCCGCAGGCGACACTTTGACGTTCTGGCCGATAACGATGGTGCCAGTACGCGAGTTGATGATGACCTTGGCCACCGCCTGGCCCGGATCGATTTCCAGGTTCTCGAGGATCGACAGGTAATCGACACGCTGGCTCGGATCGAGCGGCGCGGTAACGCGCACCGAACCACCGTCCAGGGCCTGGGCCACACCCGGGCCGAGCAGTTCGTTGACCTTGTCGACGATGCGCTTGGCGGTGGTGAAGTCCGGACGATTGAGGTTCAGGGTCAGGCTGTTGCCCTGGTTGAATCCGCTGGGCACGGCACGCTCTACCGAAGCACCGCCGGGAATGCGCCCCGCCGACGGTACGTTGACGGTGATCTTCGAGCCGTCACGGCCTTCGGCGTCAAAGCCGCCGACCACCAGGTTACCCTGCGCGATCGCATAGACATTACCGTCGATACCCTTGAGCGGCGTCATCAGCAAGCTGCCGCCGCGCAGGCTCTTGGAGTTACCGATCGAAGACACGGTGATGTCCACTACCTGCCCCGGCTTGGCGAACGCCGGCAGGTCGGCATGCACCGAGACCGCCGCGACGTTTTTCAGCTGCACGTTACCCGAACCTGCCGGCACCTTGATGCCGAACTGCGACAGCATGTTGTTGAAGGTCTGCAGGGTGAACGGCGTCTGGGTGGTCTGGTCACCCGTGCCATTGAGCCCCACCACCAGGCCGTAGCCGATCAGCTGGTTGCTACGCACGCCGGAAATGCTGGCGATGTCTTTCAGGCGTTCGGCCTGTGCGGCGAACGCGATGGACATCAGAAGCGCGGCGGTAATCAGCTGCTTGAAGTTGAACATGGTCATCCGAACCTAGAAAGGCCAAAGCGGGCTGAGGAAGAAACGGTCGAGCCAGCCCGGCTGGCTGGCGTCGGCAAACGAACCGGTTCCCGAGTAGGTGATGCGCGCATCGGCAACCCGGGTCGAAGGCACGGTGTTGTCGGTGGCAATGTCGTCGGCGCGGATCATGCCGGCGATGCGCACCAGCTCGTCGCCGGTGTTGAGGGTCAGCCACTTCTCGCCACGCACGGCAATGATGCCGTTGGGCAGCACATCGGCAACGGTCACAGTGATCGAGCCGGTCAGGCTGTTGCCCTGCCCTGCTTTACTGTCGCCTTTGGTTGCACGATCACCGCTGTACCCGGCGCTCAGGCTCAGATCGCCATCGCTGAACGGGTTGTTGGTGGTCATCGAAGAGCCGAACAACGAAGTCAGGCCGATATCGGCCTTGCTGTTCTTGGCGATCTGCGAGTTGGCGTTCTTGCTCGCCTGGGTCCGCTCGTTGAGGGTGATGGTGATGATGTCACCGACCCGGAACGCCTTGCGGTCGCTGTACAGGTTCTGATCGAAACCGGCCTGGTAGATCGAGCCGTTGTTGGCCGCTGCCGGCAGTGGCGTACGCGGCAATACCGGCGCGTAGTACGGATCATTGGGCTTGGGCGGCGGCGCAACGCAGCCGGCCAGCACGCTGATCCCACTCAGGGCAAGTACGCAAAACAAACGACTCATGACTCTGACCTCACGGTGTAACAGGCGCCGTTAAAGCGACCTCGAAGACTTCACTTACAGGTTCTGGGTAACGAACGAGAGCATCTGGTCGGCGGTGGAAATGACCTTGGAGTTCATCTCGTAGGCACGCTGGGTGGTGATCATGTTGACCAGTTCTTCCACGGTGCTGACGTTGGAGTTTTCCAGGGTCTGCTGCTGGACCACACCGAAACCGTTCAGGCCTGGAGTGCCAACTTGCGGCGCGCCGCTGGCGGCGGTTTCCAGGAACAGGTTGCCACCGGTTGCCTGTAGGCCGGCCGGGTTGATGAAGTCGGCGGTCTGGATGTTGCCGATCACCTGCGCCGCCGGGTTGCCTGCGGTGGTGATCGAAACGGTGCCGTCACGGCCGACGGTGAAGGTCTGCGCCTCAGGCGGCACGACAATCGCCGGCTCTAGGGCGAAACCGCTGGCGGTGACGATCTGGCCGTCGGAGTTCAGGTGGAAGGTACCGTCACGGGTGTAGGAGACGGTGCCATCGGGCTGCAGGATCTGGAAGAAACCGCGACCATCAACCGCCATGTCCAGCGGGTTCTCGGTGGTCTGCAGGCTACCGGCGGTGAAGCTCTTCTGGGTGCCGACAATGCGCACACCGGTACCCAGCTGCAGGCCCGAAGGCAGCTCGCTGTCCTGGGTCGACTGGGCGCCGGCCTGGCGACGGGTCTGGTACAGCAGGTCCTGGAACTCGGCACGATCGCGCTTGAAGCCGGTGGTCGAGACGTTGGCCAGGTTGTTGGAAATGGTGGTCAGGTTCATGTCCTGGGCGGACAGACCGGTTTTACTGACCCAAAGAGCCGGAAGCATGCTGTTCTCCTCGCGCGCCTGTTTTACGGCGCTACGTCTGTGTAATTAGCCGATTTGCAAAACCCGAGCCATGGCTTCGTCGCCTTCCTTGGCCGTGGTCATCATCTTGATGTGCAGTTCGAATTGACGCGACAACGCCAGCACCGAGGTCATTTCCTCGACGGCGTTGACGTTGCTGCTTTCAAGGAAACCCGACACCAGCTTGACGTTGGCATCGGCCACTGCTGGCTGGCCATTGCTGGTATGGATCAAACCGTCCAGGCCTTTGGTCATGGTCTTGAGGTCAGGGTTGACCATCTTGATCCGGTCGACTTCAGCCATTACCCGCGGCCCCTCACCCATGGCGCGGATGGTGATGGTGCCGTCTTCACCGACTTCGACCTTCTGCTCTGGCGGCACGGCAATCGGCCCGCCGTTACCCATGATCGGCATGCCGTTGCCAGCACGCAGCACGCCCAGGGCATCGATGTTCATGCTCGCGGTACGCACATAGGCTTCGCTGCCATCCGGCGCCTGCACGGCGATAAAGCCGTCACCACCAACAGCCACGTCCAGGTCACGCCCGGTTTCCAGCATCGAGCCTGGCGAGAAATCCGTCGCCGGGCGCTCGGTCATGGCATAGGCGCGCGCCGGAAAGCTGTCACCAAACACCGGCATCGAGCGCGCCTGTTCCAGGTCACGCTGAAAGCCGGTAGTGGAAATGTTCGCCAGGTTGTTGGCATGCGCCTTCTGCGCCAGCGCGTTCTGGCTGGCACCGGTCATGGCCACGTACAGCATCTTGTCCACAGTATTTCTCCCCTGCGCTGGCGAACACTTGCCGCTCGCCGCTGCTTTGCAGTGCTTGAAGCAAGTTTCAAACCAACTTTGCAGAAGTGGCCAAAAGCCCCGCCAGACAAGGACTTGATCGCCGTACAGGCATGCGGCTGGGAGAAGCGCCGTCGAAATTACGGCGCCAGCTTGCCGCTAGCGGCAAGCCTCAGTAGTCGCGGCACGCCGCGTTGTTGAAGGGACCGGCGAAGCGCTTCCAGCCATCGCCCGGAGAAAACTGGGCACAGACCAGGCGCCCATCCGCCTGGCTTTCCCAACGGTACCAAGGTGCGGCATCAGCCCTGACCTGAGTCATCAGCAACACCGCGAACACCGCTAACGCCAATCGTTGCAACATGATCGATACCTCTGAAACGACAGACCCCTTCCGAGAAAGGGGTCCGTCCACACCTAGCGCTTCACAGCAGCATCAGGTCATCTGAATGATGGTCTGCATGATGGTGCTCTGGGTAGAGATGGTCTTGGCGTTCGCCTGGTAGTTGCTCTGCGCCTTGATCAGCTCGACCAGCTCAGTGGTCAGGTTGACGTTGGAGGCCTCCAGCGAGTTGGAGGCGATAGCGCCCAGAGTACCGGTCTTCGGCGCATCGATCCCCGGGATCCCCGAGGAGTAAGTCTCGGTCCAGCGCGTACCGCCCATAGGCTGCAGGCCCTGCTCGTTGGCGAAGGAAGCGATGGCAACCTGACCGATAGCGCGCGACTGCTGGTTGCTGAAGCTGGCGAACATCACACCACTGGAGTCGATGCTCAGGCTCGACAGAATACCGGTAGCGTAACCGTCCTGGCTCTGCGACAGACGCGTGGTCGGGGTGTTGTAGGAGGTGGTATCGGTCATGTCGATGGCGATACCGCCGGCACTGGCCTCGGAACCGTTGGAACCCCACACCGGCGGCTTGGCAGTCGGATCGGTAACGGTGGCAGGAATCCAGCCGGTCAGCTTGAACACCTTGTTCACCACTTCGTAGCCAGAACCTGCAGCACCCGCGGTCATGGTATCGACACTACCGTCAGGATTGAAGGTGATGGTGCCTTCCAGTGGCTGCGGCGGCTCCTGGGTAGGATCGAGCGGGTTACGACCATCAATCAGGGTGTAGGACTTCCACTCATTGGTGTCGGTCTTGACGTAGTACTGATCCATGACGTGCTCGTTACCCTGGCTGTCATAGATCTTGGTGGCGAAGGTCTTGTTCCAGGTGGTGTCGTCGGTTGGATCGAACGTGGTGGTGCTCGGGATGACCTTGTCCGACGAGTTCAGGTTGATGCCCTGATCGATCGAGGTAGTGGACTTTGGCGCCAGTGCCGAGGTGTCGATCTTCAGGTCGGTCAGCACGCCGTTGATGATCTTGCCGTTCTCGTCCACACCGTAGCCACGCAGGCGCAGACCATCAGCGGTGGTCACGTAGTTGTCTTTGTTGGTCTGGAAGGCACCGGCACGGGTGTAGCTGAGCGAGCCGTTGTCGCTCAGGACGAAAAAGCCCTGACCCTGGATACCCATGTCCAGCACGTTGCCGGTGTTGGTGATATCGCCATTGGTGAACTGCTGCGAGACCGAGGCCAGACGCACGCCGTTACCGACGCTCTGGCTGCCGACGCCGAGCTTGTTGGCCGAGTAGACGTCGGCGAATTCTGCACGCGAGGATTTGAAGCCGGTGGTAGCAACGTTGGCAATGTTGTTGCCGGTCACGTCCAGTTGTTTGTTGGCTGCATAGAGACCGCTAAGGCCGATATTGAATGACATCTTTCACTCCTTGTGCCGCGTTAGCCGGCTCTATATACCGATGGTTTGGACTTTGGACAGCGCAATGCTGCCCAGGCCGGCAAGATTGAGCATCATCTCGCCGCCGGTCTGACTGATGGTGACGCTGCTGACCGTGGCCGGCAGCATGGTGTACATGTCATGCTGCTTGCCATCGATGGTGGTCTTGGCGGCAAAGGTGTAGGTGCCAGGATCGACCTTCTCCCCCGCGTCATTGGTGCCATCCCAGACGAAGGCGGCATTGCCGGCCTTCTGCTCGCCCAGATCGATGGTCTTGACCACCTTGCCATCCTTGTCGGTGATGGTGACGGTGGCATTGCTCAGCGACTGCGGCACTACCACCGAGCCATTGAAGCTCTTGGTGGTGTCGACCACGGCCTTGTCGGTCTGGGCGATCACCGAGCGACCGACCAGCGACGACGCCTGCAGCGCCTGGGACGATTTGTAGCTGCCAGAGATCGCAGTCACCGACTCATTGAGGGTAGTGATGCCTTCCAGGCTACTGAACTGCGCCAGCTGGGCGACGAACTCGCTGTTGTCCTGAGGGTCGAGCGGGTTCTGGTTACGCATCTGGGTAACCAGCAACTGCAGGAACGCATCCTTGCCCAGGGTCTGGTTGCCGGTCTTGCTGTTGGTTGCCGAAGCAACGCCACTGGAGTTGGTCTCGGAGGTCTTCTTGACCGACGCCTTGAGCACGTCGTTCAGGTTTACACCGGCGGTGGTGTCGTTAACGCTTGCCATTGGCTTCGTCCTTTATCACTGACCCAGGGTCAGGACCTTCTGCATCATGGTCTTGGCCGTGTTCATCAGCTCGGCGTTGGTCTGGAACGAGCGGCTGGCAGAGATCATGTCCGCCATCTCCTCGACCACGTTGACGTTCGGGTAGTAGACATAACCGTCTTTGTTCGCCGCCGGATGGTTCGGCTCGTAGCGCGCCTCAAGGTTGCTTTGATCCTCCACCACACCGAGCACCTGAACACCTTGACCGGCCTCGCCCTGATCCTGGAACAGCGACTGGCTGACACCGCCCTGGGCTTGCTGGAAGGTGGTGGCAAACACCGGGTGACGGGCGCGATAGGTCTGATCGATGCTCGACGACACCGTCTCGGCGTTGGCAATGTTCGAAGCGACGGTGTTCAGACGCGTGGTCTGCGCACTCATGCCGCTACCGGCAATGTTGAAAACACTGGCGAGGGACATGACTTACTCTCCGCGCAGGGCCGATACCAGCCCTTTGAATTTACTGTTGAGCAGCGTGAAGCTGGCCTGAAAACCTACGGCGTTTTCCGCGTAGCTCGACTGCTCGAGCTGGGCATCGACGGTGTTCTGGTCGATCGACGGCTGCATCGGCGTGCGGTACTGCAGGGTTTCATCACCCACGCTCAGGCCTTCAGCCTCGATGTGCCGGGTATTGGTACGATCCAGCGCAAAATGACCCTTGCTGGTCTTCTCGGCCTGGGCCGCCAGGACTGAGGCGAAGTCCATGTCACGCGCTTTGTAGCTCGGCGTGTCGGCGTTGGCGATGTTGTTGGCCAGCACCTCGGCGCGCTGGGCGCGAAAGCCCAATGCCTTTTCGTGGATGCCGAGCGCTTTGTCGAAGCTGATGCTCATGTCAGGGAAACCTTCGAAGGTTTTTCGTTGACTGAGCTAGAGCAAGAGCCATGCCAAAAAACAAAACCCCGTAAATACGGGGCTTTGAGTGATTTGCCGCTGGCGGCAATGCCAGAAAAGCGGCAAAGGATTTCCGCTCGGCGCCAGCAAAGCGGCAATTTCTCCCGGTAGGAGCGGGCTTGCCCCGCGATTCTGACCTATCAGATAAATCGCTATCGCGGGGCAAGCCCGCTCCCACCGGAGAGGCTGCTTTCACAGCCCCACAGGGGGGTTGTTACTTGGCCTGGTAGATGATCCCCGGGCTGCACTGAACCATCTGGTAATGATCCGGCAAGCCATTGAGCGCTTCGGACGCCCCGAGGAACAGATAACCACCCGGCTTCAGCGTGCTGTGGATACGCAACAGGATGTCTTTCTTGACCTGGGCCGAGAAGTAGATCAGCACGTTGCGGCAGAACACGATGTCGAACTTGCCCAGGCTTGCGTAACTGTCGAGCAAGTTGAACGAGCGAAATTCCACGCGACTGCGAATCGGCGCCTTGATCGCCCAGCGCCCGGGCGCCTTGACATCGAAGTAGCGCTGCAGGCGTTCCTGGGACAATCCACGGGCAATCGCCAGGCTGTCGTACTCACCGGTCTTGCAGTTATTGAGCATGGCGCCGGACAGGTCAGTGGCAACAATCTGCGCACCCATCTTCAGTTGGCCGATGTTGCTGCGCTCGAACTCATCGATTGCCATCGAGATCGAGTACGGCTCCTGCCCCGAGGAACAGGCGGCCGACCAGATACGCAGGCGCTGCCCGGGATTGGCCTTGATCTGCTCAGGCAATACCTTGTTCTTCAGCACTTCGAAGGGATAGGTGTCACGAAACCACAGGGTTTCGTTGGTGGTCATGGCATCCACCACCTGCTCGCGCAAACCGCTGCGCGGCTGGCTCTGGATACGCTGTACCAGTTCGGTCAGGGACTTGATGCCCTGCTGCTCCATCAGCTTGTTGAGACGGCTGGAGACCAGGTACTGCTTATTTTCGCCCAGCAGGATGCCACAGGCTTTTTCCAGGAAGACCCGGAACTGTTCGAAATCCAAATTACCCGTAGACAAAGATGCCGCCTCTTAAATCGTGTGAACCGCCAGGGGCACAGCCCCCGGCCGTTAGTGCGTGGCCTTGATGCGATCGACGACGCGTTGGGCGAGGTCGTCCGGCTTGAACTTGGCCAGGAAATCATCGGCCCCGACCTTCTTGACCATCGCCTGGTTGAACACTCCGGAAAGCGAAGTATGCAGGATGATGTGTAATTTTTGCATGCGCGGGTCGCTGCGGATCTCGGCCGTCAGGGTGTAACCGTCCATCTCCGGCATCTCGATATCGGAGATCATCATCAGGAATTCTTCTTCCGGACGCTTGCCCTCATCCACCAGCTTGCGCAGATACTCGAGCGCCTGGCGGCCATCATTGAGCGCCACCACTTCGACCCCGACCGTCTGCAGGCAACGACTGACCTGCTTGCGCGCCACCGACGAATCGTCGACCGTCAGTACCCGCAGCAGCACTGCCTTGTCCTGCACCTCGGCATCGACCACACCGGCAGAAATCGACTCGGACGTCGGCGCAACTTCGGCGAGGATCTTCTCCACATCGATGATCTCGACCATCTTGTTGTCGACCCGGGTCACCGCCGTCAGGTAGTGATCACGCCCGGTACCCTTGGGTGGCGGATGGATCTCTTCCCAGTTCATGTTGACGATGCGCTCCACCGAGTGCACCAGAAAGCCCTGAGTCTTGGTGTTGTACTCGGTGATGATCACAAAACTCTTGCTGACATCTTCACTCAGACCGGGCATACCGGTCGCCATCGCCAGATCGAGGATCGGGATGGTTGCCCCACGAATATTCGCGACACCGCGCACTACCGGGTTGGACTTGGGCATCACGGTCAGGGGTGGACATTGCAGCACCTCCCGCACCTTGAACACGTTGATCCCGTAGAGCTGCTCGCCATTGAGACGAAACAACAACAGCTCCAGGCGATTCTGCCCCACCAGTTGCGTGCGCTGGTTCACTGAATCCATTACACCAGCCATGCAAGACTCCTTCACCAAACGCTTCGAACTTCGTACCCAGTCTCGGCACGCGCTTTGCTTTTTTTAATCGTATGAACACGAAAACGACATTTTTCCGACGCCTGACCGGCCACCTGACCAGCCTTCTTGCTGCGCTGTGCCTGCTGATTCCGGGCACCCGACTTCTGGCTGACGCTTTCACCTTGCCTGAACAGCTTATCGGCGTCACCCAGGGGTTTCTTGAATTCACTGTTGAAGACTACCTGGCCAGCAGCCAGACCCAAGGCCGCTACGAAATCCAGGTCAACACCCTCGACCCGCGCCTGCGCATGCCGCAGTGCGACCGGCAACTGGACGCCAATCTGGAAAGCCCGGCACAGCCGCTGGGCCGCGTAACCGTAAGGGTGCGCTGTAACGGCAGCTCACCTTGGACGGTGTTCGTGCCCGCCCAGGTACGTCTGTTTCGCAATGTTGTCACTGTGGTGCGCCCGCTCAAACGCGAAAGCATTGTCGGCGAGCAGGACGTCAGCCTGCGCGAGCGCGATGTCGGCACGCTGAACCAGGGGTTTCTGAGCGATCTGGAACAGGCGATCGGGCTCAAGGTTATCCGACCGACGGTCATGGATCAGGTGCTGACCCCTCAACACCTGGAACAGGCCGAAGTGGTCCGCAAGGGTGATCAGGTGGTCATCACCGCCCGCAGCGGCACGCTCAGTGTACGCATGCCAGGCGAAGCCCTGAGCAAAGGCGGTCTGAGCGAACAGATCCGGGTGCGCAATCTCAATTCCAAACGGGTGGTCAAGGCCAGGGTAACCGGGCCCGGCCAGGTCGAAGTATCCATGTAAACGGGAGAACCACGAAGAACTCTGGCGATAAGGAACCGCTTTTCCTAAACTGTGTCCCATTGGGTGCCCGGAACCTGCTGCGCAGTCTGCACTGCAATTGCGCCTAAAGTTTCTTTCGGGTTGGCCGAAAACAAGGCAAGCGTCCCTATACCCAGAGGTTTTCTGATCATGGTCATCGACTTCAGTCGTTTGAATAACTCTCCGTCGGTTGCCGGCGTGCGTACCGGCAACAGCCAGGAAAGCACTGCCAGCAACACCGCAGCCAAGGCCGATTCCGTCGCCCAGGGCAGCGCCAGCGGGGAAGCCGTACACCTCAGCCACGAGGCCCAGCAGTTGCAAAAGGTCAGCGACAAGCTGCGCGACCAGCCGATTGTCAACAGCGCCCGGGTGGCGGAGTTGAAGCAGGCGATCGCCGACGGCAGCTACCAGGTCGACAGCAACCGCGTCGCCAGCAAACTGCTTAATTTCGAAGCTCAGCGCTAGCCCCTGGCGCGCTGACTTCAGGACGCTTGAACCAAAGAGCCAGCCATGCACGACACTACCTTGCTGCAATTGATCGAAGATGATTTTGCTCCAGCGCAACAATTGCTTGAATTGCTGCAGACCGAGTCGATCGCCCTGCACGGCCGTGACATGCCGCTGCTGGAAGACATTCTGGCGCGCAAGCAATCGCTGGTAATCCTTCTTGATCAGCAAGGTCGGCGGCGCAGTGAACTGCTTGCCAGCCTTGGTCTGAGCCAGGACCGCGAAGGTGTCGCACAACTGGCCAGCCAGTCATCGCTGGGCGAGTTGCTGCTGCAACAACTGGATGTACTGGGCAAACTGCTTGCCGACTGCCAGGCCGTCAACGAGCGCAATGGCCGCTCGATCCAGCTCCAGCAAAGCACCACAGCCAATCAGATCAGAATCCTCATGGGCGGCGAATCACCGTCGCTGTATGACGCTCGGGGGTCGACCTCGCCCCTTGCCAAGCCGCGAGCGCTTAGCCAGGCTTGATTCCCTGTATCAAGGCACGGAACATACTGGCAAAATGCCGTTACTTGCGTGTGTCGTTTTTGCCTGGAGATTGATTACCCGTGTTCAATGAAGCAGAAGCTCCGCAGCCACCAAAGGTGCTCACCACTCCTTTGGAAATCGCCGCCAACTTGCGGTCGCTGCAAGAGAGCCATGACCCGCTGATCATCACCTTCCACGAACGCAGCCAGCGCTTCCAGAGCTATGTGGTCGAGGTCGACCGCGAAAGCAATCGCCTGGCGCTTGATGAAATGGTCCCGCGTGACGGTGAGCGCTACCTGGAGAACGGCGAGCCGTTCCGGGTAGAGGGCTTTCATGATGGTGTGCGTATCGCTTGGGAGTGCAATACCCCGCTGAGCATCAGCGAAGTTGACGGCCATCGCTGCTACCGCGGTGCACTGCCGACTGCAGTGGCTTACCACCAGCGCCGCAATGCCTTCCGTGCCGCACTGAAGCTGTCGCAACTGGTCGACGTCAAGCTCGATGGCGACAAGCTCAAGGGCAATGGTGAATTGCGCGGCAAGTTGCTGGACATCTCGGCCACGGGCTGCAAGCTGCGCTTTGAAGGCAATGTCGAGGAGCGCCTGCAACTGGGCCAGGTCTACGAAAAATTTGCCTCCGGCGCACCGCTGGGCTTGTCCCAGGTCGAGGTGGAACTGCGTCATCTGCATTTCGAAGAGCGCGTCAACACCACCTTCGCGGGTGTGCGCTTTCACAACCTGAACGGGCAGATGCAGCGCAAGATCGAAACCTTTGTCTATCAGCTGCAGCGTGAAGCGCGACGGTTCGATAAAGACGATTACTGAGTTTCGCAGCATCGCGGGGCAAGCCCGCTCCCACAGAATATTCAAACTCCCTGTGGGAGCGGGCTTGCCCCGCGATGACATTCACACCGACGCCGGCTTCTCAGCCACCTCACCAGCATCACCCCCTTCTTCCCCCTCTGTATCCTCAGCCGCCACCGGCGCCTGCATCTGATCCTGCACGCTCTGCTCATCAACCCGCGGATCGAGTGCGGCTGACAAGGGCGAACCCGCCGCCGGCATGGCCACGTGATTGAGCGGCGCATCGTCGACCTGGTGCAGACCGGTGACCGCCTTCGGCCGAATCCGCCAGACCAGCACCAGGGCAAAGAACACAAAGAAGGCATACAGCATCTGCGTGCCGAAAACCTTCATCAGCACCCCCGCCACCAGCGGCCCGATACTGGCGCCGACACCGTAGGTCACCAACAGCATGGCAGTCAGCGAAACTCGCCGCTCGCTTTCCACATGGTCGTTGGAAAAAGCCACCGCCAGGGGATACAGACAGAACTGCAGCAACGACACGGCAAAGCCGGCAGCGAACAAGACAACCAGCGGCACCGTCGGCATGATCGCCAGGGGCAACGCGGCAATCGCCAGGCCCACGGCTACGCTACGGATCAAGACCGCGCGATCATAGCGATCCGACAGCCAGCCCAACGGCCACTGCACCAGCAGGCCGGCAAAGATGCAGCAGCCCATGAACAGACCGATGTACTCGGTGCTCAGCCCTTGCTTGGCCGCATACAACGGTGCCAGGCCATAGAAGGAGCCGACGATCAGCCCCGATCCCAGCACCGTGCTCAAAGACTGTGGCACCCGCTTGATAAAGAAGCGCGGCTCCATCGGCGCCGGATGCAACGGTGCCGGGTGAATGCGCCGGGTCATTGCCACCGGCACCAGGCACAAGGCAAAACACATGGCCACCAGCATCAACAGTTCCGGCCCCAGCTGCGGATGCGCGACCAGTATCAACTGCCCCAGCACCAGGCCCAGGTAGGAGGCAATCATATAGCCGCTGAACACCGCTCCACGCTGTTTGGCATCGGCCTGCTCGTTGAGCCAGCTTTCGATGACCATGTACTGGCACATCATCCCCAGACCGACGATCACCCGCAGCACCACCCAGGCCGGCAACCAACTGACCAGGCCATGCCCGAGCACCGCCGCACCGACGATCCCGGCACAGGTGGCATAGGCCCGGATATGGCCAACCCGGGCAATCAGGCGGTGACCGATCTTGCCGCCCAGGGCCAGACCGAAATAGTTGGCCGCCATGAGCGCACCGACCCAGAGGCTGTCGACATGATCGGCAGCCAGGCGCAAGGCCAGGTAAGTACTCAACAAGCCGGAACCAATCAACATCATCAGCGCAGCAAAATACAGCGCGCGAAAAGACTTCCAGATCTGTCGCATCAGCGTCCCGAACGGCCCCTTGAGCAGGTGGAAAAACTGCTTGAAAGCATAAGTGAAAATAACCGTGCTGCAGGTCTGGGGACTAAAAAAACACTAGGCCTGAGCCGCCAGCACGCGACGCTCCCACGGGGTGATTTCATCGAAGAAACTGGTCAGCTCCAGGGTCTTGGTGGCGAGGTAGCCTTCGATGAACTCGGTACCGAACAACTCCCGCGCAAGCGCACTGTGCTTCAGACGCTCAAGCGCCGCATGCAAGGTACATGGCAGGCTCAAATGCTCCGGCACCTCGAACTCACCCTGGATCGCCGGCGCAGGTTCCAACTGCTGCTCGATACCATACAGACCGGCGGCAAGGCTGGCGGCGATAGCCAGATAGGGGTTAGTGTCCGCACCGGGCAAACGGTTCTCGACCCGCCGCGCCACCGGCGAACTGGCCGGAATACGCAGGCCGGCAGCGCGATTGTCTTCTGACCAGCAGGCATTGTTGGGCGAGGCGTAAGGGTGGCACAGGCGCTGATAGGAATTGACGTTCGGCGCAAATAGCGCAGTGAAATCCGCCATGCAGGCCTGCAAGCCACCGATGAAATGACGGAAGGTCGCGGTCGGCTTGCCGTCGGCGTCGCTGAACACATTGCGGCCGCCGTTGATCTCTACCAGGCTCTGGTGAATATGCATGGAACTGCCCGGCGTGTGCGCCAGGGGTTTGGCCATGCACACCACGGTCAGGCCATGCTTGAGCGCAACCTCTTTGAGCAAATGCTTGAACAGCAGGGTCTGGTCGGCCAACAACAAAGGATCGCCGTGCAGCAGGTTGATCTCGAACTGGCTGACACCCATTTCATGCATGAAGGTGTCGCGCGGCAAGCCCAAGGCTTCCATGCAGCGATAGACCTCGCTGAAGAACGGGCGCAGGCCATTGTTGGAGCTGACGCTGAACGCCGAATGCCCCTCTTCGCGACGACCATCCTTGCCCAGTGGCGGCAGGAACGGCTGGTGCGGGTCGGTGTTGGGCGCGAAGACAAAAAACTCAAGCTCGGTCGCCACCACCGGTGCCAGGCCGCGGGCTGCGTAACGCGCAATCACCGCCTTGAGCAAACCACGCGTGGAAAGGCCTGAGCTTGCACCGCTCAGTTCGACCGCATCACAAATCGCCAGGGCACGCGGCTCGTCGCTCCAGGGCAGACGGTGGATCTGCTGAGCATCGGCTACCAGGGCCAGGTCGCCATCGTCGCTACCGTAGAAGCGCGCTGGCGGATAGCCACCCATGATGCATTGCAGCAGCACCCCACGGGCCATCTGCAAACGCCGGCCTTCGAGAAATCCCGCGGCAGTCATTACTTTGCCGCGCGGCACGCCATTGAGGTCCGGCGTAACGCACTCGATCTCATCAATGCCGCTCAATCGCTCCGCGAGCGCACACTGGCCACTGGTCGTCATGACACTATCCTTATTGTTTTCGCATGCCGTGAAAGGCGATAGCTACAACATAGGCACCAGGCGTTCGGAATTTCAAGCACCCAGACTGGGCATGATCGAAATTTTCTACAGGCCTCATCGCGGGGCAAGCCCGCTCCCACAGGTTGTTCACTGTCCCGGTGGGAGCGGGCTTGCCCCGCGATGCTTCTACCGGTCAGCCCGGCAAGGTCATGCCATTGGCCGGCAACGGCAGGGCCGTCTTGTAGCGCACCTGCTTCAAGGCAAAGCTGGAGCGGATGTTGGCCACGCCGGGCAAACGCGTGAGGTAATCAAGAAAACGTTCCAGCGCCTGGATGCTCGGCAGCAACACCCGCAACAGGTAATCCGGGTCCCCGGTCATCAGGTAGCACTCCATGACCTCCGGGCGCTCGGCGATTTCTTCTTCAAAGCGGTGCAGGGATTGCTCCACCTGCTTTTCGAGGCTGACATGAATGAACACATTGACGTCCAGCCCCAGTACTTCCGGGGCCAGCAAGGTCACCTGCTGGCGTATCACGCCCAGCTCCTCCATGGCTTTAACCCGGTTGAAGCAGGGCGTCGGCGACAGGTTGACCGAGCGCGCCAGCTCGGCGTTGGTGATCCGGGCGTTTTCCTGAAGGCTGTTGAGAATACCGATGTCGGTGCGATCCAGTTTGCGCATGAGAAAATTTCACCTGTTTTTTGTCTTTATAAAGAATGTTTATCCGCAAGCCCGAACAAAGGCAATGAACTTGAGAGAAATATTCTTCAGGCGCCCGAATATCATGTAGGACAAGACTGACTCCCTGGTCACAAGCCGGGGTTTCAGCAGCGACCGCTTCAAAGCTCAACAAAAACACAAGACAGAGCGAGCGTAAAAAAGCATGAACGAGTACGCCCCCCTGCGTCTGCATGTGCCCGAGCCTACCGGCCGGCCAGGCTGCCAGACTGATTTTTCCTACCTGCGTCTGAACGATGCCGGCAAGGTCCGTAAACCTCCCGTCGATGTAGAAGCCGCCGATACCGCGGATATCGCCTATAGCCTGATCCGCGTACTGGACGATAAAGGCAATGCCCTGGGCCCATGGGCCGAGGACATCGGTCCCGATGTCCTGCGCCAAGGCATGCGCACCATGCTCAAAACCCGGTTGTTCGACAGCCGCATGGTGGTCGCCCAGCGCCAGAAGAAAATGTCCTTCTATATGCAGAGCCTGGGCGAGGAAGCCATCGGCAGCGGCCAGGCCATGGCCCTGAACCGCACGGACATGTGCTTCCCCACCTACCGCCAGCAAAGCATTCTCATGGCCCGCGACGTGTCGCTGGTGGAGATGATCTGCCAGCTGCTGTCCAACGAGCGTGACCCGCTCAAGGGCCGCCAGTTGCCGATCATGTACTCGGTACGTGAAGCCGGCTTCTTCACCATCAGCGGCAACCTCGCGACCCAGTTCGTCCAGGCTGTCGGCTGGGCCATGGCCTCGGCGATCAAAGGCGATACCAAGATCGCCTCGGCCTGGATCGGTGACGGCGCCACCGCCGAATCCGACTTCCACACCGCCCTGACCTTCGCCCACGTATACCGCGCGCCGGTGATCCTCAACGTGGTCAACAACCAGTGGGCGATTTCCACCTTCCAGGCGATCGCCGGGGGTGAATCGACCACCTTCGCCGGTCGTGGCGTCGGTTGCGGCATCGCTTCACTTCGGGTCGACGGCAACGACTTCATCGCCGTCTACGCCGCCTCGCGCTGGGCCGCCGAACGCGCCCGCCGTGGTCTGGGCCCGAGCCTGATCGAATGGGTCACCTACCGTGCCGGCCCGCACTCGACTTCGGACGATCCGTCCAAGTACCGCCCCGCCGACGACTGGAGCCACTTCCCGCTTGGCGACCCGATCGCCCGCCTCAAGCAGCACCTGATCGCCATCGGCCACTGGTCCGAGGAAGAGCACCAGGCGGTTACCGCCGAGCTTGAGGCCGAGATCATCAAGGCACAGAAAGAAGCCGAGCAGTACGGCACCCTGGCCGGCGGCCAGATGCCAAGCCCAGCGTCCATGTTCGAGGATGTCTACAAGGAGATGCCGGAGCACCTGCGCCGGCAGCGCCAGGAACTGGGGATCTGACATGAACGATCACACCACCACTATTCAGTTGGAAACCGCCATGGCGACTACCACCATGACCATGATCCAGGCCCTGCGCTCGGCCATGGACATCATGCTTGAGCGCGATGACAACGTGGTCGTCTATGGCCAGGACGTTGGCTACTTCGGCGGCGTGTTCCGCTGCACCGAAGGCCTGCAGACCAAGTACGGCAAATCACGGGTCTTCGATGCGCCGATCTCCGAAAGCGGCATCGTCGGTACCGCCGTCGGCATGGGCGCGTACGGCCTGCGTCCGGTGGTCGAGATTCAGTTCGCCGACTACTTCTACCCGGCCTCCGACCAGATCGTCTCCGAGATGGCCCGACTGCGTTACCGCTCGGCGGGCGAATTCGTCGCCCCGCTGACCTTGCGCATGCCCTGCGGCGGCGGCATCTACGGCGGCCAGACCCACAGCCAGAGCCCCGAGGCGATGTTCACCCAGGTCTGCGGCCTGCGCACGGTGATGCCGTCCAACCCGTATGACGCCAAAGGCCTGCTGATTGCCTCGATCGAAAACGACGACCCGGTGATCTTCCTCGAGCCCAAACGCCTGTACAACGGCCCGTTCGACGGCCACCACGACCGTCCGGTAACGCCGTGGTCGAAACACCCGGCCAGCGCTGTACCCGACGGCTATTACACCGTGCCGCTGGACAAGGCTGCCATCACCCGTCCCGGCAATGACGTCACCGTGCTCACCTACGGCACCACGGTTTACGTGTCGCAAGTGGCCGCCGAGGAAACCGGTGTCGATGCCGAAGTCATCGACCTGCGCAGCCTGTGGCCGCTGGACCTGGAAACCATCGTCGCCTCGGTGAAAAAGACCGGCCGCTGCGTGGTCGTCCACGAAGCCACCCGCACCTGCGGATTCGGCGCCGAGCTGATCGCGCTGGTTCAGGAGCACTGCTTCCATCACCTCGAAGCCCCGATCGAGCGCGTCACCGGTTGGGACACCCCCTACCCGCACGCGCAGGAATGGGCGTATTTCCCCGGCCCTTCACGTGTGGGCGCGGCATTGAAACGGGTCATGGAGGTCTGAATGGGCACGCACGTCATCAAGATGCCGGATATCGGTGAAGGCATCGCACAAGTTGAACTGGTGGAATGGTTCGTCAAAGTCGGCGACACCGTCACCGAAGACCAGGTCGTGGCCGATGTCATGACCGACAAAGCCACCGTGGAAATCCCCTCGCCGGTCAGTGGCAAAGTGCTGGCGCTGGGCGGGCAACCCGGTGAAGTCATGGCGGTGGGCAGCGAGCTGATCCGCATCGAAGTCGAAGGTGCGGGCAACCTCCAGGAAAGCGCCAGCAAACCAGCTGAACCCGCACCTCCAGTGCCTGCTGCAGCACCGGCTGTGGGAGCGGGCTTGCCCCGCGAAGAGGCCAACAAACCCACTTCACCAGCCCCTTCCACACACCAGCCCGCCCCGATCGTTCCGCGCGAAGCCAACGAGCGCCCTCTGGCCTCACCGGCTGTGCGCAAGCGCGCTCTGGATGCCGGTATCGAACTGCGTTACGTACACGGCAGCGGCCCGGCCGGGCGCATCCTGCATGAAGACCTGGATGCCTTCCTCACCCAGCCGACCCTGAGCACACAAAGCGCACCGGGCGGTTACGCCAAGCGCAGCGACAGCGAGCAGATCCCGGTCATCGGCCTGCGCCGCAAAATCGCCCAGCGCATGCAGGACGCCAAGCGCCGCGTCGCGCACTTCAGCTACGTCGAAGAGATTGACGTCACCGCCCTGGAAGAACTGCGCCTGCACCTGAACAAGAAGTGGGGCGACAGCCGCGGCAAGCTGACCCTGTTACCGTTCCTGGTGCGCGCCATGGTCGTGGCCTTGCGTGAGTTCCCGCAGATCAACGCCACCTACGACGATGAAGCCCAGGTCATCACCCGTCACGGCGCGGTGCATGTCGGCATCGCCACCCAGGGCGACAACGGCCTGATGGTTCCGGTGCTGCGCCATGCCGAAGCCGGCAGCCTGTGGAGCAACGCTGGCGAAATCGTACGCCTGGCCAATGCCGCGCGCGGCAATAAGGCCAGCCGTGAAGAACTGTCGGGCTCGACCATCACCCTGACCAGCCTCGGCGCCTTGGGCGGCATCGTCTCCACGCCGGTGGTCAACACCCCGGAAGTGGCCATCGTCGGCGTCAACCGCATGGTCGAACGGCCGATGGTGATCAACGGCCAGATCGTCATTCGCAAGATGATGAACCTGTCCAGCTCGTTCGATCACCGGGTGGTCGACGGGATGGACGCGGCACTCTTCATCCAGGCCATCCGCGGCCTGCTCGAACAACCTGCCAGCCTGTTTGTGGAGTGACCATGCAACAGACCCTCAACACCACCCTGCTGATCATCGGTGGCGGCCCTGGCGGTTATGTCGCGGCGATTCGCGCCGGCCAGCTGGGCATTCCCACCGTCCTGGTCGAAGGCCAGGCCCTGGGCGGCACCTGCCTGAACATCGGCTGCATTCCCTCCAAGGCGCTGATCCATGTCGCCGAGCAGTTCCACCAGACCCGACAGCACAGCCAGCAGTCGAACCTGGGCATCAAGGTCTCGGCACCGAGTCTGGACATCGGCCAGAGCGTGGCCTGGAAAGACGCTATCGTTGACCGGTTGACCAGCGGTGTCGCCGCCCTGCTGAAAAAGCACGGGGTCAAGGTGATCCATGGCTGGGCGAAGATCCTCGACGGCAAGAGCGTCGAAGTCGACGGCCAACGCATCCAGTGCGAGCACTTGCTGCTGGCCACCGGTTCCAGCAGCGTCGAATTGCCGATGCTGCCGCTCGGCGGCGCGGTCATCTCTTCCACCGAAGCCCTGGCGCCGAAAGCCCTGCCCAAGCACCTGACAGTGGTCGGCGGTGGCTACATTGGCCTGGAACTGGGTATTGCCTACCGCAAACTCGGCGTCGAGGTCAGCGTGGTCGAAGCCCGCGAGCGGATTTTGCCGACCTATGACAGTGAGCTGACCGCGCCGGTAGCCGAGTCGATCAAAAAGCTCGGCATCAAGCTTTACCTCAAGCACAGCGTCGAAGGCTTTGATGCCGGCAGCCAGCGCCTGCAGGTGCGTAACCCGGACGGCGAATTGCTGCAACTGGACACCGATCAGGTCCTGGTCGCCGTGGGTCGCAAACCGCGCACCCAAGGCTTCAACCTGGAAAGCCTGGCGCTGAAGATGAACGGCGCGGCGATCGCTATCGACGAACGTTGCCAGACCAGCATGCGCAATGTCTGGGCCATCGGCGACCTCAGCGGTGAACCGATGCTCGCCCACCGGGCCATGGCCCAGGGCGAGATGGTCGCGGAAATCATCGCCGGCAAAACCCGTCGATTCGAACCCACTGCCATTGCCGCAGTGTGCTTCACCGACCCGGAACTGGTGGTGGTCGGCAAGACCCCGGAGCATGTCGAACAGGAAGGCCTGGACTGCATCGTTGCGCAGTTCCCGTTCGCCGCCAACGGCCGGGCCATGACCCTGGAATCAAAAAGCGGTTTCGTGCGCGTGGTCGCGCGTCGCGACAATCACCTGATCCTCGGTTGGCAAGCCGTCGGCGTCGGCGTCTCGGAATTGTCGACGGCGTTCGCCCAGTCCCTGGAAATGGGCGCCTGCCTGGAAGATGTGGCCGGCACCATTCATGCCCACCCGACCCTCGGCGAGGCAGTCCAGGAAGCGGCCTTGCGGGCACTCGGTCACGCCCTGCACCTGTAACACACTGAAGCGGCTGCGGCCGATTTGACCCGCTGTGCGCAAGTGCAGCGGGTCTTTTTTTGCCCCGGGCCGACACCCCTGGCAGGACTCAAAGTACCGGCAAGCTGTTGGCGGCTTCGGCCTTGATCCAATCAATGAACGCCTGCACCTCGGGACGCTGCACCGTCTCGGGACGACTGACCAGGTAGTAGGCAAATCGCGAGGGCCAGGGCTTATCCAGGGCCACGACCAGCTTTCCAGCGTCGATATCCTCCTGCGCATGCGTATCCTGGACCAGGGCAATGCCCTGCCCAGCTGCTGCGGCACGTAGCAGCAGCAGGTCATCTTCGAAGCTCATCCCGCGCCGTCCCTCGTCACCCACCTGAACACCATGGGCCTGCAACCAGAGCATCCAGTCGGCGCGATCGCAATCTTGCAACAAGGGGTACTTGAGACAATCGGCCGGCTCATCAATCAGCGGTCCCTGGGCCAGTAACGCCGGGCGGGCTACCGGTAACAACACCGGCGCCATCAGCCGGATCGACTCCAGCCCCGGATAGGCGCCCAGACCATGGCGCAGGGCCACGTCGACTCGATCGCGCTTGAAGTCCACCAGCGCCGCCGAGGCCTCGACCCGTACCTCGATCTGTGGATGCAAGGCACTGAAACGACCGATCCTTGGCACCAACCAGGCCGCAGCAAATGAAGGGACCGTGCTGATGGTGAGGCTTTTTTCCAGGGTCAGGCTTTCCAGCGTTGAATAGGATTTTTCGATCAGGTCAAAACCGCGCAGCAAACTGGCGTGCACCCGCGCACCGGCTTCAGTGAGATACACCCCATGATGCCCACGCACAAACAGCGCAACGCCCACCCGCTCCTCCAGCAAACGTATCTGTTGGCTAACCGCGCCAGGCGTGACCCCCAGCCGTTCGGCCGCCGCCTTCAAACTGCCCAGGCGTCCGGTCTCGGTAAAGGCACGCAGCGCCAGCAACGGTAAAACTGCTCCCACAGGCCCCACCTCAGTTTAGAAAATCTAAATCCGCTAGAGAGAAATCATCGTTTTTCAAGGCTAGCGCACCCCACTAGGATAGTTGCCATGACCTCAACTACAAAGCAGCTTTAGCCACGCAGGACGCGAAAGATGAATGGCCCTGAATTGATCCTCTACACCGATAGCTCTCCTAACGGATTCAAGATCACCATCGCCCTTGAGGAACTGGGCCTGCCTTACACCCTCAGGCATGTCCGTATCGAGCACGGCGAGCACCGTCGTGCCCAGTTCCTCAAGCTCAATCCCCATGGACGCATTCCCGTCCTGGTCGACGAAGACACAGGCATCACGCTGTTCGAGTCTGCCGCCATCCTGCTGTACCTGGCGGAAAAAACCGGCCGCCTGCTGCCAGGCAATCCGCTCATGCGTTGGTCGGCCATCAAGTGGTTGATGTTTCACACATCGAGCATGGGACCGATCCTGGGTCAACGGGTGCACTACGAACTATTCGAAAGCACACCAAACACAGCTGTTATCGAACGCTTTCGACGCCTCACCGAAGACACCTTCGCCACGCTGGACAGCCACCTGAAAGACAACCACTGGCTGGCCGGCCCGGAGTACAGCATCGCCGACATTGCCACCTTCGGCTGGATGCACATCGCCCGCATCATCGATTTCGATTTCAACGCTTTCAGCCACCTGAGCACCTGGTTTGACCGTGTCAGCCAGCGCCCCGCGGTGCAACGCGGCATCAGCCTGCCGCAACCGGCGACCGGCCCCTGACACCTACCGCAAAAGAGAATCGGCATGAACGAGACTGTGATACGCACCGACCACGCAATCACCCGAGGCGCCAGCGCACCCGCCTTTGCCAGGCACCCTGGCTACAACCGGATGTTCGCGCCTGATCAACTGACGCTGGGCATCTTTCTGCCTCTGCGCTTCTATCAAGGTGATATGAGCATCCTGGCCGGACAGGCCGAGCTTGTCAGCGAGATCGACCGACTCGGGTTCGCTGCTGTCTGGGTCAGAGACGTACCGTTGTTCGATCCGTTCTTCGGCGATGCGGGGCAAGTCTTCGACCCCTTCACCTACCTGGCCTATCTGGCCGCCAGGACGCAACGCATCAGCCTGGCCACCGGCAGTGCGATTTTTTCCCTGCGCCATCCGATCGACCTGGCCAAAGCGGCTGCGACCATCGATCAACTGTCTGGCGCACGCCTGGTCATGGGCATCGCCTCCGGTGACCGTCCTGTGGAGTTTCCGGCGTATGGCCTGGAACACAGTGAACGTGGGGAACGCTTTGCCGAAGCGGTGAGCTATTTTCGTCGGCTACTGCAAGAGGGAGAGCATTCGATTGCCTCACCGCTCGGCCACCTGAACGGAGCGCAGCTACTGCCCAAGCCCGCCGCTGGCAAAATTCCATTACTGGTCACAGGTTCCTCGCGCCAATCAATGCAGTGGCTGGGAGAACATGCCGATGGCTGGCTGACCTATCCGCAATCAACACAAACCATCATCGGCCCGCGACAACTGGCAGATAAAATCCGCACCTGGCGCAACCACATCCCGGACCAGGGCTTTCGCCCCCATGTGACCAACGAGTGGATCGACCTGGACGAGAACCCGAATTGCCCACGTACCGCACTGCATGGCGGCTATGTGCTCAAAACCGGTCGCAAGGGCCTGATCGAACTGCTCGGTGAGTGGCGCGCTGCCGGGGTGAATCACGCAGCGCTGGGCATCCACCTGGCACGACGCCCTGCGCAAGACATCATTCAAGAGCTTGGCGAAGAGGTCCTGCCATTGTTCCCCGCCCACGACGGGCCGCGGCCGCTGGCACAACACTGGTAATCACAGACCGGAATACCTCACCCTACTGCGTGCACCGCAGTGGGCTTATCACTCGCCCACCCGGTCTTTGCCAGCCGCCTTTGCCCGATACAACGCTTGATCGGCACGCGCCAGCAGTTGCGCCTGATCCTCGCCGTCCAGGCGCTGTACCACGCCGTAGCTCATGGTCAATTGGCACTCGCCGATTCGCGGCGCCTGCTCCAGCGCCTGGCGAATGGTTATCGCCAGCCTGCGCGCATCGTCAAGTGACGCTTCGACCAGTACCACAGCAAACTCATCGCCCCCCAACGCGCCAGCAGCTGCGACTCACGCAGGCAACTCCTGATTCGCCCCACCAGGTCGACCAGGGCACTGTCACCCCGCGCGTGACCATATCGATCATTGATTGGCTTGAAGTCGTCCAGATCCATAACGATCAGCGACAGCGGCTGACGAAAACGCCGGGCGCGCTCGCATTCTTGCTGCAGGACTTTTTCCAGGCGATAACGGTTGGCAATCAGGGTCAGGGCATCACGTTCTGCCAGGTCGCGATTCTCGTCCAGTTGACGCTGCAACTGCTGATTGACCCACGACAGCTCACGCGTACGCTCGGCGACCAGCGCTTCGAGTGAATGATTCTGCTGCTCCAGCTGCTGCAACAAACGCTTGCTGGCGTCGATGTTGCGATGGGCGCCAAGCATCCGCGCCACAGAGCCATCCGGGTTGCGCGCAATGACATGGCCGCTGTCTTCAATCCACAGGTAGCTGCCATCCTGACATTTGCAGCGGTACTGCACTCGATACTGTTCAGCGCGCTGGGTGATATAGGCCTCAAAATGCTCCATCACCCGCGGGTAGTCATCTGGATGGATGACGTTCTCCCAGGTGAGCACCGAGTTATTTAGCGAGTGGCTGGCATAGCCAAGCATCTGGTACCAGCCTGGATTGCGGTAGACGTATCCGGTATTGGCGTTCCAATCCCAGATACCGTCACTGATCAGATCCAGCAGGGTTTGCAGCTGCGCGCGCTCAAACGCTACAGAGGGAACCCCGGATCCTGCCGATTCAGGTGCTTGACTCATGGACTTTCTCCCTTGTCCGGACGTCGTCGTTCCAGCCTTGCCTTATCACGGTCTCACGGATTGATTTGCCGTCGACGGCAAGGAATTTCCCCTTCCAGGCAAACATGCTCCGAGGGTGCGTCGGCCGCTCTACTGCACAACCCCTAATATAGTAGAGCCTAACGGGACGTTGACCAGCTGGCACAGGTTTTGCCCTTGATGGAACCTGTTCCTGCATTCATTCAAGGAGATCGATCTGGTGAACATCGTCAATGGAGTCGGCTGGCAACAGCAGGTAATTAATCCTCTACGCAGCACGCCTGAGGCAACCACCGAGTTGCCGGCCCAGTTTCGCGCCCCGGTTGCCACCAGCGGCGCGGCCGCACAACAGCAAAATCGCGGCAACACTGCACAGCAGAACGCCGACGATGCCCGCGAAGAAGCCTTCGCCAAGCTCAAGGTACAGTTGCAAAACCCGGATATTACCCGACGCGAACAGGCCAGTGCCGCTGCAACTGACACTGCGACTACCGGCGCCGCCCAAGAGTTTCGCGACTACATGGCCCTCTCGCCAGCCGAGAAGATCAAACTCAAACTGCTCAACGACCTGGGCATCACTGAGGAAGAGTTCGACGCCCTGCCCCCAGAGCAGCGGGAGATAATCGGACGGAAAATTGCCGAACTGCTGAACAAAGAAACCGAACTGCAATCGCTGGCCACGCTCAATGCGCATATTCAGGAGCCTGAATTGTCGGCGAATCTGGTGGCGCAGCTGACACCGACGGACTCGACACAGACCAGTACCGCAGACGATCCGCGGGAAAAAGATCCCCTGCTTTGAGCGAAAACCGCAAGGCGATTAGCCAGCCAGTTGTAAGGCCCGCCGGTGAGGCGGGCCAGTCAATGGTAGTGAAGTTAACGTCAGCCTCAGATCGAGCGCTGGTTTACACGGGCCGAGAGTTGCTCGGCGCTCTCCTTGCGCTCCGAGTAGCGATCCACCAGATATTCCTGCCGGTCGCGCAGCAGCAGGGTGAATTTCACTAACTCCTCCATCACATCGACGACCCGGTCGTAGTACGCCGACGCTTTCATCCGGCCTGCTTCGTCGAACTCCATGAACGCCTTCGGCACCGAGGACTGGTTGGGGATGGTGAACATCCGCATCCAGCGACCCAGCACCCGAAGCTGATTAACCACGTTGAACGACTGTGAACCGCCACAGACCTGCATGACTGCCAGCGTCTTGCCCTGGCTGGGGCGGATAGCGCCTAGCGCCAGCGGAATCCAGTCAATCTGCGCCTTGAACACTGCCGACATCGCGCCATGCCGTTCCGGCGAACACCAGACCTGGCCCTCTGACCACAACACCAGGTCACGAAGCTCCTGCACCTTGGGATGCTCCACGGGGGCATCGTCAGGCAGGGGCAGCCCGCAAGGATTGAACAGGCGGGTTTCTGCACCGAAATGCTCCAGGAGTCGTGCAGCCTCCTCCACCAACAGTCGGCTGAATGAGCGCTCACGGGTTGATCCATACAACAACAGAATGCGCGGCTTGTGATCGCTTGGACGACTCGCGCCCGATGCGCCATCAAACAGGGAAAGATCCAGGTTGGGTAGTTGCTCTGACATGTATCCTCCTGCTCAGAGAGCGCCAATTCGATCCAGCTCGCGCTTGAGCTGATCGCGGCCGAGACTGCTAAAGGGAAGGTCGAAGAAGGCTTTGCAGCGTTGCTCAATGCGGCTCAGCGTCGCGCGGAACGCAGCTGCAACCACAGCGTCGTCACCCCTCACATCGGACGGATCTTCCAGGCCCCAATGGGACTTCAGCGCCGGGCCGAAGTACACCGGGCAGGTTTCACCCGCCGCTTTGTCACAGACGGTAATGACGATATCCGGAGGGCTTTCCTCGAAAAAATCGTTGCCTTTGCTGCTCAAACCCTCAATGGAAATGCCGGCCTGCTGCAGCGTGGCCAGACTGAGCGGGAGCACCACTCCCTTGGGAAAGCTGCCAGAACTCACCGCCTCGAATCCTTCAGGCGCCAGGTGATTGAACATGGCTTCTGAAAGAATGCTGCGACAGCTATTGGCCGTGCACATGAACAAGATTCGCATGGAAAATTCACTCAGTAGGGGATTCAGCAACAGGCCGCATCGCGGACAGGACGCTCATCCATGCTCTGTAGACGAGACGCGTTGCTTTGCAGCCAGTCGCTATTGGCCTGGAATGTCACCTGTAGGATTTCGTGCACCCAGCCAGGAAGGTCTGGGTTGAGGCGGTAATAGACCCATTGCCCCTGGCGACGATCCAGCAGTAGACCGCTGCTGCGCAATTGAGCGAGGTGACGGCTGATCTTCGGCTGACTGTCGTCGAGCGCGCACATCAGCTCGCAGACACACAGCTCGCCCTGATTGGCGATCAGCAGAGTGGCGCGGGCACGGGTCTCATCCGCCAGACTTTTGAAGACCTCAGGAGGAGTGATCATTCGGCGCACCTCTATACATATGGATAATCGAATATACGGATATCCATATATTAAAGGCAATACATTTTTCTGTAGAGCCGATCCATTGCGGTCTGCCGACACCGGCAGCAATGCGAAGAAGTTTTGAGCAAGATGGTGTCCCAGGGCAGGTTCGAACTGCCAACCTTCCCCTTAGGAGGGGGATGCTCTATCCAATTGAGCTACTGAGACGCTGGGCCGGCAACGAGCGCTGCACGACGGAGGACGGCGTGCATGTTAACCAGCATACCGGCATTTGTCATGTCATCCGTGGGGCTTTTTGCCTGTAGCTTTTAGCCCGCTAGCGATGAGGATCGTGCATTTTGCAACAAGGCAGTGAGCCATTATTGCAGAATGCACGGAGAAGTCGCATAAAAATCAACATAAGTAATTGATTTTAAAGAATTAAAAACCAGAAAAAGACTGGCATGCAGCGTGCAATTCGATAACAAAGTGTCCGGCAACCGCCCTTCACTGCTGTGGAGTATGCCTGATGAACCGCACACTGCTTTTGCTCAACGCCCTGGCATTGGTTGTACTGCTGACCTTGATTCTGCAACCGCAAGGCGCAGTGGCAACCTCCCCGGCCGGAACAGCGCCGGCAATGGCTACACAGCTGACAGAATTCGACACTGCCACAGAAACGGTGCCGGCCTCGATCCAGCCGCCCAGGCTGCACCCCACACCTGAACAACGGCTGACCTTCTAAGCCTCAACGGCCAGCAAGCAGACCCTGTTGACGCAGCAACTCGAGCAATCGTTCCACGGTGTCATCGAGCCGGGCGGAGTTATCCAGCACGTACACATCCTCACCAGGCAGCTGCAGTTGCTGGCTGCGCGCCAGGCGACGCTCGATATCCTCCAGACTTTCCCGACCACGGGCGAGCAGGCGCTGACGCAATACCTGTGGCTCGACAGTCAGCAGTACCGCCAGAAGATCAGGATAGCGTTGCCGCGCCTCAGCCAGGTGCGCGCGCGAGCCATTGACCAGCACGTTCCGCCCCTGCTGCAACCAGTGGTCGATCTGCACCGGGATGCCATAGTCCAGACCATTGGCCCGCCAGCACAGGGCAAAGTCGCCCTCGGCACGCATGTGTGCAAAACGTTCGGGCGAAACGCCAACGGCATCCTCCCCCTTGGCTTCAGCCGAACGAGTGATCACCCGCCGAGCAACTGCCACGTGGTGAGCCGCCAATGCTTCCCGGGCAGCATCGATCAATGAGTCCTTGCCGGAACCAGAAGGCCCCATCAAATAAACCAGACGCCCAGGGAGTGCTGTACGGGGCGCGGCGCTTGCGTCATGCTGCATAGCCACTATGCTCATCGGTAAGGAAGCCTGCGCATTCTAGACGCTTTCAACGGCCTTTTTCGCCTGTTAACAACAGGTGATCACACAGACAGCGACGGACCGCTGAATGAAAAATGAAAACTTTTCAAACCAGTCCTCATTTCTGATAATTGGTACTGGCAAAACGCCTCCACCCGGTTCAATATTTGTCACAGAATTGACGCCAAGGAACCGGCGACAATGAGGCATGATTCACACCTCATTCACAATTCAGGTTGAACATTTTGTCGCCGTGATGGTCGTACTGAGATCGTGCGGCCAATTTCGAGAACCGCTTCCCCCTGAACTAAAACCGGTCAATTATATGCGCCCAATGAAACAGGCTGTTTACTCTAGCCGCACCGCTGACAAATTCGTCGTCCGCCTCCCCGACGGAATGCGTGAGCGCATTGCCGAAGTAGCGCGCCACCACCATCGCAGCATGAACTCGGAAATCATCGCCCGCCTGGAGCAGAGCCTGATCCAGGAAGGAGCCCTGGGTGACGAGCTGAGCATGCGCCTGGACAGCCCGGAGCTGTCGCTGCACGAACGTGAATTGCTGCAACGCTTCCGCCAACTTTCCCATCGCCAGCAAAACGCGCTGGTGGCCTTGATTGCTCACGACGTCGAGATGGCTGCGGACGCTTCCTGATTCACTGCCCGCCGCAATAAAAAAAGCCAGCGAATGCTGGCTTTTTTGTGTTCCGGTGGGAACGGGCTTGCCCCGCGATTGCGGGCTATCAGTCACACCGCATCGCGGGGCAAGCCCGCTCCCACCGGCGGTGTGGCGCTTACAATAGGAAGATGGTCGCAAGACCAAGGAAGATAAAGAACCCGCCACTGTCGGTCATGGCAGTGACCATCACGCTGGCACCCATGGCCGGGTCGCGCCCCAGGCGCGCCAGGGTCATTGGAATCAACACGCCCATCAGTGCTGCAAGCAGCAGATTGAGGGTCATTGCCGCGGTCATCACCACACCCAGCGACCAGCTGCCATACAGCAGATAGGCCACCACACCAATCACTCCGCCCCACACCAGGCCGTTGATCAAGGCCACCGCCAGCTCTTTGCGCATCAGTCGCGTGGTGTTGCCAGGACTGACCTGGTCAAGCGCCATGGCACGCACGATCATGGTGATGGTCTGGTTGCCGGAGTTGCCGCCGATACCCGCCACGATCGGCATCAGTGCCGCCAGCGCCACCAGCTTCTCGATCGAGCCCTCGAACAGGCCGATCACCCGCGAGGCCACGAATGCGGTAATCAGGTTGATCGCCAGCCACGCCCAACGGTTGCGCAACGAACGCCAGACCGAGGCAAAGATGTCTTCCTCTTCGCGCAAACCGGCCATGTTCAGCACTTCGGTCTCGCTTTCCTCACGAATCAGGTCGACCATCTCGTCAATGGTCAGACGACCGATCAGGCGACCGTTCTTGTCCACCACCGGCGCCGATACCAGGTCATAACGCTCGAACGCCTGCGCGGCGTCGTAAGCATCTTCTTCCGGCTGGAACACCACCGGGTCATCGGCCATGACTTCGGCCACCTGCTTTTCGGGGTCGTTGACCAGCAGACGCTTGATCGGCAGCACACCCTTGAGGATGCCGTCGTAATCGACCACGAAGAGTTTGTCGGTATGCCCTGGCAGCTCTTTGAGCCGACGCAGGTAACGCAACACCACTTCCAGGCTGACGTCCTCACGGATGGTGACCATCTCGAAGTCCATCAACGCACCGACCTGCTCCTCGTCATAGCTCAACGCGGAGCGGACGCGCTCACGCTGCTGGGCATCGAGGGTTTCCATCAGCTCATGGACAACGTCGCGGGGCAGCTCTGGCGCCAGGTCGGCCAGTTCGTCGGCGTCCATCTCCTTGGCGGCAGCGAGCAACTCATGATCGTCCATGTCGGCAATCAGGGTTTCACGAACCGAGTCGGATACTTCCAGAAGGATGTCGCCGTCGCGCTCGGCCTTGACCAGCTGCCAGACGGTCAGGCGATCGTCCAGGGGCAAGGCTTCGAGAATGTAAGCGACGTCAGCGGAATGCAGATCATCGAGCTTGCGCTGCAGCTCGACGAGGTTCTGGCGGTGAACGAGGTTTTCTACCAGGTCATGGTGATGACCTTCCTGGCGGTGAGTCAGGTCTTCGACCACGCGTTGACGCTGCAGCAGCTCGACCACCTGAGCCAGGCGATCCTGCAAGCTCTCTTGCGTCTTTTTTACTTCGACTTCAGTCATAGGCGAACTCCACTCCCAGCAGCGGAGCACGCCGGGAGAATCAATCAGTCAGATCTTGATTGGCAAAACTTGCTATTGAGTAACTACTGGGTAAGTCCATGGTGGTTTTCCACAAGCCCCGGCGGGGCTGACGGGCGCAATCATACACCGCTTGAGCTGTCAGGGGGCTGAAAAAATCGTGGCTAGAACAATCGTTTGCGAGACATCGCTATGACAATCTCAGCCGCTATCAGTGCGACGGCGACCAAGATAAAAAAACACATGTCAGGAAGAAAAATACAGAACGCAGAAAAGCAAAAAGCCCGCCTTGTTAGGCGGGCTTTCTGTTGTATGGTGCACTCAGGAGGATTCGAACCTCCGACCGCTCGGTTCGTAGCCGAGTACTCTATCCAGCTGAGCTATGAGTGCAGGTTTGGCGCTTGATGGACCAGATCACCTCTGGTTGAAGCTGAAGCAACTTTCAAGAAGAAAACTGCTTCGTCGTATGGTGCACTCAGGAGGATTCGAACCTCCGACCGCTCGGTTCGTAGCCGAGTACTCTATCCAGCTGAGCTATGAGTGCATTTGTTACCGCGCATTATAGGCCGCTAAATCTTTTTGCCAACCACTTTTTCGTTTAATTTCAACGACTTAGGCGATTCAGGCAGATTACAGCGTCCTACATGAATAATGGCGGAGAAGGGGGGATTCGAACCCCCGATACCCTTGTGAGGTATACTCCCTTAGCAGGGGAGCGCCTTCGGCCACTCGGCCACCTCTCCGCAACACGGGGCGTATAATAACCAGAGCCTTCCCCGTTTGCAAACTCTTTTTTTAAAAAAACTCGATAAAAATTAATGGCTTGGTTCTTCGTCCTTCTCTTTCTTGATCCGCAGGTAGATTTCCTCGCGGTGGACGGCCACTTCTTTAGGGGCGTTTACACCGATTCGCACCTGGTTTCCTTTGACGCCGAGCACGGTCACAGTGATTTCGCCGTCGCCAATGATCAAGCTCTCGGCGCACCGACGAGTCAGAATCAACATACCTTTCTCCTCACGAAATTCAGTTCAGGGACAACAGTCTGCAAAAAAAAGGGCTTCAGCCCGCAGCCTGTGACGGCTACCGACCTACGCCTAAGTATTGACTAGCGCGAGTAAAACGACAGATTTCTCACACCCGCCAGAAATGCGAAGGGCGCGGCATAGCCGCGCCCTTGAGGCAACGCCTTACTCACCCTGTCGGGTAGGGGCGTCCAGTTCGAAAGCGGTATGCAGGGCGCGTACTGCCAGTTCCAGATACTTCTCTTCAATCACTACCGAGACCTTGATCTCGGAAGTGGAGATCATCTGGATGTTGATGCTCTCTTTAGCCAGGGCTTCGAACATGCGGCTGGCCACACCGGCGTGGGAACGCATGCCAACGCCAACGATCGAGACCTTGGCGATGTTGGTGTCGCCCACCACTTCGCGAGCGTTGAGCTCCTCGGCGGTTTTACCCAGGACCTTGTGGGCCTTGTCGTAGTCGTTGCGGTGCACGGTAAAGGTGAAGTCGGTGGTGTTATCGTGCGAAACGTTCTGCACGATCATGTCGACTTCAATGTTTGCGGCGCTGATCGGGCCGAGGATCTTGAAGGCAACGCCCGGGGTATCCGGTACGCCACGAATGGTCAGCTTGGCTTCATCGCGATTGAAGGCGATGCCGGAAATGATCGGCTGTTCCATGGATTCCTCTTCATCAATAGTAATGAGGGTACCCGGACCCTCCTGAAAGCTGTGCAGCACGCGCAGCGGAACGTTGTACTTGCCGGCGAACTCGACGGCACGGATCTGCAGGACCTTGGAACCGAGGCTGGCCATTTCCAGCATCTCTTCGAAGGTGATCTTGTCCAGACGCTGAGCCTGGGACACCACACGCGGATCGGTGGTGTAGACACCATCGACGTCGGTGTAGATCTGGCACTCGTCCGCCTTGAGCGCAGCCGCCAGGGCAACACCGGTAGTGTCGGAGCCACCGCGACCGAGCGTGGTGATGTTGCCGTGCTCGTCCACACCCTGGAAGCCTGCGACCACGACCACGCGACCGGCCTTGATATCGGCACGAATCTTCTGGTCGTCGATCTGCAGGATGCGCGCCTTGTTGTGCGCGCTGTCAGTGAGGATGCGCACCTGGTTGCCGGTGTACGACACCGCAGGAATCCCCCGCTTCATCAAGGCCATGGCCAGCAAGGCGATGGTCACCTGCTCGCCAGTGGACACGATCACATCCAGCTCACGCGGAACCGGCTGATCACTGATCTGCTTGGCCAGGTCGATCAGGCGATTGGTTTCGCCACTCATCGCCGATAGCACAACCACCAGGTCATCGCCGGCCTCGCGGAATTTCTTGACCTTTTCGGCAACCTGCTCGATTCGCTCGACCGTGCCGACCGAAGTGCCGCCAAATTTCTGTACGATCAACGCCATTTCAAAGCCGCCTCAGCCCATGAAGGGCACCCAATAAACATTCAAACGACGCCACGGCCCGTCACTAGACGACGGGCCGAACAGCGCCTTAAACGCCCTGCTCCACGAATGGCACGGTCAGGGCCAGCGCGTTGTCCAGCGCGGCGGTATCAACGCCACCACCTTGCGCCATGTCCGGACGACCGCCACCCTTGCCGCCCACTGCGGCAGCGGCTTGCTTCATCAAATCACCGGCTTTGAGTTGGCCAGTCAGGTCTTTGGTCACACCGGCAACCAGTACAACCTTTTCCTCATGGACACTGCCGAGCAGGATCACTGCGCGGCCGAGTTTGTTCTTCAGCTGATCGACCAGCGCCAGCAGCGCCTTGCCGTCCTGACCATCCAGGCGTGCAGCCAGGACTTTGACGCCCTTGACCTCAACGGCCGAGTTGGACAGGTCGTCACCAGCGGCACTGGCGGCCTTGGCCTGCAGTTGCTCCAGCTGTTTTTCCAGCTGGCGGTTGCGCTCGAGCACAGCCGAAAGCTTGTCGATCAGGTTGTCGCGACTGCCCTTGACCAGTTGCGCGGCTTCCTTGAGCTGCTCTTCGGCAGCATTGAGGTAAGCCAGTGCCGCCTCGCCAGTGACCGCTTCGATACGGCGCACACCGGAGGCCACACCGCCTTCGCTGATGATCTTGAGCAGGCCGATATCACCGGTACGCTTGGCGTGGATACCACCGCACAGCTCGACGGAGAAGTCGCCGCCCATGCTCAGTACACGCACGCTGTCGCCGTATTTCTCGCCGAACAGCGCCATGGCGCCCTTCTGCTTGGCGGTATCGATATCGGTCTCTTCGGTTTGCACCTCGGAGTTCTTGCGCACTTCGCGGTTGACGATGTCTTCCAGTGCTTTGAGCTGCTCCGGTTTGACCGCTTCGAAGTGACTGAAGTCGAAACGCAGGCGCTGGCTGTCGACCAGCGAGCCTTTCTGTTGTACGTGATCGCCCAGCACCTGACGCAGCGCTGCATGCAACAGGTGAGTGGCGGAGTGGTTCAGCGAGGTGGCGTGCTGCACATCGGCGTCGACCTTGGCCTGAACCTTGGAGCCGACCACCAGCGTGCCGCTGGCGACCACGCCGTGGTGCAGGAAGGCGCCGCCGGTCTTGGTGGTGTCACGCACGTCAAAGCGTACATTGCCGGCTTGCAGGTAACCGGTGTCACCCACCTGGCCACCGGATTCGGCGTAGAACGGCGTGCGATCGAGGATCACCACGCCCTGCTCGCCTTCAGCCAGCTGCTCGACGACTTTGCCGTCCTTATAAAGAGCAACGATGCTCGCTTCACCTTCGGTGCCGGTATAGCCGGTGAATTCGGTGGCCACATCAACCTTGACCAGGGTGTTGTAGTCCAGGCCAAAGGCGCTGGCGGAACGCGCGCGCTCACGCTGCGCTTCCATTTCCCGCTCGAAGCCTTCTTCGTCGATAGTCAGTTCGCGCTCGCGAGCGATGTCGGCGGTCAGGTCCATCGGGAAGCCGTAGGTGTCGTAGAGTTTGAACACCACGTCACCTGGAACCACGCTGCCTTTAAGCTCGGCCAGATCCTGCTCGAGGATCTTCAGGCCCTGCTCCAGGGTCTTGGCGAACTGCTCTTCTTCAGCCTTGAGCACGCGCTCGATGTTGGCTTGCTGCTGGGTGAGCTCCGGGAAGGCTTCGCCCATCTCGGCGACCAGCGCTGCAACGATCTTGTAGAAGAAGCTGCCAGTGGCGCCCAGCTTGTTGCCGTGACGGCAGGCGCGACGAATGATCCGCCGCAGTACATAGCCACGACCTTCGTTGGACGGCAATACGCCGTCGGCAATCAGGAAGCCGCACGAACGGATGTGGTCGGATACCACCTTGAGCGACGATTGCTCTTCGTTCTTGCAGCCGATGGCCGCGGCAGACGCTTCGAGCAGGCTGCGGAACAGGTCGATCTCATAGTTCGAGTGCACGTGCTGCATGACCGCACTGATGCGCTCCAGGCCCATGCCGGTATCCACCGACGGTGCCGGCAGCGGGTGCAGTACGCCGTCAGCGGTGCGGTTGAACTGCATGAAGACGTTGTTCCAGATCTCGATGTAACGGTCACCGTCTTCTTCCGGCGAGCCGGGTGGGCCACCCCAGATGTCCGGGCCGTGATCGTAGAAAATCTCGGTGCAAGGACCGCACGGGCCGGTATCGCCCATGGTCCAGAAGTTGTCGGAGGCGTACGGCGCGCCTTTGTTGTCGCCAATACGCACCATGCGCTCGGCCGGGACGCCGATTTCTCGGGTCCAGATGTCGTATGCCTCGTCATCGCTGGCATAGACGGTGACCCAGAGTTTTTCTTCCGGCAGGTTCAGCACCTTGGTTAGGAAGGTCCAGGCGTAGGTGATGGCGTCTTTCTTGAAGTAGTCACCGAAGCTGAAGTTACCCAGCATTTCGAAGAAGGTGTGGTGACGGGCGGTGTAGCCGACGTTTTCCAGGTCGCTGTTCTTGCCACCGGCGCGCACGCACTTCTGGCTGCTGGTCGCGCGGGTGTAGGCGCGCTTTTCCTGGCCAAGGAAGCAGTCCTTGAACTGGTTCATCCCCGCGTTGGTGAACAGCAGGGTCGGGTCGTTGCCCGGAATCAAGGAGCTGGAGGCAACTCGGGTATGTCCCTGCTCTTCGAAGAAGCGAAGGAAGGCTTCACGGATTTCTGCGCTTTTCATAGGTTCTTCCACGGAAACGGCGGCCTTACGGCAAATGCTTGCGTCAAATTGACGAAACGACGGCAAAGGGCCGCATTATATCGGGCCTTAGGCTCGGATGCAGTGTGTTTATGCTATAGAAACCGTCAATTGGACGCTCTGCAACCTTCAGCTGATCTCGTATTACTGGGGATGCGAGGTGGAATTGGCAAGGTTTCCCGGATGAAATGCCATTCATCCGCAAAAAAATCGTTAGCAGCCTATACGTTTGCTTCACATATGTGCTAATAATTCTCCGCCGCCGACGCTCGGTGGCAACGTTCTCAGGGCGGGGTGCAATTCCCCACCGGCGGTAATTGCGCAACCTGCGCATAGCCCGCGAGCGCTTGCAGGCTTGCCTTGCAAGGTCAGCAGACCCGGTGTGATTCCGGGGCCGACGGTCATAGTCCGGATAAAGAGAGAACGGGATAGGCACACCTGTGCCTGTCGTTGCGCACCTGCGTGGCGAAATCCCCTTCGATCCAGATGCCCTGTTTCTCATACAAACAGGAGTCCGTTTCAATGCAACCTACCGCAATCGATAGCAAAAACCCTTCCCACGAGCGTATCGCCTTCATCCAGGCCTGCTGGCACAAGGATATTGTCGATCAGGCACGTAAAGCCTTCGTCGAGGAAATGGGCATTTTGGGCTATCAGGCAAGCGATATCGATTTCTTTGAAGTCGGTGGCGCCTTCGAAATCCCCCTGCACGCCAAGCTGCTGGCCCGCAGCGGCCGCTATGCCGGCATTGTTGCCGCTGGCCTGGTCGTCGATGGCGGCCTGTACCGCCACGAGTTCGTTGCGCAGTCAGTGATCAGCGGCCTGATGCAGGTTCAGCTGGAAACCGAAGTGCCGGTGTTCTCGGTGGTCCTGACCCCGCATCACTTCCACGCAGGCGATGAGCATCAGAACTTCTACTTCGAGCATTTCCTGGTCAAGGGTGCCGAGGCGGCGAAGACCTGTGCCGATACGCTGCAGAAGTTGCGCGCCCTGCGCCGCAACGACCTGGCGCAGAAACGCGTAGGTTGATACTGGTAGGAGCGGGCTTGCCCCGCGATTGTGGCTTACCAGTCACATCGCATCGCGGGGCAAGCCCGCTCCCACCACAGCCCGATTCAGACCAACTGATCGGGCGTGGTCGGCACGATCAGAATCCCTGCACGCAAGCCATTCTTGACCTTGGGATTGGGGAAAATGATCCGCGCCCCCTCCTCTTCGACGATCCAGCGCGTGCTGCTCAGGTCTTCTGCCAGCAGGTAGCCCTTGGACAACTCCGAGAAGTTCTCGATATCCGCCGGCAGATGCAGGTGGAAGCTGTCGCTGTGCTTGATGATCTCGCGGGCTACGCTAAACAGCTGCAAGCCATCCAGCGCTTCAGGCTCCTCAGGCTCGTTGCCTTCGATGATCTGCTTGAGGCGGGTTTCCAGACGCTCAAGGTTGACCTGCGCGTTCTGCCCAAAGGGCCGCGCCTTGCCCAGCTCCAGGGTAAAGGCTTCAGCATCGAGCGTTTCGTAGGTGTAGGCGGTAAAGGTGACCGAGGTCTTGCTTTGCAGCAACACAGCCTCCATCCCAGCCGCACGCAGGCGCGCCAGCTCGCGACGAGAATGCTGGCGACCTTCCTTGAACGGGTACAGGGCAAATTGTTCGATCTTCGAACCACGAATGGCGGTGTGCAGATCGTAGTGCAACCGGGTACGCCCGGGCACACTGAAAAAGGTGGTGGCCAACCGCTCCAGCTCACAAGCGCGCAACGCTTCCGAACCACTGGAAAGCTCATGCCGACCATTGAACAGGCGATTGACGTCCTGCTCCAGATAACGCTCGCCCTTGCGGATCGCCTCGGGGTTGCCAAACAGGAACAGAATCCGCGCCCGCGGCTTGATCTCGCCCTTGGCGATGCCATGCAGCAACTCGTCGAGCAGCTCGATGGGGGCGGTTTCGTTACCGTGGATACCTGCAGAAAGCAGCAGATCCATGCCGTTGTCACGCGCTTCAGGAGGACGCACTTCAAGCGCCCCCTCGCCAAGCCAGCGCATGCGCACGCCGTCGACAGTCAGCTGGGTCTTCTCTGCCGGTTCACGACCGGCAAGGGTCAGTTCGAGCAGTTTGCCGAGGGCGAGCATGGGCTATTCCTTAGTGATGGTGGCCGCAATCAGGACCATGTACGTGATCATCATCGCCGCCGGCGTCAGCCGGTTCCATTTCCAGTTGCAGGCTGACCAGGTTGGTGGCCAGCGGGCGCAGCAACAGATTGGCGTACTCTTCGTCGTCTTCTTCGACGTCGACACCGATCAGCAGCTGACCACGGCCATCCTGCTGAATCCATACCTCCTTGCCTTGCCAGACCACCGCAAAGCGGGTGCAGGAAGTTTCCAGCTGGGTACCATCGTCATCTTCAAGGATCAGCTGCAGGGTGTCGGACATAGTCGAATTCTCTCTCAAGGTTGGAGTTGGAACGGATAGACCGAACCCAGTTTGAGGATCTGGGTCAGCTCATCCAGTGCCGTACGGCACTCCAGCAACAGTTGCGGGTCCGCCAGGTCGGCTTCGCTCAGGCGGTCGCGGTAGTGCTTGTCGACCCACTGGGTCAGGGTGTCGTACAGCGGCGCCGTCATGATAACCCCTGGATTGACTGCTGCCAGTTCAGTTTCATTGAGTGCCACGCGCAAACGCAGGCACGCCGGGCCACCGCCGTTCTGCATGCTCTGCTTGAGGTCGAAAACCTTGACCTCGGCAACCGGACCGCCCTGGCCGGTCAACGCCGACAGGTAGGCCCAGACCCGCTCGTTGTTGCGGCACTCTTCCGGGACGATCAGCAGCATCGAACCGTCGGCACGGGACAGCAGCTGGCTGTTGAACAGGTACGAACGCACCGCATCCTCTACCGTGACAGCCGAGCGCGGCACGCAGATCGCCTTGAAGTTGCCACCCCGTTTAGCCAGTTTAGCTTGCAGTTGGCCAAGCATCGCCTCGGTCTCGAGGAAGGCGTCTTCGTGGTAGAACAGCACCTCGCCATTACCCACCGCGATCACATCGTTGTGGAACACACCCTGGTCGATCACCGCCGGGTTCTGCTGGGCAAACACTACACCCTCCTCGCTCAGCCCATGCAGACGGGCGACCGCCTCGGAAGCCTCGAGGGTCTGGCGCGCCGGGTACTTCTGCGGGGCCGGGTAGCGGGTGTCGAAGGCGCTGCGGCCATAGACGAAGAACTCCACGCCGGCCTCGCCGTAGCTGCGGCAGAAGCGCGTGTGGTTGGCGGCACCTTCATCACCGAACTGCGCCACCGCCGGCAACGCGGCATGGTGGGCAAAGTACTTGCTGTCGGCGAACATCGCCCCGAGCACACGGCTGGTGGTCGGGTGCTCGATGCTGCGGTGATACTTGCAGTTGAGGTTGGCGGCGGTGAAATGCACGCGGCCGTCGGCGGTGTCGGCACTCGGGCTGACCGTGGCGGCGTTGGCCACCCACATGCTCGACGCCGAGCAGCTGGCGACCAGCAATGGCATCGCTTCTTTGGCGGCGCGCTGGATCACCTCGGCATCAGTGCCGGAAAAGCCCAGTCGGCGCAGCGCGCCAACGTCCGGACGCTCCTGCGGCGCCAGTACGCCCTGCTGGAAACCCATCTCCATCAGCGCTTTCATCTTCGCCAGGCCCTGGCGCGCGGCTTCGCGCGGGTTGGACGCCTGCTGGCTGTTGCTCTGCGAGGCAACGTTGCCGTAGGACAGCCCGCCGTAGTTATGCGTCGGTCCCACCAGACCATCAAAGTTCACTTCAAACGATTTCATCGGCAAGGCTCCGTGGACCTTTTGTTATAGGGAGACGCCTGGCGTCAGCGTGGCAGGCAGGGTCAGGCTGGCGGTCTCCAGCGAGGCTACCGGGTAAGCGCAATAGTCGGCTGCATAGTAGGCACTGGCGCGATGGTTGCCGCTGGCACCCACACCACCGAACGGCGCACTGCTGGCAGCACCGGTCAGTTGCTTGTTCCAGTTGACGATGCCCGCACGGCTTTGCAGCCAGAAGTACTGATAACGGGCATGGGAGTCGGACAGCAAACCGGCGGCAAGGCCGTACTGGGTGTTGTTGGCTTCGGCAATCGCCGCGTCGAAATCGCTGTAGCGAATGACCTGCAGCAGTGGGCCGAAGAACTCTTCGTCCGGGCGCCCGGCTACAGCGGTTACATCGACGATACCCGGGGTCAGCAAGGCAGCAGAGGCTTGCGGCTGGGTCATGCCCAGCAGCGACACGCCACCGTTGCTCAGCAATTGCGCCTGGGCATCGAGCAATGCCTTGGCTGCCGCCAGCGAGATGACCGAGCCCATGAACGGTGCCGGTTGCTGATCGAAGGCGCCGACGGAGATGGTCTTGCACACCTCGACCAAACGCTTGAGCAGTGAATCGCCCCACGCGCCTTGCGGTACCAGCAGACGACGCGCGCAGGTGCAGCGCTGGCCGGCAGAGATGAACGCCGACTGGATGATGGTGTAGACCGCCGCATCCAGGTCCTTGACCTCATCGACCACCAGCGGGTTGTTGCCGCCCATTTCCAGGGCCAGGATCTTGTCCGGACGGCCGGCGAACTGCTGGTGCAGCAAGTTGCCGGTACGGCTGGAACCGGTGAAGAACAGGCCATCGATGCCCGGGTTGGCGGCGAGGGCTACACCAGTTTCACGCGCGCCCTGCACCAGGTTCAAGACGCCCGCTGGCAAGCCAGCTTCGATCCAGCACTTGACCGTCAGTTCGGCGACCTTGGGCGTCAGCTCGCTGGGTTTGAACACCACGGTATTACCCGCCAGCAGCGCCGGAACGATATGACCGTTAGGCAGATGGCCAGGGAAGTTGTAGGGGCCGAACACCGCTACCACACCGTGCGGCTTGTGGCGCAGCACAGCGGTGGCATCGGCCAGCGGGCCGCTCTTCTCACCGGTGCGCTCGCGGTAGCTCTGCACCGAAATGGCGACCTTGTTGACCATGCTGGTCACTTCGGTAGCGGACTCCCACAGCGGCTTGCCGGTTTCTTCACCGATGCAACGGGCCAGCTCGTCAGCGTTAGCCTTGAGTGCTGCAGCAAAGGCTTCGAGCACACTGATGCGAGCCTCCAGCGACTGCAGCGCCCAGCCGGCAAAGGCCTGGCGCGCCGCCTTGACGGCGCTGTCGACCTGCTCGGCACTGGCACCCTGGCCTTGCCAGATAACCTTTTGGCTGACCGGATCCAGCGATTGCAGCGCTTCGCCCTGCCCTGCCTGCCAGCTGCCGGCGATAAAGTGAGTCGTCATTATTTGGCCTCCCGGGCAGCAGACAGCGGCACGGCACGCACCTGGTCACCGGCACTCAGGCGCAGGCGTTTTGCGGTCAACGGATCGACCACCAGGGTACCGGCCGCCAGGCGCGCCGGTGCTGCAGTGATGCGGCACTCTTCGCGCTTACGGTTGTGAATGATGAATGGCGTGGCGTCGTCGCCAGGGGTACCGACGGCCAGCACCAATGCCTGGCTGTCGTGCACCGCACGGATCTTGCTGGTTTCGCACTCCACTGCCGGACCGGCGTCGAAAATATCGACGTAACCCTGGTAGCTGAAACCTTCGCTCTTGAGCATCGCCAGGGCAGGCTCGGTGTCGGTGTGGACGCGACCGATCACGTTGCGCGCATCCTCGGAGAGGAAGCAGGTGTACAGCGGAAACTTGGGCATCAGCTCGGCGATGAACGCCTTGTTGCCGACACCGGTCAGGTAGTCGGCCTGGCTGAACTCCATTTTGAAGAAATGTCGGCCCAGGCTCTCCCAGAACGGTGAACGCCCCTGTTCATCAGACATGCCACGCATCTCGGCAATGATCTTGTTGCCGAACAGTTCGGCAAACTCGGCGATGAACAGCAGGCGCGCCTTGGCCAGCAGACGGCCGTTGAGGCCGCTGCGATGGTCGCTGCGCAGGAACAACGAACACAGCTCGGAATTGCCGGTCAGGTCGTTGGCAAGGAACAGCGTGGGGATCTCGCGGTAGATGTTCAGCTCTTGCGAGGCGCTGACCGTCAGGCCGACCCGGTAGTTGTACCAGGGCTCACGTAAGCCGACGGCGCCAGCGATGGCGGAAATCCCGACCACCACGCCTTCGTCGTTTTCCAGCACGAACAGGTAGTCAGCGTCGCCACGCTCCGCTTCGCCACGGAAAGTTTTCTCGGCCCAGCTGACCCGGTGCGCCAGGCGCTCCTCGTTGGCCGGCAAGGTGGTCAGGCCGGTGCCGGTGCTGCGCGCCAACTCGATCAGCGCCGGTAAATCGCTGCTGCGTACGGGACGAACGATCATGCTATCTCCTCGGGCGGCGGCCTTTGGCCTGCCGCGAAACTCGACCTGGGGGCTCGGTTATCGAACCGCAGGAATCAAACCGCGACCAGGCGCACACTGGCGCCTTCACCGACGCCCAGGGCTTCGGCGGCTTCAAGACTCAGGGTGACCGGTTTGCCAGGCACCCAGTCCAGCTCCAGGAGCACGGCGCGGTAATCCTGCAACTGGCCATTGCACACCAGGTACGGACGCCCACCCTTGACCACGGTGCTATCGAGCTTGACCGGCACTACACGGCTCTGGGCAATCGAACGGATGCTCGAGACCCGCGCATGCAAGGTCGGACCACCGTCAAAAATATCGATGTAGTGATCGGTCTCGAAGCCTTCGCGCATCAGGATGTCGAAGGTGATCTGCGCACGCGGATGCACCTGGCCCATGGCCTCTTGCGCGGCATCCGGCAGCAGCGGCACGTAGATCGGGTAATGCGGCATCAGCTCGGCCAGGAAGGTCCGGCTCTTGAGGCCACACAGGCGCTCGGCCTCGGCGTAGTTGAGGTCGAAGAAATTACGCCCGATGGCATCCCAGAACGGCGAATCACCGTTCTCGTCGCTGTAGCCGACGATCTCGGTCACCACCGAGTCGGCGAAACGCTCGGGGTGAGCGGCCATGAACAGCAGACGACCACGGGAATTGAGCTCCGACCAGCCGGTGCCGACCAGTTCTGGCAGGACGTAGAAGCTGGTCAGCAGACTGTTGCCGGTCAGGTCATGGCACTGCGAAAGCACATGGATCTTGTTGTGGATCTTCAGCTCGCGCGAAGCATGCACAAAGGTCTCGTTACGGAAGCTGTAGAACGGTTCGGAATAACCCGCCGAGGCGACGATTGCCGAGCAGCCGACCAGCTTGCCGGTGCCGCTGTCTTCAAGGACGAAGAAATAGCTCTCTTCGCCGTTGAAACTGACTTCGGCAGCGAAGGACGTCTCCGAGGCGGCAATTTTGTCGCTCAGACGCTCGGCATCATCCGGCAAGGACGTGACACCAATGGGGCTGTCCGCTGCCAGACGCTGTACTTCGCCCAGATCAGCCATTTGCGCGGGGCGCATCACCAGCATGGTGTCACTCCTTTCGGGAAAACAGGCCAGCCATCGCCGGCACAGGAAAAATCAGCAAGCGCCCGCTGGGCACTGGCTCTGGAATTCGGATTCACCGGCCCCGAAGGGCCGGCGAAAGCACCGCAGGCGCTTATCAGGCCTGGATCAGTTTTGCCGCAGCACGTTCGAAACGGTCCAGGCCTTCGTCGATATCGGCATCCTCGACCACCAGGCTCGGGGCGAAACGCACCACATCGGGACCAGCCTGAAGCACCATCAGGCCTTCTTTCTCGGCGGCGTTGAACACGTCCTTGGCCTTGCCTTTCCAGGCGTCGGTCAGCACGCAACCGATCAGCAGACCAATGCCACGCACCTGGGTGAACAGGCCGTACTTCTCGCCGATCTGCTCCAGGCGGGCCTTGAACTTCTGGTGCTTGGCCTTGACGCCCGCCAGCACCTCAGGGGTGTTGACCACGTCCAGCACGGCATTGGCCACGGCGCACGCCAGCGGGTTGCCGCCGTAGGTGGTGCCGTGGGTGCCGACGGTCAGGTGCTTGGCCAGGGCTTCGGTGGTCAGCATGGCGCCGATCGGGAAGCCGCCGCCCAGGCTCTTGGCGCTGGAGAGGATGTCCGGGGTGACGCCGTAGTGCATGTAGGCGAACAACTCACCGGTACGGCCAACGCCGGTCTGCACTTCGTCAAAGATCAGCAGCGCGTTGTGCTTGTCGCACAACTCGCGGGCGCCTTGCAGGTAAGCAACGTCTGCCGGGACCACACCGCTCTCGCCCTGGATCGGCTCGATGACCACGGCGCAGGTCTTGTCGGAGATCTGCGCCTTGAGTGCTTCCAGGTCGTTGTACGGCACATGGCTGATGCCGGTGATTTTCGGGCCGAAACCGTCGGAGTACTTCGGCTGACCGCCGACACTCACGGTGAACAGGGTGCGGCCGTGAAAGCTGTTAACGGTAGCGATGATTTCGTGCTTTTCCGGGCCGAAACGGTCATGGGCGACACGACGGGCCAGCTTGAAGGCGGCTTCGTTGGCTTCGGCACCGGAGTTACAGAAGAACGCGCGCTCAGCGAAGGTCGCGTCGACCAGCTTGTGGGCCAGACGCAGCGCGGGTTCGTTGGTGAACACGTTGGACACGTGCCACAGCTTGTTGGCTTGCTCGGTCAGCGCGCCAACAAGCGCCGGATGTGCATGGCCCAACACGTTTACGGCAATCCCGCCCGCGAAGTCGATCAGCTCGCGGCCCGACTGATCCCAGACTCGGGAGCCCGCACCACGAACGGGGATAAAGGCCGCCGGTGCGTAATTGGGAACCATTACCTGGTCGAAATCGGCGCGTTGCACCGGAGCTTGCTCAACGGACATCGGAGTCTCCTGAAGAGGAACGCCTGCCTGAAACTGGCGAGCGATGGGGGGATTGTAAGGACAGATCGGCGCCCGACCTTGCCGCCAAGCGACAACTTCTTATAGCGCCAAACCCTGTTTTACCAAGGCTTACGGCAATGCGACAAATAGGGTCGCAAAGGCGCAGTTTAAACGGTGTGCGGGGATGGGTGGGAGATTCTGATCGCGGGTCAAGCCCGCTCCCACAGTCATGACATCTGTGGGAGCGGGCTTGACCCGCGATAAAATCAAAAACCTCGAATCAACCGCGCTCGGCAGGCACCGAAGACAACTCAAAAGGGCTGCTGCTTCGTCGCTGGTTGCGATCTTCCCGCGGCGTTGCACCGAAGAAATTGCGATAAGCGCTGGAGAAGTGCGGCCCCGAAGAGAAGCCGCAAGACAGGCCGATCTGGATGATCGACTTGCTGGTCTGCATCAGCATCTGCCGCGCCTTGTTCAGGCGCAGCTCAAGGTAGTACTGGCTCGGCACGCGATTGAGGTATTGCTTGAAGATTCGCTCCAGCTGACGCCGCGAAACGCACACATGCTGAGCGATCTCATCGGTGGTCAACGGCTCTTCGATGTTGGCCTCCATCAACAGCACGGCCTGGGTCAGCTTCGGATGACTCGAACCCAGGCGGTTCTGCAACGGAATGCGCTGGCGCTCACCGCCCTCGCGAATCCGCTCGACCACCAATTCTTCCGACACCGCACCGGCAAGCTCGGCGCCATGATCGCGGGCCAGCACCGCCAGCAACAGGTCGATCACCGACATCCCGCCACACGCGGTCAGGCGATCACGGTCCCAGTCGAACAGGTGGCTGGTGGCGATAACCTTGGGGAAACGCTCGGCAAAATCATCCTGCCAACGCCAGTGCACTGCCGCACGATAGCCGTCGAGCAAACCCAGCTGCGCCAACGGGTAAACGCCCGCCGACAAACCACCGACGACACAACCGGCCCGGGCCAACTGCTTGAGCGCACTGGCCAGCCCGGATGCCACCGCCTGAGGCGGCTCGTCAGCCAGCAAAAACAGCTTCTGGAGACCTTCCAGGCGCCCTGCCCACGGTTCGCCCGGCAAGCGCCAGGCGCCTTCGGCCGCAGGCTCGGCCTGCAGGAACGCCAACTCGTAGACCACCTCTGGATGGACGCGCTGGGCAACCCGCAAAACCTCTTCGGCCAGCGCCAGGGTCAGGGCTTTGGTGCTGGGCCAGATGAGAAAACCGATGCGCTGGGTGGTCATGGGATGCGGTCCGAAACCTGAGAGGGGTCAAGAAGATAGAGCCTGGACATGCTGCGACGAGCTCGCAGCATGACCCATTTTGGTGCGGATCAGCAATCTTACTTGAGGCTGCCCGAAAGGAATTGCTGCAGACGCTCGGATTGCGGATTGACCAGCACTTCGCGTGGGTTGCCGCTCTCTTCCACCAGGCCTTTATGCAGGAACACCAACTGGTTCGACACCTCGCGGGCAAAGCCCATCTCGTGGGTCACCACCACCATGGTCCGGCCTTCCTGGGCCAGCGCCTGCATGACCTTGAGCACATCACCGACCAGCTCGGGGTCGAGCGCCGAGGTCGGTTCGTCGAACAGCATGACTTCCGGCTCCATGGCCAGCGCACGGGCAATCGCCACACGCTGCTGCTCACCACCGGACATATGCCCAGGGTAGGCGTCTTTACGATGAGCAACACCCACCTTGGCCAGGTAATGCTCGGCTTTTTCCAGGGCGTCCTTCTTCGACATGCCCAACACGTGAACCGGCGCTTCGATGATGTTTTCCAGCGCGGTCATGTGCGACCACAGGTTAAAGTGCTGGAACACCATCGACAGCCGCGAGCGCATGCGCTGCAGTTGCTTGGGATCGGCAGCCTTGAGCGCGCCGTCCTTGTTGGCCACCAGCTTGAGCTCTTCATTGTTGAGCAGAATCCTGCCCGCATGCGGTTGCTCAAGCAGGTTGATGCAGCGCAGGAAGGTACTTTTTCCCGAACCGCTGGAGCCGATGATGCTGATCACGTCGCCTGCCTTGGCCGCCAGGGACACGCCCTTGAGCACTTCGTGACTGCCGTAGCGTTTATGCAGATCTTGGATTTCGAGTTTGTACATGCTGTCGATTCTCACAAAGCAGTCAGTCTTGAGCTAACGCTCAGGGCGAAAAAGTTGGCGCAGGCCTCAGTGCTTGCGCGGCGCCAGGTAGCCGAGCCAGCGGCGCTCAGCCAGCTTGAACAGGCGCACCAGAATGAAGGTCAGGCACAGGTAGAACACGCCGGCGGTGATGTAGGCCTCGAACGGCAGGTAATACTGGGCGTTGACCGTGCGCGCCGCACCGGTGATGTCGATCAGGGTAACGATCGACGCCAGACTGGTGGTCTGCAACATCATGATCACTTCGTTACTGTACTGCGGCAGCGCCCGGCGCAGGGCCGATGGCAGCAGGATGCGGCGGTACATCTTGACCCGCGACATACCCATGGCCTTGGCTGCTTCGATCTCGCCATGGGGCGTGGCCTTGAGGCTACCGGCAATGATCTCTGCCGTGTAGGCACTGGTATTGATGGCGAAGGCCAGGCAGGCACAGAAGGTCGCACTCGACAGCCATGGCCAGAGGAAGCTTTCACGCACGGCTTCGAACTGAGCCAGACCGTAGTAGATCAGGAACAGCTGCACCAGCATCGGCGTGCCGCGGATTACGTAGGTGTAGAGCCAGGCGGTCATGTTCACCAGCGGCTGCTTGGACACCCGCATCAACCCCAGCGGAATCGCCGCCAGCAAACCGAACAACAGCGACAGCGCCAACAGCTTGAGGGTGGTCAGCAAACCGCCCAGGTACAGCGGCAGCGCTTCCCAGATGACGTTGTAGTCGAAAATCATAGTTCAGCCGCCTTTACGCCAACCGAGTAGCGCTTCTCGAGGTAACGCAGGGCCAGCAGCGAGACACTGGTGATCACCAGATACAGGGCCGCGACCGCCAGGAAGAAGGTGAAAGGTTCGCGGGTGGCATCTGCCGCCTGCTTGGCCTTGAACATCATGTCCTGCAGACCGACCACCGAAATCAGCGCCGTGGCCTTGGTCAGGACCAGCCAGTTGTTGGTGAAGCCTGGAATCGCCAGGCGAATCATCTGCGGCACCATGACCCGAAAGAACACCTGCAGGCTGCTCATGCCGTAAGCCATGCCAGCCTCGGCCTGGCCCTTGGGAATCGCCATGAAGGCACCACGGAAGGTTTCCGAAAGGTAGGCACCGAAAATGAAGCCCAGGGTACCGATACCCGCCATCAGCGGATTGAGGTCGATGTAATCGTCATAGCCGAGCAGCGGTGCTACGCGGTTGAGCAGGTCCTGACCACCGTAGAAAATCAGCAGGATCAAAACCAGGTCGGGGATCCCGCGGATCACCGTGGAATACAGGTCGCCCAGCCACGCCAGCCAGCGCACTGGCGACAGGCGCAGGGCCACACCGATAAGGCCGAGTACAATGGCCAGGGCCATGGACGACAAGGCAAGCTGCAGCGTAAGCCACACGCCGTCGAGGATAACTGCCCCGTAGCCTTTCAACATGATGAGGTCCTCGACCTTAGGGATGAAAAAATGGTGCAAACCTCAGAGCCTCTGCTGCTTGCACCATTACACAGGTGAAACGTCGACGATTTACTTGGCTTCAGGGCCGTAGATGTCGAAGTTGAAGTACTTGTCCTGGATTTGCTTGTACTTGCCATTGGCGCGGATAGCGGCGATGGCAGCGTTGATGCGATCCAGGTTGGCTTTGTCGCCCTTGCGCACGGCAATGCCGACACCGTCACCGAAGTACTTCACGTCAGTGAAGGACGGACCGACGAAGGCGTAGCCCTTGCCGGCGTCAGTCTTGAGGAAGCCATCTTCAAGCAGCGTAGCATCGGCCACGGTGCCATCCAGGCGACCGGCAGCGACGTCCAGGTAGATTTCGTTCTGGGTGCCGTAAGGAACGATGGTGGCGCCTTGCGGAGCCAGGACTTCCTTGGCGAAACGGTCGTGGATCGAACCACGCTGCACACCGATTTTCTTGCCCTTGAGCTCAGCCAGGTTGTCGCTGACGGTGGTACCTTCCTTCATCACCAGGCGCGCCGGTGTCAGGTAGTACTTGCCAGTGAAGTCCACGGACTTCTTGCGATCTTCGGTGATCGACATGGACGAGAGGATGGCGTCGATCTTGCGCACTTTCAGTGCCGGGATCAGGCCGTCGAATTCTTGCTCGACCCAGGTGCACTTGACCTTCATCTCTTCGCACAGGGCGTTGCCGATGTCGTAGTCGAAGCCGACGATGCTGCCGTCTGGCGCCTTCGAGGCGAACGGTGGGTAGGCGGCCTCGATACCGATTTTCAGCGGTTTCTCATCAGCCAGCGATGCCAGGGAAAACACGGACAGCGCCAGGGCGCCAAGCAGTGCGAGTTTCTTCATCTGGAACTCCATCGGTAAAGGGCAATTCAAGGCAGAACGTAGTGACTGCCCGATATGCGAATGGGTACAACGCGAGCTGCGCGGGGTCGACGAAGGTCGAACGCCACGAGCGAGTGATCGGCATTTTAACGACAGCTCCGAAGCCGATATTTCCTCAATGCGACAACTAGTTATAGAAGCGCAGGAACGCGGGGCCGGAGATATTGACAGCTTTCACGGAATATGCAAAAGCAAAAGACAAATAACCAATCAATGAAGCAATAAGCGGGCCTATTATTGGCAAAGCCTTCTAATCCGGCAAGCGTAGCGTTTCAGCGGGTTGAAATCAGCCCAGGAAACGTCCTGTTAGCGGGCGAAAACGTTTCGCTTTGCCCCGCTGGCGAGCAATTGTGGTGACAGAATGGTTACCGATGATTGTCGGAGTAACAGAAAACACAAAGCCCCGCTGGCAGAGCCAGGCGGGGCTTGTTGTTGTGAGACCTAATCGCGGGGCAAGCCCGCTCCCACCGGGCTCTCAAAATCCGGTGGGAGCGGGCTTGCCCCGCGATGCTTTTAGGCTGACGCCCTGCTCATGTCCTTATGCGTATCGATCAGATGCTGAACCACGCTCGGATCGGCCAGGGTCGAGATATCGCCCAGGGCGTCGTACTCGGCAGTGGCAATCTTGCGCAGGATGCGGCGCATGATCTTGCCCGAACGGGTCTTGGGCAGACCCGGTGCCCACTGGATGACATCCGGTGAGGCAATCGGACCGATCTCTTTGCGCACCCAGTTTTTCAGCTCCAGACGCAGCGCCTCGTTCGGCTCTTCGCCACCGTTGAGGGTGACGTAGACATAGATACCCTGCCCCTTGATGTCGTGCGGCACGCCGACCACTGCTGCCTCGGCGACTTTCGGGTGGGCAACCATGGCGCTTTCGATCTCGGCGGTACCCATACGGTGCCCGGAAACGTTGAGCACATCGTCAACGCGACCAGTGATCCAGTAGTAACCGTCTTCATCGCGACGGGCGCCGTCACCGGTGAAGTACATGCCACGGAAGGTCTTGAAGTAAGTATCGACGAAACGATCGTGATCGCCGTACAGCGAACGCGACTGGCCCGGCCAGGAATCGAGGATCACCAGGTTGCCTTCGGCAGCGCCATCGATCAGGTTGCCCAGATTGTCCACCAGCGCCGGCACCACACCGAAGAATGGACGGGTTGCCGAACCCGGCTTCAGCGCGGTAGCACCTGGCAGCGGGCTGATCAGCACGCCACCGGTTTCGGTCTGCCACCAGGTGTCGACGATCGGGCAACGCTCTTTGCCAACGGTCTGGTAGTACCAGTTCCAGGCTTCCGGGTTGATCGGCTCACCCACCGAACCGAGCAAGCGCAGGCTCGAGCCATCGGCACCCTCAACCGCAGCCTGACCTTCAGCCATCATTGCACGGATGGCGGTCGGGGCAGTGTAGAGGATATTGACCTTGTGCTTGTCGATGATCTTCGACACACGGGTGATGTCCGGATAGTTCGGCACACCTTCAAACAGCACCGTGGTCGCGCCATTGGCCAGCGGGCCGTAGACGATATAGCTGTGACCGGTCACCCAGCCGACGTCGGCGGTGCACCAGTAGACCTCACCCGGACGGTAGTCGAACACCCGCTCATGGGTCAGCGCGGCGTAGACCATGTAGCCGCCGGTGGTGTGCAGCACACCTTTGGGCTTACCGGTGGAGCCGGAGGTATAGAGGATGAACAGCGCTTCTTCGGCACCCATCTCTTTCGGTGCGCAGTGGCTGGAAGCGACCTTCATCAGGTCTTCGTACCAGATGTCACGATGCTGGTGCCAGGCAATGTCGCCACCGGTGCGCTTGCACACGATGATCTTCTGCACGCTGGCGGTTTCCGGGTTGGTCAGGGCCAGGTCAACGTTGGCCTTGAGCGGCGTGCGACGACCGCCACGCAGACCTTCGTCGGCGGTGATCACCACTTTCGACTTGCAGTCGATGATGCGTCCGGCCAGCGCCTCGGGAGAGAAGCCACCGAAGACCACCGAGTGGATCGCGCCGATACGGGCGCAAGCCAGCATCGCCACTACGGCCTCGGGAATCATCGGCATGTAGATGGTCACCACGTCACCACGGTGCACGTCCTGGCCGCGCAGGGCGTTGGCAAATTTGCACACCTGCTCGTGCAGTTCGCGGTAGGTAATGTTGCGGTGTTCGGAAGGATCGTCGCCTTCCCAGATGATTGCGACCTGATCACCGCGCTCGGCAAGGTGGCGGTCCAGGCAGTTGTAGGAGACGTTCAGAGTGCCGTCGGCAAACCATTTGATATCGACATGGTGGTCGTCGAAGGAGGTCTGCTTGACCTTGGTGAAGGGCTTGATCCAGTCCAGGCGCTGCGCCTGCTCACGCCAGAAGCCGTCCGGGTTGATCACCGACTGCTGGTACATGGCCTTGTAGGTCGCCTCATCAGTCAGGGTGGTGGCCGCAACCTCGGGACGAACGGGATACAGGGGAGCCGCACTCATCTTTATCTACCTCGGTGTAATAGTTGTTTTTGTATGACCTCGTTGTAACTGTACCAGACCCGCTAGGCCATTCGACGTTGGTAGTAACGCCCTGCTCTTTTGCACCCATGCAATTGACCGCAGGCTCAAGGCCGGGCATGTGCGCAGAAAAAATAAAATCCGAAGATGTCAAGCAAGCGATTGTTACAGTTTTCACCAACAGTGTTTATCAAAACATCATCTGTTTAACGCAAGCGCCCGCCCCTAAAATTCGCCCCGCCAGCAACGGCATCGCGATTAACTTCTTGTTACAGCCCCCACGAAGGCCGTTAATCCCGAGATAACTGTGATAGTTGAACGTTAGTTGTACACGCGGCGCCACAAGCGCTGCGTGCCCCCTTACGACCTTAGACAGGTAAAATGAAAATGAAAGCTTTACTGGTATTGGCACTTGGCAGTCTTTGCAGCGTGGCGGTGGCCGACGAAGTTGCAAACGGCGGCGCCGAGCAGATTCCGGTTGAACAGTACAGTTACTCGCAGCACCTGGACATCGCCAAAGTCATTTCCATGAGCGAAGTCCCGAACGTCTGCGAAGTGGTCCCGGCGCGCATGACCTATGAGGACTCGCAGGGCCAGCGGCATATTCTCGAGTACCGTGTGATGGGTAACGGTTGCTCCAACGGATAATCTCAAGATTACCGCTCGCCGCGCCTCGATCGCCGCTGACCGAGGCGCGCGGTTCAAACAATCGATATTGAATCGTTGCGCTACAACTAATCCACGCTGACATTTCTGTCATTACAGCTTATTTACTCTGCCGACTTGCCAACACCATGTTCGCGCAACTTGTTGGCTATCGTGGTATGTGAAACACCGAGGCGCTTACCCAACGCCCGGCTGCTCGGATATTCACTCATCAATTGTTCCAGCACCGCTTTTTCAAAGCGTCCGACAATCTCGCCCAGGTCACCCTCTAGGGAAAACTCACCCAGCGGTTGCCGCGCACCATAGTCCGGCAAGCGAATATGCTCGCTTTTAACCACCCCGCCATCACACAGCGATACCGCCTGAAACAATACGTTCTCCAATTGACGTACGTTACCCGGCCAGTGGTACTGGCTCAGGCGCTCCATGGCCGCCGAGGCCAGGCGCGGCAACGGGCAACCGATCTGGCGACTGGCCTGATCGAGAAAGTGCTCGACCAGCGGCGGCAGGCCATCCAGGCACTCGCGCAGCGGCGGGATATGCAGCGAAAGCACGTTGAGGCGATGGTAAAGGTCCTGACGGAACTCGCCGCGCGCGCAAAGTTCCGAGAGGTCGACCTGAGTCGCGCAGATAACCCGCACATCCAGATACACCTCCTCGTCACTGCCGACCCGACGGAAGCAGCCATCCTGCAGAAAGCGCAATAATTTGACCTGCAAGCGCGGGCTCATTTCACCCACGCCATCGAGAAACAGCGTGCCGCCTGCGGTCAGCTCCAGCAGCCCCAGTTTGCCTTCAGCCCGCGCACCTTCGAATGCACCCGGCCCATAGCCGAACAATTCAGTCTCGGCCATGGACTCCGGCAGGCCGGCGCAATTGAGCGCCATCAACGGCGCTTGCCCGCGCGGGCTGGCCAGGTGACAGGCACGCGCCAGCAGTTCCTTGCCGGTGCCGGTCTCCCCTTCAATCAACAGTGGCGCGTCCAGCGGCGCCATACGCCGAGCCTCGCGCACCACCGCAGCCATTACCCGCGAGCTCTGGAAAATGCTGTCAAAGCCGCGCAACTCCTGCTTGCGCACGTTGTAGATACGCTCACCGATGCGATCGGCACGGTGCAGGGTCAACACCGCCCCTGCCAGGGCCTCGCTGTCGTCATGCTCGGATTGCAGCGGTGCGATGTCGGCCAGGAACACGTCACCCTTGACCTTGACCCGCAGGCCGTTGATCCGCGATTTGTTGGCGCGTACCAGCTCCGGCAAGTCAAAGTCTTCGGCATAACGCGACAAGGGGATACCCGGCACCTCATCCACCCGCACCCCGAGCAACTGCGCCGCCGCCCGGTTCGCAGCGACGATGGAACCGCCCATGTCGATCGACAGCACCGGGAAATCCAGCGCCCCCAGCAAGGCATTGAGCTCCATATGCCGCCGCTCGCTCGGCATCAAGCCCACACGCTTGACCCCGAACACCCCGGCAATCGACTCGAACTTGGGCCGCAAGGCCTGGAACTGCAGGTTGATCAGGTTGGGACAGTGCAAGTAGATGGCATTGCCATGCTCACCGCCGACTTCGCCGCGGGCGACGTTGATGCCGTATTCCACCAGCAGGTTGAGGATGTCGCGCAGAATGCCGATGCGGTTCTGGCAATGCACTTTGATACGCATGAAGTGTCCTACTAATAGGCCTGGAACGAACCCTGACAGCCAGCGAACCGGGAACTTTCTACCAACCCGAAAGAATTCTTGTAAAGATTACGTGACAAAACGCCGATTACGGAGGCTCAACACCCCTCGATTTTTCGGCCTCCTGCCAAATCCGTAAAGTAATCGTTACAGAAAATCCGCCACTTAGCCAGTCCCAGACGCTGGCGAACCGATGCAAAGTGCGGCGCAGCGGGTTATCTCTTAAGCAACGGCTTGAACACATAACAAGAACGGCCCTCAGCAGGAGAGCAGTATGAAACAGACGCAATACGTGGCTCGCGAGCCCGATGCGCAAGGGTTTATCGACTACCCGCAACAGGAACACGCGGTGTGGAACACCCTGATTACCCGCCAACTGAAAGTGATCGAGGGCCGCGCGTGCCAGGAATACCTGGACGGCATCGAACAACTGGGCCTGCCGCACGACCGCATCCCGCAGTTGGGCGAGATCAACAAGGTGCTCGGCGCCACCACCGGCTGGCAAGTCGCCCGCGTGCCTGCGCTGATTCCTTTCCAGACCTTTTTCGAGCTGCTGGCCAGCAAGCGCTTTCCAGTGGCGACCTTCATTCGTACCGAAGAAGAGCTCGACTACCTGCAAGAACCGGATATTTTCCACGAGATCTTCGGCCATTGCCCGCTGCTGACCAACCCCTGGTTCGCTGAATTCACCCACACCTACGGCAAACTCGGCCTTCAGGCCACCAAGGAAGAGCGCGTCTACCTGGCCCGCCTGTACTGGATGACCATCGAGTTTGGCCTGGTCGATACCCCGCAGGGTCGCAAGATCTATGGCGGCGGCATCCTTTCTTCACCGAAAGAGACCGTCTACAGCCTGTCCGACGAGCCCGAGCACCAGGCCTTCGACCCGCTGGAAGCCATGCGCACGCCGTATCGCATCGACATCCTGCAACCGCTGTACTTTGCCTTGCCGAACCTCAAGCGCCTGTTCGACCTGGCCCACGAAGACATCATGGGCATGGTTCACACAGCGATGAAGATGGGCCTGCACGCACCGAAATTTCCACCTAAGGTTGCTGCCTGAGCCACCTTGCAAACCAATAACAAACCACTTGCGGAAAACCTTATGAACGCCTTGAACCAAGCTCACTGCGAAGCCTGCCGTGCCGATGCTCCACAGGTCAGCGATGAAGAACTGCCGGTACTGATCAAGCAGATCCCGGATTGGAACATCGAAGTCCGTGACGGCATCATGCAGCTGGAAAAAGTCTTCCTGTTCAAGAATTTCAAACACGCCCTGGCCTTCACCAACGCCGTCGGCGAGATCTCCGAAGCTGAAGGCCATCACCCTGGCCTGCTGACCGAATGGGGCAAAGTCACCGTGACCTGGTGGAGCCACTCGATCAAAGGCCTGCACCGTAACGACTTCATCATGGCCGCGCGTACCGACGAGGTCGCCAAAACCGCCGAAGGCCGCAAGTAATGCACTTCAGCGCGATCGGGCGCGTACCCGGTGATCCGATTCTGGGGCTGATGGAGGCCTACGCCAACGACAGCAACCCAGACAAGTTTGACCTGGGCGTGGGCGTCTTCAAGGACGCCCAGGGCCTGACGCCGATTCCAGCGGCGGTCAAACTCGCTGAACAGCGCCTGCTCGACCAACAGTCGAGCAAGAGCTACGTCGGCGGCCATGGCGACGCTGACTTCGGTCGTCTGATCAGTGAACTGGTGCTGGGTAGCGGCTCGCCCCTGCTGGCCAGCAAACGCGCAGGCGCCACCCAGACACCGGGCGGCACCGGCGCCCTGCGCCTTGCCGCGGAGTTCATCGAACACTGCCTGCCGGGCCGCGGCATCTGGCTGAGCGATCCGACCTGGCCGATCCACGAAACCATCTTCGCCGGTGCCGGCCTCAAGGTCAGCCACTACCCTTACGTCGGTGCGGATAACCGCCTCAACGTCAGCGGGATGCTAACCGCGCTGGAAGCGGCGCCCAAAGGCGACGTGGTGCTATTGCACGCCTGCTGCCACAACCCGACCGGCTTCGACCTGTCCCAGGACGACTGGCGCGCAGTACTGGAAGTGGTCCGCCGCCGCGAGTTGCTGCCGCTGATTGACTTCGCCTACCAAGGCTTTGGCGATGGCCTGGAAGAAGATGCCTGGGCGGTACGGCTGTTTGCCGCTGAGCTGCCCGAACTGCTGATCACCAGCTCCTGCTCGAAAAACTTCGGCCTCTACCGTGACCGCACCGGCGCCCTGCTGGTGTGCAGCGATGATGCCGAGAAGCTGCTGGATGTTCGCAGTCAACTGGCCCTGCTGGCGCGCAACCTGTGGTCAACGCCGCCGGATCATGGCGCTGCGGTAGTCGCACAGATTCTCGGCGATGCCGCGCTCAAGCAGCTGTGGGTCGAAGAAGTCGAGGCCATGCGCCAGCGCATTGCCCAACTGCGGGTCGGGCTGGTCGAGGCACTGGCACCTCACGGCCTGAGCGAACGCTTTGCCCACATCGCCGCGCAACGCGGGATGTTCTCCTACACCGGCTTGTCGCCGGAGCAGGTCAAGCAACTGCGTGAGCGGCATAGCGTGTACATGGTCGGCACTGGCCGGGCGAACATCGCGGGTGCTGATGCGGCACGCCTTGACGCCCTGGCGGCAGCGATCGCTGACGTCTGTCGCTGAAAAGCATCGCGGGGCAAGCCCGCTCCCACAGAGATCATACAAATCCTGTGGGAGCAGGCTTGCCCCGCGATAGCCATTAAGCAGGAAAACTCATACTGTCATTCAGACTCCTGTATCCTGCACGAGCTTTTTACAAGCCATGCGCGCCTTGCGCAGCCTTTCCACACACTTGCGAGGAACGACGAGATGCATGAAATCCCGAATCTTCCCTTCCCAAGCCTGACCCCAGAAGAGCAGACACCTGCCACTCACAGCGCCGAACCAGCCCAGGCTGACCACGACGGCGACGAAACTTCCAGCGCCGACCAGGAATAACCGCGCAACCGTCAGACTGTGTGAAAACGGCTGATGCAGGGACTACCCCGTCAACGCGTTTTCACACCGTCAAGAATTCCCCGCCAACACTCTCCACGCCTCAGTAATCGACCTTGCCGCGTCCGGCCTTGATCGTTCCACGCTTGCTCTTGGTGTCCAGCCGCCGGGTTTTCGAACCCAATGTCGGGCGGGTCGGACGTCGCGCCTTCTCCACCTTGACCGCCGCCAGGATCAACTCACGCAAGCGCTCCAGGGCATCTGTGCGGTTCTGCTCCTGAGTGCGGTATTGCTGAGCCTTGATGATGATCACCCCGTCACGGGTAATGCGACTGTCGCGCAACGCCAGCAAGCGCTCTTTGTAGAACGGCGGCAAGGATGAGGCCTGAGTATCGAAACGCAGGTGCATGGCACTGGAGACCTTGTTGACGTTCTGCCCACCTGCCCCCTGGGCGCGGATAGCCGTCAGCTCGATTTCCTGGTCGGGGATGTGCACGGAATTGGAAATGATCAACATGGGTCACAGGCCTGATAAGGCCATGAGGATACCGCAAAAACAAAAAGCCCAGTGGGAGCGAGCTTGCCTCGCGATGTGATTGAGTAGAAAACCACTATCGCGGGCAAGCCCGCTCCCACCGGGCTTGTACATTACTCAGGTCTTACTTGGCAGCAGGATTTGCCTCGGACATACGGGCCTGGCGATTGTTCTTCAGGCCGTAGCAGGCAAACATCACCACCAGCCACACCGGAATCGCGTACACCGATATCTGGATGCCTGGAATCTGCAGCATGATACCCAGAATCAGCACCACAAAGGCCAGGACGACGTAGTTGCCGTAGGGGTACCACAGCGCCTTGAACAGCGGCTTCTGGCCAGTCTTGTCCATGTGCTGGCGGAACTTCAGGTGCGAGTAGCTGATCATCGCCCAGTTGATCACCAGGGCCGCCACTACCAGCGACATCAGCAGCTCAAGCGCATGCTGCGGGATGAAGTAGTTGAGCAGCACGGCCACCAGGGTCACGGCCGCCGACGCCAGGATCGAACGTACCGGCACACCGCGTTTGTCGATCTTCGCCAGGCCGGCCGGGGCATCGCCCTGCTCAGCCATGCCGTAGAGCATGCGGGCGTTGCAGTAGGTGCCGCTGTTGTACACCGACAGCGCCGCAGTCAAGACCACGAAGTTGAGGATGTGCGCAGCAACATCGCTACCCAGCAGCGAGAACACCTGCACGAACGGGCTGGCGCCATAGGTGCCACCGGAGGCATCGAGGCTGGCTACCAGGCTGTCCCACGGAGTCAGCGACAGCAGCACCACCAGGGCACCGATGTAGAAAATCAGGATACGGTAGATCACCTGGTTGATCGCTTTCGGGATCACGGTTTTCGGCTTGTCGGCTTCTGCTGCGGTGAAACCGAGCATTTCCAGACCGCCGAAGGAGAACATGATGATCGCCAGAGCCATGACCAGGCCGCTCACCCCGTTAGGGAAGAAACCGCCATGCTCCCACAGGTTGCTCACCGAAGCCTGCGGACCGCCGCTACCGCTGACCAGCATGTAGCTGCCCAGGGCAATCATGCCGACGATAGCCAGGACCTTGATGATCGCGAACCAGAACTCGGCCTCGCCGAACACTTTGACGTTGGCCAGGTTGATCGCGTTGATCAGGATGAAGAAGGCTGCAGCCGAGGCCCAGGTCGGGATCTCCGGCCACCAGTAGTGTACGTACTTGCCGACGGCGGTCAGCTCCGACATACCGACCAGGATGTACAGCACCCAGCAGTTCCAACCGGACAGGAAGCCAGCGAAACCGCCCCAGTATTTGTGGGCAAAGTGACTGAAGGAACCTGCCACCGGCTCTTCGACGATCATCTCGCCAAGCTGGCGCATGATCATGAAGGCGATGAAGCCACAGATCGCATAGCCGAGAATCATCGACGGGCCCGCCGACTTCATCACCCCGGCCGATCCGAGAAACAACCCGGTACCAATTGCACCGCCCAGGGCGATCAACTGGATATGGCGATTTTTCAGGCCGCGTTTCAGCTCGCCTGAATGCGTGTTTTGTCCACTCATGAACGAAGTCACCTGCATTGTTTTTATCTGTGACGGAATCGGACCCACCGCGCTCGTGGCGCAGCGGAATTAACAAGGTGGTTACCTTGAGGATCTTGGCCAACTGCTGCCCATCCAGGGCAAACGCCGTGGGTAAATCAGCCGGGTGTCAGCAAGAGTGCGCGGTACGCATTGGGGTCACAGGTAAAACGCGGCGCATTGTATACCCCTGCAGACGCGCAGGGGTCAACACGTTGCGTGATTGTCTGATGACAAAACGCACCGTTCCTGAGGAAAGAATGAAGCCTGGGAGGGTAATCGGCGTACATGGCGCCTCCATTTGTTCTTATTGAATGCCCGGCTCTCCGGCCCGGCTTTGCACACGGCAATGGCACCCATCTCACCGTTCCCGAGGGTTGCGGGCAAGCACTTGACGTGTACGTAAATCGCACTGGGCCGGGCTTTGCGGCAAGTTCTGTTTACAGCGGCGGCAGATCCCGGAAACCACCTTGCGGGGCGGGCGGCTTTGTAACGATTTATTTACGTGGCGGTTTAAAAACTTTCCAGTGCTTACAGAGACGTCTGTAACACACGGTTTTTACAGACAAAAAAAAGCCAACCCGAAGGTTGGCTTTTTTCACACGGTGGGAGCGGGTTTACCCCGCGATTGCGATTTATCAGTTACATCGCATCGCGGGGCAAGCCCGCTCCCACAGGTTACGGGCGAGGCTTGTTGCGGGTGCTGCCTGGACGCTTGGGGGCCGGCTTGCCACGCTTGTTCATCTCGCTCGGACGTTCCGCCACGGTGCTGCGGCCACGGCCGGTGTCCTTGCGCGGTGCTTCGCCACGAGGCTGGCGAGCCGGACGTTCGGCTTCAGCACCACGCGGTTGACGGGCCGGACGCTCGGCTGCAGCTGCACCTTCCTGAGCCGGACGCAGGGTACGCACGCGCTCACCACGACCCAGCGGACGGGTGGACTTGCGCTGCAGACGCTCCAGTTTGTCCTTGGACTTGTGGTTCAGGACTGGCATCGACACCGGGGTCAGACCAACTTCAGCCGCGAGGATGTCGACTTCCTGCTGGCTCATTTCGCGCCAGCGGCCCATCGGCAGGTCGGAGTTGAGGAACACCGGACCAAAACGCACGCGCTTCAGGCGGCTGACCACCAGGCCCTGGGATTCCCACAGGCGACGCACTTCACGGTTACGGCCTTCCATCACCACACAGTGGTACCAGTGGTTGAAGCCTTCGCCACCAGGCGCTTCCTGGATATCGGTGAAACGCGCAGGGCCATCTTCGAGCACGACACCGGCCTTGAGGCGGGCAATCATGTCTTCGTCGACTTCACCACGCACACGCACCGCGTACTCACGGTCCATTTCGTAGGAAGGATGCATCAGACGGTTGGCCAGCTCACCGTCAGTGGTGAACATCAGCAGGCCGGTGGTGTTGATGTCCAGGCGACCGATGTTGATCCAGCGGCCTTCTTTCGGCCGTGGCAGGCGGTCGAACACGGTCGGACGGCCTTCCGGGTCGTCGCGAGTGCAGATCTCGCCATCGGGTTTGTTGTACATGATCACCCGGCGCACGGTCTCGGCGGACTCTTCGCGCTTGATCAGGCGGCCATCGACGGAAATCGCATCATGCAGATCGACGCGCTGACCCAGGGTGGCATCCACGCCGTTGACCTTGATCCGGCCCTGGCTGATCCAGGCCTCGACGTCACGACGCGAACCCACGCCGATACGTGCGAGAACTTTTTGCAGTTTCTCGCCTGATGGCGGCAATGGCTGGGTTTCTTGCAGGTCTTTGTCACTCATGCTGGGCACCTCCCGGTGTAAGTATTGAAAGCTGATTGGGCGAACAAGCGCCAAAAAGGTCGCGAATCATACGCTGATCACGCGCCGAGCGCACCTGAGACTAGTTGAAATTCTCCAGGTCGACGGTTATTTCTGCCCGAAGGCCAAAGCTCACTGCCTTGGCGTTTCGGGCTCCGGATCAAGAGCCTCGGCGTCTTCAGCCGCAGGTTCTTCCTCCAGCAAGTCGTCAAAGTCAGTCTTGAGGCCCTCCTCCATGGAGTCGAGCTCGACCAACAGGCTACGGAAGCTGGTTTCTTCCTTGGGCTCCTGCGGCTCAGCGCTTTCATCGGCGAGGGCCTGCAGATGGGCCGGCACCGGAGCATCATCCAGTTCCAGCACCGGCTCCGGTTCCATTTCGCGCAGATCGGCCAGGGCCGGCAGATCATCGAGGTTCTTCAGGTTGAAATGATCGAGGAAGGCCTTGGTGGTGGCGAACATCGCCGGCTTGCCCGGCACCTCACGGTAGCCAACGATGCGGATCCATTCACGTTCGAGCAGGGTCTTGACGATATTGGTGTTGACTGCCACACCTCGCACGTCTTCGATTTCGCCGCGGGTGATGGGCTGACGGTAGGCGATCAGGGCCATGGTCTCCAGCAGCGCGCGGGAGTAACGCTGCGGTCGCTCTTCCCACAAACGGCCTACCCAGGGGGCGTAGTCTTCACGAATTTGCAGGCGATAGCCCGACGCCACCTCCTTGAGTTCGAAAGCGCGGCCGTTGCAGGACTTGCGCAACACTTCCAGGGCTTTCTTGAACACGGCAGGTTCGGGGCGCTCGGCTTCTTCGAACAGCTCGAACAGCCGCTCCAGCGATTGCGGTTTTCCCGAGGCCAGCAAAAAGGCTTCAAGCAGGGGCGCCAGGTCGCGCGGATCATTCAGGTTCATGGCGTTGCTCGTTGTCACTCAGCCCGGGCGCGGACGTGGATCGGCGCGAAGGGCTCATTTTGCACCAGTTCGATCAAGGATTCCTTCACCAGTTCAAGAATTGCCATGAAGGTCACCACCACGCCCAGTTTGCCTTCCTCGGCAGTAAACAGCTCGACGAACGGCACAAAGCCACCGCCCTTGAGGCGTTCGAGCACTTCACTCATGCGCTCGCGGGTCGATAATGCCTCACGGCTGATCTGATGACTTTCGAACAGATCGCCGCGGCGCAGCACCTCGGCCATCGACATCAGCAGCTCTTCCAGGCTGACTTCCGGCAACAGTTTGCGCGCCTTGGCCTGGGGTGCATCGAGGCGCGGCACGATGATCTCGCGGCCGACCCGGCTGAGGCCATCAATGCCCTCGGCCGCGGCCTTGAAGCGCTCATACTCCTGCAGGCGGCGAATCAGTTCGGCACGCGGATCACCCTCCTCTTCCTCGATCTCGGCCGATCGCGGCAAGAGCATGCGCGACTTGATCTCCGCCAGCATCGCCGCCATCACCAGATACTCGGCCGCCAGCTCCAGGCGCACGGTCTTCATCAACTCGACATACCCCATGTACTGACGGGTGATCTCGGCCACGGGAATATCGAGGATGTCGACGTTCTGCTTGCGGATCAGGTAGAGCAACAGGTCCAGCGGCCCCTCGAAGGCTTCGAGGAACACTTCCAGGGCGTCCGGTGGAATGTACAGGTCCACCGGCATTTCGGTCATGGCCTCGCCATAGACCAGCACCAGTGGCAGTTCCTGCTGGGCGCCTGCTTGCGGATCGCTGTTCGGCCCGGTGCTGGATGCCTGGCTCACGCTTCAACCAGAAACGGTGCCGGATCACCGCAACCGACGCGGATCACCTCAGGTTCATCGCCACTCAAGTCAACCACGGTGGACGCCTTGAGGTCGCCGTAGCCGCCGTCGATGATCAGGTCTACCTGCTTCTCCAGGCGTTCGCGAATCTCATAAGGGTCAGTCATGGGCTCTTCATCGCCCGGCAGGATCAAGCTGACGCTCATCAGCGGCTCGCCAAGCTCTTCGAGCAATGCGAGCAAAATCGGGTTCTGCGGCACACGCAAGCCAATCGTGCGGCGTTTTTCGTGCAGCAGCAGCCGCGGCACTTCGCGGGTGCCGTTGAGAATGAAGGTGTAGGGGCCAGGAATGTGCGCCTTGAGCAGCCGGAAGATCCCCGTATCGATCTTGGCGAACAGGCCCATTTGCGACAGGTCGCAGCAAATCAGCGTGAAGTTGTGGTTCTTGTCCAGTTGTCGCAGGCGACGGACCCGCTCCACGGCGTTTTTGTCACCAATCTGACAACCCAGCGCGTAGGAGGAATCGGTGGGATAGACAACCACGCCCCCCTTGCGAATGATTTCGACCGCCTGCTTGATCAGGCGCGGTTGCGGGTTTTCCGCATGAATCTGGAAAAACTGACTCACATTCTCTTCCTGTTCAGACGGCCGCGTTTGGCTGTTCATGTTTGAATCGACGCCACAAAGGTGGCAGGTCCTCTGGCAATGGCCGGTAAGCACCGATCTCACCCCAGGTGCCAGGGCCATGGAAGTCACTGCCGGCACTGGCCAGCAGGCCGAATTCACGGGCCAGGATGGACATGGTGCCCACCTGTTCGGCCGGCATCATGCCGTTGACCACTTCCAGCGCCTGGCCGCCTGCTTGAATATAGTCGGCAATCAGCCGGCGGCGCTTGCTGCGTGTTAATTCATAGTGCATCGGGTGCGCCAGGCTGACCCAGGCATTGGATTTGCGCAGGGTTTCCACGGTCTCGTCGAGGGTTGGCCAGTGCAGCTTGACGTCACCCAGCTTGCCGGCGCCCAACCACTTGCGAAAGGCCTCGGCGCGGTCTTTGACGTGGCCTGCACGCACCAGGAACTCGGCAAAGTGCGGACGTGCCGGGGCGTTGCCGCTGTCGCCCAGCTCCTGCTGGATGGCCCGTGCGCCCTCCAACGCGCCCGGCATGCCTTTGGCTGCCAACCGCCGGTCGATTTCTTCGGAGCGCAACCAGCGCCCGCGGTGCAACGATTCGACGGCGTCGAGCAAAGGCGCAGCGTCCAGGGCAAAGTTGTAGCCCAATACATGGATGGTCGCGCCGCCCCAGGTGCACGACAACTCGATCCCGCTGACCCACTGCATGTCCAGCGCCTGTGCAGCGGCGCGGGCCTCAAGTTGCCCTTCAAGGGTGTCGTGGTCAGTCAGCGAGAGCATCCGCACGCCGTGCTCATGGGCCCGGGCGACCAGTGCCGTCGGCGACAGGGCGCCATCGGAGGCCGTACTGTGGCAGTGCAGATCAACATTCATAGGTGGCGCTTTCGCTGTCATTGATGTTTGTTATTATGCCGTCACATCCTGCTTCTGGCTGCCACTGTGAAACAATTCATCGATTTCATCCCGCTGCTCCTGTTCTTCATCGTCTTCAAGCTCGATCCTCGTGCCGTCGAATTTGCCGGTCACAGCTTCGAAGTCGGAGGTATCTTCAGCGCCACAGCGATGCTGATCATCAGCTCGGTGGTGGTCTACGGCGCACTGTTCATTCACCAACGCAAGCTGGAAAAAGGCCAATGGCTGACTCTGCTCGCCTGCCTGGTGTTCGGCGGCCTGACCTTGGCCTTCCACAGCGAAACCTTCCTCAAATGGAAAGCGCCGGTGGTCAACTGGCTGTTTGCCCTGGCATTCACCGGTAGCCACTTCATCGGTGACCGGGTGCTGATCAAACGCATCATGGGCCATGCCATCAGCCTGCCGGAGGGTGTCTGGACCCGTCTGAACGTCGCCTGGATCGCCTTTTTCCTGTTCTGCGGCGCTGCCAACCTGTTCGTCGCCTTCACCTTCCAGAACATCTGGGTCGACTTCAAGGTGTTCGGCAGCCTGGGCATGACCGTACTGTTCCTGGTGGGCCAGGGTGTCTACCTGTCCCGCCACCTGCACGACAGCGACCCCACCACTCCCAAGTCTGAGGATTGACATGCTCTACGCCATCATCGCTACCGACGTTGCCGAGTCCCTGGAAAAACGCCTGGCCGCCCGCCCGGCGCATATCGAACGCCTGCAGCAACTCAAGGAACAAGGTCGCGTGGTGCTGGCCGGCCCGCATCCGGCCATCGACAGCAACGACCCAGGCGCCGCCGGCTTCACTGGCAGCCTGATCGTCGCCGAGTTCGACTCCCTGGCCGCGGCGCAAACCTGGGCCGATGCCGACCCGTACATTGCCGCTGGCGTGTATGCCAACGTCATCGTCAAGCCGTTCAAGCAAGTCCTGCCGTAAGCCGCTGCACGCGGTGCGCCACTGTGCGCACCGCACTCCCGCCTTTTACTGACGCTACTGCTCATTATTCTCGTCTGCCAGCCGACAACCTGCTGAATCGACAAGAATCAGGAGTCCCCATGCGTCAAGGTCCGTTGTCCCTGCTGCTGTGCCTGTTGTTGCTGACCCCGCTCGCCCAGGCCGAAGAATCCAGCGCCTCCAGCACCCCGCTGTCGCTCAGTGCCGGCAGCCAGATCACCGAGTTGCAGCAGCGTCTGCAGGAAAGCGAGCGCCTGCGCGAAGCGCTGACCCAGCAACTGCACAACGCCGACAGCGAACGCGAAAGCGCCCAGCTCACCCGCCTGCGCCAAGAGAACCAGCGCCTCAAGCTGACGCTCAAGGAACTTCAGGCCAATGCCCCGGAACGGCTGATCACCGACCAGCAACAATGGTTTGTGATTGGTGGTGCAGTTGCCCTCTTGGCGGCACTCTGCGGTATCTTTGCCAGCGGCGGACACAGAAAGCGTCGGCAATGGTTGAATTGAGTGAGTCATGAGCGAGCTGTTACTGATTGATGATGACCAGGAACTCTGCGAGCTGCTCGGCAGCTGGCTGACCCAGGAAGGTTTCGTGGTTCGTGCCTGCCACGACGGCCAGAGCGCGCGCAAGGCCCTGGCCGAGCAGGCCCCGGCGGCAGTGGTACTGGACGTGATGCTGCCCGATGGCAGCGGCCTGGAGCTGCTCAAGCAACTGCGCAGCGAGCATGCCGAACTGCCGGTGCTGATGCTCTCGGCCCGCGGCGAGCCGCTGGACCGCATTCTTGGTCTTGAGCTGGGCGCCGACGATTACCTGGCCAAACCCTGCGACCCGCGCGAGCTCACCGCCCGCCTGCGTGCAGTGCTGCGACGTAGCCACCCCAACGCCACGCCCAGCCAGATCGAAATAGGTGATTTGTGCTTCAGTCCGGCCCGCGGCGTGGTCAGTATCGACGAACATGAACTGACCCTGACTCTCTCCGAAAGCCGCATTCTCGAAGCCCTGCTCAAGCAGCCGGGCGAACCGCTGGACAAACAGGAGCTGGCGCAGATCGCCCTGGGCCGCAAGCTAACTCTGTATGACCGCAGCCTGGACATGCACGTCAGCAACCTGCGCAAAAAAATCGGCCCGCACCCTGACGGCCGCCCGCGCATCGTTGCCCTGCGCAGCCGCGGCTACTACTACAGCCTGTAATGTCAGCACGGCGCCCGGCGATCTTTACCTAAGCTTTACCCTTGCCTGACCGCCGCTGACCTTGATCTCCCTAAACTGGGCTCATCCGGTAATCACCGACCTCAGAAAGGAGAGACACCATGCGCAAGACCCTTATCGCCCTGATGTTCGCTGCCGCACTACCGACCGTCGCCATGGCCATGCCAGAAGGCGGCCCGCACCACGGCGATCACCACCGCGGTGGAGCGCCTTTCGCCCAGCTGGACCTGAGCCGCGAACAGCGTCAGCAGATCGGCAAACTGATGGGCGAGCAGATGAAGAGCCGTCAGGAAATCACCCAACGCTACCTGGAAAAACTCCCGGAAGCCGATCAGAAAGCCCTGAAGGACGAGCTCAAAGCCAAGAAGGACAAGACCCAGGCCGAGATCCGCGCCCTGCTCAAGCCTGATCAGCAGAAGAAATTCGATGAGCTGACGAAAGAGCAGGAGCAACGCCGCGCCGAATGGGACGAGTTCAAAGCCTGGAAAGCTGAAAAAGCCACCAAGGCTCAGTAAGCTGTCAGCCACCCACCCGGCCTGCCCTTGTGCAGGCCGGGCTTTTTGTCGTTGAAGGAGCCTCCCTTGCGTTCATTGTTCTGGCGCATCCTGGCCAGCTTCTGGCTGGCCATTGCCCTGGTCGCAGGCCTGTCGATCCTGCTCGGGCACATGTTGAATCAGGATGCCTGGATCCTCAGCCGTCACCCGGGCCTCAATACCCTGGCGCAGAAATGGACCCAGCGCTACGAACAGCAAGGGCCGGATTCGGCACAGCACTTTCTGGAAAGACGCAAACGCCACTACAACATTGACGTACAGGTACTCAACGACAGCGGCGAAGCCGTGGTTCCGGGCACCTTCCCGCGTCGTGCGGCAGCCTTCGAGGCGCGCCGGCACAACGACGACCGACGCCTGCCCTGGCGGCGCCTGACCGAGGAGTACACCAGCCCCGAGAGTGGTGATACCTACCTGCTGATCTACCGTATTCCGCACCCGGAGCTGGATGCATGGCACCGCGACAGCCTGCTTTGGCCGTTGAGTGCGCTAGGCATTGCCCTGGTGGTACTGACCTTGTTCAGCCTGTTCGTGACGCTCTCCATCACCCGGCCACTGAGCCGCCTGCGTGGTGCGGTGCATGACCTTGGGCAGACCACCTATCAACAGAACAGCCTGGCGCGCCTGGCCAACCGCCGCGACGAGTTCGGGGTACTGGCCAATGACTTCAACCGTATGGGCTCGCGCCTGCAGAGTCTGATCGGCAGCCAGCGCCAGCTGTTGCGCGATGTCTCCCATGAACTGCGTTCGCCGCTGGCCCGCTTGCGCATCGCCCTGGCCCTGGCAGAACGCGCCGAGCCGGAACAGCGCCAGGCGCTGTGGCCGCGCCTGACCCGCGAATGTGACCGCCTGGAGGCGTTGATCAGTGAAATCCTGGTGTTGGCACGGGTCGATGCCGAACAGGCGCGTGCAGAGCCGGTGGACCTCGATGCAGTCCTGCAGTCGGTGCACAAGGATGCCCAGCACAGCGCGCCGGAGCAGCAAATTCTGCTGCATCACGAAAGCGGACTGAGCCTGCAAGGCTGGCCAACCCTTATCGAGCGAGCGCTGGACAACCTGCTGCGCAATGCCCTGCGCTTCAATCCACCCGGGCAACCGATCGAAATCACTGCGGTGCGGGACAACGAGCGCATCGTGCTTAGCGTGCGCGACCATGGGCCGGGGGTGGCTGAAGAACACCTGACGCAATTGGGCAAGCCGTTTTTCCGTGCACCTGGACAGAGCGCGGCAGGCCATGGCCTGGGGCTGGCCATTGCGCGCAAGGCGGCGGAGCGCCATGGTGGGAGTCTGACGCTGGAGAATCACCCGCAGGGCGGGTTTGTTGCCAGGCTGGAGTTGATGAGTACCTGACCTGGAATCGCATCGCGGGGCAAGCCCGCTCCCACCGGCTCTGCATCGCCCGGTGGGAGCGGGCTTGCCCCGCGATAAGGCCAGTTACCCCCAGGCTGTCACAAAGTCAGCCGTGGCCAGCACCGGCGCCGTACGCGGCTCGTTCAGCGGCGTCCCCAGGTACAAGAAGGCGATGATCTCTTCGTTATCCGCCAACCCCAACCCCTTGGCCACATGCTTGCTGTAAGCCAGGTCCCCGGTACGCCAGACCGCACCGATGCCCTGAGCATGAGCCGCAAGCAAAATGCCATGCGCGGCACAACCGGCCGCCAGACGCTGTTCCGAGGCAGGCACTTTGAAGTGATCCTGCAAACGCGCAATCACCACTACCAGCAACGGCGCACGCAATGGCATGGCCCGGGCCTTGTCCAGAGCCGCCTCACTGGCGTCACCTTCAATTTTCACCGCTTCGGCCAGCAGCGCGCCCAGCTTTTCACGCCCCGCCCCTTCAACCGTCAGGAAGCGCCACGGCCGCAACTGGGCATGGTCCGGCGCCCGCAACGCGGCCTGAAACAGAGCCTCGCGCTGTGCGGCATTGGGCGCGGGTTCCACCAGGCGTGGTACGGAAACACGGTTGAGCAATGCGTCGAGAGCCTCCATCGGCTACCCCCTAAAGAGAAATGTGCAGCTATTCTAGCGTTTACTTAAAAAGGTCCATAGGTAGAATGGCGCCCTTCGTTTACGAGTCAGAGCAGATCACATGGCGTTGCCGACCTTAAGGATCATTGGTTTCATCATCGGCATCTTCCTGATCACCCTGGCGATCAGCATGGTCGTGCCGATGGCCACCCTGGTGATCTTCGACCGCACCGGCGACCTGCCGTCGTTTCTCTGGGCCAGCATGATCACCTTTGTCGCCGGCCTGGCCCTGGTTATCCAGGGGCGCCCGGAACATGTGCACCTGCGCCCGCGGGACATGTACCTGCTGACGGTCAGCAGCTGGCTGGTGGTGTGCATCTTCGCGGCCTTGCCGTTTCTGCTGACCCAGCACATCAGCTACACCGACGCCTTCTTCGAAAGCATGTCCGGCATCACTGCGACCGGCGCCACGGTGCTCAGCGGCCTGGACAACATGTCGCCAGGTATCCTGATGTGGCGCTCGCTGCTGCACTGGCTCGGCGGCATTGGTTTTATCGCCATGGCCGTGGCGATTCTGCCGCTGCTGCGCATCGGTGGTATGCGCCTGTTCCAGACTGAATCCTCGGACCGCTCCGAAAAAGTCATGCCGCGTTCGCACATGGTCGCCAAATCGATCGTTGCGGTGTACGTCGGCTTTACTGCCCTGGGCGGCGTGGCGTTCTGGCTGGCTGGCATGAACGTGTTCGACGCGATCAACCATGCCATGTCGGCAATCTCCACCGGTGGTTTCTCCACCTCAGACCAGTCCCTGGCCAAATGGGACCAGCCCGCGGTGCACTGGGTGGCGGTGGTGGTGATGATCCTCGGCAGTATGCCCTTCGCCCTCTACGTGGCCACCCTGCGCGGCAACCGCAAGGCACTGATCAAGGACCAGCAGGTCCAGGGCCTGCTGGCCATGCTACTGGCCACCTGGCTGGTGCTCGGCACCTGGTACTGGGCCACCACCGACCTGCACTGGCTGGATGCCTTGCGCCACGTGGCACTGAACGTCACCTCGGTAGTGACCACCACCGGCTTTGCCCTGGGCGACTACAGCCTGTGGGGCAACTTCTCGCTGATGCTGTTCTTCTACCTGGGCTTCGTCGGCGGCTGTTCCGGTTCGACGGCGGGCGGGATCAAGATTTTTCGCTTCCAGGTTGCCTACATCCTGCTCAAGGCCAACCTCAATCAGCTGATCCATCCGCGTGCGGTGATCAAGCAGAAGTACAACGGCCACCGTCTGGATGAAGAGATTGTCCGCTCGATTCTGACCTTCTCGTTCTTCTTCGCCATCACCATCTGCATCATCGCCTTGCTGCTGTCGTTGCTGGGTGTGGACTGGATGACCGCGTTGACCGGCGCCGCCAGCACGGTCTCTGGCGTCGGCCCGGGCCTGGGTGAAACCATTGGCCCGGCCGGTAACTTCGCCACCCTGCCGGATGCGGCGAAGTGGATCCTGGCGGCCGGCATGCTGCTCGGACGCCTGGAGATCATTACGGTGCTGGTGCTGTGTATGCCGGCGTTCTGGCGTCACTGACCGAGGCTTCGTCGCCCTCTGCACACGGCGGGGCCACTGCACTGGCGCCCATCCGTGTCCGGTACTCGCCGGGGGTGGCATCGAACCAGCGGCGAAACGCCCGGAAGAAGTTGCTCGGATCGGCAAACCCCAGCAAATACGCAGTTTCCAGCAGGGTCATGCTGGGCTGCGCCAGGTACTGCTCGGCAAGCTCCCGGCGGGTATCGTCGAGCAGGGTCTGAAAACTGATGCCCTCTTCCTGCAGACGTCGCTGCAAGGTGCGCTGGGAAAGATGCAGGGCCTGAGCCACCGTCTCGCGCTTGGGCTCGCCCTGCGGCAACACCCGGCACAGCACCTGGCGGGCACGGTGAGTCACCCGGCTTTCGGAAAAACGCGCCAGGTATTCACCGGCAAAGCGGTCATGCAAGGTGGCCATGGCTTCGTTGGCGGTCGGCAGCGGCGCTTCCATGTCGGCACGTTCGAACACCAGCGTATCGTAGGCAGCGCCAAACACCAACGGCGCATGAAAGGCGGTTTTATAGGGCGTCACATCCATTGGCTGTGGCCCCTGGATCAATACCCGCCGTGGTTGTATCACCCGCCCGCTGAGCCAGCTGCACAACGACAATGCACACGCCAGCGAGGCTTCGGCGCTGTGCCGGGTGGGCGGCAGATGGTCGCCATGAACGGTGAGGATCAACGCGTAACCGTCCGGCTCCAGACGGAAACTCAGATCGGAGCTTTCGGCAATGATGCGCTGGTAGCGCACCAGGCGCTCGAACCCTTCGGCCAGGGTGCGGCTCGACATCAAGGCGTAACCGACCACGTGGAATGACGCCGGACGGACCACCCGGGCCATGTTCAGGCCAATGGCCTGGTTGCCGGAAAGATCGACTGCCAATTGCCACAGACGGGTCATGGAGTCTTGGGTAAAGCGTGCGTCGGGGTCGTCCAGCGCGGCGAAATCCAGGCCGAGTTGTTTGAACATGGCACGGCAATCCAGCCCTTCCAGCTCGAGTGCCTTGACGATCCCTGATGCCCAGCTTGCTGACGTGGTTCTCTCGCTCATGGCTGGCTTCTTATGTTCGAACTGACCGCTCCTGCGGCGAACTCAAAGGATACTCAATTGGCGCTTATTGTCACTGTCTGACAATTTAACTCACTCTAGACTCAGTTCAGGCTCCACGCCGTCTATCTTCATCAGTATCGAGCGCTTCAGGAGCTGGGCCGTGAACAGAGATCAGCCATTTCGCAGTTTTTCCGAGTTCTACCCGTATTACCTGCAAGAGCACAGCAACCCGACGTGCCGGCGCCTGCACTTCGTCGGTACCACCCTGGTCATCGCCCTGCTGGCTTACACCCTGGGCAGTGGCAAGTGGGCGGTATTGTTGGCGCTGCCGTTTGCCGGCTACGGATTTGCCTGGGTCGGCCATTTCTTTTACGAGAAAAACCGCCCCGCCACCTTCAAACACCCGCTCTACAGCCTCATTGGTGATTTCGCCATGTACCGCGACATGTTGCGCGGCAAAATAACGTTCTGATTTCGGCCTGCAAGGCCAGAAACGCGTCCTCAGCGGCCACTGCCCCGACAGACGGTAACGGTAGAGTGGGTTGCACAGCCCCTACACCCGGAACGCCGATGAACCAGCAGGCCCGCTTCACCCACATGCAGGATGGCACCCAGCAGGACTGGGCGATCATCGCCAGTGATTTTCGGGCCTACGCCAGCCAGCTTGCCGAACGGATCCTTGCTCACCTGCGCCTGCTCGACGGTGATTTCGGCGGTTTCCCCATCGATCGCCTCAGCCATTCGCTGCAAACCGCCACCCGCGCCTGGCGCGACGGACGTGACGAGGAATACGTGATCTGCGCTCTACTTCACGATATCGGCGACACCCTGGGCAGCTACAACCACGCCGATATCGCTGCCGCCATCCTCAAGCCTTTCGTCAGCCCGGAAAACCTGTGGATGGTGGAAAAGCATGGTGTGTTCCAGGGCTACTATTTCTTCCATCACCTGGGCATGGACCGGCACCTGCGCGAGCAATTCCAGGCGCATCCGCAGTATCAGCAGACCATCGAATTCTGTGCCCGCTACGATGCCGCTGCCTTCGACCCCGGCTACGACAGCCTGCCGCTGAGCTTTTTCGAGCCCATGCTCAAGCGCTTGTTCGCCCAGCCGCGCCAGTCGATCTACAAGGCCGCACTGCAATCGTTGAGCGCGGACGCCTGAGTCAACGCGGCTCGAGCCATTGCACATCGGCCAGACGCTGCGCTTCGCGCGCCTGGGCGTCGGCCAGACGGTACAACTCGATGCTGCCGTCCCAATGCTCGATCAGCGCCGTGCATGATTCGACCCAGTCACCACAGTTCAAATAGTCGACTTCGCCGACCTTGCGGATTTCGGCATGGTGAATGTGCCCGCAGACCACGCCATGAAAGCCACGCTTAACACACTCATGGGCAATCGCCTCTTCGAAATCACTGATGAAGCTGACTGCAGTCTTGACCTTGTGCTTGAGGTACGCCGACAACGACCAGTAGCCATAGCCATAACGGGCGCGCCAATGGTTGAGCCAGCGGTTGAGGGTCAGGGTGAATTCGTAGGCTGAATCGCCGAGAAAAGCCAGCCAGCGGTGGTAACGGGTGATCACATCGAACTGGTCGCCGTGAATCACCAGCAGGCGCCGGCCATCGGCGGTCAGATGCTCGGCCTGATCGACCAGGCGGATATTGCCCAGCACCAGCTTGGAGTAACGCCGCAGGAATTCGTCGTGATTGCCGGTGACGTAGATCACCTCGGTGCCGCGCTTGCTCATGGTCAGCAAGCGACGGATAACGTTGCTGTGCGCCTGCGGCCAGTACATGCCGCTGCGCAGCTTCCAGCCATCGATGATGTCGCCGACCAGGTAGATCTGATCGGCCTGATAGCCCTTGAGGAACTGCGACAAGTGCTCGGCCTGGCAATCGCGCGTTCCCAGGTGCACGTCTGAAATCCATAAGGTGCGCACACGTTGCTTACGCGAGGGTTTGACTAGCTCGGCATGGCTCATGGGCTGGCTCCGGGTCAGTTTTGCCGAGCGTGCCAGCGGGCAATGAAACGAACGTTACGAAAACACGTCGATCTGATGACACCCCAGCACCTTGCCTGACCCTGTACACTGCGGCCACTGCCTGGAGGACACGGCAATGAGCAGCGGCTCGATTCTCTCCCTGCGTCACTACACACACGACCTGATCGCCCACAGCCATGAGCATTCGCAACTGGTGTTCGGCTTGCGCGGTCAACTGGACTTCGAACTTGACGGTCGCGGCGCGCGGATCGAGCGTCAGGGTTTGATCGTGGTACCGGGTGGTGCCCACCATACCTGCGGCAGTGTCACTGGCAGCCATTGCCTGGTCTTTGATGTACCGGGTGACGCCTGGCTCGAACGCAGCCTGGGCGAACAGGCCGCAGCCAGCCTGCGGCTGCTGGAGCACTGCGGGTCGCTGATGCTGAACAACCACCAGCAGCAACTGGTCGACTGGCTGGCGGCCGGCCCGGTGAACAACCCGCTGATAGCCCAACAGGGCGCAGTGTTGCTGCTGGCCAGCCTGAGCAACGCACCAGACCCGGTCACCGTACAGAAGCAACTGCCCTTTGCCAGCTTCGACGCCTACATCGAGCAAAACGCCGCTTACCCGTTGCAGGTTGCCGACCTGGCCCGTCTGGCCGGGCTTTCCAGTGCACGCTTGCATGCGCGCTTCATCGCCGAAGCGTCGATGACGCCCATGGACTACATCCGTCAACGCCGACTGCTCAAAGCACGCACGTTGCTGGCCGAGACGGACCTGGCCATCGGCGAAATCGCCAACCGGGTCGGCTACAGCTCGCAGAGCGCCTTCTCCGCCGCCATGTTCAAAACCTTTGGCCGTGCACCTCGGGCACTGCGCCGCGAGTCTGGCGACAACTGACGCGAGGAACGCGACAGACACCGAGGGCATTGTCCTCTTACACTTTTATCGCGGGGCAAGCCCGCTCCCACCGGCCTTACATCGACCTGTGGGAGCGGGCTTGCCCCGCGATATCATTGTCTCAAGGGATCACCATGAACCATCGCACCGCCCTCGGCGCCTTGCATATCGGCGCACTGTTCTTCGGCCTGACTGGCGTCTTCGGCAAACTGGCCCAGGCGGCGCCGTCGATCATCGTTTTCGGCCGCGCGGTCTTCGCCGTACTGGCGCTCGGCCTCTTCGCCCGTTTTGCACAAAAAGCCTGGCAACCGCTGCAAGCTCAGGACTGGCGGCGTCTGCTGTTGGGCGGCGTGTTGCTGGCCGGGCACTGGGTGAGCTTTTTCATTGCCGTCAAAGTCGCCGGCGTGGCGATTGCCACCTTGGGCTTTGCCAGCTTTCCGGCCTTCACCGTAATCCTTGAAGGCCTGCTGTTTCGCGAGCGGGTTCGCAGCAACGAAATCATCTTGGTGCTGCTGGTAAGCATCGGCCTGGTGTTGGTCACCCCCGACTTCGACCTGGCCAGCCAGGCCACCGGTGGCCTGCTCTGGTCCTTGCTGTCAGGCTTGCTGTTTTCGTTGTTGTCCTTGACCAACCGAGCGTCCAGCGCCCGCATTCCGGCCGTGCAGGCGGCGCTGTGCCAGAACGCGGTGGTCGCTGTGTGCCTGTTGCCGGCCGCTGCGCCGGCGCTGACCGAAGTCGCGGCAATGGACTGGCTGTGGATCGGCTTGCTCGGCGTGTTCTGCACCGGCGTTGCCCACAGCCTTTTCGTCGCCAGCCTGGCAGTGATCAAAGCGCGCACTGCGGCGGTGGTGTTCGCTCTGGAGCCGGTCTACGGCATTGCCCTGGCCTGGTTGATCTTCGCCGAAGCGCCGACCCCGCGCATGCTCTTCGGTGGCGCGCTGATCATCCTCGCCATCGTCATCTCCAGCCGCCTGGCCGCCAGCAATCAGGTCAGCAAGGCGGCTACCGCCGAAGGCTGAGGCCGATCACGAACGGTCGCTGTGACCCAGGTCGCGCTGCGGATCGATCTGGTCGCGTACGCGCTGCTTGAGCACCTTGGCTTCAGGGAAGCCGCCGTCGGCCTTGCGCTCCCAGATCTGCACACCGTCGCAAGTGATGCGGAAGGTCCCGCCTGTGGCGGGCTCAAGGGCCACCCGGGCGAGGTCGTCACTGAATGTACTGAGCAGTTCCTGGGCCAGCCAGGCGGCACGCAGCAGCCACTGGCACTGGGTGCAATAGGTAATGACAATTTCGGCTTTATGGGCATTCATGGGTGACAGACTCCTGACAGGCGGGGGCGCTTATACTAGCGGTCTTTAGCCTTAGCTCCGAGAGCCAAGATGCACCGTTTGCTGTTGAGTCTGTTGCTGATCGTCGTTTCCTTCCCTCTCCTGGCCGCCGAGCCACCACGACCGAAAATCGGCCTGGTGCTGTCTGGCGGTGCCGCCCGTGGCCTGGCCCATATCGGTGTACTCAAAGCCCTGGAAGAGCAAGGCATCAAGATCGATGCCATTGCCGGCACCAGCATGGGTGCGGTGATCGGTGGCCTGTATGCCTCCGGCTACAAGGTCGACGAACTGGAAAAACTCGCCCTCGGCATCGACTGGCAACAGGCACTCTCCGATGCGCCACCGCGCAAGGACGTGCCGTTCCGGCGCAAGCAGGATGACCGCGACTTCCTGGTCAAGCAGAAGCTCAGTTTCCGCGACGACGGCAGCCTCGGCTTGCCGCTGGGGGTGATCCAGGGGCAGAACCTGGCCCTGTTGCTGGAAAGCCTGTTGGCCCACACCAGCGATACCCGTGACTTCGACAAGCTGCCGATCCCGTTCCGCGCGGTGGCCACCGACATCGCCAGTGGCGAGAAAGTCGTGTTCCGCCGCGGTCACCTGCCCCAGGTGATTCGCGCCAGCATGTCGATTCCCGCCGTATTCGCCCCGGTCGATCTGGATGGCCGGCTGCTGGTCGATGGCGGCATGGTCGACAACATTCCCCTCGATGTCGCCCGCGAGATGGGTGTGGATGTAGCGATTGTGGTCGACATCGGCTCACCGCTGCGTGATCGCAAGCAGCTGGCAACCGTGGTCGATGTACTCAACCAGTCGATCACCCTGATGACCCGACGCAACTCCGAGGAACAACTGGCCCAACTGCACCGCGACGACATCCTGATCCAGCCACCGCTGGCCAGTTTCGGCGTCACCGATTTTGGCCGTGCCGAGGAAATGATCGATGCCGGCTACCGCGCCGCCCGAGCCCTGGACCCGCGCCTGGCTGCACTCAAACGCCCCGACGGCAGCGATGCCGAACTGAATGTCGCGCGCTCGCCGAGCCAGCGCACGCCGGTCATTACTGCCATCAGGATCGAGAACGACTCGAAGGTCAGTGACGACGTGATCCGCTTCTACATTCGCCAGCCGATCGGCGAACCCCTGGAGCTGGGGCGCCTGCAGACCGACATGGGTACCCTGTACGGCCTGGACTACTTCGACCGGGTTCAATACCGGGTGGTGCACAAGGGCAGCGAGAACACCCTGGTGATCAACGCGCGCGGTCGCCGCGGTGGCACCGACTACCTGCGCCTGGGCCTGAACCTGTCGGATGACTTGCGCGGCGACAGCGCCTTCAACATTGGCGCCAGCTATCGGGTCAACGGTATCAACGAGCTGGGCGGCGAGTGGTTGACCCGAGCACAGATCGGCGATCAGCAAGAGCTGTACAGCGAGTTCTATCAACCGCTGGATGCCGGCTCACGCTACTTCGTCGCGCCTTATCTGGACCTCGGTTCGCAGAACATCGAGTCCACGCTGGACGACGACCCGATTGCCGAATACCGCCTGGAACGTTACGGCTTCGGCCTGAACCTAGGGCGCCAGATCGGCAACAGCGGCGAAGTACGCTTCGGGGTCGGCCAGGCCTGGGGCAATGCCGAAGTGCGTATTGGCGATCAGGATCTGCCGCACTTCAGTTTCAACGAAGGTTTCTATGAGCTGAAGTATTCGTTCGACACCCTGGACAACGTCTACTTCCCGCACAGCGGGGAAGACATCAGCCTGACCCTGCGCCAGTTCGAACCGGACCTGGGCTCCGACCAGCGTTACCGGCAGTGGAACTTCAAACTGGACAAAGCCCTGAGCAGCGGCGCCAATACCTGGGTGTTGGGCACCCAGTATGGCCGGACCCTGGATGACGCCGAGGTGGTGACCTCAAGCTTTGTGCTCGGTGGCGCCCGCCAGCTTTCAGGCTTTCGCCAGGACTCTGTGTCCGGGCAGAACATGAGCCTGATGCGCATGGTTTACTACCGCCGGCTGACACCACGCGCCTACCTGCCGCTGGACTTCCCGCTGTACGTGGGTGGCTCGCTGGAGCGCGGACGGGCCTGGAACAATGACAACGAATTCGACAGCGGCTACATCAATGCCGCCAGTGTTTTCGTCGGTTTCGAGACACCGCTGGGCCCGCTGAACTTCAGTTACGGGGCCAACAGTGAAAATCAGAAGGCGTTGTACCTGAACCTGGGTCACACCTTCTGAGGTGGGTCAGGACTTTTCCAGGTTGGCCAGGATGCGCGCGTGGACCTTCATGCACACGCGCAATTCCTCTTCGTCGACACCGGTGAAGAGTTCGACGCGCAAGGCATTGGCAATGGTTTCGATCTGCTCGATCAATGGTTTGGCCGGAGGGCAGAGGAGGATCTTTTTTGCCCGCCGATCTTCCACTACGGCCTGACGCCGCACCAGCCCCTGGGACTCGAGGCTGTCGAGCAAACGCGCCAGGGTTGGCCCCTCGACACCCACACTCTGGGCCAGTTCGCGCTGGGTCGGCGCCTCGTCGAATCGGGCCAGGTGCAGCAACACCAGCCAGCGGGCCTGGGACAGATTGAGGCCGGCCAGGCGGCGGTCCAGTTCGGCACGCCAGCCCCGCGACATCTGGGCCAGCTGCATTCCGAAGCGGTGGTGATCGGTCAACGGCATAGAAAACTCATCATCAGAACTAATTATTAGTCAGCTAACCATGCTCCCGCGCAACAGGCAAGGCTCCTCGCGGTTCAATCTGTCTGACAATCGTTATAAAAGATGACAAAACACCGTCTACATCTCGAATTCAGCGGCTAACGCCGCTCGAACGCAGTATAGAACCCCCTCCGGTACACGGGCACCGAACTGCTCGGCAATCGCCGATACCGGGGGTAATTCGCCCTCGCCATCAAGGAAAGCATCCTGCACTTCGGCGAGCAGGTCTTCCGGCAAGTCCAGAGCCTGCTCCAGCGACAGCTGCTGACGGCCAATGGCCTCGGCGAGCATGCTGTAGACGTTCTTTTCACTGCAGTTCAACTGCCCGGCGATTTGCGCCGGGGTCATGCCGGCACGGGCCAGGCTGGTGAGCTCGTGGCGCAGGTCGGCAACCTGCGGTGGCGCCTCGGCGGCACCGCCCAGTACGTCGAGGAACGCCGCGCCGTAGCGCTCCAGCTTGCGCGCACCGACGCCACTGACCTGGGCCATTTCGCTGAGGCTGCCCGGCTGGCTGCGCAGCATCTCCAGCAAGGTCGAATCGGGGAAGATAACGTAAGGCGGCACGCCATGCTCCTCGGCCAGCTTACGCCGCAGCGCACGCAGCGCTTCCCATTGTTCGCGCTCCTCGCCACGCACCAGCTGACTGGCCGGGCTGCCGCCGCTGCCGCTGCTTTTGCTGCTGGTCTGCGGCTTGAGGTCGCGGCGCAACTCCAGGCTCACTTCTCCGCGCAACAAAGGTCGGCAGCTGTCGGACAGGCGCAGGCCGCCGTAACCTTCCAGGTCGATATCGGCCAGACCGCGGGCGACCAGCTGGCGGAACAACGAGCGCCACTCTCCTTCAGAGCGGGCCTTACCGACGCCGTACACGGCCAGTTTTTCATGGCCGAAGTTGCGGATTTTCTCGTTGTCGCGCCCCAGCAATACATCCACCAGGTGGCCGACACCGTAGCGCTGGCCGGTGCGGTACACCGCCGACAGGGCCTGACGCGCAGGTTCCGTGGCGTCCCAGGTTTGCACCCCATCGATGCAGTTGTCGCAATGCCCGCAAGGCTGCGGCAGTTCTTCATCGAAGTAGTTGAGCAGGATCTGCCGGCGGCAGCGGGTTTCTTCACAGAGCGCGAGCATGGCGTCGAGCTTGTGCTGCTCGATGCGCTTGTGGCGCTCATCACCCTCGGAGTTCTGCAGCATCTGCTTGAGCATCACCATGTCCTGCAGCCCGTAGGCCATCCAGGCATCGGCTGGCAGGCCATCGCGGCCGGCGCGGCCGGTTTCCTGATAGTAGGCTTCCAGCGACTTGGGCAGGTCCAGGTGGGCAACGAAGCGCACGTTGGGTTTGTCGATGCCCATGCCGAAGGCGATGGTGGCGACCATGATCAGGCCTTCCTCATTGAGGAAGCGGCGCTGGTTGGACGCGCGGGTCTCGGCAGGCAGACCGGCGTGATACGGCAGCGCCGGGAAGCCCTGGTCGCACAGGTAGGCCGCAACATCGTCGACCTTCTTGCGTGACAGGCAATAGACAATACCGGCGTTGCCGCGACGCTCACTGAGGAACGCCAGCAACTGCTTGCGCGGCTGCTCCTTGGGCACGATACGGTAGAAGATGTTCGGCCGGTCGAAGCTCGACAGGAAACGCTCGGCATTCTGCAGGTGCAGGCGCGTGACGATTTCTTCGCGGGTACGCATGTCCGCGGTGGCGGTCAGGGCAATACGTGGCACCTGCGGGAACAGCTCGGCCAGTTGCCCCAGTTGCAGGTACTCGGGACGGAAGTCGTGACCCCATTGCGAGACACAGTGGGCTTCGTCGATCGCGAACAAGGCGATATCCAGGGTACGCAGGAAATCCAGCATGCGCGGCTGCACCAGACGTTCCGGTGCCAGGTAGAGCATCTTCACTTCGCCACGGCGAATGCGCCCGGCAAGCTCTCGCTGCTGCTCAGCGCTCAGGGTCGAGTTCAGCGAGGCGGCGGCCACACCCAGTTCATCGAGGGTTGCCACCTGGTCTTCCATCAGCGCGATCAGCGGTGACACCACCACTGCCAGGCCCGGGCGCAACAGCGCCGGTACCTGAAAGCACAGGGACTTGCCGCCCCCTGTGGGCATCAGTACCAGCGCATCGCCACCCTTGGCCACACATTCGATGATCGCCCCCTGGCGCCCCCGAAAGCTGTCGTAGCCGAAGATGTCCTTGAGGACGCGCTGAGCCTGTTCGAGCATAAAAACTCCATAAATCGCAGAACCATCCTGGCCACAGGCTGGATGAAAACCTTCCCCGCCACACCTGAAAATGCGTAAGCGGCTTTTACCTGACCTGCCGTTCCAGCATGGCCAGGTACAAAAGCCGGGCATTATACCCGAGCGTTGCCTCGCACAGGGCGCTCTGCGATAGGCGTCATCTTTGCCTCGCAAGCGCCGCAAGATGCTAGAATTCGATCATCGTTTATTCCCAAGGTAGCCCTGTAATGTCCTTCGCCGAGCAATTGAACCGCCTGCAAGCCTTCCTCGACGCCGACGAGCTGCACGAAGAAGCGCTGGACTACGTTGCCGCCCACGGCTACCTGACTGCATTGTCGATTGGTACCGAGGTGGTTCCCGAGCGCGAATGGATCGACGCCCTGTTCGCCGAAGAGCCGCATTACAAAGATGCCGCCCAGCGTGAAGAGATCGAAGCCACGCTGATCCAGCTCAAGGCGCACATCGCCCGTCAGTTGGCCAGCGACGAGGAATTCGAACTGCCATGCGACCTGGACCTGGGCGATGAGCCGGACGATTCCGACCTGCGCGGCTGGTGCATCGGCTTCATGGAAGGCGTGTTCATGCGCGAAGAAGCCTGGTTCGAAACCGCCGAGGAAGAAGTCAGCGAGATGCTGCTGCCGATCATGGTCGGTTCCGGCCTGTTCGACGAACAGCCTGAATTCGCCGACATCGCCAGCGACGCCAACCTGATGGACGACATGATCGTGCAGATTCCAGAGGCGCTGACCGCGCTGTACCTGCTGCAGCACGCGCCTGACGAAAAACCTGCACCTGCATTGCTCAAGCCACGCCACCACTGAGTCGGCGTCAATGCGCTACCTGCTGCTGGCCACCGGCTGGCTCAGCGTCGCGCTGGGAGTGATCGGCATCTTCCTGCCGGTGTTGCCGACCACTCCTTTTCTGCTTCTGGCAGCGGCCTGTTTTGCCCGCAGCTCTCCGCGCTTTCACCATTGGCTGGTCAATCACCCGCGGCTTGGGCCGTGGATTCGTGACTACCTCAGTGGTGAAGGCATCCCGCTCAAAGGCAAGGTCTATGCGATTGCCTTGATGTGGCTGAGCATTGGCCTGTCCTGCTACCTGGTGCCGTTGATCTGGGCGCGCGGGTTCATGCTGACCAGTGCGGTACTGGTCAGCATTTACATCCTGCGGCAGAAGACCCTGCGTCGACCGTCCTGATTCTGGTAAGGCTGGTGAGCTGCCTGTGGGAGCGGGCTTGCCCCGCGATGCGATCTGACTGAAAAACCGCAATCGCGGGGCAAGCCCGCTCCCACCGTGCCCCCACGGTTACACCGTATCCACCTTCAACGAATGGTCATTGAGCATCCCGTTGATGATGGTCGCGGTATCCTGCCCGGCGGCAATCACACCGCCCGCTCCCGCCGTCACCCCATAGTGCTGAGCCAGGTTGACCCCCGCCAGGTCAATGATCTGGGTCGGCGCAGCCCCCGCCACCGCACTCACCTCGATGGTCGACACCACCCCGGCGCCACTGCCGGTGACCTTGAAGTGCAGATAATCATCCAGTGACGCCGAAGTTGCGTTCTCTCCCTGGAGCAACTGCGACAGGTCGAGCCGATCTGTGCCCGGGGTGAAGTCAGTGACGACATCACGCCCGCTATTACCTTGTTGCCAGAGGAAGATATCGTTACCGTCACCGCCCGTGAGGGTGTTGTTCCCCGGCCCGCCGATCAGCACATCGTTACCGCCTCCCCCGTTCAACGCATCGTTGCCCAGGCCTCCTCTAAGCAGGTTGACATTGCCATCGCCGGTCAAGCTGTCGTTGTAGTCCGAACCGATCAGGTTCTCGATTCCACTCAAGGTATCGGTCCCCGCCCCGCCGGTATTTTGTGCGGCAAGGTTCGCCAGGCTTACGGTCACGCCGCTACTGGCACCGGCGTAACTGGCGGTATCGATACCGGCGCCACCGTCGAGCTGGTCATTGCCGCTGCCTCCGATCAGCAAGTCATTGCCGTCACCGGCGTTGAGGATGTCGTTACCGTCGCCACCGATCAGCACATCATTGCCGGCACCGGCATTGAGGGTGTCGCCGCCCGCCCCGCCGAGCAAGGTGTCATGACCATCGGTCCCTGTCAGGACACTGCCTTGCTGGTAAGTGATATCGACATTGCCAGTGCCGGTACCGCCATGCCCATCACTGACCGTATAGGTGCCGTTGTAGGTCTCGTACTGGGCATTGGCGTAGTCGACGGTCATGGTCAAGGCATATCTTTCCAGTCCGTCGGGGTTGCCCCCGGCAAGATTGAGCAGGTTGACCACATGGATGCTGTACACCCCGTCATGGCTGGCGGTAAAGCTACTGCCATCGGCAACGGTCTGGTAAATGCCATTCTCATCCTTCCACTCCATCAGGATGTTGCCGGCCGGCCGGTCGTGATCGAGCTTGAGAGACTCGCCTTTCTTCAGGGTGACGGTCAGAACGTCCTCGGCATTGGCACCACTGGAGAGCGCGCCCAGATAACCATTGACCAGCAGCGCTGCCGTGGTGGTGTTCGACGCGGTGCGGAACGAACTGCGCGGCAAGTCCTTCAACTGGTTGGCCAGGTTACTGCTCGTTCCCGAGAAAGTGACCGTAGGCGTGCCACTACCGACCGTGAACCCCGCCCCCTTGGCCGCCCAATTGGTCGTGAAGCTAATCGGCGATGCGCTGAGCAAATCGTTGTTGGCATCGCTGTCGTTGGCCAGCAGTGCTTCAGCCGGCACAGTGATGGTGCTGGAGAGAATGTTGGTGATGATATGGTCAGCGCCAGCCACCGGCGCGGCGTTGGAGTAGACGTTAACCACCAGGTTGGCGCTGCTCAGGTCGCCATCATTGTCACTGGCGGTGAAGCCGATGTTTTCAGTTACGGTGGTGCCGGTGTCTTTCGGTGGCGTGTAGGTGAACTCGCCGCTATCCATGTCAACCAGCAAGGTACCGCCCTTGATGGTTTTGATGTTGAAGGTATTGGTTGCGGTGTCAAAGGAACCGCGATCGACACCGCTGGCGCTGTAGCTGCCCTGGCCTTTGGGGTCATAGGTGTAAGTCGTACCATCGACCAGCAATGCTTTGATAAAACCGCCATCGGCGCCGAACGTGCCGCCACTCATCAGGCTGCCGGTAATCGGCGCACCTTGCACCGTACCGGACAACACCTGATTCAACGCATTCAGGTCGGTAACCACCACAGCGTTGGTATTGGTATGCGTGCTGCCGTCATACGCCAGCGGGTTGAGATTGCTGGCGTTGACGCCGTCACCCAGGCCAATGGCGTAGGACTTGATCCCGTTGCTGTCGAGGAAGGACTTCCAGGCAGTCTCGTCGTCGGTATCGATGCCTTGTGAGGACGAGGACGGGTTGCCGTCGGAGAAGAAGTAGCCGATGTTCTGCGCACCGGTCAAACTGCCAGCGTTGGCGAAGGCCGACTTCGCCTCGGCCACCGCATTATCGTAGTTGGTGCCACCACCCGCCGACAGCCCGGCAACGATCTGCTTGGCCTGGGCGACCGATACCCAGACTTCGGATTGTTCAGATGCTGAGGAACTGAAGGTGACGATCTGGACTTTGACGTCGCCCATTTCGTCATACTTGTCCAGCAAAGCGCTGATGGCATCCTTGGCCAGTTGCAGACGGGTCTTGCCCTCGACACCGGATTGATCGTTCATGCTGCCGGATACGTCGACGATCAGCAGCAAGTTGGAATCGACCTGCCCCGGCGTCACCGAACGCTCGGCCCCCACCACCGCGGCTACATCGTCAACGATGTTTACATCCAGGGTTGCCTGGGCTGTGCTGCCGTCTTTATCGGTTGCCGTGACAGTGATGGGCTCGTTGAGGTTGTTGATGCCATTGGCATTCGCATGGTTTTCGCTGTCCAGCAAGGTGTAGGTGTAACTGACCACGCCGGTACTGGCGTTGTACCCGGTGATGGTCAACGAATTGCCCAAGGGCGTCGTACCCGTTTGCGGGAAGCCGGCAACATTGCCGCCGCTGACCACGGTAATGCCCCCAACCGTCAGGGTTTGCAGACCATCCAGGGCAGTCACGGTGAAGCTGCCCGTGTGGGTTAACGCTGGCGAATCCGGGCTGCTGCCGTCGCTGAGATTTTTTTCGTAGACGGTCCGTTCGCCACCGTTGACGCTCAGACCATCGATGACCACCGGATGGTCCACGCTGCTGACATCGATCTTCAACGTCGCAGTGCTGCTGTCGCCGTCGGCATCCTTGAGGGTGTAGGTGAAGTTTTCGACACCCGTGCCACCGCCTTTCAGATTGACGAAGTCCGGGTCCTGGGCGTTCAGGGTGTAGGTGTAGGAACCATCGGCGGCGAGCACCAGGGTGCCGTAAGTGCCGGCGATGGTTTGCGGGGTGATCGGGCCGCTGGCGATGCGGTCGGCGCCCTGTACATCATTGGTCAACACGTTGCCAGTCAGGGTCAGCTGCGTTTCCGTGGCGGTAGTGATGTTGCTGTCGTCGTACGCCTCGGGCGCGTCGTCGACGATATTGATATCGATGGTGGCACTGCCAGTACTGCCGTCGGTATCGGTCGCAACCACCTCGATTTGCTCGACCAGGGTGTTGCCGCTCGTGTGGCTTTCATTGTCCAGCAAGGTGAACGTGCCGACGATTACCCCGGTGCTCGGGTCGTAGCTGTGGATGGTCATCGAGTTGCCCAGCGGCGTGGTGCCGGTCAGCGGCAATGCACTGACCACCCCGCCACTGACCAGGGTGAGGCCACCGATAGTCAGGGTCTGCAGACCGTCCGGGGCGACCACGGTAAAGGTACCGCCCTTGGTCAGTGCCCACTGGTCCGGGCTGCTGCCGTCGCTAAGGTTTTTCTCGTAGAAGGTCAGCTCGCCGCCGCACAGGTCCAGACCATGGATCTCTACCGGGTCATTGAGGTTGCTGACATCGATCTTCAAGTTCGCCGTGCTGCTGTCACCGTCGGCATCCTTGAGGGTGTAGGTGAAGTTTTCGACACCCGTGCCACCGCCTTTCAGATTGACGAAGTCCGGGTCGTTGGCGTGCAGCGTGTAGGTGTAGGAACCATCGGCGGCCAGCACCAGGGTGCCGTAGGTGCCGGTGATGGTTTGCGGGGTGATCGGGCCGCTGGCGATGCGGTCGGCGCCTTGCACATCGTTGCTCAAGACGTTGCCGGTCAGGGTCAGTTGAGCTTCCGTGGCGGTAGTGGTGTTGCTGTCGTCGTACGCCTTGGGCGCATCGTCGACGATATTGATATCGATGGTGGCACTGCCAGTACTGCCGTCGGTATCGGTCGCAACCACCTCGATTTGCTCGACCAGAGTATTGCCGCTGGTGTGGCTTTCATTGTCCACCAAGGTGAACGTGCCGACGATTACCCCAGTGCTCGGGTCGTAGCTGTGGATGGTCATCGAGTTGCCCAGCGGCGTGGTGCCGGTCAGCGGCAATGCACTGACCACCCCGCCACTGACCAGGGTGAGGCCACCGATAGTCAGGGTCTGCAGGCCGTCCGGGGCGACCACGGTAAAGGTACCGCCCTTGGTCAGTGCCCACTGGTCCGGGCTGCTGCCGTCGCTAAGGTTTTTCTCGTAGAAGGTCAGCTCGCCGCCGCACAGGTCCAGGCCGTGGATCTCTACCGGATCGTTGAGGTTACTGACATCGATCTTCAAGTTCGCCGTGCTGCTGTCGCCGTCAGCGTCCTTGAGGGTGTAGGTGAAGTTTTCGACACCCGTGCCACCGCCTTTCAGATTGACGAAGTCCGGGTCGTTGGCGTGCAGCGTGTAGGTGTAGGAACCATCGGCGGCCAGCACCAGGGTGCCGTAGGTGCCGGTGATGGTTTGCGGGGTGATCGGGCCGCTGGCGATGCGGTCGGCGCCTTGCACATCGTTGCTCAAGACGTTGCCGGTCAGGGTCAGCTGCGTTTCCGTGGCGGTAGTGGTGTTGATGTCGTCGTTCGCATTCGGCGCGTCGTCGACGATGTTCACATCGATCGAACCGTTGGCGCTGCTGCCATCGCTATCAGTGGCCACCACCGTGAAGCTTTCGCTCAAGCTGGTGCCGTTACCGCTGCTGTGCGCTTCGTTGTCGAGCAGCGTGTAGGTGTAAGTCACCACCCCGGTGCTGGCGTCGTAGCCCGTGATGGTCAGGGTGTTGCCTTGCGGCGTGGTAGCCGACTGCGGGAAGCCGACCGCATTGCCGCCAGCGACCACGGTGATACCGCCGACAGTCAGGGTTTGCAGGCCATCCGGGGCACTCACGGTGAAGCTGCCGCCCTGGGTCAGGGCCGAGCCGTTCGGGTTGCTGCCGTCGCTGAGGTTTTTCTCGTAGACGGTCAGTTCGCCGCCTTCGATATTCAGGCCGTTGAGGGTTACCGGGTCGTTGAGGTTGCTGACATCGATCTTCAGCGTCGCCGTGCTGCTGTCGCCATCGGCATCCTTGAGGGTGTAAGTGAAGTTTTCGACACCCGTGCCGCCGCCTTTCAGGTTGATAAAGTCCGGGTCGTTGGCGTTCAGCGTGTAGGTGTAGGAACCATCGGCGGCCAGCACCAGGGTGCCGTAGGTACCGGTGATGGTTTGTGGGGTGATCGGGCCGCTGGCGATGCGGTCGGCGCCTTGCACATCGTTGGTCAGCACATTGCCGGTCAGGGTCAGTTGGCTCTCGGTGGCCGTCACCGCATTGCTGTCCGCTACCGCATGCGGCATATCATCGATTACGTTGACATCCAGCGAACCACTGGCCACATCACCATCGGTGTCGCTGACTGCGACGCTGATACTCTCGCCCTGTCCATTGGCTCCAGCGCCGTCCGGATGTGCCTCGGTGATGCCCAAGGTGTAGCTGTAACTGACCACACCGGTAGCAGCATCGTAACCGGTGATGGTCAATACGTTGCCCAAGCCGGTAGTGATGGATTGACCCACACCGGTCACAGCGCCAGCCGTGACGACGTTGATGCCACCGACATTCAGGTTGAACACACCATCCGGCGCCACCACTGTGAAACTGCCGGTTTTGGTCAAGGCCGCGGGGTCACTGGCCGAACCCTGGGCCAGGTTGGCTTCGTTGAGGTTCAGCTCGCCCCCGTCAACCTGCAAACCTTCGATAGTGACCGGGTTGTTGACCACCGGTGGCAGTGGCGATGGCAGCAGCGCGTCACTGTTGTTATTGAGATCGCCGACATCCAGCTCTGGCACTTCGACAAAGCCGTTGAAACCCGCTGTCGGGAATCCGATGATCGGGTCAACCCGACCGCCCACTTCGTTGAGCATGACAAAGGAATGACCACCGCCGAGCGCACCCGACGAGCCCCCACTCCCAGGACCGGCCGCCGTCGGATCGGCATCCTGGCTCGGGTCGGCGCCCGAGGCGATGGCTTGCTGGAGTTTTTCCACATCGGTGAGTTGCGCCTGACTGGGCGCCGGCGCCTGCGGCGCATCGACTTGAGGCGCCTGGTTAACCAGCAACTGCGGGGACATCGCCAGACTGCTGTCACGGCCCAAGGTCAATTCGGCACCATTTTGCAGATGCACAGCCACCGCACCGGCTGCCCCCGTCTGCAACTGCTCGCCGGCAAACAGCCGGTCACCTTCGGCCAGCACCCGACGTGTCCCGTCATTGGCGACGGCGAAGACCTCACCGACTACTTTGCTGACAATACCGATTAACTTGGCCATGAGCGCTCTCCTCCGCTGCGGAACGGTTTTTCGCAGAAGAGCACCCTGAATCTCGCGTAGTCGGTCCACGGTGCCTGCCCTGGACCAACACCTGGAAAGCGCTGAAGGCGAAGGTCGATTTCAATGGAATCAACACCTTCGCCTGCCAGACGCTTTGTGAACGTGGAAGACGAGCTGGCGATTTGGCAGCTGCCAAAAAATTGTCGCCAACAACTGATCTTCCTCCATCCCCTTCGCTACATCCGTGCCCTTTGCCGCAAAAAAAACTGAACTTTCTCTGGCGCCCGAAAAATGGACTCTAGCGCCGTATCAACGGGTCGCCTGATATGAACAATGTCGTGGATTCCTTAGACCGCATAAGTTTTTTTTCGCATAACCCTTATGAAAAATTCTTCTTAGCTCGCCTTATAAATGTTCTTAGCTCTGTTGTTACAAGCCTGAAACGGTTTGACCTTAAAAGTTCGTCAAAAATATGACGACAGCAACACCAAAATTTGAGATCAGGGAGAAGTACCCCATGCGCGTTTTGACCCCCATCACCGGCGCAATTCTATTGGCCATGGCATGTGCCAATGCTCAGGCGATGTCGCTTACGGAAGCTGTGCAAAGCGCCGTGGACCAACATCCGGAAATCAACGCCAGCCGTAACAATCGCTTATCCGCAGACGAAGACGTCAAGGTTGCCAAAGGCGGCTGGTATCCCCGCGTCGACCTGGTTGCCGGCTACGGTCGGCAGAAGTCGGATAACACCAACACTCGCTTCACCAATCCCGACGGCACATCCAATCACAACAAGGAAACCCTGAACTACACTCAGTCCGACCTGCGCTTGCGGCAGATGCTGTTCGACGGTTTCAACACCTCGAACGAAGTCGGCCGTACCGAAGCGGTGGTCAACTCCCGCGCCTACTACACCCAGGCAACCGCCCAAAGCATCAGCCTGCGCGCTGTCGAGGTGTACCTGGAGGTGCTCAAGCGCCGGGAGCTGGTGACCCTGGCCAAGAACAACCTGCAGGCTCACCTGCGCGTCAACGATCAGATCGGTTTGCGTAGCGAACGGGGTGTAGGCAGCACCGCCGACCTTGACCAGTCCACCGCCCGTCGCGCCCTGGCGGAAAACAACCTGTACACCGCCGAAGTCGACCTGGCTGATGCCGAAGCCAATTTCTACAGCGTCATCGGCCGCGTCCCCGACGAGCTGGAAACACCGGTCACCATCAAGGGCGAGATGCCTGCCAGCCTGCTCGACGCACGTCAGGACATGCTTGAGCACAACCCCTACCTGAAGTCGGCCCAGGCTGATGTACAAGCCGCCGAGCAGCAATACGAAGTGGCCAAATCTCCGTTCTATCCACGCCTGGATGCGGTGTTGGCCACCGGTGCCAACAACAACACCGCAGGCCAGGTCGGTCACGACAACAACGACTGGCAAGCCGGTGTCGAGCTCAGCTACAACCTGTTCCGCGGCGGCAGCGACAAGGCCCGCCTGCAGTCGGATGCGCACAAGATCAACCAGGCCATGGACATCCGCAACAATGCCTTGCGCACCCTCAACGAGGACCTGGCACTGTCCTGGAACGCCATGACCAATGCCCGTAAGCAAACCCCGACCGCCCGCGAGTACGCTGACACCACTACCCGGGTGCGCGCGGCTTACCAGGATCAGTTCGGCCTCGGCCAACGGACCCTGCTCGACTTGCTCGACAGTGAAAACGAGCTGTACAACGCCAACCGTCGCTACACCGAGGTGCGCTATATCGAGGAGTTCTCGATGTACCGGGTGTTGGCCAACATGGGTGAACTGCTGAACAAGCAACGCATCTCGCTGCCGCCTGAGGCGATTGCCCAGAGTGAAGTGAAGAGCGAAGCACGTCTGCCCGACATGCGCTAAGCCGCAATCTGCTGCAGGAGTAGGCCATTGTGACCAGCATGCAACCTGCGAGCTCGGCGGCGGATCCGCGCCTGAGTTTCGATGACCCGTTACTCGATGGTTTGCTGATTCTCTGCAAGCTGCACGGTTGCACGCTCAGCCGTGCCGGCCTGAGTGCCGGCCTGCCCTTGGCCCAGCAGCGTTTGAGCCTCGACCTGCTGCCACGCGCCGCCGCCCGCGCCGGTTTGCAGGCGCGCGTGCTGCGCCGGGAACTGGACGCTATTTCGGCGCTCAACCTGCCAGTGCTATTGCTGCTCAAACAGGGCCGCTGCGCCGTGCTGCGGCGCTGGGGCGATGATGGCAAGGCGTTGATCCTGCCCAGCGAGGCGGAAGGTGGCGAACAATGGGTCAGCCGCGAGGAACTGGCCGAGGCCTATAGCGGCGAAGCGCTGTTCGCCCGTCCCCGGCATGAGCTCGAAGACCTGCGCGCGCCGTTGATGCCGCGGGTCAATGCCTGGTTTCGCGACACCCTGAAACTGTCACGCTGGCTTTACAGCGATGCACTGCTGGCCAGTTTGTTGATCAACCTGCTCGGCCTGATGGTGCCGTTGTTCGTTATGCAGACCTACGACCGGGTCGTACCCAACCAGGCCATCTCGACCCTCTGGGTACTGGTGGTCGGCCTGTTGATCGGCACCCTGTTCGAACTGATTCTGCGAGTGGTGCGCGCCCACCTGCTGGATCAGGCCGGGAAAAAGACTGACCTGATTCTCTCGGCAACATTGTTCGAGCGCATTACCGGCATGTCGATGAAGGCCCGCCCGGCCACCATCGGTGGTTTTGCACAAAGCATCCATGACTTCCAGGGCCTGCGCGAATTTCTCACCGCCGTGACCCTGACCAGCATCATCGACCTGCCCTTCGTGGTGCTGATGCTCCTGGTGATCGGCCTGCTCGGCGGCTGGCTGGTGGTGATTCCGCTGGTTGCCTTTCCCGTCACCATTATCTTCGCCCTGCTGATTCAGGTACGTCTGCGCGACACCGTGCAAAAGAGCCTGGCCCTGGGGGCGGTGCGCCAGGCCCTGCTGATCGAAACCCTCGGCGGCCTGGAAACCCTTAAAGCCTGCAGCGCCGAGAGTGAGCGCCAGTACCAATGGGAAAGCACCCACGGCGCCCTGACCCGCCTCGACGCCCATGCCCGAAATCTGTCGGCGCTGGCCACCAACGGTACGTTGTTCATCCAGCAATTCTGCGGCATGGCGACCATTGTTGCCGGGGTCTACAGCATCATTGCCGGTAACCTCAGTGTCGGTGCCCTGGTCGCCAGCTACATGCTCGGCAGCCGGGTACTGGCCCCGCTGGGCCAGATCGCCGGGTTGATTACCCGTTATCAGCAGGCGCAGCTGACCATGCGCAGTACCGACGCGTTGATGGCCCTGCCGCAAGAGCGTCAGGCAGGGCAGCAACCGCTGGAGCGCACCCAGCTGCACGGCGCCCTTGAGGTCAGCCATGTCAGCTTTCGCTATACCGGGCAGAACGCCGCCGCGCTCAATGCCGTGAATTTCAGCGTCAAACCCGGCGAGCGCATCGGCATCATCGGCCGCAGCGGTTCGGGCAAAAGCACCCTGGCCCGCTTATTGATGGGGTTTTATGCGCCGGACGAAGGACAAATCCTGCTCGACAACCTCGACCTGCGCCAACTCGATATCGCCGACCTGCGCAACCAGATCGGCTATGTCGCCCATGACCTGCCGCTGCTGGCCGGCAGTCTGCGCGACAACCTCACCCTCGGCGCGCGCTATGTGAGTGATGCACGCATGCTGGAAGTCGCCGAACTGACTGGCGTCAGTGAACTGGCGCGCCAGCATCCGCAAGGTTTCGATCGCCCGGTCGGTGAGCGCGGTCAGTTGCTGTCCGGTGGCCAGCGCCAGTCTGTGCTGCTGGCCCGGGCGATGCTGCTGGAGCCGCCGATCATGATCCTCGACGAACCCACCAGCCACATGGACAACGCCAGCGAAGACCAGCTTCGCCAACGCTTGCATGGCTGGGTCCAGGGCAAGACCCTGCTACTGGTCACCCACCGTACTTCGATGCTCAGTCTGGTCGACCGCCTGCTGGTGCTGGACAACGGCAAGGTGGTAGCCGACGGGCCGAAGGAAGCGGTTATCGATGCACTGCGCAAAGGCCGGGTTGGTTCGGCCATCTAGGGGATCTCGTCATGTCCATCAGCCAAGGCTTGCGCAGTTACTTCCAGAGCTTCGGCAAAACCGCCGAACGCGACTACATGCCGGACGTGGCCGGCGCAACTTTGCAAGACTCGCCGCGCCTGTCGCGCATCACCGTATGGCTGGCGGCCGCCTTGTTGCTGGTGGCCCTGACCTGGGCCTGGTTCGCGGTGCTGGATGAAGTCACCATGGGCGAAGGCAAGGCGATCCCGTCGAGCAAGGTGCAAGTGATCCAGAACCTGGAAGGCGGCATCGTCACCGAAATCTTTGTTCGCGAAGGGCAGATGGTCAACAAGGGCGATACCTTGCTGCGCCTGGACGACACGCGCTTTCTGTCCAACAAGGGCGAGAGCGAAGCGGATCGCTATGCCCTCACCGCCCAGGTCGAACGCCTGTCGGCCGAGGCTGAGGGGCGCCCCTTCGAAGTCTCTGAAGAAGTACGCAGCAAAGCGCCGCAGGTGGCCGAGGACGAGCTGTCGTTGTACCAGTCCCGGCAACGCCGCCTGACCAGCGAAAAGCAGACCCTCAGCGAGCAGCTACGGCAGAAGACCCAGGAGCTGGCCGAGTTCCGCTCCAAGGCCGAGCAGTACCGCTCGGCGCTGGCCCTGCTGCAGCAAGAACTGAACATGTCGACGCCGCTGGTGGGCACCGGGGCGATTTCCCCCGTGGAGATCCTGCGCCTCAAGCGCAGCACCGTGGAAGCCCGTGGTTCGCTGAACGCCACCACCCTGGCCATTCCCCGCGCCGAGGCGGCGGTGGCGGAGATCAAGAGCAAGATCGAAGAATCGGAAGCCGGTTTCCGTTCGGAAGCGGCCAAGGAGCTCAACGAGAAACGCACCGACCTGTCGAAAATCACTGCATCAAGCATCGCCATCGATGACCGGGTCACGCGCACCACGGTGGTTTCGCCGGTGCATGGCATCATCAAGCTGCTCAAGGTCAACACCATCGGAGGCGTGGTCCAGCCGGGCAGCGATCTGCTGGAGATCGTGCCGCTGGAAGACAATCTGCTGATCGAAGCCAGGGTGCGCCCGCAGGACGTTGCCTTCCTGCACCCGGGGCAGCCGGCAATGGTCAAGTTCAGCGCCTACGACTACACCATCTATGGCGGCCTGAAGGCCAAGCTGGAACTGATCAGCGCCGACACCGTCACCGATGACAAAGGTAATTCGTTCTACCTGATTCAGGTTCGCACCGACAAAAACCACCTGGGTGGCGATAACAAACCTTTGCTGATCATTCCCGGGATGACCGCCACGGTGGATATCATCACCGGGCATAAGAGTGTGCTGGATTATTTGCTCAAACCGGTGCTCAAGGCGCGCACTGAAGCCATGCGTGAACGTTGAGCATCGCGGGGCAAGCCCGCTCCCACCGGAGGGGCTCTCTGTGGGAGCGGGCTTGCCCCGCGATAATCAACGCAAATGATTACGCTCGTACGTCTCGCGCCCCATCGCCTCGATCTGCCCTTCGATCAACGCCTCGAACGGTTTAAGCAACGCATCGAAACAGACCGGCGCCTCCAGCACATTCAGCGCCTGCACCACCGCCTCCAGGGTCGACAGCGCCCCATCAGCCGGTGCTTTGCGCAAACGGTAGCGCGAAGGCAGGACCTGGGCCAGCGTCACCCGCGGCAAGGCTGCCAGCAACGGATTCATGTGCAGCAGCTTGCTCGCCTTGCGCCAGGTGCCATCGGGCACCACCAGCAGCCATGGGCGTTGATCCTGATCGTCGGCATAAGCAGCCAGAGGCTGAGCCTGATCGCCGGGAAACAGCAACGCACTGCGATACCCCGGCACCTCGATCAGCGCGGCCAGATCCTCGAACGCCTCACCTACGCGCAATTCACTGTTACGCAAACCCAATGCCGCCAGTTTCGCGGTATTGAGGGCATGACGTACTTCACTCGGATGCTGCAACACCAGCACACGGGTGCGGCTATCTAGGGACGGGATCAACGGGCAAAGGCAATGGGCTTGTGGGCGCAGGCAGCGCTCGCACTGGATTCTGGACATCGGGTTCTCCTGGACGGGCAAAGTGTGCCACAGCAGTCCCGGAAAAAGCCCACTTCCCTGTGGGAGAGATAAAAGGTGTCAGCGGTTGAAACGCTCGGCCAGGCTGTACAGGTACTCGGCCATGCGCTCCAGGTCCTGACTGATCTCGGCGCCCTGCTTGGCCTGTCCGGCACTGTGATCACAGAGTTGGGCGATGCGGGTGATTTGCTGATTGATATCTTCAGCGACATGACTCTGCTGTTCAGAGGCCGCGGCCATCTGCTGACTCATGCCGGTAATACGGCTGACCGCCTGGGTTATCCCCACCAGTGCCGACTGCACCGCTTCGACACGTTGCACGCTGTCTCTGGAGATCTGCTCGCCCTTGCTCGCCGTGGACACCGCCCGCTGTGCACCATCACGCAACGACGCAATGATCTGGTGGATTTCCTCGGTGGAGGTGCGGGTGCGCTGGGCCAACGAACGGACTTCGTCAGCCACCACCGCAAATCCGCGCCCTTGTTCACCGGCCCGCGCCGCTTCAATCGCTGCGTTCAGGGCAAGCAGATTGGTCTGCTCGGCGATTGAAGTGATCACATCCACCACGCTGCCAATCGACTGAGTCTGCTCGGCCAGGGCGTTGACCGCCTGACCAATGTCATTGACCGCGTCACTCATGCTGCCCATGGCCCGCAGGCTTTGCTGCGCCAGGTCACTGCCCTGCTGGGCCAGCTGATCGGCATCGGCGGCGGCCGAGGCGGTATTCTGTACGTTGTGGGTGACTTCCTGGATGGTCGCAGCCATCTGCGCGATGGCCGTGGCCGACTGATCGGTTTCGCTGCGCTGGCGGTCGAGCATCTGCGCCTGGGCACCAGACAGGTCCGAGGATTGCGCGGCCCGCGCCTTGACCCCGACACCGGCGTCGACCAAGCGGGTCAGCGCGGTCTGCAGCCGCGCTTCCTCACTGAGGATGGCCAGGTCCAGTTGCCCTTGCAGGCCTTTGTTGTCGCTGTAGGTCAGGGCTACAAGCGGGCTGGTGAACGCTTTCGGATGCTCGGCCAGGGTGCGCTTGAGTACGCGGTTCTGCCGCGATTCGATCAGGTACCAGGCGCTGAGCAGGCTGCTCATCAGCACGCCAAGCGCTGCGTATTGTGGCAGCCACAGGTAACCTGCCGCCGACAGCAAACCGGCGCCAACCAATGGCCAGCCATACTCGAGCACTTCCCCGACGCGCGCAGCCCAGGGCACCGCTGCCCGCCCCTGGCGCAAGCGCGCATACAGCGCCGTGGCACGGCGGATCTGCTCGCGGCTCGGCACTGAGCGCACCGACTCATAACCGCTGATCCGACCGTTCTCGTAGATCGCCGTTACATAGGCGCTGACCCAGTAGAAGTCCCCGTTTTTGGCGCGGTTCTTGACCACGCCCATCCACGGTTTGCCTTGCTTGATGGTTTCCCACATATGAGCGAACACCGCAGGCGGCATATCCGGATGGCGTACCAGGTTGTGCGTCTGATCGATCAACTCTTCGTATGTGAAGCCACTGATGGCAACAAAGGCGTCGTTGCAGTAGGTGATCCGACTATTGAGATCGGTGGTGGAAATCAGTCGTTGTTCGCTGGGGAAGGTTCTTTCGTGCTCAGTGACGGGCAAATTCATACGCATCTGTGCGATACCTGCCGAAGGATGATGGGGAAATGACATCAACGCAGTACAGGTTTAGCAGAGCATTTACCGGAAAGTAGCCCGTTTACCGAGGAAATCTCCGGTTCCATTTGAGTTTTTCAGAGGTCATTTCGGTCAGGCCGGGGTGAGCTGCGCCTTGAGCAAATCGCGGAAGGTCTGAATCAAGGGTTCGCGGCTGCGGCCGCGACGGATGATCATGGAAAACGGCGCCTGATAGCCGAAGGTTGCGGGTGACAGTACGCGCAAATCGCCCTTGTCGGCCCAGGCCTGGGCATAGTGCTCCGGCAGGTAACCGATATAGGCGCCGGACAGCACCAGAATCAGTTGTGCCTCCATACTTTCCACCGTCGCCGCACTGTGTTTGAAACCGTGACGGGCCAGTTCCGCCTGACTCCAGTAGCCGCGCCCGACCATACGCTGCTGGGTGATGACCTGTTCAGGAATGCGCCGCTCGTGAAACAGCGGGTGGCGGTTACTGCAGTACAGCCAGTGCTGCTCACGGTACAGCGGTTGATAGACCAGTCCGCTCATACGCGTCGAAAACGCACCGATGGCCAGGTCCAGGCGGTTGTCCTGTACGCCCAACTGCAACTCGTAGGGGCTGGACACCGACAGGTGCAAATGCACCGCCGGGTGTTCCTGGCTGTAGGCCCCGATCGCTTCGGCCAGCGGCAAAGCGCGATCACCGACGGTCGAGTCGATCACCCCCAGGTTCAACGTACCGCGCAACTCGCCCTTGAGCGCTGCGGCGTATTGCTCGAAGCCGTCCATTTCGGCCAGCAGGCGCAGGGTCTCCTGATGGAACAGTTCGCCTTTGCTGGTCAGGCTGAAGCCCCCTCGCCCGCGGTGACACAGGACGATCCCCAGCGCCGCTTCCAGCTGGCTCATGTAGGTGCTGATAGCCGAGGTCGAAAGGTTGAGTTCGCGCTGGGCATTGGCGAAGCCCTGATGGCGTACGACGCTGACGAAGATGCGCAGAAGTTTCAGGTCAGGCAGTGCAGAAGCCATGGCTTACGGGGTCCCAAAAGGCAGTGATTGGCAAAAGTCTAACCAGAATCCCGCCGATAGTTTAGAAAAACCTGAACTAAGTATTTGCCTGTAGCGATTCTTTTTGCCCACTACCTTTTGCAGACTCTGCCGCAATGCACCTGCTTGCCAGCACTTCAGGGTTACTAGCCGACCCGCAAGACAGGTTCCAACAACTAAAACAATCGAATCGATGAGGCCCGACCGTGGACAAGATTCTGCACCAACCACTGGGCGGCAACGAAATGCCGCGCTTCGGCGGCATCGCCACCATGCTCCGTCTCCCTCACCTGCAAAGCGCCGAAGGCCTTGATGCTGCCTTCATCGGCATTCCCCTGGACATCGGTACTTCGCTGCGCTCCGGCACCCGTTTCGGCCCACGGCAGATCCGCGCCGAGTCGGTGATGATCCGTCCTTACAACATGGCCACTGGCGCTGCTCCCTTCGATTCGATGTCGGTAGCCGATATCGGTGACGTGGCGATCAACACCTTCAACCTGCTTGAAGCTGTGCGCATCATCGAAGAAGCCTACGACGAAATCCTCGAGCACAATGTCATCCCCATGACCATGGGTGGCGACCACACCATCACCCTGCCGATCCTGCGGGCGATCCACAAGAAGCACGGCAAGGTAGGCCTGGTGCACATCGATGCCCACGCTGACGTCAACGATCACATGTTCGGCGAGAAGATCGCCCACGGCACCACCTTCCGTCGCGCCGTGGAAGAAGGCCTGCTCGATTGCGACCGCGTGGTGCAGATCGGTCTGCGCGCCCAGGGCTATACCGCCGAAGACTTCAACTGGAGCCGCAAACAGGGCTTCCGCGTGGTCCAGGCCGAAGAATGCTGGCACAAATCCCTGGCACCACTGATGGCTGAAGTCCGTGAGAAAGTCGGCGGTGGCCCGGTGTACCTGAGCTTCGACATCGACGGCATCGACCCGGCCTGGGCCCCAGGCACCGGCACCCCGGAAATTGGTGGCCTGACCACCATCCAGGCCATGGAAATCATCCGTGGTTGCCAGGGCCTTGACCTGATCGGCTGCGATCTGGTGGAAGTCTCGCCACCTTACGACACCACCGGCAACACCTCGTTGCTCGGCGCCAACCTGCTCTACGAAATGCTCTGTGTCTTGCCGGGCGTTGCTCGCCGCTGACCGACAGGCACCAGGAGCTACAACGAGGCAGGAGCCATGATCGCCGGATCGCACCAGCGGCCGGTGAAGTAGACGAATGACCGGTGCCGGGCTTGCCTGGCGCCAGGATCGATCTCACCATAATAAAGATAATCGGAGACACCCATGGCCTTAGACTTATTCGTTGTCTTGATCTATGCGGCCGGCATGCTCGGGCTTGGCTGGTATGGCATGCGCAAAGCAAAAACCCATGAAGATTACCTGGTAGCGGGACGTAACCTCGGCCCTAGCCTGTACATGGGCACCATGGCCGCCACCGTACTGGGCGGCGCCTCGACGGTCGGTACCGTGAAACTCGGTTACGTCCACGGTATCTCAGGCTTCTGGCTGTGTGCGGCCCTGGGCCTGGGCATCATTGCCCTGAACCTGTTCCTGGCCAAACCGCTGCTGCGCCTGAAGATCTTCACCGTGACCCAGGTGTTGGAACAGCGCTACAACCCCATGGCCCGTCAGGCCAGTGCTGTGATCATGCTTGCCTACGCACTGATGATCGCCGTGACCTCGACCCTGGCTATCGGCACCGTGCTGCAAGTGCTGTTCGATATGCATTTCTGGGCCGCGATTCTGCTCGGCGGCGGTGTGGTTGTGGTGTATTCCACCATCGGCGGCATGTGGTCGCTGACCCTGACCGACATCGTTCAGTTCGTGATCAAGACCGTTGGCCTGATGTTTGTCCTGCTGCCGATCTGCCTGTACCGCGTGGGCGGTTGGGATGAACTGGTCGCCAAGCTGCCAAGTGCCAGCTTCAGCCTGACCACCATCGGCTGGGACACCATCATCACCTACTTCCTGATCTACTTCTTCGGCATCCTGATCGGTCAGGACATCTGGCAGCGTGTGTTCACTGCCCGTGACGAGAAGGTCGCCAAGCGCGCCGGTACCGTTGCCGGTGTCTATTGCGTGATCTACGGTCTGGTGTGTGCGGTGATCGGCATGGCGGCCCATGTGCTGCTGCCGGACCTGGCCAACGCCAACAACGCCTTTGCCGCGATCGTCAAATCCGCCCTGCCTGACGGCATCCGCGGCTTGGTGATTGCAGCAGCGCTGGCGGCGATGATGTCCACGGCCAGTGCTGGCCTGCTGGCAGCCTCGACCGTACTGACCGAAGACCTGCTGCCCAAGCTGCGCGGTGGCAAGCAATCGAGCCTGGCCATCAACCGCCTGTTCACCCTGCTCACCGGCATTGCCGTGCTGGGTATCGCGCTGGTGGTCGAAGACGTGATCAGTGCCCTGACCCTGGCCTACAACCTGTTGGTCGGCGGTATGCTGGTGCCACTGATCGGTGCGATCTTCTGGAAACGCGCAACCACTGCCGGTGCAATCACCAGCATGACCTTGGGCTTTGTCACTGCCCTGGCGTTTATGATCAAGGATGGGATGGATGCCAACACGCCGATCTACTACAGCCTGGCGATCGCGCTGGTGAGCTTTGTGGTAGTGAGTTTGATGTCCCGCCGTCCGGTGGGTGCGGTAAACCTGGCCTGATCCAGGCCAACGGTGGCCGTCGCATCACCCTGATGCGGCGGCCCTGCCAGGCGCCTAGCGACGCGGCTGGCGCTTGCGCTGCTCCTCGTCGGTAGGGATCGGCACCGGCTGCAACGGCGGTGGAATCAAGCCCAGAGCCGCAGCCAGGTCATGAAGCCAGTTGAACAGATTATTTCTCATAACTCCCCCTCACGGGTCAGCCTGCACGGCGTTTCAATCCTGCGATGCTTCATACAGATCATAGCCCTATGTCTTAGATTGCGCATGCTCTAGGACTACAAGTTGGGTCGAGTTTGATCTTAATCAAGCCCTGACCGCCACCTCGGCCGCCTGAGTAACTGTTTCCCCTTGTTGCAAATCGATCCAGGCACTCAAATTCGCGCCGCGCATGCCTTTGCGCCACATCAACCAGGTCGTGGCCAGATCGAAGGGTGCTTGCAAGCGATGCACCGCTACCCGTTCACGCCCAGGCAAGCTGTCGTGCATCGACTGCGCCATCAACGCCACCCCCGCCCCGGCAATCACACAAGCAAGCATGCTCGGGTACGACTCGATTTCCATGACCCGGCCCATGGCCGCATGGTCATGGGCATACCAGGCCTCCAGGCGCATGCGGTAGGAACACCCTTGGCGGAAGGTAAACACCGCCCGCCCGGCTACATCCCGGGCGCTGTGCACCTGCAGGTTCAGCGCAGGATAGGCCTTGTGATAGCGCGCCAGCAGTGCCGGCAGGTGAATGGCGGCAGTGCTGTACATGGTGCCAAGGGCAAAGTCCCCCGCCGGTTGCCCGCCCTGCACCGCGGCGAAACAACTCGACGCCCAACTGCTCTTCCAGCTGACGCAGGCGTATCGACAGGTTCGACGGTACCCGGTGCAAGCGCTCGGCGGCCCGGGTGTTCGCCGGGCCAGGCGTCGGCATCATGCTCACCGGCCTGCTGGCGCTGTTCTCCAACCTGTACGGCCTGGGCTCGGCTCCACTGTGGCTGATCTATGCCGCTGGCGCGCTGGTGATGCTGCTGGCAGTGCTGCCCTTTCTGCCCCGCCCACAAGCCTCAGCGCCTGCCAGTGGACCTTCGACGATGCAAGGACCAACCCAAGGGATCGCACGCTTGGGCTTGATCTACGCCCTGTACGGCATCGGCTACATCATCCCGGCCACGTTCATGTCACAGATGGCCAGCTATCGCCGTCCACACTGGGGCAGCACCTCGCGCTGGTTGATGACGACGCTTTGGTTGCAGGCTGCCGGGGTGTTCGCCTGCCTGCTGGGCAATGGCCCGGGGCTGGCCCTGGGGGTGTTGTTGTGCGGCACGCCGTTCCTGGCCTGCATGCAACTGATGATGCAGCGCCTGCGCGAACTGTCATCCAATGCCTATCAGCGCAACGCAGGCTTGCTGACCGCCTGTTTCGCCCTTGGCCAGCTCAGCGGGCCGCTGCTGGCCGCGCTGAGCAATCAGTTCGCCGCCAGCCTGCAACCGGCACTGGTCATCGCCGGCTGCGGTCTGCTGCTGGGCGGTGCACTGCTCTGGCGGCCGTAGCCTAGCCGAGCAGGCTGCGCAACCGTCGGCGCACCCACTGCTCAGCACTGACCAGCGTGACGCCGAGCAGGACCATGATGGCCCCGAGCACGAAGTTCAGGCTCAATGGTTCGCCCAGCAGCAGCACACCAAAGGTCACCCCGAACAGTGGGGTGATGAAGGAAAACACCGCCAGGTTCGACGCCAGGTAACGACGCAGCAGCCAGAACCAGGTCAGGTAGCTGAAGAACGACACGATCAGCCCCTGGAACAACAGGCTGCCAATAGACAGAGGCGTGAATTGCACCTGGGTGACCTGGCCACTGACGGCGGCAATCAGCAACAAACCGACAAAACCGACCGCCAGTTGATAGAACAAGGTCAGGGTCGCAGGTGCCTCCGACAGCCGGGAAGCGCGCACCACCACGGTGGTCGCGCCCCAGGCCAGACCTGCCAGCACGCCGAAGGCATCGCCCAACAGCATGCGCCCGTCCATCTCAGACAGCGACACGCCACCGGCAAAGGCATAGGCAATACCGGCGAAGGCCAGGACGATGCCCAACCACTGCAGGGGCCGTAGACGCTCGCTCGGCAGCAGCCAGTGCAGGCCAAGAGCAGTGAACACCGGCGCGGTGTAGAGGAACACCGACATGTGCGCCGCCGAGGTCAGCTTCAGGCCTTCGGCAATGAACAAAAACTCCACCCCGAACAGCGCACCGGCCAGCAGCCCGCCGCGCCAGGTGTGCGCCACCTGGTCCCAGCCGCCGCGAAAACAGATCAGCAGGCCGACCAGTACCGCCGCCATGCCCGAACGCAGGGCCTGTTGCATCACTGGCGCAATGTCTGGCGCGGCCAGCTTGATCATTACCTGCTGAATGCCCCAGATCAGGCACAGCACCAGCATTACTTGCAGGGCAAAGGCATCGGTGTTGCGACGGGTGGCGCTCATTGCGGGCACCCGCTATCGGCTAACGGCATGGCAGAGTCTCGGCAGCTGTGGATCCAGCGCCGATTATCAGCGGCTGCAGGCGTTGATTGCCAGCCTTGTGTTGCTGTTCGACTGAACTTTGCGCGCCGCTTGCGGCTCAACCGCAAGACCAAGCCAAGGGAGCTCTGCCCATGAAAAGCCTGTTGAACATCACTGCCGCCGCCAGCTTGCTGTTGGCCTTGCCGAGTTGGGCGTGCACGCTTGAAGAAGCCACGGAAAAACGCGAGGAGCTGGCCAAGGAGGTAACGCGACTGACGGAGCAGAATCCGCAGAAGGCCAAGGAGATCAATGACGAGTTGAAAGGTATGAAACTTGAGAGTGCCAGCAAGGACCTGCCGGACAAGTGCCAGCTGATCGACAAGCGGTTGCAGGAATTGAAGTCGGCGGAGAAGAACGTGTGAGCTTTCGCGGGGCAAGCCCGCTCCCACAGGTAGACATTCAGCCCTGTGGGAGCGGGCTTGCCCCGCGATAAATGGCGTTACTCTGCAGCCGGTGCCGGCTTGCGACGCTTGAGCGGCGCCAGACCGTCGGCGCTGGCCAGCGGTGCATTAGGCTTCGGCTTGGCGGTCGGCTTGCGCTTGGCCACGACCTTCTTGTCGCCTTTCTTGTCAGTCTTTTTCTTCTTCACGCCAGCAGCCTTGCCCGAGGCCTTGACCTTCTTCGGCCCGCTGTAGGTGCCTTTGACTTCCTTGATGACCCGGCGCTCGAAGCTCTGCTTCAGGTAGCGCTCGATGCTCGACATCAGGTTCCAGTCGCCATGGCAGATCAACGAAACCGCCAGGCCTTCGTTACCGGCACGACCGGTACGACCGATACGGTGCACGTACTCGTCGCCGCTGCGCGGCATGTCGAAGTTGATCACCAGGTCCAGGCCGTCAACGTCCAGGCCACGGGCCGCGACGTCGGTCGCCACCAGCACCTTGGCACCGCCCTGCTTCAGGCGCTCGATGGCCAGCTTGCGGTCTTTCTGGTCCTTGTCGCCATGCAGGACGAAAGCTTTGACGTCCTTGGCCACCAAGTGACCGTAGATGCGGTCGGCCATGACCCGGGTGTTGGTGAAGATGATCGCCTTCTGATACGTCTCGTTGGCCAGCAGCCACTGGACGATCTGCTCTTTATGCTGGTTGTGGTCGGCGGTGATGATCTGCTGACGGGTACCGTCGTTGAGCTGGCTGACGGTGTTGAGCATCAGGTGCTCAGGGTCTTTGAGCACTTTGCCGATCATGTCGCGCAGACCGGCACCGCCGGTGGTGGCGGAGAACAGCAGGGTCTGTTCGCGGTTCGGGCACTCGCCGCACAGACGCTCGACGTCTTCGGAGAAGCCCATGTCGAGCATGCGGTCGGCTTCGTCGAGAACGACGACCTGCACATGCTCAAGCTTGAGGTTGCCGGCGTTAAGCTGCTCGAGCATACGGCCCGGGGTACCGACGAGGATATCCGGCACCTTGCGCAGCATGGCGGCCTGTTCCTTGAAGTCTTCACCGCCGGTGATCATGCCGGCCTTGATGAAGGTGAACTGGGCAAAACGCTCGATTTCCTTGAGGGTCTGCTGGGCCAGCTCACGGGTTGGCAGCAGTACCAGGGCGCGGATCTCGACACGCTTTTGCTTGAGGTCGACCAGACGGTTGAGCACCGGCAGTACGAAGGCTGCGGTCTTGCCGCTACCGGTTTTCGCCGTCACCCGCAGGTCACGCCCCTGCAAAGCCAGGGGAATGGCGGCCGCCTGCACCGGAGTCGGCTCTTCGAAGTTCAGTGCAGCAACGGCTTTGAGCAGGCGTTCGTGCAGGGCGAATTGGGAAAACACGGGTGTACCTCGGGCATGTGCAGAAATTCAGCCGTATAGGGTAACGTTTTCCAGCGCCTACGCCGAATTTCTTTTGGCATTGATGCACCGTTCCGGGCTCTAATAACCCCTCAATTTCACTTCGGACACGTCAACTACCGCATGGCTATTGAACAGTTCTGGCAAAACGCCCTCGATCTTTGGGGCACTCTTGATCAACATCCCGTGATACACGCGGGCCTCGGCCTGGGTGTGCTGCTGGTCATCGCCCTGGTGCTGGGCCGGGTGGCACGCTTTCTGATACTTCACGCCGTCAAGCTGCTGGGCCGACAGCCGGCACTGCACTGGGTCAATGATCTGCTGCAAAACAAGGTGTTCCACCGCCTGGCGCAGATGACACCATCGCTGGTGGTGCAGTTCGGCCTGAAACTGGTGCCGGAGCTCAATACCCCCAGCCAGCATTTCCTCGGCAACGTCGCGCTGGCCTTCACCATTCTGTTCCTGATGCTGGCCATCAGTGCCCTGCTCGATGCCCTGCTGGACATCTACGCGCGTACCGAACACGCCCGCACACGCTCGATCAAGGGTTATGTGCAACTGGCGAAGATGGTGCTCTACGTCTTTGGCGCGATCATCATTGTCGCCACGCTGATCGACCGTTCGCCGCTGTTGCTGCTGTCGGGCCTGGGTGCGATGTCGGCGGTAATCCTGTTGGTGTACAAGGACACCCTGCTGTCATTCGTGGCCAGCGTGCAGCTGACCAGCAACGACATGTTGCGGGTCGGCGACTGGATCGAGATGCCCCAGGTCGGTGCCGACGGCGATGTGGTGGACATCACCCTGCACACGGTCAAGGTGCAGAACTTCGACAAGACCATCGTCTCCATTCCTACCTGGAGGCTGATGTCCGAGTCCTTCAAAAACTGGCGCGGCATGCAGCAGTCGGGCGGGCGGCGGATCAAGCGCAGCCTGTTCATCGATGCCGGCGGAGTGCGCTTCCTGCGCAACGATGAGGAACAGCGCCTGGGTGAAGTGCGCCTGCTGACCGACTACATCGCCCGCAAGCGCAGCGAGCTCAAGGCCTGGAACGAAGCCCAGGGCAATGTCGCCGAGCTTTCCGCCAACCGTCGGCGCATGACCAACATCGGCACCTTCCGCGCCTATGCCCTGGCCTACCTGAAGAGCCACCCGGAAATCCAGCCGAACATGACCTGCATGGTCCGCCAGATGCAGACCACCGCCCAGGGCGTGCCGCTGGAGATCTACTGCTTCACCCGCACCACCGCGTGGGCCGACTACGAGCGTATTCAGGGCGATATCTTCGACTACCTGCTGGCGGTGATGCCGGAGTTCGGCCTGAGCCTGTATCAGCAGCCCAGCGGCAATGACCTGCGCGCCGGTCTGCTACCGGCGGGCCTGCCCCACCAGCAACGGACGCTGACTGCCGAGACGACCGAGCCATAGCGAAGCCAGAATCACCGCCCCGCCGATGAACAACCTGCCCAGGGGCTCGTGCTGATTCCAGATCAGCAAGTTGAGCAGCAGCCCCACCGGTACGTGCAGGTTGTTCATCACCGCCAAGGTCGCGCCGGAAACCAGGCATGCGCCCTTGTTCCACCAGTACAACCCCAGCGCCGTCGGGCACAGCCCGAGAAACAGCAGCACCAGCCACTGCACATCGGTGCTGGGCAGGTGCTGGCTGTTGCCGAACGCCAGGAACGCCGGCAATACCACCAGCAAGGCACCCAGGTAGAAATAGCCAAAGCGCCGGTAATGCGGCAGGTCGCTGGGATTGCGCGCGATCAGGTGACGGTACAGCACCTGGCCGGCGGCATAGGTGAAGTTGGCCAGTTGCAGCAGCAGGAAGCCGATGAAGAAGTCCGGGCTGATGCTATCGAAGCGGATCACTGCCGCGCCCGCCACCGCCACCAGGGCCGCCACCAGCGCCCAGGGATTGAAGCGCCGGTTCAGGGCATCTTCGATCAGGGTCACATGCAGGGGCGTGAGGATGGTGAACAACAGCACTTCCGGCACGGTCAGCACCCTGAAGCTCAGGTACAGACACACATAGGTAATGCCGTATTGCAGGGCGCCGATCAGCAGCATCGAGCGCATGAAACGCGGCTCGACCTGACGCCAGCGGGTCAGCGGCAAGAACACCAGCCCGGCCAGCACTACCCGCGCCAGCACGGCGAAATAGCTGTCGACATGACCTGCCAGGTACTCGCCGATCAGGCTGAAGGAAAACGCCTGGATCAGTGCGACGATCAATAAATAGCCCATGGTTGCCCCTTGCTGTGGAGGCGGCGACCTTAGCGGTTCACCGATCGCGGGGCAAGCCCGCTCCCACCGGTGGGAGCGGGCTTGCCCCGCGATTGCAACAGACAAAAAAGCCCGGTCATGCACAAGGCAATGACCGGGCAGGTACACCCAAAGGAGCAACAGGTGTCAGGCGGGAAAATTCAGTGCAATCAGGCCACCGCGGCCAGCTGGGCCTTGGCCTGGTTCAAGCCTTTCTCATGGAAGTCACCGCCCATGTTCAGGCCTTCGGCGTGAATGAAGGTCACATCGTGGATACCGATGAAGGCCATCACCTGGCGCAGGTACGGTTCCTGATGGTCGCTCGAGGCGCCAGCATGGATGCCGCCGCGGGCCGTGAGGATGTAGGCCTTCTTGCCGGTCAGCAGCCCCTGCGGGCCGGTTTCGGTGTATTTGAAGGTGATACCGGCACGCAGTACGTGGTCCAGCCAGGCCTTCAAGGTGCTAGGGATGGTGAAGTTGTACATCGGCGCAGCCAGCACCAGTACATCGGCGGCCAGCACTTCGTCGGTCAGTTCGTTGGAGCGGGCCAGCGCCTGCAGCTCGTCGCTGTTGCGCTGCTCTTCGGGCTTCATCCAGCCACCGAGCAGGTTGGCATCCAGGTGCGGCACCGGGTTGACAGCCAGGTCGCGCAGGGTGACCTGGTCGCCAGGATGGGCGGCTTGCCACTGGCTGACGAAGTCACTGGTCAGTTGCCGGGAGATCGAACCCTGCTGGCGGGCGCTGCTTTCGATTACGAGTACACGGGACATGGGTTGCCTCCATCGGCGAATGTGGTAAGTCGATGGAGGTAAGATTAAACAGTGACCGATCGATTAAAAAGCGTAAAATCTGGGTGCTATCTATCAGTTTATTTGTTTTATAGTGCCGGTGCGTTAGCCTCATTCATTGCGGCTTGCAGTCCAGGCTGATGCGCAGCTTGATGATCTCGCGGTTGAATTTGGCCGTGACGTCCTTGCTCTGCCTGGCTGGCACTTGTACCCGGCGCACCCTGGGCGCTTCCGGGCCGTTGCGAAACAGCACTTTGCACTGGGCCGGCACTTCGCCGTAGTTGTTCAGGGTGATCGAACCGATATCGCGGTCAGTGTCGTAGGTGGTGTAGTCGAGCTTGACGCCGTCGAGGGTCTTTTCCACATCGATGGGATAAGCCAAGGCTGTGAGCGGAAGCAGGGCCAGCAGTACAGCACAACATTTCTTCATACGACGCTCTCCATGAAAGAGCGCCAGCTTAGGACAACAGGAGCCGAAGATGAAAGCGCCGCGCGTTACCCTGGATCAGTGGCGGACCCTGCAGGCAGTGGTCGATCACGGTGGTTTTGCCCAGGCGGCCGAAGCGCTGCACCGTTCGCAATCCTCGGTGAGCTACACCGTGGCGCGCATGCAGGACCAGCTGGGGGTACCACTGCTGCGCATCGATGGCCGCAAGGCAGTGCTGACCGAAGCCGGCAACGTGCTGCTGCGCCGCTCCCGGCAACTGGTCAAGCAGGCCAGCCAGCTGGAAGACCTGGCCCACCACATGGAACAGGGTTGGGAGGCCGAAGTGCGCCTGGTGGTCGATGCCGCCTACCCCAATGCCCGTCTGGTTCGCGCCTTGAGCGCCTTCATGCCGCAAAGTCGCGGTTGCCGCGTGCGCCTGCGTGAAGAAGTGCTGTCCGGGGTCGAAGAGGTGCTGCATGAAGGCATCGCCGACCTGGCCATCAGCGGCTTCAACATCTCCGGCTACCTGGGCACCGAACTCAGTTCGGTGGAGTTCGTCGCCGTGGCCCATCCCGATCACAGCCTGCATCGACTGGGTCGCGAGCTGAATTTCCAGGATCTGGAAAGCCAGCTGCAAGTGGTGATCCGCGACTCGGGCCGTGCGCAACCGCGCGATGTCGGCTGGCTCGGCGCCGAACAGCGCTGGACCGTCGGTAGCCTGGCCACCGCGTCGACCTTCGTCAGCAGCGGCCTGGGTTTCGCCTGGCTGCCGCGCCACCTGATCGAACGGGAATTGCGCGAAGGCGTGCTCAAGCCCCTGCCGCTGGATCAGGGTGGCAGTCGCCATCCACTGTTCTACCTTTACTCCAACAAGGACAAACCCTTGGGCCCGGCCACACAGATCCTCATCGAATTGCTGCGCAACTTCGATACCGCGCCGCTGGACGTGCCCTTCGCCGCTCCCGCCCAAGCCTGACAGGAATCATGCCCATGGCCTATTTCGAACATGAAGGTTGTTCACTGCACTACGAGGAATACGGCCAGGGCGATCCGCTGGTATTGCTCCATGGCCTGGGCTCCAGCTGTCAGGACTGGGAGATGCAAGTGCCGGCACTTGCCCGTCACTACCGGGTGATCCTGATGGACATCCGTGGCCACGGTCGCTCCGACAAACCCCGCGAGCGCTACAGCATCCAGAGTTTCAGCGCCGATCTGCTGGCCTTGCTCGAACAGCTGCAGACCGGCCCGGTACACCTGGTCGGCCTGTCGATGGGCGGCATGGTCGGCTTTCAGTTCGCGGTCGATCACCCGCAGTGGCTGCGCAGCCTGTGCATCGTCAACAGCGCCCCGGAGGTCAAGCGCCGCACCCGCCAGGACTGGATCTGGTGGGCCAAGCGCTGGGCCCTGGCCCGCGCGCTGAGCCTGGAGGCCATCGGCAAGGGCCTGGCTGCGCGGCTGTTCCCTGAACCGCAACAGGCCGACCTGCGCCGCAAGATGGCCGAACGCTGGGCGAAAAACGACAAGCGCGCTTACCTTGCCAGCTTCGATGCCATTGTCGGTTGGGGCGTCAGCGAACGCCTGGGGCAGATCCGCTGTCCTACGCTGGTCATCAGTGCCGATCAGGATTACACCCCGGTAGCCCTGAAAGAGCGCTATGTGGCCCTGATTCCCCAGGCGCGACTGGCGGTCATCGAAAATTCCCGGCACGCTACACCCCTGGATCAACCGCACATTTTCAATCAGACGCTGCTGCAGTTTCTGGCGGCGTCCACCACCTCTCAAGGAACATTGAGCCCATGCTGAAAAAACTCCTGCTCGCCACCTGCTCGGTCGTCTTCGCCACCAGCCTGATGGCTGCCGACAAAGCGCCGCACGTATTGCTCGACACCAGCTTCGGCCAGATCGAAGTGGAACTGGACCCGGTCAAGGCACCGATCAGCAGCAAGAACTTCCTCGAGTACGTGGACAGCGGCTTCTACAACAACACCATTTTCCACCGGGTGATCCCGGGCTTCATGGCCCAGGGCGGCGGTTTTACCGAGCAGATGGTGCAAAAGCCGACCAATGATCCGATCCGCAACGAAGCCAGCAACGGCCTGCACAACACCCGTGGCACGCTGTCGATGGCGCGCACTTCCAACCCCAACTCGGCCACCAGCCAATTCTTCATCAACGTAGCCGACAACGCCTTCCTCGACCCGGGTCGTGACGCCGGTTACGCGGTATTCGCCAAGGTGGTCAAAGGTATGGACGTCGTCGATCAGATCGTCAACTCGCCGACCACGGTCAAGAAAGGCATGCGCGATGTGCCGGCTGACCCGGTGTTCATCAAGTCGGCCAAACGCATCGACTGACCCGGGCTTCACAGGGACGTGAGCCAAGGCCTGAGGGTCTGACTGAACAGGAGTTACCTCTTTCATGCTGTTTCGCCGGTTCGAAAAGCTGATCGATATCTTTCGTGAAGCCCCCAGCGCCTCGCCGCCAAGTACGGTACTGCCGTTTTATCTGTACTACTTGCGCCAGGTCTGGCCCAGCTTTGCTGCGCTGCTGGTGGTCGGCCTGATCGGCGCGCTGATCGAAGTGGCACTGTTCAGTTACCTGAGCCGGATCATCGATCTGGCCCAGGGCACTCCCAACATCAACTTTTTCAGCGAACACGCCGCTGAGCTGATCTGGATGCTGGTGGTAGCGCTGCTGCTGCGCCCGGTGTTCGTCGGCCTGCACGACCTGCTGGTGCACCAGACGATCAGCCCCGGCATGACCAGCATGATCCGCTGGCAAAACCACACCTATGTGCTCAAGCAGAGCCTGAATTTCTTCCAGAGCGACTTTGCCGGACGCATTGCCCAGCGCATCATGCAAACCGGCAACTCGCTGCGCGACTCGGCCGTGCAGGCGGTGGACGCCCTGTGGCACGTACTGATCTATGCAATCAGCTCACTGGTGCTGTTTGCCGAGGCAGACTGGCGCTTGATGCTGCCGCTGATCAGCTGGATCCTCTGTTACATCGGCGCGCTCTACTACTTTGTGCCGCGGGTCAAAGCCCGTGCGGTGATTTCTTCCGACGCTCGCTCCAAACTCATGGGCCGCATCGTCGATGGCTACACCAACATCACCACCCTGAAACTCTTCGCCCACACCGACTTCGAGCAGCAATACGCACGCGAAGCGATCAGCGAACAGACTGAAAAAACCCAACTGGCCGCCCGCGTGGTCACCAGCATGGACGTGGTCATCACCAGCCTCAACGGCCTGCTGATCGTGACCACCACGGGCCTGGCCCTGTGGCTGTGGACCCAGTCGCTGATCAGCGTCGGTGCCATCGCCCTGGCCACCGGCCTGGTGATACGTATCGTCAACATGTCCGGCTGGATCATGTGGGTGGTCAACGGCATCTTCGAGAACATCGGCATGGTTCAGGATGGCCTGCAGACCATCGCTCAGCCGGTCACCGTCACCGACCCACCGAAAGCCCCGGCGCTTAAAGTCGATCGCGGTGCGGTGAAGTTCGAAAATGTCTGTTTTCACTACGGCAAAGGCGCCCGGATTATCGATGGCCTGAACCTGGACATTCGTCCTGGCGAGAAAATCGGCCTGATCGGCCCCTCCGGCGCGGGTAAATCAACCCTGGTCAACCTGCTGCTGCGTTTGTATGACCTGGAAAGCGGACGCATCCTGATCGATGGCCAGGACATTGCCCTGGTCACCCAGGCCAGCCTGCGCGCGCAGATCGGCATGATCACCCAGGACACCTCGCTGCTGCACCGTTCGATCCGCGAAAACCTGCTGTACGGGCGTCCCGACGCCAGTGACGAAGCGGTCTGGGAAGCGGTCCGTCAGGCCCGCGCCGATGAGTTCATCCCGCTGCTGTCCGATGCCCAGGGCCGCACCGGCTTCGATGCCCATGTCGGTGAACGCGGGGTCAAGCTCTCCGGTGGCCAGCGCCAGCGCATCGCCATTGCCCGGGTACTGCTCAAGAACGCGCCGATCCTGATCATGGACGAGGCCACTTCCGCGCTGGACTCGGAAGTGGAAGCAGCGATTCAGGAAAGCCTCGAGACCCTGATGCAAGGCAAGACCGTAATCGCCATCGCCCACCGGCTGTCGACCATTGCCCGCATGGACCGCCTGGTGGTGCTGGAAAAAGGCCGGATTGCCGAGATGGGCAGCCATGCCGAGCTGCTCGCGCAGCAGGGATTGTATGCGCGCTTGTGGCATCACCAGACCGGTGGGTTTGTCGGCATCGACTGATGGTGGGAGCGGGCTTGTCCCGCGATTGCGGTTTACCGGTTACATCGCATCGCGGGGCAAGCCCGCTCCCACCATCAGCATTGCCGATAGGGCAATGCCGTGCGTGCCTCTTCGGCATAGGCCAGCACCCCTGCCCGTTCCTGCTGCAAAAACTCCACCACGGCCCGGCGCAGTCCCGGATGCAGCAGGTAATGCCAGGAGCGGGTAATCACCGGCTCAAAGCCACGAATCAATTTGTGCTCCCCTTGCGCACCGGCATCAAAGCGCTGCAGCCCCTCGGCAATGGCAAAGTCCATGCCTTGATAAAAGCAGGTCTCGAAATGCAGCCGGTCGAACTCATCCAGGCATCCCCAGTAGCGGCCATACAGACTGTCACCGCCTACCAGGCTGAAGGCCATGGCCACATCACGCCCGGCCTGGCGCGCCATCACCACGCGGATCGCCGTCGGCATGCGCTCGGCCAGCAGGCTGAAGAACGAGCGGGTCAGATACGGCGCCCGACGACGTACTGCATAAGTGTTGGCGTAGCAGGCAAAAACGAAATCCCATTGCGCCTCGCTCAGTTCATCACCACGGTACCAGCGAAACTCGATGCCCTGCCCCGCCACCTGCTCACGTTCTTTGCGCATCTGCTTGCGCTTGCGTGAGCTGAGGTTGTCGAGAAAGTCCTGAAAGTCCCGATAACCCTGATTGCGCCAGTGAAACTGGCACCCCAGGCGCTCCATCCAGCCTTCGCGACCGCGCATTAGTTCGTCAGCAAACTCATCGGTGAAATTGACATGCGCCCCCGACAAGCCCTGCTCCGCCAAGTCCTCGGTAAGCCGATCCATCAATTGCGCAGCAGCTTCGGGCTGACCCAATAGCCGTGGGCCACAGACCGGGGAAAACGGCACCGCACAGAGCAGCTTCGGGTAGTAGGCAATCCCCGCACGCTCGCAAGCGTCGGCCCAACCATGATCGAAGACGTATTCACCAAAGGAGTGGGTTTTCACATAGGCCGGCAGGGCAGCCTGAAGCTGTCCGTCAGCATCCGTCAGTGCGCGATGCGCAGGCGTCCAGCCAGTGCGTTTACTGGCACTGCCGCTATCTTCCAGGCTGCTCAGAAACGCGTGACGCAAAAACGGTTGCTCTGCTGGCACCAGGGCATCCCAGGCAGCAGGGGTGAGTTCGGCAAGGTGTGACAGGATAAGGTTAGGCATTGGCGCAGTCTGCCTCGTCGCGCAGACGAAAAAAAGCCCCGCAAAGCGGGGCAATGCAGTTCGGTGGGAGCGGGCTTGCCCCGCGATCGCATGCTGTCAGTCAAATCGCATCGCGAGGCAAGCTCGCTCCCACCCGAGGAGCGGTGTTGCTTAGAACACGTACTGCGCGCGCATTACGAAACCGTCGCCGCTGTCGTCGCCGGCAGCGTTCTCGGCATTGTCGACCTTGGTTTTGACGTACACACCGCTGAGCTTGATCGACTCGTTGGCGTACCAGTTCACACCGACGTTGTGCACTTTGGCTTCCACATCGCCAATATCGGCAAATGCGCCATTGTCATCGTCAGTGCTCAGGTGGTCGTAGCGGTAGAAGAGTTCCCAGGCACCGATCTGCTTGTTCTGCGGTTTGATGCTGTCGAATTTGCCCAGCTTGTAACCGCGCGCTTCACCAGTAAGGGTGTAGGCCAGTTGACCGTAGTAACCTTCGGACTTGATGTCGGAGAACGCATCATCGTCAGCTTGCGTGTCACGCTTGATGTACTCACCCTGCACCGAAAACGGGCCCATGGCCCAGGCCGCTTCCAGGTTCCAGGCCTTGTCGGTGTCGTAGGCACCGGCCGGGGTGTTGTTGGCGCCACCGAGAACCAGGCGGTTGCCATTGTTACCGGCATCCTGGCCACCGTCGGTGCTCACGCCACGCATGCCCAGACGGCTGCGGATACGGCCATCGAATGCAGTGTCGGAGAGGTCGCGCTGGGCGTAGTTGATACCAAAGTGCAGGACATTACCCGCCTCGTGCATAGGTGCGAAGACGCCGCGCAGGTTGAACTGCTTGGTGCTGTCGCCGTCTTTGTCCTGGTTGGTCGCGTCTTTGGCAAACACACCCACCGAACCATACAGCGAGTCGCCGGCGTTACCGGATGCCTGCAGACCCATGCCGCCGTTGTGCGAGTTGGTCCAGTCGACCAGATCGTAAGCTGCGGTACGTTCCTGAGCCGTTACCCACTTGGAACTGGTGGCTTTCTCCAGACCGAACTCAGGGTCGAAACGGCCCACCTTGATCGACACCGGTTTGAAGCCGTTGTAAGCCAGGGAGGCTTCGTCGAAGTAGCCATCTTCGGAACGGTTGTCACCGCCGGAGTTGTGCGAGAAGTCGTAAGCAATCTGGTAGGCCCAGTCGGTGTACATCACCCCGCCCAGTTCCAGGTAAGCACGACGGAAGTAACCGGCGTCGGCAGTGTTGCCGTTCTTGGTGTAGAAACCGTCAAAACGGCTGTAGTCAGCCTGAACACGACCGCCCAGTTTGAAGCTGAATTCCTTGTCGGTGGTAGCGACCTCGAGGCCACCCTTGGTCTTGACTACGATATCGGCGCCGTCGGTGGTCACGGTACCCGCAAAAGCCTGGGCGGTAACGGCCATGGCCAAGGCGCTGGCTGCGAAACCTGCGAAGTGCTTACGGATCATCGAAGAAGCTCCCCTACTTTATGGTCTTGATAATGTTGGAAAAACACGCGGCTTGAGCCACTTGTGCTGGGGAGGAATCTTGGCGGGGGGTTATGTCAGATCAGTGGCTTTTATATAAATGTTTTGTTACAGGGGAACTTTTTACTTCGAATAAGAATAAGCCAGAAAGCCCCGTTGCAGGGCCTTCCGGCGCGATTTTCAGGGTTTGTCTTGAGTTCGCTGGGCGTCTGTCATGCGCTGGACGATTTCGTCAATGTCGTCTACCGGCGCCTCCGGCAGCGCCTTGATCGTCGCCTGGGTCAAACGCATCTGCTTGATGAACCGTCGACAGCTTTTGCAAAACAACAGGTGCTGGCGAGCCAGCAGTTTTTCACCCAGGGGAAGTTCTCCATCCAGGTAATCGCTTGAGCGGGCGACAAGTTCCTTGCAGGTCAGCATTGGCCGGTTTCCTCGAAATGTTCCAGGGTCGCGAAGACCTTCAGCCGTGCCCGGTGCAGCAGCACGCGGACATTGGAGAGCGAAATATCGAGAAGATTACAGATTTGCTCCAGCTCCAGTCCCTGGCGTTCGCGCAGCACCAGAACGCTGCTCTGCAGCTCGGACAGGCTGAGCAAAGTATGTTCAAGGCACTCGCGCAACTCATCCTGGCTGAGCAAGGCTTCGGGCGAGTCTTCATGCCAGGCCGAAGGCGCTAACAGCCAATGGCCATCGCCGGCGAATCGCTCATCGCCGACGGTGCCATGTGGCGCAGGCAGGTCGTCGAGCAGTACTTCCCGGCGGTTCTGTTTGTAGCGGTTTTTTGCCGTGTTGGCCGTGATGGTCAGCAGCCAGGTCTTGAGACTGGAACGCTGCTGGAACCCTGCCAGGTTGCGTACCACCGCCAGCCAGGCATCCTGCACCACCTCGTCGGCATTGCGGCTGCCAACAATGGCATAAGCCACTGCGCGCATGGCGCCCTGATAGGTGTCTACCAGTTCCTTGAAAGCCGGCTGCTCGCCTGCGAGCAACCGTTCGAGCAAGCGGCCTTGTTCTTCGCCCATTATCGCCATCCATCCGTCGTTGTGTCGGTAGAGTTCGATTAGACGGTTTTGTTACAAATCCAGCCAGCAACAAAAGGGACGCCCGCTGTGGGGCGCATCCTTTTGTTTCAAGGCAGAACCGTCTTACTGTTGTCAGACGGTTCGCAGGCTTCAGCGCTTGCGCAGAATCACGCTACCGATGGAGTAGCCGGCACCGAAGGAGCTCAGTACGCCCAGAGCGCCTTTTGCCAGATCGTCCTGATGTTTGTGCAAGGCGATCACCGAGCCCGCCGAGCTGGTGTTGGCGTAGCTGTCGAGAATCACCGGTGCCTCTTCTTCCAGGGCATCGCGACCGAGCAGCTTCTTGACGATCAGGTGGTTCATGCTCAGGTTGGCCTGGTGCAGCCAGAAGCGCTTGACGTCACTGACACTGATGTTGTTTTCAGCCAGGTGCTGGGCGATCAGCTCGGCCACCATCGGGCAGACCTCACGGAACACCTTGCGGCCTTCCTGGACAAAGAGCTTGTCCGGGGCGCCGATGCCCTCCTCGGCCGCTCGGTTGAGGAAGCCGAAGTTGTTGCGGATATTGTTGGAGAACTGGGTCAGCAGCTTGGTGCTGACGATGTCGAACTGATGCGCCGAGGTGGCCAGGTCGGCACGCTCGACCAGTACTGCGGTGGCGGCGTCACCGAAGATGAAGTGGCTGTCGCGGTCACGGAAGTTCAGGTGGCCGGTGCAGATTTCCGGGCTGATCACCAGAATCGCGCGGGCCTGACCCAGTTGCACGCTGTTGCAGGCCGTCTGGATGCCGAAGGTGGCCGAAGAGCAGGCGACGTTCATGTCGAAGCCAAAGCCGTTGATACCCAGGGCCTGTTGCACTTCGATGGCAATCGCCGGGTACGGTCGCTGCAGGTTGGAGCAGGCGACGATCACCGCATCGACATCGGCAGCGGTACGGCCTGCGCGTTGCAGGGCCTGTTCGGCAGCCGCCACGGCCATCTGGCAGAGAATCGACGGTTCGTCGTTGGTGCGCTCCGGCAAGCGTGGCTTCATGCGTTGTGGATCGAGGATACCGTCCTTGTCCATGACAAAGCGGCTCTTGATCCCCGAGGCCTTTTCGATGAAGGCGGCGCTGGATTCGGCCAGGGCCTGCACTTCGCCACGCTCGATGGCCTCGGCATTGTCAGCGTTGAACTGCTGCACATAGGCGTTGAAAGACTCCACCAGCTCTTCGTTGGAAATGCTGTTGGCCGGGGTATACAGGCCGGTGCCGCTGATGACGACGTTATGCACGGTCGTTCCTCTGTTCAGGGGCCGATGCCGATCGGGCAACGGCCTGTTCGATTCGGTCAGCTGGCACGAACGTACCAACTTTTACACGCAATAACCCCGTCAGCGCGAGCGCTGCCGGGCACTTCATTCGGTAAGCGCTGCTGCCGGCAGGATGGGCGCGGCAGCGGCGAATATCGGCCAAGTGTGCCACAACTGCAGCCGTTTAGGCTTCTACCTGACTCCATTGCTTGCTGAGTCGTTTGTCCGAAACCGGCACCTTGGTGCCGAGCTGCTGAGCGAACAGCGACACCCGGTATTCTTCCAGCCACCAGCGGTACAGGGTCAGTTGTTCGTCACGCTTGCCCTCCTGGGCATGTTTGTCAGCGCGGGTCTTGTACTGGGTCCACAGATTGCCCAGCTCACCGCTCCAGACCCGGTCCTTCTGCACCTGGGAGCCGAGCTTCTCCAGGCGCAATTCGATGGCCTTGAGGTAGCGCGGCAGCTCCTTGAGCCACAGCCCCGGGGTTTCGCGGACAAAGCCCGGATAGACCAGATTGCCGAGCTGCTGTTTGATGTCATTGAGCGCCACGGCCTGAGCCAGGTCGATCTTGCCCTTGAAGCGTTTTTGCAGACCGTGCCAGAGCTTGAGGATCTCCAGGGTCAGGCGGGCCAGGCGTTCGGCATGCTCGGTCCAGCTGCCGCGCTTGCGCTCTGCCAGGGAAGCCAGGCCGGCACCATCGCGAGGCAGATGCTCTTCTCCGTCGAGAATGCAGCTATCGAGGCTGGCCAGGAGGATATCCTCGACCAAGGCATCGATACGCCCCAGCTCGCGGTACAGCAAACCCAGTTCAGTCAGCCCCGGGAGCTTGCCGCGCAGGAACTTGGCCGGTTCGGCCAGCTGTTGCAGGAGCAGACGCTGCAAGGCGCGGCGGTGCTGGAACTCGGCCTCGGCCTGGGTCGAGAAACGCCCTTCCTTGACCGTACCGTTTTCTTCCACCAAGGCCGGGTACACGGTCATCGATAGCCCGGCGATCTTCTGCTGGGCGGTCTCGGCAACCTGGGCAAAGGCCTTGGCCTGTACTGGCTGCTGGCTTTTCTCGGTTTGCGGCACAGCCAGTGCGGCCTGGCTGGCGGCGACAAAGCGTGCGGTCAGCTCGGTCAGGTCGCGGCCTTCACCAAGAAACTTACCCTGACCATCGACCACTTCCAGGTTCATCTTCAGGTGGTTGTCGACCTGCCCGGCCGCTTCGGCCCAGGCTTCATCGCTGACCCGTGCGCCGGTCATGCGCAACAATTCCCGCCCCAGGGCCTGCGGCAACGAGCCTTCGGCGAAGGTCATGCGCTGCAACGCCGCTTTGACGAAGTCCGGCACCGGCACAAAGTTCTTGCGCAAGGCCTTGGGCAAGTTGCGCACCAAGGCAATGCATTTGGCTTCGAGCAAACCTGGCACCAGCCACTCCAGGCGCTCACCCGGCAAGCTTGGCAGCAATGGCGCCGGCACCCGCACGGTGACACCGTCGCGCGGATGGTTGGGTTCGAAGTGATAACTCAAGGCCAGGCTCAGATCGCCCAGGCGCAAGGTGTCGGGATACTGCGCCGCCGTGACTTCGCTGGCTTCGCGCGCCAACACATCTTCTTCGCGCATGATCAGCAGTTGCGGGTCTTTCTGGCTGTTGACCCGGTACCAGCTGTCGAAGGTCGCGGTCTGATGGATCTCGGCTGGCAAACGTGCTTCATAGAAGCCGTACAGGGTCTCGTCATCGGCGAGAATATCCCGGCGCCGGGCCTTGGCCTCCAGCTCGTCGAGCTGCTCAAGCAGACGCCGGTTGGCGCTCAGGCACTTGGCCTTCGACTGGATCTCGCCGCCCACCAGCGCTTCGCGGATGAACAGCTCGCGGGACATCACCGGATCGATCGGCCCGAAGTGCACCGGGCGGCGGCCGACCACGATCAGGCCGTACAGGGTAACCTGCTCATAAGCCACCACCTGGCCGCGCTTCTTCTCCCAGTGCGGCTCGAAATGGTTCTTCTTGATCAGGTGAGTGGCCAGTGGCTCGATCCAGTCCGGTTCGATCTTGGCCACCATGCGCGCATACAGCTTGGTGGTTTCGACCAGCTCGGCGGTCATGATCCACTGTGGACGCTTTTTGCCCAGTCCCGAAGACGGATGCACCCAGAAACGCCGCTGACGGGCGCCCAGGTAGTCGCCGTCTTCGGTCTTCTGGCCGATCTGGCTAAGCAGGCCGGAAAGAATCGCCTTGTGCAGTTTCGGGTAATCGGCCGGCTCTTTGTTGATGCTCAGCTGCAGGTCACGGCAGATCAGGCTCAACTGCCGATGGGCATCACGCCATTCACGCAGGCGCAGGTAGTTGAGGAAGTTCTTCCGGCACCAGTTGCGCAGCGGGCTGGCGGTCAGCGCCTGGCGCTGTTCTTCGAAACCACGCCACAGACTGACCAGCGCGGCAAAGTCCGAGTCGGCATCTTTCCACTGTGCATGCGCCTGGTCAGCAGCTTGCTGACGCTCCGGCGGACGCTCGCGCGGGTCTTGCACCGACAAGGCGCTGGCAACGATCAGCAGTTCACTGAGACTGCCCTGCTTGGCACCTTCGAGCAGCATGCGCCCCAGCCGCGGGTCGACCGGCAGGCGCGCCAGCTGACGCCCAAGCGGGGTGAGCTGGTTCTCGCGGTTGACCGCCGAGAGCTCCTGCAACAGGTTGAAGCCGTCGCTGATGGCCTTGCCATCCGGTGGCTCGATAAACGGGAAGGCGTCGATCTCACCCAGGCGCAGGTGCAGCATCTGCAGGATTACCGCCGCCAGGTTGGTACGCAGGATCTCGGGATCGGTAAACGCTGGCCGTGCATTGAAGTCTTCTTCGCTGTACAGCCGCACGCAGATGCCCGGTTCGACCCGGCCACAGCGGCCTTTACGCTGGTTGGCACTGGCCTGTGACACCGCCTCGATCGGCAAACGCTGAACCTTGGCTCGGTAGCTGTAACGGCTGATCCGCGCGGTGCCGCTGTCGATCACATAGCGGATACCCGGCACCGTCAACGAGGTTTCGGCGACGTTGGTCGCCAGCACCACTCGCCGACCGGGGTGGGACTGGAAAATCTTCTGCTGCTCGGCGGGCGACAGCCGTGCATACAACGGCAGGATCTCGGTGTGGCGCAGCTGCGCCTTGCGCAGCATTTCCGCAGCGTCCCGAATCTCGCGCTCGCCAGGCAGGAACACCAGCACGTCGCCCGGGCCTTTGCCCTGGCTGCGCTCATGGGCGGCAATCTCGTCGAGGGTGGCGAGAATCGCCTGATCAACCGTGAGGTCGTCCTCGACGCGGTTGCCCTCCTCGTCCTGCTCGCTGGTCAATGGCCGGTACCAGGTTTCTACCGGATAGGTGCGGCCAGAGACTTCGATGATTGGCGCGTCGTTGAAGTGCTTGGAGAAACGCTCCAGATCAATCGTCGCCGAGGTGATGATCACCTTGAGGTCCGGACGCCGCGGCAACAGGGTTTTCAGATAACCGAGCAGGAAGTCGATGTTCAGGCTGCGCTCGTGAGCTTCGTCGACGATGATGGTGTCGTAGCGCTCGAGAAAACGGTCGTGCTGGGTTTCGGCCAGGAGAATACCGTCGGTCATCAGCTTGACCAGGGTATTGGCGTCGCTCTGGTCTTCAAAACGCACCTGATAACCGACCAGTGCCCCCAGTGGCGTGCCCAGTTCTTCGGCCACCCGGGTGGCAACACTGCGCGCCGCGATCCGCCGCGGCTGGGTGTGAGCAATCAGACCATGCTGGCCACGCCCCAGCTCCAGGCAGATTTTCGGCAACTGGGTGGTTTTACCCGAGCCGGTTTCCCCGGCAATGATCAGCACCTGATGCGCGGCGAGGACTTTTTTGATTTCGTCACGCTTGGCGGCGATCGGCAGGCTGTCGTCGTAACGAATGCTCGGCACGCTGGCCTTGCGCGCAGTGACCTGGGCACAGGACGCCTGGACCTTGTCGACCCACTGGGCCAGCTTCGCCTCGTCCGGGCGCTTGCGCAATTCATGCAGTTGCCGGCGCAAGCGATGGCGCTCGGCAATCATGGCGTGGTCGAGGTTTTTCAGCAGTTGATCGATAGCGTGGTCAGTCATGGGGGCTTTTTAGTCGTGCAGGTGAGCCTGCTTTTTCATGATCGGCATAGGAAGGGCTGCGATTGTCGCAGATTTGCCCCCGCTCGGCACGGTTGCGGGTAGCCGGATGATTGTTTAGTGATGGACAACCTGAAGGTATACAAAGGCTGATTTAATGAACCTTCAAGGGCATGGGAGTATCAGCGCATGACTTCGCCCCTGAGCTTGCCCCACCCGCTGTTGCGCCCTTCGTTCCCGAAGGTGCGGGCTCGCTCCGGGGAAAACCCGCTGGTTCACATCATCCTCGCCTTCTGGGCGTTGTGGCATTGCCGCCATGCCCGCCCACCAGATGTTGTTCTCGCCCTAGACTGAATATATCGGCCAGCCTTGGCCTACCTGTCCATGACTGTCGCCTGCTGGCGAAGACAGTCCTGTGCGCCTGACGGCGCGAGCGAGAACCGCATGCAATTTGCCCCCATCGAACAGGCCCGAACATTCCTGGCTGACAACCCTGATATCGAGATGATCGAGCTGTTCATCCTCGATGCCAACGGCGTGCCCCGCGGCAAGCTGTTGCACCGCGAAGAACTGCTGGCGGTGTATGAAAGCGGTCGCCCCCTGCCCAGCACCATTCTCGGCCTGACCCTCAATGGCGACGATGTGGAAAACTCAGGACTGGTGTGGGACGTCGGTGATATCGACTGCCGCGCCTATCCGCTGGAAAACAGCCTGGTGCGCTTGCCTTGGCGGCAGATTCCGACCGCCGCAGTGCAGGTCAGCATGCACCCCAGCGAAGGCCTGCCAGCCACCATCGCCGACCCGCGCCACCTGCTGGTCAAGGTCATCGATGCGCTGAAGGCCGAAGGTTACCATCCGGTCATGGCCTGCGAGCTGGAGTTCTACCTGCTCGACCAGAAGCGCGACCACCAGGGTCGCCCGCAAGCGGCGCTGGACAGCGATGGCGGACGTCCGCGTGGCACCCAGGTCTATGGCCTGCGCGAGCTGGAGCAGATCGAGCCGTTCCTCGCTGATCTTTATAGTGCTTGCAAAGCCCAGGGCATCCCGGCACGCACGGCGATTTCCGAATACGCCCCGGGCCAGGTCGAAATCACCCTGGAACATGGCGATGCACTGCTGGCCATGGACCAGGCCGTGCGCTACAAGCGTCTGGTCAAAGGCGTGGCACACAAGCACGGCATGCAGGCCTGCTTCATGGCCAAACCTTTCGATCACCTGGCCGGCACCGGCATGCACATGCATGTAAGCCTGGCTGATGCCCACGGCAACAACCTGTTCGCCAGCGAAGACAAGGCCGGCACACCGCTGCTGCGTCAATCAGTGGCCGGCATGCTCAAGCACCTGCTCGACTCGTTGCTGCTGTTCTGCCCCAACGCCAACTCCTACCGCCGCTTCCAGGCCAACAGCTATGCACCGCTGGCGCCGACCTGGGGTGTCGACAACCGCACCGTGAGCCTGCGCGTACCCGGCGGCCCGGCCAACAGCCGGCACATCGAACATCGCATCTGTGGCGCCGACGCCAACCCCTACCTGGCCGCCGCCGCGATCCTCGCCAGCCTGCACCAGGGCATCCGCCAGCAGCTCGACCCGGGTGCTCCGGTCGAAGGCAACGGCTATGCCCAGGCCAAGGAACTGCTGCCCACCGACTGGCTCACTTCGCTCAAGGCCCTGGAGGCCTCGGACTGGGCTCGTGAGGCATTCGGCGAAGCCTTTCTCGGTGTCTACCTGGCGGTCAAACGTGCCGAGTACCGACAGTTCATGGCCGAAGTCGGCGAACAGGACTGGCGCTGGTACCTGACCCAGGCCTGATCCACTTTATTTTTGCGCCAAGGATTTTTTATGAACGCAGCCGTGAACACCGGCACCGCTCAACGCAGTGCTTCCTACTACACCGCCAGCCTCAACGACAGCACCCAGTACCCGACGCTCAAAGGCACGGTCAAGGTCGACGTGGCAATCATCGGTGGCGGTTTTACCGGCGTGGCCAGCGCCGTCGAGCTGGCCGAACGCGGCCTGAAAGTCGCCATTGTCGAGACCAACCGCATCGGCTGGGGCGCCAGCGGTCGCAACGGCGGCCAGGTGACTGGCAGCCTTTCGGGTGACGAGGCAATGCGCAAGCAGATGCGCGAAAAGCTTGGCGAAGACGTCGACGACTTCATCTGGCACCTGCGCTGGCGCGGGCATCAGATCATCGAACAGCGGGTCGCACGCTATGGCATCAACTGCGACCTCAAGCGCGGTCACCTGCATGCGGCGATGAAGGCCTCGCACATGCATGAGCTGCAGTCTTTCGCAGCCGAAGCACAGCGCCGCGGCATGGGCGACCAGGTGCAGTTACTCGATCGCAACGCCATGGCCGAACACCTGCAAAGCCCGTTGTACCTGGGCGCGCTGAAGAACCTGCGCAACCTGCACCTGCACCCGCTCAACCTGTGCCTGGGCGAAGCCCGTGCAGCGCATAGCCTGGGCGCGCTGATCTTCGAGAATTCCGAGGTGCTGGACATCGTCCATGGCGAGCAGCCGGCGGTGGTCACCGCGCAAGGGCGAGTCGAAGCCAAGCAGATCCTGCTGGCAGGCGACGTCTACCACAAACTGGAAAAGCGCCAGCTCAAGGGCAAGATCTTCCCGGCCATGGGTGGCATCGTCACCACCGCGCCGCTGGGCGAACTGGCCGCACAGATCAACCCTCAGGACCTGGCGGTGTATGACTGCCGCTTTGTCCTCGACTACTACCGCCTGACGGCAGACGGTCGCCTGCTGTTCGGCGGTGGCGCCAACTATTCAGGCCGTGACTCGCGGGATATCGCTGGTGAGTTGCGCCCGTGCATCGAGCGCACCTTCCCGGCACTCAAGGGCGTGCCGATCGAGTTCCAGTGGAGTTGTGCCATGGGGATCGTGGTCAACCGCATTCCGCAGCTGGGCAAGCTTTCCGACAATGTCTGGTACTGCCAGGGCTACTCCGGGCACGGTATCGCCACCAGCCACATCATGGGCGAAATCATGGCCGAGGCGCTGACCGGGACGCTGGAGAAATTCGATACCTTTGCAGGCTGCAAACACATCAAGGTGCCGATGGGCGATGTGCTGGGCAATCCGTTGCTGGCGGCGGGGATGTGGTATTACCAGATGCTTGAGAAGTTGCGCTGAGGCTAAATGCATCGCGGGGCAAGCCCGCTCCCACCGGGGACTCAATAACCCTGGTGGGAGCGGCGGTGCGACGACTCGACTTGCCCCGCGATTACTGACTCAAGCGATCTTCTTCAGACCCAGCTTTTTCAGCTCTTCATCACGCAGCTCACGACGCAGGATCTTGCCGACGTTGGTGGTCGGCAGCGCATCACGGAACTCGATGAAACGCGGCACCTTGTAGCCGGTGACATTGGCACGCATGTGCTCCATCACCTGATCTTTGGTCAGGGTCACGCCAGGCCGTGCAACGATGAACAGCTTGATCACTTCACCGGACTTCTCGTCCGGCACGCCGATGGCTGCACACTGCAACACGCCCGGCAGCGCAGCCAGCACGTCTTCAAGCTCGTTGGGGTATACGTTGAATCCGGACACCAGAATCATGTCTTTCTTGCGATCGACAATCCGCATGTAGCCGTCAGGCTGGATCAGGGCGATGTCACCGGTCTTCAACCAACCTTCGCTGTCGAGGATCTCGGTGGTCGCATCCAGGCGCTGCCAGTAGCCCTTCATCACTTGCGGGCCCTTGACGCACAGTTCACCGACTTCACCCAGCGGCAGTTCGACACCCTCATCATTGATGATCTTGCACAGGGTCGAAGGCACCGGAATACCGATGGTACCGATCTGGTTCTGCTCGGCCGGGTTGACCGCCGCCACCGGGCTGGTTTCGGTCATGCCGTAACCTTCGCAGATGGCGCAACCAGTCACTGCTTTCCAGCGCTCGGCGACACTCATCTGCAGGGCCATGCCGCCCGACAGGGTGATTTTCAGATTCGAGAAATCCAGCTTGCGGAAGTTTTCGTTGTTGCACAGGGCAACGAACAAGGTGTTCAGCCCGACAAAGCCGCTGAACTTCCACTTCGACAACTCCTTGACCATCGCCGGCAAGTCGCGCGGGTTGCTGATCAGGATGTTGTGGTTGCCGATCAGCATCATTGCCATGCAATGAAAGGTGAAGGCATAGATGTGGTACAGCGGCAACGGGGTGATCAGGATCTCGCAACCTTCATTGAGGTTGGAGCCCATCAGCGCCCGGCACTGCAGCATATTGGCCACCAGGTTACGGTGGGTAAGCATCGCGCCCTTGGCCACCCCGGTGGTGCCACCGGTGTACTGCAACACGGCCACATCATTGCTGTCGGGGCTCGCTTCTTTCACCGGCTGGCCGGCGCCTTTGCTCAATACATCATTGAACTTCAGCGCCTTGGGCAAGTGGTAGGCCGGGACCATTTTTTTCACGTACTTGATCACGCTGTTGATCAACAGGCGCTTTACCGGTGGCAGCATATCGGCCACTTCGGTGACAATAACGTGTTTGATCTGGGTCTTGGGCACGACCTTTTCGGCCAGGTGCGCCATGTTGGCCAGACACACCAGCGCTTTGGCACCGGAGTCATTGAATTGGTGCTCCAGCTCCCGTGCGGTATACAGCGGGTTGGTGTTCACCACGATCAGGCCGGCACGCATAGCGCCGAATACGGCAACCGGATATTGCAGCACGTTGGGCAGTTGCACGGCGATACGATCGCCGGGCTGCAGGTCAGTATGCTGCTGCAGGTAGGCGGCGAAGGCCCCCGACAACTCGTACAGCTGGCCGTAGGTCAGTGTTTTGCCCAGGTTGCTAAAGGCTGGTTTGTCAGCAAAGCGTTGGCAGGACTGTTTCAATACTGCCTGGATATTCGGGTACTCATCGGGGTTGATTTGCGCCGCAACCCCGGCTGGGTACTTATCCTTCCAAAAATTTTCGATCATGGAAGCCCACTCCTCCAGCACCAGCGAATTCTTCACCGCAGTCGATGCGATTATTATTGATATAAGATTACGGTTTATTGCAAACCAGATCATCAGAAGCGGGCCGAGAGTAGCAGCTTTGCAAAGGGTCGCCTAGAGCTAAAGCAGCCCAAACAGTCACAAAAATGACTCTTGATTATGCAATGGTCATTTTTAGAGTAAAAAACCTAAACAACCAGTTTATGCATATAAAGTGGGAGCGGGCTTGCCACGCGATGCGATGTACCTGACACACCGCATCGCGGGGCAAGCCCGCTCCCACAGAAGCCCGCGCCCACCCTGGACGTCAGGCGATATCGCGCAGCTCCCGGCGCAGGATCTTGCCTACCGCCGTCATCGGTAACGAATCGCGCAGCACGATGTGCTTGGGCACTTTGTAGCCGGTGAAGTTGGCTTTGCAGTAAGCCTTCAGCTCTTCAAGACTCACCCCGCCTTCACGCGGCACCACAAACAGCTTCACAGCTTCGCCGGAGCGCTCGTCTGGAATGCCGATCACCGCGCAGTTGGCCACTTGCGGGTGGCCCATGACCACCTCTTCGATCTCGTTCGGGTACACGTTGAAACCGGAAACGATGATCATGTCCTTCTTGCGATCGACAATCCGGGTAAAACCATCAGGATCGATCACCGCGATATCACCGGTCTTGAACCAGCCCTCGCTATCAAGCGCCTCGGCCGTAGCCTCAGGGTGCTGCCAGTAGCCTTTCATCACTTGCGGGCCCTTGATGCACAACTCGCCCCGCTCGCCCATCGGCTGTTCGTTGCCTGCATCGTCAATGACCTTGAATGCCGTACCCGGCACTGGAATGCCCACTGTACCCAGTCGCGCCAGCTTGCCGTACGGATTGGTGCTGGCCACCGGCGAGGTTTCCGTCAGGCCATAGCCTTCGACGATGCGGCAGCCCGTCAGGCTTTCCCAGCGCTCGGCGGTGGCCGTCACCAGCGCGGTGCCACCGGAGTTGGTGACTTTCAGCGCGGAGAAATCCAGGTTCTTGAATTCCGGGTGATTCATCAACGCCACGAACAAGGTGTTCAGGCCGAGAAGCCCGGAGAACTTCCATTTTTTCAGCTCTTTGATAAAGCCTGGAATGTCTCGCGGATTGGTGATCAGCACGTTGTGGTTGCCGGTCACCATCATGCACATGCAATTCGCGGTAAAGGCATAGATATGGTAGAGCGGCAGCGGTGCGATCATCACCTCCTGGCCCTCTTTGATCAGCCGCTGGCCATCAGGGCCGTGCTGGGAGAAGCACGCCAGCACCTGGAGCATGTTGGCCACCAGGTTGCCGTGAGTCAGCATTGCGCCCTTGGCCAGGCCGGTGGTGCCACCGGTGTACTGCAGCACAGCGATATCATCGAGGCTCAGCGAGACCTGCTTGGGCACTGCGCCACGTCCCTGACTCAACGCGCTCTTGAAGGGCACAGCCTGGGGCAGATGGAAGTCCGGGACCATCTTCTTGACCTTGGCGACAATGGTATTGACCAGCCAGCCCTTGGCCGCCGGCAGCATGTCGCCCATCTTCGCTTCGATAAGGAAGTCGATGCCGGTATCGGGCAGTACCTCCTGCACCAGTTTGCCGAACATGTTCAGGTAGACCAGCGCCCGGGCCCCGGAATCCTTGAATTGATGACGCATCTCGCGAGCGGTATACAGCGGGTTGGTGTTGACCACGATCAGCCCGGCACGCAAGGCGCCAAACACTGCGATCGGGTACTGCAGCACATTGGGCATCTGCACCGCGATACGGTCGCCCGGCACCAGATCGGTGTGTTGCTGCAGATAGGCGGCAAAGGCCGCAGAGTAACGATCCAGCTCAGCGTAGGTCATCGTCACCCCGAGATTGCTGAACGCCGGGCGGTCAGCAAACTTCTTGCACGAGCGTTCGAACACTTCGATCACAGACTTGTAAGCATTCATGTCAATGTTCGAAGGAACGCCTGCCGGGCGCTTGTCATTCCAGAAATCAGCCTGCATTTATTCTTGTCCTCATACCTGAGCCGTTCCGGTCCCCTTGCCTGCTTGGCGAAGAAGGTGCTGTGCCGACGTTAGCAGGTATGCCGCAGGTGGCAAATATGCCAAGCGCTGTCATTTACATTGTGAATCTTGTTTGTCGCTGCCCTTCGATTGCACGCTTGGGTTATACACTGAGCTGAGTTACTCACCTGTGCGCACAAGGACTCGCCATGCACCACGATGCGTTCTGGCTAGCGGCCAGCGATCACTGCAGCCTTTATGTCTACCAATGGCTGCCCAGTACGCCGATCAAGGCAGTCGTGCTGCTGGCCCATGGCATGGCCGAACATGCCGGCCGCTATCAACGCCTGGGCCAGGCCCTGAGTGCGGCGGGCTATGCACTGATTGCCCATGACCAGCGCGGCCATGGCCGTACCGCCGAGCTCGGCACCCTGGGCCTGTTCGCCCGCCACGATGGCTGGAGCGCGGTGGTCAACGACCTGGGCATGCTCAGCCAGCACATCGGCCAGCAGTTTCCCGGTACCCCGGTGTTTCTCTTCGGCCACAGCATGGGCAGCTACATTGCCCAGGCGTACCTGATACACCATGGCGCCAGTCTGCAAGGCGCCATCCTCAGCGGCTCGAACTTCCAGCCCCCGGCGCTGTACCGCACGGCGTGCGTGATTGCCCGTATCGAAGCCTGGCGTCAGGGTCCTCTGGGCCACAGTGCGTTGATCGACTGGTTGTCCTTTGGCTCCTTCAACAAGGCCTTCAAACCCACACGCACGGCCTTCGACTGGCTCAGCCGCGACAACGCCGAAGTCGACCGCTATGTGACCGACCCGTTGTGCGGCTTCCGCTGCACCAATCGTTTATGGATCGACCTGCTGATGGGGCTTGAACAGATCAGCCAGCCGGCCAACCTCAAACAGATCGATCCGAACCTGCCGATCCTGGTGATGGGCGGTGAATGTGATCCGGTCAGTGCCGGCAAGCGTCTCAAAGATCTGGCCGGTGCTTTGCGCCTGGCCGGCAACCAGCATGTGCAGTTGCAGCTATACCCCAAAGCGCGACATGAACTGCTCAATGAAACCAACCGTGACGAGGTCACGGCCGCGATCATCGACTGGCTGGAACAGGCCCTGGCCATTGGCCGCCCTGCCCGCAGCGAATGACGGCCGCCCCCGTGCCCCTAGCAGGAACCGAATCGATGACCCAGGTCACCAACACGCCTTACGAAGCCCTTGAAGTCGGCCAGACCGCCAGTTTCAGCAAGACCGTCGAAGAACGTGACATCCAGCTGTTCGCTGCCATGTCCGGTGACCACAACCCCGTGCACCTGGATGCCGAGTTCGCCGCCAAGAGCATGTTCAAGGAGCGTATCGCCCACGGTATGTTCAGCGGTGCCCTGATCAGCGCCGCGGTGGCCTGCGAGCTGCCTGGCCCGGGCACCATCTACCTGGGTCAGACCATGAGCTTCCAGAAGCCGGTGAAGTTCGGCGACACCCTGACCGTGCGCCTGGAAATCCTCGAGAAGCTGCCGAAATTCAAGGTGCGCATCGCCACCCGCGTGTTCAACCAGAATGATGAGCTGGTGGTCGATGGCGAGGCTGAAATCCTCGCCCCGCGCAAACAGCAGACTGTCGACCTGGTGAGCCCGCCGCCGATCACCATCGGCTGAAGTTCACAACTCGCTCAGGCGGCGCTTGATAAAGCGCCGCTCGGCACCTTGCGAGGTCAGGCCCAGAGCGGTGTGGTAGGCATCACGGGCCTGATCCAGGCGCCCCAGTTGCCGACACAGTTCGGCGCGGGCGCTGTGGGCCAGGTGATAATCCTGCAACTGCCCCCGCGCCAGAATCGCCTCCACCGCCAGCAGGCCTGCCTGCGGTCCGTCACGACGCGCCAGGGCCGCAGCGCGATTGAGCTCGACCACTGGCGAAGGCCATCCGCGCAGCAGCACATCGTACAAACCGACGATTTCTTCCCAGTCCGTCTGCTCGGCACTGGCCGCTTCGGCATGCACTGCAGCAATCGCTGCCTGCAAGCTGTACACCCCGAGCTGCTGGCTGCGCAGTGCCTGCTGCACCAACTGGCTACCTTCGGCAATCAATGCGCGATTCCATAAGCTGCGGTCCTGCTGATCCAGCAGGATCAAATCGCCATTCTCATCGCTGCGAGCCGCCTGTCGCGACGCCTGCAACAGCATCAACGCCAGCAGGCCGAGCGCTTCTGGGTCAGGCAGCAACTGCTGCAACAGTCGCCCCAGGCGGATCGCTTCATCACTGAGGTCATTGCGCATCAGGTTGTCACCCGATGACGCCGAATAGCCCTCGTTGAACACCAGATAAATGACCCGCAGGACGCTGTCCAGACGCTCGGGCAGCTCCGCCAGTGACGGGACCTGATAGGGAATCCGCGCATCGCGGATCTTGGCCTTGGCCCGCACGATTCGCTGGGCAATGGTCGCCGGGCTTTGCAAAAAAGCCCGGGCGATTTCCTCAGTGGTCAGGTCACAGACTTCGCGCAGGGTCAGCGGTACCTGAGCATCGGCAGCCAGCGCCGGATGACAGCACGTGAAAATCAGGCGCAGGCGATCATCTTCCAGCTCCTGGTCTGTCACCTCATCCTCCTGCCGCGCCTCCAGCGCCATCATCAACTGCGTCTGCGAGCGGTCGAAACGGGCTCTTCGCCGCAACCCGTCAATGGCTTTGAAGCGTCCGGCGGACACCAGCCAGGCCCGTGGGTTGGCAGGAATGCCATCGCGCTGCCAACGCTCAACCGCAACGAAAAACGCTTCGTGCATGGCCTCTTCGGCCAGGTCGAAATCACCCAGCAAGCGAATCAGGGTCGCCAGAATCCGGCGCGACTCGCGCCTGTAGACCGACTCGACTTCAGCCCGCACCTGAACCAGCGTCGTCATCAGCCCGGCATCTGGGTGGTCACCAGTGCGACCAGGCGATCCAGGCTTTCACCCCAGCCGCGATGAAAGCCCATTTCTTCATGTGCCAGGCAATCGGCGGCATTCCAGTGCAACGCGCGTGCGGTGTACTTGGTCTTGCCCTGATGCTCCTCAAAGGTCACCACCACGGCCATGAACGCCTTGTTCGACGGAACCCAGCCCGGCCCGAAGGCATCGGTGAAGACAATCCGTTCAGGGGGGACGATGTCCAGGAACACCCCCTGGTTCGGGTATTCGGTACCATCCGGGGCCTGCATTACCGTGCGAAACAACCCTCCCACCCACAACTGCATTTCGCACAAGGGCGTGGTCATGCCGTTGGGGCCCCACCATTGCGCAAGCAGATCGGGTTCGGTCCAGGCCCGGAACACCTTGCTGCGCGGTGCATCGATCACGCGGGTCAAGGACAGTTCGTACTGCGCATTGCCAGGGGGGTAGAGGCTCATATTATTGTTCTCCTGCGTCTCAGGGTTGGAGCTCGCGGATCGGCCTCACCTCGATGCTGCCGACCCTGGCGGCAGGTATTCCCTTGGCAATGTTCAGCGCTTCATTCAGGTCGCGGGCATCAACCAGATAGAAGCCGGCCAGTTGTTCCTTGGTCTCGGCGAAAGGCCCATCAGTCAGGCTCATGTGGCCACCGCGAACACGCACGGTGGTGGCGGTCTGCACCGGCTTGAGTGCCTCGGCGGCGAGCATCCGGCCGCTGCCCTGGATCGACTCGGCATAGGCCATGCACTCGGCATCCGCTGGGCTGTCGGGCAAGCTGTGCAACAGACTCTCTTCACAATAGACCAGGCAAAGGTATTTCATCGTCATCTCCACAGCGGATGCAAAGTGCAATTCGGCATAATCCTCGACGCTCTCAGCTCAAGGCTTGAGCGAGAACAGGGCGGCACCGGTTTCCATGTCGAATGGCGCCGACCAGTGTTCATGAATCACTTTCCATTGCCCGTCGATTCGCTTGTAGCCCGCGGTTACGCGCATGTAGCAGCTTTTATCTTCGCCGCCCTCGTCGCTGGCCGGGCCACAGCGATTGAGCCAGTGGGCCAGCGCCAGCTCTGGCGTGGCATGAATCTGCAACTGCTCCATCTCGAAGATCATGTCGCCGGGGCAGTGCTCCATGCAGGCTTGCCAGTGCGCCTGGTAGGCCGCTTTACCTTTGAATTGCAATGCCTTGACGGCATCGAAGGCGACGATGTCATCGGCGTAAGGGGCGGTGATGGCCGGAATATCCCGGGCGCGAACGGCTGGAATCCAGCGTTCGATAAGTTGACGGACTTCGTTTTCGGCGACGCTGCTCATGGTCGTGCCCTCTGCGATTCGACAACGGTCAGGCGCCGAGCGAATCGGCGCGTTCACAGATGGTCGAATGAGGACGCCGGGATTCGACAGCCGCAGCGGATTATTTTTTGCGGTCCAGCGGCAGCCAGATTTCCATCACACTGTGGCTGGCAAAAGGATCGAAATCCTTGCCATAGCGTTCGAACTCCGGTGCCTGGGCAACCTGTTCGCCCGATTGCGGTAACCAGTCGTGCCAGATGGCCTGGAACGTAGCCTTGAGGTTATCGACACTGCCGTGGTGCTCGAACACGGCATAGCGCTGGGGCTTGAGTTCGACATGCTGGAAGCCGGCTGGCAGCAGCTCTACCCCCGCCACCTGCACACCAGCGATGTAGTCAAAATTGCCGTTGCCGTCGGCGTTGCAGCAAACGCCGTAGGTATGCTCGCCGACTTGCCCCGGGACCTTGCCGATGTGCGGTTCGAAGCGCTGCCACAGTTGAGGAATCTGACTGATGCTGGACTGCGAGAAGCGACCACCGATACCGGCGATGGTGAAGCCATCGCCCTGCTCGAAGCGCACGGGCTGGACTGCAACTTGAATCGGGGTAGACATATCCTTTGCCTTATATGAACAAGGAGCCCCTTGCGGGGCTCCGGGTCGTTGTCATGGGAGAAAACCACTGGCTGCCGAACGTTTGGCGCGTTTGGCGGCGCGTTTTTCATCTGCGGTTTTCAGGGGTTTTTTCTTGGCCATTTTTTTCGCATCAAGACCTTTCATCTCGAAGATCCTCCGGCCTGATGGCACCTGCACACGGGTACCCCGACTGATTATAGACCCGCTGTGGCCGCTGGCACGGCAAGGATGAACTCGCGGTATCCGGAGGCAATTACATAGACCGCGAAGTAACAGAAGATGCCTGCCGAAAGCAGATAAGACCAGGTCAGCAGCCGGTCACCGAGCAGCCGCCCGCCATGACTGGCGATCAGGCAAAGTGACAGGCACCAGAGCAGCCCTGCTGCAAGAAATCCTGACAGGAACAGGCCCGCCTCCATCAGGCTGCCGCCACCGGAGCGCGAAATCAGCACACCGCCTACCGCCGCGAACCAGAGGATCGCACTGGGTGAAGACATGGCCAGAAAGATCCCACGCAAAAACTCGCGCCAGGATGACTCCACCACCACGTCACCGGCTTGCACATGACCTTCGCCGCGCCACGCCGCCAGCAGCATTTTCACCGCGAACCACACCAGCAACACCGAACCGCCCAGCCACAGCACCCAGCGCACGGTCTCGAACTGCAGCAACACGGTCATGCCGGCCAGGGCCGCCACCGCATACAACAGATCACCGACACACGTCCCCAGGCCCAGCCAGAAACCCTGAAGAAACCCGCGCTGCATGGCCAGGGTGATCATGGCGATATTGGCGATACCGATATCCAGGCACAGGGAGAGGCTGAGGAGAAATCCGTTGGAAAAAGGCATAGGGCATTCCATAGACAGCGTTGAAGGCAGGCGCTATTAAAGCGGGATTCAGCGCGGCTGTATTGGAAGAAATTGCCCTGGCCCGAAGGCAAGCCCGTTATGCCTGAGCCGCGCGCTCGAACACTTCATCCGCCCACTGGTTCAGACTCTTGCCCGCCGACTGTGCGGCAATGGTTGCAGCGGCATGGACTTCGGGCCGAATGCGCAGCATAACTTTGCCGGAGGCAGGCCGCTCGGGCGTCACGCCTCGCTCGGCACAATCGGCCAGGTAATCGTCCAAAGCCAGGTGAAATGCTTCATGCAACTGGCTGACAGAACTGACGTGGAAACTGATGATGTCTCGCACCCCCAATACACGGCCGACAAAAATATCATCGCGCGGGTCGTATTCGATTCGAGCGTTATAGCCCTTGTAACTGATTGCATTCATTGGAAGTAAAGTTCTTTGGATGGTCAAAAAATGCTATCAAATCCTGATAGCACTTTTTCCAAGCGATCAATTCAGGATTTTTCCATCACCCCGCCAACACCTGCGCATACCGCTCCCGATCGATATTGGCGCCACTGAGCACCACGGCCACCTTGCGCCCGCGCTGGCGTTCGCGCTCCTGAACCAGCGCCGCCAGCCCCGCCGCGCCGGCACCTTCGGCGGTGTTGTGGGTGTCCTCGTGGTAGATGCGAATCGCCTGGGCCACCTCCTCGTCACTGACCCTGACGATCCGCGCCGCGTGCTGGCGGATGATCTCGAAGGCTTCCGGCACCGGCATGCGGCAGGCCATGCCATCGGCAAAGGTATTGGCCGTGGCGGTGGTGACGATGCGACCTTGTTCAACGCTCAAGGCAAAGGCATCGGCGGCGCTCGACACCACGCCAACGATCTCGGTACGCAGGCCCAGCAGGTTACGGGCCTGGATCAGCCCACAGATCCCCGAGCCCATACCGATGGGCACATACACGCAATCAAGGTCTGCAACCGCTTCGAACAACTCCAGGGCATAAGTGGCCACACCGCGAACCAGTTGCGGGTGGAAGGACGGCACCATCTCATAGTCATGCAGTTGCGCCTGACGTGCAGCCTCTTCACGGGCCTGGTCGAAATCCGCGCCGTATTCGATCAATTCCGCGCCCTGGGCGCGCATCGCCGCGTTCTTCTCCCGCGAGTTACCTTGCGGCACCACGATGATGATCGGCAGCCCGGCGTTACGCGCCGCCAGGGCCATGCTCTGCCCGTGGTTGCCACGGGTGGCGGTGACCAGACCACGCACCTGCGTTTTTTGCCCCAGCAGCCATTGCACGTAAAGCAAACCGCCGCGCACCTTGAACGCACCGGTCGGCGCATGGTTCTCATGCTTGACCCAGACTTCGCAACCCAACCGCTCGGCCAGCCGTGGCCAGGCATATTGAGCAGTGGCGGGCACACTGGCATGCACCAGACGGGCAGCTTCACGCAGGGCAGTCAGGTCGAACATGGAACACCTCGGCAGCAGTGGGTTTGACCTGATCCTAGCCTCGGTTCATTGTATGGGTAAAAGCTTATATTGCATGGCCAACAATAAATGTGGACCCCTACCCTGCCTGACACCGGGCAACCCCGTTACCTGGCGCTAGTCGATGCCATTGCCGAAGCCATCGAGTGTGGCGAACTGCCGGTCGGCGCACGCCTGCCGCCGCAACGGCGTCTGGCCTGGGCGCTGGGGCTCAACCCCAGCACCACCCAGCAGGCCTACCGCGAGGCTGCCACCCGGCATCTGGTCAGCGGCGAGGTCGGACGTGGCACCTATGTGCTGGCTGGCAGCAAAGAAGCCACGCTGTTTCATCTGAAACAAAAGACCGCGCAGCCCAGCCTGATCGATTTGTCGACCAACGTGCCAGTGATCGATCCCGACAACCATGACATCGAACGCACCCTGCAGGCCCTGCTGCAGGACGGCGAAGTGCGCAGCCTGGAGCATTACCTGAGTGCCGACGCACTGCTCCTGGCCCGCGTACAAGGGGCTGCCTGGCTGGCCAACCGGGGGTTGCAGGTGAGCGCCAGCCAGGTGCTGTTATGCGGCGGTGCCCAGCAAGGTCTGTTCAGCCTGTTGCTGTCGCTGTGCCAGGCAGGCGATCCGGTACTGGTCGAAAGCCTGACGGCCCCCGGCATCAAGGCCGCCTGCCGCCAGCTACGCCTGCCCCTGCACGGCATTGCCCTGGACCGCCAGGGGATCGTTCCCGATGACCTCGACCGCGTCGCCCGCGCGACCGGCGCGCGGGTGGTGGTGCTCACGCCCAGCCTGCAAAACCCCACCGGTGCCTGCATGGGCCGCGAACGCCAGCAGGCCGTTGCCGAGGTGGTGCATCGCCACGGTCTGCTGCTGATCGAAGACGATGTCTACGGCGCGCTGGCCGACCAGCCGCCCTTGTGGCCGTTGCTGGGCCAGCAGGGGATACTGATCAGCAGTCTGTCGAAGACCGTTGCTGCCGGACTGCGCCTGGGCTGGATCGTCGCGGACCCGCTGCTGTTGGCTAAAATCGACCCGCACGCACAGGCGACCCATTGGCAGGTATCGCCACTGAACCTGCAGATCGCCTGCCGCTGGATCAGTGAGGGTACGGCCAACCGGCGACTGGCCTGGCAACGTGCAGAGGTCGAACAGCGCTGGCGCCTGGCACGCAAGATACTCGGCAGTGAGCGGCTCTTCGGCCTGCATCCCTCGCCGCACATCTGGGTAAGCTGTGCGATGCCGGCACAAACGCTGGTGCAACGCTGTCGGGCCAACGCGGTAGAGGTGGTCCCGGCCGAAGTATTTGCCGTAAAACAGGGCGACCTGGCGGCGGTTCGTATCAGCCTGTCCGCCGCCAGCAGCCGTGCGCAACTGAAGCAGGCGCTGGAGCGCGTGGCCCACGCCATGGAGAGAGCATGAGTAGTTTGTTCAACCAGGCCGAGCAGTTTCTCGCCGCGCTTGATCCCAAATGGGCCGCACATGTTCAGGCCATCGGCCCCTGCCTGCATCAACCGCGCCCCGAGCGTGACCCGTATCAGGCGCTGGTGCGAGCCATTGCCTACCAGCAACTGCATGTGAAAGCCGGCGATGCGATCCTCGGGCGCTTCCTTGCGCTGTATCCGGGCTGTGCCTTTCCGAGCCCAGAGCAGGTATTGGCCACTTCGCCCGAACAGCTGCGCGCCTGCGGCTTCTCCGGCAACAAGCTGGCCACCATCCAGGGTATCGCCAAGGCGCGTCAGGACGGTGTGGTGCCAGACCACGAACAGGCGCTGGCACTGGATGATGAGCAACTGATCGAACGTCTGGTGAGCTTGCGTGGCGTCGGCCGCTGGACCGTGGAGATGCTGCTGATCTACACCCTGGAGCGTATGGACATCCTGCCCGCCGATGACTTTGGCGTACGTGAGGGCTACCGTCGACTGCAAGGCCTGGACACCCAGCCCACTCGCCGCCAGATGATTGAATTCGGTCAGACCTGGAGCCCTTACCGCACCATTGCCGCCTGGTACCTGTGGCGGGTACCGAATCCACGAGTTTGAACGCAAGACCCGGAGTTTTCTTCGCTGATGCTCGCCTTAACCTGAGTCCATCATTACTCAACAAGAGATTCCCGGCATGCGCCAAGACACACCCCGCATCAGCGAAAACGACCCACGCTGGCAAGCGATCCTGGCCCGCGACCCGGCAGCCGACCGGGAATTTGTCTACGCCGTACGCACCACCGGTGTGTACTGCCGGCCCAGCAGTACCTCGCGTCTGCCGCGTATCGACAATGTCGAGTTCTTTGATACCCCGGCACAAGCCGAAGCCGCCGGCTATCGCCCGAGCAAACGGCGCGCGGCAGACCAGACGCTGATGGCCGAACAGCATCGGGCGCAAGTCACCCGCGCCTGCCAATTGATTGAAAGTGCCGAGTCAGTGCCCAGCCTCAATCAATTGGCCGAGCAATTGAACATGAGCCCGTTCCACTTTCATCGGGTGTTCAAGACCATTACCGGGGTAACGCCCAAAGCGTATGCCTCAGCCCATCGGGCAAGTAAGGTGCGCAATCAATTGCAGCACGCCAGCACCATCACGGATGCCCTGTATGAGGCCGGTTTCAATTCCAACAGCCGCTTTTACGAGTCCAGCAATGCCCGCCTGGGCATGACCCCGGGGGCCTATCGGGATGGCGGCGCCAACACGGCTATCCGCTTTGCCATCGGTCAATGTTCATTGGGTGCGATCCTGGTGGCACAAAGCGAACGCGGTATCTGCGCAATCCTCCTCGGCGATGATCCGCAGGCATTGCTGCACGACTTGCAGGACAAGTTTCCCAAGGCCGACTTGCTCGGTGGCGATGCCGCCTTCGAAACCCTGGTGGCCCGAGTGGTGGGATTGATCGAGGTACCGGGGATTGGCCTGGACTTGCCGCTGGACTTGCGCGGCACGGCCTTTCAGGAGCGGGTCTGGCAGGCCTTGCGGACAATCCCGGCGGGAACGACGGCCAGCTATGCCGAGATCGCGCAACGGATCGGCTCACCCAAAGCGGTGCGCGCCGTGGCCCAGGCCTGTGCGGCCAACGCCCTGGCCGTGGCCATCCCCTGTCACCGGGTGGTGCGCAGCGACGGCAACCTCTCGGGCTACCGTTGGGGCGTTGAGCGCAAGCGTCAGCTATTGGAGCGCGAGCGCCGATAAGGCGGAATCAACCGTTGGTGCAACCGTTACCCATGGCGCGGTACTCAAGGGTATGACGCTGACCTTGATGATCTTCGTAGACCATGGTCGCCGGCACGACTTCACAGACATTCGGAATAGTCGACAGACTGATAACCTTGGCAATATCCAGGTTGGTCGAATAATCATACTGTTGAACGACCGGCTGAGCACTGGCAGTGTTAATTTCATCAGCCAGGGCAAAGGAAGACACACCGACAAGGGCAAGAACAAGTAAACTTTTCATAACAATAAGCCTGCAAAGCAATCAAACTAATCGATTGACTTCATTGGCCAATAGCGGCGCGGAGAAGTTGTTACATCAGACACTAAGGACATAACACGAAGTACCGGTCCCCCTGTTACTTTTTTGTGGGGACAAACATAGTTTACAAGTTGCCCGACAGGGTTAAATCCCTGAACCGAACATTCACTGTTACCGGATCTGCAACAATAGAACAGGGTTTTCACCCTCGACAGCTTGCAACTGTAGGTGTAAAAGCCCGGGCCAGAGCCTTGCCGGACGAACGCCGTGACCACCTTACGCTACTGCCTGCTGACCGGCCCCGAGCGGCCATTGCTGAATAAATTCTACAAAACCCAGGGTTCGCCCATGCGCGCAGCCGCGCAGGGGCAGCTCTGGGTCGCTCGAGCGGAGGAAATCGTCGCAGCGCTGTGCCTGACCCCGGTACACGGTGGCAGCTGGCTGACCGGGTTATGGGTGGCGCAAAACTGGAGGGGCCGGGAGATTGCCCGGCACTTGATCGAGACAGCCATGCACAGCAGCGAGGGTACGACCTGGCTGTTCTGCCATCCCGACCTCGCCTCCTTCTACCAGCGCTTGGGCTTCAGCCCCTGCACCGACCTGCCCGCCGCGCTGGCCGAACGCCTGGCGCGTTACCAGCGCAGCAAGCCACTGCTGGCAATGGCCCGGCCTCAGTCGTCGCTGGCAGGATCCAGCCCGGGGAACAACACCTCGGTGTAGCCGAACTTGTTGAAGTCGTGGATACGCGAAGGGTACAAGCGCCCTATCAGGTGATCGCATTCATGCTGCACCACACGCGCATGAAAGCCCTCTGCCAAGCGGTCGATCACCTGCCCTTGCGGGTCGACACCCTCATAGCGGATACGCCGGAAACGCGGGACCACACCGCGCAGGCCCGGTACCGACAGACACCCTTCCCAGCCATCTTCAACTTCGGTGCCTATGGGGGTGATCAGCGGATTGAGCAGTATGGTCTGCGGCACCGGCTCGGCATCCGGATAACGCTCACTGCGCTCGAATCCGAAAATCACCAGTTGCAGGTCGACCCCAATCTGCGGCGCGGCCAGGCCAACGCCGCCGACGTGATGCATGGTCTCGAACATGTCGGCAATCAACTGCTCAAGCTCGGCACTGCCGATCAGTTGTTGCGGTACCGGCGGGGCGATGCGCAGCAAGCGCTCATCGCCCATTTTCAGAATGTCACGAATCATGGGATGTACGACTCACGGGTTCACCTTCCGGCGTGGCCGGGTGATCGAGCGAATGATCGCGTCCCAACCCGGAAACATGCTTTTTATCATGTTCGTGGGGGGCGTCACCGGCTTGTTTCTCACCCGGATTCTTACCCTCGGCAGACATATGCTCAATCACCGCATTCATTTCCGCTCCCAATAACAAAACGGCAGCAGAAATATAGAAATACAGTAGCAGGACAATGATCGCACCAATGCTGCCATACATCGCATTATAGTCGGCGAAGGTCTTTACGTAATAACCGAACGCCAACGAAGCGATGATCCATACCACCACGGCCAGCACCGAGCCCGGGGTAATAAAGCGAAACTCCTGTTTAACATCCGGCATTACGTAATAGATCAACGCCACCGCCATCATCATCAGAATAATGATCGCCGGCCAGCGCAGTATCGTCCACACCGTGACAATGAACTCCTGCATGCCGATCTGCGAGGCAATCCATTCCATGACCTGCGGCCCGAGCACCATCAAAGCGGCCGTGGCCAGCAGCATGCCGGCGATGCCCACGGTATAGATCACCGACAAGGGAATGCGCTTCCACACCGGGCGGCCTTCGACCACATCGTAGGCCGCGTTCATCGCGCTCATCATCAGCCGCACGCCCGCCGACGCCGTCCACAAGGCGATAACGATACCGACCGAAAGCAGGCCGCCCTTGGACTGCTGCAACTGGTCGATCACCGGATTGACCTGTTCCAGCGCCTGCGGCGGCAACACCAGCTCCGACTGCAGGCGCAGCCAGGAGAAAAAGTCCGGCAGGTGCAGGAAGCCGATCAGCGCAATCAGGAATAACAGGAAGGGAAACAGCGAGAACAGCATCTGGTAGGCCAATGCCGAGGCATAGGTAGACATCTCGTCATCGAGAAACTCCTTGACGGTGCGCACCAGCACGCGATGCAACGGCAAGCCGCGCAGGTCGGGGAAAATCATAGCGTCTCCTTTCGCCGCTCGAGGGACATGAGCTTGGCTCCTCACTAAGGTCTGCACTGAAGTCTAAACGACGATCGCCGCCAAGTTGCTATTGTTTGCGGCAGATAGCACAACGGCCACCCTTGGTGGCCGTTGGCTAACTATCCTTACATCGTTCAAGGCTTTTTCACTGCATCCTTGACCTTGCCGGCCACTTGCTGGGCTTCGCCTTTGATCTCCTGAGCCTTGCCTTCGGCGCGTAGCCGGTCGTTGTCGGTAACCTTGCCGATACCTTGTTTGATGTTACCAACCGCTTCGTTGGCCAAACCTTTGACTTTATCTTTGGTGCCACTCATGGGAGTTCTCCTGAAAGGGAAAAACGGGGCTGTCAGCATTGACAGTCTGTGGACCCGTGGTCGTATTCAGGAGTTTCAATTATTTGCTGTATGCGGGATCGATCGCCGCGCCGCTTTATGTTTCGCCGCATTGCCAGCACAATAGCCGACCTTTCAAGCGTCACCCGTAGGAACCTGCATGAAACTCGACAAACCCGCCGCCATCGCCCGTCGTAACCTGGAGCTGGGAAAACCGGTGCTCTCCAGCGACAACACCCTGTTCGCCGTGCTCGACAGCAAGCGCAGCCTGTGGTGGTTCGATGTGCCGGTGAAGCTGGTACTGCGCAAAGGGGCAGCCGACTGGGTCAACCTGCTGCTGCACACGCCCGAGACCGACGAGTTGCAGCACTTGAAGGTGCCGGTGAACTTCCTCAAGGCCCATCTGGAGAAGATGGAAGTGCGCCACCCCGGCAAGCGGCGCTCGACCATCAGCCTGGCGCTGAGCGCTGACCGCGACTCGATGCTCCAGGACCTGCGCCCAGGCGGTGAAAGCCTGAGCTTTGCAGGTTTCAAGCAGGTCTGATCAGACCAGTTCGATGCGGTCAGCGTGGATGACGATGCGGCCATCCTTGTACAAGGCACCGATGGCTTTCTTGAAGTTGCCCTTGCTGACCCCGAACAGATCGCTGATCAACTGCGGGTCGCTCTTGTCGCTGACCGGCAGCACGCCATTGGCATCCTTGAGCTTGGCGACGATCTTGTCGTTGAGGCTGTTGGCCAGGTCCTGGCCAATTGGCTGCAAGCTCAAGGCAATCTTGCCGTCGCTGCGCATTTCCTTGATGTAGCCCTTCTCCTGCTTGCCCGAACGCAGGAACTTGAACACCTCATTCTTGTGAATCAGGCCCCAGTGCTTGTTGTTGATGATTGCCTTGAAGCCCATCGGGGTTTCTTCGGCCACCAGCAGATCAACCTCCTGGCCTACCTTGTAGGTCGCCGGCACCTTGTCGAGGTAGCGATCCAGGCGCGCGGTAGCGGTGATGCGGCGGGTGCGCTTGTCCAGGTAGGCATGCACCACGCAGTATTCGCCGGCTTTCATCTGGCGCTTTTCTTCGGAGTACGGCATCAACAGGTCCTTCGGCAGCCCCCAGTCGAGGAAGATGCCGATGCTGTTGATTTCCTTGACCTTGAGGCTGGCGAACTCACCGACCTGCAGTTTGGTCTTTTCGGTGGTTGCGATCAGCTTGTCTTCGCTGTCCAGGTAGACGAAGACGTTCAGCCAGTCTTCGACCTCGGTGGGCGTGTCCTTGGGAATGTAGCGGTTAGGCAGGAGGATTTCGCCATCCGCGCCGCCGTCCAGGTACAGGCCGAAGTCCGTGTGTTTCACGATTTGCAAACTGTTGTAACGCCCAACTAAAGCCATTTCCGGAAATCCTCTTTGCGAGGTCGGCATTCTACACCCAACCGGCAAAAGGAACCGCAATGAGCCATGCTGATCTATAAAGACAAGCAAGCCACTGCAAGGATTCGCTCATGTACGCCTGCCTGTGCAAGTACCTGCGCCCCTGCCTGTTCCTGCTCGTGCCTGCCCTGCTGGCCGTGGCCTGCAGTCGCATCGACCTGGCCTACCGCAACCTTGATGTACTGGTGCCCTGGACGCTCAACGACTACCTGAACATGAACCGCCAGCAAAAGACCTGGCTCAACCAGCGCCTGAAACAGCACCTGGCCTGGCATTGCCGTACGCAACTGCCAGGGTACCTGACCTGGATCGATGAAGTCCGACAGATGGTCGCCAGCGGCCAGGTCACCGAGCAGCAACTGCAGGTCCGCACACAGCAAGCCAAACAGGCCATCGCCAAGGTCGCGGATCAGATCACCCCTTCCGCGGCGCAGTTGCTCAGGGCCATGGACGATGAGCAGGTGCGCGAGATGCGCCAGGCCTTTACTGAAGACATTCGCGAGCGCCAGGCCAAGTTCGTCAAAACACCCCTGGCCCGGCAGATCCAGGCGCGTGCCGAGCGCATGGAAAAGCGTTTGACCCCCTGGCTGGGCGAGTTAAGCCCGCAGCAACAGGTGCGCATCATGACCTGGTCGCAAGGTCTGGGTGAACAGAACCGTCAATCGATCGCCAACCGGGCGAACTGGCAGGCGCAATTCAGCGAGGCCATGGAACAACGCCAAAGCGCCGGTTTCGAGCCACGCCTTGAACAATTGCTGAAAAACCGCGAAAGCCTGTGGACCCCGGAGTACCGCCAGGTTAATCAGCGCGCTGAACAAGAAGCCCGGCGTCTGCTGGTCGACATCATGGCCCAGAGCAGCGAACAGCAGCGCCAGCACCTGCAGCAGAAGCTGAGCCAGGTGCGTAAAGATTTCAGTGAGCTCAAGTGTATGAAGGGGTAGATCTTATCGCGGGGCAAGCCCGCTCCCACTGGTTAGGTGATCTCTGAACGGCCCCCAAAGGCGTGCAGTTCACTCGGTGGGAGCGGGCTTGCCCCGCGATGCTTTTTCAGCACTCCCGCGCCTTGCGCCTATACGGAAACACATCAATAACCTTACCGCCCCGAATCGCTTCCTGCAGGCTCTTCCAGTAGTCAGCGTCGTACAACTCACCATGCAACTGGCTGAACAGCCGGCGCTGTCCGCTGTCGGCAAACAGGAACGGCGGAAACTCTTCGGGAAACACGTCGAGCGGACCAATCGAATACCACGGCTCGCCGGACATTTCGTCCTCGGGATAACGCGGTGGCGGGATGTAGCGAAAATTGACCTCGGTGAGAAAACAGATTTCGTCATAGTCGTAAAACACCACACGACCATGCCGGGTAACGCCGAAGTTCTTCAACAACATGTCGCCGGGAAAGATATTCGCCGCCGCTAACTGCTTGATGGCCAGACCGTAGTCTTCCAGCGCTTCACGCACCTGGGCGTCGTTGGCGTTTTCCAGGTAGAGGTTGAGCGGAGTCATCCTCCGTTCGGTCCAGCAGTGGCGCACCAGCACGGTGTCGCCTTCCACCTGCACCGTCGAAGGCGCCACCTCCAGCAGCTCGGCCAGGCACTCGGGTTCAAATTTGCTCAAAGGGAAGCGGAAGTCGGAAAACTCCTGGGTATCGGCCATGCGCCCGACCCGATCGACGCTTTTCACCAGACGGTACTTCTCGATCACCGTAGCCCGGTCGACGCTCTTGGACGGCGAGAAACGGTCCTTGATGATCTTGAACACGGTGTTGAAGCCCGGCAGGGTGAATACGCTCATGACCATGCCGCGTACACCGGGCGCCATGATGAAGCGGTCGTCGGTGCTGGCCAGGTGATTGATCAGGGCGCGGTAGAACTCCGACTTGCCGTGCTTGTAGAAGCCGATCGAGGTGTATAGCTCGGCGATGTGCTTGCCCGGCAGGATACGCTTGAGGAAGCTGACAAAGTCGGCAGGCACCGGCACATCGACCATGAAATAGGAACGAGTGAAGGAAAAGATGATCGACACCTCGGCCTCATCGGTGATCAGCGCGTCGATCTCGATGCCGTGCCCTTCGCGGTGCAGCAAGGGGATCACCAACGGCCACTGTTCATCCTGGGTATACAGGCGCCCGACCAGGTAGGCACCTTTGTTGCGGTACAACACCGGTGTAAACAACTCAACCGCCAGCGCCGGATCTTTGCACACCCAGTCCGGCAGGTTTTCACGCAGTTGCCCTTCGAGCCGGACCAGGTCACCGGCAAGGTCGCCATAGGCCACGTCGAAGCAATAATCGTCGAAGACTTGCGCCAGCACACTGGCCAGGCCGCCCTGTGGCCGGTAGGTCCGCGTCTGGGCCGCGCGCTCGTGGCTGCGCAACGAAGGCCGGGTGGTATGGATGAACATGCAGCCATCGCTGATCAGGTCATGGCTGAACAGGCTGCAGAAGATCGAGTTGTACCAGGTCTCGGACAGCTCATCGTCCAGACGCGGGTCGATCAGGCCGATGTACGCGCTTTTGACCAGCGGCCACTGCGCCACCTCCAGCAACACCTCGGCGTCGAACGCCTGATGCAACCAGGCACTGACTTCGCTGACCTTTTCCTCGTAGAGGTTGATCCGCGCCGCCGAGGCGCTCTGGGTCTGTTGCCACTGAGCCTGCTCGAAGCGGGCGCGGGCACCGATGGTGATCTGGCGAAAATGCTCACGGTAATCGTCGAAGCCATCGAGGATCATCCGGGCGATATCGGCGGCCGGCCAGTGCTGGGGCATACATCAGACCTCTGCGGGAATGTCGAAGCCTGAGCTTAGCCAGTCGCCGTGGGCAGGGAAAGCCTGTCGACACGGCTGTATCGGCCAATCTCACCGACTGGCGAATTTCAACGCAAGAAAGGGAGAGAGCGCACCCTGCGTTGTAACGTAAACTCGCGCCCCGCCCCAAAGGACCCGGAGAGCCCCATGAGCCCCATCGCCATTACCCGCCTGTTGATTCTTGCCGCTGTCTGGGGGGCCAGCTTTCTGTTCATGCGCATCATCGCGCCGGTGCTCGGCACCCTGCCCACCGCATTCTTCCGGGTGTCGATCGCCTGCCTTGGCCTGCTGGTGATTCTCGCCCTGCTGCGGGTGCGCTGGGATTTCAACGGCAAGCTCAAGGCCTGCCTGGTGCTGGGCATGATCAACTCGGGGATTCCGGCCACGCTTTACTCAGTGGCGGCCCAGGTGCTGCCGGCCGGTTACTCGGCAATCTTCAATGCCACCACGCCGCTGATGGGCGTGCTGATTGGTGCGTTGTTCTTCCGTGAACCGATGACCCTTGCCAAGCTCAGCGGCATTTTCCTTGGATTGTTCGGGGTCGGCATTCTCAGCGGTGCGGGCCCGGTGGCGTTTGACCACAAGCTGCTGCAAGGGGCCATTTCATGCCTGGCGGCGACCACCTGCTACGGCTTTGCCGGCTTTCTTGCGCGACGCTGGCTCGATCATCAGGGCGGCCTCGACAGCCGGCTGTCGGCCCTGGGCAGCATGATGGGGGCGACCTTGCTGCTGTTGCCGTTGTTTGCTTACAGCGTGATCACCCAGCCACTGGCGAGCTGGGGCGGCTGGGAGGTGTGGCTGTCACTGCTGGGCCTGGGCCTGGTGTGTACCGCGTTTGCCTACATTCTGTACTTTCGCCTGCTCAGCGAGATCGGCCCGGTCAAGGCCAGCACCGTGACCTTCATGATCCCGGCCTTCGGTGTGCTCTGGGGTGCCTGGCTGCTGGATGAGCCACTGTCGATGGCGCATCTGTATGGCGGGGTGTTGATTGCTGTGGCGTTGTGGTTGGTGCTCAAGCCTGCACGCGCCTGAGCTTCCGCACTTGACCTGCGGGAGCTGGCGGAGCCGGCGAGGGTCCGGTACAGACCACAACAAACCGCAGCCGGAGTTTGCGACCGCTGTGCGGTCGATCGCCGGCTTCGCCAGCTCCCACAAGTCCGATGCAGGCCATCAATTGGCTTGACCCACCCTGCTTCTGGTTTCACCAATGAAACCAGTCTTTCACTTCCGTTACCGAAAAAAGCCCTCTTTCCTTGCAGCAACAATTGCCTCGCGCAGTTGTTGTGCAATTTCGTGCCATATAGAAAACCTTGTTTCATATATAAAACAACCAAGTTTTCTTCAAATCCCAGTAAGCCATTAAAAAATAAGAACTTTTACCTTTAAGCGTAGGAGCAATCACAACTGGCATTGTTCATGCACTAAACGGCGTATCACCTATAAAACAGACCAGAGAGCTTCCCCAATGGCTGTGAAAGAGATGTACGCAATCACCCCCCAATGGAATACACCGCACTCCAGGGAAGACCTGGAACCGACCGAAATCGAGTTTCGTAACGTCGGCAAATGTTTCCCGGCCAAGGGCAAGTCCGAGGCGCCCTTTGCCATTCGCGAGGTGAACTTCAAGATTCGTCGCGGCGAAGTGGTATCGATCATCGGTCCGTCCGGCTGCGGCAAGAGCACCATCCTCAACATGGGCTCGGGCCTTTACCGGCCCAGCGAAGGCGAAGTCTTCGTCGGCGGCGAAGCGGTAACCGGGCCGGTGAGCAAGGTCGCTTTCATGTTGCAGAAGGACCTGCTGATGCCCTGGCGCAGCATCCGCCGCAATGTCGAACTGGGCCTGGAAATCCAGGGCATGGCCGCCGCCAAGCGCCAGCCGATTGCCGAAGATCTGCTCAATCGCTGCCACCTGCAAGGCTTTGCCGACCACTACCCGTTCCAGCTGTCGGGTGGCATGCGCCAGCGTGCGGCCCTGGCCCGGACCCTGGCGATCGACCCGCAGGTGCTGTTCCTCGACGAGCCGTTCTCGGCCCTCGATGCGCAGACCAAGATGATCCTGCAACAGGATCTGGCACGGATGCTGTTCGAAGAAAAGAAAACCGCGCTGTTCATCACCCACGACCTGGTCGAGGCGATTGCCATGTCCGACCGCCTGCTGGTCATGAGCGCCCGCCCCGGCACCATCATCGAAGAAATCCACGTCGACCTGCCGTTTCGTGACAACCCGCTGGAGCGCCGCAAGCTGCCGGAAATCGGCCCGCTGGCCGGGCGCCTGATGGAGCTGCTGAAAGTCGGCGAAGACACCGAACTGCATTGATCAACGGCCAACGGCCTATCAACCGATTCAGGAGTACGCATGTTCAAGTCCCTGCAACGCCTGGCGCAGACTTCGGTCATCGCCCTCGGTCTTGGCCTGGCGCTCACTGCCCAGGCAGAGCCAACCAAGGTCACCTACCTGCTGCCTGCGCCGCCCAACTCGCCGGCCTTTGCGCCGTGGATCATTGCCAAGGAAAAGGGTTACTACAGTGCCAGGGACCTGGACCTGACCTTCATCGCCGCCAAGGGTGGTGTGGATGTCGCCAAACAGATCGGCGCCGGCAACGCCATGCTCGGTGGTGCCATCGGTGACACCCCGATCGTGGTCCGCGCCAACGGCATTCCGGTGCGCGCCGTGGCGGTGCTCGGCGCCGGTGGCGTGACCATGATCGCTACCAATGCCGGCGAGAACATCCAGTCGATCAAGGACCTCAAGGGCAAGACCCTGACCGTGATGTCCTATTCCGACACCACCTACTACGCCCTGCTCGCCTCGCTGCGCAAAGCCGGCTTGAGCAAGACCGATGTCGACATCCAGGCCGCCGGCCCATCGGGCGTCTGGCAACTGTTCTCGGCCAACAAGGCCCAGGCCATGGCCGGGGTGCCGGACTGGGTGGTCAACGCCGAAGAGGCCGGGCTGAAGATCAACCTGATTCCTCAGGCACAGATTTTCGAAAGCATGGCCCAGGCCATTCTCGCCTCCGACGACGCCATCAAGCACCAGCCGCAGATCGTCGGCGGCGTGGTCCAGGCCACCCTGCAAGGCATGCGCGACATCATCCAGGACCCGAAAGCCGCAGCCGCCACCTTCGCCAAAGCGGTACCGGCCTATGCCGGCAAGGAAGCGGCGCTGGAGAAAACCTTCCGCCTGTACGTCGAGCATGTCTACGCCAACCAGACCGTGCTCGGACAGATCGACCCGGCGCGCCTCGACGCGGTACGCAAGTTCTACGTCAGCGAAGGCATCGTCGCCAAGGAACCCAAGCTCGACGAGCTCTACAGCAACCAGTTCATCGAAACCACCACGGCCGCGCAATAAGCCTGGATGCATAACAAGGTATTAGCCCGATGAGAAACCTCAACACCTCCGTGCTCGGCAGTATTGCCCTGCTGATCCTGTTCCTGCTGCTCTGGCAGTGGGGCCCCGGCCTGCTCGGCATGCCCGAGTTCGTCATGCCGCAACTGAGCCGCGTGGCCCAGGAAAGCGTGGTGATGTGGCAGTCCAGCGGCCTGCTGCAGCACACCCTGATCACCGCCTTCGAGATCATCGTCGGCTTCGGCCTGGGCGCCCTGCTCGGGGTCGCCATTGGTGTCTCGCTGGGGCTGTCGCCATCGGCCGAGGCCATGCTCTCGCCGTACATCCTGGCCCTGCAGATCGCTCCGAAGGTCGCCTTCGCACCGCTGTTCGTGATGTGGCTGGGCTACACCATCTACCCGAAGATCCTCATCGCCATTCTCATCGTGTTCTTCCCGGTGATGATCAACGTGCTCTCGGCGATCCGCACCGTCGATCCAGACATGATCAACCTGGTGCGCACCATGAACGCCAGCCGCTGGCAGATCTTCCGCCTGGTGGAGTTCCCTTCGGCCATGGCCGCGCTGTTCTCCGGGCTGCGCATCGCCTCGACCCTGGCAGTGATCGGCGTCACCGTCGGCGAGCTGGTCGGCGGCAACCAGGGCCTGGGCTTCCTGCTCGTTGACGCTGAGGGCCAGGGCAATACCGCCGGGGTTTTCGTCGCCATCGTCATGCTCACCCTGATCGGCGTACTGGCTTACGGCGCGGTGGTCTGGGCGGAAAAACGCGTGTTGCACTACCTGCCCAAAGCCATGCTGAGTACCCAATGATGAGCCCATTCAAAACCATGCTTGAAGGCCGCCGCGTGCTGGTCACCGGTGGCGCCCGCGGCCTGGGCTATGCCTTCGCCCAGGCCATCGGCCAGGCCGGCGCACGGGTGGTGATTGCCGACATCCTCGCCGAGCGCGTGCAACAGGCTGCCTGTGAACTGCGCGAGCAAGGCTTGCAGGTAACCGGCGTGACCCTCGACCTGGGCAACCCCGAATCCATCGACGCCTGCGTCGCCGAAGCGAGCGCGGCACTCGGTGGTCTGGATGGCCTGGTCAACAACGCCTCGATCACCAACTCCGGCGGCAAGACCTGCGAGCAACTGGACATCGACACCTGGGACCAGGTCATGCAGGTCAACGTGCGTGGCACCTGGCTGATGACCCGTGCCTGCCTGCCGGCCCTGCGTGCCAGCGGCAAGGGGGCGGTGATCAACCTGGCCTCCGACACCCCGCTGTGGGGCGCGCCGAACCTGCTCGCCTATGTCGCCAGCAAGGGCGCGATCATCGCCATGACCCGCAGCCTGGCCCGCGAGCTGGGCAGCGACAACATCACCGTCAACGCCATCGCCCCCGGCCTGGTGCTGGTGGAAGCCACGGCCTATGTGCCCGAGGCGCGCCACCGCCTGTACACAGAACAACGGGCGATTCAACGCCCACAACTGCCAGAAGACGTCAGCGGCGCCGTGCTGTTCGCCCTGTCCGACCTGTCGCGTTTCATCACTGGACAAACCCTGCCGGTCAACGGCGGGTTCGTCATGCCCTGAGCAAGGAGAAAACCATGACCGACCTTTCCGTACAAAACGACGCGCCCAAGACCTGGGAACAACCCGCAGGCTCGGACCTGGCTGGCTGGATGCAAACCCGCATCGCCCGCTACGAAACCCGCAAGTACGACTGGGATGCACTGAAGTTCCAGGCCGACTACGACCCCAAATTCCGCCGTGCGCAAATGCGTTACGTCGGCACCGGTGGTACCGGGGTCAACAGCGACATGAACACTATTGCTTCGGAAAACTTCACCTTCTCGACCATGGTCATTCCGGCCGGCCATGAGGGCCCGCCGCACATTCATACCGACGTCGAAGAAGTGTTCTTCGTGCTGCGCGGCAAGCTCAAGGTGATCATCGAGAAAGACGGTGAGCGCTTCGAGACCGTGCTCACCGACCGCGACCTGATTTCGGTGCCGCCGGGCGTGTACCGCGAGGAGATCAACATCGGTGATGAAGACGCGCTGATGTGCGTGATGCTTGGCGCGAAAAAGCCGGTCACCCCGACCTATCCGCCAGCGCACCCGCTGGCCTCGATCAAGCGCGGGTAAGCCATGTTGCACGCCACCGACAACTCGCTCGCCGCCCTTGAGGCACAGTTGCCACAGCGCTTCGCGCAGCGTCTGGTGCAACTGGCCGACGGCGCCCAGGCGATCCGCGAAGCCGGGTACGGGCCTGCCATTGTGCTGCTGCATGGCATTGGCTCGGGCGCCGCGTCCTGGCTGCAGGTGGCCGTGCAGCTGAGTCAGCGCGCCCGGGTAATCGCCTGGGATGCACCTGGCTATGGCGACTCCAGCCCGCTGACCGCCTCTGCCCCCAAGGCCGCCGACTATGCCCGGCGCCTGCGGCAACTGCTTGATGCACTGCAGATTGATCACTGTGTGCTGGTCGGCCATTCCCTCGGCGCCCTCAGCGCTGCGGCCCTGGCCTACCAGCAACCGCAGCGGATCAAGCGCCTGGTGCTGATCAGCCCGGCCCGCGGCTATGGCGACCCGGCCCGTGCCGAGCAGGCGCAGCAGGTGCGCAGCCAGCGTCTGCACAACCTCGAGCAACTGGGTATCGCCCAGATGGCCAGCCAGCGCAGCGCGCACATGCTCTCGCCAGCGGCCAGCGCCGAGGCCCGCGCCTGGGTGCAGTGGAACATGGCGCGCCTGATTCCCCAGGGCTATCGCCAGGCCATCGAGTTGCTCTGTGGCGACGACCTGCTGCGCTACGCCGACCTGGCCGTGCCTTGCGAAGTGCACTGCGGCGCCGCCGACAGCATCACCACGCCAGCCGACTGCCAGGCCCTGGCCAGCGCCCTGGGCGCGCCGTTTCACCTGATTGCCGCGGCTGGCCATGCCAGCCCGATCGAACAACCCGAGGCGGTGGCAACCCAGCTTGCCCGGGCCCTCGACGTCTCACTGACAGGTACTGCGCTATGAATGATTCGGATCTGTTGAAGGACAACCAGGACAAGTACATCGTCCCCGGCCTTGAGCGCGGCCTGTTGCTGCTCTGCGAGTTCAGCCGGCAAAACCGTACCCTGACCGCACCGGAACTGGCACGGCGCCTGGAGCTGCCGCGCTCGACCATCTTCCGCCTGCTGACCACCCTGGAAACCATGGGCTTCGTCACCCGCAGCGGCAACGAATACCGCCTGGGCATGTCGGTGCTGCGCCTGGGCTTCGAATACCTCGCCTCGCTGGAACTGACCGAGCTCGGCCAGCCGCTGCTGGCACGGCTGTGCGACCACCTCAACTACCCGAGCAATCTGGTGGTGCGCGATGGTCGCTCGATTGTCTATGTCGCCAAGGTCTCGCCACCCTCGGTGTTCTCCAGTGCGGTCAACGTCGGCACCCGCCTGCCGGCTCACGCCACGGTGCTCGGGCGCATCCTCCTGGAAGACCTGAGTCTGGCCGAGCTGCGCGAGCTGTACCCGGAAGAACACCTTGAGCAGCACTCGCCGTGCACGCCGAAAACCGTGCTGGAACTGTTCGACTTGGTGCAGGGCGACCGCCAGCGCGGCTATGTCAGCGGCGAAGGGTTTTTCGAGCCATCGATCTCGACCATTGCCGCCCCGGTGCGCGATCACAGCGGCAAGGTGGTCGCCGCCATGGGCGTGACCATTCCCACAGCGCAGGTTGGCCATATCAATTTCGACGGTTTGCTCGGTCACGTACGCGGCAACGCCGACGAACTGTCACGCCTGCTCAACTACACGCCTAACGCCGGTTCCGGCCGCGTTACTGCCTTGATGAGGGATTGAGATGAGCAGCCTTTATCAACTGCAAGGCCGGACCGCGATCGTCACCGGTGGCTCCTCCGGGATTGGCCTGGCCTGTGTCGAACAACTGCTTGAAGCCGGTGCTGCAGTGGCCTTCTGCGGCCGCGATCAGGACCGCTTGAACAGCGCCGAAGCACGCTTGCGTGAACGCTTCCCCGAAGCCCGTCTGCTGGCTCAGGTGTGCGATGTGCTGGATACCGAATCGGTGCAAGCCTTTGCCGCCGCCAGCCTGGCCGCGCTGGGCCCGGCGCAGGTATTGATCAACAACGCCGGACAAGGCCGGGTCTCGACCTTCGCCGACACCACCGACGAGGCCTGGAGCGAAGAGCTGCAGCTGAAGTTCTTTTCGGTGATCTACCCGGTCCGCGCCTTCCTGCCACAGCTGCAAAGCCAGCCCGGTGCCTCGATCGTCTGCGTCAACTCGCTGCTGGCCAGCCAGCCCGAGCCGCACATGGTCGCCACCTCGGCGGCGCGCGCCGGGCTGAAGAACCTGGTGCGTTCGATGGCTACCGAGTTCGCCGAAAAAGACATCCGGGTCAACGGCATCCTCATCGGCCTGGTCGAGTCCGGCCAGTGGCGCCGGCGCTTCGAAGCCCGCGAAGAGCGCACGCTCGACTGGCCGCAATGGACCGCGCAACTGGCGCAACGCAAACACATTCCCCTGGGTCGTCTGGGGCTGCCCAAAGAAGCAGCCCAGGCCATCCTGTTCCTGGCTTCGCCCCTGTCGGCTTACACCACTGGCAGCCATATCGATGTTTCTGGAGGCCTGTCCCGCCATGCGTAATGAAAACACTGTCACCGTTGGCGCTGCCATCACTGCGTTCCTCGAACAATGCGAGGTCAAGGCCGCCTTCGGGGTGATCTCGATCCACAACATGCCGATCCTCGATGCCTTCGCCGTGCGTGGCAACATTCGCTTTGTCATGGCCCGTGGCGAAGCCGGGGCGACCAACATGGCCGATGCCTATGCCCGTACCACGGGAGGCCTGGGCGTGTGCCTGACCTCCACCGGCACCGCCGCCGGTAACGCTGCTGGCGCCCTGGTCGAAGCACTGACCGCCGGTACCCCGCTGCTGCACATCACCGGGCAGATCGAAACCCCGTACCTGGACCAGGATTTCGCCTACATTCACGAAGCCCGCGACCAGCTGACCATGCTCAAGGCCGTGTCCAAGGCAGCCTTTCGCGTGCGCAGCGTGGAAACCGCGCTGAGCACCCTGAAACTGGCCGTGCAGACCGCCCTCACCGCGCCTACCGGCCCGGTCAGCGTGGAAATTCCGATCGACATCCAGTCGACCTTCATTCCCATGCCCACCGACCTTTCGCCATTGCCGATCCCGGTCGCGGTGCCAGCACCGGAAGCCCTCGACCTGGTCGCCGAGCGCCTGGCCAGCGCTACCCGTCCGCTGCTGTGGCTCGGCGGCGGTGCCCGGCATGCCGGCGCGCAGGTCAAGCGCCTGCTGGACATGGGCGTCGGTGTCATCACCTCGACCCAGGGTCGCGGTGTGGTCAACGAAGACGACGAGCGTTGCCTCGGCGCCTTCTCACAGAACAAGCTGGTCGAAGGCTTTCTGCAGACCTGCGACGCCCTGGTGGTAGCCGGTTCACGCCTGCGCAGCAACGAGACCTTCAAGTACGCCCTGAAATTGCCCCGCACCACCCTGCGCATCGACGCCAACCCGGCGATCGAAGGCCGCAGCTACTCCAGCGAACTGTTCATCTGCGGCGATTCGGCCCTGGCCCTGGATGGCCTGGCCGATCGCCTGCAAGGCAGGCTGAACATCGACCCGACCTTCATCGATGAACTCAAGGCCGTGCGCGCCCAATCCCGTGCGCAACTGGTCGCCGACCTCGGCCCTTACTCGGCGATGGTCGAACAACTACAGGCGCTGACCGGGCGCAACTTCTCCTGGGTGCGCGACGTGACCCTGTCCAACAGCATCTGGGGCAACCGCCTGCTCAACCTCTATCACCCGCTGTCTGGCGTGCATGCCTTGGGGGGCGGTATCGGCCAGGGTCTGGCCATGGGCATCGGCGCCGCCGTCGGCGCAGCAGAAACCGACCCGCAGCGCAAAGTCTTCGCCCTGGCCGGTGACGGCGGCTTCATCCTCAACCTCGGTGAGCTGGCGACCCTGGTGCAGGAAAAAGCCAATGTGGTGATCCTGCTGATGAACGACCAGCGCTACGGCGTGATCCGCAATATCCAGGACGCGATCTACGGCGCCCGCCATGCCTATGTCGAACTGCACACCCCGGACTACACCAAGCTCGCCGAGTCGATTGGCCTGCGCCATGGCCTGGTCAGCGACCTGAAAGACTTCGGCCCGGTGCTCGACAACGCCCTGAGCCAGGGCGGGCCATTCCTGCTGGAGGTCGACATGCTCAGCGTCGGCGGCTTCGCCACCCAGTTCGCAGGTCCCCCCAACAGCGAAACCAAAGCCCAGAAAGCCACGGCCTGAGGACTTGAGCATGCTCAATATCACCATGATCGGCTGCGGCGCCATCGGCGTTGCGGTGCTGGAACTGCTGGAGAACGACGCGCAACTGCGCGTCGAGCAGGTGATCGCCTCGGCCGGCTCCGAAGCCCTGGTGCAACAGCGCCTGGCCAGCTTCAAGCGCCCACCGCAGGTGCTCACCGCGCTGCCCGCCGAGGCGCGCCCGGACCTGTTGGTCGAATGCGCCGGTCACCTGGCCATTGAAGAGCACGTGCTACCGGCGCTGGAGCGCGGCATCGCCTGCCTGATCGTCTCGGTCGGCGCGCTGTCGGAGCCGGGCCTGGTCGAACGCCTGGAGGCTGCGGCAGCGCGTGGTAATACGCGTATCGAGCTGCTGCCCGGCGCCATCGGTGGCATCGATGCGCTGTCGGCGGCCAAGGTCGGCGGTCTGGATTCGGTCGATTACACCGGCCGCAAACCGGCCAAGGCCTGGAAGAACACCCCTGCCGAGCAGGTCTGCGACCTGGAAGCGATCAGCGAAGCCACGGTGATTTTCCACGGCAGCGCCCGTGAAGCCGCGCGGCTGTACCCGAAGAACGCCAACGTCGCCGCTACCCTGTCGCTGGCCGGGCTGGGCCTGGACCGCACGCGGGTGACGCTGATCGCCGATCCGCTGAGCGAAGAAAACGTCCATCACTTCGAAGCCCGTGGCGCCTTTGGCGGCTTCGAGATGAGCCTGCGCGGCAAGCCGCTGCAAGCCAACCCGAAGACCTCGGCCCTGACCGTGTACAGCGTGGTCCGTGCCCTGGGCAACCACGCGCATGCCATTTCCATCTAGGGGAACGTTGATGACTCTGGAACAGACTTTACCCATCTGCATCGCCGGCACCTGGCGCCTGGGCGGCGGTGACCGCTACGCCACCTGCTATCCGGCCACCGGCGAGCCGGTGGCCTGGCTCAATGCCGCCAGCCTCGACGATGTCGAGCACGCCGTACAAGGCGCACACCAGGCCTTCCTGTACAGCGGCTGGGCACAACGCAAACCGCACGAACGCGCGACGGTGCTGTACCGCATCGCCGAACTGATCCGTGAGCGTGGCGAAGAGCTTGCGCAACTGCAGCGCCAGGACAACGGCAAGCCGATCAACGAAACCCGCGCCCTGGTCGCCAGCGCTGCCGGCACCTTCCAGTTCTTCGCCGCTGCCTGCGAAACCCTGGAAGAGACCATCACCCCATCGCGCGGCGATTTCGTCAGCATGAGCGTCTACGAACCGATGGGCGTGGTGGCCGCCATCACCCCGTGGAATTCGCCGATCGCCAGCGAAGCACAGAAAGTCGCTCCGGCGCTGGCCGCCGGCAACGCGGTGGTGATCAAGCCGGCGGAAATCACCCCGCTGCTGGCCCTGCAACTGGCACAGATCTGCGAAGACGCAGGCTTGCCCAAGGGCCTGATCAGCGTACTGCCAGGCAAAGGCTCGGTGCTCGGTGACGCCTTGACCCAGCACCCGCTGATCAAGCGCGTGTCGTTCACCGGCGGCACCCGGACCGGTAAACACATCGCCCACATCGCCGCCGACAAAATGATGCCGGTATCGCTGGAACTGGGCGGCAAATCGCCGACCATCGTCCTCGATGACGCCGACCTGGATCACGCTGTGGCCGGTGTGCTGTATGGCATTTTCAGCTCCTCGGGGGAGGCCTGCATTGCCGGTTCGCGGTTGTTCGTCGCCCGCGCCCTGTATGAACCGTTCTTGCAGCGCCTGGTCGCTGGCGCCGAGCGTCTGCGCCTGGGCGACCCGGCCGATGAGTCCACGCAGATGGGCCCGCTGATCAGCGCTGCGCACCGTGAGTCGGTCGAGCGTTACGTAGCACTGGGCCTGGTCGAAGGTGGGCGTCTGCTGCTTGGCGGCCAGCGTCCGAGCGGCGGCATTTTTGACCAGGGCTACTTCTACCCGCCGACCATTCTCGAAGGCCTGACCAACAGCCAGCAGACCTGCCAGGAAGAGATCTTCGGCCCGGTGCTGGTGGCGATGCCCTTCGACAGCGAAGAACAGCTGATCGAACAGGCCAACGACAGCCTCTATGCCCTCGCCGCCGGGATCTGGAGCCGCGACTACAAACGCGCCTGGGCCCTGGGCCGCAAGATCCAGGCCGGCACGGTGTGGATCAACACCTACAAGCAGTTCTCCATTTCCACCCCGTTCGGCGGCTGGCGTGACAGCGGCCTGGGTCGTGAAAAAGGCCGCCTGGGGATCCTCCAGTACATGGAACAGAAGAGCCTCTATTGGGGCATGAACGAACAGCCACTGGCCTGGGCCGGTGTGGAGGCAAGCTCATGAGTGTGCTCGGTATCGATGAAGTCACCTATGGCGTTGAAGACCTGGACACCTGTGTGCGCTTCTTCAGCGACTGGGGCCTGACCAAGGTCAGCGAAAAGCCGGACGAAGTGATCTTTGAAACCCTCAACGGTTGCCGGGTGGTGCTGGCCGATATCAACAAAGCCGACCTGCCAGCGGCCATCGAACCCGGTTCGACCGTACGCGAAGTGGTCTGGGGCGTGGAAAGCGCAGCCGATCTGGCCCTGTACAGCCAGCGCATCGCCAACGACCCGGGCTTTGTCGAAGGCAACGGCCGCGTCGGTTGCACTGATCCCAACGGCCTGGCGATCCGTTTGCAGGTGACCCGCAAGCGCGTGCTGGAGATCGAATGCAGCGGCCACAACACCTGGCAGACCAAGGGCCGGATCAACAAGCCAGCGCCGGTCTACGAGCGCGCCACGCCTATAGAAGTCGGCCATGTGGTGTTCTTCGTCAAGGACGTCAACACCTGCGAAGCGTTCTACCACGAGCGCTTCGGTTTCCAGGCCTCGGACCGCTACCCCAATCGCGGCGCCTTCCTGCGCACCGCCGAGGAAGGCGGCCACCACGACCTGTTCATGCTCCAGCTGCCCGCGCCGCGAGCCGGCCTGAACCATGTCGCCTTTACCGTGCGCGACCTGCACGAAGTGTTCGGCGGCGGCATGCACATTTCGCGCAGCGGCTGGACCACCGAGATCGGCCCGGGCCGTCACCCGGTGTCGTCGGCGTTCTTCTGGTACTTCAAAAACCCGGCGGGTGCGCTGGTCGAGTACTACGCCGACGAAGACCAACTGACCGGCGACTGGCAACCACGCGAGTTCGAGCCTGGCCCGACGGTGTTCGCCGAATGGGCGATTGCCGGTGGCATCGATGGCAACACCCGGCGCCAGCAGCACGTCGAAGCGCCGCAAGGCAAGTTCCTTACCGACAAGCCCAAGGGTTAGACCATGAGCGAATCCATGCTGCTGACCGTCGTGCTCAAGCACGACCAGTCGAAAAACCTGGAGCAGATCCAGGCGCACATGAAAACCATGGGCTGGTGGCACAGCTTCCCGCCCGAAGGCGTCGAGGTGGTGTCCTGGACCGTGGCCATGGGTCTGGGCCAGATCGTCACCCTGCGCCTGCCACCGAGCTTGTTGAACAAGGTCAATGTGGAACTGGAACGCTCCGCCTGGGGCGTGTTTCGCACCGAATGCTATCCAACGTACGACTTTGTCCCGGTCCGCGAAATGATCCGCGAACGGGTCCGCAATGGAGGTCAATGACATGAGCAACACCGAACGCTACCTGGAGCCTCATCAGGCCCGCAAACGGCCCAACACCCAGTTCGAGGAACTGCTTGGCGACTCCATCGAGCGCGCCTACGGCAATGGCGTGACCCAGCTGCCCGAGCTGCTCGCGCACTTGAACCTGGCCGGCCCGCCCTGCCCGCTGACCAGCGGCGAATGGACCGAAGACTCTTACAAAACCCTGATGGCGCGGCTGGGCGCATGACCCGCCGGAGGTAAAAACAAGATGAATATGCAATTCACCGTCGACCCTGTTGAGAATCACCTGGCCAATGGCCTCAAAGACCTCTGGTTTCCGGTCCTGCCGTCGGAGCTGCTCGGCGAAAAGCCGCTGTCGGTGCGGCGTCTGGGCTACAAGATCGCTCTGTGGCGCGACAACGATGGCAGCGTGCATGCCCTCGAAGACCACTGCCCGCACCGCGGCGCCCCGCTATCCCAGGGCCCGGTGCTGGGTGACCGCCTGCAGTGCCCGTACCACGGCGTCGAAGTGCGCTGCGACGGCACCGTAACCAAGGTGCCCGGCAGCCCCGGTTGCAAACTTGAAGGCAGCCGCCCGACGCGCATGTTCCACACCCGTGAAGCGGCCGGCGCGATCTTCCTGTTCAACGCCACCGATCCGCACCTGGAGACGCCACCGCAGCTGGTGCTGCCCGAGCAGCTGACCTCGCCCGAGTGGAGTAGCTTCCTCTGCTACACCGAGTGGAAAGGTGACTACCGCTACGTGCTCGACAATGTCATGGACCCGATGCACGGCACCTACCTGCACAAGATGTCGCATTCGATGAGTGAAGGCGAAGCCACCGCCAGGTTCGTCACCCGCGATACCGACCAGGGCTTCTTCTTCGAAAAGGAAGGCCAGCGCGGGGTCAACTTCGACTGGACCGAATTCCTCGACAACGGCTGCCACTGGCTGCGTCTGGAGATCCCTTATCCGAAAACCGGCGGCCCGGGCGGCAACTTCACTATCATCGGCAGCTACACCCCGAGCAGCCGTAGCCTGTCCGCCGTATTCCACTGGCGCGCGCGGCCCCTGACCGGCTGGCAGCGCGACACTTGGCGCTTCCTCTACAAAAACCGCCTGGAAGCGCGCCACTGGGCCGTGCTGGAACAGGACCGGGTGCTGCTGGAGTTCATGGAAGCCGACGCCAACCAGCGTGAAAACCTCTACCAGCATGACCTCGGTGTGGTGCGCCTGCGCCGATACCTCAAGGGCAAGGCCAAGGAGCAACTGGCGCTAATCGAAGCGAAGCAACTGTCATGAGCCAGGCCGTGCAGCGAATCCAGGCGCAGGCCTTGGGCGAGCTGGCCACGGCCAGTTGGTCCAACGCCCTGCTGCTCGGCAATGAACTGGTGATGTCCGGGATGACCGGGCATCCGGCCACCCGCCAGGCCGCCGAAGCCGGTGCCCCGCTCGATGCCTATGCCCAGACCTTGCTGGTGCTGAACAAGGTCCGGGCGCTGGTGGAAGCGGCTGGCGGGCACATCGGCAATATCTACCGGTTGACGGTTTACCTCACCCGGATTGCCGACAAAGACGAAGTGGGTCGCGCCCGCCGCGACTTCTTCGCCTGCTTTACCTGCTACCCCACCTCCACCCTGGTCGAAGTGAGCGCCCTGGTGTTCCCGGAACTGGTGGTGGAAATCGAAGCCAGCGCCCGGCTCGACATTGACATGCGCACTGCGCCAACGAGGTGAATGATGTCCAACTCCTCTACCATCACGGCGCTGGTGCACACCCTGCGCCACGAAGCCGAAGGCATTATCAGCGTCGAACTGCGCCCTTGGGGCGATACCGTGTTCGCGCCGTTTGAAGCCGGCTCACACATTGATCTGCACCTGCCCAACGGTCTGGTGCGCAGCTATTCATTGCTCAACTCGCCGAGCGACCAGGGTCGCTATGTGGTTGGCATCCTGCGCGACCGCAACAGCCGCGGCGGTTCGGCGTTCGTTCATGAGCAGCTGCGCGTCGGCAGCCAGTTGAACATCTCGCAACCGCGCAACAACTTCGCCCTCGACCCGCACGCCAGTCATAACGTGCTGGTCGCCGGTGGCATCGGTATCACCCCGATCTATTGCATGTTCCGCCAGTTGCTGGCCCTGGGTAAATCCGCCGAGCTGGTCTACTGCGCCCGTTCGCGCAAGGAGGCGGCGCTGCTGGAGCAACTCAGCGGCCTCGATGCAAAAGTGGTCTATCACTTCAATGACGAGAAAGGCGCGGTGCCGGACCTGGCCCATTACCTGGCTGGCCAGCCGCGTGACACCCATTTCTACTGCTGTGGCCCGACGCCGATGCTTGATGCCTTCGAAAGCACCTGCGAAAGCCTCGGCTATCCCCATGCGCATATCGAACGCTTCACCGCGGCCGAATTGCCACCTTCGGAAGATGCCCAGGACAGCTACAGCGTCGAACTGAAAAAGTCCGGCAAGACATTGAACATCGAGCCGGGACTGAATCTGCTCGATGTGCTGCTCGAAGCCGGATGCGACATCGAATACAGCTGCCGCGAAGGGGTCTGCGGGTCGTGCGAGACCCGCGTTCTTGAAGGCGATATCGACCACCGGGACGGGGTGCTGACCAAGGCGGAACGGGCAGCGAACAAATCGATGATGGTCTGCGTGTCCGGCTGCAAGAGCCGACGCATGGTGCTCGACCTGTAACTGTTTATCAGCATTACGCGCGCAATTGACCGGCACCCTGTGTGCCGGTTTTTTTTGACCCATGGGGTTAAAAAATAGCCTGCTAATTATCCACTCACAAAACAAGCCACGCTTTATTAAAGCGCCTTGTGCAAATAAACCGCACTGCAATTGCGCAGCGTTGTTACTTAATCTCCAAGCCGTTCCATCCACGGTACAACTTCACCCGTTTCAAATATAAACAATTGTTTTTAATAGCTTTTACCCAAAAACAGACCACCTGTCCGCAGTGGCACAGTTCCTGCTCTTTCCCTATCGCATCCAAACATAAAACAACGTACCGCCTATAAAACAATAAAAACCCAACACCCCCAGCCAAGTGCGCAGTATCGCTGATTCCCGTTTAACGCCTTGTTCAAGGCGCCGGGCAGCTGTTGCCCACAGAAATGGCTCAACCTTGCAGGGCATGATATGAACAAGTACGTGGTAAGCCTGGGCCTGATCCTCAGCAGTTGCGCAAGTTTCGCCTCCGAACCCGGCCCGGCCGCCCCCGACCAACCGCCTGCGGTAAAAAAGCCGTTCCCGCACATCGCCTGGCGCAGTGACGATGGTCAGAGTTCATTGGATATTGGCGGCGCCCTGCGGATGAACTACCGGGATGAACATTGGGACACTACCGAGAACAACGGCCGCTTCCTGTTCGATACCTTCCGTCTGGATGTGCAAGCCACCCACAAGCAGCTGTTCAGCGATGTCGGCTACTGGTTCCAGGACGACGGTAAACGCTCCATCGACCGCGGCTACGTCGGCTACCGCTTTACCCCCAATGCCAACCTGCAGGTCGGCGCACCGTTCAAACCCTTCGGCCTTGAGCCCTACCCGCAGTTTGGCTGGAGCTACCACATCCCGTTTTTCATGGGCTATGGCGTTAGCGCCGGCACCGGTCTGAAGTACAGCTACAAAGACCAGGACTGGGACCTGCAACTGGGCTACTTCCCGCGCATGCTGCCCAGCGGTATCCGCTACTCGCCGGAAGTCGGCCGCTTTGCCGACCTGAACGACAACGCCGTGCCCTTCACCCAATCGCGCCAGGACAACGAAAAGCGCAACCAGGTCAACGCGCGGCTCGCGCGGACCTTCAGCGGTGATGGCTGGAAGACTGAAATCGGCGCCTCATTGGCGGCTGCCGAACTGTACAACGCCACCACTGACGACGATGGCGACTACTGGGCCGGTGGTATGCATGCGGTCGTCAACGCCGGGGCGTGGACCGTGACCAGCCAGGCTATCCGCTACGAATACGACCCGAAAAACCCCGACGGGGTCAGTAACGATTCGGTACTGATGGGCGGTAACGGCCTGACCCCGGCCTACCTGATCGCCGCCAAGGCCACCATCGCCTCGCTCAACATCGGCTACGACATCTTCACCCCCAACCTTGGGCAGTTGAAGAAGATCAAACTGTACAATGACTACAGCCGGATGATGAAAGACAAAAACGGCTGGGACGATTCGCAGATGTATACCGTCGGTGCCCAGTTTCTGGCCATGCCGATCATGGCCTGGGTCGACTTCACCTGGGCGAAGAACGCCAACCCCTTCGGTGGCGCGGAGAACGGCACCGGCTGGACCAGCACCAGCTCCATCGGCAGCAACGACTGGTACTACCGCACCAACATCAACATTGGTTATTACTTCTGAAGCGCAAGCCGCCCGGCAGGCGCCGGGCGGCGACACGGCCTAGTCCGCCTGAAGCTGGGCAGCGGGCGCCGCTGGCTTGCGGAACACAAACAGCAGGCCGATCACGATCAGTCCCATACCCAACAGGCTCAACGCCGCCAGACGGTTACCGAAGATCAGGTAGTCCATTACTGCCGTCACCGCGGGCACCAGGTAGAACAGGCTGGTGACATTGACCAGGTTACCCTTGGCAATCAGCCGGTACAGCAACAGCGTCGCCAACAGCGAAACCACCAGCCCCATCCACAGCAGAGCGCCGATGAAACTGCCGGTCAGCTCGACATGCAGCGGCTGCAACGGCGCAATCACCGCACACATCAGCAACCCGGCAACGTACTGCAGCGGCAGGGTACCCATGGGGTTGCTGGTGATGCGCTTTTGCATGATCTAATGTAGTCAAGCGGTTTTTTTAAAAAATGAACAAAGTAGATCAAGGTTCAAATTGAATCGGACCGAGGCCTCTAAATTTCGGTGCTGGGGTTGGAAATGTGTTTCTGAAGGACGTTCAGAACCCTTCCGGCCGGCTGAGCTCTTCCTCTGACAACACGCATGCACGAAGCAAGACGACAGTGGTGGCAATCTCAGGCCTTCTTGAGAGCAGCTCCTGACTAGATACAGATCTACAGCTCTGACAGCTGAGGTAGTAGGCAGGACGGATCACAAGCGAGCTCGCTTGCGATGCGATACAGCTTCTCAACCGTGATGTTTACTTCGCCACGCTCAATCCGCCCCATATAGCTACGGTCGATGTTGCAGGCTAGCGCTAATGCATCTTGAGAAACCCTCCGGGCCTTTCTCTGTGCCCTGATGAGTTCCCCCAACGCTTTCGCCAACGTATCCATGCCCGCCTCAATTTCACATGAGGCAGCACTATCGTGCGTTTGCGGACGCTGGAGCCACGGATTATAATCCGCATTTCTTTTGCGTTAACTCTTCTGGTGCCTCAATGAAATCTGCCTCGTATATCTTCGACAAGCGTCTGTATGAGCTGCTTCACGAGGAAGGATATTCAAAGTTCACGACTCGGGAGATTCGCGATGCCTATGCCAGCCGCCTGGATGGCTTAACTTTTCGTATCGGTGATGTGCGTCGCTATGTGTATGAGCAGATCCGCCGAATGTTACGCATTGGTTGGCTTGCGCACGATAAAGAGCGTCTTCCGCGGGGACAGGTCTACCACCTGCAATCCATTCCGGCCCACCTGCAGTTGGAGCTGATCGATAACGGGTTTGAGAACAGCCTCAAAACTGCGTCTGAGCCACTCCAGGAGCCTTTAGTGCTCGAGGATGCAGCAGCGCCTCTAAACCCTCCGATCGGTTCAAATCAGCGTTTAGAATCGCTTCATAAAGAAATCCGTTTGGACTTCCTGTCTTCGATGGGCGAGGCGGAGCGGTACAAGCTGCTTTTGGATGATATGCCATATCTGCGTGACAAGGTCGAGAGCGAATATCTAGAAGCGAGAGACCGCAGTTCGCGTTTGCTGGGCCATCTCCGCGCTATCGAGAAAACACTTAAGACGCTTGCCGCCACACAATGATCAGATCGCTCAGAGACTGGCAACAAAAATGCATCAACACGGCATTGGCGCACTTCACTGTCATGCCACACTTTTTCTGCCAGGCAACGCCTGGCGCCGGTAAAACGCGGATGGCGGCAGAGCTGGCCAGCCGATTGTTCGAGCAAGATAGAGTCGAACTAGTTTTGTGCTTCGCGCCGTCATGCCAGGTGGTGGAGGGTTTTCGCTCAACCTTTGCTGCCGTACTTGGCAGGCGCCTTGACGGCCGGATCGGCGCCGCTGGTGCAGCATTCACCTACCAGGCCATGGAGCATCGAGATGAAGCTTTCTGGCAGCTTCTTGATGACTATCGCGTTTTCGTGGTCTTCGATGAAATCCACCACTGTGCCGGACATGATCCGCTACTCTCCAACGCTTGGGGACAGCAGATCCTAAACCGAATACAGGATCGCGCTGCCTTTACATTGGCCCTCTCCGGAACTCCTTGGCGCTCTGATGAACGAGCCATTGCATTGGCAAGATACTCCACACCCGAAGGGCACTTAATCTGCGACTACCGCTATGGCCTGAAAGAAGCTATTGCAGACGGTGTCTGTCGCTCTCCTCGAATCACCCTACTCGACAATAAGAAAGTGAAAGTCACTAATGAAATAGGTGCTAATAGCTCCGTAAAGGTATTTCCCAGCATTGCCAACCTCTTGGGAGAATCTCCAATCACCTACGAAGAGTTGCTTCGGCATGATGAGGTGATCGCTCAGTTGCTCGATCTTGGCTGCAGCAAACTGAGAGAGATTCGCTCGATTAAGCCGGATGCCGCAGGTTTGGTAGTAGCCACGGACATTGAGCATGCCCAAAAAATTGCACAAGCCCTGAATGCCAGAGACGAAGCTTGCCGCATCGTTACCAACAAAACGCCTGACGCTCAGCAAGTGATCAATGCATTCAGGCAGAGTTCCTGTCGTTGGATTGTCGCCGTTGGGATGATCAGTGAAGGCACCGACATACCACGCCTGCAAGTGTGCTGCTATCTCAGCCGCATCCGCACGGAATTGCATTATCGGCAAGTGCTGGGACGAGTGCTTCGACGAACAGGTGGATCGGATAATCAAGCTTGGCTATTCATGCTAGCGGAGCCGACGCTGAAAGCCTTTGCCGAGCGAATTGCAGAGGACCTGCCGGATGATCTGGCGGTGCTAAATGAGGCGCAGGTGCCAGCTTTCAGTTTCAGCTCAGAACTAGGAATTAGTGACCCGATTGGAAATGACAACGGCCTGGGTGAAAGTATTGAAAGCGAAGATCAGCAATTTGTCGGTGCCGCGCCTACAAACATCGTATCACTGGGCAGAGGCGCAACTGGACCTAGCTACCAAGTGAGTTTTTCCCAGCATTTCAGGCAGCAATTACTAGCTTGTTTGTAGGGAGAAACTCCAGAGCGACGAAAAAGGGGTCATCGTTTTCAGATAGATCCCAACCGCTTGAGCAGATCGTACGCATGAAAAAGTTGCCACATTCTAAACTCAGTGTTCATGGAACTTCTATCAACGAGCCAGTGGGTCGAGACCTCAACAACGCCTGAAGGCTTTGCATCGCGGTTTAACATCACCTCGATGTTATCAGCGAAGAGCATGCCCTGCCCACCAGCAGGAAGAAGGGAATGCCTCTCAATGAAAATAATCTCGAATATCGGCCGTACCGTTGTTCCCATTCATATATTCTGAAAATTCTTTTAGAACATAAATCATCTTTATACCCGCCCCGCCGCTCGCACCATACAACTGATGCGACTCTTTAGTTTCGCAATATTTGGGATCATCTAGCGTATACAGTGTTCTGCAATTGAAGGGTCGGTAGTCGTAAACAGAACAGTTGTTATCGACCAAAAATGGACATGAGCTTTTGTGTTTACGTGTGTGTTTCTTTGTCCGCCTGGCGACACGCCCTGTGTTTTTCTCTATATAAATTGCCTCTAGCTTAGTAATGCTAACATCTACCTTACAGCATGCACTGCATCCTTTACCACAAACCGTGAATGTTCTTGCGAAATTGTTATACAAGTTCAAAAAATCATATATTCGCCTTATCTTGTCGAACTTACTCTCACTTTTGTTCTGCAATTCAAACCCCAGTTTTGCATGCTCTCGAACGAGCGAGTCCGGAATCGGCGGTAATACTCTGAGGGTATTTTTGTCCAGTAATGCGACGGCAGGAATAACTTCCTGAACATTTTTATTGAAAACGGACTTGAAGAACCCCATTAGATATTTTTTCATAAATTTTTCCACTTGTAATTTCCCCATACACCAAACGCCTATCGGCGCGCAATAGATATACTTTAGTGAACGACAAGCAATTCCTAGGGCTGCTGATAACCAAGGACCTTTGAAGGCCTTGGAGAACGGCGATCTTGTGGCATAGGCGTCCGCTTAAAATGGCAAAAATGGTGTCCACTTAAATTTAGGTGGACAGCATCGCCTCAGGCGACGGCGTCAGAAAGATATGCTGTCTGGACGGTTACAAGCATACGGCACCTCTGGGCTTCTTACACACGTCTCTCCGAGAGTAAGCAACAAAGTTCAGTAAGCAATCGGCCAATGCACGGCCATCAATATTGCCTTCAGTGCAGCGCCATACTTAGGCTCAACTTTAATAGCATAGGCGGCTAACCCTAGGAGATGATTGCGAAGCCCAGCAACCGCAGAGAAGCAACGGCGCTGAGCATGCCTGATGGGACCAACGTCGACATGCTCTAGGTAGTGAAGGTGCATGCGCATTTTGCCTTTGAACTCCCTAGTCAATCGAGGCGACTCACCGTCAACCAACAAACCCAAGACAATTTTCGTGCACTAGGTGAGATCACCTTGGTTTTAGCAAGATTCGGCTGGTGGGCCAGCAGCACCAAATGCACGTCGATGTTTACTCGTAGACTCTTTGAAAGTCTGTGGGGCACCCAAAATCGATGTCCAAGCTCACTCTCGGCGAAGAGAGCAGTAACACCTTTTACCCTGTCAGCTTTCTCAAGTAAGAGAGCTCGCAAGTGATCATTTAAATCATCTCAGGACAGGAGGAGAAAGGGTTCAAGCGACTCTTGCGCCAGAGGACGATCCCCCATCGAAAACTGGTCGAGCCACTTCTTGGCTTGTACTGTGATTGAAATTTTGTTGGGTTTTAATCATGTCGAATTCCGAGAGACGATGCAGTGCATTGACGACGTAACATTAGAAGTCTAGCCGTTCCCAGTCAGCCCGATAACCACTCCGCTGGATGCTGTGTAAAGGGTCATTGCGACATTAAGATGTGAACTTTTTTTCCAACGGTCCAGCCGCATTGGTTCTCCACTTACATGGGCCTGCTCAACACTGGATTTATAGCGCGCCTTAACGATTGCTTCAGGATCTTGCTTAATGGCCGCACGAACCAAGTCCCCACGTAACCCCAGAAAGAAAACTCTCCCAGATTCGCCTAGGTATAGCTGACCGACGACATCACGTTCTGCCATCCAGATTTTGCTTTTCGCCAAATAAGCGTCCACATAGTTTTCCCCCGTATAGGGGTGTCCTTCAAGTGACTCGATCTCTTTCGAAACTGCCCCCTCTCGCCACAAAGCCGCCCGATCGCGTAGCGCTCGAGGAAGCTTCGCATTTGGTGCAAGCATAGCCACGATCGAGGCGACATACTCTAGCCGAATCGCGACTTTGATATCGCTAGGGTTGCCCTCCAACTGCTCGGTTGGTGGATCTAGCAACCAGCATTTAGTGCGGATTCCACGGTCATCTGGCCACCCATTCCATGAGCATCTGACCACCGATTCCACGCTGATCCGGCCACCCATTCCACGCGCATCCGGCCACTGATTCCACGGCCATCCGGCCACTCAACCGGGCAGGCAGCTACGCAGGATTTCTTCACTACCATCGACCTCTTTTTCGAAGCAGAGAGGTCGTCGTGGAGCGTTTATCCATGCGTAAGATTCGCGAAGTACTACGTCTCAAGTTCGAGGTCGGACTATCAGCTCGCCAGATTGCGGTCAGCGTGCAGGTCGGTCGTGTCACCGTCGGCGACTACCTCAATCGTTTTGCCGCCAGTGGTCTCAGTTGGCCCTGTTCGTTGTCCGATGCCGAGTTGGAGCAGCAACTGTTCCCGCCGGCCCCGGCGGTTGCCAGCGAGAAGCGGCCTTTACCCGATTGGGCATGGGTGCATGCCGAACTGCGCCGCCCCGGGGTGACCCTGGCGCTGCTCTGGCAGGAGTACCGCCTGAGCCAGCCGCAGGGCTTTCAGTACAGCTGGTTCTGTGAGCACTACCGGGCCTGGCAGGGCAAGCTGGACGTGGTGATGCGTCAGGAGCACCGCGTCGGCGAGAAGCTGTTCGTCGACTATGCCGGCCAGACGGTGCCGGTTATCGACCGCCACAGCGGCGAGATCCGCCAGGCGCAGGTGTTCGTCGCGGTGCTCGGCGCGTCCAGCTACACCTTCGCCGAAGCCACCTGGTCGCAGCAGCTGCCGGACTGGCTAGGCTCGCATACCCGTTGCTTCGCCTTCCTCGGCGGCGTGCCGGAGATCGTGGTGCCGGACAACCTGCGCAGCGCGGTGAGCAAGGCCCATCGTTACGAGCCGGACATCAACCCCAGCTACCGCGACCTTGCCGAGCACTACGGAGTGGCGGTGGTGCCGGCGCGGGCACGCAAACCGCGCGACAAGGCCAAGGCCGAAGTCGGCGTGCAGGTGGTCGAGCGTTGGATCCTCGCGGCCCTGCGCAACCGTCAGTTCTTCTCCTTGGACGAACTCAACAGCGCCATCTCCGTGTTGCTGGAGCGGCTCAACCAACGCCCGTTCAAGAAGCTGCCGGGCTCGCGCCAGACGGCCTTCGACAGCCTGGATCGTCCGGCGCTGCGCCCCCTGCCGGAGCAACCCTACGTCTACGCCGAGTGGAAGAAAGCGCGGGTGCACATCGACTACCACGTCGAGGTCGATGGGCATTACTACTCGGTGCCGTATCAACTGGTGAAGAAGCAGCTGGAGGTGCGCCTGACGGCGCGCACCGTCGAGTGTTTCCACGCCAACCAGCGAGTGGCCAGCCACCTGCGCTCAATGCACAAGGGCCGGCACAGCACGCAGGCCGAGCACATGCCCAAGAGCCATCGCGAGCATGCCGAGTGGACGCCACAACGGCTGATCCGCTGGGCCGAGCAGACCGGGCCGAACACCGCCGGCGTGATCCGGCACATCCTCGAACGGCGCATCCATCCGCAGCAGGGCTACCGGGCCTGCCTGGGCATCCTGCGCCTGGGCAAAACCCACGGCGAAGTGCGCCTGGAGTTGGCCTGCCGTCGCGCCATCAGCCTCGGCACGTGCAGCTACAAGAGCCTCGAATCGATCCTGCGCCAGGGGCTGGAGAACCTGCCGCTGGCCCAGCAGCACCTGCCCCTGCTGCCGGACGACCACGCCAACCTGCGCGGCCCCGGCTACTACCACTGAACACAAGGAATCCCACCATGCTGCCCCATCCGACCCTGGACAAGCTGCAAACCCTGCGCCTGCACGGCATGCTCAAGGCGCTGAACGAACAACTGAAAACCCCGGACATCGACAGCCTGAGCTTCGAGGAACGCCTCGGCCTGCTGGTCGACCGCGAGCTGACTGAACGCGACGACAAGCGCCTGAGCAGCCGCCTGCGCCAGGCCCGGCTCAAGCACAACGCCTGCCTCGAAGACATCGACTACCGCAGCCCGCGCGGGCTGGATAAGGCGCTGATCCTGCAACTGAGCGGCGGCCAGTGGCTACGCGACGGCCTCAACCTGATCATCGGCGGCCCCACCGGTGTCGGTAAAACCTGGCTGGCCTGCGCCCTGGCCCACCAGGCCTGCCGAGAAGGCTACAGCGTGCGTTACCTGCGCTTGCCGCGTTTGCTGGAAGAACTGGGTCTGGCCCATGGCGACGGGCGCTTCGCCAAGCTGATGAGCAGCTACGCCAAGACCGACCTGCTGATCCTCGATGACTGGGGCTTGGCCCCGTTCACCGCCGAACAGCGGCGCGACATGCTGGAGCTACTGGACGACCGCTACGGCCAGCGCTCGACCATCGTTACCAGCCAGATGCCGGTGGACAACTGGCACGAACTGATCGGCGATCCGACCCTGGCCGACGCTATCCTCGACCGCCTGGTGCACAACGCTTACCGGATCAATCTGAAGGGTGAATCAATGCGCAAACGGACGCAGAAATTGACGACGCCAGCCAACCCGGACTAACAATGCCACCCCTGCGTCGCTGCGCTCCGACTGCCCGGCCGGATGGCCGTGGAACAGGTGGCCAGATGGCCCTGGAATGCCTGGCCAGATGAGAGCGGACTGGGTGGCCGGATGGCGTGGAATCCGCACATTTAGCTTCATTCGTTGGGTCAATAGATACAATCATCCCGTACATCGCCGTCGCGGGATGTTTGTAGGCAGCACCTATGTTTGTAATCTTGGATTTTTTCTTGGAAATATTTCTTGCATGCGCCTTCACGGCACTTTGATCAACCGTATTGTCGCGAACAAAACTTCCCTTCGCTTCGATCTGTACGACCGCATTTTGGGCCGTAATGCCAACCAAAGTCCGCTCAAAATCAAAGGTCGGATGCGCTCGCGTCCCTTTTTGCTCTGGAATCGTTTCCCAGTCTGCGGCCGTCAAGCCAAACAAAGAGCTCGCGACAGAAAGGCTAACGGCCTCACCCACATTTTCTTGGAGGCCTTTGCTACCTGGCCGCCAATTGATCGAGCCGTTCAAATCTAGAACACCGTTCAACCAAGTGCTTGCTGTGTCTAGGTAATTGAGCCGCTCTATGTACGAGGCATAGTCTGGACTTACTGAACGGTGGATGAGGAAATAGTTGAGGAAGTCTGACAGAGGAATCTTCCCCTGCTTCTGAAACGACTCTACTTTGGAGGCGGTGCCCAACGTCTCGTATGCCCCCTTCGCAAGCAGTGATTGGTGGCCGTCGTAATAATCCAGATTTACCATCAGCGATTGAGATAGGGAGGGGACAGGCATTGCTATCTTCTATGACATGAATGATGCGCGAATACTACCACTGATAGCATTTTGCCCAAGGTAGAAAAATCAATAACTTAATACTCTGAATGCAGTCCACGCGAAAGTGTTTAACGCGGATCTTTTCTATGAGCTCCGCTGCCTATGGTGACGGGGTTCTCCATGCGCTGAGTTCAGGGACAGCGTCGCTTTCTAACTCACTGCTGGCGTCTCTGGACGACTGAAAAACTGAACGATTCATCGAGCCCAGGGGCATAATGCCCCTAGGCTGTCGTTGCTAAAAAATTAGCAGTTCAGAGGCGGTTGTCACTCCTCCTTCACGGCCTCTTCAATCACTTTTAGCAGTCGGTGGGAGCGAAGCTGTTCAGGGTCCCCCATCGAGTATTTGATCAACTCTTCATTCCCCAATGCATCCCGGTACGACGGAGAAAGTCGGTTCATCAACCCGGAGCAATCCTCCAGCAACGAAGATAGGCTCTCCTCGACAGAGTGAACAGCGAAAACCTTCATACGCAAGGCCAAGGAATAGATCCATAGATTGACCTGGTGGGCACGACTATAGCTGGTCCAACTGACCTGAGTGGCCAGTGGCACACGTATAATTCGTGCCGATTTGGCGAATACACGTTGCAACTCCGTTACCAACGGCTTTTGCTCCCCCTCCTCCAAAAACCCAAACAAAATGGCCAATTCATCAGTGAATGCTCCATCACTGATAAACCGAAAAGACAAATGATCTCCCTTCAACCCAGGCAGCCACTGAGCTGTTAGATCCCCTAACCACTGGGTGGCCACCTGCGCAGGTTTTATGACTCCTCGCTCCAGCATTGGGACGAGCAGCGCCTCCAAAATCCAAGGTGTAATGTGATGCAGCCTACCTAAGCGTCCACGGACAGGATCAAGAATTTCCTTTAAATCCGTGTCCCGCAATGGCGTCTCAATCATCAATGTCAATCGCTCGACTAGCAAACTGAGGCTGTCTGACTCTTGGTAATTTGCCTCGTTGATCAACCAGCAAAGTATCTTGGTCCTGACATCGGTAGGAAAGACATTGAGTTCGTCGAGAATATCCAGCCCAGATTTTCCCTCATCGAGCTCGGACTTGAGAATGTGCAACCCCATCCACTGCGTGATCGGACAGCTCTCCGACAACAAAGCGCGGATGCATGCAGTTTTACTGCCGAGGTATGGATAACTGCAGATGTGACGGAGTGTCGTGGTGATCAACGCTCGCTGGCGTAACAGGCTCGCATCCTCGGTCTTCTCGCCAATAGGCCAATTTTTGACTTGATCACGAAGCCATTTCGCCAGGACCGTTGGGCTTTTCAACCACAACAAGACGATAGCGTAGTAGTCCCCGTACTCTACTTCAGATGGAGCATAGGAAAAGGTACGCTCAGGATCATCACCTGTCTTCAGGTGTTCATGGAGACTCAGACTGAAGTAGTAATCGAGGTCGATAAATCTCCTTGAGGCCCCTGATGGAAGCAAACTGTTTCTTCGATTAGGGTCAAGATGACGGAGCAGACTATGCTCCAATTCTGGCGTAAGTTGAGCACCCTCAAACCTATACAATTCACCAGCCGGCACAGAGGCGAGAAGCTCGCCCATTGCGTCCCACGCGTCGTGAAAAGGCTCCAGATCAAATCCCTTTTCCCAGAGTTTTTCCGGAACATTTTCAAATTTACTTTCGCAAATTTCCTCCCCCTCAATCAAACCCAGGCCGTTTGACACCTCGGCAAGATTAGCTCCAGAAAGCCCTCGCAACTCATCGAGTTCAAGCCACCAAGCAAACACATCTCCAGCGCGTGGCAGATCTAACAGCGAAGTACATTCAGTGTGTACCTGAACCTCCTGCTTTGCTTGGGTTCGAGAATCGAAAAGCACTTTCTCAGCCATGTCCGTTTCTGGCTGAGAATGGAACGTGGCATCGATGATGTCGTCCATGTAGGTGAAAATAGCCGGAAGGATGTCCGACGGAATCGGCGTCACCAACAATGGGTGATTTTCGTTGGCCATCTGTATGGAGTTGGACACCTGATATCCGGCCAGCGGTATACCTTTCCGAGAACGGATCAGCACCATGCGGTCATGAAGCTTATTGGCTGGAAGTGCAATCACACGCAAATGCACGTTACCGAAAGAACTACTGCCCCATTCATTGCATTTCTGTAGCAGATTCTTTATCCGCTGTTGCTGGTCACTATCGCTCGATGACGCGACGCCATCCGCTTTGGCCTGCTTCTCAGACGTGAACATCACATAGTCGCCCGCAAAGGTACCAATCCGATGCAGAAGGTCGATCCCAACATCTTCGATGAATGGGTCAAACCAAGCGATTTGGGCGTCGGGATGAGCCGAAAATGTCTCTCGTAGCCACGCTACCAATTGCAGCCGGCTCATTCCCTCACTGTCAGACAGCTTGGGAAAGAACCGTGCGGAGGACTTCTTTGGAAGCAGTAAAGCGAGCGACTCCGCAATACCACGATTTACATCGACCCACGGATCATCCTTGTGACCACCAATGACGGATCGCGAAGGCGTTGAGGAACGTTGAATTGCCTTAGCGTCTTCAAGCTGACCTTTCGCTCGGGCGGGTACCTGCTTGGCCAACCAATCAGTTTTGCCCTCAATCCTCATTGATTGATGGACCCGCATTTCCATATTCATAGTGCGGACGAAGAAATTTCCTGTCTGCAGACACAAGAACGCTTCCGAAGAATCCTCAGGTTGAGAAAACACTTCTAGAGTCACTGCCGTGGCAATCTGCTCCTTGAAGGTGTCAATGTGAAATCTGACCTCAAAAGGCAGAGCAACATCCTTTTCCACTGTGGCAATGTGAGTGGATTGCAGACAACCATCACTGAAAGATTTGAGCACCACAAGCAGCTTGCAGGGCACATTCGTGAATGGCTCAAGGATCTGTACCGACGCGAAATCACCTTTGGTCTTCAGGCGATACTTGGAGCGTTCTGACTCGTTCAGCGATGGGGCACAGAGAAACTCAAAGTCCCCCAAGCGCCAAGCATCCAGAACTGCGAAATCTAGACCTGTATCGGCATCCAACGCATCGCACACCGATCGGGCGATCGTTCCAGCGTTGTCAACTCCGAAGTCTAGAAATAATGACTCTTTACTAAGACGCGTGAGGGCGCCGCTGTCATAACTCCCGTAAGAGCTTGGGCTCAAGCGTTTGCTAACAAATCGATAGTAATCACGAGTCGGCAGATGCATGATCGGTCGGATGCATACGTCCGAGCCAAACGCAGCGGCTCCAAGTACACCCGCCAGCTTGCTATCCACCTGAATGCCTGCTTGATCACTGGCTTCGAGCAACGACATACCTGCACTCAAACATTCACTGAAAAGCCTCAATGCTGTGGTTGAGATAAAAGCCGTGAACGGAAGAATTCGTAGAGAGGATTGCTCAGTTAAAACCATAGCTTTGCCATTGATAGACCCAGTCCAGCGGCCCGCGCTGTAGTCAGCAGGCAGAGCCCGCCCATAGAGCCAACGAATGGACGTCTCCTGCTTGCTCTTGTACTCCAGCAACCACACCTGCATAACGCAGGACTTTGCATCTTCGTTGAAAACTCCGAGAAGCCGCGGATCAGTTAACAGTTGCTCAAAAGCTGGATTCATATGATCGCCATGCCGGTGAATTAAAGATTTGTGGTAAGTCCAATGGTGCTGGGAGCAGAGAATTAAGGGGACGCTGCCAGTCTGATCCCAGACTTCCGCTGACAGACTTTTCCGCACTCGATTTGTTGCCCCTGAAGGCTCTTTTCATCGTAGGACTTCTAAAATGGCCAAGCCTCCAGGGGAAGGGAATCCGGAGCTAACGGTTGCTCTCTACGCGAAAAAGTTACCACATTTCGTATTTTAACTGAATTGGCGCCATTCATATTCCTGGCCACTTGTAGGATGGTTACCCTTCGCGTCCTTCTTCTTTTTTAGATAAGCAAGAAACCACCTGATCACAACAACCACTGCCACCAGCGCGCCCGCACATTTCAAAGCAAAAAAATTATCGTTCATGCACATCCATCCAAAATTTCCGGCTCTGCATTGGCGGAAAAATGTCCACCAGGTGAGAAACACTGAAGGTACACATTATCCTAATTCCAACCTCGCAACATCCGATCCGACAACGCCAGGCAACTGGTCAAGCCCGGCGATTCGATGCCGAACAGATTGACCAGGTCGGCCACCCCATGCTCGGCCGGGCTGCCCGAGCACATGAGTCGACTTATCGGACAGGGTGTTTTCACGTTGAGCTGTTGACTTTGACTTTATTGAGAAGAACGGCGAGCATCTACCATTATTCTTAACCAACTCTTCCTGAGGGCTTATTACCATGATCCAGTTGCAAGATTACTTTCGCAGCCGTGTTTCACAGGCAGCCTATGATCTGTTCGCGGTTTTTTCTCGCTTTGAATACGCGATGAAAAAAGGAGGTTTTCGGCGTGGTGAAAACGCTGATGCGGCATGGACCAAATTCGCTAACCATCTACCAGCGGATATTTTCCCCCGCTTGCGCGCGACATCCGATGTGGCAATTTATTTCGACGCTCCACCGGATCGATTGGTGGCCGATACTGGTGAAGGCGTGCGATGGTCCGGCAAACCCACCACGCCGACTACAATGCCAGAACTGCTTGATTGCATAAAAATCGCTAGGAACAATCTGTTCCACGGTGATAAACGACATGACAACCGAAGGGACACTGAACTCATGGTTGCAGCTCTGTTCGTGCTCAACCATATTTATGAATCTATTGAGTACGATCCAAAATTTGACGCTTTCATCTCCGAAATGGAATATGGCCTTTGATTCTTAAGCCGTTTCCTTCGACCTCAATCATCGGCACTTGTCGTTTTTTGTAATATTTGACGATGTATAATTAATCCAATTAATAAGGCTTCCGTAGTTTTCTTCATTGACCCTGCGTTGGTCTACGAGGAGGCCATCGCTGCCACTATAATGATCCGAGAGTGGCATTCATTTGGCCACGAGCGGTCGCTGCTAAAGTTGCTACCTGCAGCCATTGCAGCAATCCTATCACTTGACCACGCTAAACAACTAGGAATGGAATATGGCATTAGCTGAAGATCTGAAAAAATGGGTAGACGAAACCTTCACAGCTGTTTGGGAGGTTCAAGAGACGGCTGGAGTTCCTAACCCCGAAGATCTGCGCCTAAACTCAAACCACGCAAAAGATTTGAATTCAGCGACCGTGCTATATGCGGATCTGGACGGGTCTACAGATATGGTGAACATGAAGAAATGGGAGTTCAGCACCGAAATCTATAAAACCTTCCTCAAATGTGCTTCCGACATCATTAAAAACGAAGGTGGGGTCATCACCGCGTACGATGGGGATCGCGTTATGGGAATCTTCACCGGTGATTACAAAAACACCTCCGCAGCACGCTGCGCTTTGAAGATAAACTTTGCTGTGCAAGATATTATTCAACCCGCAATCTCAAAGGGATGGACTACAGATTTTGTCTTAAAGCATGTTGTAGGCATCGACACCAGTCAATTGAAAACAGCACGAATTGGGGTGCGAGGTGATAACGACTTAGTTTGGGTGGGCCGTGCAGCAAATTACGCCGCAAAACTTACAAATCTGGCTAACAAACCAACCCGCATTACCGAGGACGTCTATAAAAGGTTGGCATCAGACTTGAAACAAACCAACGGTACAGACATGTGGGTTCGCGAATATTGGGAGGGGATGGGAATTTGGATGTACTCCTCCACCTGGAAATGGCGGGTGTAAATTTATAACCACGCCTGGAGGGCAGGAGCAAGCCATTGAACGCAATAACAGCCACGTAAACCCGGGCCTTTATCGGCCGCGATGGGCATTGGCGTTACCGTCATTAACCTGAACGCCCAACCTTCGCGGCACCTAGCGCGCATTGCGGCCAAGGCCCAGGAATGTACGCAAGAAAATTTCTGAGCTGAAGAAAGCCCCCGCCCCTTCACAGACGGCACATTCGACAATGTCCCGCGGCAAAAAAGGTTATAGCCCCACCACCCGCACCTCGACTGCATTTTTCTTTTTTGGATCCCATTGAATTTTTTCGGCACATCCCCATTTGCTTGAGAGACCCTTTACCCCCGCGGGGCTGTCGATAAATGTCTACAGAAAAAATGATTGAACGATTTGAAGGTGTTGCGGGCCGGCCAGCCCTTGAAGAGGTTTTGCTAGAGCAGAAATTGGTTCTCGGCAATGAAACGCTGGCCAAACGTCTGGCGCAGGCTGGCTCCTTGATTGAGCTAGAGCAAGATCAGGTTCTCATTGAGCAGGGAGGGCAGGATACCGACGTTTTTTTTATCATCACGGGGCAACTCAAAATCAAAGTTCACGACCGGGAAGTGGCAATCCGTGGACAAGGAGAGCACGTCGGGGAAATGTCTGCATTGGTGGTGACGGCGAAACGTTCAGCGACCGTTGTCGCTACAGAATCTTCGGTCGTATTGAAGGTATCGGCTGTCGACTTTAAAGCGGCAGCAAACGATTTCCCCCGCATTTGGCAATACGTCACCCGTGAACTAGTTGAACGGCTGCATCAACGCAACGCTTTGGTGCGACCTTCCCACAAATCAGCCCGAGTGTTCATCATCTCTTCCAAAGAGGCGTTGCCGATTGCACGCGAGATCGAACGTCAGCTCGAGCATGACACGTTCTTTGTCAAAATCTGGACCGAAGGTACGTTTCGCGCGTCGAAGTACACCATTGAAAGTCTGGAGGAACAGCTGGACGAAAGCGATTTTGCTATCGCAATCGCCCAGCCCGACGACGAAGTGGCAAGCCGTGGCCAATCGCAAGGCGCACCACGTGACAATGTGATTTTTGAACTCGGCATGTTCGTCGGCCGTCTTGGCAGAATGCGGTCGATTCTCCTAGAGCCCAGGGGCGATGAAGTTCGCCTTCCTTCAGACCTGAAAGGTCTCACAACCATCACCTACCGCCCGCCCTCAGACAAAGAACAAGCAAAGCTGGGGCCCGCCTGCACCTCGCTGCGGGAAATTTTCAACGAACTAGGCCCGCGATAATTCGAATTATCTTCAGCAAACCATAACCTTGCTAAATGAAAGGTTATGCGTCCTCAGTAAAGGAGAGTTCAGTGAGTAAGAGTTGGAGCCACAACCGCGCAGTCGAACATATCGATAAGAAAATTGCTGATGTGAAAGACATCACCGTCAAAGACTACGTCCGCGACATGTCCTTGGAGTCGATTCCAACGAGCGTTGCCTACCGGGTCGATGGTGTTCACATGTACGCCGATATCCAGAATCTGCACGATATGCTCAACATTACGCATGTCGAGGGTACTGATTGCCATAAGCGCACGCTACGATTCCTTGATCAACACTACCGTGCAGTCAAGCGCATTCTCGATAGGGTCGACGCTCGGCGGGTGGACTTCCACAGCCAACGGTTACATTCGTTGTTCACCAAACCTTACAACAGCGATACCGACGCCGAACTGAAGCGCGTGCAAAGGGCGGTCGCGACGGCCAAGCTCATGATCGATGTGCTTGCCCAGACGGGTGACGATGATGAGCAAATTCCCGCCGCGAAGCTGCGAATCGGCATTGATACCGGCCTCGCCCTGGCGGTTAATAACGGCCGCAAGGGGAATCGTGAACCGCTATTCCTAGGCGACCCAGCTAATCACGCAGCTAAACTGGCCAGCAACAGCAGCGCCAAGGGCATCTACCTCACCAATGCTGCCCGTATGGCAATTGGCTTGCCTGAGAAAGACGCGCCCGAAAAAGCTGCCTTGACGAATGAAGAAATCAAGGACTGCCAAAACGCCGCTAAATTGGACGTCACTGCCGACGAAATCGTCGAGGAATGGCGCGAGGACCTGAAGAACAATCCCATTGGCGGCTACCAGTTTACCCGCCAGACACCGCCACTGTGCGACATGGACATCAGCAAGCTGACACCCGCCAACTCCAAACGCCAAGAGATGGTAAGCCTTTATGCCGATATCGACGGCTTCACGTCCTATGTCGCGGAACATATCGACGACAACGCCGAGGACGTCGTCCGTACGCTGCATGTAATACGCGCAGAACTCGAACGCGTAGTTACGTCTGACTTTCAGGGTCGGCGAGTCCGCTTCATTGGTGACTGCGTGCAGGCGCTGTCCTGTGATGGTACTGCCCACACCACGGACGAACAAACAACGATCTCCGAATCAACCCGGTTAGCCGGCGCGCTACGCAGCAGTTTCAACCTGGCAATCGAGCGTTTGAACGCAAAGGATTATGAAACGGGTGAACTGGGTCTCGCGATAGGCTTTGATATTGGCCCCATTTCGGTAACCCGCCTGGGCAAGCAAGGAGACCGCGTTCGCTGCGCGATCGGACGTAAAGTGATCGAATCCGAAAATCGCCAGTTTGCTTGTACAGGTGTCGAGACTGCGATTGGGCAAGCGGCTTATGACGCTGCGACTGACGCCGTGAAAGATCTGTTTGGCAAGACTCGCAAGATTGCTAACCTGGATTATAACGAGGCCACTGAGGCGTTGGCCGACAAGGGTGATGAGTCAGCCAAACAGGCACGTACGGAAGCGTATGCTGGTGCTCCGGCCATCATTCTCGTGGACAACCGTGAAGTCCGTCCTTACGCGATCACCACTACCGGCGAGTCAGGTAACTCTTGATCACCGCATTTAATCTGATTACACAGTTCGCCCCCGATTTCGGGGGCGCTTGCACAGTTGATTCGGACTCTTCTGCTATTTTGGAATTGCCGATCCAGCTGGTTGACGGCAGGGTTTTACAGTACAGATTGCGCCTGCGACGGAGCGATGAATCGGTTTACGTTCAAGAGGAACAGCCCACTCACCTGCCGTCCTTTTGCCCTGAACGGCACATCAATTATGACGGTACTTTCTGTCTGTATTACCCAGCGGCCAGCCGCTTGGCCGTGACTGACGAAGTATCTGCTGTGGCTTGGCTTGAAACACTCTACAGATACCTCAAGCTTCAAGAACGAGCCCGGGTTCAGCGTAAATGGCCCAACAACGAGGTCTGGGCCCATGGGAACGCCGCCCATCACCAAATTCGCGCGTCGACCGCTGCTACAGGCTTAAATGGTGAATTTTCGGCGGCGCTTGAACAGAATCAGATTGCACTGCAACGTCGACGATCGAAAGGTCGCGCGATCCTGGAAATCTGGGTTCGCGGCGTTCACGCCTATAGCGTGTGGGAGTCTTACAGACGAGTAATCAATCTGAAGCAGCGCTGCTTTTGCGGGGCCTCTGGGCTTAGGCGTCCGAAGACATTACGTCGGTGTGGACTTCACGCCAAACAAGCCGTTGAATTGGCCTTTGCGCTACGTGACTGGCAGAGCGAAGAGGATCGTTATTGGCAAAGCATGCAGGATCGGAGCTGCTGTGGCTCCTGCGATAACTGCCCTCTTTCACCATCACCTTGACTAAGTGCTGAAGAACCGCGAGGCCGGGTATCCCCAGAAATCGCATAACGGTGTTTTGGAGAGGTGCTGATTGGGACCATGAGCGTCCTTCCCCGCAGGGTAACAAACGTATGACTATATAGATGAAAGGTACAACGTTAAATCGCACTCCGCCTGAGCCGATTTGCCTTTCCAACCCTAGGAATGGCAATGTGCCAATGTCACGACTAAGCGCGATCCCTGCACGAGTCAATACCCCAAGGAGCAACTATGGCATACCGAAATGGTAACTATTGCGCGTTCTATGTGGCTGAACCCTTTCACGAAAGTTCACTAGCTGCCCATGCTACCAAGGACTTCGTTTACTACAACATGCTGCGAGCTTGGAAGGCCAAAGACCCATCCTTTCCTTTCATTGACTCCCACGCGAAAACTTATAGCGTGAGGGACGGCAGTGATTGGGAAAGTACGTTAAAACCAAGATTGCGCGAACGCCTGCAGTCCTCAAAGAATATTGTATTGTTTTTAAGCAGCGTCACTATTAGTTCAGTTGCCCTGAATGAGGAAATTGAATACGGGATCGAAAACCAAGGACTTCCCGTCATTGTTATTTACCCAGAATTCAAAACAAAAGGATCCTTATTGCTGAATGGCGCCTTGTCTGAGGATGTTAAAAAATTGTGGAGCAGGCTTCCGACTTTTAAAAGACTGATGTCCAAGGTGCCGACCTTGCATATACCGCTCAACCAAGAAACCATAGTAACCGCACTAATCAACTCAGATTTTTCACTTACGTCAAAGACCAAACCGGATGTCTACCGCTATTCCGCATAATCAATGACACACGAAAACAACAAGGAGAACAGCTTGCGCAAGGTTAGTTTTTTTGACAGTCAGTTAATGAAAAACTTTAAGGAACGGATTTCCACCACCAGCACCGTATTGTCCCTCGCATTGATTTTTGTGGAAATCCCTGCGCAGATGAAGGCGTTGGCTGGCGCTATTTTTATCGGACTTCTAATTGTAGTTTACGTCTGGTTGTGGCATAGAGCAAATCAGCTAAAAAGCGTTGATTTAGACATTGATGGCAGCAAAGTCACGGTGAAGGCAGGCGACTTATTTTTGGAGCCAGGATTAAAAGTCATTGCATTCAACGAGTACTTCGACACGGTCGTCGACGATCGAATCATATCTGCGCACTCATTAAATGGGGTATTTATTAATTTACACTTGCCCAGCACGCTTACCAAACTCGATCACCACCTAGAAACATATCCCTTTGACCCTGACGAACTGGGTGAATTAAACACTGCCAGACGTGCAGGAAAACTGCAAAAATATAAAATCGGCACACTATGTGTCTACGATGATTTTATACTTACAGCATTCTCAAAGTTTGACAATCAAAATCGGGCAATGCTGACCATGCCCGAGTACCTGGAGTTCTTGATCAACTTTTGGGATAAAATCAATAAAGTGTACGCTCAACAAAGCGTATCCACACCAATTTTCGGCTCAGGCATTACGCGAATCAAGGAACACAAAAACATCAGTGATGAAGACCTGCTCAAGATTATGTTGTGGACATTTCGGATCAGCGAAATGCGATTTAAGTACCCCGCCAAACTGACGATTGTGATCCACCAAGACAAAATCAAGACCATCAACCTTCTGGACATAAAATCGGCGAAAAACGGTTTATAAATTTTACCGTCAACGGCGTCATCTCCCTACGCCTAGGAGTTGAGGATGAGTGATGAGCGCTGTTTTAATATGTGAGCGGCGCACTGTTTCTCATCACTCATTAACGAAGTAATCACCACTATTTTTGACTGCATCAACGTAGCGTATCGAGGGTTGCATGCCGATTCAGTACATAGTTAATCAAAGCCCTGGAATCCCACTATTTCAAAGGGAGCTAGCCAAATCATGAAACGATTCAGGAACCTTTAATTTTACTCCTTAAATCATCTAACTCTGCCTGCAGCCGAAAATTTTCCTCACTGAGTTTTTTTATGAGTTCATTCTTTTCCTGATACCGCTTATTCACGAGCATTTGTTGGGTGAGAGCAACATACGGCTTTATTGAGTCGGAGTTACGTTGTCCCAGATCCATTGCTACAGATGCAGAAACTGAAGCGTCCGAAGTGTCCAACCTCAGTTCTGCGCGTTGCTCAAAGTTTGTTTGAATCCTGTGCTCAGCAAACTTTCGCCTGAAGGCATGTATTGAAGTTCTAGATTTAGTGCTGCCAATCGCTTTGAACGCTTTACCGAATATATCAGATACACTTGCATCGTTCAGTGGACGTCCGGTGCGCACTGACAAAAAAACCCTATCTTGTGTCACTGCCTCATTGAATCCTTTCGCCTCGAGCATGCATTTACGTACAGTGGTAATAAATTCACTAATTCTATAAGCGAGTAAAATAGGGAAGCGATAGTTAAGATTTGCGTCGAACTTCTGACTGTCCGGATTTACTATAATATAGTCATCAAGATTTTTTCTCAGCTCTTCTTGAGAAAATTGTGAGCAACGGAGAGAGTTTATGGACCCTCTTCGAAAGCCAACAGTACTGGCGATAGCCATGATAAGACTATTGCGCTCTGAAATATATTCATCTCTTTCTTTGCGAAAGTAATCTTCGAGCTTACTAACGTCTAATTCGGTAGCTGTATACTCAGTAACATGCTTACTAGACCTACCGATTCGCCTGTAATTCAAAGGGTACATACGGTAATTATCATCTAACGATTTATTCTTCTTGGACTTCAAAGTAAAATCCGAAGTTATTGCGCACTCATGCGCCCCAATCAAACCACAAAGCTTATGACGATTTTGGTACCAGTGATAAAAACAATAAATTATGGCGAGCCTACTATTAACGACTCTCTTAAGCTTTTTTTCCAAAACTGAGCTTTTTGCCTTAAGCCTGTTTAAATCTGCATTTCTGAAGTTTCTTAACGTACTATTTGTGGCGCCTGCTATTGAAATCCTCTCGGACTCTATGAAATTAAAATAAAGCACTAGATGATACATTTCATTTTTTACATACGAAAATGACCAACAATCATGCCGCTGTAAATGGATTGCGTAATCCATCAGGTCGTCGACAATCAGGAGATTCTCCTGATCAAAAGGAATTGGAATTTTAAGATCTGTCTCGCCAATCCATCTAATTTGAATTGGCATCTCTTAACTTCCTCTTCAACTCTGCGATCGCAGAATTTAAACTATTAACCTTATCTTCGAGCAACTCATTAACTCGAACAAGCTCAAGTTTTTGGCTCGCTGTATATGACTCAAGTACACTGATATATTTTTTAAGTCTTCCAATCTCCTCCTTAAATTTGCCTATCTTGTCTGTACGATTGCTCGAAGAATTTTTAGTGCGGACTAGCATTGACGCGTGGAGGGAAGCGACCACTTCACTCTTTAGCTCTGGATACTTGTTGAGGGTGTCGTTTGCATTACGAGTTATTGGGGGAGTATTTTCTCTGAACCTAACGGTATTCTGTGAGAGATCCCAGTTATTAAATTGTCGCAATGTTTTTGGATAATACTCATCAGTTGGGAGATCAGAATTACTAAACATTTCCTTGAGCAGAGAAATCTTTAGCCGAACATTTCGAATTGCTTCGCTTCTATTTCGTTCCGAAATTTTCATGTGAATTTACCAAGATACAACTTATGATATAGCAATGTACTCTCTAACCCCTCAATCTCATACTCCATATTTATCCTTGCAATAGAGGTCTCAGGCATTTTGACAGCTTCCAATCTCATACTAGCAAGATCTAACTCCATACCATAGACGTGCTCTTCAGAAGTCCAAGAAAACAGACAGCCTCGACAAAGTTTCGGAGATGCATTTTCCTTATGTAGCTTATTATCAATTTGTTGCCAGCACTTTGATTTCGATTTGACGCGATTAGCACCAGCTAAACACTGTGCATGTTTAAATGGTTGCGGAGCATGCCCTCTATTCTTGAGTCGTTCAACCAGCTTTTCAATATTATCTAGATCTAGCTTAGCATACTCAACAGATGAGAACATTTTCTTATAAAGAGCCCGCGTAAGTTTGGTGTATCCGCCCGACGTATTTTCACACGAAATACTCCGATATATGATTTCGCTAAATTTCTCCCTGGTAGCGTCCGCCATACTCATCATTATCTCATCATTGTGTATAACATGAGCTTCGGACTGTACTGATAAGTCCCAATCGTACAACTTACTAACCTCTGCCGACTCTGCCTGTGCTTGAGGGTTAGACACATATATTTGCGTGGTAGCAATATCCTCGTGCTGAAGTTGATACGATAAAAAAGGCAGCATAAAATATTCGTATCTATTGATGAAGATTTTACAATATAGCCTTCGAAACATGTGTGGAGTAAGCCTCATCGGCTTGCCGATCGCAGAATGTATAAAATTGCCCGACATCATTGGATCGCCACATTCAAAGTCAAACTGAGAATACTTACTTATTAAACCATTAGAGTTAAATTGCTTGTACCGAAACAATGTTAAATCACGATCTACCAGCATTGAATAGTTATGTTTTTCGAAGGGTTTACCCACGAATATTAACTGTAGCTTCTCTAAAGTGGTAATTGCTACCTTTGTGGCCGAAGCAATAAAAAAACCCACATAGTCTTTCACCGTTTTCTCTACATAGAACTGCTGAAGAAATATTCCCGCTCTATCATTTACCACAACTCCGCTACCCAGTGAAAGGCCGTATTTTTTATGAGTAAGCTCGCGCTTTCTTCTCGCATTAAGTATTGCAATCACGATGAAGCACGCGTTTAAAATATCTTTAATGGCTGAGTTTAAAAAACTGATCACGCTTTTAATATTCGCCGACCCAATTGAATCAGAATTGACAAGCCCGACTCGGCGTGCAAAACGCATCACCCTTGAAAAGTTTTTTCGCACATCGCCAGGCGTCGTTAGTTGCTTTGCCGCGAAAGCTAAGAGACGTAGCGTACGATTGCTTTTAGTGTTGATGTATTCTAGAGAGTACTCCAACAGCATACCTGCGTCATAGCTGTTAATATCTGCAGTCGTACCCGGATTTTCTGTTAGCTTTTTTGCTAACTTAACATAGTTCTCAAACGGGACAATTTTAGTTCTATATGCATCAGTAGAGTGATAAAGAAAATTAATTGACTCGAGAGTCTGACGCAATAGGCTATATTTCATCCCGCTTGGAGTCTTATCATTCGCTCGAAAAACAGTTAGCCAACCCTTTGTTACTTGAAACTTCCTTACCCTATTAAAGTAAACAGCCACTTCATTTCCGCTAAGATTTGTAGAAATAGCAGATTGAAATCCGGTAGTACTCAGACTTACTTTTGAGTTTGTGGACGTGAATATTTGCTGAGAGGGATCTACAGCTGTATCTAAAAATTCGGTCAGCCGGAAATCTATATTCAGGGCTTCATGCCAGCCACTTCCGGCTAGGATTCTAGCCAATTTGAGCGTAAAAGGACCGGAAATTTTGCCTAGGTCGAATATGTTATTAAGCCAGCAATATTCAAAAAACTTAATTATGGTGGAGAGAATGAAGCATATGCGATTGCATTTGGAATTACTGGGTGCATTCGAGGCAGCAAAATAGTCTAACGAATATATCAATGCGACAAGGTAATGCGAATACTCAACAAGCCTGGACGGTGTTTCATACACATCATTAGCAGGCAGCCAATATCTTTTAAGATCTATCGGCCTCGCTTTTCTTTCATCTGATCGCGCATCATGCTCTTTCACATACAACACAAAATTTGAATCAAGAAACAAATCCGCTGAAATGGGATTGCCGTTAATAATTTCAAATATGTCTTGACTCATGGATTGCGTCCTCAACATCTAACAATGCGCTTTCAATTTTATTTAATACATATCCAAACCTAGAATTTTTCACGTAATTGTACAGTGCATCATTGAATGCAATCTTTGGGGCAACAACTATATTGAAGCGCTCTTGATTTTCGCTACGTAATCGCTGCCAGTTTTTAAAGTAATACTCTCTCGTCCTGATGATGCTTAAAATTTCCTCTTCAGTAATTATGATTCTTCTTTGAGGACAGCCGTCTTTTTTATGGCAGTTTTCAGCTGAGCAAATCAAATCCGCCCCCCTATCACCATAAAGCCCCGTGTAGGGATCAACACACAACGAACCATCCCCGATACTCTTCCATTGATTTATATTGCTTTTCCTTGAGGCCATATTGAAGACAACCTTATTCTGGAGATCCACTTGAAATTGCAGATTGATCGAGGATGAAATATTTCTTGTTATAAATTGATCAAGATATCTGCCAGTGGTTCCGAGGCTGCTATGCCCGCCTCGCCGCCTAGCGGTCTCGAAGCTCTTCGACTTATAAGCATCAAGGCATAATACAGTTCTACGAATGTGGCTTAGTGAAAAGTTAAACAAATCATTTCGCTGAATGAACCCTTTTGGCGTCATTTGAATAGTTGTAGACTGCCTGTCAGAAAGTTTGTAGCCGTTAGTCCATGAGCTCCAGATCCTCCTACTACCAAATGGTAGCAATTTAAATAAATGCAGCTGATCAAAATTCCAGACCAGCAATTCTATTGCATAAATAACATCGTTTTCAGTTTTTTCTATGAAAATAACAGGAGTATCATCATCTGTTTTTCCTTTGAAACCTTGCAATGTGTACGCAAAGCCTTCCTTATTGCTTATTACCCCATCTCTGTCCATAGCGACGAGCGCATCTTGGTTCCATCCAGTCCTGCATAGCAACAATATAAAAATTGCCTGCAACTCGATAGTTGTCAGGCGTTCTGGAGAAAAAAAAGACTGACGAGGACTATATCCCTTACGAACCACCACGCCTATCTCTAAACAGTTGTTCTCCAGCCCATGTAGTTTAAAAGTACCGTTCCTAACCATTGACTGATCATGCTGAAGCACCCCCTTTCTAAAAACCGCTAAAATATTTTCTGCAGAGTTCCTACCTAATATTTTACTTGTGCCAGAGGAAGGAAGCTTGAATAGCGTACTCATAATCTCTGCCTCTTGAACGCTTGTTAGACCATTACATTCGAGACCTTTTATTTTAAGTCGGTTTTGTTTAGAGAAAAACAGTTCTTGGTTACATGCCTCGACAATCTTTAATAAGTCCACCTGTAAGATACTTGCCGACTTTTCGATTAAGTCAAGGTAGTTTTTGTGAGGCACTGCGCCTAGTGGAGAGTCGCTTTCCAAGATTTTTAAATGATCCTCCATGTTTAATATTGGTTGGAGTTTATTTTGACCCCCCCCTAAACCAGACCTGTATTTTACCGAGTCTACGGTGATCTCCTCAGCGGCGAGGAAATTGGTGTTGAGTACGGCCTGCCTGAACTTTCCAGAGATCTGTCGCATGGTCTCGGATGTATGATCAGTTTCGCGGAGTCGATTTTCCAGAATACTGAATAATGCATGCATTTTTTTCGGCGTTAGATTTTGCTCGCGAATTCGACAAATTTCCCAACCTTGGGGATCTAGCTTCAAACAAACAATTGCCGTTTTGATGAAATAAATCACATTAACCCTGATGCGATGTTCTAACGATGAATCAGATAATTTCCGCAAGACCGAAGTCAACCATGACTCGTCCCATAGTTCGAGTTCATCGAGATCGAAAAACCTTTCACTGTGATAAACATGGTGGTAACTCGTGTACTGAACAAAAATTTTTAGAATTCGACCATTTTGTGCATACAAGGTAAGGTCCTCCCCGCAAAACCAAGCGTAGCAGGGCTTCCGGCACCTTGCTCATAGAGTCACACTACATTGACAAGTGAGCCGAAGGTCATGCTCGACAGTGCCAGCAGTGCAAAGAGCATCCCCATCAGGGAAACCCCACCCAGATTGATCCCCTGATAGACCACCATGATCAACCCGCTCAAGCCCAGCCCGAGGCCGAACAAACGGCTCCAGGAACGCTGACGCTCCATCAACACCACGGTGAGGATAGGTTGCACGCCCATGACCGTGGCCATCACGCCGGGCGTCACCTGGGTGTTGAGCGCCAGCAGGTAGAATATCTGGTAGGCACCGAGCAACACGCAACCGGTGGCCAGCGCTTGCAGCACCGCCGCCCGCCCGCGCGGCCAGCGCAACCTGAGCAACGGTGCGAGCAGCAACAGACCGCACAGGGCCAGGGCTGAACGCATCAGCAGGAACGCAAAGGGACTGGCATGGGCCAGGCCCAGCTTGGAGACGATCGCCCCGCTACTCCAGAGCAGGACGAACAGGCTAGTGGTGACCGCCGAGGCCACGGATTCTTTCGATAGAGCAAACATGAATGCCACCTGTAATTCGGGCAGATAAGCCGAACGGTGCTGCCCGCTGGGGGCAGCCAACCGTATTCAGTAGGGTGCAGGTGTGTCGGGACGCAGCGGTTGGCCGCTTAGCCCAGCACTACCACGCCCGGTGGTGCGACAACGCACACAACCACGCTACTGACAGGTGGTGGGTAGTGACTGATCATGGCCGGTTGCTGACTCCCACGCACGACTAGCACCGCGTCGGGCGCGGTAGCGAATACGGTACGAAGTGGGGAAGCTGGCATGAGCAGGTCTTCGGTGAGGTGAAGTGGGTCTGACTATAGCGGTGAGTTCATCGCGGGGCAAGCCCGCTCCCACTGGAGGTCTGGAACCTGTGGGAGCGGGCTTGCCCCGCGATGCTGTCTCAGAACAACCAGTGATACAGCAGGTAAGCCACCACCACCGCCAGCACCGGACGCAACACCCGGTAGGCCTTGGGATTGGCACGCTTGAACTGTTTGACCTGGCCGCTGATCACGTTGCTGAAGCGCTTGCTCCAGGCATAAGCCCGGTTGATCCCGCCAACGCGCTCGTCATCGGTGTTCTGCGGCGCAGTGGCGCGGCCAAGGAAAGCGCTGACCTTGCGGTTGATGCGGGTCATCAGCGGGCTGTTGAGCGGACGCTCGACGTCGCAGAAGAGGATCACCCGGGTAGTCTCGGTCTCGTTTTTCACCCAGTGCACATAGGTTTCATCGAACATCACATCTTCACCGTCGCGCCACGCATAAGCCTGGCCATCGACGTAGATCCGGCAGTTGTCGGAGTTTGGCGTCGACAGGCCCAGGTGATAACGCAGGGAGCCGCCGAACGGGTCACGGTGCGGGTTGAGGTGGCTGCCACCAGGCAGCAGGGCGAACATTGCGCCTTTGACGTTGGGGATGCTGTTGACCAGTTCGACGGTCTTCGGGCACAGCGCTTGCGCCGATGGCAGCGCTTTGTCGTACCACTTCAGGTAGAAACGCTTCCAGCCCTTCTTGAAGAACGAACCGAAACCGGCGTCGTTGTCTTTCTCGGCGGCGCGGATGTAACCCTCGTCGAACAGGTGCATGGCCTCTTCGCGGATAACTTCCCAGTTGTCCTTGAGTACATCGAGCTCGGGAAAGCGGCTGCGGTCCAGGTAGGGTTTGGAAGGCACACCGGAAAACAGGTACATCAAGGCGTTATAGGGGGCAAACAGCGCCGAATGGTTGACGAACTGGCGCAACATCGGCAAGCGCGCCTTGCCGCGCAGGTGCACATACAACGTGCTGCCGAAAAACATCAGCAATACACCTGCCTTGGCGACTAAAGAAACAGTCATGCAACACTCCTTGGAATTTCGATCAAGCCATTGCTGCCGGATTAATCAAACATCATAAACCGATCTGGCACCGGTAAAAATAACCGGTGCCAGTATTCAGTATTAAGGATTGTGCAACAGTACCCGCCGCTGATTATTGCTCTTGGTCAGCGCCAAAGCGCTTTACTGCTGGTTCTCCTGGTCGGTGAACAGGTCGCTGAAGAGCATGCTCGACAGGTAGCGTTCCCCGGAATCGGGCAGGACCACGACGATGGTCTTGCCTTGCATTTCAGGCTTCTCCGCCAGGCGCACCGCCGCTGCCATCGCCGCACCGGAGGAAATCCCGCAGAGGATACCCTCCTCCTGCATCAGACGCAGGGCCATGACTTTGGACTCCTCGTCACTGACCAGTTCAACCTGGTCGACCATTGTCAGGTCGAGGTTATTCGGCACAAAGCCGGCACCGATACCCTGGATCTTGTGCGGGCTGGGTTTGATCTCAAGACCGGCCAACGCCTGGGTGATCACCGGCGACACCAGCGGTTCGACCGCCACGGAAAGGATCGCCTTGCCCTGGGTCAGCTTGATGTAGCGGGAAACCCCGGTAATGGTGCCACCGGTACCGACCCCGGCAACCAGCACATCGACCGCACCGTCTGTATCGTTCCAGATTTCCGGACCGGTGGTCTTCTCGTGAATCGCAGGGTTGGCCGGGTTATCGAACTGGGCGGGCATGAAATACTGGGCGGTATCACTGGCAACGATTTCACCGGCCTTCTCAATCGCGCCCTTCATGCCCTTGGCCGGTTCGGTCAACACCAGTTCGGCGCCCAGCGCCTTGAGCACCTTGCGCCGCTCGATGCTCATCGATGCCGGCATGGTCAGCAGCAGTTTGTAGCCGCGCGCAGCAGCAACAAAGGCCAGGCCGATGCCGGTATTGCCCGAGGTCGGCTCGACAATGGTCATGCCCGGCTTGAGCTTGCCGCTGCTTTCCGCGTCCCAGATCATGTTCGCGCCGATCCGGCATTTGACCGAATAACCCGGGTTACGCCCTTCGGTCTTGGCCAGAATGGTCACGCCACGCGGGGCGATGCGGTTGATCTGGACCAGCGGCGTATTGCCGATGGAATGCGCGTTGTCAGCAAAGATACGGCTCATGACGGGGGTCCTTTTAGCACCGGAGCAGAAAACTTCAAGGGTAAGCCTGCCTCCGGGGTGAGTCCACCCCTGACACGCCCGGCAACACCTCCGCCCTGACCAGGTCACCAAGTGACGCTCCATTCAGAGACTGAATAGAGCGTCTGCGTTCCCAGTCGACCAGAGCCCGCGTTATAGTCGTGCATGACATTTTTTCGGCCTGGGGCCATGTACCCCGGCACTACGTTAGAGGATCGGTTCATGAAGTTCGAAGGCACCAGCACCTACGTCGCCACCAGCGACCTGAAACTGGCAGTCAACGCGGCGATCACCCTGGAACGGCCACTGTTGGTCAAGGGCGAACCCGGCACCGGCAAGACCATGCTCGCCGAACAGTTGGCCGAATCCTTTGGCGCCAAGCTGATCACCTGGCACATCAAGTCGACCACCAAGGCTCACCAGGGCCTCTACGAGTACGATGCGGTCAGCCGCCTGCGGGATTCGCAACTGGGGGTGGACAAGGTCCACGATGTGCGCAACTACCTGAAGAAGGGCAAGCTCTGGGAAGCGTTCGAATCCGAGGAGCGGGTGATTCTGCTGATCGATGAAATCGACAAGGCCGACATCGAGTTCCCCAACGACCTGTTGCAGGAACTGGACCGGATGGAGTTCTACGTTTACGAGATCGACGAGACGATCAAGGCCAAGCAGCGCCCGATCATCATCATTACCTCGAACAACGAAAAAGAGCTGCCGGACGCCTTCCTGCGCCGCTGCTTCTTCCATTACATCGCCTTCCCCGATCGCGACACCCTGCAGCAGATCGTCGATGTGCACTACCCGAACATCAAGAAAGACCTGGTCAGCGAAGCGCTGGACGTGTTCTTCGATGTACGCAAGGTACCGGGCCTGAAGAAAAAGCCGTCGACCTCGGAACTGGTCGACTGGCTCAAGCTGCTGATGGCCGACAACATCGGCGAAGCCGTGCTGCGTGAGCGCGATCCGACCAAGGCCATCCCGCCATTGGCCGGCGCCCTGGTGAAAAACGAACAGGACGTGCAACTGCTCGAGCGCCTGGCCTTCATGAGCCGTCGCGGTAATCGCTGAGCCCGGGGGCAATTGCCATGCTGCTCAATCTGTTCAATGAAATGCGCGCGGCCAAAGTACCCGTATCGGTGCGTGAGCTGCTTGATTTGCTCAATGCCCTCAAGCAGCGGGTGACCTTTGCCGACATGGACGAGTTCTACTTCCTGGCGCGGGCGATCCTGGTCAAGGACGAACGCCATTTCGACAAGTTCGACCGGGCCTTTTCCGCCTACTTCAAGGGCCTGGAAAACCTCGACCGGCACCTCGAAGCGCTGATTCCCGAAGACTGGCTGCGCAAGGAGTTCGAGCGCTCGCTGACCGACGAGGAACGCGCGCAGATCCAGTCCCTGGGTGGTCTGGACAAGCTGATCGAAGAGTTCAAGAAACGCCTGGAAGAACAGAAGGAACGCCATGCCGGTGGCAACAAGTGGATCGGCACCGGCGGTACCAGCCCGTTCGGTTCGGGGGGCTATAACCCCGAAGGGATTCGCATCGGCGATGCCGGTAAACGCCAGGGCAAGGCGGTCAAGGTCTGGGACCAGCGCGAGTACAAGAACCTCGATGACCAGGTCGAACTGGGCACGCGCAATATCAAGCTGGCCCTGCGCCGCTTGCGCAAGTTCGCGCGCCAGGGTGCGGCCGAAGAGCTGGATATCGACGGCACCATCGACCACACCGCCCGCGATGCCGGCCTGCTCAACATCCAGATGCGCCCGGAGCGGCGCAACAGCGTCAAGTTGCTGCTGCTGTTCGACATTGGCGGCTCGATGGACGCTCACGTAAAGATCTGCGAAGAGCTGTTCTCGGCCTGCAAGACCGAGTTCAAGCACCTGGAGTACTACTACTTCCACAACTTCGTTTATGAGTCGGTGTGGAAGAACAACATGCGCCGCACCTCTGAACGTACCTCGACCATGGACCTGCTGCACAAGTACGGGGCCGACTACAAAGTGGTGTTCGTTGGCGATGCGGCCATGGCGCCCTACGAGATCACCCAGCCGGGCGGTAGCGTCGAGCACTGGAACGAAGAAGCCGGTTACGTGTGGATGCAGCGCTTCATGGAGAAGTACAAGAAGCTTATCTGGATCAACCCTTACCCCAAGGACACCTGGGGGTATACCGCTTCGACCAACATCGTGCGCGAGTTGATCGAAGACCGGATGTATCCGTTGACCTTGCGCGGGTTGGAAGAAGGGATGCGGTTTTTGTCCAAGTGAAGCTATCGCGGGGCAAGCCCGCTCCCACAGGGCTCAGATCATTCCTGTGGGAGCGGGCTTGCCCCGCGATCAGCTTTCAAACCGCTGCAAATAATCCCGATGCTCCCGCCAGGCCGTTTCCTGCACCACTGGCCTGAACCTGACCACACTCCCCGGCAACCGCTGCGCCAGCCGCGCCAACGCCAACGGCGTCAACGCCCCCAGGCGTGGATACCCGCCAATGGTCTGGCGATCATTAAGCAGCACGATCGGCTGCCCATCCGGTGGCACCTGCACCGCCCCCAGCGGAATCCCCTCGGAAATCATCGGCGCGCCCTGATACTGCAAGGCAGGGCCCAGCAAACGCATGCCCATGCGGTCGGCGCGGCTGTCCAGGGTCCAGTCACGGTTGAACGCCTCAAACAGGCTGATACCACTGAAATCGCCGATCTGCGCGCCCAGTACCAGGTCGAGTGCGCTGTTATCAGTCAGGTCTGGCCGCAATCCCTCAGGCACTGTTTTCAGCCCGGGAGCCGTCCCGCGGTATTCGAGCTGTTGCCCCTTGGCCAGCGCTGAACCCAGTCCATCAAGCCCGCCCAGCTCCTCTCGCACAACACTGGCACAACTGCCCAGCACCTGCGGCGCAACAAAACCTCCAGGCGCGGCCAGATAGGCGCGAGCGCCCTGCAAGGGTTGGTTAAGGCGCAGACGCTGGCCTCGGTTCAGGGTAAAGCTGGACCAGGGTTTGAGCGGCTCACCGTCAATCCGCGCATCCAGATCGGCGCCTGTCAGCGCCAGACAGCAATCCTGCTCGGCGACCAGGCTGAAGCCTCCCAGGGTCACTTCCACCACCGCCGCCCCGGCAGGGTTGCCCAGTAGCCAGTTGGCCCAGCGCATCGAGACCCAGTCCAGCGCCCCGCCCTGGGTCACGCCCAGATGGCGCACGCCAAAACGTCCGGCATCCTGCAGCAGACACAGCGGCGTGCTGGCCTCAATCGACAAGCGGCTCATGCCAAGGCCTCCAGCGGGGTATCGTCGCCGCCCAGGTTGATGAAGGTGGCGCGATCCACGGCGACGAAGCGTACCCGGTCGCCCGGTTGCAACAGGCTGTAGCCGTCACGTTCGCGGTCAAAGAGTTTGCTCGGGGTACGGCCGATCAGGTTCCAGCCACCCGGCGAGACTGCCGGGTAGGCCGCAGTCTGGCGCTCGGCGATGCCGACGCTGCCTGCCGCCACGCGCTTGCGCGGGGTGGCCAGACGCGGCGCGGCCAGGGCCTCTTCAACCAGGCCCATGAAGGCAAAACCGGGGGCGAAGCCAAGGGCGAACACTTGATACTCGCGTTCACTGTGACGGCGAACGATATCGGCCACCGAGGTAGCGCAACGCTCGGCCAGCAGGCTCAGTTCCGGACCGACACTCAGGTCGTACCACACCGGAATCTCGTGCTGGCGCCCGCCGCTGCCGTTATCCGGCTGCAGGTTTTCCAGCGCTTCGCGACTCAAGGTGCGGGCCTGCTCCGGCGACAGTTGCAGCAGGTCGAAATGCACCATCAGCGTGGTGTAAGACGGCACCAGGTCAACCAAATGCCCGGCGAACACCGCGCGCAAGCGCTGACTGGCCGCCAGCATCCAGGGCATATTGGCTTCATCAATGGCGTCGAACAGACGCACCATCAGGCAGTCGATGGCCACCGTTTCAATGCGGTAACTCATGACGCCACCAGGGCATCAAGGGCCTGGCGAATCTGTTGCACCGCCGCCACCGAGCTTTCGTTGTCGCCATGCACGCACAGGGTCTGAGCCTGCAGGCGCAGCTCGCTACCGTCCACGGCAATCAATGGCTCGCCACGGGCCAGACGCAGGGCCTGGTCGACGATCCGCGCCGGATCGTGATGCACCGCGCCCGGCAAACGCCGCGAGACCAGATGACCGGCGGCATCGTAGGCGCGGTCAGCAAAGGCTTCGAACCACAGGGTAACGCCGTACTCGTCACCCAGGGCCTGAGCCGCACTGTTGTCGGCCGTGGCCATGAGCATCAGCGGCAAGTGCCGGTCATAGCTGGCCAGCGCTTCAAGTACGGCGCGCAGTTTGAGCGGATCAGCCATCATGTCGTTGTACAGCGCGCCATGGGGTTTTACATAGGCAACCCGCGTGCCCTGGGTACGGCAGATGCCATCCAGCGCACCGATCTGGTAGTGCAGCAGGTCACGGATTTCCTCGGCGCTGCAGGCCATGGAGCGGCGGCCGAAGCCGGCCAGGTCCTGGTAGGCGGGGTGGGCACCGATGCGCACGTTACTGGCGATGGCCAGGGCCACCGTCTTGCGCATGATCCCCGGATCCCCGGCATGGAAACCGCAGGCGATGTTGGCGCAATCCACAAAGGGCATGACCTGGGCGTCCAGGCCCATGGTCCAGCTGCCGAAACTCTCACCCATATCGCAATTCAGTAGCAGGCGGCTCACGTCTGTCACTCCTTCAGGCTCGGCGTTATTGGGCTTCAAGTTCTTTGCCACGGGTTTCCGGCAGGCTCAGCGCCGCCAGGATTACCACCCCGTAGGACACCGCTGCAAATGCGCCGATACCCAGGCCCAGCGGTATTTTCTGGCTGAGCATACCGATCAGCAGCGGGAAGAACGCCGCCAGCGCACGACCGATGTTGTAGCAGAAGCCCTGCCCCGAGCCACGGATGCGGGTAGGAAACAGTTCGGTGAGGAAAGCCCCCATGCCACTGAAGATACCCGAGGCGAAGAAGCCCAACGGGAAGCCCAGCCAGAGCATCACACCATCGCTGACCTGCATCTGGGTATACAGCAGGACGATGATGAACGAGCCCACGGCGAACAGGATGAAGTTCTTTTTGCGTCCCAAAAGGTCAGTGAGATAAGCGCTGATCACATAGCCGATGTACGAGCCGAAAATCACCATGGCCAGGTAGCCACCGGTGCCGAGCACGCTCAGGCCGCGCTCGTTCTTGAGGAAGGTCGGCAGCCACGAGGTGATTGCGTAGTAACCGCCCAGCGCACCGGTGGTCAGCAGCGAAGCACGGATAGTGGTGAAGAGCATGCCGGGGGCAAAAATTTCATAGAAATGCGACGGTGCTTCGGTTTTCTCCGCCGCCTTGGCCTGGCGGTAGATTTCCGGGTCCTTGACCAGACGGCGGACGAAGATCACGAATACCGCAGGCACGATTCCCAGCAGGAACAGCGCGCGCCAGGCGTCTTCAGGCGGCAGCAGGGTGAACAGCACGGCATAGAGAATCGCCGTCAGGCCCCAGCCAATGGCCCAGCCAGACTGCACCATGCCGACCGCCTTGCCGCGATCCTTGGCACGGATGACCTCGCCGATCAGCACCGCACCGGCGGTCCATTCGCCACCGAAACCGAAGCCCATCAGGGTACGGGCGATCAACAGCTGTTCATAGTTCTGGGCGAAGCCGCAGAGGAAGGTGAAAAAGGCGAACCACAGCACCGTCAGTTGCAGGGTGCGGACCCGGCCAATACGATCGGAGAGGATGCCGGCGATCCAGCCGCCCAGCGCCGAGGCAATCAGGGTACTGGTGTGGATCAACCCGGCTTCGGCGGTGGTGATGCCCCACAGCATGATCAGGGTGGGGATGACGAAGCTGAGCATCTGGGTGTCCATGCCATCCAGGCCGTAGCCGATCTTGCAGCTCCAGAAAGTCCGTCGTTCCTGTTTGTTGATGTTGCGGTACCAGTCGAAGGGACCGGCCACTGAACTGGATTTGGCCTGGTGCTGCACGCCCGATGGGTTCATGGTTGCCTCAGCTTGTTGGTATTGTTTTAAAGGCGGCGATCTTTGTCGCAACCGTGACCGACATTTTTCGATGGCCTCGGGTTATCGTCCAACGAGAAAAACCAGCGGTCTGGCATAAGAAAAATTTGATCAGTGAGCGCAGCATGAACCTCAAGTTCCTCGAAACCTTTGTCTGGGTGGCCCGGCTCAAGAGCTTTCGCCTGACCGCAGAAAAGCTCTTCACCACCCAGGCGTCGATCTCCAGCCGCATCGCCGCGCTTGAGGCCGACCTCGGGGTCAAGCTGCTGCTGCGCGATTCACGCGGGGTCAGTCTGACGCCCGAGGGCAGCAAGGTGCTCGAGTACGCCGAGCAGATGCTCGACACCGCCAAGGCGCTCAAGCAGTCGCTGGACAGCGACCGGACCAAGGTTGGGCGGATACGCCTGGGGGTGATGGACACGGTGATCCATACCTGGATGAGCCCGCTGGTCTCGGAACTGATGGAGCGCTATCCACAGGTAGAAATCGAACTGGTCGCCGATACTGCGCTCAATTTGCGCGAACAGCTGCAAAAAGGCTTTCTCGATGTGATCCTGCAAACCGACCTGCTACGCCAGGAATCGATCCGCAGCCTGGACCTGGCGCGCTACCCGATGGGCTGGATTGTCGCCAGCCAGTCGATCTACAACCGCGACTATACCTCGCTCGCCGAGCTGGCCCGTGAGCGCATCGTGACCTTTTCGAAAAACTCCCGGCCGCACCAGGAAGTGCTCAGCCTGCTGCAGGCCGAAGGCGTCAGCGCACCGCGCCTGAACTGTGTGAACTCGGTGGCGGCGATCACCCGCTTGCTGCGTGACGGCTTCGGCATCGGCGCCCTGCCGCCTGCGCTGGTCAGCGAAGAGCTGGCCAGGGGTGAACTAGTCCTGCTGCCGCTGGTGCAGCAGCCACCGAGCCTGGAGCTGGTGGTGGCCTGGCAGACCGGGGTCGAGCTGGTCGATGAGGTGGTGGCGCTGTGTCGCAATGTGCTGGAACGCTACGCCGCCAATGCCGGGCCCGAGCGGATCAAGCTGGTCTAGCGCCAGCTCTCCGCCACCGGTTTGCGCCGCCCGCCAAGCACTACCCAACCGATCAGCAACAACAGGCTTTCCACCAGCAGCGCCAGCAGCAACGCACAGCTCAGGCCCCAGGCCAGCGCCTCGGGGGCCAAGAGAATCTGGTAGCTGTAGCCGTTGAGGGTTTCTTCGCGCAGCTGGCTGTCGGCGCGCACCAGCACATGCCAGGTCCGCTCCAGCCAGGGGCCCTGGAGGATCTGCCACTCGCGCTCGAACTGGCGATTGCGGATCAGCAGGCTGTCGATGCTGTTGGCATCGCTGTTGAACACCGGATCGTCGCTGCTGCGGTAGTGACGCACCAGCGCCTGCAGATCGCCATTGAAGAAGCGCCTGGCGGTGGCCTCGAAGCCCTTGAGCCCTTCGCGAGATTCCAGCAGGTGCGCCTCGACCCGCTGGCTGTAGTCATTGATCAGGCCAGGTACCTGCACCCCTACCAGCAACCCGAAGGTGAACAGCAGCAACCGCAGATAACTTCTGAACATGGGCTATCCCTTAGCGTTGTCCCTGGGCGATACATTCACCACGGCGCCACAGGCCCCACTGGCCGGGCTCGTAGCGCTGCCAGGTTTCGTTCTCGGTCAGCGCCTCGGTGGCAATAACCGTGACCACGTCATTGGGGGTGGTTTCGGCCTGGAAGTCGACGATCATGTCGACGTCCTTGAGGCGCGCCGGCCCGAACGGTGCCCGGCGGGTGATATGCACAAGCTTGGTCGAGCAGAAACAGAACAACCAGTTGCCGTCGCTGAGCAGGCAGTTGAACACGCCCTTGCTACGGTACTCGGCGCAGGCCTCGACCAGCACCGGCAGCAGCACTTCAACCGGCACCGGCTCCGGGAACGCCTCGCGTACCCGATTGAGCAGGTCGCAAAAAGCCGCTTCGCTGTCGGTATCACCAATCGGCCGATAGAAGCTGGCCTGGCCCTGGAACTCGCCGAGTTGCCCGTTATGGGCGAAACACCAGTTGCGCCCCCACAGCTCGCGGACAAACGGATGGGTGTTGGACAGGCAGACCTTGCCGACATTGGCCTGGCGAATGTGGCCGATCACCACCTCGCTCTTGATCGGATACCGCTGCACCAGGTTGGCCACTTCCGACTCGCAGCTCGCCGCCGGGTCCTGGAACAGGCGCAGGCCACGGCCTTCGTAGAAACCGATACCCCAGCCATCGCGGTGCGGGCCCGTGCGCCCACCGCGCTGCATCAGCCCGGTGAAGCTGAAAACGATGTCGGTCGGCACATTGGCACTCATGCCCAGTAGTTCACACATGCTTGACTGCTCCCGGGCACACCCTACAAGCGCGGCTCAACCCGCGAACGATTGCCGCCCAGTGGTGCTTCAGGCGGGTTGCGGTAGCGATCACTGCTGTTGGCGGCAAACGACTCGTCGACCAACGCTTCTTCGGCATCACGTTTGGCGGCCGCTTCGGCCTGCTCGCGACGGGCCTTGGCGCGTTTTTCCAGCGGCCAGCGCAGCACCACGAACAGCCCGTAGAGCACGAAGGCGATCATGCCGTACATGGCCAGGTCGGCGGCGGCACGCAAGGCGTTGTTGCCGACCTTGAACAGCAGGTCGAGGGCAGTAATGGCAATGGCTGGGGCGAACTTGTCCTTGACCGGATCGATGATGGTCGGGGTCAGCAGCAAGACTGCCATCAGCACCCGCAGCGGTTCGCGCAACCAGCGCCACATCCAGCGGGTCAGGCGAAAGCCCACCGCCAGGCACCCCAGGGCGGCCAGGGCGTAAAGGCCCCAGGCGAGCAGATAGTCGTTCTCGGTCATGGTGTCCGTGGCAAGCTAAGCAAATAGACGCTTATGATAAACACATTTCAGCGCGCAGGCGCCCCCCAGCCAAGAGATCCCCGCATGTCCGCAGACGCCACCGCTCCCCGCGCCCCGATTGCCCGCAAGGCCGAAGGCGCTGATCCCTATGCCTGGCTGCAGGAGCGTGACAGCCCTGAAGTCATTGCTTACCTGAACGACGAGAATGCCTACCAGGCGGCGCAACTGGCCGACCAGGCGCAATTGCGCGAACAGCTGTTCGAGGAGATCAAGGGCCGGATTCAAGAGACCGATCTGTCGGTGCCCTCGCCCTGGGGCCCTTACCTCTACTACAGCCGCACCTCGGCAGGTGAGGAATATCCACGCCATTACCGCTGCCCGCGCCCGACTGACGACTCCAATACCGTCGACGAAAGCCGGGAAGAACTGCTGCTGGACCCCAACCCGCTGGCCAACGGCGGCTTCCTGTCCCTCGGTGCCTTCAACATCAGCCCTGACCATCAGCGCCTGGCTTACAGCCTCGATACCAGCGGCGATGAAATCTATACCCTGTACGTCAAGGACCTGACCAGCGGCGCCATCGAGCAACTGCCGTTCGACAATTGCGACGGCAGCATGACCTGGGCCAACGACAACCAGACGCTGTTCTTCGCCGAACTGGACGACACCCATCGCCCGCACAAACTGCTGCGCCATCGCCTCGGACGTGAAGGTTGTCAGGCGATTTTCGAAGAAACCGACGGGCGCTTCTTCCTGCATTGCTACCGGTCCAGCTCCGAACGCCAACTGATCCTGCTGCTCAACAGCAAGACCACCAGTGAAGCCTGGGTGCTCGACGCCGAACAGCCTGACGGCGACTTCACCTGCCTGGCGCCACGCGTCGAAGGCCATGAATACTTCCCCGACCACGGCCAGCTCGACGGCCAGTGGCGCTGGTTCATCCGCAGCAACCAGGATGGCATCAACTTCGCCTTGTACCAGGCCGCCAGTGAGCAGGTACCGACCCGCAAACAGTGGCAACTGCTGGTGCCCCACCGTGACACGGTGATGCTCGAAGGCCTGAGCCTGAACGCCAGTGCCCTGAGCCTGAGCCTGCGTGAAGGCGGCCTGCCGATCATCGAAGTACGCCCGCAAGGCCTTGCGCCTTACCGGGTCGAATTGCCGGATGCGGCCTACAGCCTCTATGTGCAGGACAGCCTGGAATTTGCCAGCCCGCGCATCCGTCTGCGCTACCAGGCCCTGAACCGTCCGGCCCAGGTGCGCCAGCTGGAACTGGCCGACGGCGCCCAGCAAGTCCTCAAGGAAACCCCGGTGCTCGGCCCCTTCGACCCCGACGCCTATGTCAGCCAGCGTCTCTGGGCCACGGCCAGTGACGGTACCCAGGTGCCGATCAGCCTGGTCCAGCGCCGCAGCGACCTGGGCAAGCCGGTGCCGCTGTACCTGTATGGCTATGGCGCTTATGGCGAAAGCCTCGACCCGTGGTTCTCGCATGCCCGCCTGAGCCTGCTCGATCGCGGCGTAGCCTTCGCCATTGCCCACGTGCGTGGCGGCGGCGAACTGGGCGAAGCCTGGTACCGGGCGGGCAAACAGGAACACAAACACAACACCTTCAGCGATTTCATCGCCTGTGCCGAGCACCTGATAGCCCAGGGTGTGACCTCTGCCGAGCAACTGGCGATCAGTGGCGGCAGTGCTGGCGGCCTGCTGATCGGCGCGGTGCTCAACCAGCGCCCCGAGCTGTTCAAGGCGGCGATTGCCGAAGTGCCGTTCGTCGATGTGCTCAACACCATGCTCGACCCGGACCTGCCGTTGACCATCACCGAATATGACGAGTGGGGCAACCCGCAAGAGCCTGAGGTGTATGAGCGAATCAAGGCGTATGCGCCTTACGAGAACGTCAAAGCCCAGGCTTATCCGGCCCTGCTGGTGGTGGCCGGCTACAACGACAGCCGCGTGCAGTACTGGGAAGCGGCCAAGTGGGTGGCCAGGCTGCGGGTGACCAAGACCGACGACAATCTGCTGCTGCTCAAGACCGAGATGGATGCCGGGCACGGTGGCATGAGCGGGCGCTATCAAGGGCTGCGGGATGTGGCGCTGGAATACGCTTTTGTCTTTAAAGTGCTGGGTTTGGTGTAAATCGGAAATTTTGTTGTCTGATCATTTCGCGGGGCAAGCCCGCTCCCACCGCCGGTGGGAGCGGGCTTGCCCCGCGATAAACAAACAACACAAATCAACAAGAAACGACTGCAAATGCCTGAACCAACCCACCTGAACAATGAAATCCGCGACATGCTCATGGACTGCGGCCTGTTCGACCAGCTGCAACCCGGCGACTTCCAGCACGCTGCCGGTTACTTCAGCATCAGCACCCTCGGCACCGGCGAGGAAATCTTCGCCGAGGGCGATGCCGGTACGTTCATGTGCATCATCCATCACGGCGTGGTCTCGGTACGCAAAACCGACAGCGAGCAGCGCCAGGTGGAAATCGCCACCCTGCGCAAGGGCCGGGCCTTCGGTGAAATGGCCGTACTCGACGGTGAGCGGCGCTCGGCCAGTTGCGTGGCGGCCAGTGACTGTCAGCTGCTGAGCCTGGGCAAGGACTCGCTGGAAAAGATGATCAACGATGCGCCGAAAATTGCCGCCAAGATCATCCGCGCCCTGGCCGTAGCACTTTCGCGCCGCTTGCGCATGCAGGACGGCCAGCGCCTGTCACAGGTCTAGTCGGCTTTCTTGTCCTTGCTGTCATCAGGCGTCAGCCCGGGCAAGGGCTGATCCCTGGGTGGCACGGGCACTTTGATCGACGGCAGCAGTGGCGAACCCGGTCGCGCATCACCGGCCCGCGGTATGCTGCTGGGGGTGATCTGCGGATAAGGGGTCGGGGTCGCCGTCCCCGGTGCGCCCGGCACCGGGGCAATGGGCCGTGGCTGCAGGTCGGCGGCCTGCACCGTTTGCAGGCTGGCGAAGAACAACGCGGCAATGGTCAGGCAGCGCATGCGCAGGCTCCTTCAAACACCTTCTGACAGCCTACTCCCAAGCGTAGCGGTTTGCCTGTCCGAACGGACCGCCAGCACGCTAAACTTCAGGTATAACCGTAACAAGCCCGAGAAAAGGTAATCCCATGAGTTCCTCATCCTCTGCCGCCGCCACCGCACGGCTCGACCGCATCCTTGCCGACGCCAAGCGCGACAAGGAGATGGGCTATCGCGACAAGGCCCTGAAAATGTACCCGCACGTCTGCGGTCGTTGCGCCCGGGAGTTCTCCGGCAAGCGCCTGAGCGAGCTGACCGTGCACCACCGCGACCACAACCACGACAACAACCCCCAGGACGGTTCCAACTGGGAGCTGCTGTGCCTGTACTGTCACGACAACGAGCATTCCCGCTACACCGACCAGCAGTACTTCAGCGAAGGCTCCACCAGCAGTCCGAGCATCGCCAAGGCTACCCACAACCCGTTCGCCGGGCTTGCCGGTCTGCTGAAAAAAGACTGATCGCAATCCCCTGACCCACGGTAGCCGGCAAGCCCGTATAATCGCGTTCTTTTTTGCGAAGGGCCCCGGCACGTGGCGAACAAACGGTACAGCTGCATTGGTCTGTTCAACCCCAAGTCAGCGGAGAACGTCGGTTCAGTGATGCGCGCGGCGGGTTGCTACGGCGTCAACTCGGTGTTCTACACCGGCAAACGGTACGAGCGCGCACGCGACTTCGTCACCGACACCAAGCGCGTGCACTACGACATCCCGCTGATCGGCATCGACGATCTGCAGAAGATCATCCCTCTGGGCTGCACCCCGGTGGCGGTGGAACTGGTCGACGGCGCCCGCCCGCTGCCCGAGTACACCCACCCGGACCGCGCCATCTACATCTTTGGCCCCGAAGACGGCTCCCTCGACCCGAGCGTCCGGGCCTGGTGCGAAGAAACCATCTACATCCCGACCCAGGGCTGCATGAACCTCGCCGCCACCGTCAACGTGGTGCTTTACGACCGCCTGGCCAAAGGCCTCAATACCCGCTCCGGGCCGAAGTTCAAATAACCCGGACTAGCGCAGCAGCTTGCTCGCCAGCACTTCGGATTCGCGGCCCAGCACGCTTTCACTGAGCTGGATGAACTCTTGAGTGCTGACACTGTTCAGGCGCATCAACGCGCGCGTGACATCGTCCAGCGAGCGCTGGTTGTGGGTGTGCAGGCGGATTTCCCGGTCCAGCGCCTGCAACAGCAGGACACCGCGCGCAGTCACGGCGCTGTCGGCCTGCTCGCCGCGCAGGCTGCTGACCTTGGCGCCGCGCTGCTCAAGGCCGGCCTGCAGGGCCTGGTAACGCTCCTCGGTGATCCCGCCCGCACGGCGCAGCAGCTCGGTGGCGTAATACTCGTTGATGCTTTCGGCAATCCAGTCGCTGGCCTGGCGGTCATTGATCTGCGCAAACACATGCACCAGCTCGCGCAGCAAGGGGCTTGAGCCATTTTCGCTGACCAGCGGCCGGCTACTGTGCAGGTAAATCGAATTGTGCCCGGCCCGCGTGCCGCGCCAGAGCTGATCGCGGGCGCCGACCAGCAGCAGTTTCGGCGGATTGCGCGGGAACACCGCCTGCAGTTGTGGCCAGACGAAGGTCAACAGGGTCAGGTTATCCAGCCGGCGCATACCCTGGCCCTGAGGCGCGGCAACGCTGACTTCGGTTTCGCCCAGACGCGCACGCCGGGTGCCGATTGTACCGGCGATCATCCAGCCGGTGGGACGGTCGAACAAACGCGAGACGTTGTCGATGCGAAAACGCTGTTTGCCGATACGTGGCCAGGGCGTTTCAACGCTCTTCCAGCCACTGGGCAACTCGAAACTCAGGCGTGCCACCAACTCGGTGCCATCCTGCTGGTCGAGGCGCGCCGGGGGCACCAGATCGTCACCGCGAAACAGCGCCCAGTCAGGTGTCACCCGGGTTTCAAAGCTACCATTGCCCTGGCGCTGGGCCAGGCGCACGCGGTAGGTCAGCTGGCTCTTGCCCGGTGCTGGCTGCCAGCGTCCGCGCAGGCCGTCGCCTTGCAGTTGCCACTGGCCGTCGGCCTTGAAGTCGCTGTAGGCGCCCGCCTTGCCCAGATCGAAGTCCAGGCTACGTACGGCCGCACCTTCGGCCAGGGTAACGCGGACCTCGGCCTGTTCACTTTGCGGGATAAAACGGACGTGATAATCCAGATTGACCTTCTTCGCCCAGGCCGGCGAACTGGCCAACAGGCCCAGGGCCAGGGCCAGGGCCAACAGCCAATGGCAACGCACACGCATACAGAAACTCCTTGTTCCCCTGACGCGATACCCGGCAAGCCTCGACGGCTCAGCCAGCGCGGAAAATCAGATAATCTTCCCAGTCATCCTCGTCCACGCTGTTCTCGCTCAGCATACGGCCGGACTGGGAAATACGCTGTTTATGCACCTGCTGACGATCACCACAGACCAGATGGTGCCAGCTCGGCAGGTCCTTGCCTTCGCTGATCAGACGATAGCCGCAGGTGGTCGGCAGCCATTTGAACTGGTCGGCCTTGCCCGGCGTCAGCTGGATGCAGTCGGGCACCAGCTTGAGGCGGTTCGGGTAGTCGCTGCACTGGCAGCTGTTGAGATCCAGCAGTTTGCAGGCGATACGCGTGTAATAAACGCTGTTGTCGTCTTCGTCTTCGAGTTTTTGCAGGCAGCACAAGCCACAGCCGTCACACAGCGACTCCCATTCCTGGCGGTCGAGCTGTTCGAGGGTTTTACGCTTCCAGAAGGAATCGGCGCTGGCAATCATGTAACGGGTGTCCTGTTTCAAAAGAGGCGCCGCAATGCGGCGGCGCCAGTCTAGGGCGAGTCTTGCGCCATTGCCAGACCGCTTGTCAGGGCTGGTACGACACAGTAGTTTGACCGGCGGTTGCTCCCCACCTTTTCCATTCGTTCAGGAACTCGCCATGAGTGCTAATCCTCGCGTTGCCGAACATGCCATCGACGACCAGTTCATCAAGCGCTGGTCGCCACGCGCCTTCACTGCCGAACCGATCAGCGAAGCCACCCTGCTGAGCTTCCTCGAAGCCGCCCGCTGGGCTCCTTCGGCCTACAACTCGCAACCTTGGCGGTTCCTCTATGCGCGCCGCGACACGCCGAACTGGGAGCGTTACCTGGGCCTGCTCAATGAGTTCAACCGCAGCTGGGCACAACACGCCTCGGCGCTGGTGATCGTGATGTCCAAGACCACCTTCGCAGCGCCAGGCGCCAGCGAAGAAACCCCGGCCTTGTGGCACACCTTCGACACCGGTTCCGCCTGGGGCCACCTGGCCCTGCAGGCCAGCCTCAGCGGCTGGCACACCCATGGCATGGCCGGTTTCGACCAGGAACTGACCCGCAAGGAACTGAAGATTCCCGAAGGCTATGCCCTGCACGCCGCGGTGGCGATCGGCAAACTGGGCGACAAGGCCAGCCTGGCTGAAGCCCTGCAAGCCCGTGAAGTTCCTAGCCCGCGTCGTCCGCTGAGCGAGCTGGCAGCTGAAGGTGATTTCACCTTGTAAGATTGATCGCGGGGCAAGCCCGCTCCCACAGGGTTGGTGATAACCTCTGTGGGAGCGGGCTTGCCCCGCGATGCTCTTACTCAATACCCGCGCTGAAAATCCACTTCCCCACGCAACGCTTCACCGGCCTGATACGCCCGCAGATTCTCGACAAACAAGCGCACCATCGCCGTTGGCGAGGTCGGTGCCGAGCTGTGCCCGGTCAGCAGCAGGCCCCAGGCAGTCCAGAACGGGTGACGGGCCGGCAGCGGTTCCTGGCGGCAGACATCAATCACTGCCCCGGCCAGATGGCCCAGCTTCAAGGCGTCGACCAGATCGCCGTCAACCACCGCTACGCCGCGCCCGGCATTGATGAACAACGCCTCGGGGTTGAAGCGGGCAAACAGCGCGGCATCGTACAGGTCATGGGTCGCCGGAGTGTCCGGCAACAGGTTGACGACATAATCGACCTCCCCCACCAGACGCCCCAGCTCACTCATCGCCGCCACTTCGATAAAAGGCGCCTGCTCACGGGCCTGGCTGGCGATGCCGTAGAGTTTGACGCCGAAGGGCAGGAGAAACTCGGCAACGCGCTGGCCAATATCACCGGTACCGACAATCAGCACCCGGCGCCCTTCCAGGCTGCGTCCAGGCCGGTCGTCCCACTTGCGTTCGACCTGGCTGACCAGACGCGCCATCACCTCCCGCTCGTGACCGAGCATGTAGGTCAGGACGTACTCGGCCATGACCTGGCCGAAGATACCGACCGCCCGGGTCAGGCGATAGTCGCGCTGCAAACCGTCGGCCAGCAGCGGAGTGATCCCGGCCCAGGTCGACTGCAGCCATTGCGGCTGGTGGCCCTGGCGTAGCAGGGTCGCCAGCAAGTCCGGTTGCCCCAGCCACACAGGGCATTGAGCAGCCTGATCGGCCAGTTCGGCAGAATCGCCACTGGTCAGGACTTCAAGGTCCGGAGCGGCCTCGCGCAGCAGGCGGGCGTAGAGGGCATGATCCTGTTCAGCGATCAAAACACGCATGTTTTTTACAACCTTGGCAGAAACAACGAAGGCCGCCAGGCCTTGGGCCCTGGCGGTATCACAGCAGGCAGGTCGGGCTCAGACCGGGTCGTTACGACGCAACAGTTCTTCGGGCAGGTGCTCGATATACTCATCTTCAAGCGGCGGCATCTGCAGGTGGTAGCCCTGCTGCTCAAGGTTTTCCAGGACCTTGGTGATGTCCTCGCGGGCCAGTTGGCGCTCCGGGGTCAGGACCAGGTCGAAGGCATGCACCGGCTTGCCAAAGGCCGGCAGCAGGGCTTCGGGCACGCGCTCCAGGCCGTCGGCCTTGAGCACGTAAAGGTACATTTCGTTCTTGCGTGGGCTCTTGTAGATCGAACAGATGCGTTTCATTGCGGTTCTCCAGCGCTGGCCAGACAGTCAAGCAGCGCTTGCCCCATGCGCTCACGGCGCCAGCCGCGCAACGCATCGGGAAGTTGATAAGGTCCGGCGGGGTAGCCGCTCTTGAGCAGCAACTCGAGGATTTTCTTGCGCAACATCAGCTCCGGGGCGATGTTCAGGCGCTCGGCCTCGGCCTGGCCGATGGCGCGCAGTTGCTTGAGCAACGCCGAGGCTTCGATCGGCAGCGGCTCGGGGACAGCCGGTGGCCACTCCGACGGCGGCACGCTGGCCGCCCGCTTGATCAGGTCGAGCAGGAACTCACCGTCCTGACGAATGGTGCGCGGGTGCATGTCCTCGATTTTCGCCAGCGCCGACAGCGAGTCCGGCTGGGTTTTGGCCATCGGCCACAGGGCATTTTCGCGCAGGATACGGTTGCGCGGCAGGTCGCGGGCGCGGGCTTCACGCTCGCGCCAGGCGCACAGTTCACGCAGCACCGCCAATTGCGCGCGGGACAGTTTCCAGGCCAGCTTGGCGTCGCGGTACAGCTCGTTGGGGTCGGTTTCGCGGCGCAACTGAGCGACCAGCTCGGCACCATCTTCCAGCACCCAGGCATTTTTTTCGTCGGACAGTTGCGGGCGCAGGCGCTCGTAGAGCTCGGCCAGGTGTACCGCGTCTTCGGCGGCGTAACTGACCTGGGTTTCCGACAGCGGGCGTTGCAGCCAGTCGGAACGGGTTTCGCCCTTGGGCAGCTCGATGCCGAGGACCTCCTGGACCAGACGCGAATAGCCCATGGAGAAACCGAGGTTCAGGTAGCCGGCGGCCAACTGGGTGTCGAACAGCGGCGCCGGCAGGCTGCCGGTCAGACGCGACAGCACTTCAAGATCTTCGCTGCAGGCGTGCAGAACCTTGATTACCCGGGTGTCTTCCAGCAGTTCGGCCAGCGGCTGCCAGTTGCCGATCCGCAAAGGATCGATCAGGTAAGCACGCGCGCCGTCGCCAACCTGGATCAACCCGGCAATCGGATAAAAGGTATCAACCCGCATGAACTCGGTGTCGACGGCCACGAAGGGCAGCTGGCGCCACTGCTGGCAGTGTTCAGCCAGACTGCTGTCGTCGCAAATCCAGTGTATTTCGATGGCCACAAGGCTCTCCCACAAACAATGGCGCGCAGTATATACGCCGCAGGCCACTGCCGGGAAACCGCTCTGTGGGAGCGGGCTTGCCCCGCGGTTGCGGTTATTCAGTCAGATTGCATCGCGGGGCAAGTCGAGTCGTCGCACCGCCGCTCCCACAGAAGCCCGCTCCCGCAGCGTCGGTCGGCAACCGGCAAACATGTCCAGTTGCTGATCATAGAGGGCGGTACGTACCTTCAACAGGCCGAGCATGGAGTGGAACAGGTTGTCCTGACTCAGCGGCTCGTTGCGTACCTTGTTCAGACAATCGGTATCGACGGCAAAGTCCTGGCGATAGCTGTCGGAGAACCAGGCCAGCATCGGCACGTGTTTCTGTTGCTCCGGCGCCAGCATGTAGGGCGTGCCGTGCAGAAACAGGTTGTACTCACCCAACGATTCGCCATGGTCGGAGAGATAGAGCATGGCCGTGTCGACCTTGTCCTGCTTGCTGCGCAGGATGTCGATCAGCGATGCCAGTACATGGTCGGTGTAAAGCAGGGTGTTGTCATAAGCATTGATGATGCTTTGTTCGCTGCACTGGTTCAACGCGTTGCTGGGGCACACAGGCGTGAAACGCTCGAACTGCATCGGATAGCGTTTGAAGTACTCCGGGCCATGGCTGCCCATCTGATGCAACACCAGTACGGTATCTTGCTGCAGGTTGTCGATCATTGACGCCAGGCCTTGCAGGAGAATCTCGTCATGGCACTCGCTGTTGGTGCACAGGGTCGGATCCTTGGCATTACTGACATCTTCAAACTGGACCCGGTCGCAGGTGCCCTTGCAGCCTGACTGATTGTCACGCCAGCGAACACTCAGACCGGCGTGCTGAAGGACATCCAGCAAGCCTTCCTGGTTCTTTGCTTTACTGGCCTGGTAATCCTTGCGGGTGAAGCCTGAGAACATGCAAGGCACCGATACCGCCGTCTCGGTTCCACAGGAATGCACATCACTGAAAGCAATCAGCCCTGCTTCCTTGCTCAGTTGCGGTGTGGTGTCACGGCTGTAGCCCAACAGCCCGAAGTTCTGCGCCCGGGCGCTCTCTCCCACCACCAGCACCGTCAGCGACTTGCGCGCATGTTGCTGCCAGGCCGGATCGCGCTGGGCGTCTTCACCGATCTTGGCAAACGGCTTGGCCGCCGTGCCGAGCTGTTCACCGACATAACCGAAAGAGGCACCCACGACGTTGCTGGGCACCAGCATCAGGCGAATTTCATGATGGTTGCGAAACAGTGAAGCCAACCCCTGGTAATTGAGCAACGCCACCACGCCTAGCAAGGCGACACAAGCGACACCGACGAGCAACTTGCCAAACAGTTCGCGATACCAGACCCGATAGTTGATCGGTGTTTTATAAAGCAGCAGTGAAGGCACAAGCCCCAGCAGCACGATATAAAGCCCAAGTTTCACGGACAACAAGTCACGCACTTCCGTGGCGTTGGTTTCAGCGGTATTGCGCAACATGCCAACATCAATCAACACACCGTATTGATTCATGAAGTAAGCCGCGCCAGCGCCCATCACAAACAGTACAACCAGTACCGGTTTCAACACCCCGCGAAAAGCAACAAAGGTCAACACCAGGTTGAACGCGCAGAAGATCAGCACGGCAAACGCCAGCCGCAGGAAAACACCCGACACGCCAGGTTCTACAACGCTCGACAAATGCTGCCAGAGTACCGAGTTGAAGGCGACCAGCAGGTACAGGCTGGCAAGCAGGGTGACCCATTCGGCCCGCAGGGGTTTGATCTTGAACATGATGCTCGCTTGGCTGTTGATCGGTAAGGGTGCCGTTGCGGCACTGCCTTTGGACCCGGCGAACGTTAATTACAACAGGATCAATTTTTTGTGAAAAAGACGCCAAGGTTTAGTGGCTTGACGTCAATTTAATCATTACATTTTTTTCACATTAATTATGCCCCTAGGCGGGCAAGTGCATTTTGGAATAAGCGTCACGGTCTATATCAAGTACTTCGACGCACAGCTGGATGTCCACGCCTGGCGTGCCCGGAACCTCTTCTTTGAGCACCTCCAGCAGGCTTGCCGACAATTGCCGCTTCACCTCTGGCGATCGGCCGCTGAGAATCGCCAGCTTGATATGGGCGAAAGCGCGCTCCTGCTGGGCAGTGCCCACCCGGAAACTGGCCAGGGCCACGGCACGGCTCTTGATGTCCAGTTCATCGGCGAACTGGCCGCTGCAAACCAGCGCATGGTTAAGACGCAGCAGCAGGCGATCGACGTCCAGTTCAGGCAGGTTTTCGCTGTATTCAACGTGGAGATGAGGCATTGCAGGGGCCCTGAGCTCAGAAATGTTGCAACAGACTACCTCAACCACGGAACCCGACAAATCCGGCTATCCTCATAGTTCATGACTTCCACCCCAAACCCCCGGAGAGGTGAAGAAATGCCGGTAAAGCACGATCTACTCGCAGATCTCGGTCTGACCAAAGAGCAATTCATCGAGAAGAAAAAAACCGACCCGCGGCTGAGCCAGTTGCACGAGGAATACAACCGCAAAGACGCCGAAGTGCTCGAAGCCGAGAACAGCAGCAGCGCGGATGACACTGTCACCCGACTGCGCAAGGAACGTCTGAAAATCAAGGACGAAATCGTCGCCCACGTGAAAGCGTAACGCCCCCGCACAATAGCAAGTGCCCCACCCGGTGGGAGCGGGCTTGCCCCGCGATGCGATTGTCCTGAAACAACGCTGTCGCGGGGCAAGCCCGCTCCCACCGAAGATAGTTCTCAGGCGTCAGCCGCGGGCCCAGACCACCGGAAACCAGTCCTCGCGCATCCGGTCGCCGGTGTTCAGGTCGATCCCCGGAAATGGCGGTGAGGTACGGCCCGGCCGCTGGATGTAACGCACATCATCGCCCATAAAGCGGGTTGAGAATGCCCGGCGACGATTGCTGCCGGTGTTGCCGGCAGCGCCATGCACGGTACGGAAATCAAAGACCACCGCATCCCCAGGTTCGAGTTCGGGCGAGAGAATCTCATATTCACCGTTCTCGACGTCGGGCATGTCCATGAACACACTTTCACCGGAGCCGGCATCGGTTGCACCGTAGAAATCCTTGTTGCTGGCCCAGCTTTTCGGGCGCACCGGCTTGGGCCAGCGATGCGACCCCAGGACCACGCTCAACGTGTTATGGCGAGTCACCGGATCCAGTGGAATCCAGTAGCTGGCCGTCTGCAGGCCGTCGACACAGTAGTAAGGCAAGTCCTGGTGCCAGGGCGTCGGCTTGGAAGTGCCAGGCTCCTTGACCAGGATATGTTCATGGAACACCTGCACTTCACGTGATTGCATCAGATCACCGGCAATCGCCGCCGCCGGTGAGTTCAGCACGAAGTCCTTGAATGCCGGTATGCGCTGCCAGTTGCAGTAGTCCTCGAAGAACCGCCCGCCTTCACCACTGCCAACGTTTTCGATGGCAAAGGCGCTGGGATTGGCCAGGTTCTGCTCGAAACCTTCACGCAAGCGCTCGATCCAGTCGCGAAACACGCCGCGTAAGACGATGGCTCCGTCACGTTGGAACTGTTCGGTATTGGCATTCATCGGGGCAGTCCTCTCTTGTTGTAATGGGCAAAAGTATTGGACCGCCGACAGCCACCGGTAAACGACACTTTGCCTATTCACCACTATCAGCATTCTGTATGACCGTGCTTATTGTCAGCCCCGGCAATTGACCGGTTAATAGCCCTGCCTGTCTCCTTCAACGCCTTGCGATTGAACAATAAGAACAATGAGGAGTTACCTGGGATGAACGATAACAACACCGTCCTGCGGCGGGGTCTGAGCACCCGCCATATTCGTTTCATGGCGCTCGGCTCTGCCATTGGCACCGGGCTGTTCTATGGCTCCGCCTCGGCGATCAAGCTCGCCGGCCCCTCGGTACTGTTGGCCTACCTGATTGGCGGCGCGGCCATTTACATGATGATGCGTGCCCTGGGAGAAATGGCGGTGCGCAACCCGGTGTCGGGTTCGTTCGGCCAGTATGCGAGCCAGTACCTGGGGCGCTTTCCGGGCTTTTTGACCGGCTGGAGCTATGCCTTCTCGATGCTGGTGGTGTGCCTGGCGGACGTGACTGCCTTCGGCGTGTACATGAGCTTCTGGTTCCCGGAAACGCCGCGCTGGATCTGGGTGTTGGGCATCGTGTTCTTTATCGGCGCCCTGAACCTGTGCAGCGTCAAGGTGTTCGGCGAGCTGGAGTTCTGGCTGTCGCTGCTGAAGGTCACCGCGATTGTGTCGATGATCCTGGCCGGCGCTGCGGTGCTGATGTTCGGCATCCAGCTGGGCGGTTCCGGAGAGCAACTGGCTAGTGTCAGCAACCTGTGGAGCCACGGGGGGTTCTTCCCCAATGGCGTGGGCGGCATGATCGCCTCGTTCACCGTGGTGATGTTTGCCTTCGGCGGCGTCGAGATGATCGGCATTACCGCCGGTGAGGCCCGCGACCCGCAGCGGGTCATCCCCAAGGCGATCAACTCGGTACCACTGCGCATCCTGCTGTTCTACGTATTCACCCTGTTCGTGCTGATGTCGATCTACCCATGGACGCGGATCGGCAGCGAAGGCAGCCCCTTCGTGCAGATATTCAGCGGCCTGGGCATCGGCTCGGCGGCAACCTTGTTGAACATTGTGGTGATCTCGGCGGCAGTGTCAGCGATCAACAGCGATATTTTCAGCGCTGGGCGGATGATGTACGGCATGGCCCAGAACGGTCAGGCGCCGGCCAGTTTCTCCCGTCTGTCGCGCTTCGGGGTGCCATGGATGACCGTGGTAGTGATGGCGGTGGCGCTGCTGTTCGGGGTGCTGCTCAATTACCTGGCACCCGAAAACCTGTTCTTGATCCTCGCCGCCGTGGTGACCTTCTCGATTGTCTGGGTATGGTTGATGATCCTGCTGTCGCAGATGGTCATGCGTCGCGGGATGAGCGCTGAAGAAGTGGCCAAACTGCACTTCCCGGTGCCTCTCTGGCCGGTCGGCCCGGCCTGCGCGGCGCTGTTCATGCTGTTCATCTTCGGTGTGCTAGCCTGGTTCCCGGACACCCGCATGGCCTTGTATGTCGGCATCGGCTGGCTGGTCCTGCTGTCGCTGGGCTACTGGCTGTGCGTGGCACGCAAGGCTAAACCGCTGGTGGCAGTGGCCGATCCGGCGAGCTGAGTCAGGCGGGAAATTGCTGGCTTGCCCAGTCCAGGAACGCCTGCGCTGCCGCTGACGGACGCATGGCACTGGACTGGGCCAACACCACTGGCTGTGGGCTCACGCTTTCGAGCAGCGGCCGACAGGCCAGTGGTTTGCCGTCATAGCTGCAGTCGCCCACCGGCCGCGTACAGGACAATGCCACCCCGTAACCGTGGGCAACCAGCCCGCGCTGCATCTCGAAGGTCTGGGTCAATTGCGTCGCCGCCGGTTGCAGATCATGGGCCCAGAACAACGACAGGAAGTATTCCCGGGTCCTGGCGATGTCTTCGAGGATCAGGCACTCGGCGGCCAGATCGACCAGTGAGACCTTTTCCTGCTGGGCCAAGGGATGATCGGCAGGCAACAGGGCATAGGGCGCCAATTGCGCCAGCACGCGCTTCTCGATCGGCGAATCCAGCCCGACATCATAAGTCAGCGCCAGTTCGGCCTTGCCATCGCTGAGGCGGCGATTGACCTCGGCCAGGTCGGCTTCGAACAGGGTGATGGTGACCTCGGGATGGCGCAGGCGAAAGCCGCTCAACAAACGCGGTGCGTAGTAAGGGCCCAGGTCCTGGAAACAGATCAGGCTCAAGGCGCCGCGCACAGTCGTCTGCTCTTCGCCTCGGCCACTGATCGCCGTCGCCAGGTTGAGCATCTGCCGCGCCTGCTCCAGCAGCGTGCGGCCTGCCGGCGTCAGCTCCAGGCCACGGCTGACCTGACGGTGAAAGAGCTTTTCACCCAGGCTCGCCTCCAGCTGTGACAACGCCAACGACACCGATGGCTGGGAGATATGCTTGGCCCGGGCGGCGGCGCTGACACTGCCCTGCTCGGCGGCGGCAACAAAGTATTCCAGCTGACGCAAGGTGAAGCCGATCATCGCAAGGCCCTGACAGATGGTTGGACAGTCGGGGCATTATGGCAGGGAAACAGCGAATGCATCGCGGGGCAAGCCCGCTCCCACCGGAAGACCAAACAACCCGGTGGGAGCGGGCTTGCCCCGCGATCTATTACCGTTCCTTCAACGCATCAAGGGGTTGCTCGCTACCATTGGCCGCCCCCCAGATCTCTGCATCGATCTTACCCGCCAGCTCCGGATAATCCTTGGCGTTGAACTCCGGCGTGCCCACCGCCTTCTGCGCGAAGTAGTCACGGGTCAGCTTGACCACCACACCGGACAGCAAGCAGATCGCGATCAGGTTGATGGTCGCCATCAGGCCCATCGCCGCATCGGCGGCATCGAACACCGTGGTAACGCTTTCATAGGCGCCCCAGACCACCATCAACAACGCCGCTGTGCGCAGCACGGTCAGGCCCAGACGGGTGTTCAGCTTCAGGTACACCATGGCGTTCTCGGCATAGGTGTAGTTGCCGATGATCGAAGTGAAGGCGAAGAAGAAGATCGCAATGGCAATGAAGTACTGCCCGGCCCAGCCGATGTGTTCGTTCATCGCCGCCTGGGTCAGCGGTGTGCCGGTCATGTCAGGGCCAGGCACCACGCCAGACAGCAGGATCATGATGGCGGTGGCGGTACAGATCAGCAATGTATCGATGAACACGCCCAGGGCCTGGACAAAGCCTTGCGAAGAGGGATGGTGAGGATTGGGGGTCGCCACCGCGGCAATGTTCGGCGCCGAACCCATGCCCGCTTCGTTGGAGAACAGGCCGCGTTTGACGCCATTGAGCAAGGCCCCGGCCACGCCGCCAACCGCCGACTCGATGCCGAAGGCACTCTTGACGATCAGCATCAGCACGCCCGGTACTTCATCCAGATTGACCACGATCACATAGATCGCCACCAGCAGGTAGGCACCGGCCATGAACGGCACGACCCATTCGGCAATGCGCGCGATTTTCTTGATACCGCCGAAAATCACCAATCCGGCCAGCACGGCCAGCGCCACACCGGTGGTCAGCTTGGGCACACCAAAGGCGCCCAGGGTTGCATCGGCAATGGAGTTGGCCTGCACTGCGCCGAACACCAGGCCGAAAGCGATAATCAGGCAGACCGAAAAAATCGCTGCCGCCCAAGGCGCATTCAAACCCCTGGCGATATAGAACGCAGGCCCACCGCGATACTCACCGTTGCTGTTACGCACTTTGTACAGCTGTGCCAGGGTGCTTTCCGCGTAGGCCGTGGCCATGCCCAGCGAGGCCACCACCCACATCCAGAACACCGCACCCGGCCCGCCGAGGGTAATGGCCACCGCCACACCGGCAAGATTACCGGTACCGACCCGCGAGGCCAGGCTGGTGCACAAGGCCTGAAACGGCGTGATGCCACCTGGGTCGTTCGCCGGGGCGCGCAACACCGAGCGGAAGAACTCGGGCAAATGGCGAAACTGGATAAAGCCCAGGCGGACAGTGAAGTAGATACCTGCAGCCAGCAGGCCATAGATCAGGACATACCCATAGAAAAAGGTATTCAGTGCGTTGATCACGGCTGTCATTGTCTGTTCCCAAATAAAGCGCAGGGCCGGTAAAGCGCCCTGCTCAGTCTGTAAAGCAACCGGTGCCAGAGGACGACCCGTGCCTTTTCAATATGAATGGCCTGGAGCAATGGGAAATGCCCACTGCTTCAGTAATCACTTCGGCACCACCGCTTGGGTGATGGAGGATGTCGAGCGCGAGGGCCCGGCTTGACCAGCATGCAGGAGCAAATGCGCTGATCTGATGTTGAAGCCGGGCATATTAACAGATCTTGTTGTTACCTTCCCCAAGGGCCCGCTACCCGGACTTTACGCCCAGGTACGGGTGGCAACATCGAGCTTTGGATAGGTTACGGCGAGGTAAGCGTAATCAGGTAGTTCCCGCTGGTAACCGGATTGCCTGCATGATCGACCAGCGCATAGTGTTGATCGTAATAACGACCGTGGCGCTTCTCGGCCACCAGCTTGACCTGTACTGAAGTGCTGTCCGGGGCACTGACTGAAGCCTGTGGATCTATCCGACGCACGTTGATGGCAGGTTCCCGAACCTGTGTGGGGCAGCCATCCATTCGCCAACCGCCTGGCTGGGAGGATGTCTGGCAGGGTGACTCAACGATGCTGCCGGTAAATCTGATCGTTCCTTGAGCTATCGGGGTTGCAGCCTGGCACACGGCACCAAGGCTGAACAACACGGCCACACTGGCTACCTTCAGCTTGCCATTCATGCAGACACTCCTCAGGAAAAGTCATTACCTTGAGTGTCGGCATGTTCAGCAGAATGTTCAGACCTGTCTGATGGCAATTTTTGCGCACTGCCAAGCGCGTCACAGATTACAGGTTTATCCAGCAAGGTCGTGTAAACCTGCTACTGCCCGTTCCCTTCCTGTAGGAGCAACTGTCTTGTAGGAGCGGATTTATCCGCGATGGGTCGCAACGCGGCCCCAAAAGATGGGACTGCTGCGCAGTCCATCGCGGATAAATCCGCTCCTACAAGGACGCTTAGCGCGTACCGCGCTGGCGCAATGCCGACGGCATGAAGTAGGCGTCCTCGGGCACTGGCTGGGCAAAGTCCACGGTCTGCGCTTCTTCGTTATCCAGGTTCTGCACGTAGTAACGACGCGCCTGCAAATCGTGGAACACGTCCAGCGAACTCCAGGTGGTTGGCAGGTCGTAGAAGTTCTTCAGGTAGCCCATCGACACCCGCCACAACTGCCCGCGCCCGTCGTACTGATCGACCAGCGCCGCACCCCAACTGTCTTCGTCGAGAAACAGCACGCGCTTGGAATAGATATGCCGCGCGCCTGTCTTGAGCGTGCCTTCCACCACCCACACCCGGTGCAGCTCATAACGGGTGTACTGCGGGTTGAGGTGCCCGGGCTTGAGCAAGTCGGCGTACTTCACCTCGGGGCTTGAGACCTTGTAGTTGTTGTAAGGAATGTAGACCTCTTTCTTGCCCACCAGCTTCCAGTCATAGCGGTCCGGCGAGCCGTTGAACAGGTCGGTGTCGTCGGCCGTGCGCAAACCATCGGACGAGGCGATTGGCGTGTCGTACGCCAGGCTCGGCGCGCGTCGCACACGGCGTTGGCCGGCGTCGTAGATCCAGGCCTGACGCGGGTCCTTGATCTGGTCGAGGGTTTCGTGAACCAGTGTCGCACCACCGGCCAGGCGAGCCGGGCTCTTCACGAAGGCCAGGTAGTAGAACAGGATGTTTTTCAGATCGGCATACTGCCCACCGGGGCGGTAGTAGTTGAACATCCCTTCCTGTTGCGCAGTCACCAGCGCGTAGCTGCCGTTGCGTTGCACCGGCGCTTCGGAAGCACGCCGCACCACATAGATGCCACGATAACGGGTGATGTGGTTCCACACTGCCTCGACGCCATCCTTGGGAACGGGAAACGGCACGCCGCCATAGGCGTCGCTGAAACCGTTGCCGCCTTCAAGCAACTTGGCCGAGGTGGCGTTCTTGAAGGTGTTGTCGTACAGCCACTGCGGTGCCGAGCCGGAACGGCGGCTGGGGTACACGGGCATCTGGAAGGTATCGGGGTAGCTGTTGAACAGCGCGATCTGGCCCGCACTCAACTGGTCCTTGTATTGCTCCAGATTGGCCTTGGTAATGGTGAACAACGGCTTGTCTGCCGCGTACGGGTCCAGGTGATGCTGGCCAGGCTTGTAGCCCTGCGGCGCCTGGGTGATGCCGCCGTCCCAGGCCGGGATGGTCCCGGCAGCGTTGCCCGTGCGCTCGGCGCCCATGGGCGTCAGGGTGGCTTTCAGTTGCTCGGCCTGCTGAGGCGAAATGGCGGCCAGCGTCCCGCCGGCCGCCAGGCTCAGGACCAGCGCCAGGGTGGTCTTGAGCAGTCGTGGTGTGTGAAGCATGGACGTTCTCCGAATTAAAAACCGGGCCGTAGGCCTTGGGGTCTGAGCACTCACAGGAAGTACTTGAGGTTGAAGCCGACGTTGTCACGGTCGCGAATGCTGTTGTTCTGGCCACCACCGTAGAACTCGGTGTACTGCAACTCGGCTTCGAGCTTGTTCTGGTAGTTGGCTTTGATCCCCAGGGTGTAGGCCTTACGGCCCTCGATGGTGTTGCCTGCCTGGTAGCTGTTGCCCTCGAAGTCGTCCTTGTAGACGACATAGGGCGAGAGGTTGACCCCGGCGTAGACATCGTTCCAGGTCGCGTTGAGCATCGCCGTGTAGCTGTAGGAGTTGCGGTTGACCTGGTCGTCACGATCACCGCCGGATACATAGGAGGTGTTGCCGCTACCGGCGTAGTAGCGAGTGCTGCCGTCAAAAGCGGTGTAGTGCAGGCTGCTGCCGCGCAGATGCTCGGAAGCCAGCTCGAACACCCCGAACATCGAGTCGAACGACAGCCCCGGGCCGAAGTTGTAGATGGTGCCCAGTGAGGTATTGAAGGACTCCACCCGTTCAGCGTTGTTGATCTGGCTGTCGAGCTGGACCATTTGCCCGCCGATGTTGACAGTCTGGCCGGCAGCGGCGGCCGCAGCACCATTGGCCAGGTCGCCGATCAGGTCGTTGGTGGCGGCGATGCCGATGGGCAAGTTGGGCCTGTAAGCCACTTCACCAAACACCGACGCCTGTCCCAGGGTGGTGTTGAAGCTGAAGCCGTACATGCGGATGTCTTCGGCGTAACGCCGATGCGCCTGGATATTGCCCATCACGTCGGCGGTAGCCAGACCACCGGCCAGCGCCGCGGCCTGACTGCCGGCAAGACCCGATAGCAGGTTGGTCAGGGCGTTCATGTCGATGCCTTGGTAGCCACCCAGATCGGCGGAGATGGTCGGCTCCTTGGCGTGATAATTGACCATGTACAGGCCGAACTCGGTGCTGTTGAGCTCTTCTGCGATGTAACGGAAAGCGAAGCCGAACTGCCCGTCGTTACGGGCGTTGAAGTCCTTGCCGATGGTCGCCACTTTCAGCGTATTGCCGAACGCCGGGGTCACGCCGTTGGCGTACAGGCCGGTGCTGCCCAGGACCTGTCTGAACAGCGGGTCGTTGCCCAGCCCTTCGTACAGACCGATGACATTGCCAAAACCGGGTACCGGGCTGTCCAGGGCGGTGCCGCTGAAATTGTTGTAGGCGGTGTTGCCGCCATCGGCGAACAGGTCGGTCTGGGAGTAGAAGGTGCCGACCGGGTCGATGCGGGTTTCCTTCCAGTTGGTCTGGTAGAAACTCTCCAGTGTCAGGCTGTCGGTCAGGCCGATGTTGAAGCTGACAGCCTCCACCGGCATCAGCACTTCCTTCACCTCAGCGCCCGGCAAGCGAAACCTGGCCGCATCCACCGGGTTGGTAGTGTTGATCCCGCCGCGATAGAACATACCCTCGCCCCAGTTGAACACCTGGCGCCCCAGGCGCGCAGTCAGCGGCATCTGCGCCACGTCCCAGCTGCCATAGACATAGGCGTCGAGCATCTCGATGTGGTGGCCGGCGATGTCGCGGGTCTGATCGGTGAAACGGTCGTCGTTGGGGAGGTTCTGGCTCGGTTGCGACGGGTTGTTGTTGTCGTAGTAATCGTTGCGCTTGTCCATCAACTGGGTGTCGTAGAACGCGTTACCGCGCATGAACACCCCGTAGTTCTGGTAGTTGGCCTCCAGTTCCGAAGTGATCTTGTAGACCTCGGACGCCAGGCCGGTATCGAAGTTGCGATTACCGTCGTTGGTGTTGATATCATCGTTGCTCTTGTCCCGCCCCTGGACCCGCCACAAGCGACCGTAGGACAAGGTGGTGTCGAGCGAGCCGGTGACCTGATTGTCCAATACCTTGAACTCAACGGCCTGCGCGCCCTCGAGTGCGCACAATTGCAACAGCCCCGCCAACCCTACCCCGGACATCACTGCGCCAGACTGGCGTAATCGATTCCCCATGGTGCGTTTCTCCCTTTGCTGATCTTGTTGTTTTTGTGCCCTGACAGCGGTTACCGCGCGAGGCTGACGCCCACTGATGGCGCCAGGCCCGCACGGGCATAGCTGCGGCTGTGCGCGCCAAAGTTGCCCAGCTGCTGGAACAACTGCTGGTTGAGCAACGGATGGTCGTAACGTTCACGCTGCACCTGGTTACCGGCACTGAAACTGCTGGTGGCCGGTGCCGTCGCCAGCCACTGGCCGATGGCCTCATCAAACGCAACACCTGCGGCGGCGGACTGGGCGCTGACCACGTCGCGCAGGTAGTCCACCGAATACGGCGGATAGCTGGCGTCTTGCGCGGTGTCGGCGTAGGCCTGGAGCATCGGATGCACCCGCTGCCCGTTGCGCAGCAGGCGAGAGAGCCAGGCGGCCTGATATTTCTCCACTTCCATGTGCCGGGTGGCGACCCGCTCGATGGCGGCATGCTTGTCGCCGTCATGCCCGGCCAAGGCCTTGCCTTCCATCAGCAACATGCTGAGCAGACCGACACCGGGCAGCGGTTTGGCGTGATACGGCTGGGTCAGGTCTTGAACGTGGTGCATGCCCCAGCCGAGAAAGCGGTAGCCCCAGTAGGGATGGCCGGTGGCGAAGGCCAGCCGCGCCAGCCCCAGGTACTGATAAGCCCGCCAGTGCGGCCAACTGCGTTCAAGAAACCCGGCTGTGGCATACACCACCGGGTTCTCATGGAAGAAGCCCATATGGAAGGGTGCCTGCGAGCTGTACTGGAAACGCTCATCGCCAAACGGCTGCGGACCAAAGCCGTAGAGCGCCGCCACTTCACCGGCATTGTCGCTGAACAGGTTGATGTCGTGACCGTAATCCGGCTCGTCGGCGGCGCTGGCCAACACCGCCAATGGCGTGGTTTTTTCGCCTTCGGCCAGGCGGATGAAACGCTGGCGGTTCCAGGGCGAAAGGGTCTGTTCGACCATCACCTGCTCGGCCTTGAGGTGTTCACGCTGCGGCTGGTCTTGCCCCGGTAACGGCTGGATGACCATGGCCAGGTGGATCTGCGGATTGATCCGCAGAGCAGTGAGAAAGGTGTGGCGTAAATTGTCCCCTGGCACCGCGGGCAGCTTCAGGTTGTCGGGACGCGACGGATACTGGGCAAAGTGCTGACGGGCGAAGCGCTCCTGCTCGTCGAGCAGCGCGGCGATGGCGCCATATTGCTGAGCGAGAAACTGTTCCAGCGGCTCGACCTCAACCAGAGGTGCTTCGCGCAGCGCTGGCAGATCCTGCAACGCCAGGTAGCTGCCGACCGTATGGTTGGACCAGCCCCATGCCGCTGGAGCGATGCCACAGAGCAGCATCAGCAGAAGTTTCAGCTTCATTGTTATTAGTTCTTATTGGATGTGCTTGAGGGCTGAGCCTAACAACCGGCCCTGCCCCTGACACTGTCCGATGTCGCCAAATACATTCTCCAATTGCGCCACGAACTCTCAGTGGGAGCGGGCTTGCCCCGCGATGCGGTGTGACTGGCAAATCGCAATCGCGGGGCAAGCCCGCTCCCACCGGTAGAGGGACTGCTAGGCTGGGTATCCTGTGATCTGCCGAATACTCTGGTACAGCGGTTTGAGCTGGCGGTACATGCGCAGGTAGACCTCCTTGTACAACCGCTCATAAACCTGCTGCGCCTCCGGCTGCGGCGTGAACACCGCACCCACCCGGGTCATCGCTGCAATCGCCGAGGGAAAGTCGGCATGCAGGCCAAGGCCCACCGCACAGCAAATCGCCGCCCCCAGGCCCGACGCTTCATAGACATGCGGACGCTCGGCCGGCAGTCCGAAAATATCCGCCGTGAGCTGCATCGCGGCATCACTCTGCGACCCGCCACCGGCAACACGCAGACGTTCAATCGACTGTTTCGAGCGCTTTTCGAGCTTCTCTTTACCCTGGCGCAAGGCGTAGGCCAGCCCTTCAAGGATCGCCCGATAGATATGTGCGCGGGTATGCACGTCACCAAAGCCGATCATCGCGCCTTTGGCTTCCATGCCCGGCTCACGAATCCCCGGCGACCAGTAAGGTTGCAGCATCAGGCCCATGGAGCCGGGCGGCACCGCATTGACCAGGGCGTCGAACAGTTGCTCTGGCTCCAGCCCCTGCTCCTTGGCCTGCTGCATTTCGCGCAGGCCGAACTCGTTCTTGAACCAGCTGACCATCCAGTAGCCACGGTAGATCATCACTTCGCAGTTGTACTGATCCGGCACCGCCGCCGGATAAGGCGGAATCAACGGGACAACTTCGAGATAGCGCGAACGCGTCATGGTGATGGTCGCGGTGGTGCCATAGGACAGGCACACCGTGGACGCATCGACCACGCCGGCGCCGAGTACTTCACAGGCCTTATCGGCACCCGCAGCGATCAGCGGCACGCCTTCGGGAATGCCGGTATGCCGGCTTGCCTCGGCGCTGATCTGGCCCAGGGTTTCGCCGGGTTTGAGCAGTGTCGGCAATTGTTCCGCGCGCACCGCCAGCGCCTGCCATTTCCAGTCGGCAGGTGCAGCCCAGCGCAGGCGTTTGAAGTCGAACGGCAGATAGCCCACGCAGCAACCCACCGAGTCGACGAATCGCCCGCACAGGCGATGGGTGAGAAAACCCGAAAGCAGCAGGAACTTGTCGGTCGCCGCCCACACCTCGGGCTGCTGGTGGGCAATCCAGTTGGCTTCGGCCTGGGCACGGAAATAATCCACGGTGGCCTGCGCACCGACCAGTTTGAACAACCAGCCCCACGGCCCCTTGATCCCGCCCTCGACCTCGGCCTGGCGTTGATCGAGCCACAGGATTGCCGGACGCAGGGCCTTGCCCTGGGCATCGACGTTGATCACGGTGCCGCGCTGGGTGGTCAGCGACACACCGGCGATTTGCGTACGATCAATGCCGGTCTGCTGCCACAACTGCTGGCAGGCTTCGCCCAGCTTGGCCCAGTAATAATCCGGCTCCTGCTCGGCCCAGCCCGGTTGGGCCGAGGTGTAGGCCTGCAGCTCGATCTTGCCCTTGCCCAGCAGATTACCCTGCAGGTCGAACAGCAACGCACGCACGCTCTGGGTGCCATTGTCGATTGCCAGCAGGTAGCGCTTGTTCTTGTTGTTATCCATGGAGCTCTCTTCAATGGGCATTCAATGCGTGGCGTCCGGCAAACCATGGTGGCGTTGCCACAACGCCCGGTAACGCTGTTCTTCCGTCTGCCAGCGCAGATCGTCCCAGCCCAGCCGTGGCTGGCACAACTGGCGGATGCCCGGTAGATGTTCCTCCGCTCCGCGCTCCAGCAACAGGCCGATACGGGTGCGGCGCAACAGCAGGTCGTCGAGGTGCAGGACCAGTTCCGCTTCGCAGGCAAACGCCAGCTCCGCCCACAAGGTGTCGCTGGCACCGACGCTGGCGCAGCCCAACTGTTCCAGCAATAGCGCCAGGCGTGGCAGGTCGCGACCGTGACGCCCGGCCAGGCGACGCCACTGGCTGCTGTTGAGCCCCGAAATCGGCAACGCCGGTACCGCCGCAAACACCGGGGCGCCGTCATCGCTGACTTCGCGCCCGAGCATTGGCGCACAGGCCTTGAGCACTTCGAGCGCCTGAGGCCGGAACGTGGTCAGCTTGCCGCCGGCCAGGGTCACGCAGCCGGGCTCGAGCCACAGCACATGCTCACGGGTTTCATTGGACGGCTTGCCTTGTTGCCCTGCGCTTGCACTGCCCACCACCGGGCGCACCCCCGACCAGGTCGACAATACATCGCCAGCAACCACGTTAGCCTGAGGAAACTGCTGGGCACAGGCAGCCAGCAGGTAGTCGAGTTCCTCGCTGCTGATGCTCGCGCTCTGGTCCAGATCTTCCTGATGGTCAAGGTCCGTGGTGCCCACCACCGTGGTGCCTTCCCAAGGGAAGACAAACACCGGCCGGCGATCGCGGGCGTGCAAAAAAGTGATCGCTTGAGCAACGGGTAAACGCCAGCCGGGCAGTACCAGATGACTGCCGCGCAACGGCCGTAATTGCCGGGGCGCGTCGCTCGGACGCAGGCGTTCGGCCCAGGCGCCGGTCGCCACCGCCAGCGCCCGGCAACGCAGCTGCAACAGCTCGCCATCTTCAGTGTTCTCAACCTGCACGCCGCAGACCCGGTCGTTTTCACGCAGCAATTGCCGGACTCGCACACCATTGAGCGCCAGCGCGCCGTCCGCCCGCGCCTCAGCCAGCACACGCATCACCAGGCGTGCATCATCGGTCAGTGCATCGACGAAGCAGGTGCCCCCCAGCAACTGGTCTTCCTTCAAACCCGGCGCCAGGTAGTGCAGTTGTTGCGCGTCATAAAAGCGATGGCTGCGCCGCCCGGCCAGGGCGTCGTACACCGTCAACAGCCCACCCAGCACCCGCGGCCCGGGAAACTCGCCACGGTAGTGCGGCATCATGAAACTTGCAGACTCCACCAGCCCCGGCGCTTCGTCGAGCAGGCGCTGGCGTTCGTGCACCGAGTCGCGGGTCAGGCGCCACTGGCCCTTGGCGATGTAGCGCAAGCCGCCATGGACCATCTTCGAAGAACGGCTGGAGGTGCCCCAGGCAAAATCGCGCTGCTCCAGCAACAGGCAGCGCCAGCCACGGCGGGCCGCTTCGCGCAGGATCCCGGCACCGCTAATGCCGCCACCGATGACGATCAGGTCCCAGGTTTCATCCGCCAGGGTCGGCAGCACCTGCTGTCGCCACGCAGCATTCCAGTCCTGGCTCATGCCGTCACTCCTGCAACAGGGTGCCGGGGTTCAGACGCCCGGCCGGGTCAAAATGTCGGCTCAGTGCCTGCAAGGTGTCCAGCGCCCGCACGCCCTTCTCGCGCAACAGATAGGGAGCATGATCCTTGCCGACGCCATGCTGGTGACTGACCGTGCCGTGGTTGTCAACGATGGTCTGGCTGGCCGCATGCTTGAGCGCCTGCCAGCGCGCCAGGGTGGCCGGATACGTCGCCGCCGGGCGGAACACATAGGTGGTGTAGATGCTCGACCCTTCGCCATAGACATGCGACAAGTGGGTAAACACATGCACCCGCTCGCCCTCAGCCGCCAGGCCGTCGCGCAGGCTGCTTTCGATGCGATTGAGGAGGTTGTCGACATTGCTCCAGTCGGTGGCGGTTTCCAGGGTGTCGACCACGTAACCGGCGTTCCACAGATTCTCGCGCAGGTAGGGAAAACGGAAGCGGTTCTGCGCCCACTTGTTGCCCAGCAGCGTGCCGGTGAACACCCCGCCAAACGCCTTCAGGTGTTGCCGGGCCTGCTTCAGCGACAACGCGTTCTGCCGCCGGTTGCCGGTCACGCCGAAGGTCAACATGCATTTCCCGGCACGCGCACCGCGCAAGACCAGGTATTTTTCCAGCCAGGCGATCTGCTGCGGGTGCCCGGCCAGGGCCAGTTGAGTTTCAGTTTCCAGCGCATTCGACAGGCGCAGCATCGACAGCGGCACACGTGCCTGGGCCAACTGGCGGATGGCTTGCAGGGCCAGGTTCCAGTCGGGCAGAAACACCCCGTAGAAACGTTCGTCCGCTGGCAGCGGAGTGATCCGCACCTTGACCTCGGAAATGATCCCGAAGCGCCCTTCGCTGCCCAGCACCACTTCGCGCAGATCAGGGCCTGCGGCCGAGGCCGGGAAGGTTGCGATTTCCAACGGGCCGGCGAAGGTTTCCAGCGTACCGCCGGCGAACAGCTGCTCTATGCGCCCGTAGCGTAGCGACTGCTGGCCACTGGAACGACTGGCAACCCAGCCGCCCAGAGTCGACAGCTCCCAAGACTGCGGGAAATGCCCCAGGGTATAACCGCGGGCACGCAACTGGCTTTCCACTTGCGGCCCGGTGGCGCCAGGGCCGAAGGTGGCCAGCAGGCTCTGCTCGTCGAGATCGAGCAGGCGGTTCATGTGCGCCAGCGACACGGTCAGCACCGGCCGCGTGGAAGATGGCGGGTTGATGTGTCCGGCCACCGAGGTGCCGCCACCGTAAGGAATCAGGCACAGGTCTTTATCGTGGGCGAGCGCCAGCAACTGACGAATATGCTCGACACTCTGCGGGAACGCCACCCCATCGGGGTAGGTCCCCAGCGAGCCTTCACGTAACGCCAGCCAGTCCGGCAAACTCTGGCCACGCGCATGCAGCAGACGATCATGGGCCTCCAGGCTGTACAGCGGATGCGCCGCCAGACGCGAGGCCGGCACCCGCGCCAGTGCCGCCTCCAGCGTGGCGTCGGGCAACGCAGCCCCAGCGCCTACCCGGGCAGCGAGAAACCCCGCGCCCTGGGCCGGCAGCTCGACCACCGTGGTTGCATCCCCCCAGCCGTTCCAGCGTCGCATGCGTGTGTCCTTTTATGGTTCTTATCAGGTAACAGTTCAGGCGCCTATAGTAGCCAGCCACCCGAGCCTGTCACGGTCACATCCGGCCAGCTCGAGTAGCCGATTGAGCCAACCCGCACGCGGCTGCCGCCATTTACTTTAGCGGTGGTTTCAAATTACCTTTCAGGGTCTTCATCTGCGCCTGTCTGCTTCGATCAAAAGGAACCCGATCATGCAATCCCTCGGCTACAGCTCGGTTCCCCCGCTGCTCAAGTACGTGCGTCATGCCGAACAACTGGGCATGGCCATTGAACCGGCGCTTGCGGTAGCCGGGTTGCAAGCCCAACAGCTGAGCGACAACAGCCTGCGCGTGCCAGGCGAAGCCCATGAACGCTTGCTCGATTACTTTTGCGAGCATTCCGGCGATCCGCTGTTCGGCCTCAACTCGGCGCGATTCGTGTTGCCCAACTCCTGGAACGTGCTGGGCTACATCACCATGAACTGCGCAACCCTGGGCGATGCCATGAATCGCATCATGCCGTTCGAGAAGCTGGTGGGCGACATGGGCGTCAGCCGCGCCGAAACGCAGGGTGAGCACGTGCACCTGATCTGGACCTGCCGCCACCAACGCCCGCGCATTCGCCGCCACCTGGTGGAAAACGTCCTGGGCTCCTGGCTGCAATATGCGCGCTGGATCGCCGACGCCCAGCTGTCGCCCGCCGCCGTGTGGCTCGAACACCCCCTGCCGGCGGACACCGAACGCGCGCAATATGAACAGTTCTTCGACTGCCCGGTGCTGTTCGACCAGCCTTACTCGGCACTCGTTGTTCCGCTGCCGTACCTGCAACTGCCCTTGCGCCAGGCCGATGCGCAGTTGCTGCGCACCCTGGAAGACCACGCCCTGGGCTTGATGGCCACACTGGAAGACGCGTCGCTGGAGCAACGGGTGAAGAACATCCTGCGCCAGCTGCTCAAGGAAGGCCTGCCGCGCAAGGAGCAGGTGGCCGAACAGTTCGCCGTCTCGGTGCGCACCCTGCAACGCCAGTTGCACCAGGCCAACACCTCCTACCAGCAAATCCTCGATGACCTGCGCCAGGAACTGGCGGAGCACTACCTGCTGCACAGCACCTTGCCGATCCAGGATATCGCTCAGTACCTGGGCTTCACCGAACCGCGTTCATTCCACCGCACCTTCAAAAGCCGACGCGGGATACCACCGGGCGAATTTCGCCAGACTTACCGGGAGTCGCCGAACCCATCGAACGCTTGAAACTGCAACAGGTGCAAACCCGCGTCAGCCCTTGACAGGTTGCCCCAGCTGCTAAGCTTGCGCTCAGTGGCCGAAGAGCGACACCCAGTGCGGGCGAAAGGAGAAGCGGGTATGAGTGGAATCACCACTGACGACAAACATCGCCTGGCCCTGATTGACGCACTACGGTGTTTCGCAGCCTTCTGGGTGGTGCTCTTTCACTTGTCCGAAGGCAACCACATTCCCACCCTGCTTGCCGCCATTCCGGGCTGGGTGAAAGCGGCAGTCTTCGATGCCGGCCACCTGGGCGTACCGATATTTTTCGTCTTGAGCGGCATCGTCATGGCGACGACCACCGCTCGCGTGCCGATGAACACCGTCAACGCCGCAAACTTTGTCGCCCGCCGTCTGGTGCGCCTCGCCCCACCCTACTATGCCGCTGTTGCCCTGGGCTTGCTGGTGATTGCCACAAAACACATGCTTGGGCAAAGCGGGGTCAACATTCCCAGTGCCACCGACATTCTCGGACACCTGGCGTTTCTGCAAGGTGTGCTTGGCAGCGAAAACATCATTTCGGTGTTCTGGACGCTGTGTATCGAGGTGCAGTTTTATATCGCTTTCGCTGTGTTGCTCTGGCTAGCCGATCACGCCAGTGGCGGCGAAGCGTTCAAAGCCCGCAACATTCCAATCTGGATCAGCGCAGTATTAGCGCTGCTGTGGCCCACCGGGCTGATTCAGTCGATAGGCTGGCAAGGTGGGTTCATTGCGTTCTGGTTCAGTTTCATGGCCGGGGTGCTGTGTGCTCAAACCCTTTCCGGCACCAAGCAAAGCCGCTATATCGCCATTGGCTACAGCGCATTGGTTCTGTTGATCGGCGTGGCCAGCAACAGCTCATTTACCATTGCTGCCGGACTGACAGGCCTGGGCTTTTGCTTGCTGGTCAATCGTTCCGCCTCGCTTGGCTTTTTGTCCAGCTACCCGGTGCAGAAGATTGGCTTGATTTCCTACAGCCTGTATTTGTTCCATTCACCGGTGACGGGCTCTTTCATGCGGGTGTTCCGGCGTTTCATGCCGGGCGGGATTGCTTCAGATCTGCTGGCGACTGTTCTGATCATTGCGATCTGTATCGCATTCGCAGCCATCGCCTATGTGCTGTTCGAGCGCCCTGCCATCGCCTGGAGCCGACGGATCAAGTTCAAACGTCCTGACGCCGCGGTGCTCACTCGGACGTAAATCTTTCGGATTGCCCAAGCTATCGCGCTGAGCCACGGGTGTCACCACTTGGCTCAAGGCGCAAAGGCTCGCTCGAAAACTCTGCCAGCACGCCTCGACAAGCGATTAAGGATCGTCTGATATCCGTTTGCCGACTCGCCCAATAGAGTCGGCTAATGCGATTAAAACGTTACCTGCTGCACATCAACCCCTTACTGTCCAACCCCGAAGCAGCCCGGCGGTTGCTGCGGCTGTTCGCCATCGTTTTATCGATCGGTATCTTGAGTGGCGTCTACAACTTTCTGTTGTTCACGTTCAACAACGACATCTCCCAGCGTCGCGGCTACATGAGCAGCGCGATTGCCGAAGCGCATGCATTCTTCACCAACCGGGAAGCCTTGCTGGAAAGCCTGAGCCTGTCAGCCGTGCGCAAAGAGCAACAGGCCAAGCCCTTGGTCTACCTGCCTTCGAGCGAAGAAATCCACTTGCAGCTGGGTAGCAGCCCCAACAACCTGTGGAGTATCTGGCTGACCCAGCGCATGCGCAGCTACATGCAAGACAAGCAGGTCAGCCTGCTGTACGTAGGTACCGGTGCACAGGCCCAGGTCAGACGGCTCTTCAACGCGACGGCACAGGTACCCGAACTCTCTGCTGCGATGCTTGAGCAACTGCACGTACTCAAGAACCGTGCAGCCGCACCACTGAGCGAGTTGTGGTTGACCGACCACAGTGAGCAACGCTCGCACCTGTACATCTTCATTCGCCTGGACGAACGCGCTCCCGAGTCGGGCTGGCTGGGCCTGGAAATGGATATCCGTGAAGTCTCCAGAGCCTTGAGTGATCAAAGCGCTGGCGCATTCATGATGCTCAATGCCGATGGCATGCAAGTGTTCAGCAACAATCCGCAGGAGAGTCTGAGCCAGACACTGCTCAGCCCCCAGGGTGAAAACTTCTTTGGCTTTATCGGCAACGGCCTGTTACCCGATTACCTGGTGATCCGCAAACACTTGAAGTCTTCGGACTGGCAACTGGTGTATTCGATCGACTTGCTGGCGGTGCTGGGTGGTTTATGGAAACAACTGCTGGGTTCACTGTTGTTCTGCCTGTTCAGCATCACCCTGATCGTGCTGTTGATGCGGCGTTTCGAACAACGCCTGATTGCCCCCGCAGTCCACCGTATTGAGGCCTTGATAGAAAGCGAAGCGTTCAGCCGTGACGTCATCGAGACCGCCCCGGTTGCGTTGTGCGTCCTGCGTCGCAGCGATGGCAAGGTGGTGCTGGAAAACCATCTGGCCCAGCAATGGCTGGGCGAAGGCCTTGAGCGTGAGGTGCTGTGCGCCGGCTGGATCCGCAACGCCTTCGACTCGGCCGATGCCGATTGCAGCGATTACTTTGAGACGGCCGATGGTCGCCACCTGTACCTGAGCAGCGCACCCACCCGCTACAAAGGCGAAGACGTATTGTTCTGTGCCTTCAGCGACATCAGCGCGCGCAAGCAAGTGGAAGCTGCGCTGGAAGACGCACGACAATCGGCCGATGCGGCCAACGAGGCCAAGACCCTGTTCCTGGCCACCATGAGCCACGAAATCCGCACTCCTCTGTATGGCGTTCTGGGCACCCTCGAGCTGCTGTCACGTACCCGCCTCGACGCCCAGCAGAAAGACTATCTGCATGCCATCGAAGGCTCTTCGGCAACGCTCTTGCAACTGATCTGCGACGTACTGGACGTATCGAAGATCGAGGCTGGCCAGTTGGTGCTGGAGGTGAGCGAATTCTCACCACTGGAGCTGGTGCACGAAGTCGTCCAGAACTATAGCGCCGCAGCCACCAGCAAAGGCCTGCAACTCTATGCCTGCCTTGATCCACACCTGCCCGAACGGCTGATCGGCGATGTCTCGCGGATCCGCCAGATCCTCAACAACCTGCTGAGCAATGCGGTGAAGTTCACCGATTGCGGGCGTGTGGTGCTCAGAGTCCGCTTGCTGCATCGCGAAGGCGAACGTTCAGGCTTGCTGTGGCAAGTGTCGGATACCGGCAAAGGCATTGCCGAGGAGGATCAACCGTACATTTTCGATCCCTTCTACCAGGCCGAAGGCAATACCCATGTCATCGCCGGGACCGGATTGGGCCTGCCCATCTGCCAACGTCTGACGCAATTGATGAATGGTCATATGCGCATGGTCAGTGAACCAGGCCTGGGCAGCAGCTTCACCTTGACGTTGCCGCTGGAAGTGGCCTGCGGTACGAGTGACCCCTCTGTGCCGCACAGCTTGCTGGCCGACGTCATCTACGTTGTTTCACCGATACGCGAACTGGCGGAGGCCATCGCCGGCTGGCTGCGGCGCTGGGGTGCCCGAGCGCAGATCGGTTGCCCTGCCGAGACCTGCGCCCCCCGTACTCAGGTACTGCTCGAGCTGCACCCAGGCAGTGTCGAGCAACCCCTGCTGCCGGACTGGCCAGGACCACGGATCCTGATCAGCAGCAATGGCTGCAGCGACCCCCGGCATGAAGACGGTATCTGGTACGTCAATCTCAATCACCTGAACGCCATTTACCAGGCTGTCAGCCAAGCTCAGGGACTGAGCGTTGCGACAGGCGATGAACACACAAAGCAGCAGGAGATGCGACGGCTGAACCTGCACGTACTGGTCGCTGAAGACAACATCATCAACCAACTGATTCTCAGGGATCAGCTTGAAGAGCTCGGTTGTACCGTCGTGCTGGCCAGCGATGGCGATGAAGCCTTGCAGCACTGGCAGCCTGGCCAGTTCGACATGATCCTGAGCGATGTGAACATGCCCCGCATGAATGGTTATGCGCTAACCAGAGAACTGCGCCGGCAAGGGTGCTCGGTGCCAATTATTGGCGCGACGGCCAATGCCATGCGCGGCGAAGAAGATCTGTGCATGGCCGCTGGCATGAACGGCTGCCTGGTCAAACCTTTTACGTTGCAAACCCTGCTCAACTGCCTGGCGCCTTATCAAAGGAAGCACCCGTGAAGCCCTTTAACATTCTGATTGTCGAAGACCACCCATTCCAGCGTATGTACCTGCAACACCTGTTAAGCGAACTGGGTGAATTCAATCTGGACTGCGCACGGGACGGCAACGAGGCGCTGGAACGTTTGCAGCAACGTGACTTCGACTTCGTCCTCACCGACCTTTTGATGCCCGGCATGGATGGTGTGCAGTTCATCCAGCGTCTGGCCGGGCTGCGTTGTAAACCTGACCTGGCAATCATGAGCGCCGCCTCTCGGCGTATGCTGATGGCGGCCAGCCTGGTCGCCAAAAATCTCGGCGTCGATGTGATCGGACTGATCTCCAAGCCCGTGTCGCCTGGCGCCCTGCGTAGCGTGACCGAGCAACTGCGGCGCAAGCATCAAGTCGCTGCGCAAGCCGCTGCTGCCCCGATCGCCGAGTTTGACCGCCAGACCCTGCTCCAGGCCCTTAACAGCCGCGCTTTTCAGGCCTGGTTCCAACCCAAAAAATCTTTGCACAGCGGTCGTATCGTCGCTGCCGAAGCCTTGGTGCGCTGGATGCATCCTGAACAGGGGGTGTTATTGCCCGGCTCGTTCCTGCCTGCGCTGAAAGCGTTTGGCATGGAGGAGCGCTTGCTGTGGCTAATGCTCAAACAGGCCATGGACGCCCAGGCCCGCTGGCGCGAACAGGGCTATGACATTCCGGTGTCGATCAACTTGCCCACCCACCTGCTCAACAGCCACGATCTGGCAGACCGCCTGCTGGAGTTTGTCCTCCATCATCAGGGCATCCCCGGCAAACTCTGCTTCGAGCTGATGGAGAGCTCCACGCCGGAAGACATCAGCAACTTCTACGCCGGGGCCTGTCGCTTACGCATCAAGGGTTTCGGCCTGTCCCAGGATGATTTCGGCCAGGGTTACAGCTCTTACATGAACCTGGTGTCGGCGCCGTTCACCGAACTGAAGATCGACCGTGCACTGGTTCAGGGCTGCCATGAAAACGAAAACATGACCTCGGCCCTGACGAGTATTGTCGCCCTGGGCCGCAAGCTCGGACTGACTGTGGTGGCCGAAGGCGTGGAAACCTCCCAGGAGCTTGCCCTGTTGCGCAAGGTCGACTGCGATCAAGCCCAAGGCTTCCTGATTTCCCATGCGGTGTCGTCGGATCAGTTCCAGCAACTGTTGAACCTTGATGGAGCGGCGAGCCTTTATTGATCCATCCCACCAACCCTCAGCCACTATCAGAGGTAAAATTCGTCAGATATCGATATTTTTCGGCTCTGCGGACACTGTTCATGAACAAAGACAACGCCCCACTGGAAAACCTTACCCGCAGTTCGTTGCGCCTGAACACGGGGATGATGATTCTGCTGGGACTGGTGTTGTTGCTGGTCGGCACCAGTTTTTGGTCGTTCCAGCGCCTGATCGAAGAAAACCATGACACCGTACGCTTTCACTTTGCCCGCCTGCTGGAAAACATCCAGGAGCAGGAAGCCTTTCTACAAACGCTGATCGAGCAGAAACAATTGCTCAACGATGGCGGCCCTCAGGTACATGCGCTCGCCCCTCTACCCAATGAGGGGCCGAATATTTATCAAGGGCAGGCGTTTGCGTTCTCGATGCCCTTCAGCGTCAAACTCGATAAGTACAACCTCGCTGCCCGCGAACAAGCGAAGGTTCTTGGTCTGGGGGCAAACCTGGCTGGCTTGTACAGTACGTTCTGGTCAGCCTCGCACTACCCGTCCCCGCAAGTGTTTCTGTTCGGTCCACACGACAGCTACGATATTACCGTGCCCGCAGCTGGACGCGGGCGTAGCAAGATATTGAGCGGTAACGAACGTTTCATTGACGTGGTCAAGACCGTCCGTGCTCGCACACCGCAAGACAGCCACTACCTGATGAACAACGGGATCGACTGGCAAAGCTATGTCGAGGTGCCCGACCGCTCGACACCTGCGCGGTTGCTGGCGTATGTCAGCCTCCAGCTCAACGCTGACCGGCTACAGGCCAAGGGGGCCGACGCTCGCCTTACGGTGGCCTCATTGCTCGACCTGGCACAGATAAACGACTTTGAACGCATCATGGACTGGTTGGTGTATGACCGTTTCACCCTGATTGCTCCGGCCGGTGAAGTGCTGATTGGCATCCAGCACCCCGAATCGCGCCTGCACGAGGGCGTCAACCTTAAGCCCGAAGGGCTGGTGTTCAAGCTGGTCAACCACGATGGTCCCGGCTGGGCAGCCATCTACACCCTCAGTTTCAAGAGTTTCTTCCGCTATGCATTCTGGTCACTGACCAGTTTGCTGCTTGCGTTCCTGGCGATCATCGGCCTGGGCTGGCTGGCCAGCCGTTGGTACAAGAAACAGGTCATCCTCCCTGCTCGCCAGGCCCACGAAAGCATCGCCGAGAGCGAGGCATTCAGCCGCGTGGTGATCGACACCGCGCCGACCGGATTGTGCGTGGTGCGCCGCGCGGACCAGCAGATACTGGTGGAAAACCAGCGAGCCCAGCAATGGCAAGGCACCACCGCACTGATCAAAGCCCTCGATCAACAGCAAGACGACGCTCATACCGGAGAACACGACTTGGAGATCGATGGCCGTCACCTGCAGGTCGGCTTCGTCGCTACCCGTTATCAGGGCCAGGACGTACGGCTGTACGCCTTCAACGACGTCACCCGGCATATCGAGGATGCCCACGCCCTGGAACAGGCACGGCGCGCCGCCGATGCCGCCAACGAAGCCAAAACCCTGTTCCTGGCTACCATGAGCCATGAAATCCGCACCCCGTTGTACGGGGTGCTGGGGACCCTGGAGCTGCTTGGCCTGACCGATCTGGAACCACGCCAGCAGGCCTACCTGAACACCATCCAGCGCTCCTCCGCGATCCTGTTCCAATTGATCAGCGATGTGCTGGATGTCTCCAAGATCGAGTCCGGGCAGATGGCTATCGAGCCGGTCGAATTCTGCCCGCTGGACATGCTCGAAGACACTCTGCATACCTATGCCGCCTTCGCCGAGCGCAAGGGCTTGCAGCTTTATGCCTGCACGGATGCCGCGCTGCCCGACAAGGTACTCGGCGATCCCATGCGGATTCGCCAGATCCTCAATAACCTGTTGAGCAACGCGATCAAGTTCACCGACACCGGCCGGGTGGTGTTGCGTACCCGCGTGCTGGAGCATGCGCAGGGTAAGGTCAGCCTCGAATGGCAGGTCACCGATACCGGCATCGGTATCAGCGAAGCGCAGCAGGCCAAGCTGTTCGAGTTGTTCTATCAGGTCAAGGATGCCTCCAGTGAAGGCGGTGCGGGGTTAGGCTTGCCGATCTGCTGGTGGCTTAGCGAGTTGATGGGCGGGCAGTTGAAGGTGGTCAGCGAGCCAGGGCTGGGCAGCAGCTTTTCGCTGAAGATGGAGTTGTCGGTGATCCCCGGCGAATTGCCTGACTGCCCCGCCATCGAGCACGACCCGACACCAGTGTACGTACGCGCCCCCCTACTGGAGCTGGCGCAGAATTACTGCGACTGGCTTGAGCGCCTGGGCATCGCCGCGACCCCGACAGCCCCTCCACTGGCACCTGCCAACCCAGAGGCGCTGCTGATCGAAGTGCTTGCCAACACCCCAGAGTTGCCCTGGCGCGGACCACGGGTCTGCTGTATCAGCGGTGGAGGCAATCCTGCCGAATACCTTGATGGCCACTGGGAGGTCGACATGCACGACATGCGCGCGGTAGCTCAGGCCGTAGCGCTGGCCCGCCAAGGTGTTTCCAGGCAAGCCAGTGAACACTGCGCCTCGCGAAGCGTGAGCCTGCAATTGCATATCCTCGTAGCCGAAGACAACCCGATCAACCAGGCCATCCTCAAGGAGCAGCTCGAAGCACTGGGGTGCAGTGCCGTGGTCGTGAGCAACGGCGAACAGGCCTTGCACCTGTGGCAACCGGAGGTCTTCGACCTGGTACTCACCGACGTCAATATGCCGGTCATGAACGGTTATGAGCTGGCCAAGGCACTGCGTGCTAACGGCAGCCAGTTGCCGATCATCGGCGTTACTGCCAACGCGATGCGCGAAGAAGGCTTACGTTGCATGGAAGTGGGTATGAATGCCTGGATCGTCAAACCCCTGAGCCTGCAAACCTTGCGGGTACACCTGACCAAGCTGTGCAAACCGATGCTACGCAGCGGTCCGTCACGTAACGAGGCTGAAAAGCCGAGCGCTTCGCCTGCCGCAACGTCCAGCGACAGGGTAAAACTGTCCCCTGCAATGCGGCCATTGTTCGTCAAAACCATGCAACAGGACATCACGCTCATCCGCAGCGCCCTGGAACAACAAGACGCCAGAACCATCGTCGAGCGCCTGCATAGCATGGCCGGCGCGCTCGGCGCAGTTCAGGCCAGCAGCCTGGCCAACCACTGCATCGACCTGGAGTATCAACTGCACAACACAAAACTCGATGCCGCCCTTACTCAGAAAGTACAGCGGGCACTGAAACGTCTTGCGACAATATTGAGTACCCTCGAGTAAAATCAACAAGCCACCCCGTACGGACATCCACCTCGCACCGGTATAACAGGCTGTATTAATGGAAAAACTCAAGGTCATCATCGCAGACGATCACCCCATCGTCCTTCTCGGTGTACGCGAGCTGGTCGAGCGCGACCCACGCTTTTGCGTGGTTGGCGAGGCAGTTTGTTCGAAGGGCCTGATCGAGCTGCTCGAACAGCAACCAGTCGACATCGTTATCTCCGACTACAACATGCCGGCAGACTCACCCTATGGTGATGGACTCAAACTGGTCGACTACCTGAAACGTCATTATCCCCATGTCCAGATTCTGATCTTGACGATGATTTCCAACCACCTGATTCTTACCCGCCTGCAGGAGCTGGGAGTCGTTGGCGTCATTCAGAAGAATCAACTACATACGGAAATCGAACTGGCACTCAATGCCATCGCCCGTCAAAGCACCTATCAAAGTCTGGAGCCAGCGAAAACATCGGTAATTGATTCCAACACAGCTATTGATGAACGTGTGGCCAGCCTATCGCCGAAAGAGTTTGAAATATTGCGATTGTTTGTTGCCGGAAAAAGTGTAAGCGATATTGCACGCAGCCAGAGTAGAAGTGCAAAGACTATCAGCGCACAAAAAATATCAGCCATGCGCAAACTTGAAGTCAGCAGTGATCAGGATTTGTTGACCTATTGCCTGGAGCGTAGCATTTTTAACTGAACGTTCCATTCAGAAATAGCCTTTACCGACGTCATCAACAACTATGCCTGCTCCGTTGATAACACCAACGTCGATCACATGATCACCATGGACATAAGCGCCGCCGAGAGCCCCGTCTCGGCAGGCGTTACGAGCAATTACCGCAACCTCAACGCCAACTGCAACCTGAGCTGCTAGAAGTTGGCGTGCTTGCCTTGAACCTTGCCTGAAATACAACGCTTTCGACATATTCTCATGATCTCGCCTTAACGAAAGCGCCCACATTAAGAATCGTCTGATGTCCGCAATTAGCCATAGCCGTTATTGCTCGCTGAAGTTTCCATGAAACTCATACCCGACCAACAGCATTGGACATCATATGAAAAAACCTTCTCTGGCTTCGATTAACTAAAGGCGTACCGCCGAAAGCATTAACCCCGGTCGTTCGACCGGCAAGCCCTTCATTTTAAACACCAACCGCTTGAACGCCCCAAGCTCGAAAGCCATTTTATTTCAACAAGACAGAATATTTACTTTCAAACTTGTAATAAGGAGTTAAAACCGTACATAAATCTATTAAAGCATTCCTGGCCATCACGACCACAGGCTTTATTACCAGCACCGCCGTCGCAGCCGACGGTACCGTGAACTTCACAGGTGAAATTATCGCAGCATCCTGCAGCATCAGTGCTGGCGCAGGCACTAGTGTTACTGGCGCGGCCGGAGATCAGGTTATTGATGTCAAGCTCGGCAAAATCAGCTCCAACTCGATCAAGGGAGTAGCCGGTGGCGGAATCACGGCAGGCCAGGCTGTCAACCTCAACCTCGATTGTGGCACGACCGCTGCCGACGTGACCGCAGTGACCATGCAATTCGACCCGAGTAGCGGTTCGGGCATCGACGGCAAGAACCCCAACCTGCTGAGAACCACCGGCACCGCTACCGGCGTTGGCATCGGCATCTATAACACTGCCAACAGGCTACTGAACCTGTCGTCGAACGAAAGTATCAGAGGCGCGATCTCGGGCGATGCGACAGCTGGCTACAAAGCCAAACTGAGTCTGCGTGCGGTCTATGTGGCCAATGGCTGGACGGTCAAGCCAGGTACTGCCATCGGTACCCTGCCGTTCACCCTGAGCTACGAATAATCCCGTCGAGTAACAGAGGGGGGTAGTTACACCCCTTAGCTATCTACAGAGTTGTCGATGAAAACACTGATGTTTGCAAAAGTGGCACTGGCCGGGGCGCTGACCTGCTTCACCTCGCTGGCCGATGCGGGAATCATGCTGGGCGGAACGCGGGTGCTGTATACCGAGCCTAGCAAGGAAGCCTCCATCATGGTGATGAACCAGGGCGCGCAAGACATCATGATCCAGTCCTGGATCGAGCCCGACGCCAAAGATGGCACGCAAAATGTGCCATTCGTGGTAACGCCGGCGCTCAGTCGTCTGGGAGGTAATAAACAGCAGCTGTTGCGAATCTTTTATTCCGGCAAACATTTGCCAGGCGATAAGGAGTCGCTGTTCCGGCTGAATGTTCAGGAAATCCCGCAAAAGTCCAAAGACGACAACAGCCTGCAAATTGCGGTACGCCAGCGACTGAAACTGTTCTATCGGCCTGCCGGCCTAGTGGGCAAACCCGATGAAGCCCCGCAACAACTCCATTGGCGCCTGGTCGAGCAGTCAGGCAAAGCAGCCGTTGAAGTACGCAACCCTACGGTGTTCCACGTTTCATTCGCAAGCGTCACGCTGCACAGCGGCTCTGCGACCTACCCCGTCTCCGTCGGCATGATTGCCCCGGGCAAGACGCAAGTCTTCAACGTGCAAGGACTGCCCGCCGGTAAAATGCTCAAGTCCACGACCGTAGAATTCAACAGCATTAATGATTACGGCGGCCATGACACTCACTCAAGCAAGTTGAGCCACTAGCACGTTCCGAACGCCCCTTCGGGCAGGAACTAAGTGCAGGCAAAGTCCAGACAGTTTATTAATAACAAGCTTGGCTTCTGTAACGTTCAGAAGTCAGGCTGACGGGTGGGCACATGCCAACTTTAACGAAAGTTAGAAAAGTTAACTCCGCCCTCCTTCCCGGAGTTTCGTGCGTCATAAGCTTGGGCGTTACAGCACAGGCAGCAGCAACAGAGGTACAATTCAACGAACTGTTCTTGAACAAAGCAGGCACTTCGATTGACCTCAAATATTTTGAAAACGGCAATACGGTGCAACCGGGCACCTACAATGTTGACATCTATTTAAACCAATCGCTGTCTAAACGTCAGGATATCAACTTCATCCTCGACAGCAGCACTGGCAAGGTAAAGCCGATCATTCGACTGGCACTGCTAGAAGAGTTAGGGGTCGATATCCAGCGCTTGGAGAAAGACGGCGTTATTCCGCCGACCGCCGACAATTCGCAGATCGTCGATGTGGTCACGTTGATCAAGGGCGCAACCGTGGAGTTCGAGGTAACTCGCCTGGCCCTGGAAATCAGCGTGCCGCAGATTTACGTCAAGCGTCAGGTGCGCGGCTATGTCGACCCTTCCCTATGGGACCAGGGGCTTACCGCCTTCTATAGCGATTACCAGGCCAATTTCAGCCGAAACGAGATGAGCGGCAACCGTAGCGACTACCGCTACCTTGGCCTGCGCAATGGTTTCAACTTCGCGGGCTGGCGTTTGCGTAACGAGTCTGCGCTGACTGGCAGCACCGGCACCAAGAGCACCTTTCGTAGCAACCGCAGCTATGCCGAGCACGACCTGTTGAGTCTCAAGGGCAAGTTCGCCGTTGGTGAGCTCTACAGCCAGGGCGAGATCTTCGATAGCGTGCGATTTCGCGGCGCCCAGATCAGTTCCGACGTCGGCATGTTACCGGATAACGAGATCGGCTATGCGCCTGTGGTGCGTGGCATCGCAGAAACTAACGCGACCATTGAGGTACGGCAAAACGGCTATGTGATCTACTCTACGAGCGTGCCACCAGGAGCCTTTGAAATTTCCGACATCTACCCCAGTGGCTCCAACGGTGATCTGACCATCAGGATCATCGAGGCCGACGGGCTGGAGAGAGAATACACACAGGCCTACTCCTACTTGCCGGTAATGACGCGTCAAGGGAACTTCCGTTACAGCCTGGCTGCCGGTAAGTACACCTATGACGGCCAGCCATCGCCAACATTCACCCAGGGCACACTGGTGTATGGACTATCGAACAACCTGACAATGTATGGCGGTGGGTTAACAGCGCAGGATTACAAAGCTGCAAACGTCGGGGTCGGCGTCAACTCCGGGATTGGCGGCTTTTCCTTCGATATCACCAACAGTCACTCAAAAGCCTTGCAGGGTAAAACCGATGAAGGCCAGAGCGCGCGGTTTCTCTACTCCAAAACCTTCAACGCAACCGATACAAGCTTCACCATGGTCGGTTACCGCTACTCAACCGCTGGCTATCGAACCTTCAGCCAGCACGTCGATGACCTTACCTACCTGAACCAACAATCGTCCAGTCGGCAAAAAAGCCGGGTAGACATGAATATCAACCAATCACTGGGACAACGCGGCTCGATGTACGCCACTCTGGGCGAGGCCAGCTACTGGAACCGCCAGGGCCGCACGCGCAACTGGCAGTTCGGCTACAGCAGCAGCCTGGCCGATGCCAGTTACAGCATCGCTATCGCTCGGACCGAAAGCTCTGGCGGCTCGAATTCGGATACTCAGCTCACCGCATCACTGAGCATTCCACTGGGACGTAGTGCCCGGACGCATCGAGTGTATGCCAATGCCCTTGCCTCACAGCATGGTGACTCCAGTGTGCAAAGTGGTGTTTCCGGCTATCTGAATGAGCGCAATACGCTCAGCTATTCCGTACAGGCCGGGCACAGCAAGCAGAGCGGCAACTCCAGTGGCATCGGCTTGGGATGGGACACCCCTACTTCGCGGATCAATGGCAACTACAACCAGAGTCGCGACAACAAACACATGGACCTGAGTGCCGGTGGATCTGTAGTGGTGCACCGAGATGGCATCACCTTCGGCCAACCGCTGGGGGAAACCTTTGCGTTGATCGAGGTGCCTGACGTCTCAGGAGTCGGCGTGGACAGTTCGGCCTCCATCCGCACCAACCGCAAAGGCTACGCCGTGGTGCCCTACGTACAGCCCTATCGATACAACTGGATCAATCTAGATACCGCTACGCTGGACAGCAACACCGAAGTGAGCGAGAGCACGGTCATGCTCGTGCCGACTCGTGGCGCCATCGTCAAGGCACGCTACGCCTCCGAGCAAGGTCGGCGCGTGCAATTTGACCTGAAGCTGGACAGCGGCCAGCGAATTCCGTTTGGCGCCCAGGCCCATGACGCCCAGGGCAAAGCGCTGGACATCGTCGACAACCTGTCCAGACTTCTGGTCTTCGGCATTGATGATCAAGGAACACTGGAGCTGCGTTGGAGCACCGGCGCCTGCAAGGCTGAGTATCAATTGCCCGCTGCGCACAGGGAACGGGCCTATGAGCGCTTCGAACTGCTCTGCCGCACTTAATTAGAACAGTAAATATTTAAAGCTACGAGGTTATTGAAATGCGTAGATGGGTCGGGCGGGTGACCGGGATTTTGGGGCTGATGACAAGTGGATCGGTGTGGGCAGATTGCACCGCGGAAAATGATAATCCTCAACCGTTCTATTCTATTCATGTCCCTGCGAAACTTGTGATGCAGACAGCTCCGGTTGGTGGTGTGCTCGCCAGCTTTGAATCGAAAGCTGCAAAATATACTACTGCCTCTTGCAACTATCGCTCATCAATTAAAACCACCTTGGACTCCCGGGGGCGAGAGCCCTCAGGTATCCAAAATGTGTATAAGACGAACATTGAGGGTGTCGGTATCCGTATAACCGGATGGGCTAACAATCAATTGCACTTTACCCCACCTTCAGAAAAAACTACCGGCCCCGTTGTGCCAGGGAACGTTGTGTTCCCATCGCACATAAAGGTTGAATATATACGAACAGGCATCGCACTTGGATCATCAGGGCAGGTGACCACTGACTTTCGTGTAGAGCATATAATTCCGGGCATACTGCCGAATCCGGTATCCTTCGAGCCTACCGCCAAGTCTACCGAACTGATCAACGAAGTCTACTTTAGCAGTTGCGAGTCACAGACGCCGAACCTTGATGTATCAATGGGAAAACAACAGATTACACAAATTAGTGCCAATGCCGCACCGAAGAAAACGTTTACTTTCGAGGTTCGTTGCCGTGGTTCCAAGCCCAGCACACCAATACCGGTGAAAGTCCATTTCGAGGGGGACTCTCCGGCCGAAGGCCAACTGAACCTCTCTGGAGCCGGACAGCCAGGTGTAGCCAAAGGCGTGCAAATCGCACTCACCACACCTGAGGGGGCAAAGTTACCCTTCAACAAGGCCAAGGCTGTCGACCTAAAGTGGCTACGCAGCGAACCTACAGCAGAAGTCTACCAATTCTCAGGCGCGGCCCAGTATGTTCCTAGCAACAGTGGCCCGCTCAAACCAGGTCGGGGAGATGCAACCATGACCTACGTGCTTGACTACAACTGATCAGCCACAGGATGGCGCTGCGCTTCAGGTTCGGGCTGAGTGAACTGCTTCACTCAGCCAACACAGCAGGAGTGCGAGAGTAGTAGATCTGAATAGTACGCCCTGGAACGAAAAAACCCCGCAGACCTAAATCTGCGGGGTTTTCGTATATGGCGGAGAGATAGGGATTTGAACCCTAGGTACTGTCGCCAGTACAACGGATTTCGAATCCGTCCCGTTCGGCCACTCCGGCATCTCTCCAGTGGCGCGCATGATACCAGCAGTTTGCCTAAAGGCAAAGCCTGTTTGCGAAAAAAATTCGCGTGGTATCAGGCGCTTGCGTGAACTTGCCGCTTACAGCGGCACGCCCAGGCGTTTGGCAACTTCTTCGTAGGCTTCGATAACGTCGCCCAGACCCTGGCGGAAGCGGTCCTTGTCCATCTTCTTGCGGGTTTCTTTGTCCCACAGGCGGCAGCCATCCGGGCTGAACTCGTCACCCAGGACGATCTCGCCGTGGAATACGCCGAATTCCAGCTTGAAGTCGACCAGCAAGAGGCCGGCGTCGTCGAACAGCTTGTTCAGCACTTCGTTGACCTTGAGCGACAGGGCTTTCATCTTCACCAACTGCTCGGCGGTGCCCCAGCCGAAGGCGACAACGTGGGATTCGTTGATGAACGGATCGCCCTTCTCGTCGTTCTTGAGGAACAGTTCGAAGGTCGAAGGCTCGAGCTTGATGCCCTCTTCCACGCCCAGGCGTTTGACCAGGCTGCCGGCGGCGTAGTTACGCACGACGCATTCAACCGGGATCATGTCGAGCTTCTTGACCAGGCACTCGTTGTCGCCCAGCAGTTTGTCGAACTGGGTAGGGATGCCGGCTTCTTCAAGCTTCTGCATGATGAAGGCGTTGAACTTGTTGTTCACCATGCCCTTGCGGTCGAGCTGTTCGATACGCTTGCCGTCGAACGCCGAGGTGTCGTTGCGAAACAGCAGGATCAAGCGGTCAGCGTCGTCGGTTTTGTAAACCGACTTGGCTTTGCCGCGGTAGAGTTCTTCACGTTTTTCCATGATGGGCTCCGCTTGCTAAATAAGATGGGCTAGGCGATTTCGCGCCAGTCGAGCCCGCAATCCTGGTTGGCCACTTGCAGCCAGTCCGGGTCGCACCCGAGGGTGTCGACGAAACATTGCCGGGCCAGCTGTGGCTGGTTGTTCTTGCTACTGAGATGGGCCAGCACCAGATGCTGCAGGTTCTGCCAGTCCAGCTCCGACACCAGGCGCGCGGCCTGGTGGTTGTTCAAATGTCCGTAGTCGCCACCCACCCGCTGTTTGAGAAACATCGGGTAAGGCCCGCGTCCGAGCAGGTCGCGACAGTGGTTGGCCTCGATCAGCAAGGCATCCAGGCCCTGGTAACTTTCCAGCAGGGCTGTGTCGTAGGAGCCCAGGTCGGTCAGCACGCCGAAACGCCGGCTGCCGTCGTCAAACACATACTGCAACGGCTCCAGCGCGTCGTGGGTCACGCCCACGGCGCGGATGCTCAAGGCGCCGATCTGCAGTGTCTCGTTTGCCGCCAGGAATCCCGCCGCCTCGACCGGTTTGCGCATGCCGCGCAAGGTGCCGCGGCTGAGGTAGACCGGTACATTGTAGCGCCGCGCCAGCAAACCGACCCCATGCACGTGGTCGGCATGTTCGTGGGTGACCAGCACAGCACTCAATTGCTGGGCAGAAACGCCGAGCAGCGCCAGGCGCCGCTCGGTTTCACGCAGGGAAAAGCCGCAATCGACCAGGACAAGGGTGTTGTCACTGGCGATCAGCGTGCCATTTCCCTGGCTTCCACTTCCAAGTACGGCGAAGCGCACTTAACCCAGGTTGTCCTGAATCACGCTCAGCACGCGGCGGGCGACGTCAGCCGGGGCCACGGTGTTGATGTTCTTCTCGACGGTAACCTGGACGCTGTCGCCAACCTTGCTCAGGCGCACCTGGTAACGCTCGGCACGGGCTTCACGCTCTTCCTTGCTCGGCGCGCTGCCGAACAGCTTGCCGAAGAAGCCCGGCTCCTGGTCCTTGGCCTCGGCCTTTTCCGCCAGGTTGATGTAGTACAGGCCCAGGCTGCGGTTGATGTCTTCAACCCGCCATTCGCCCTGTTCCAGGGCACGGCCAACACTGGACCAGGCGCGATCGAGGTCGGCCCCCAGGTTCAGTACCGGGTTGCCGCTACCGTCTTCGCTGAGGCTGACACGGCTTGGCGCATCGAAATCACGCGCGGCGAGCAACGACACCGAACCGCCCTTCTCGGCGCTGCGGGTCATGCTGGCGAGCATTTCGTCGACCAGCATGGCATCGACCCCGGTGTTTTCCGAACGGGCCGGGAAACCAGGCTCGGCAGTGCTGCCAGCCGGACGCTCGACGCTGACGATGTAGACCTCACTGGTGTTGCGCTGCACGCCCGGCTCAATGCGGATACGCGCACGCACTTCGTTGTCGCGGCTGCTCGAGGCACTGGCCAGACGGCTGGCCATGGCGCCGGAGAGCTCGTCAAAACGCTGCCAGGTGGTGTTGAACTCACCGGTCTGCGGGCGCTCTTCGGCGATACGGAAGCCGTTGTCTTCAAAGAACTGCCGGGCCACCGGCCAGACTTCGGCCGGGGCGCGCTGGGCCAGGACCCAACGGGAACTGCCGCTCTTCTGCAGGCTGAAATCGCTGATGTCGGCAGCCGCGCTCAATGGCTGTGGACGCGGCACCTCGAACTCGCCCTTGACGTTGTCGTCGGCGACGTTACGCGGGATCGGCAGCAGCGGATCAAGCCGCTTGGCGCTGCTAATGTCCGGCGGCATCTGCATCGGCGCCTTCTGCGTGGCCTCCAGATAATCGCTGCCACGGTCACGGAAGTAACCCTCTTCGCCCCAGAGCCAGCCACAACCACTGGTGCTGGAAATGATCAAGGCAAGGGCGGAAAGACCAGCCAATCGCTTCATGCGGTGTACGTCCTCAATTAAAACTGCAGGCCGCACTGGCGCATGGCCTGGCGTACCGTATCGTGACAGGATTCGCTCAGCCAGGTCAGCGGCAGGCGGATGCCTTTGTGCATCAGGCCCATTTCAACCAAAGCCCACTTCACCGGAATCGGGTTGGCTTCGATGAACAGGTCCTTGTGCAAAGGCATGAGTTTTTCGTTGATCGCGCGAGCCTTCTCGGCATTGCCCGCAAGGGCGGCTTCGCACAGATCAGCCATTTCGCGCGGGGCGACGTTGGCGGTAACCGAGATGTTGCCTTTGCCGCCCAGCAGGATCAGCTCGACCGCGGTCGGATCATCGCCGGACAGCACGATGAAGTCCTTGCTCACGCCGTCAAGGATGGCCTTGGCGCGTTTCAGGTCGCCGGTGGCTTCCTTGATACCGATGATGTTCGGCACGCTCGACAGACGGATCACGGTCTCGGCCTGCATGTCGCAGGAGGTGCGGCCAGGAACGTTGTAGAGAATCTGCGGGATGTCGACGGATTCGGCAATGTGCTTGAAGTGCTGGTACAGGCCTTCCTGGGTCGGCTTGTTGTAGTACGGCACCACCAGCAGGCAGGCGTCGGCGCCAGCGTTCTTGGCGTTGCGGGTCAGGTGCACGGCTTCAGCGGTGGAGTTCGCGCCGGTGCCGGCGATCACCGGAATAGGGTGCTTGCTGTGCTTGACGCGCTCGACCACGTGCTTGATAACCAGAATGTGCTCTTCGACATCCAGGGTCGCGGACTCACCGGTGGTGCCGACTGCAACGATCGCATGGGTGCCGTTTTCCAGGTGGAAGTCTACAAGTTTGTCGAGGCTGTCCCAATCAAGACGCCCTTGTGCATCCATGGGTGTGACCAATGCCACCATACTGCCCGCAATCATGAAACTGCTCCTGCCGGAAAAAGAGAGCGGTAATGGTACTGGCGCTATCGGCCTTGCACAAGCGAAGCAGGCGGCTGGAGCATTCCCCTCGGCGGCCATTTTCGCTACCCTTCTCTCTTTGATCGGTACACAGCGGCCCGCCGGGCTGCCGACAACCTGCGCAGGCAGTGCCCAAAGCCTCGATCCTGAGCCCCGGGACCACGCCCTCCCGCCATTCTGACCCGTCAGGTACCGACCGCTCATCGCTTTAGGAATGCTGCATGTCCACCCCCACCGTTCGCGAACAATTCCTTGTCATCAGTGCTCTGGGCGCCAATCCCATGGAACTGACCAACATCCTGTGCCGGGCCAGCAACGACAATCGCTGCTCGGTCGTGACCTCGCGCCTGACCCGCCACGGCGAGTGCAGTGCACTGGTTCTGCAGGTTGCCGGCAGCTGGGACGCGCTGGCGCGTTTCGAGGCAGCCCTGCCGGGCCTGGCCAAGAAGCACACCTTCACCGTGAATGTGGTGCGTAGCGCCGAGCTCGAAGTGCGCCCGCTGGCCCTGCCGTATGTCGCCTATGTCAGCGCCGCCTATCGCCCGGACATCATCAACGAGCTGTGCCAGTTTTTCATCGACCACCATGTCGAGCTGGAAAACCTCACCTGCGACACCTACCAGGCGCCTCAGACCGGCGGCACCATGCTCAACGCCACGTTCACCGTGACCCTGCCGGCCGGCACCCAGATCAGCTGGTTGCGTGACCAGTTCCTGGACTTCTCCGATGCCCTGAACCTGGATGCGCTGATCGAACCCTGGCGCCCACAGAACCCACTGTAAGGAAGCTTTCCATGGCCGTTGAACTCGACCAACCCGTCGCCGATTTCCAGGCCCAGGCCACCAGCGGCCAAAGCGTCAGCCTGGCTGATCTGAAGGGCAAGCAAGTGGTGCTGTACTTCTATCCCAAGGACAGCACCCCGGGCTGCACCACTGAAGGTCAGGGTTTCCGTGACCAGCATGACGCCTTCGAAGCGGCCAACACCGTGGTTTTCGGCGTTTCGCGGGACGGCATCAAGTCTCACGAAAACTTCAAGGCCAAGCAGGCATTCCCGTTCGAGCTGATCAGCGACAAGGACGAAGCCCTGTGCCAGCTGTTCGACGTGATCAAGCTGAAGAAGCTTTATGGCAAGGAATACATGGGCGTTGATCGCAGCACGTTCCTGATCGACAAGAACGGTGTGCTGCGCAAAGCGTGGCGTGGCGTGAAAGTGCCGGGGCATGTGGATGCGGTGCTGGCTGAAGCGCAGGCGCTGAGCAAGGCCTGAGGCCTATCGCGGGGCAAGCCCGCTCCCACAGGGATCATCTGTAACCCTGTGGGAGCGGGCTTGCCCCGCGATGCTTTCACAACAACGGCGCGACTATGGGCTCCTGCCGCGGCCAGGCATCAAGCACCGCCTTGAACAGGGTCGCCAGCGGAATCGCGAAGAATATCCCCCAGAACCCCCACAGCCCACCAAACAGCAACACCGCGCAGATGATCGCCACCGGGTGCAGGCTTACCGCCTCAGAGAACAGCAACGGCACCAGTACGTTGCCATCCAGCGCCTGGATGATTGCGTACACCGCCATCAGGTAGATGAACTGATCGCCCCAGCCCCACTGGAACAGCGCGATCAGGGTGACCGGCACCGTCACCACCACTGCGCCGACATACGGCACCACCACCGACAAACCCACCAGCAACGCCAGCAGCGCCGCATAGTTGAGTCCCAGGGCAATGAAGGCGATGTAGGTCGCCACACCGCAGATCAGGATCTCGATGCCTTTGCCGCGAATGTAGTTGGCAATCTGCCGGTTCATTTCCTCGGCCACCCGGGTCATCAACGCCCGCTCACGCGGCAGGTAACCGCTGACCCAACGGGCAATCAGCTCGCGGTCCTTGAGGAAGAAGAACACCAGGATCGGCACCAGCACCAGGTAGATCATGATGTTGACCAGCAGCGGCAGGCTGGAGAGCGAGAAGGTCAACGCCCACTGTCCGAACTTGCCGATCTCCCCGCGCATGGCTTCGATCGCGCGCAGCACCTGCTCATCGGAGACCAGGTGCGGATAACGCTCAGGCAACAGCAGCAATAGCGATTGCCACTTGCCCAGCATGCCCGGCAGCTCGTTGAACAGGGTGATCAGCTGATGCCAGAGCAACGGCACCAGGACCAGCAGGAACACCGCCAGGGCGCCCATGAACAGGGTAAAGACCAGGCCGACGGCATAGCGGGTCGGCACCCGCAAACGTTCCAGGGCGTTGACCAGCCCCTGCATCAGAAACGCAAGGACCATACCGGCAAGCACCGGAGCAAGCATACCGCCCAGGGTCAGAACTGCGGTGAAGGCCAGAACCAGCAAGACCGCCAAAACCACCGCCTCTTCATCCGAGAAGTAGCGTTGCATCCAGTCGCGAAGCACTTTGAACATTGACGATCCTTAGGGGAGAAAAACTCAGGCTTTCTGCAACCAGTAGGTGTACACACCTGCCTCGGCTGTTTCGAGCAGCAGCGTATGACCGGCCAATTTGGCAAAAGTGCGAAAATCGCGCTGCGACCCGGCATCGGTGGCGATCACCTTGAGTACCGCGCCACTGGCCAGGCGATTGAGCGCCATCTTCGCCTTGAGCAGCGGCAGCGGGCAGTTCAGGCCGCAGGCGTCGAGTTCAGCGTCATACGTCGGGGTATCGCTCATCGGTTGCTCCAGGCAGGCAGAATCAGTCAAGCCTCGTAGAATACCGCCACTGGTCGCCAACGTGTGAGCCAGCTACAGTAAGGCTCTTTGTCGACCAGAGCTTCGTGCATGAATTTTCTGCGCCCTACCCTGCTGACGCTGGCCTGTTTGACGGCGCTCCCCAGCCATGCCGACGACCTGCCGTCACTTGGCGACGCCAGTTCTGCCATTGTTTCCCCGCAACAGGAACATCAGCTGGGCCGCGCCTGGCTGAGCCTGCTGCGGGGCAATGTCAATCAACTGAACGATCCCCAGCTCAAGGACTATGTCGAAACCAGCGTCTACCGCCTGGCCGAAACCAGCCAGCTGCAGGACCGGCGCCTGGAATTTATCCTCATCAACAGCCCTCAACTCAACGCCTTTGCCGCCCCCGGCGGAATTGTCGGGGTCAACGGCGGTTTGTTCCTCAATGCCAAGACTGAAGGCGAATATGCCTCGGTACTGGCCCACGAACTTGCGCACTTGTCGCAACGCCACTTTGCCCGCGGTGTCGAGGCTCAGCAGCGTATGCAGTTGCCGATGATGGGGGCGCTGCTGGTCGGCATCGTTGCTGCCGCCGCCGGTGCCGGCGATGCCGGTATCGCCGCGATTGCCGGTACCCAGGCCGCAGCCATTCAGGAGCAGCGGCGCTTCTCCCGGCAAAACGAACAGGAAGCCGACCGTATCGGTATCCAGAACCTGGAAAAAGCCGGCTACGATCCGCGCAACATGCCAAGCATGTTCGAGCGTCTGATGCGTCAGTATCGCTACGATGCCAAGCCGCCGGAATTTCTCCTGACTCACCCGGTTACCGAATCGCGTATCGCCGACACCCGCAACCGCGCCGAACAAGCGCCTAAGGGCGGTACAGAAGACAGCCAGCGTTATCAGCTGATCCGCGCCCGCGTTCAACTGCAATTCGAAGAGACCCCTGGCCTTGCCGCCAAGCGCTTCCGCGCCCAGCTGGATGAGAACCCGAAGCTCGACTCGGCCCGCTACGGCCTGGCCCTGGCGCTGATCAAAGGTGGCCGCCTCAACGAGGCACGGGATGCGCTCAAGCCCTTGCTGGACAAGGCACCCAACGACGTCACCTACAACCTGGCGCAGATCGACCTGGACGTTACCAACAATCGCCTGGCCGATGCCCAGCAGCGGGTTGAGCGCATGCGTACGCTGTACCCGGCGAACTACCCGCTACAGCAGGCGCGGATCGACCTGCTGCTCAAGCAGAACCGCCCGGCAGAAGCGGAAAAAGCCCTGGATGCGCTGCTCAAGAATCGTCCGGAAGATCCGGATGTCTGGTATGACGTCGCTGAGGTTCGCGGCTTGTCCGGCAATACCATCGGCTTGCACCAGGCGCGTGCCGAGTACTTTGCCCTGGTCGGCGACTTCGATCAGGCGCTGCAACAGCTCGACTACGCCAAGCAGCGGGCCGGCAACAACTTCGTGCTGGCGTCGAAGATCGATGCGCGTCAGCGTGAGTTGCTGGAGCAGCAGCGGATGGTCAAGGACATGATGCGCTAATGATTTGAAATGCATCGCGGGGCAAGCCCGCTCCCACCGTGGGAGCGGGCTTGCCCCGCGATTCGGGATTCCTCAAGCGTTACCGGACAACTTCATCCGCGCCGCCTGGGTAAAATCGAGCATGCGCTTGAGCGGCTTGATCGCCTGGGGAATCAGCGCAGGCTCGACGAAGATCTCGTTGCTACCCTCACGCAGGCACTGCAGGGTGCGCTCCAGGGTGTTCATGGCCATCCACGGGCAGTGCGCGCAGCTACGGCAGGCCGCGCCGTTACCGGCCGTTGGGGCCTCGATGAAGACCTTGTCCGGGCACAGCTGCTGCATCTTGTAGAAGATGCCGCGGTCGGTCGCGACGATGAAGGTCTTGTTCGGCAGCGTTTGCGCCGCAGCAATCAGTTGGCTGGTGGAACCGACAGCATCTGCCAGATCAATCACCGCCTCCGGCGACTCCGGGTGCACCAGAATCGCGGCATCAGGGTACAAAGCCTTCATATCGGCCAGCTGCCGCGACTTGAACTCTTCATGGACGATGCAGGCGCCATCCCAGAGCAGCATGTCAGCGCCGGTCTGTTTCTGGATATAGCGGCCCAGGTGCTGGTCCGGGCCCCAGATGATGGTTTCGCCGTTGTCCATCAGGCTCTCGACGATTTCCAGCGCGCAGCTGGAGGTCACCACCCAGTCGGCACGGGCTTTGACCGCCGCCGAGGTATTGGCATAGACCACCACAGTGCGCTCCGGGTGTTTGTCGCAGAACGCCGAAAACTCTTCGACCGGGCAACCCAGATCAAGCGAACAGGTCGCTTCCAGGGTCGGCATCAGTACGCGCTTTTCCGGGTTGAGGATTTTTGCCGTCTCGCCCATGAAGCGCACGCCGGCGACGATCACCGTGCTGGCTTGATGCTTGTTGCCGAAGCGGGCCATTTCCAGTGAGTCGGATACGCATCCACCGGTTTCCTCGGCCAGGGCCTGGATCACCGGATCACAGTAGTAATGGGCAACCAGCACCGCGTTCTGCGCCTTGAGTTCGGCGGCGATGGCGGCGCGGTAGTCGGCCTCTTGCTCGGGCGTCAGCGGCTTGGGCTGCTTGGCATCGAGGTGGGCTTGGACCAAAAGGCGTTCGGAAATCTGGGTCATGATCGCTGGACCTGCAGGCGCTTGTGCGCGTAAGTCGAGTGTATCACCGAGCCCTGGCAAATCGGTTACCGGCTCTGCATGCGAGGCGCTGAACGGCGCAGCGGGCAGAACCAAAGACCTTCTGCGGCCTCGGGTTTTTATGGGATGCCGAAGGCTACAGATAATCGGATGAATTCAAAAGGTTTTTTTAGTGAAACAAGCCCCGGAACGACTGACTTGCCGCCCCGGGGCCAGACATCACCCCTCGGCCGGGTGCATGGCACCGAGGTTGGCCATGATCAGGCTGGCGAACTGCTCGACGGTCATTTTCTGGCCGTTGAAGTCGACCATACCGTCGGCATAGTGCAGATTGGCGAGGATATCGTTGCCCTGCACCGTGGCCATCTGGCTCTGCACCGCCATCATGCCGACCATCTCCCCGGTTTGCGACGCTTGCTGGGCAAGTACCTGCGCATCGCTCTGGCCCTGCAGACGGGCCTGCAGGGCAGCCAGGTCGCCAATCATCGGCTTGGACAACTGCAGCGTACTTTGCACCTGGGTGATCATCTGCTTGTACAGCTCAGCCGATGGCAGCTCCAGCGAAGACGGCTTGCCCAGATCGACACTCAGCTTGAAGTGGCTTTCGCCATTGGCAGTCTTGAACGAAAAATCCTCCAGGGCAATCTGCGGCTTCGCGGCCAGTAGTTGCTGGACGCTGGCGCTGACCTCGGCCTTTTCCGCCTCGGTCATCGGCAAGGTCGGCAAAACCTGACCTTGCGCTGCGGCGGCCTCGAACTCCGGCAGACGGCTCTGGTACCAGGCAATCAGGGTCTGCATGGATGGCATATCAATGTTCTTCAGGTTCCAGACCATTGCACTGGAACCCACTGGCTGGCCGTCAAAATTGATGTCGCCAACCTTGTAGACGATGCTGCCGCCAAACTGATCGCCATCCGCCCGGGACTCGCTGTTCTGCTCCAGTTGCTTGAGCAACAAAACTTTCTGCTCTTCGCCCCCGCTCACACTGAGCTGATCAAGCATCATGTCGGTGCGGCCGACATAGAAACCATAGGGCGTCTTTTTCAAGTCACCGACCAGGCTCAGGTTCTTCAGCTCCAGCTTCAAGCGCCCGCTTTGCTCATCATCATGGTTCAGGCTGAAGCTCGGCGCAGCACCACTGAATTTGATCTGCTCGCCATCGCGCGTGCCGCTGGCCTGAATCGCCAGACCGGAAAACTTGGTCGTGGCCCCACCCACCTCGGTCACTTGCATCGGCGGCATGATCAGCGTGCCGTCTGTCGAGCCGTCGTAGCCCAGGCTGTTCTGTCCGTATACCGGTGGCACCTCAGCGCTAGCGGCGAACCACTCGGCAGTGAAAGCGTCCTTTTCCAGGGCGTAGTTACTGGCCGCCATCACTGGCATGAGTTTGAACGCCTTGACCCGGCTCCAGGGCAACGGGCCGTGCTCGATATGATCGACAAAGCCCAGCTCGAAACTCTCCGCCCCGTCAGCGCCCTTGAGCTCGGTGACCTTGACCCGGTAACGCGCGGTGCTGGAGAACAGGTGTGATTCCAGCGATGCCAGCTCCAGGGTCACTTTGCCGCTCAAGCCCGACGATTGCTTGAGCTGAACATTGGCTTGCGCCATGGCCTGTTCAAGCACTTCAGGCAATTGCTTGCCGGTGTACCAGGCGCCGGCCGTGCAGACTGCAGCCACGGCAACTACCAGGCCTGAAAGTACACCCACTGTCTTCTTCATGAATTGTTCCGCTTGTCCATTTGTTGAGGGTTGTTGCAGCAAGGCCTGTGGCCTATTCGTTGACGTCCATGAACTCACGGGCCCAGACGATGTAGTCGCCAGGAACGGTGTAGGTATGGGTCAGCTCGGTAGCGCTCAGATCCGAGGCGCTGCTGGTGATCCGCCGTTGCTCACGCAGGCAGTCGTAGGTCGCCTTGATCGCGGCAAAGTAAGCGCCGTGGCCGTCTACGGCAATGCGCACACCCAGTTGCGCCAGGCGTGCATCATCGTGCAGTTGCGGGTTGCCGTAGGTCACCAGCATCAACGGTACGCTGAGGTGTTTGGCGATCTGTTCGAGGTGTTCGAAATCGCGGATGCCGACCATGCACAGCGCGTCGGCGCCGGCATTCTGATAAGCCACGGTGCGGGCAATCACTTCTTCGACCGGGATCAACGCGGCGTTGGTCCGGGCGATGATCGACAGCTCCGGATCGACGCGCGCCTCCAGGGCCGCACGGATCTTGCCAACGCCCTCGGCAATGCTGATCAGGTCGGTGGACTTGCGTCCGAACTGGGCAGGCAGCAGGGTGTCTTCAATCGTCAGCGCAGCGATGCCGGCACGCTCAAGCTCAGTGACGGTACGCATGACGTTCAAGGCGTTGCCGTAGCCGTGGTCGGCGTCGGCAATCACCGGCAATTGCGCCACCCGGCCAATACGCGTGGCCTGCTCGGCGAACTCGCTGAGGGTGATCAGGGCAAAATCAGGTGCAGCCAGCACCTGCAGGGAAGCGACCGAACCACCGAGAATACCTACCTCGAAACCCAGGTCGGCGGCGATACGCGCCGACATCGGGTCAAACACGGAAGCCGTGTGGTAACAGGCAGGGGAAGCAAGGAGTTGACGAAACGCGCGACGCAGGTCTTGGTGGGAGGCTCTTGGCATGGTCTTTCCAATCTATCGACTTCATTTATTCGACAGAACATACCACTGCAGGCCCTCTCGCCGACAGAGTCAGATACGCGGCGTTTCGCAGCTCAAGTGCGCTGTTGTGCTCGTTTCAGCGTTTCGCTGGGCAATTCCTTGAACAATTGCTGGTAGCTGCTGGAGAACCGTCCCAGGTGCCAGAACGACCAATGCATCGCCACTTCGGCCACGGTACTGCCACCCGCCCGCGCGCCCAGCAGTTCGCGGCGCGCACTGTTCAGGCGGCGCAAGCGCAGCCAGTGCGCCGGGGTCATGCCGGTAAAGGCCTTGAAGGCCTGCTGCAGCTGACGCAACGACACCCCGGCGACCTGCGCCAGTTCCAGCAGGTTGAGGGTCTCTTCCGGACAATCGGCAGCCCACTCGCCGACCCGGCGCATGATCGTGCGCTCCTCGGTACGCCGCCACAGCGCGCCGCGATCCAGGCGGACACAGGCGTTGTCGAGAATGAACAGGCAATCTTCAAGCAGTTGCTCGGCCAGCGCTTCACGGTTCGGCAGGTCGCTCTCCTGGCCCAAACGCGTCAAGGTGCTGCTCAACCAGCGCCCGAACAGCGCGTTCTGCCCCGAATTGAGCGGCGCCATGAACAGCCCTTCGAGACGGGCGATGTCCAGGCTGTGACGCTGAACGAACTCGGGGCCGAACACCACCGCCACTTCCTGGTAGTTCTCCGGGGTGATCCAGATGTTGCGGCTCTCGCCGTTGAGCAGGTACAGGGTGTTGTCGGTGCGATCGAAACAAAACGCCAGGGCACCCGGCGGCGCACTGAAATTCTGCTCGACCCGGGTGTTCATGAATTCTTCGTAGATCTCCACGCCCTGCAGGTCCAGGCAACGCACTTGACCGGCGAAATGTCCGGGCGACATCTGCTGATAATGCTGGGTCCAGCTGGGTGTGGCACGCACTTGTTCGCCGACGTCGGCGGTGCTGAAAGCTTGTACCTGAAACGGACTTTCCGTTGTCATGAGCGGCTCTTTATGCACTCTTTTGGTGCATTTTATCCTGCGAAAAGTGGATAGATGGATGTTCAAGGCTCACCCAAGATAGACCTCAACGCGCTGCAGGGGAAGTCGTCCAGACGGCATACCGGCCTTGATCGCTGGTCCTGGCGCGGAATAAAACCAATAACGAGGTCTTTATGAATGCCCCTTTCGATCAGCTGTCTGCGTGGCTGAAAGAACACAAGATTACCGAAGTCGAGTGCGTGGTCAGTGACCTGACCGGGATCGCCCGCGGCAAAATCGCACCCACCAACAAGTTCCTGCATGAGCGAGGCATGCGCCTGCCGGAAAGTGTGTTGTTGCAAACGGTAACCGGGGATTTCGTCGACGACGACATCTACTACGACCTGCTTGACCCGGCCGACATCGACATGGTCTGCCGCCCGGACTCAGCCGCGGTATACGTGGTGCCATGGGCCATCGAGCCGACCGCCATCGTCATCCACGACACCTTCGACAAGCAGGGCAACCCGATCGAACTGTCGCCGCGCAACGTCCTGAAAAAAGTACTCAAGCTGTACGCCGACAAGGGCTGGCAGCCGATCGTCGCGCCCGAGATGGAGTTCTATCTTACGCAGCGCTGCGAAGACCCCGACTTGCCGCTGCAGGCGCCACTGGGCCGTTCGGGCCGCGCCGAAAGCGGTCGCCAGTCGTTCTCCATCGATGCCGCCAACGAATTCGACCCGCTGTTCGAAGACGTCTACGACTGGTGCGAAGCCCAGGGCCTGGACCTCGACACACTGATCCACGAAGACGGCCCGGCGCAGATGGAGATCAACTTCCGTCACGGCGACGCTCTGGATCTGGCCGACCAGATCACCGTGTTCAAGCGCACCATGCGTGAGGCGGCGCTCAAGCACAATGTCACCGCCACCTTCATGGCCAAGCCGGTGGGCGACGAGCCCGGCAGCGCCATGCACCTGCACCAGAGCGTGATCGACATCGCCACCGGCAAACCGATCTTCGTCAACGAAGACGGGCAGATGAGCGAGCTGTTCCTGCAGCACATCGGCGGCCTGCAGAAGTACATCCCCAAGGTGTTGCCGATGTTCGCCCCCAACGTCAACTCGTTCCGCCGCTTCCTGCCCGATACTTCGGCACCGGTGAACGTCGAGTGGGGTGAAGAGAACCGCACCGTGGGCCTGCGTGTGCCGACCTCGAGCCCCGACGCCATGCGTGTGGAAAACCGCCTGCCGGGCGCCGACGCCAACCCTTACCTGGCGATTGCCGCGAGCCTGCTGTGCGGCTACCTGGGCATGGTCGAGAAGATCAACCCCAGCGCTCCGGTGCAGGGCCGCGCCTATGAGCGGCGCAACCTGCGCCTGCCGATCACCATCGAAGACGCCCTGGCCAACATGGAAGACTGCCCGAGTGTCGAGCAACACCTGGGCAGCAAGTTCGTGCGTGGCTATGTCGCGGTCAAGCGCGCCGAACATGAAAACTTCAAGCGCGTGATCAGTTCGTGGGAGCGGGAGTTCTTGCTGCTCAGCGTCTGAGCCGTGCCGGGTACCAAACGTCGATAAAACAATTCCAAGAGGTGTCGATATGCGTTCATTGAAAACAGTTGCAAGTGCGACCCTGGCGCTGCTGGTCAGCGCCACAGCCCAGGCCCAGCCCAGCGTCAGCGTGTACAACTGGACCGACTATATCGGTGAAACCACCCTGGCGGATTTCCAGGGCAGCACCGGTATCAAGGTCATCTATGACGTGTTCGACTCCAACGAAACCCTGGAAGGCAAGTTGCTGGCCGGTCGCACCGGTTACGACGTGGTCGTGCCTTCCAACCACTTTCTCGCGCGCCAGGTCAAAGCCGGCGCGTTCCTGAAACTCGACCGCGAGCAACTGCCGAACTGGAAAAACCTCGACCCGGTACTGCTCAAGGCCCTGGAAGAGAACGACAGCGGCAACCAGCACTCGGTGCCATACCTGTGGGGCACCAATGGCATCGGTTACAACGTCGACAAGGTCAAGCAGGTGCTGGGGGTCGATCACATCGACTCGTGGGCGGTGATGTTCGAACCGGAGAACCTCAAGAAGCTCAGCAAATGCGGCGTCTCCTTCATGGACTCGGCAGATGAACTGTTCCCGGCGGTCCTCAACTACATGGGCATGGACCCGCGCAGCAATAATGTCGAGGACTACAAAAAGGCCGAGGCCAAGCTGCTGAGCCTGCGCCCCTATATCACCTACTTCCATTCCTCCAAGTACGTCTCGGACCTGGCCAACGGTGATATCTGCGTGGCCTTCGGCTACTCCGGCGATGTGTTCCAGGCGGCCAACCGCGCCAAGGAAGCCAACAATGGCGTCAACATCGCCTACGCCATTCCCAAGGAAGGCGCCAACCTGTGGTTCGACCTGCTGGCCATTCCCGCCGACGCCAGCAACCCGAAAGAAGCCTATGCCTTTGTGAACTACCTGCTCGACCCGCAAGTGATCGCCAAGGTCAGCGCCACCGTCGGTTATGCCAACGCCGTTCCACCGTCCCAGCAGTACATGGACGCCGATCTAGTCAAGAACCCCGAGGTGTACCCGCCGCAAGCGGTGCTGGACAAACTGTACGTCTCCAACACCCCGACCCCGCAGATCATGCGGGTGATGACCCGCTCCTGGAGCAAAGTGAAGTCGAATAAATGAACCAGGGAGCCTCTATGAATCCTGCTGCGCAACATGCCAGCTCTTACTACCGGGCATCGGTCGCTGCGATGCCTGAACACCCGGTGCTGAGCGCTGAACTCAGTGCCGACGTGTGTGTGATCGGCGGCGGTTTCACCGGCGTCAACACCGCAATCGAACTGGCCCAGCGCGGCCTCTCGGTAATCCTCCTGGAAGCCCGTCGCATCGGCTGGGGTGCCAGTGGCCGCAACGGCGGCCAGCTGATCCGCGGCATCGGCCATGAGGTCGAAGGCTTTGCCCGTTACGTCGGCCAGGACGGGGTGAAATACCTGCAGCGTGCCGGCATCGAATCGGTCGAAGTGGTGGCCAAGCGCATCAACGAACACAACATCGACTGCGACCTGCGCTGGGGTTTCTGCGAACTGGCCAATACCCCGGCCCAGTTCGCCGCTTTCCGCGCCGAGCAGGACAGCCTGGCAGCCCTGGACTACCGCCATGAAACCCAACTGGTCGGCCCTGAGCGGATGCGCGAAGTGGTCGCCTCCTCGGTTTATGCCGGCGGCTTGATCGACCGTGGCTCGGGCCACCTGCACCCGCTCAACCTGGTGTTGGGCGAGGCGCGCGTGGCAGCCGCCCTCGGCGTACGGATCTTTGAACACAGCCCGGTGCTGGAGATCAACCACGGTGCCACCGTACAAGTGCGCTGTGCCCACGGCAGCGTGCGGGCCGGCAGCCTGGTGCTGGCGTGCAACGCTCACCTGGAAGAGCTCGAACCGCGCCTGAGCGGCAAGGTGCTGCCTGCTGGCAGTTACATCATCACCACCGAGCCTCTGTCGCCAACGCTGGCCAATGAACTGATCCCGCAGAACCTGGCGTTGTGTGACCAGAAAGTCGGCCTGGATTACTACCGGCTCACCGCGGATCGGCGCCTGCTGTTCGGCGGCGCCTGTCATTACTCCGGGCGCGACCCGCTGGACATTGCCGGGTACATGCGGCCGAAGATGCTCAAAGTGTTCCCGCAGTTGGCCGACACCCGCATCGAGTTCCAGTGGGGCGGCAAAATCGGCATCACTGCCAACCGTTTCCCTCAGGTTGGCCGCCTGTCGCAGCACCCCAACGTGTACTACGCCATGGGCTATTCCGGGCATGGCCTGAACGTCACCCACTGGACTGCGCGCCTGCTGGCCGAGGCTATCGATGCCGGCCACAGCCAGGGCATGGATGTGTTCAGCGCCGTGCCGCACATGACCTTCCCCGGCGGCAAGGCCCTGCGCTCGCCGCTGCTGGCCCTGGGCATGATGTGGTACCGGCTGCGCGAGGTGCTGGGCTGAACCTTGCGCACAGTGCCCTACTCCAGGCCCTTGCCAGCGACTCAATTACAGCTACTGTCAGTTAAGTTGCGGTTGCGCTGCGCAACGGGCATTGGAGGGGAGAAACGATGAAAACGGTCAGCAAGCTCTGCTTGTCAGGCACGCTGCTGCTGGTGTTGGCCGGCTGCAGCAGCATCGATGCACGCACTACCGAATACGTCGGGGTTGCCCACGCGGCCCCCACCAACGCCGCCAATGTCGAGGTGCTGCGCCGCGAACCGCTGCGCCCGCATTCACGACTGGGTGAGATCCTGGTGGATGCCAGCGTCGAGCCGGCACCGCCGATCAGCGATGTCGAACAGAAGCTGCGTGACGAAGCCGCCAAGATTGGTGGCGATGCCGTGGTGGTGGTCTACGACCGAATCCAGCCGCAATCGGCCTATGTCAGCGGACCGCTGTGGGACCGTGACATCCACACGGTCGAAGGACGCAAACTCAAGGGTATCGTGATCAAGTACCAGTAGGGCGCGGCGGTGGGAGCGGGCTTGCCCCGCGATTGCAGACTGTCAGTTACATCGCATCGCGGGGCAAGCCCGCTCCCACCGTCACTCCCCCCGACTACCAAGGCACACCTTCAGCTCAGCTGGCAGCGGGTAGCACGCTCAGCGGATTTACCGGCTTGCCGTTCTGGCGAATCTCGAAGTACAGCTGCACGCGATCGGCATCCAGGTCTCCCGCTTCGGCGATCTTCTGGCCCTTGCTGACGGTTTGCCCTTCCTTGACCAGCAGCTTGCTGTTGTGGCCGTAAACGCTGGCGTGGGACGTCCCGTGCTGGAGGATGATCAGGTTGCCATAGCCGCGGATATTGGTGGCGAACGCCACCTTGCCGCCGAGGCTGGCGAAAACCGGCTGCCCCGGCGTCGCGGCAATGCGAATGCCCTTGCTGAGTTTATCGGCTGCCGAGTAGCGACCAATCACCGTGCCCTGCAGCGGCCACGCCCAACCGCGCAAGGTGACATTGGTAGCCGGGGCAACAGGCTTGCCCTTGCTGGCGGTTGTGGTCGTGGGGCGCGTCGTGGCTTTCGAGCCACCGAAGCGAATGGTCTGCCCCACATTCACCGCGTAAGGCGCACTGATGCCGTTGTAGCGCGCCAGCTCCTTGAAGCTCCAGCCATGGCGCGAGGCAATCGAATACAAGGTATCGCCGCGCTTTACCTTGTAGCTGCCGGTCATGACTTTGTTGGCGGAGACATGCGGACTGGGGGCGTGGGAACTACACGCCGAAATCGCCAGCATTACGGCGATCAGAACAAACCTCAAAAACACACGACTTCCCTAATCCCGAAGGCACCATTGGAGAGGCGGCCACTATAAATCAGTCTGAGCATTTCCAGTACATTGCCCGCAAGGCCTGACGACCATCTGATGGCCAGATAGATTCAGCCATGCAAACCTCCCCCGCCTCCAGCCCCTCAGCAGCCAGCAACATTTACTTACATTCGAGAGATATGAAAATATTTCTCAAATGCGACAGAGTGCATATACGATTATCAATGATTCTCAATAACAAATAATCTATTGTCTCATTAGGTCGCACTCAACATGGCAGGCTCGCTCTCCTCCACTCGTTCCTCCAGCTCCTTCATCGCTTCAGCCCTTGGCTTAGCCGTTGCGTCTTCAAGCAGTCTCGTGCTCGCCGAGCAATCGCAGCAAAAGCCCCTGCAACTGGACAACATCAACGTTGATGCCAAGCCCGGCAGCCCCTACAAGACCGAGCACTCGGCATCGAGCAAAATCGCCACATCACTGCTTGATACGCCCCAGACCATCACTGTAGTGCCTGCCCAGGTGATTCAGGAGCAGCAAGCCCTGAGCCTTCGCCAAGTGCTGTCCAACGTCTCAGGCATCACCTTCAACGCTGGCGAAGGCGGCGGTGGCTCGGGTGACAGCATCAACATCCGTGGCTTCTCGGCCAACAGCAACATCCAGATTGACGGTTTGCGCGACAGCGCCCAGACCAATCGCACCGACACCTTCAATGTCGAGCAAGTCGAAGTGATCAAAGGGCCGAACTCGGTGTTCGGCGGTGCCGGCACAACCGGCGGCAGCATCAACATCATCAGCAAGCAGCCGCAGGATCGCGCCTTCACCCGCCTGGGTGGCAGTGTCGGTACCGACAATTACTACCGCATGACCCTGGACAGCAACCAGCCTCTGGAGGGCGTGGGTGATAACAGCGCCTTGCGGATCAACCTCATGGGCCACCAGAACGATGTCGCCGGTCGCGAAGAAATTGACCGTGAGCGCTGGGGGGTCGCCCCGTCCCTGCGCCTGGGTTTGAGCGAGTCCACGCGGCTGACGCTGAGTGCGTTCCATCAGGTGGACGACAACCTGCCTGACTATGGCGTACCGGCCCTCGACGGCAAGAAAATGGGTGGTGTCGATCGCGAAGACTATTTCGGCTGGAAAAACCTTGATAAAGAAGAGATCGAGCAAAGCTCCCTCACAGCCAACTTCGAGCACGACTTCAACGATAACCTGCGCCTGCAGAACCTCACCCGCTACAGCCATATCGCCCGTGACACCACGGTGTCCGCCTCGCACGTAAACACCGAGGGTGTCCCACCGGGCCGTTACCGTCCGGCAGGCCCACAGGGCTATGGCCGCGATGCGACCACCGAAATGTGGATCAACCAGACCAACCTGATCAGCAACTTCAATGTGCTGGGCATGCGTCATGACCTGGTCACTGGCGTGGAGGTCTCACGAGAAACCCTGGACCTGAAGACCTACAACCATGGCCTTGGCACTACGTTGTACCCAGGCGAAGGTTACGACTTGAGCAATCCGCCCGGTCACTGGTCTGGCCCGATCAACAAGGCCACCAGCGGCTACACCGAGACTGAACTGACAAACCAGGCGCTCTATGTGTTCGATACCATCGCTCTGCATGAGCAATGGGACCTGAACCTGGGGCTGCGCTATGACAAGTTCAAAGGTGAAGCTCAGGGCTACTCCGCCGCTCATGTCAAAACCTCCGACTTCGAGTCCACCGACGAGAAGCTCAGCGGCCGCGCGGGCCTGGTTTACAAACCGACCGAGAACGGGCGCATCTACGTCGCCTGGGGCAACTCGTTCAACCCCTCCGCCGAAAGCCTGGCCTCCACCGGTGGTGGCCTGACTGCCGCGACCGAAGACCTGGCGCCAGAGAAAAACGAGACCTGGGAACTGGGGACCAAATGGGAGCTGCTGGATAAGCGTCTGGAGCTGGATGCAGCGTTGTTCCGTGTAGAGAAGAGCAACGCCCGCGAAACCATGGCCGACGGTTCGACCCAACTGGCGGGTAAACAGCGCGTGCAAGGTGTGGAAGTGGGCGTGACCGGTCACATCACTGAACAATGGGATGTATTCGCCAACTACACCTTCCTCGACAGCGAAACCCTGGAAGCCGCCGACACCGCCGCTGGCATCGCCCGGGAAGGCCAGGCGCTTGGCAACACGCCACCGCGCTCGTTCAACCTCTGGACCACTTATGAGCTGCCCGCTGGCTGGACCCTTGGCTATGGCGCACGCTACGTCAGCGAGCGCAACGTAACCTCCAGCACCAGCGCCAAGCTTGATGCCTACTGGCTACACAATGCGATGGTGGCCTATCGGGTCAACGACAACCTCGACCTGCAGCTGAACGTCAACAACCTGTTCGACAAAGACTACGTCGAACGTGTGCGCCAGCAGAACGGTACCGATGCACGCTCGTCGGCCATCGAATATGGCGATGCCCGCTCGGCGATCCTCTCGGCTACCTACGCGTTCTAAGGTAAGAGCCGGCTTGCCCTGCGATCGCGGTGTGTCAGTCACACCGCGCTCCAAGGCAAGCCCCGCCACCGGGCTCGACAGGCAAAACGAAAAAGCCCGCGACCTTTACAGGACGCGGGCTTTGACTTACAGCATATGGTGGGTCGTGTAGGATTCGAACCTACGACCAATTGGTTAAAAGCCAACTGCTCTACCAACTGAGCTAACGACCCGTTGGATGGCGCGTATAATACTGATTTCTAACAGGAAATCAACACCCCATCGCAAAATAATTTAAAAATATCGTGTTGGGTCTTCTACACCCGCCGCTTTGAAGCCGTCAGCACGCAGGCGGCAGCTGTCGCATTTACCGCAGGCACGGCCTTCATCGTCAGCCTGGTAGCAGGACACCGTCAGGCTGTAGTCGACGCCGCGGGCCATACCGGCCTGGACGATCTGCGCCTTGCTCAGGTTCTGCAGCGGTGCCTGGATACGGAACCCCTGGCCTTCGACACCAGCCTTGGTGGCCAGGTTGGCCATGCGCTCGAATGCCTCGACAAATTCCGGACGGCAATCCGGATAACCGGAATAGTCCACGGCGTTGACGCCGATGAAAATATCCCGCGCTTCAAGCACCTCGGCCCAACCCAGGGCCAGGGACAGGAACACCGTATTACGCGCCGGGACGTAAGTGACCGGGATCCCCTCGCTCGGAGCCTCAGGCACGTCGATGCTGCTGTCGGTCAGGGCCGAGCCGCCGATGCCGTCCAGGCTCAGGCCGATGACCTTGTGCTCGACCACACCCAGGTCACGGGCGACCCGCGCAGCGGCGTTCAGCTCCGCGCGATGGCGCTGACCATAGTCGAAGCTCATGGTGTAGCACTTGTAACCTTCGGCCTTGGCCATGGCGACCACGGTGGCCGAGTCCAGGCCACCGGAAAGCAGAATTACCGCACGTTTCTCAGTCATTGCATCGCGCTCCTGTCAGCGTCCCGGCTCGTCGTTCCACAGCAGTTTGTGCAACTGCATCTGAAAACGAACCGGCAAATTATCAGCCACAATCCAGTCGGCGAGGTCGGTGGCGCTCACCTGATGGTGGCTCGGCGAGAACAGCACTTCACCTGCGCGTTTTTCCAGGCCGTACTGAATGAGTTTGGACACCGCCCAGTCGTAGTCTTCACGCGAACAGATGACGAACTTGACCTGATCATTGGCGGTCAGCAGCTCGATGTTCTCGTAACGGTTACGATGTGCTTCCTCGGAGCCTGGGGTTTTCAGGTCAACGACCCGGCTGACACGCGGATCCACTCTGGAAATATCCAGGGCGCCACTGGTCTCGAGCGAAACCTCATAGCCCGCGTCACACAGCTGCGTGAGTAAAGGAATGGCATTGGGCTGGGCCAGCGGTTCGCCGCCGGTGACGCAGACATAGCGCGGTTTGAAGCCTGCGACCTGCTCGAGGATCGAATCAAGGGTGCGGACAGTGCCGCCACTGAAGGCGTATTCACTGTCGCAATACTGGCAGCGCAGCGGGCAGCCGGTGAGACGGACAAAAACCGTGGGCAGGCCAGCGGTACGCGTTTCACCCTGCAAAGAGTAAAAAACTTCGGTAATTCGTAATGTGTCTTGCATAGTCGCCACGGGCGTAACAGCTAAACAGGCTGTCCGCCTCCGTCAGGCACCGCTGAAAACCCGTCATCGCGTAGTTCACAGCAGCGTATTTCAATAAAAGGGCAGAGATTCTAACGAAAAAACCCGCGACTAGCGCGGGTTTCTTTCTAAACGGCTGACTCAGAGCTTCTGCAGATCGCGCTGGGCCAGTTGTGCAGCCGAAGTACCCGGGTATTGGGTAATGACTTGCTGCAGAATGCCTTTGACCCGGTCAGTGTGACCCAGGCGGCGCTCTACGTCGGCCAGCTTGTACAGCGAATCCGGCACCTTGTTGTGCTTGGGATACAGCTGGCTGACCTTGGCGAAGGCCTGCCCTGCCGCTTGCAGGTCGCCTTTGGCCAGGTTCACCTCACCCAGCCAGTACTGGGCGTTGCCGGCGTACTGACTGTTGGGGTATTTGCGCAGAAAGGCGTTGAACGCCTGGCTGGCCTTGTCGAAATCCTTGGCTTTGATCAGGTCAAAGGCAGCGTCGTAATAGAGCTTCTCTTTGGCCGGATCGCCAGGTTCGCTACTGGCTGCGGGCGGTTGCGCGGCGGCAGCACCTGCAGCAGCGCCGGCGGCGGCTTCGCCACCCGCTGGAGAATTCTGTGGAGCTTCGGCAGGAGCGCCGGTTCCAATACGCCGATCCAGGTCCTGGTAACGTTCCAGGCTTTCCTGTTTCATGCGCGCAACATCGTTTTGCAGCTCTTCGATGATGCCTTGTTGACGCGACAGCTGATCCTGCATCTGCTGCAGTTGCAGGAACAACTGACCCTGCGCCGAGGCAGGGGCGGTAACCCCTCCCCCGGCGTAGGCGCCGTTCGTACCATAACCCGATGGCGGATAGCTGCTTGCGCCGCTATAGCCAGCGTTGTCATCAACAACAGGAACCTCAGCCCAAGCCACGAGTGGCAGGCTGAGCGCCAGGACGGTTACAGCACGACGGCACATTCGCATATCGAATTACTTACGCAGTTCGACGCGACGGTTCTGAGCCCAGGACTGCTCGTCGTTGCCGGTGGCAACTGGACGCTCTTCGCCGTAGGAAACCAGTTCCAGCTGGGCAGGAGAGACGCCTTGCAGAACCAGGTAGCGTTGAACGGCTTTCGCACGACGCTCGCCCAGAGCCATGTTGTATTCGCGAGTACCACGCTCGTCGGTGTTACCTTCCAGCACGACGCGAGCGCCGTTGCCTTTCAGGTCCTTGGCATGAACGTCCAGAGCGCGCATGGCTTCTGGCTTCAGGTCCGAGCTGTCGTATTCGAAGTAGAAGGTGGTGATTGCGCGCAGAGCTGCTTCTTCGCTCAGGCTGCCGTCAACAGCGCCAGTGTTGGCACCGTAGCCAGCGTTAGGGTCAACAGCGCCTTGACCAGCGTCGTCGCCGCCTTTCGAAGAGCAACCTACAGCTACGGCCATGGCCAGAGCCAGCGCAGCAAACTTACCAAACTTCAGCATTTCCATCGTGAAACTCCTAATGAACCCCAATGTGTTAAGTAAAACGTAAAGCGCCGCGTCAGTTCAGGTAAGGGGACCAGGACGGTTCTCTGACTTCGCCTTGAGCGGTAGGAAGCGGGAGCCTCACGCGTCCGTTGAGAGAGACGAGCATCAAGACTCCCCGGCCCTGCTGGCGGGTGGCGTAGATTAGCATGGTGCCGTTGGGCGCAACAGTAGGAGACTCATCAAGACTTGTTTCAGAGAGAATCTTTACACTACCGCGTTGCAAATCTTGTGCAGCCACCTTGAAGTTGGTGAAACCTTGTTGACGATGAATCATCACCAGGGTCTTTTCATCCGCCGAAAGTTTAGGGTTGGCGTTGTAGTTGCCTACAAAAGTTACACGCTCGGCACCACCACCGGAAACATTGGTTTTATAGATCTGTGGTTTGCCGCCACGGTCGGAAGTGAAATAGATGGTCGAACCATCTTTACCCCAGAACGGTTCGGTGTTGATACCAGGACCCGCAGTAACACGCGACAGCTGGCGCGAGCCCATGTTCATCACGTAGATGTCCGGGTTGCCGTCTTTGGACAGCACGAACGCCAGGCGCGAACCGTCCGGCGACCAGGCCGGAGCACCGTTGAGGCCTTCGAAGTTGGTGATCTGCTCACGACGACCGGTATCGATGTGCTGAACGAAGATGCGCGGACGCTTCTGCTCGAACGACACATAGGCGATACGTTTGCCATCGGGTGCAAAACGCGGCGACAGGATCGGCTCACGCGATTGCAGCAGGGTCACCGCACGCGCGCCGTCGTAGTCCGAACGCTGCAGGGTATAACGCGTGTTATTGGTGGAGAAACGCTCAGCGGTCACGTACAGCATGCGGGTAGAGAACGCACCCTTGATGCCGGTGAGTTTCTCGAACGACTGGTCAGCGATGTAGTGAGACATGTCGCGCAGCTGATCGACACCGCCGGTGACGCTGCCGGTCAGCACTTGCTGTTCGGTGGCGACGTTGAACAGTGCGTACTGCACCTGCAGGCGACCGCCGGCCGGCACAATGCTACCGACCATGACGTACTGGGCGCCCAGAGCTTTCCAGTCACGGAAGATCACTTCACTGGCCTGGCTCGGCTGGCTGATCATGTTCTGCCGCGGGATCGGCGAGTAATAACCGGAGTTGCGCAGGTCATTACCGATAATGTCAGCCATGTCTTCCGGCAGCACGCTACCGCCCTGCAGACCGAAAGGCACGACTGCGATAGGCGTGGCACGGTCGCTGCCGCTGGTGACCAGAATGTTCTTTTCTTCTGCCACGGCCATTCCTGCTGCGCAGCAGAGAACGACCAGCAGTCCTCGAAGAAGTTTAATCACAAGGCTAGATCCTCAGGTGTGAATGTCATCTTGAATGAACGATAGGGATTGAATTCGCTCGGTTTCAAGCCCTGCATCTCGGTTAAACGACCAATGTTCTTGACCGCGGCAACTGCCGAGCTGTCAAACGGACCATCGCCACTGGAGCGCGCTACGCTCACCGAGGTAATGGTGCCATCAGGCAGCATGCCAATCTGCAGAACCACCGTCATGTTCTTGCGCGCAGAAGGTGGACGTGCCCAGCCCTCGGCCGCACGTGCACGGATCAGGTCGTCGAAGTCGCCGGCTACCTGGTCACCCTGCTCGTCTGCCAATGCCTGTTGCCGCTCGGTGGTATCGGACAGAAGCTCGGCCAGGGCCTGGGCTTTCTTGTCTTCCGCCGCCTTGCGGGCTGCATCCTGGGCCTTCTTCTTGGCTGCATCAGCTGCAGCTTTCTTCTTGGCGTCTTCAGCGGCCTTTTTCTTCGCTTCTTCGGCCACGGCTTTCTTCTTGGCATCCTCGGCCGCCTTCTTCTTGGCGTCCTCGGCTGCTTTTTTCTTGGCTTCTTCAGCCGCCACTTTCTTGGCCTCTTCGTCAGCCTTTTTCTTGGCTTCCTCTTCGGCCTTCTTCTTGGCGATATCAGCCTGTTGCTTCTCGGCAGCCTTCTTGGCCTCTTCGGCTTTCTTGGCTTCGGCGGTTTTCTTCGCTTCGTCAGCCTTCTTGGCTTCCTCGGACTTCTTGGCCTCGGCTTCGGCGCGTGCTTCTTCCGCCTTTTGAGCAGCTTCTTCCTTCTTTTGTTCCGCAGCCTTCACTGCTTGCTGCTCGACCTTTTTCTGCTCCATCTGTTCTTCTTCGGTCTGGCGCGAAGCGGTTTTCTTCGCTTCACCCGCAATCTTCTGATTGGTCTGGGTGGTGGCCTGACTTTTCGATTTCAGCTGGTACAGGGTTGCCTGGACAATAGGCTTGGACGGCGGCAACTCCGGGGTCATGGCAAAACTGACGAACAGCATGCCGAACACCAGAACGTGCAGCGCAATGGCCCAGACGCTGGGCCAGAAATAGCTTTCCGAGGCGGATGGCTCTCGCTGTTGCATCAGGGCGCCTCGGTAATCAGGCCAACGTTACCGACACCTGCCTTCTGCAACCCGCCCATGGCACCCATGACCGCGCCGTAGTCGACGGACTTGTCGCCACGGATGAAGACCTGGGTCTGTTTGCCCTGGTCACGTCCGGCGGCGATGATTTTGGTCACGGCGTCGGTCATTTGCGGCAAGGTCATAGCCTTGTCCATCTGCTTTTCGGTGTCGACTTCGCTGCCAAGGTTCCAGAAGTAGGTCTTGTCAGCCTTGATCGAAATGGTCAGGACCTGGACGTTGTTGTCCTGCGGCAAGGCTTCGCTGGAAACCTTGGGCAGATCGACCTTCACGCCCTGGTTGAGCATCGGTGCGGTCACCATGAAAATGACCAGCAGTACCAACATCACGTCGATGTAAGGCACCACGTTCATCTCGGCGACCGGCTTGCGTTTGTGGCGAACTCGGGCCATGGGCTTTTACCTGATCACTCTTCGCTGGTGTGCACTTTACGGTGCAGGATGGCCTGGAACTCGTCGGCGAACGTGTAGTAACGGCCGATCAAGACTTCACTGCGGGCAGCGAAACGGTTGTAGGCAATAACCGCTGGAATCGCGGCAAACAGGCCGATCGCGGTAGCGATCAGGGCCTCGGCGATACCCGGGGCGACGGTAGCCAGGGTTGCCTGCTGGGCGCTGGCCAGGCCGCGGAAGGAGTTCATGATGCCCCACACGGTACCGAACAGACCGATGTACGGGCTGGTGGAGCCGACGGTAGCCAGGAACGGCAGGCTCTGCTCGAGCTTCTCTTCCTCACGGGAGATGGCTACGCGCATCGCCCGGCCAACACCTTCCATGACCGCATCAGGATCAACGCCAGGCTGCTGGCGCAGGCGGGAGAATTCCTTGAAGCCGGCACGGAAAACCTGCTCGACACCCGAGTCCGGGTCCGGGTTGCTGCCCGCCTGGCGGTACAGTTTGGACAGGTCGATTCCCGACCAGAAGCGCTCTTCGAAGCTTTCCAGGGCTCGACGACCGGCGCGCAGCATGGTGCTGCGCTGGAAAATCATGATCCATGACGTTACCGATGCGGCAACCAGAACCAGCATGACCAGCTGTACCACGATGCTGGCATTGCTGACCAGGCTCCACATGGAGGTATGGTCGACGACGTTAGCTTCCACGCTTAATCTCCTGCATTTGAATGAGTACCCGGATCGCCAGCCTCGGCAAAGGCCGTACGTAGCGCTGGGGGAATGGCCCGGGGTTTGAAAGTATCGGCGCGCACACAGGCCACCAGGAACTGCCCTTCGCAGAGCAGCGTTGCATCTTTTTCGCGCCAGACCTGCTGCACGAAGCGCAGACTGGCGCGGTTCAATTCAAGCACTTGCGCGGTAACCCGCAATTCATCGTCCAGTCGCGCTGGCGCGTGATAGCGCGCCTCGCTGGAGTGGACCACAAACAGCAGGTTGTCCTGCGCCAAGGCCGACTGGGCAAAGCCCAGTGCGCGTAACCGCTCGGTGCGGGCACGCTCCATGAATTTCAGGTAATTGACGTAATACACCACGCCGCCCGCATCAGTGTCTTCGTAATAGACCCGACAATGATGTGCGAACGGCTCAAGCCCATTTTGCGCGCGCATACTCTAGTGCTTACTCCTCAGCTTGCCAATCCGCTCCGGCAACTGTTTTTCATCGATTATGTCGTATTGCCAGCGTGGTCCTTCCATGACAGCCGATAGGACCACGAAAACAGCAGATAAATCTGTCATTCATCGGGCGGGGCGGAAAAACCTTCGCCATTGACCGACTCGCCGAGGCGATTGGGGATGTTCAGACCGAAGTGCAGGTAGGCATGCCGGGTTACCACCCGCCCCCGCGGCGTGCGCATGATATAGCCCTGCTGGATCAGGTAGGGCTCGAGCACATCCTCGATGGTATGGCGCTCCTCACTGATGGCCGCCGCCAAGCTGTCGACGCCGACTGGACCACCGTCGAACTTCTCGATCATGGTCAGCAGCAAGCGGCGGTCCTGGTGATCAAAACCGCGCTCGTCGACATCCAGCAGGTTCAACGCCATGTCGGCGATCGGCTTGGTGATATGGCCCTTGCCCCGCACCTCGGCAAAATCGCGCACCCGGCGCAACAGGCGGTTGGCGATTCGCGGTGTGCCACGGGCCCGCCGGGCTATCTCGAAGGCACCTTCATCCTCAATCGGCAGACCGAGGATGCCACCGGAACGGCTGACGATGGTTGCCAGGTCTTCGGTGTTGTAGAACTCCAGGCGCTGGACGATACCGAAGCGGTCACGCAACGGATTGGTCAGCATGCCGGCGCGAGTGGTGGCGCCGACCAGGGTAAACGGCGGCAGGTCGAGCTTGATCGAGCGCGCCGCCGGCCCCTCGCCGATCATGATGTCGAGCTGGAAGTCCTCCATGGCCGGGTACAGCACTTCTTCGACAATGGGCGACAGACGGTGAATTTCGTCGATGAACAGCACGTCGTGCGGCTCAAGGTTGGTCAACAACGCCGCCAAATCACCCGGACGCTCGAGAATGGGCCCTGAAGTACTCTTGATCGACACGCCCATTTCCTGAGCGATGATATTGGCCAAGGTGGTTTTACCCAGACCCGGCGGGCCGAAGATCAGGGTGTGATCCAACGACTCGCTGCGCCCGCGCGCCGCCTCGATGAACAGGGCCATCTGCTCACGCACCACTGGCTGACCGATGTATTCGGCCAGGCGCAGCGGGCGGATCGCCCGGTCCTGGACCTCTTCACGGTCACGCCCGGTGGCGGCTATCAGTCGATCGGCTTCTATCACTTAGATCATTCCCTTCAGGCTGCGACGGATCAGTTCTTCACTACTCAGCCCCTTGGCATCGACAGCAGCCACTGCCTTGCTGGCTTCCTGGGGCTTGTAACCCAGGGAGATCAAGGCACTGACGGCATCGGCTTCGGCACTGGAGACGGTGGCCAGCGGCAGCGGCCCATTGGGCACCAGGGCGAACATGGCCGGTGAGGTTTCCCAGGCTTTGAAACGGTCCTTGAGTTCGACCAACAGGCGCTCGGCGGTCTTCTTGCCGACACCGGGCACTTTGACCAGGGCCGAAGCATCCTGAGCCTGGACGCAGCGCACCAGCTCATCGACATCCAGGCCCGACATCAGCGCCAGGGCCAGTTTGGGGCCGACGCCGTTGAGCCGGATCAGCTCACGAAACAGCTCTCGCTCGCGCTTCTCATGGAAGCCATAGAGCAGATGAGCATCCTCACGCACCACCAGGTGGGTGTGCAAGGTCACCGCCTCGCCCACCTTGGGCAGGCGGTACAGCGTGGTCATTGGCACTTCGAGCTCGTAGCCCAGGCCATTGACATCAACAATCAGGTGCGGCGGCTGCTTTTCAGCCAGAGTGCCGCGCAAACGTCCAATCACGTTGCAATCCTTCCTCATGGGCGCCGGCAAACAACCGGTCAACCCTAACAGCAAATGCAATGGCCGATGGCATTGCCCGGTCAAAATTTGTTTCAACGCATGATGCTATCAGAGCCGCAAGCGTCCGCTACGGCTGCGCGCGGTGCCCAGGCCGTGCGGCAACAGGCTGGAGCGGGTGTGGGCATGGCACAGGGCGATGGCCAGGGCATCGGAGGCATCGATCTGCGGTTTCTGGGTCAGCTTGAGCAGATGCATGACCATCATCTGCACTTGTTCCTTGTTGGCCCCGCCTGTACCGGCGACGGCCTGCTTGACCTGGGTTGCGCTGTATTCGGCGATCTCCAGCCCTTCTTCAATGGCAGCGACAATGGCCGCGCCACGCGCCTGCCCCAGCTTCAGCGCCGAATCGGCGTTGCGCGCCATGAACACCCGTTCGATGCCCATGGTCACCGGGCCGTACTGGCTGATGATCTCTCGTACACCGCGAAACACGATCTGCAAGCGCTCCGGCAACTCGCCGCTACCGGTTCGAATACACCCGGAAGCCACATATTCGCAGCCCCGAGGCCCCTGGCGCACCACGCCGTAGCCGGTGATGCGCGAGCCAGGGTCGATGCCAAGAATCAGAGTCATAACGCCTGCATATTCAATGACGCATCTACGCGTCGTTGTAAAGACAGAAGCCGGACCCGCTTGCAGCCGCAAGGCGACTGCAGGTGGATCCGGCTTCCAACCAGCCAGGGCTGTAGGTCAGCCGAGACTTTCCATGACTTCGTCGGGAATCTCGGCATTGGAATAGACGTTCTGCACGTCATCCAGATCCTCAAGCATATCGATCAGCTTGAGCACCTTTTGCGCGCCATCCAGGTCCAGTTCGGCACTGGTGGTCGGCTGCATGACGATTTCCGCATCCGCCGCCTTGAAGCCTGCTTCTTCCAGCGCGTTACGCACGGCATAGAAGCTGGCAAACGAGGTGAACACGTCAAAGGAGCCGTCTTCATTGCTGACCACATCGTCAGCATCGGCCTCCATCGCCGCCTCCATCAGCGCATCTTCATCAACGCCCGCGGCAAAGCTGATCTGCCCCTTGCGTTCGAACAGATAAGCCACCGACCCGTCGGTGCCAAGGTTGCCGCCACACTTGCTGAAGGCGTGACGCACGGCTGCAGCGGTACGGTTGCGGTTGTCGGTCATAGCCTCGACCATGATCGCCACGCCACCCGGACCGTAGCCCTCGTAGCTGAGTTCTTCAACGTTATCGGCTTCGGTCGCGCCAGCGCCACGGGCAATCGCCCGGTCGATGATGTCGCGACTCATGTTGGCACCGAGGGCCTTGTCCAGAGCCAGACGCAGACGCGGGTTGGAGCCCGGATCGCCGCCGCCCTGCTTGGCGGCGACGGTCAGTTCACGGATCCACTTGGTGAAGATCTTGCCCCGCTTGGCGTCTTGACGCTCTTTACGGTGCTTGATGTTTGCCCATTTGGAATGACCAGCCATAACGACTCCGAATCCTTTGTAACAATGCCATGCACCTGCCCGGCGCAAACCGGGCAGGAACCATAAAATCAGTACTGCTTAACGCAAAGGCGCATCCATTTGGATGCGCCCGGGGTCCGCTTACTCAGCCTTGGGCTGTTCGCGCAGACGGATGTGCAGCTCACGCAGGGCCTTGGCATCGACCAGGCCTGGCGCCTGGGTCATGACGCACGCAGCGCTCTGGGTTTTCGGGAAGGCGATGACTTCACGAATCGACTGGGCGCCGGTCATCAGCATGACCAGACGGTCCAGACCGAAGGCCAGGCCACCGTGTGGCGGTGCACCAAATTTCAGGGCGTCGAGCAGGAAGCCGAACTTCTCTTCCTGTTCAGCCGCTTCGATACCCAGCAGACGGAACACCGCCTGTTGCATTTCCTTGCGGTGGATACGGATCGAACCGCCACCCAGTTCGGTACCGTTGAGGACCATGTCGTAGGCACGCGACAGCGCGGTGGCCGGGTTGGCCTCCAGCTCTTCAGGCGAGCACTTCGGCGCGGTGAATGGGTGGTGCAATGCAGTGAAGCTGCCGTCGTCGTTCTCTTCGAACATCGGGAAGTCGACAACCCACATCGGCGCCCATTCGCAGGTGTGCAGGTTGAAGTCGTTACCGACCTTAATGCGCAGGGCGCCCAGCGCCTCGCTGACGATTTTGGCCTTGTCGGCACCGAAGAACACGATGTCGCCGTCGACCGCGCCAACGCGATCGAGGATCACATTGAGGTTGGCTTCCGGGATGTTCTTGACGATTGGCGACTGCAGGCCTTCGACGCCCTTGGCGCGCTCGTTGACCTTGATGTACGCCAGGCCCTTGGCACCATAGATGCCGACGAACTTGGTGTACTCGTCGATGCGGCTGCGCGGCATGCTGGCAGCGCCAGGCACACGCAGGGCGGCAACGCGGCATTTCGGGTCGTTGGCCGGGCCACTGAAGACCTTGAACTCGACGTCCTTGAGCTGATCGGCAACGTCGACCAGTTCCAGCGGGTTACGCAGGTCCGGCTTGTCGGAACCGTAGCGGCGCATGGCTTCTTCGAAGGTCATGTGCGGGAATTCGCCGAACTCCAGGTCCAGGACTTCCTTGAACAGCTTGCGGATCATGTTCTCGGTCAGGCCCATGATCTCGGATTCATTGAGGAAGCTGGTCTCAATGTCGATCTGGGTGAATTCCGGCTGACGGTCGGCACGCAGGTCTTCGTCGCGGAAGCACTTGGCGATCTGGTAGTAGCGGTCGAAACCGGCAACCATCAGCAGTTGCTTGAACAGCTGCGGCGATTGCGGCAGGGCGAAGAAGCTGCCAGCGTGGGTGCGGCTCGGCACCAGGTAGTCACGCGCGCCCTCTGGGGTGGCACGGGTGAGGATCGGCGTTTCGACGTCGAGGAAGCCGTTTTCGTCGAGGTAGCGACGGATGCTGGAAGTGATCCGCGAGCGCAGGCGCAGCTTCTCGGCCATTTCCGGACGACGCAGGTCGATGAAGCGATAGCGCAGGCGGGTTTCTTCGCCGACGTCGGAGTACTCGTTGAGCGGGAACGGCGGGGTTTCGGCTTCGTTGAGCACGGTCAGCTCGTAACCCAGCACTTCGATGGCACCGGAGGCCATGTTGGCGTTCACAGCGCCAGCGGGACGCGGACGCACCTTACCGGTGATCTGCACCACGTATTCGCTGCGCACGCGATCGGCGGCGGCGAAGCTGTCTGCGCGATCCGGGTCGAAAACGACCTGAGCCATGCCTTCGCGGTCACGGATATCGAGGAAAATCACCCCGCCGTGGTCGCGGCGACGATGGACCCATCCGCAAAGGGTAATTTCCTGACCTTCCAGGCTCTCGTTCAGTTGGCCGCAATAATGGCTGCGCATCATGATGGTGGTTTCGCTTCTCGTCATTCGTGTGTTCAGTGGAGGTCTTGACGCCACAAAGGGCTAATAGTGCAAGACCCTGCCGGTGCAATTCAACTCAGTCGGCCTTGTCGCCGCCTGCAAGGTTCTTTTTCGCGCCGGTCTTGAAGTCGGTTTCATACCAGCCTGTACCGCCCAAGCGGAACCCCGGGGCAGAAATCAGCTTCTTCAGCTCGGGCTTCTGACACGCCGGGCAATCGGTCAGCGGGTCGGCGCTGATCTTCTGGAGGACTTCCATCTGGTGATCACAGGAAGCACATTGATAGTCGTACAGGGGCATAGGCGTGTCTCGTTAACCACAGCGCAGGCTGGTTCAGGCAGTAAAGAGCGGGATTATATATGGTTAAGGAGTGCTGTGCAGCCCGGCAACCGACTAGCGTGTCACCTGCGTGCCCAGCAGAAAGACCACACAGACCACCCGGATCAGGCCACTGAAATTTTTCACCCCGCCATAACGCAGGTGTACCTCGCGGTCCACGTAGGACAGCACGGCGTTGACCGAACACTGGTTGACCTCGGCGATCCGCTCAAGAATTCGCCAATAGACCTCTTCCAGTCGCAGACAAGTGGCAAATCCATTCAAGCGCACCGAGCGGGACAGCGGCTGGGCCAGGCCCATATTGAAGTTCGCCTCGAACGGATCGACCCCTTCCTTGCCCGGCCCGCCCGCCCCACGCCCTGCGCGATTCATCCATGAAGACATACAAGCACCACGCGATCTGACTAACAGGGAAATAACCCTGAGCAATGGTTTTCACTCAGAGACATACCCTAATAAAGCGCTGTGGTGCGGTTTGCTTCCAGCAGACCGGCTTACTCTCGCTGTAGGATTGCTCGGCAAGACAACATGGATCGCATCACGATAGAACGCCTTCCTTATTAACGATCAATGCCCGGCCCCATGAGAGATCCGGGCATCTATGCCTAAGCACTTACTGCCCTGCCGGACTATTAACCTTCCAGCAACGAGCGCAACATCCAGGCAGTCTTTTCGTGCACTTGCATGCGCTGGGTGAGCAGGTCTGCAGTCGGCTCGTCGCTGACTTTATCGAGCAGCGGGAAAATGCTGCGCGCCGTGCGGGTCACGGCCTCCTGCCCTTCCACCAGCTGTTTGATCATTTCCTCGGCAGGCGGCACGCCCTCTTCTTCCTTGATCGAAGACAAACGGGCGTAGATCGAATAAGCACCGGGCGCCGGAAAACCCAGGGCACGGATGCGTTCAGCAATGGAGTCCACGGCCAGGGCCAGTTCGTTATATTGCTCTTCAAACATCAAGTGCAATGTGCGAAAGGCCGGGCCGGTCACGTTCCAGTGGAAGTTATGGGTCTTCAGATAGAGTACATAAGTATCCGACAAGAGCCGCGACAACCCATCGACAATGGACTTGCGGTCTTCTTCGCTGATACCGATATCAATAGCCATGCGATTCCCCTTTCCATGATGTTTGATGATCAAGCAGGTACACCCCACTGTACCAAGACTTGTCACTGCCTGCAGTGCTGCACCTGCGACACGGCGCTGCAGGCGCCGACGGTTCTGGCCCGGAGCAGGCGACACACGGTTTGCCGATGATTTGAGAAGCCTTGGGCTTTGCTGTTAAATAGGCGGCGTGCCGCCCCTGACGATTGTCAGTGCAGGGGCGCATAGGCTGGCCTTTTCTCACGTTTTTGCGTTTTTCAAGCCAATGCGCGCCGTGATGTCAGCTCTTCCTGTGATATGCCTTATCAATGTGAGCCAACCAACATGTTCAAGATCGTCCACCTGTTGACGGGCGCTGCAGCTTTGCTGCTGTCCTTCATACCCAGTCTAAGAACCGATGCAGTGCCCCTGCTGCAGCAACCGGAGGCCATTTACCTGGCACTGTTCGGCCTGCTCAACCTGCTTCTCGCTCCCGTGGTCCCCCAGCACTACAAAGGCGCACGCCTGCACGTCCAGCGCCTGGCCAGTGTTTTGCTGGTACTGGCCGTGGTGCTGCAAACCCTGACCCTGCTGGCCCGCCCGGAACTAGGCAATCTGCCAGCGCTGAGCGTCACCCTGCTGGCCGTTGCGCTGCACTTGATCGCCGGCTTCCTCAAAAGCACCAGCGCGCGCAGCCAGCACACCCAGTACGACATGAGCAACCGCGATACCGGTACGGTCAAGTGGTTCAACACGTCCAAGGGCTTTGGCTTCATCTCCCGCGATTCGGGAGATGACATTTTTGTCCACTTCCGCGCTATTCGCGGCGAAGGTCACCGTGTCCTGGTCGAAGGCCAGCGTGTGGAGTTCTCGGTGATGAATCGCGACAAAGGCCTGCAAGCCGAAGACGTGATCGCCGCCCCACGGCGCTGATCCCGTGACAAATAAAAAACCGCGGCGCCTGGGCGACCGCGGTTTTTTTATGCCTGAACGCTAGCGTTCAATAATGCGGTGGCGGGGCCTCTTCTTCACTGCTCTGGTATTGGCCGACCATTTCCTCGTAACGCTTGAGCAGTGCCGCCATCTGCAACTGCAGGCGCTCAACCACCCGCTGCTGCTCGACCAGCACATCATTAAGGGCCTGGATTGTATCGTCCTGGAAGGCCACACGGCTTTCCAGCTCGGTTACCCGCGCTTCAAGTGTCATTTCTCACACCTCGGCGAATGTGAAGTTGTCATCGAGCACTGTCGCCAGACGCTTGCGAACATCGGCAAGCTGCTCGGCGCTATAAGTAGTTGCCGGTTTGTTTCCCCAGACAGGAGCAGGCCAGGCCGGGTCGTTACGTCGCCGCACGATGACATGCATATGAAGTTGACTGACGACATTGCCCAGTGTGGCGACATTCATTTTATCGGCAGCAAAACTGTCCTTGAGGTTTTCGGCCAAGGCTGTGGTTTCTTTCCAGAGTTGCGCCTGATCACTGTCATCCAGTTGAAACAATTCACTGATATCAGCACGACGCGGCACCAGAATAAACCAGGGATAGTTGGCGTCCTTGCTCAGCAACAGCCGACAAAGAGGAAAGTCCCCAAGCACATAGGTGTCTTCTTGAAGACGTGGATCCAGATCAAACACAGGGTATCTCCTACAACTGTTTAATACCTGGCCCATGCACAGCCAACCCCGCGCCACAGACCGAATGCTGCAGGATACCCCTGTTCGCGTAGCGGAGCATTGCCAGGTAGCCAGTAAAAAGTGGAAACGCACCGGTTTGGCCGCTTTTCTCCCTCCAGCTTTCGACAGACGTACCGGTAACAGCCCGCCGCCCCCGGAAACGCTACTTTTCGCACCAAAATGAGGCTTGCCTCATGCGCCTGGCACCCAAAGTATCCGCAAACTACCCAGCACAGCGTTTCCACGGTAACGCTTTGACTTAAAGGACAGTTTTTCCCTTATTCCAGAACAACCCACGCAAACGAATCTTTCGATCTTAGCCCCCCGGATTTACGGCACTTGGCGGCCCTCTCACGGGAGGATGTGAAATTTTTGTGAACCACTCGCGCTTTTGAGCACGCTTGTTGCATTCTCATCCGCCACAGTCGGCACGACAGCTGCAGTGATGCGGTGAAGCGCGACAAATAACAACAGTTGCATGGGTAAACCAGGGAGTACCGGGGCCGGGGGGCTAGATTGTTTTTACCTATCCTTAAGCCGTCCGGAACAGCGCTGGCGTTGTACGCCCCGTAAAATCGGGACGTGATTTGCGACAGGGACTTAACCGTTAGCGACATGACCGTAAAGTTACCGAAAGGTTCTTTGCCCCCATATCGCCAACTACAGTCTGCGTGATATACATTTCCGCCGACACAAAAAGAAAGAGCCGCGCCACATAAAAAAATCAATGGGCGACGGCAGTACTCTTCCTAAAAACCAAAGGAGCAAATCACGATGCGCGTGATGAAGTGGAGCATAATCGCCCTGGCTGTTGCAGCAGGCACCTCGCAAATGGCATTCGCCTCTTCGCAAAGTGAATCCAAGGGCTTTGTTGAAGACAGCTCGCTGAACGTCAAAACCCGCATGCTGTATTTCAGCCGTGACCCACGCAACAGCACGGCTCCGACAGATGGTAGCCCACGACGCTCCGAAGAAACCGGCCTGGGCTTTCTCGGCACCTACGAGTCCGGCTTTACCCAAGGCGCTGTAGGCTTCGGTGTTGACGCCATCGGCATGCTCGGGATCAAACTGGACAGCGGCAAGGGCCGTGCCGGTACCGGTCAGTTCCCTACTGGATCTGACGGTCGCTCCGAAGACTCCTTCTCTGAAGGCGGCGGCGCAGTCAAAATGCGCATCTCTGACACCGTCCTCAAGTACGGCACCCAGTTCACCGCCCTGCCGGTTCTGGCCACCGACGACAGCCGCCTGCTGCCAGAAACCATTGAAGGCTTCCTGCTCACCAGCAAGGAAATCAACGGCCTGGAGCTGAACGCCGGTCACTTCACCGCGCTCAACGCTCAATCGCAGTCGTATCACGACAGTATCGGTGGCAAGGATCGCCAGACAGGCATCAAGGGCCCTGGCCTGACCAGTGCCGACGTTCTCGGTGGTAGCTACTCCTTCACCGACAACCTGAGCGCCAGCCTCTACTACTCCAAAGTTGAAGATTACTGGCGCAAGTACTACGCCAACGTCAACTGGGCGCTGCCAATCAATGATGACCAAGGCCTGGTGTTCGATGTCAACTTCTATGACACCAAGAGCGACGGCGCTGCCCTGTATACCGCCTATGACGGCGACAAGCTGGACAACCAGGCATTCAGCCTGTCGGCGGCCTACAACATTGGCGCCCACACCTTCACCCTGGCTCACCAGCGTATAACCGGTGAAGGCGACTACGGCTATGGCATTGACGGTGGCGGCACGATCTTCCTGGCCAACTCCGTAGCCCGTTCCGACTTCAACGCCGAAGACGAGCGCTCCTGGCAGGCTCGCTACGACCTGAACATGGCCAGCTACGGCGTACCAGGCCTGAGTTTCATGACCCGTTACGTGACCGGTGAAGGTGCCAACGTCGAAGGCACCACCAACGGTAAAGAGTGGGAACGCGACATCGAAGCCAAGTACGTCCTGCAAGAAGGCCCTGCCAAGGACCTGAGCTTCCGCGTGCGTCAGGCCACCTACCGTTCCGCCGACGGCGTTTACTACGGTTCGTCCTCGCTGGACGAACTGCGTCTGATCGTCGAGTACCCGCTGAGCATCCTGTAAGCCCCGGGCTTTCAGTATCCCCAGTACGAAAAAGCCCGGCATTGCCGGGCTTTTTCTTGTCTCGATTCGGGCTGACAACGCCTTCGTGCTCCGGCATCCTGTACGCCACCGAATCGCCCCCGTACAATGCGGGGTCATTTAAAGTCTTAAGCAACCGACAACGGCCTACCATGCGCACCAGTCAATATTTGCTCGCTACCCAGAAAGAAACCCCTTCCGACGCGGTCGTCATCAGCCACCAGCTCATGCTGCGTGCCGGCATGATCCGCAAGCTCGCATCCGGCCTTTATACCTGGCTGCCGATGGGCCTTCGGGTAATGCGCAAGGTTGAGACCGTGGTCCGCGAGGAAATGAACGCCGCTGGCGCCCTCGAAGTGCTGATGCCAAGCATCCAGCCTGCAGAGCTGTGGCAGGAATCCGGCCGCTGGGAACAGTACGGCCCTGAGCTGCTGCGTCTGAAAGACCGTCACGGTCGCGATTTCTGCGTGGGCCCGACCCATGAAGAAGTGATCACCGACCTGGCCCGCAACGAACTCAACAGCTATAAACAGCTGCCATTGAACATGTACCAGATCCAGACCAAGTTCCGTGACGAAATCCGTCCGCGCTTCGGCCTGATGCGTGGCCGCGAATTCATCATGAAGGACGCTTACTCCTTCCATGCCGACCAGGCTTCCCTGCAGGATACCTACGACCGCATGCACCTGGCCTACAGCAACATCTTTACCCGCCTGGGCCTGGACTTCCGTCCTGTGCAAGCCGACACCGGCTCGATCGGCGGTAGCTACTCCCACGAATTCCATGTACTGGCCGAGTCCGGTGAAGACGATGTGATCTTCAGCGACAGCTCCGACTACGCCGCCAACATCGAGAAGGCCGAGGCCATTCCACGGGAAACCGTGCGCCTTGCGCCAAGCGAAGAGTTGCGCCTGGTCGATACCCCGGACGCCAAGACCATCGCGCAACTGGTGGAAAACTACGGCCTGGCGATCGAAAAGACCGTCAAGACCCTGATCGTCCACGCGGCCGAAGAAGGCAAGCTGATTGCCCTGATCGTCCGTGGCGATCACGAACTGAACGAAATCAAGGCCGCCAACCTGCCGGAAGTCGCCAGCCCGCTGGTCATGGCCAGCGACGAAGAACTGCGTGACGCCATCGGCGCTGGCGCAGGCTCGCTCGGCCCGCTGAACCTGCCGCTGCCATGCATCATCGACCGTTCGGTTGCGCTGATGAGCGACTTCGGCGTGGGTGCCAACATCGACGACAAGCACTATTTCGGCGTCAACTGGGAGCGTGACCTGCCCGTTCCACAAGTGGCCGACCTGCGTAACGTCGTCGAGGGCGACCCAAGCCCGGATGGCCAGGGTACCCTGGTGATCAAGCGCGGCATCGAAGTCGGGCACATCTTCCAGCTCGGCACCAAGTACAGCGAAGCACTCAAGTGCCAGGTACTGGGCGAAAACGGCAAGCCGGTGACCCTGAGCATGGGTTGCTACGGTATCGGCGTGTCCCGCGTGGTGGCTGCGGCTATCGAGCAGAACTACGACGAAAACGGCATCATCTGGAGCGACACCCTGGCCCCGTTCCAGGTCGCCCTGGTACCGCTGCGCTACGAAACCGAACAGGTTCGCGAAGCCACCGACAAGCTCTACGCCGAACTGACCGCCGCCGGTTTCGACGTGCTGCTGGACGACCGCGACAAAAAGACCAGCCCGGGGATCAAGTTTGCCGACATGGAACTGATCGGCATTCCGCACCGCATTGTGGTCAGCGACCGCGGCCTGGCCGATGGCAACCTGGAATACAAGCACCGCACCGAACGTGACGCGCAACCGCTGCCAGTGGCCGAGGTGCTGTCGTTCCTGCAAGCCCGCATCCGCCGCTAAGCCAACGCAAGAGTAATCATGTTCAAGCGAAGTACCTTTACCCTGGGGGGCGCCGCACTGAGCGGCGCCCTGTTGCTCAGCGGTTGCGCCAACCAGATGTCCCAGCGCAGCGAGCATGAGGAACGCATCGAGCGCAAGCTGCTCGAACACAGCCTGCAGATCGATGTCGGGGACCCGAAGGTACTCGAACTGCCCCAGCGGCGTGTGCGCATTCACGAACAGAAGAACTTCGAAGTCACCGAGTTCGAAGTCACCCGTCGATATGATCGCTACACGCCCTACCAACCCTGGCGGGAAGTCTACGAGATTCCCCTGGGCGCGGTGGCTGTAGTGGCCGGCGTCGGTGCCAACGTGGTCAATATTTTCGCGCTGGGCAACCTGCCCGATAGTGTTACCCGCGACTGGTTCAGCTACGGTGTCGACGGCCTCAACCCGTTCATGAACACCCAGTCCAATGGCCGCGCCCAGCAGAACCTTGCCGGGATCAACGAGGTCCAGAAGGACAAACGCCAGGAGTACACCAGCCTGCCGTGGAGCGATCGTCCGGTTGAGGTCAAGGCCGGCAAGGTCAACCATACGCTGACTACCGATCGCAACGGGGTGCTGTTGCTGAATCTGCTCGACAGCCCGTTCTCCGAGCAGAACCTGACCCACATCGGCACCCTGCACCTGCAGGTCGCCGATGAAGACAACAACGTCCGTGGCGATGCCAGCCTGCTGATCAGCAGCACCTTGCGCAACAAGCTGGTGGAAGCCCACGACCTGATCTTCGACGACCTTGAAGACGATGAAGTCAGTCAGTGGGTGCACCGGGTCAAACGCCTATCTGAACTGGGCCTGGAAGAAGAAGCCAGCGAGCTGGAGCAGAGCCTGATCGAACTCACCCGCAACGATCCTGAGCTGCAACAGGAGTTTCTCCAGTCACTGACCAAGGATGCCGGCCGTCTGGTCGCCGACCCTGGCGTGCATTGATCTATCGCGGGGCAAGCCCGCTCCCACCGGGATGATGAAAGTCCTGTGGGAGCGGGCTTGCCCCGCGATTGCATTCACCCTCAGTCGCGACTAAACAGCTCCAGCTGCTCATGGCCCGCGCGCAAATCCTGCAAGCGCACGCCGATACCCAGCAGCCTCACCGGTTTGCCGCCACGGGCGAAGGCCTGGCTGAGCAATTGCTGATAACTGCCCAAGTCACGCCCGGCACCGGCCTGCTCCAGGGTGGTCTGGGTAAAATCGTGGAACTTCACTTTGACGAAGGGTTTGCCCGGCCGGTAACTGTCATCGATACGCGCCATGCGTCCGGCCAGGGTCTCCAAAAGTTCCGGCAGTTTCTCCAGGCAGCTGGCCAGATCGGGGAGATCCGTGTCGTAGGTGTTTTCGACACTGACTGATTGACGACGACTGTCGTTGTGCACCGCACGATCATCGATACCCCGCGCCAGCCCCCACAGACGCTCGCCAAAACTGCCGAACTCGCGGGCCAGCGCCAGGCGACTCCAGTCGCGCAGCTCCAGGCAGTTAGTGATGCCCAGGCGGCCGAGCTTGTCCGCAGTCACCTTGCCCACGCCGTGCAATTTGCTGACCGGCAGCGCAGCAACAAACGCTTCGACTTCGTTGGGCGTGATCACAAACAAGCCGTTGGGCTTGCGCCAATCACTGGCGATCTTGGCCAGGAACTTGTTCGGCGCCACCCCGGCCGACACGGTGATGTGCAGTTGCTGGGCGACCCGGCGGCGAATATCCGCGGCAATCCGCGTTGCGCTACCGGCAAACCAGGAGCTGTCCGAGACATCCAGGTAGGCTTCGTCCAGCGACAAGGGCTCGATCAGATCGGTGTAGTCGCGAAAGATCGTGTGTATTTCCCTGGATGCTTCTTTATAGGCATCCATGCGCGGCTTTACGATCAGCAGATCAGGGCACAGATTGAGAGCATGCCGGGACGACATTGCCGAACGCACACCATAGGCCCGCGCCTCGTAGTTACAGGTGGCGATGACCCCGCGGCGCTCAGCCGAGCCACCGACAGCCAGCGGCCGCCCGGCCAGACGCGGGTCGTCACGCATTTCAATAGCGGCGTAAAAGCAATCGCAATCAATATGGATGATCTTGCGCTGGGACATCGGCAACCGTAGCTACAGGTGAACAATCGTGTAGGCAGTATCTCATTCCACTGCGCCATACGCACCACAGGCACTGGATAAACATACACACTCATACCCTACAAGCCCCAGCACAGCTGCCTTGCAGTACTAAAAGAGAGCGCTAAGCATTTGAACAAAAAAGGATTTCTTGAAATGAGCGCTTGACACCCCGGCGCATAACTGTAGAATTCATCTCACAGGCGCGGGATGGAGCAGCCTGGTAGCTCGTCGGGCTCATAACCCGAAGGTCGTCGGTTCAAATCCGGCTCCCGCAACCAGATTCAGGAAAGGCCACTCTTCGGAGTGGCCTTTTTCTTTGCCTGAAGAAAGTGCTCGGGCATAAATTTATTGTAAATCAACAATTAAGCGTTGACAGCTGGTCCAAACGCTGTAGAATCCGCCCCACAGACGCGGGATGGAGCAGTCTGGTAGCTCGTCGGGCTCATAACCCGAAGGTCGTCGGTTCAAATCCGGCTCCCGCAACCAAACAACAGAAAAGGCCACTTTGAAAAAAGTGGCCTTTTTTGCATCTGCGATTCAGCCCCCTCCCCACGCCCGCGCGGCAATATAAATATTCTTTAACTATCCTCTGGACAGGCAGTGGCCCGATCATAGTCGCCACTACTTTCCATAGGGATTGGTACCTTGGCTGGATACGCTCCTCCTGGCGTGCACCCCCCACGAGGTGCTTGATGCATAGCCAGACACCCGAAACACAAGCACCTGTCACCTCTGCGCTGCCCAACGCCGCCCAGCATTTACGCTGGCTTGACCGCTTGAGCCGTTATCGCCAGCCAATTGGCCTGGCGGTGACCTTGCTGTTGTTCACCATCGCCCTGATCGCTTGCCGTCATCTGCTCAGCGAGCTGGACATCTATGCCCTGCATGATTCGCTGCTCAGCGTGCCACCCACGGCCCTGGCCGGAGCATTCATGGCAACGATTGCAGGGTTCATCATCCTTTTGGGTTACGAGTGGTCTGCCAGTCGCTATGCCGGCGTTCAACTGCCGCCGCGGACCTTGGTCATGGGTGGTTTCAGCGCCTTCGCCATAGGCAACGCCATCGGCCTGTCACTGCTCTCCGGCGGATCGGTGCGTTACCGACTGTATGCCCGCCAGGGTATTGGTGCCGCTGAAGTCGCGCGCATGACCCTGTTCGCCAGCCTCTCGCTCGGTTGTGCGCTACCGCCGCTGGCAGCCCTGGCAACCCTGAGCAATCTGCCAGCAGCAGCGGCAGCCTTGCATCTTCCACAAGCACTGCTGGCCGGTATTGCACTGGCTGTGCTGGGCCTGGCTGCGCTGCTGGCCTACGGCCTGTACCGTCGTCGTCTGCCGGAGCAGCCGCAGGTAGACAACCTGCTGGTGCGCATCGGCCGCCGCACCCTGCGCCTGCCCGGCGCACGCCTGACCTTCCTGCAATTGCTGATCACCGCCCTGGATGTTGCCGCCGCGGCGACGGTGCTGTACCTGCTATTGCCTGAAGCACCGCCCTTCGGCGCATTCCTGCTGGTGTACCTGCTGGCCCTGGCTGCGGGAGTGCTGAGTCATGTTCCCGGGGGCGTCGGGGTGTTCGAGGCGATTCTGCTGGCCGCTTTCGCCGATCAACTTGGTGCCGCGCCCCTGGCCGCCGCCCTGCTGCTCTATCGCCTGATCTACGTGGTACTGCCATTACTTCTGGCCTGCGCCCTGTTGCTGAGCAGCGAGGCACGGCGGTATCTGGTTACCCGTCAGGCCATCAAGGCAGCATCCGGACTGGCTGCCCCAGTGCTGGCAGTACTGGTGTTTCTCTCTGGTGTAGTGCTGCTGTTTTCCGGCGCCACCCCGGAAATCGACGAACGTCTCGAACACCTGGGCTTCCTTATTCCCCATCGCCTGATCGACGCCTCGCATTTCGGCGCCAGCCTGATTGGCGTGTTGTGCCTGCTGCTGGCCCAGGGCCTGCGCCGTCGCCTGTCCGCCGCCTGGATGCTGACCACCATCCTGCTGCTGGTCGGCGCCCTGCTCTCGCTGCTCAAGGGCTTTGACTGGGAAGAGGCCAGTATCCTGACCTTCACCGCCTGCCTGCTGGCACTGTTCCGGCGCTCCTTCTACCGCCCCAGCCGCTTGCTGGAGCTGCCCTTCTCACCGGTCTATCTGGCAGCCAGCGCTTGCGTCATTGGCGCGTCGATCTGGCTGTTGCTGTTCGCTTATCAGGACGTGCCCTATAGCCATCAATTGTGGTGGCAATTCACCCTGGACGCCGACGCCCCGCGCGGCCTGCGCTCGGCCCTGGGCAGCGCGGTACTGCTGGTAGCGGTCGCCCTGACCTGGTTGCTGCGTACCGCGCGCCCGGTGATTCACCTGCCAAACACCGAAGAGCTGCAACGCGCCAACCGCATTCTGCAAGCCTCGGATCAACCCGACGGCGGCCTGGCGCTGACCGGGGACAAGGCGCTGCTGTTCCACCCCGATGACGATGCCTTCCTTATGTACGCTCACCGAGGCCGCAGCCTGGTCGCCCTGTACGATCCGATCGGCCCGGCGCACAAACGTGCCGAAATGATCTGGCAGTTCCGCGACTTGTGTGACGTGCACCATGCCCGCCCGGTGTTCTACCAGGTGCGTGCCGAGAACCTGCCGTTCTATATGGACATCGGCCTGACCGCGATCAAGCTCGGCGAAGAGGCGCGGGTCGATCTCAAACGCTTTGACCTGGATGCCAAGGGCAAGGAGATGAAAGACCTGCGCTACACCTGGAACCGCGGTGGTCGCGACGGCTTGAGCCTGGAAGTACATGAACCGGGGCAAGCCCCGCTTGAGGAGCTGAAGGTTATCTCCGACGCCTGGCTGAGCGGCAAGAACGTGCGCGAGAAAGGCTTTTCTCTAGGCCGATTCAGCCCAGAATACCTGCAACATTTCCGGATTGCCCTGATCCGCTTCGAGGGACGCCCGGTAGCCTTTGCCAACTTGCTGGAAACCCACAGCCGCGAACTGGCCAGCCTCGACCTGATGCGCGCCCATCCACAGGCGCCGAAGCTGACCATGGAGTTCATGATGATCGGTCTGATCCAGCACTATAAGCACCAGGCCTACGCCCGCTTCAGTCTGGGCATGGTGCCTCTTTCCGGACTGCAGCCGCGCCGTGGCGCACCGCTGACCCAACGCCTGGGCTCAATCGTGTTCCAGCGCGGCGAGCAGCTCTATAACTTCCAGGGCCTGAGACGCTTCAAGGACAAGTTCCAGCCTGACTGGGAACCCCGTTACATGGCCGTGCCTGCCGGACTCGATCCGCTGGTGGCACTGGCTGACACTGCCGCCCTGATCGCCGGCGGCCTGACTGGATTGGTGAAACGCTGATGATTCGACGCTATTGGTTACACCTTCTGGCCACACTGCTTCTTGGCTTGCTGGTCGCAGCCCTGGGCTTCTGGCTGTGGACCCGTCCGGCTCCTGAGCCACAGCTGGAACATCTGACCCAGCTTGATGGCAGCAGCCTGACCCGGGTCACCCCCGGCACCCATGCCAAAGCCCGCGTGGCCATCGCCGTACTCCCGGACCAGGCGCTGACCGACAAGCAACTGCTGAACCTGAGCCAGAGCGGCGAGGCGCAGATGGTTCAAGTGATCCTGCCGCCAGCCGACTGCACCTTGCAAAAAGCCGCCTTGCAACAGGCCCTGCAACAACTGCAAGGCCCGGCAACCCTGGTTGCCGGCATCGGCCCCGGTGCCGCGCAAGCCTGGGACTGGCTGGCTGGCCAAAGCGATGACAAAGCCCAGGCTATCTCAGTAGATTTCAGTGTTGAACGCCCGGGCTGCGCCACACCGCTGCCCAAGTCGGCGGCTCACGGCCACTGGAGCGTCGCCTGGAACGACAACCCGGACGACGCTAGCGCCGCCTTTGTACGCGATCAAGCCAACGCCGAAACCAGCATCAGCGATTACGACATCCACCTGCCGCAAGTGCTCAAGGCACAACTGACCCAGGCTCTGGTGGGTGAAGAAGGCAATGCCATGAGCATCCCGGTGGTCGAGGTCCCGGCAGGCCAGACCACCGACACCGTGACCCTGTTCCTCTCCGGCGACGGCGGCTGGCGTGACCTGGACCGCGACGTTGCCGGAGAGATGGCCAAGCTTGGCTATCCAGTGGTCGGCATCGACACCCTGCGCTACTACTGGCAGCACAAGACACCGGAACAAAGTGCCATTGACCTGTCGGAGCTGATGCAGCACTACCGTCAGAAATGGGGCACCAAGCGCTTCGTACTGACCGGCTACTCGTTCGGCGCAGACGTCTTGCCTGCGATCTACAACCGTCTTCCCGCTGAAGACCAGCAACGTGTTGACGCAGTCATCCTGCTGGCTTTTGCCCGCAGCGGCAGTTTCGAGATCGAAGTTGAGGGCTGGCTGGGCAACGCCGGCAAGGAAGCGCCGACCGGACCGGAAATGGCCAAGTTGCCGGCCGCGAAGGTGATCTGCATCTATGGCGAGGAAGAAGCCGATGAAAGTGGCTGCACCGACCACACCGCGGTTGGCGAGCGCCTGAAGCTGCCAGGCGGGCATCACTTTGACGAGAACTACCCGGCGCTGGCCAAGCGCTTGATCGGTGATATCGAAAATCGCCAGGGCAAGACCAGCGTTGCCGAGCACTGATTTGGGCAAGTAACTGTCTGCCAGTGGGAGCGGGCTTGCCCCGCGATAGCATGTTGTCAGCCACATCGCATCGCAGGGCAAGCCCGCTCCCACTGTGCAGGTCAAATCTCGACTTGCGTACCCAGCTCGATCACCCGATTCAACGGCAGGTTGAAGAAACGCAACGTGCCGTTGGCATTCTTCAACAGGAACGCAAACAACATTGCCCGCCAACGCGCCATCCCCACCAGGCGCGAAGGAATCACAGTCTCCCGGCTCAGGAAATAGGTGGTGCGCATCGGACTGAAGTCCAGCCCCTCCAGATGGCACAGCTTCAGCGCTGCAGGCACATCGGGCTCATCCATGAAACCGAAATGCAGTAACACCCGGTAGAAGCCCTCACCATAGGCTTCTACTTCGAACTGCTGCTGCGTCGGCACCCGCGGCGTATCCTCGCTGACCACCGTCAACAGCACCACCTGGTTGTGCAGCACCTGGTTATGCAACATGTTATGCAACAAGGCATGTGGCACGGCATCCGCTCGCGCCGTCAGGAACACTGCCGTGCCTTCGACCCGGTGCGGTGGCTGCACACGAATACTGCCAATGAACAGCGGCAGCGGCAGGCTGCCTTCATCCAGACGCTCGACGAGGATCTGTTTGCCACGCTTCCATGTGGTCATCAGCATGAACAGCGCAATCCCCGCCAGCACCGGAAAAGCTCCGCCCTGCACCACCTTGGGTACGTTGGCGGCAAAGAACAGGCCGTCGACAAACAGAAAACCGAGCAATACCGGTACCGCCAGCACCGGCGGCCATTTCCACAGCAGCAGCATGACCGTGGACACCAACAGGGTAGTCATCAGCATGGTCCCGGTCACCGCCACGCCATAGGCCGAGGCCAGCGCATCGGACGACTCGAAACCCAGCACCAGGAGGATCACCCCGACCATCAGCGCCCAGTTCACCGCGCCGATGTAGATCTGCCCCTGTTCGTGGCTTGAGGTGTGCTGGATCTGCATGCGCGGTACATAACCGAGCTGGATCGCCTGGCGCGTCAGGGAGAAGGCCCCGGAAATCACCGCCTGGGAGGCGATCACTGTCGCCAGGGTGGCCAGGCCGACCAAAGGAATCAGCGCCCAGGCGGGAGCCAACAGGTAGAAGGGGTTACGCGCTGCCTCAGGGTTCTGCAACAGCATGGCACCCTGGCCGAAGTAATTCAGTACCAGCGCCGGCAGTACCAGGGCGAACCAGGCCCGGGCAATTGGCTTGCGCCCGAAGTGGCCCATGTCGGCATACAGTGCCTCGGCACCGGTCAGGGCCAGAACCACAGCACCGAGAATGGCCACCCCCATGCCCGGGTGAACAATGAAGAAGCGTACCGCCCAGACCGGGTTGAACGCCTTGAGCACCTCAGGGCTCTGGGAAATGCCGTGCACACCCAGCGCCGCCAGGACAACAAACCAGGCAACCATCACCGGCCCGAACAGAATGCCGATTCGCGCCGTACCGTGCTTCTGGATCAGAAACAACGCCACCAGCACCACCAAGGCTATTGGCACCACCCAGTGATCGATACCGTCGAAGGCCAGTTGCATGCCCTCCACCGCCGACAGCACCGAAATGGCCGGGGTGATCATGCTGTCACCATAAAACAATGCAGCGCCAATCAGGCCGCAGCCCACCATCAGCGCACGCAGTTTGGGATAAGGCGCCGAAGCCCGGCGTGCCAGCGCGGTAAGGGCCATGATGCCACCCTCGCCCTGGTTGTCGGCGCGCAGGATGAACAGCACGTACTTGATCGAGACCACCCAGATCAGCGACCAGAGGATCAACGCCAGGATACCCAGCACGCCGTCATGGTTGACCGGCACCCCATAGTCGCCGGAAAACACCTCCTTGAGGGTATACAAGGGACTGGTGCCAATATCGCCGTACACCACCCCTACCGCCGCCACCAACAGGCTCAGCGGCTTCGCCGCCGAATGCCCGGAATCAGCCTGATCGCTTGCCTGAACCATCCGCTACTCCCGCAGCCTAGACCCTTGGGGCCGGAAAAACACACGCCAGACGCTGAGACTTTAGCGACCGCACCGCTGACGCCAACAGGACCCGATAGAAACACAGGCATATAGCCGCGAAGCATAGCCCAGGGTACAACGCATGGTTGCTAGCCAAGTGATATTACAGCCGTTAGGATTGCGCACTTTTCGATCAGGGAGCGGTACATGCGTCACCTCAGGAGCCTTACCCGAACGCTGCACAAACAGCACATTGAGGGCGTTACCTTTCATTTTGATCCGCACCATCAGCACGAACTTTCCACCGCGGTTCGGCGCTTCTTCACAACACCCGAACAACACACCCCGCTGGACACGCCAGAAGCGACCCGCGGCGTCTTCCTGCTCGAAGGTGAGCGCAAATGGGTGCTTAAGCACAATCGCCTGATCCATTGGAAAAAGCAGCTGCAGAACTACCTGGGGCTGAAGAAGACTTTCGGCCTGCATGACCTGACCAACGAATTCATCAACCTGTCAGCGGTGGCCACCAAATCCGCTTGCGCCCCCAGTGTTGCCGCCTTTGGCTATAAAGGGCGCTTTCCATTTCTCAAGGAAGAGTACTTGCTGGTCAGCTTTCTGGACGATCATTGCAGTGTTGATGATCGCTTGATCGCTCACCCTGAACAGGCCTCAACCTTGCTGCCACAAGTCTTTGATCTGTTCGCGCGCATGCTCGACGAAGGCTTCGTGCACATGGACCCTCACCCGAAGAACATCCTGATCGCCCCCGATGGCCAGCTGCGCTTGATCGATTTCGAGTGTTGCGCACACGAGGTGATTGATCGCGATTTCAGTCTGGGTTTTTTAATGGGCTACTTTTTCCACTACTGGATCAAGCGCTTCATCTGCATGGAAGACTATCGCACTTGCTGCGAAAACTACCTGAAGGTCAAACAGCCAACGTTGGACCGCAGTATTTTCATGCCTGTTTTCGAGCGCTTCCTCACCGGAAAAGTATCCCGCACAACACGTTACGCGATCCTCACCAGCCCGAAGGCGCAAGCGGCGTTCAAGGCGCAGTAACCCCCAGGCACTCCAGCAGGCGGCAGCAAGCCGCTTTGCTGGAGTCCGGCATCGCCAAGCACTCGTCGTATTTCCCCGTTTAAAGCTGGTCAACTCCGTTGCGCACCGCTAGAATTGCGCACTTTTTGATCAGAGGCGCTGCTAGCGCCCAACAGGACAGCGGCGCTTGCGTACGACTGTCCCCATTACACCGAGGTTAGTCATGTCCACCACTCCTGCGCCAACCACGCCAAAGGTCGGCTTCGTTTCCCTAGGCTGCCCCAAAGCCCTGGTCGACTCCGAGCGCATCCTGACCCAGCTGCGCATGGAAGGCTATGAAGTCGTGCCCACCTATCAGGATGCCGATGTGGTGGTGGTCAACACCTGTGGCTTCATCGACAGCGCCAAGGCCGAGTCGCTTGAAGTGATCGGCGAAGCCATCAAGGAAAACGGCAAGGTCATCGTCACCGGTTGCATGGGTGTCGAGGAAGGCAGCATCCGTGACGTGCACCCGAGCGTACTGGCCGTGACCGGCCCGCAGCAGTACGAGCAGGTGGTCAACGCCGTGCACGAAGTGGTTCCGCCGCGTCAGGATCACAACCCGCTGATCGACCTGGTGCCGCCACAGGGCGTCAAGCTGACCCCGCGCCACTACGCCTACCTGAAGATTTCCGAAGGCTGCAACCACAGCTGCAGCTTCTGCATCATCCCGTCGATGCGCGGCAAGCTGGTCAGCCGTCCGGTCGGCGAAGTCCTCAGCGAAGCCGAGCGCCTGGTCAAGGCCGGGGTCAAGGAGATCCTGGTGATCTCCCAGGACACCAGCGCCTATGGCGTCGACGTCAAATACAAGACCGACTTCTGGAACGGCCGCCCGGTCAAGACCCGCATGCTCGAACTGTGCGAAGCACTGAGCAGCCTGGGCGCCTGGGTTCGCCTGCACTACGTTTATCCGTACCCGAACGTCGACGACATCATCCCGCTGATGGCTGCCGGCAAGATCTTGCCGTACCTGGACATCCCGTTCCAGCACGCCAGCCCGAAAGTACTCAAGTCGATGAAGCGTCCGGCCTTTGAAGACCGGACCCTGGCGCGCATCAAGAAGTGGCGCGAACAGTGCCCGCAGCTGATCATCCGCTCCACCTTCATCGTCGGCTTCCCGGGCGAAACCGAAGAAGACTTCCAGTACCTGCTCGACTGGCTGACCGAAGCCCAGCTCGACCGCGTCGGCTGCTTCCAGTACTCGCCCGTCGAAGGCGCACCAGCCAACGACCTGGGCCTGGAAGTCGTCCCCGATGAGATCAAGCAAGAGCGCTGGGATCGTTTCATGGCCCACCAGCAGGCGATCAGCAGTGCCCGCCTGCAACTGCGCATCGGCCGCGAAATCGACGTGCTGATCGACGAAGTGGAAGAAGAAGGCTCGGTAGGCCGCAGCTACTTCGACGCCCCGGAGATCGACGGCAACGTGTTCATCGATGGCAACCACGGCTTCAAGCCGGGTGACACCGTACGCTGCCGGGTCACCGACGCCGACGAGTACGACATGTGGGCTGAACCGATCTGATCGCATCCTGCTGAAAATAGCCCTGCCGACCCTGGCGGGGCTTTTTTTTGCAACTATCGTTGTCTCTGTTGCCCAAGGAGAGCAGAGCGATGTACCGGCATATCAGCGTGCACACCCCCAGATTAAGCGACTACCCGGAGCTGGCGCGTGTCTGGGAGGCGTCTGTGCGGGCAACCCATGACTTCCTGCCTGACAGCTATATCTGTCTGTTGCGCGAACTGCTGGTCAGCCAGTATCTGGACGCGGTGATGCTGATCTGCTGCAAAGACGCCAAGCAGCGGATTACCGGTTTTGCCGGGGTTGCCGCCGGACGCGTGGAAATGCTCTTTATAGATCCGGCTGTGCGTGGCCAGGGGCTGGGCAAACGCCTGTTGCACTACGCCATCGACGAACTCAACGCCGTTGGGCTCGATGTCAACGAACAAAACCCGCAGGCTCTGGGCTTCTATTTGCACCAGGGATTCGAGGTGGTCGGCCGTTCGGAAACAGATGGCATGGGCCAACCCTACCCCTTACTGCATCTGAGGCTGATTCAGACAAAAGCCGCTCAAACCGGCTGACAGAAGACGTCATACCTTTCTGAAATGCAGCGAAATCGCAGATAAATGGCCCGACGGGCGAATGTTGCCGGACCTGGGCCCGTCCGCACGGTTACAATGGGCATCTTTCCCTATGCCTACGGCTGTCGTCATGTCTGAACCCATTCGCCTTTCCAAACGCCTCATTGAACTGGTCGGTTGCTCCCGACGGGAGGCCGAACTGTACATCGAAGGCGGCTGGGTCACCGTGGACGGTGCGGTGGTCGACGAGCCGCAATTCAAAGTGACCGAGCAGAAGGTCGAACTGCAGGCCGGTGCCCGCGCCGAAGCCCTGGAGCCGGTTACCCTGCTGCTCCACCAGCCGGCCGACCTGGACCTCGACAGCGCCTGCAACAGCATCACTGCCGACAGCCTGTCAGCAGATCACAGCCAGGGCCGCCGCCCGCTCAAAGGCCACTTCGCCCGCCTCAATAACGTGGCGCCTCTGCAACAAGGCGCCAGCGGCCTGCAGGTGTTCACTCAGGACTGGCGGATCACCCGCAAGCTCGAATCCGACCTGGCCAAGCTCGAACAGGAATACGTGGTTGAAGTCAGCGGCGACATGATCGCTCACGGCCTGGAACGCCTGAACCGCGGGTTCACCTGGAAGGGCAAGGAGCTGCCGAAGATCAAGGCCAGTTGGCAGAACGAAACGCGCCTGCGCATGGTCCTGAAAAACCCGCAGCCTGGCCTGATCGCCTTGCTGTGCAGCAGCGTTGGGGTTACCCCGGTGAGCATGCGCCGGATTCGCCTGGGCGGTGTATCCATGAGCAAGTTGCCCCTGGGCCAGTGGCGCTATCTGGCGAACACCGAAAAATTCTAGCAACAAGGCGCCGCCACCCGGGCGACGCCCCGAACAGGATTGTCACCATGATTCACAACGATGTACTGCGCAGCCTGCGCTACCTGCTGGACGTCAACGACGCCAAACTGACCGACATCATCAAGCTCAGCGGCTTCGACGTCGCCACCGACGACATCGTCGCCTATCTCAAGAAAGAAGACGAAGAAGGCTTCGTGCGCTGCCCTGACGAAGTCATCGCGCACTTTCTCGATGGCCTGGTGATCTTCAAGCGCGGCAAGGACGACAGCCGCCCTGCGCTGCCGGTCGAACTGCCGGTGACCAACAACATCATCATGAAAAAACTGCGGGTGGCCTTCGAGCTCAAGGAAGACGACCTGCACGCGATCCTCAAGGCGGCTGACTTCCCGGTGTCCAAGCCAGAACTCAGCGCCCTGTTCCGCAAGGTCGGGCACAACAACTACCGTCCGTGCGGCGACCAACTGCTGCGTAATTTCCTCAAGGGCCTGACCCTGCGGGTCCGTGGCTGAGACGTCGATGAACTACAGCGTCGCACCGATCGGTTTCGTCCGCTCCTGCTTCAAGGAAAAGTTCGCGATCCCGCGCCAGCCCCAGCTGGCGCCCGCTGCGCGCGGCGTGCTGGAACTGCTGCCGCCCTTCGACAACGGCGACGCGGTGGCCGGGCTCGAACAGGTCAGCCATGTCTGGTTATTGTTCCTGTTCCACCAGGCCCTGGAAGACAAGCCACGGCTCAAGGTGCGTCCGCCACGGCTGGGCGGCAACACCTCCATGGGTGTGTTCGCCACCCGGGCGACGCACCGGCCCAACGGCATCGGCCAATCGGTGGTGCGACTTGAAAAGGTTGAGGCCGGACGTCTGCTGCTGTCGGGCATCGACCTGCTCGACGGCACCCCGGTGCTCGACATCAAGCCTTACGTGCCTTATGCCGACGCGGTGACGTGTGCGACCAACCAGATGGCCAGCGCGCCGCCAGCGCCGATTCCGGTTGCCTGGAGTGACAGCGCCCTGCCCCAGGCCCATGAACACGCCCTGCGACTTGAAGAGCCGCTGGTTGAGCTGATCGAACAGTGTCTGGCCCAGGATCCGCGTCCGGCTTACCAGATCCCGCCACCGGAGCGTGTGTACGGGGTAAAGTTCTGGGATGTGCAGGTACGCTGGCACTATCCGCAGCCGGATCAGATCCGGGTGCTGGAAGTGGTTCTGGATCTCTAAAGTGCAACTGTCTTGACCTAGTGCTTAGATAGCAGACTCTCCGGTGGGAGCGGGCTTGCCCCGCGATTGCGGACTGTCAGTCATAGAGCATCGCGGGGCAAGCCCGCTCCTACAGGCATAAAAAAAGCAGGCCGAGGCCTGCTTTCTTGTTTCAGTGCTGCTTACTTCTCGACGAATGCACGCTCGATCAGGTAGTCACCCGGCTCACGCATACGCGCCGAAATCTTCAGGCCGAAGCTGTCGAGCACTTCGCTGGTTTCGTCCAGCATGCTCGGGCTACCGCAGATCATCGCACGGTCGTCCTGCGGATTGATCGGTGGCAGACCGATGTCGCTGAACAGCTTGCCGCTGCGCATCAGGTCGGTCAGGCGGCCCTGGTTCTCGAACGGCTCGCGGGTCACGGTCGGGTAGTAGATCAGCTTGTCACGCAGCGCCTCGCCGAAGAACTCGTTCTGCGGCAGGTGCTCGGTGATGAATTCGCGGTAGGCGACTTCGTTGACGTAACGGACGCCGTGCACCAGGATCACTTTTTCAAAGCGCTCGTAGGTTTCCGGGTCCTGGATGACGCTCATGAACGGCGCCAGGCCAGTACCGGTGCTCAGCAGGTACAGGTGCTTGCCCGGGTTCAGGTCGTCGAGTACCAGCGTACCGGTAGGCTTCTTGCTGATGATGATCTCATCGCCTTCCTTCAGGTGCTGCAACTGCGAGGTCAGCGGGCCGTCCGGCACCTTGATGCTGAAGAACTCCAGATGCTCTTCCCAGTTCGGGCTGGCGATCGAGTAGGCGCGCATGAGCGGGCGGCCGTTGGGCTGTTGCAGGCCGATCATCACGAACTGACCGTTCTCGAAGCGCAGGCCCGGATCGCGGGTGCACTTGAAGCTGAACAGGGTGTCATTCCAGTGGTGAACACTGAGGACACGTTCGTGGTTCATGTTGCTCATGTACGGGCTCCTGAAATAAAACGCAGCGCTAACCTAGAGCGCGATTGCGCGATAGTTTAGTGCGAGCGACAATATCTGTTAAATGAATTATCAAGATATGTCTTATCGGTTATATAGATATGCGATTTACACTTCGTCAGCTTCAGGTCTTCGTCGCCGTAGCCCAGCATCAAAGCGTCTCGCGAGCCGCGGGAATACTGGCGCTATCGCAGTCGGCCGCCAGTACCTCGATCACCGAACTTGAACGCCAGTCCAGCTGCCAGCTGTTCGACCGCGCCGGCAAACGCCTGAGCCTCAACGCCCTGGGTCATCAACTGCTGCCACAGGCAGTGGCGCTGCTCGACCAGGCCAAGGAAATCGAAGACCTGCTCAACGGCAAGTCCGGTTTCGGCTCACTAGCGGTCGGCGCCACCCTGACCATCGGTAACTACCTGGCCACACTGCTGATCGGCAGTTTCATGCAGGTCCACCCGGAAAGTCAGGTCAAGCTCCACGTACAAAACACTGCGCATATCGTGCACCAGGTTGCCCATTATGAAATTGATCTGGGTCTAATCGAAGGCGACTGCAACCATCCTGATCTTGAAGTGCAACCTTGGGTTGAAGACGAACTGGTGGTGTTTTGCGCGCCACAGCACCCGCTGGCCCAGCGCGGCCAGGCCAGCCTGGAAGAGCTGACCCACGAAGCGTGGATTCTGCGTGAGCAAGGTTCCGGCACCCGCCTGACCTTTGACCAGGCGATGCGTCACCACCGCTCCAACCTGAACATCCGCCTGGAGCTTGAGCACACCGAAGCGATCAAACGCGCTGTCGAATCGGGCCTGGGCATCGGTTGCATCTCACGCCTGGCGTTGCGCGACGCTTTTCGTCGCGGCAGCCTGGTCGCAGTGGAAACACCGGAGCTGGACCTGGCCCGGCAGTTCTACTTCATCTGGCACAAGCAGAAGTACCAGACCTCTGCCATGCGCGAGTTTCTCGAGCTGTGCCGTACCTTTACCGCCGGTGTGCAGCGCAGTGACGAAATCGTCCTGCCCAACATTGCCTAGATAAGGATCACCGCCCAGACCACCGCCACCATTGTCAGGGCGACGAACTGGGCGGCACTGCCCATATCCTTGGCGTTTTTCGACAGCGGGTGGCGGTCGAGAGAAATCCGGTCGATCGCTGCCTCAACTGCCGAATTGAGCAATTCAACGATCAGGCCCAACAGGCACACGGCAATCAGAATGGCCCGTTCGGCACGGCTGACATCCAGCCAGAACGCCAGCGGCACCAGCAGCACATTGAGCAGCACCAGCTGGCGGAAAGCCGCTTCACCGGTGAAAGCTGCGCGCAGACCGTCAAACGAATAGCCGGCAGCGTTGAAAATACGTTTGAGGCCGGTCTGGCCCTTGAAAGGCGATGACATAGAAGGTCACTTCATCCACTGAAAAAATGCGCTGCAGCCTAGTGCAGATCGGGTCAAAAAAGCGTGAAGGCCACGGCCTCAGCTCGCCGAAACCGATTCCAGTTGTTGCAGGAGCAGTGCCGCCTGAGTGCGGGTACGCACGCCGAGCTTTCGGAAAATCGCCGTGACGTGGGCCTTGATGGTCGCTTCCGAAACGTTCAGCTCGTAGGCGATCTGCTTGTTCAACAAGCCTTCGCAGACCATGGTCAACACCCGGAACTGCTGGGGGGTGAGACTGGCCAGGCCTTCACTGGCAGCCTTGGCTTCAGCCGATACGTCGACTTTTTCAAAGGCTTGTGGCGGCCACCAGATGTCACCATCAAGGACCTTTTTCACCGCTTCCTGAATCACTTCCAGGGAGCTGGACTTGGGAATAAAGCCACTGGCGCCGAATTCGCGCGACTTCACCACCACCGCGGCTTCTTCCTGAGCCGAGACCATCACCACCGGAATCTGCGGGTACTGACCGCGCAACAGGACCAGCCCGGAAAAACCGTAGGCACCTGGCATGTTGAGGTCCAGCAGCACCAGATCCCAATCGGACTTCTCGGCGAGGCGGGTTTCCAGTTCGGCAATGCTCGCCACTTCTACCAGGCGGACATCGGGCCCCAGGCCCAGGGTTACAGCCTGACGCAGGGCACTGCGAAACAGCGGGTGGTCATCGGCAATCAGGATTTCGTACGTGGCCATCGATCTAATGATCCTGTTCTGTGCAGGCGCAGGGAGGAAGAATAGGCGCCTGGCGGGCAACTCAAGGTGCTGACGGCGGTGCCGCACACCCAAAAGGCACTTCAAGGCCAGGAAAAACTGTGTTTCAAGCCTTGTATATGCCCGAATCGGCGCCAAGGATGCCGAGCCAGAACCGGGTGGTCAAGTTGATTGCCCGGTCCGGACAGGCACGCAATGGTCGCCAGCCTGCCCATTATGACCCAATGTGCGATATCTGCCCCTTGTACTATAGGAAGGTATGCAAACGCTGGTGGACGGCATCCTGCTCATCAATTGACCACTGGTGCTTGGCACTCAGGTAGTGGGTACTGAACACATCCAGGTAAGCATCCAGGGCTTCGGCAGCACGCTGGTCCCCCGCCAGCTCCAGGCACATGGCCGCCACTTCGGCAGTGCAGAAATGATCGTCGCGCTTGGAGCGGCGCAAGCGGTAACGCGACAGCTGCTCCGGTTGCAGGCTGAGCACCGGGAAGCGATCGAGATAGGGGCTTTTGCGAAACATCTTGCGCGCCTCGGTCCAGGTCGCATCGAGGAGGATGAACAACGGCCGTTTGCCGGGCTCACGCACTACCTCGCTGACCACCCTTTGCGGCGCCACGAACTCACCGGGAAAGACGATGTAAGGCTGCCAGTGCGGCTGATCGAGCAAGGCCAGCAAAGCCTCATCGACCGAAGTACGCTGCCAGCCGAACGCCGAGGTGTCGGCGATCAGGTCGGCAATCAGCCAGCCGGTGTTACTCGGTTTCAATGGCTCGGTGTCGTGCATCAGCAGGCACATTGCCGAATCGGACGGCACCCGTGGACGCCAGGCACACAGGCAATGGCTGAAAATCACCCGGCACTGCGGGCAGCGTGGCGCCCGTGATCCGCGCGCAACGAAAGGTTTGACACTGCGCGCCAGGCGCTCGGCGCGCAGGCGCGATACGGCATGGCTCATGGCAGCAGACTATATAGGCAAGGAAAGGACGGCACTGCGCGGACTCGGCAAGACAGGAAAACCGCTGCAGTTTACCAGACCCGGTCTACCGGCAGACGGTATTTGCCGTGCAGCCATAGCGCCGACTCCCCTATAATCTGCAGCCTGACGCTACCCGCTGGCGCCACGACTTCGCGCGTGACGGAACACCGTGCGCAGTTGCCGGTCCAATTGCCAGTTACCGAACCAGGAGAAACCCATGTTGCGCTTCATCGCCCCGTCCCTGAGCCTGCTGCTCGCCCTGCCCCTGGCTGCCAATGCGGCCTCCAAGCAGGAGTACGAGCTGAGCAAGATGCTGCAAAAAGTTGCCACTGAAAGCAGCGTGGGCACGCCGCGGGCGATCAACGAAGACATCCTCGACCAGGGTTACACCGTCGAAGGCAAGCAACTGATCAACCACCTCAGCGTACTTCCCAGCCACGCTGAAAAAATGAAGGCCGACCCAAACCGGGTGCGCAGCCAATTGGGTGACAGCGTCTGCAAGAACACCGGCTACCGTCAGTTGCTGGCCAAAGGTGCGGTGCTGACCTACCGCTTCACCGAGTACAAGACCAACCGCCCGGTCAGTGAACAGGCGTTCGATGCCAAGAGTTGTGGTGTGAAGCCAAGCAAGTAAGCCTAAGCCACCTGCTCGCTGTCGCGCCGTTGCTTTTCATCGGCGCGCAGTTCGGCCACCAGGGCCTGGACGTAACGTGAGTGCCGTACCCCACCCCCCAGGCGACGCAGGCACTCTTCTTCAAGGCTCAGGTTGTTGGCCTGGGCCGAGCGCTCGAGCAGCTCGAACAGCTGCGCATCGAGCTCCAGATTAAGCCGTTGCATGTGACAGCCTCCCTGCACCGCGACAGTCGCTCAGGCTTCCAGTTAACCAGACCCATGCCAGGATCGGCTCCCGACTGACGAGCGGTCTGTTTCCAACCTGCCCCATCACGCTGCCCCAGCGAAGATCCTTTCGGCACAAATACCTGCCAGGGTCTAGATTGATAGCAAGCGCCCGCCCGTTTCAGGGCTCGCACCGGGGGATGCCTGCCGACGCCGTGCATTAGCATTGCTGAGCGACAACAACAAAGAGCCCATCATCACTGCACTAAGACCTTGCAGGTCTACTGCAATGCTCGAGGCGCACACTCGAGCCACGGCAGCCAGCGACACACGTAGTGTCGCGGCCGGAAACCAAACAGGTCCGGTCAGAGGTTTTGCTGCAGAAGGAGACGTTGAATGCCTTACCAACCGAATGAACTGCTGTCGAGTCACTTCAAGAACCAGGGAATCGATCTGAGCAAGCTGGATGAACAACTGAAACTGGTTGCCCCCGACAGCCCCAACCTGTCGCTGTACCGTGACATGATGCTGACCGTCCTGCGCATGGCCCATGACGACAGCAACCGCTGGAACGCCAAGATTACCCTGCAAGCCTTGCGCGAGCTGGACCATGCCTTCCGCACCCTTGAGCAGTACAAGGGCCGGCGCAAGGTCACCGTGTTCGGTTCAGCCCGTACCCCGGTCGAACACCCGATGTATGCACTGGCCAGGGAACTGGGCGCGACCCTGGCCCGTTCCAACCTGATGGTCATCACCGGCGCTGGCGGTGGCATCATGGCCGCCGCACACGAAGGCGCAGGTGTCGATCACAGCCTGGGGTTCAACATCACCCTGCCGTTCGAGCAGCATGCCAACCCCACTGTAGACGGCACCGACAAGCTGCTGCCGTTTCACTTCTTCTTCATTCGCAAGCTGTTCTTCGTCAAGGAAGCGGATGCGCTGGTGCTGTGCCCAGGTGGCTTCGGCACACTGGATGAAGCGCTGGAAGTGCTCACCCTGATCCAGACCGGCAAGAGCCCGCTGGTGCCGGTGGTGCTCCTGGATTCTCCGGGCGGCACCTTCTGGCAGGACGCACTGAATTTCATTACCCGGCAGTTGGAAGAAAACCGCTACATCCTGCCCAGCGACCTGAAGCTGCTGCGTCTGGTGCAGAGTGCCGAAGAAGCCGTGGAGGAGATCAACCAGTTCTACAGCAACTACCACTCCAGCCGCTGGCTGAAAAACCAGTTCGTGATTCGCATGCACCACCCGCTCAGCGAAGGCGCGTTGCTTGATCTACAGGAGGGGTTTGCCGATTTGCGCCTGAGTGGTCAGTACCACCAGCACGCGTATGCCGGCGAGCACCACGATGAGCCCCGCTTCAGTCACCTGACACGGCTAACCTTCGCCTTCAACGGCCGCGACCAGGGGCGCCTGCGCGAATTGGTGGACTTCATCAACCTGTCGGAAAACTGGGCCAAGCCCGAGCCGATGCACACCACGCAACGGGCCCGCGAAGCACTGAAAGTCACTTGACCCTCAGTTAGTCGTCCAGCCCTCGGCCGCTCAACAGGCGGCCGACCATTTCCATGGAAAAACCACGGTAGACCAGAAAACGGGTTTGCTGTGCGCGGCTGCGCGGATCGATGGGTAACTGCCCGGAGAATTTGCGCTGCCAGACATCCTGCAACTGCCCCGCCCAATCCACACCGCTCTCGCGCAGGGCCTGGTCGATATCGCCGCGTTGCAGGCCGCGCTGGCTCAGCTCTTCGCGAATGCGTGCCGGGCCGTAGCCGGAACGCGAGCGGTAGCTGATAAAGCTTTCCAGGTAACGGGCTTCACTGAGCAGGCCCTCTTCCGTCAAGCGGTCGAGCTCCTGGTCAATCAATTCGGGGGGAGCGCCGCGCTGACGCAACTTGCGCGTCAGCTCGACTCGACCGTGCTCGCGGCGTGCGAGCAGGTCCATGGCTGTCCGCCTTACGGCGACGGGAGTGTCGAGTACGACGGACATGGGGACGATCAGTAGCCGGCTTCAGTTTCGGTTTCGTCTTCAGGCTCGGCGTTGACCGCTGCAGCCTTGCCAGCAGCCTCAACAGCACCGGCATTGAGCAGTTTGTCGCGGATCTGCTTCTCGAGAGTAGCGGCGATTTCCGGGTTGTCCTGAAGGAACTTGGCCGAGTTGGCCTTGCCCTGACCGATCTTGCTACCCTGGTAGCTGTACCAGGCACCGGATTTTTCCAGGAAGCCGTGCAGCACGCCGAGGTCAATGATCTCGCCGTTGCGGTAGATGCCCTTGCCGTAGAGGATCTGGAATTCAGCCTGACGGAACGGCGGTGCCACCTTGTTCTTGACGATCTTGACGCGGGTTTCGCTACCGACCACTTCGTCGCCTTCCTTCACCGCGCCGGTACGGCGGATGTCGAGACGGACCGAAGCGTAGAACTTCAGCGCGTTACCACCGGTGGTGGTTTCCGGGCTGCCGAACATCACGCCGATCTTCATGCGGATCTGGTTGATGAAGATCACCAGGCAGTTGGCGTTCTTGATGTTACCGGTGATTTTACGCAGCGCCTGGGACATCAGGCGGGCTTGCAGGCCGACGTGCATGTCGCCCATCTCGCCTTCGATCTCGGCCTTGGGTACCAGGGCGGCCACGGAGTCGACGATGATCACGTCAACGGCGTTGGAGCGCACCAGCATGTCGGTGATTTCCAGGGCCTGTTCGCCAGTGTCAGGCTGCGAGACCAGCAGGTCGTCGACATTGACGCCGAGCTTGCCGGCGTACTCGGGATCGAGGGCGTGCTCGGCGTCGACGAATGCGCAGGTAGCGCCCATTTTCTGGGCCTGGGCGATGACCGACAGAGTCAGTGTGGTTTTACCGGACGACTCAGGACCGTAGATCTCGACGATACGGCCTTTTGGCAGGCCGCCAATGCCCAAGGCAATGTCCAGGCCCAGGGAACCGGTGGAAATGGCCGGAATCGCCTGACGCTCGTGGTCGCCCATGCGCATGACCGCGCCTTTACCGAATTGACGCTCGATTTGCCCCAGGGCCGCAGCCAAGGCGCGCTTCTTGTTGTCGTCCATTGAAGTCCTCACGTAATCGATAGGGCCTGACGGCCAGAACACCTGTATAAGTAGCCAGTATTATTCCACAGGGTTTTGTTCCCGCCTACCCCCGAATTGCGATTTACTCTGCACCAAGCTGTAACAAGCCCTCTAGCGCGGCGATTACCGTTTGTCGGCGTACCTCGTCGCGGTCGCCGTCGAAGTGCCGACGCTCGCTGCTGACATGGCTGCCATCGGCCCAGGCCAGCCATACGGTACCCACCGGTTTGGCCGGCGACCCACCGTCCGGCCCGGCCACGCCACTGACCGCCACGGCGAACCGCGCACCGCTGGCAGCCTGGGCGCCGCGGACCATGGCCTCGACCACTTCCTGGCTGACCGCCCCGACCTCGGCGAACAGGGTTGGCGGCACCGCCAGCTGGCGGGTCTTCTGGGGGTTGGAGTAAGTCACATAACCGGCTTCGAACCAGGCCGAACTGCCCGGAATCCGCGTAATGGCCTCGGCGATGCCGCCGCCGGTGCAAGACTCGGCAGTGGTCACCTGGGCATTGAAGCGGCGCAGGTGTTCACCCAGGCGGGCGGAAAGCGCAGTGATCGGGTCCATGGCAAGCTCCTTGAAAGACTGTCGCCTACCCTACACCAGCTATCGTCCGACACAAATCCTCAGCGCTGCAGCGCGCGTACATAAGCCTGACAGGCCCGCAAGGCGATCAGTCCCCGATCACCGCGGTCGGTGATGGCGATAATTCGTCGAGCATGCGCTGGCTCAAGTCGGGCGCGTACGGGGTCATGATCCAGGCCGCCGGTGGCGGGGGCGGCAGGCACACCGGAGACGGCGTCGGCGCCAAGGAGGACTGACAGCCGTAAATCAGCAGTGGCAAGACGGTCACGCAGGCGCGCTTGAGTCTGTTGCGCATCGAGTAACTCCTGATAATGGGATTGATCGTTGGCCTGGATCTGCTGCTCCAGCACCTGACGCTGCTGACGCTCGCCAAGCGCCTGGCTGGCCAGGGCTTCGGCCAGTTGCTGGCGCTCCTGGGCGTGGGTCCGTGCCTGCTGCGCCAGTTGCGCGCTATATCGCCATGCCTGAGCCTAGCGCGCTGGGTAATGATCAAACGTGCCGCCGAACTTACTGGGTACAGCGAAGACGCCATCCGCCACAAAGTGAAGGATGGCACCTGGGCACAAGGCCGCGTCTGGCGCAAAACTCCGGACGGGCGAATCGCAATCAACATGGCAGAGTATGACAAATGGGCCGAGAGCGCATCACAAGTGGCCTAGAGGCCGAGCTGGCAAAGCACACCGGCATTGAGATTCACGGCGGTAACCTGCGGATCGTCTTCATGTGGCGCCGCATACGCTGCCGTGAGTCTCTCGGCCTACCGGTGACCAAAGCCAACATCAAACATGCCGCCCTGCTCAGGGCGGCAATTCTTCACGAGATCAAGCTGGGGACCTTTGAATATGGCCGTCACTTTCCCGACTCAAAGCACGCCGCGAACTACAGCAGCGCCAAGGACGAACGACTGAGCGTACTGGTAGAGCGTTACAAACCTCTGAAGGCAGTGGACATCACTCCAATGACCGAGGAAAAGTATGGCTATGCCTTGGACATCTGTGTCGAGCTGGTCGGCAAGGACCGCCTCGCTGGCATCTTGCTGCCCGAGGACATACAAGCGCTTCGCGCTCAATTGATCGAGACCCGGGCGCCGTCTACAGCCAACCATTACCTTGCTACGTTCTCCGGCTTCCTCACCTGGTGCGAGAGCAATGGCTACTGCAGGAGCGGACTCGCTGCGGCATGCACCCGGTTTGCCATGAGCGAAAAAGAGCCCGATCCGCTCACCCACGACGAATTCGACCAACTCCTCACAAAAGGGTGCCTACACCCACAAGACAAGGCGGCGATCACGCTTGCCGTCTACACCGGCCTACGCCTCGGCGAATTGTGCGCACTGGCCTTGGAAGATATCGACCTGACGACCGGCAGGATCGATATCACTCGGGCCATCACCGCCACCGGCACCTTCAAGGTCCCCAAAACCGGCAAGCCGCGAACCGTACTGCTGATGCAGCCAGCGATCGAGGCGTGCGAAGTTCTGATGGGCATTGTCGCTGGACACCCGAAGCGGCAAATCCGGGTGTACCAGAACCGCCATGAATGGCGGGACGAGTCAGTCATCCCCCTTCTATCACCTGGTACCCAGGCAAGGAAACGGGTGATCAACGTGTGGTTCGTGTCAACCGCCTGGAACACGAAGTGGGCCGCAATCCAGCGCCGCGCCGGGATCCGGGCCAGGCGACCGTACCAAACGCGCCACACCTATGCATGCTGGTGCCTCACTGCTCGCGGGAACCTAGCATTCATCGCCAAACAAATGGGGCACAAAGACTTCACCATGCTTGTTGAGGTCTATGCAAAATGGATGGATGACGAGTCACCGACAGAACTGCAGCACATATGGACAGGCATTCGATTGCAAAGCACAAGAAATACCCGCCCATAACAAAAAGCCCGGCATATAGCCGGGCTTTTTGTTGTGGGATTGCAAATCAGCACATCATGACGGGCTTCTCAATACCCAGCTCTGCGCAAGCATCCTTCAGGCTCTGATCAGCCTCTTGGAAACGACGTACGCGGGCTAGGGTGTAGTCGCGACCACTCAACCCGTCTTTACGAGGGGTCGTGGCATGCTTTTTCTGATACTCACTAGCGCTAAAGCTTTTCATGACCTGATTCCTTTCCTTATAAGGGAATAAAGCAATCTTTGTTGCTTTGATATGCTTCCAACATGTGCTGCAACACATGTTTATACGTTGCCTGCGGCGTTGAGAATGTCGCTGTGTGAATCCCATTGAGGCCAAGATGATCGAGGTAACGATAGAACAGGTCATCAAACATATCTACCTGTTCGCGAGCGCTATCTCGGATCGTTTTGTTCTTGAAGTCATCAATGAAGCAGTAATAGTCGCCATCTGGCCATCGCGGGCGGTGATACATGAGCACCGCAGGCTTCAGAGGATTAACAGAAACAACGCGACCTTCGCCTGGGTCATTCGCAAGGTTGACCGGGTCGAGGGCGAACCACAACCAGAGCACTGCGGCGCAACTCATTGCAAACCTGCCAACCGCAATCTCAACGTCAGCATTGGTACGAGCCAGAGCTTCAATGAGGTCCTGCAGCTGACCGACGTTCCCACCAGGATTTGCCCGCAAATAAATACGGATCTTTTTTCCAAGCGGAGCGTCCTGCAGCATCTGAATCAGAGGCCCTACTGACGCTGGGTCAATGCAGGTCAGCTCTACAGTTTCCCTGTCATCATTCTTAACGACATGAAGCTGTGACATCACAGACTCAGCAGCAGTTCCATCCTGCTCGGCGATCGCACCTACTTCCATGAGTGACCCTTAAATGACACGTTCTTTGCAAAAAGCCATTCAGAATAATGGCCATTTGCCATCTATACAGTCGAAAAAAGCCCGGCTATAGCCGGGCTTTTCGATCATTCCTAAAAGTCAAACAGGAACGATGGAATGCGCGAATGTTCGGTCATGCGGCCATTTGATGTCAAGCAAAGCTTTGTGACACGACACATTTAATGGCAAAAAATTGATCTAAGTGGGGCGAATCGAATAGCTAATCGGCAATGTGACCCGGCTACGGTGGTGCGTGTGCCGCCTCTGCACCCGTGTTAACCTACGATCTTGCGCAAAATGGGAATGTAGGGACTCACCAATCAGGTGACACAGAATTTGACCAGGGCCATACGCGCCGTGGCATTTAGACCTGCAAATCGCAAAGCAGAAAGCAGAAAGCAGAAAGCAGAAAGCAGAAAGCCCCAAATTTGCCCCACAATTTTGAGACAGTCGCTCTAACCACCTGATGAATAAAGCAATTTCCGATTTCTCCGCACACACCCCGATGATGCAGCAGTACTGGAAGCTGAAAAACCAGCATCCGGATCAACTGATGTTCTACCGCATGGGCGACTTCTACGAAATCTTCTATGAAGATGCGAAGAAGGCCGCAAAACTCCTGGACATTACCCTGACTGCCCGCGGGCAATCGGCGGGCCAGTCGATCCCCATGTGCGGTATCCCCTTCCACGCGGCCGAGGGCTACCTGGCCAAGCTGGTAAAGCTGGGCGAATCGGTGGTGATCTGCGAACAGATCGGCGACCCGGCCACCAGCAAGGGCCCGGTCGAGCGCCAGGTGGTGCGCATCATCACCCCGGGCACGGTCAGCGACGAGGCGCTGCTCGATGAGCGCCGCGACAACCTGATCGCCGCCGTACTGGGTGACGAGCGCCTGTTCGGCCTGGCCGTGCTGGATATCACCAGCGGCAACTTCACCGTGCTGGAGATCAAGGGCTGGGAAAACCTGCTGGCCGAGCTTGAACGCATCAATCCGGTCGAGCTGCTGATCCCGGATGACTGGCCACAAGGCCTGCCGGCCGAAAAACGCCGTGGCGCCCGCCGCCGTGCGCCGTGGGACTTCGACCGCGATTCGGCACGCAAGAGCCTCTGCCAGCAGTTCGCAACCCAGGACCTCAAAGGCTTCGGCTGCGAGAAGCTGACCCTGGCCATCGGCGCTGCCGGTTGCCTGCTGGGCTACGCCAAGGAAACCCAGCGCACTGCCCTGCCGCACCTGCGCAGCCTCAAGCATGAACGCCTGGACGATACCGTGGTGCTCGACGGCGCCAGCCGCCGTAACCTCGAACTGGACGTAAACCTGGCCGGTGGCCGCGACAATACCTTGCAGTCGGTCATCGACCGCTGCCAGACCGCCATGGGCAGCCGTCTGCTGACGCGCTGGCTGAACCGTCCGCTGCGCGACCTGAAAGTGCTGCAGGCACGCCAGGGTTCGATTCGCTGCCTGCTCGACAGCTACCGCTTTGAAAAACTGCAGCCGCAGCTCAAGGAAATCGGCGACCTCGAACGGATCCTTGCCCGTATCGGCCTGCGCAACGCCCGTCCACGAGACCTGGCGCGCCTGCGCGATGCCTTGGGCGCTCTACCTGAATTGCAAAACGCTATGGCGGAGCTCGAAGCACCGCACCTGGCGCGCCTGGCGGCCATCACCGGCACCTACCCGGAACTGGCCGACTTGCTGGAAAAAGCCATCATCGACAACCCGCCCGCGGTCATCCGTGACGGCGGTGTGCTGAAAACCGGCTACGACAGCGAACTGGACGAATTGCTGTCCATGAGCGAGAACGCCGGCCAGTTCCTTATCGATCTGGAAGCACGGGAAAAAACCCGCACCGGCCTGGCCAACCTCAAGGTCGGCTACAACCGTGTGCATGGCTACTTCATCGAGCTGCCAAGCAAGCAGGCCGAACAGGCACCTGCCGACTACATTCGGCGGCAGACGCTCAAGGGTGCCGAACGCTTCATCACCCCGGAACTGAAAGTCTTCGAAGACAAGGCGCTGTCGGCCAAGAGTCGCGCCCTTGCCCGCGAGAAGATGCTCTACGACGCGCTGCTGGAAACCTTGATCGGTCATTTGGCGCCCCTGCAAGACACCTCCGCGGCCTTGGCCGAGCTGGATGTGCTGAGCAACCTCGCCGAGCGCGCACTGAACCTGGACCTGAACTGCCCGTCCTTCGTCGACGAGCCGTGCATGCGCATCAGCCAGGGTCGCCACCCGGTGGTCGAGCAAGTACTGACCACACCGTTCGTGGCCAACGACCTGGCACTGGACGACAACACCCGCATGCTGGTGATCACCGGCCCGAACATGGGCGGTAAATCCACCTACATGCGCCAGACGGCGCTGATTGTGCTGATGGCGCATATCGGCAGCTTCGTACCGGCAGCCAGCTGCGAGCTGTCACTGGTCGACCGCATTTTCACCCGTATCGGCTCCAGCGACGATCTGGCTGGCGGGCGCTCGACCTTCATGGTCGAAATGAGCGAAACCGCCAACATCCTGCACAACGCCACCGATCGCAGCCTGGTGCTGATGGACGAAGTCGGCCGTGGTACCAGTACCTTCGACGGCCTGTCCCTGGCCTGGGCTGCCGCCGAACGTCTGGCGCAACTGCGCGCCTACACGCTGTTTGCCACTCACTACTTTGAACTCACGGTGCTGCCGGAGAGCGAACCTCTGGTGGCCAACGTGCACCTGAACGCCACCGAGCACAACGAGCGCATCGTGTTCCTGCACCATGTGCTGCCGGGCCCTGCCAGCCAGAGCTACGGCCTGGCCGTGGCGCAACTGGCGGGCGTACCGACGCCGGTGATCCAGCGCGCGCGCGAACACCTGGGCCGGCTGGAAACCGCCAGCCTGCCGCATGAAATGCCTGCAGTGCCAAAGGGTGCGCAAGATGTTCCGCACCAGAGCGACCTGTTTGCCAGCCTGCCACACCCGGCCATCGAGAAGCTCGGGAAGCTCGACCTGGACAACATGACGCCGCGTCAAGCTATCGAAATGCTCTATACACTGAAGACTCTGTTATAACGCGAGCCCGCACAAGCTGATAGAATCCCGCGCGGTTTGGCGGTGCTGCAGGTTACTAGCCTGGCCTGCAGCCGAACGACCAAACCGAGCGACCCTGTCTGGAAGGGTATCGCTGCCGTCGCCTGAGGAGAGAATTAGAAATGACCTTCGTCGTCACCGACAACTGCATCAAGTGCAAGTACACCGACTGCGTAGAAGTCTGTCCGGTGGACTGCTTCTACGAAGGCCCGAACTTCCTGGTCATTCACCCGGATGAGTGCATCGACTGTGCACTGTGCGAGCCTGAATGCCCTGCCCAAGCCATTTTCTCGGAAGACGAAGTGCCAAGTGGCATGGAGAACTTCATCGAGCTCAATGCCGAGCTGGCAGAGATCTGGCCAAACATCACCGAGCGTAAGGATGCCCTGCCGGACGCTGAAGAGTGGGATGGCAAACCAGGCAAGATCGCCGATCTGGAGCGTTAAGCACTCCGGCTCACTAAAAAAGGCCCCTGGAGGGCCTTTTTTTATGTTTATTGCAGGCAAAAAAAGGGGGCGGTTTAACCCGCCCACATTTTTTCCGTAGTCCCTTTGTTCCCTTTCATCATCCTGATGAATCGCGTCCTGCGATGTCCCTGGCCGTCATCCTTGATAGCCTGTGTCAGTCCGTAGACACAGTTGAGATACTAGCGTTTGCAGTATTTCCTTCAACAGGTCAAAGCTCTCAAAAAGCTGCAGAAATGTATCTGAAACAAACAATAGATTTGTTATTTATCAATAGCTTATAAAAATAACCACAGGGAAAACGACAACGTTTTACTAAAACCTATAGCGATGACTTACATAACGGGTAAGCGAAGGCTTACACGGAAAACAACAGTGCCAACAGCGATTGAGGCTTTCGACTAAACCCGGATGTTTCCCTGGTAACAACAGGAAATGCCTCCCTGTGGTCTGTTTCGTACACAAACAAAAACGCCTCGATCATGTCGAGGCGTTCTTTGCTACAAGCAGTGCTTACTGGAACAGCGACTCACTGGACAGGCCATTCTTCTCGAGGATCTCACGCAAGCGCTTGAGGCCCTCCACCTGGATCTGGCGAACTCGCTCACGGGTCAGGCCTATCTCCAGCCCGACATCTTCCAGAGTGCTGCTTTCGTGCCCACGCAGGCCGAAACGGCGAATCACCACCTCGCGCTGCTTGTCCGTCAGCTCGCTCAGCCATTGGTCAATGCTCTGGGACAGGTCATCATCCTGGAGCAGCTCGCAAGGGTCGGTAGGGCGGTCGTCGGTCAGGGTATCGAGCAGGGTCTTGTCGGAGTCCGGCCCCAGGGACACATCCACCGACGATACACGCTCGTTGAGCCCGAGCATGCGTTTGACCTCTCCAACGGGTTTTTCCAGGAGGCTGGCGATCTCTTCCGGGGACGGTTCGTGATCGAGCTTCTGGGTCAGTTCGCGTGCCGCGCGCAGGTAAACGTTGAGCTCCTTGACCACATGAATCGGCAAGCGAATCGTGCGGGTCTGGTTCATGATTGCCCGTTCGATGGTTTGCCGGATCCACCAGGTGGCATAGGTAGAGAAACGGAAACCACGCTCAGGGTCGAATTTCTCGACCGCGCGAATCAACCCCAGGTTGCCCTCTTCGATCAGGTCCAGCAGCGAAAGCCCACGATTCACATAACGCCGGGCGATCTTCACCACCAGACGCAGGTTGCTCTCGATCATGCGCTTGCGCCCGGCCGGATCACCACTTTGCGAAAGGCGCGCAAAATGAACCTCTTCCTCTGGCGAGAGCAAAGGCGAAAAGCCGATTTCATTGAGGTACAACTGGGTTGCATCAAGCGCACGGGTATAATCGATGTACTTGTGCTGCTTGAGCGTAGAGCCTTGTTTGGCCCTGGTCCGAACCGAAGATACAGCAGGTTCGTCTGACACCACATCCGTTTCCAAAACGATGCCCGTCTCCATCAGGAGCACTTCATCGTCGATGTCAAACTCCGGCACTTCTTTACTGAGAGCCATTGTTATAGTCCTTTGCTGAGTTCGAACTCAGACTCGAGCGGCGCCGATATCCTTGGCAACGCTGGAGCCTGTCCCCTCTACGCGAGGAACAGGCCGGGTACTAGCAATCAACGACGCGGCAGGAATTGCAGCGGATCAACAGGTTTGCCCTGGCGGCGAATCTCAAAATGCAGCTTCACCCGGTCTGTGCCCGTGGAACCCATTTCGGCAATTGTCTGCCCAACTTTGACCTGCTGTCCCTCCCGAACCAAAAGCCTGCGGTTGTGACCGTAGGCACTGACGTAGGTGTCGCTGTGCTTGATGATGACCAACTCGCCGTAGCCCCGCAAGCCACTCCCGGCGTAGACAACTGAACCATCAGACGCAGCAAAAACAGGCTGTCCCAAATCACCGGCGATATCAATGCCTTTATTCAAACTGCCGTTTGAAGCAAATTTGCCAATCAGCACACCCGTGGCCGGCCATGCCCAACCGCCTACGGCTCGCTCGGCAGCAGGCACCTGAGCCGGCGCGGTAGTGGTTACTACAGGCGCTGGCGTGGATGTCACGGGAGTCGTCACAGGCGCTGTCGCAGGCTTGGCTGGAGTGCCGGCCGGGCGCGTGGTGATCGTGGTTTTACTCGAAGGCGATGATGAAGTGGTGACCACGGTGGTGGTCGCGCTGGCAGGTCCACTGGTGCGGCCATCGAAGCGGATCGCCTGGCCTGGGCGGATGGTATACGGTGCGGCGATGCCGTTGCGGGCAGCCAGGGCCTTGTAGTCCCAGCCATAACGAAAGGCGATGGAGTACAGGGTGTCACCAGGGCGCACCACATACTGGCCACTGGTGGTAACAGGACGCTTGGCCACCGGCGCGTTGCGATCGACCACTCGCGCACTGTTGGTCGACGTGCTGGAACAACCCGAAAGCAGTGAACCCGCGGCAAGTGCAATCACCAGAAGCTTGACGCTCGAAAATCCCCTGCGCTGCTGATTGATTGTGTGCCCCACCCGCCGCTCCCTCTCATGGTGACTGTTGCGAAAATGCAATATTGTTTCAATTATAACCGAGCACATGCGCCTTGCGGATGCCAGGCTTGCGCAAAATGTGAACCCTGACAGAACAGGGTAGCCCGCCAGATAGACAGGGCAATACCGGAGGAATTCGCTGGTGCTGAAAAAAAGTCCTGATCAGGCCAGCGGGCCGGTCAGCAACGGCACGAAACGCACGGCGCCGAGCACCTGCTGCGAAAATCCATGCTCTTCACGCACGATCAGCAGCAAATGCTGGGTGTCGCCTGTTGGCCCCACCGGAATGACCATGCGCCCGCCCGGGGCGAGCTGGTCAAGCAAGGCCTGCGGGACTTCCTGAGCCACCGCCGTGACGATGATGCCGTTGTAAGGCGCCAGCGCCGGCCAGCCTTCACAGCCATCGCCCCAGCGAAACACCACGTTGCGCAGGTTGAGCTCGGTCAGTCGTTCCTTGGCGCGATCCTGCAGCACCTTGATGCGCTCCACGGAGAACACCCGCTCGACCAGTTGCGCGAGAATAGCGGTCTGATAGCCCGAACCGGTGCCGATCTCCAGCACCTTGTCCAGGGGGCCCGCCTGCAGCAGCAGCTCACTCATGTGCGCAACCATGAAGGGCTGGGAAATCGTCTGGTTGTTGCCGATCGGCAGTGCAGTATCTTCATAGGCGCGGTGTGCCAGCGCCTCGTCGACAAACAGGTGACGCGGCGTATGCCGCAGCACATCGATCACTTTGGGGTTGGACACGCCTTCTTCGATCAACCGCTGAATCAGCCGCTCACGGGTTCGTTGCGAGGTAAAACCGATACCATGGCGCATCAGATCCTCCTGTTCACGCATCAGAGCAGCCCCTCCAGCCAACCATCCAGACGCTCGAAAGCGTCGTTGAACGTGCGGTCGAGCTGCAACGGGGTGATCGACACATAACCCTGCATCACCGCATGAAAATCCGTGCCCGGGCCGCCGTCCTCGGCATCACCGGCCACCGCGATCCAGTAGCCTTCCTTGCCCCTCGGGTTGACCACCTTGGTCGGCGCCGCAGCGCGGGCGCGATGCCCCAGGCGCGTCAACTGGATACCGCGAATATGCTCGAGCGGCAAATTGGGAATATTCACATTGAGCACTGTTCGCGGCGGTAATTCCAGCGTCTTGTGCGCCTCGACCAGCTTGCGCGCGATATAGGCGGCGGTCGGCAGGTTGTCCGGCAGGCGCGAGAGCAACGAGAAAGCGAAGGAAGTACCACCGAGGAAGCGCCCTTCCAGCGCGGCGGCCACCGTACCGGAGTACAGCACGTCATCGCCCAGGTTGGCGCCCAGATTGATTCCCGATACCACCATGTCCGGTGTCTGTTCCAACAGACCGTTGAGCCCCAAGTGCACGCAATCGGTCGGCGTGCCATTGAGGCTGATATAGCCATTGGCCAGGGTCTGCGGGCACAAGGGGCGGTCGAGCGTCAGCGAACTGCTGGCGCCACTCTTGTCTTGATCCGGGGCAATCACCACACAGTCGGCATAGTCCGCCAGCGCAGCATGCAGCGCGGCAAGTCCGGGGGCGGTAACGCCGTCGTCGTTCGAAATCAGAATACGCATGGGCTGTCCGTCTGCCCTGCCGACACCAGATCAACAAGCTCGCGCACCACCACGGTGGCAAAGCATCCGGCCGGAAGGACGAATTCCAGTTGCAGAATATCAGGCTCGGGATAATGCCACGTCAGACCGCCAATGGGCAGTCGCAGGATGCGGCGTTCGTGACTCATGCCCGCCCGCGCCAACCACTGGCACAACGACGCATGCTGCTCACCAATGCGCTGTTCGAGTTCGCCAGTGGCGCCGCTGGCGCCTGACTGCCCCTCGCCCCACAGCGGGCCGGTGGGATGCAGGTCAAGAATGGCCAGGCGCGGATCGGAACACTCCGCTTCGCCAGCCGGAAAAAAGCTACGGCTGTCGGTAAACGCCAACAGGTCGCCGACCTGGGCGCGTTGCCAGCTGCCGTCGGCTACGCGTTGCGCCAGCACCTGGTTGAACAGGTAACTGCGTGCACTGGAAAGCAGCCGTGAACGCACATTGCGCTGTTCCGGCAGCGCCTGGCGCCCGGCCCAGTCGCGGGCATCGTGAACATTACCGCCGGCATGGCCGAAGCGCTGGGTGCCAAAATAGTTGGGAACGCCCTGGCTACGCAGTTGCTCCAGGCGTGCATTCAACGCCGCATGATCGGCACTCAGAGCGGTCAGGCGCAAGGTGAAACCGTTGGCCGAATGGGCGCCGCGTTGCAGCTTGCGCGAGTGCCGGGTCTGTTTGAGGATGCTCAGGGTTTCATTTTCCGCCGCGTTCAGGTCCGGATCGGCCTTGCCCGGCAGGTGCAGGCTGAACCATTGACGGGTCAGGGCCTGACGATCCTTGAGACCGGCATAGCTGATGTTGCGTAGCGGCACACCAGCAGCCCGGGCCAGACGGCGCGCAGCTTCTTCGGTATTGAGGTCGCGTTTTTCGACCCACAGCCACAGGTGCTCACCATTGCCGGACAAGGGAATGTCGAGGACTTCGTCAACCTGGAAGTCTTCGGCGGTGGCCTTGAGAATCGCGCTGCCCAGCGCCGGGCTCGATGCACGCGGGCCGAGAAGTTCCAGTTCGGTCATGCTGGCAGCAACAAGGCGACAGCGTGGACGGCAATGCCTTCTTCACGACCGGTGAAGCCCAGCTTCTCGGTGGTGGTGGCCTTGACGTTGACCTGATCCAGTTCGACCTGCAGGTCTTCGGCGATCAGCTGGCGCATGGTATCGATATGCGGGGCCATCTTCGGCGCCTGGGCAACGATGGTGGCGTCGACATTGCCGACTTTCCAGCCTTTGGCCCGGACGATGTTGACCACATGCCGCAACAGCACACGGCTGTCTGCGCCCTTGAACTGCGGGTCGGTGTCGGGGAAGTGCTTGCCGATATCGCCCAGCGCCGCGGCGCCGAGCAGGGCATCGCTCAGGGCGTGCAGCAATACATCGCCATCGGAATGGGCCAGCAGCCCGAATTTGTGCGCAATGCGCACCCCTCCCAAGGTGATGAAATCGCCTTCCGCGAAACGGTGCACATCGTAGCCGTGGCCAATACGCATAAAAAAACGCCCTGATTGAGTCAGGGCGTGATTCTACCTGCTTTGCCGGGCCTTGGGCTCATTTGTAGGACTGCCCCTACAACAAACCCAGTGCCACACCATGATGGCGCAGGTGTTCATCGATAAAGCTGGCGATGAAGTAGTAGCTGTGGTCATAACCTGGCTGCAGGCGCAGCTCAAGGGGGTGACCCGCCGCCTTCGCCGCCTGGACCAATACCTGGGGTTTGAGCTGGCTTTCGAGGAAATCATCGCGATCCCCTTGGTCCACCAGCAACGGCAGGCGTTCCTTCGCTTCGGCAATCAACACACTGGCATCCCATTCACGCCAGCGCGCCCGGTCTTCACCGAGGTAGCGGGAGAACGCCTTCTGCCCCCAGGGGCAATCCATCGGGTTGCTGATCGGGGCGAACGCCGACACTGACTGATAACGCCCAGGATTGCGCAGCGCACAGACCAGCGCGCCATGGCCCCCCATGGAGTGCCCACTGATGCCGCGACGATCTGACGCGGGGAAATGCGCTTCAACCAGCTTCGGCAGCTCCTGCACGACATAGTCATGCATGCGGTAGTGCTGGGCCCAAGGCTGTTCGCTGGCATTGAGGTAGAAGCCAGCACCCAGGCCAAAGTCCCAGGCACCATCGGGATCGCCCGGCACCTGAGGCCCGCGCGGGCTGGTGTCAGGCGCGACGATGATCAACCCCAACTCGGCGGCGAGCTTGTGCGCCCCAGCCTTCTGCATGAAGTTCTCGTCGGTGCAGGTCAGGCCGCTGAGCCAGTACAGCACCGGCAGTTTGCCGCCCTGCTCCGCTTGCGGCGGCAGGTAGACGGCAAACACCATGTCACAACCAAGCACCTCGGAGCGGTGGCGATAACGCTTGTGCCAGCCGCCGAAACTCTTCTGGCAGGAAATGTTTTCCAGGCTCATGGCAAACCTCAGAAATGGATGACGCTGCGAATGCTCTTGCCTTCATGCATCAGGTCGAAAGCCTTGTTGATATCTTCCAGGCCCATGGTGTGGGTAATGAAGGTATCCAGCGGGATCTCGCCTTTTTCCGCCATTTCCACGTAGCTTGGCAGCTCGCTGCGGCCACGCACACCGCCGAACGCCGAACCGCGCCAGACCCGGCCGGTCACCAGCTGGAACGGACGGGTGGAAATTTCCTGGCCAGCACCAGCAACACCAATGATCACCGACTCGCCCCAACCCTTGTGGCAGCACTCCAGCGCGGCGCGCATCAGCTGTACGTTGCCTACGCATTCGAAGGAGAAATCCACACCGCCGTCGGTGAGATCAACGATGACTTCCTGGATCGGACGGTCGTAGTCCTTTGGATTGACGCAATCGGTGGCACCCAGTTGTTTGGCAATTTCGAACTTGCCCGGGTTGATGTCCACGGCAATGATCCGCGCCGCCTTGGCCTTGACCGCACCAATGATCGCCGACAGACCGATGCCACCGAGACCGAAGATGGCCACGGTATCGCCCGGTTTGACCTTGGCGGTATTGAGCACCGCACCGATGCCGGTGGTGACGCCACAGCCCAGCAGGCAGACCTTCTCCAGCGGCGCTTCTTTCTGGATCTTGGCCACGGAGATTTCTGGCAGCACGGTGTACTCGGAAAAGGTCGAAGTCCCCATGTAGTGGAACAGTTGCTGACCCTTGTAGGAGAAACGCGTGGTGCCATCGGGCATCAGACCCTTGCCCTGAGTGGCACGAATGGCCTGGCACAGGTTGGTCTTGCCGGAGCGGCAGAATTTGCACTGGCCGCACTCGGGGGTATACAGCGGGATCACATGATCGCCCACTGCAACCGAAGTGACGCCCTCACCCACCGCCTCGACGATGGCGCCGCCTTCGTGACCCAGGATCGACGGAAAGATGCCTTCAGGGTCCGCGCCGGACAGGGTGTAGGCATCGGTGTGGCAGACACCGCTGGCGACAACGCGCAACAGCACTTCGCCCGCCTTGGGCATGGCCACGTCGACTTCGACGATCTCCAGCGGTTTCTTGGCCTCGAAGGCAACGGCGGCACGGGACTTGATCATCAATCTTCTCCAGCAAAGGGGTCAGTTCAGGCTCAAAGTGTAATTCATCACCATTTGATTAATAATCAGGCCAAAGACAAAACATTATTGCCATACAGGGATAATCAATGAGTAGCCGCTGGGAAGGTATCGACGAGTTCGTCGCGGTGGCCGAGTCGGGGCAATTCACCGCAGCGGCCGAACGCCTGGGGGTTTCCTCTTCACACATCAGCCGCCAGATCGCCCGCCTGGAAGACCGCCTGCAAACCCGCCTGCTCTACCGCAGCACGCGCAAGGTGACCTTGAGCGAAGCCGGGCAGACCTTCCTGCAGCATTGCCAGCGCCTGCAGGATGGCCGCGAGGAAGCCTTGCGCGCCATGGGCGATCTCACCAGCGAGCCCAAGGGCTTGCTGCGCATGACCTGCGCGGTGGCCTATGGCGAGCGCTTTATCGTGCCGCTGGTGACACGCTTCATGGCGCTGTACCCACAGCTGCGGGTCGATGTCGAACTGAGCAATCGCACCCTCGACCTGCTGCACGAAGGCATGGACCTGGCGATTCGCCTCGGCCGTCTTCAGGACTCACGCCTGATTGCAACGCGCCTGGCGCCAAGACGCATGTACCTGTGCGCCTCGCCGGCATATCTGGAGCGTTACGGTCGGCCGCACAGCGTGTCGGAACTGGCTCGGCACAATTGCCTGGTCGGCAGCTCGGATATCTGGACGCTGCAGCAGGATGGACGTGAGCAAGGCCTCAGGGTGCAGGGCAACTGGCGTTGCAACAGTGGGCAGGCGGTGCTGGATGCGGCGTTGCAGGGGATGGGGTTGTGTCAGTTGCCAGACTACTACGTGCTTGAGCACCTGAAGACCGGGTCGCTGGTTTCGTTGCTTGAGGCCCAGCAACCGCCCAACACCGCGGTGTGGGCGCTGTACCCGCAGCAACGGCATTTGTCACCGAAGGTGCGCAAGCTGGTGGATTATTTGCGTGAGAGGCTGGCGTTGTTGCCTGAGTATCGTGGGGCCTAGAAAAGTATCGCGGGGCAAGCCCGCTCCCACAGGGGCGGTGGGAGCGGGCTTGGCCCGCGATAGACCTTCAGCCGCGCTTGGCCCAGCGCTGACGCAGCCACTCCAGGTCTTCCGGCCGGGTCACCTTGATGTTGTCACTGCGCCCTTCAACCAAGCGCGGCGCCTGCCCGGCCCACTCGATGGCCGAGGATTCATCGGTGATCGCCACATCCGCCACCAGGCTGTCGGCCAGCGCCCGGTGCAAGGTGCCCAGACGAAACATCTGCGGGGTATAAGCCTGCCACACGGTACTGCGGTCGATGGTGGCGCTGACTCGCCCCTTGGCGTCGGCGCGCTTGAGGGTATCGCGGGCCGGCACGGCCAACAGGCCACCTACCGGATCGTCGGCAAGTTCGAACAGCAGGCGGTCAAGGTCGCTGCGTGCCAGGTTCGGGCGGGCGGCATCGTGTACCAGCACCCAGTCGCTGTCCGCCGCACCCTGGGCGTGCAACAGCAACAAGGCGTTGAGCACCGAGTCGGCGCGCTCCTGGCCACCTGCGGCGCGCTGGATACGTGGGTCACTGGCGCAGCGCAAGCCGGGCCAGTAAGGATCGTCAACGGCAACGCTGACCACCACCCCTTTGACACAGGGATGGTCGAGGAAACAGTCGAGGCTATGCTCGAGAATGGTCTTCCCGCCCAATTGCAGGTACTGCTTGGGGCGGTCGGCAGCCATGCGGGCACCAACGCCCGCGGCGGGAATCACGGCCCAGAAGGCCGGCAAGGTCTGGTTCATTGGGCAAGCTGGTAGAGGGTTTCACCCTCCTTGACCATACCCAGTTCATGGCGAGCCCGTTCTTCGACGGTTTCCATACCTTTCTTCAACTCCAGTACTTCAGCATCAAGCACACGGTTACGCTCCAGCAGACGCTCGTTTTCGGCGTGCTGGTCGGCGATCTGTTGCTTGAGCTCGGTGACATGGGCCAGGCTGCCATTGCCCACCCACAGGCGATACTGCAGGCCACCAAGCAGCAGGAGCAGGACGAGGAACAACCAATAGGGACTGCGCATCAGGGTATCCAGTGGAAAAAGACCGCCACCTCTGCAGGGCACTGATGGCACGAAGCCTGGCCGAAGCCAGGCTTTGTGTATTCAGACCTGCTGCAACAAGTTGCTGAACAGTCAGTATGGCTGTTCAGCGAACCTTGGCTGCTGTCTTTTTACCATCTCTTGCTTAGCCGCGAAACTCGGCACGACCACGGTACACAGCCTTGCTGCCCAGTTGCTCTTCGATACGCAGCAGCTGGTTGTACTTGGAAACGCGGTCGGAACGGCACAGCGAACCGGTCTTGATCTGGCCGGCAGCAGTACCCACGGCCAGGTCGGCAATGGTCGAATCTTCGGTTTCGCCCGAACGGTGCGAGATCACCGCGGTGTAACCGGCAGCCTTGGCCATCTGGATGGCTTCCAGGGTTTCGGTCAGCGAGCCGATCTGGTTGAACTTGATCAGGATCGAGTTGCCGATCTGCTTGTCGATGCCTTCTTTCAAGATCTTGGTGTTGGTCACGAACAGGTCGTCACCGACCAGTTGTACCTTGGCGCCGATCTTGTCGGTGAGGATCTTCCAGCCAGCCCAGTCGGACTCGTCCAGACCGTCTTCGATCGAGATGATCGGGAAACGCTCGGTCAGGCCTTTCAGGTACTCGGCAAAACCTTCGGCGTCGAACGACTTGCCTTCGCCGGACAGGTTGTATTTGCCGTCTTCGTAGAATTCGCTGGCCGCGCAGTCCAGGGCCAGGGTCACGTCGGTGCCCAGCTTGTAGCCAGCGTTGGCCACAGCTTCAGCGATGGCGCCCAGGGCGTCTTCGTTGGAAGCCAGGTTAGGCGCGAAACCGCCCTCGTCACCGACAGCAGTGTTCAGGCCACGGGCCTTGAGCACGGCTTTGAGGTGATGGAAAATTTCGGTGCCCATGCGCAGGCCATCGGAGAAGGTCTTGGCGCCAACCGGCTGAACCATGAACTCCTGGATGTCGACGTTGTTATCGGCGTGCTCGCCACCGTTGATGATGTTCATCATCGGAACCGGCATCGAGTACTGGCCTGGGGTGCCGTTGAGGTTGGCGATGTGCGCGTACAGCGGCAGGTCCTGATCCTGGGCAGCGGCTTTGGCAGCGGCCAGGGACACAGCGAGGATGGCGTTGGCGCCCAGCTTGGCCTTGTTCTCGGTACCGTCCAGCTCGATCATGGCGCGGTCGAGGGCTTTCTGGTCAACCGGGTCTTTGCCCAGCAGCAGGTCGCGGATCGGGCCGTTGATGTTGGCGACTGCCTTCAGTACGCCTTTACCCATGTAACGGCTCTTGTCGCCATCACGCAGCTCCAGCGCTTCGCGCGAGCCAGTGGAAGCACCGGACGGCGCGCACGCGCTGCCGATGATGCCGTTGTCGAGCAGTACGTCCGCTTCTACGGTGGGGTTACCACGCGAATCGAGAACTTCACGACCTTTGATGTCGACGATTTTTGCCATTGTTGTAAGCACTCCAGAATTGACGAAAACAACGCAGCTGAGAAAAATCTTTGCCGTTCGCCTGGCTGTTGGAAACGGGCAGGCCTGACGATGGCGTGCCCCTGACCCGTGGGTCAGGGGTTGAACGGGGGGTACTTTACCGGAGAATTGAGGATTACGCGGTTTCTACCGTCGGAAAACTCTTCACCAGGTCGTCCAGTTGCTTGAGCTGGGCCAGGAATGGCTCCAGTTTGTCCAGGCGCAGGGCGCATGGACCGTCGCACTTGGCGTTGTCCGGGTCCGGGTGGGCTTCAAGGAACAGCCCGGCCAGGCCCTGGCTCAGACCGGCCTTGGCCAGGTCGGTGACCTGGGCGCGGCGGCCACCGGCGGAATCGGCGCGACCACCCGGCATCTGCAGGGAGTGAGTCACGTCGAAGAACACCGGGTACTCGAACTGCTTCATGATGCCGAAGCCGAGCATGTCGACCACCAGGTTGTTGTAACCGAAGCTCGAACCACGCTCGCAGAGGATCAGCTGATCGTTACCGGCTTCTTCGCACTTGGTCAGGATGTGTTTCATCTCCTGAGGCGCGAGGAACTGGGCCTTCTTGATGTTGATCACCGCGCCGGTCTTGGCCATGGCCACCACCAGGTCGGTCTGGCGCGACAGGAAAGCCGGCAACTGGATGATGTCACAGACGTCCGCCACGGCTTGCGCCTGATGCGGCTCGTGAACGTCGGTGATCAGCGGCACATTGAAGGTGCGCTTGATCTCTTCGAAGATCTTCATCCCCTCTTCCAGGCCTGGGCCACGGTAGGAGTTGATCGACGAACGGTTGGCTTTGTCGAAGCTGGCCTTGAACACGTAAGGGATACCGAGTTTCTCGGTAACCCGTACGTACTCTTCACAGACCTTCATGGCCAGGTCACGGGATTCCAGCACGTTCATGCCGCCGAACAGGACGAACGGCTTGTCGTTGGCGATCTCGATGTTACCGACGCGAATGATCTTCTGGGTCATGTATCAGGCCTTGTTCTTTTGAGCCAATGCAGCCTTGACGAAACCGCTGAACAGCGGATGACCGTCACGCGGCGTCGAGGTGAACTCAGGGTGGAACTGGCAAGCGACGAACCACGGATGATCCTTCGACTCAACCACTTCGACCAGCGCGCCGTCACCGGAACGACCGGAAACCTTGAGGCCGGCGTCTACCAGTTGTGGCAGCAGCTTGTTGTTCACTTCGTAGCGATGACGATGACGCTCGACGATCACGTCCTTGGCGTAGCAGTCATGGACCTTGGAGCCGCTTTCCAGCTGGCACTCCTGAGCGCCCAGACGCATGGTGCCGCCCAGGTCGGAGGCTTCGGTGCGGGTTTCAACCGCGCCGGTGGCGTCTTCCCACTCGGTGATCAGGCCGACAACCGGGTGAGCGCTGTTGCGATCGAACTCGGTGGAGTTGGCATCTTTCCAGCCCATGACGTTACGGGCGAATTCGATGACCGCAACCTGCATGCCCAGGCAGATACCCAGGTACGGGACCTTGTTCTCGCGAGCGTACTGCACGGCAGTGATCTTGCCTTCGACACCGCGCAGACCGAAGCCGCCCGGAACCAGGATGGCATCCGCGCCTTCGAGCAGGCTGGTGCCCTGGTTCTCGATGTCTTCGGAGTCGATGTAGCGCAGGTTGACCTTGGTGCGGTTCTGGATGCCGGCATGGCTCATCGCTTCGATCAGCGACTTGTAGGCGTCCAGCAGCTCCATGTACTTGCCGACCATGGCGATGGTCACTTCGTGCTCTGGATTGAGCTTGGCATCGACGACCTTTTCCCACTCGGACAAGTCAGCGCCATTGCACTGCAGACCGAAGCGCTCGACGACGAAGTCATCCAGACCCTGAGCGTGCAGCACGGCCGGGATCTTGTAGATGGTGTCGACGTCTTCCAGGGAGATCACCGCACGCTCTTCAACGTTGGTGAACAGGGCGATCTTGCGACGCGAGGAAACATCGACCGGATGGTCGGAACGGCAGATCAGCACGTCAGGCTGCAGGCCGATGGAGCGCAGCTCCTTGACCGAGTGCTGGGTCGGCTTGGTCTTGGTCTCGCCAGCGGTGGCGATGTACGGTACCAGGGTCAGGTGCATCAGCATGGCGCGCTTGGAGCCCACTTCGACGCGCAACTGACGGATTGCCTCGAGGAACGGTTGCGACTCGATGTCACCCACGGTACCGCCGATTTCCACCAGGGCCACGTCGGCATCGCCAGCACCCTTGATGATGCGGCGCTTGATCTCGTCGGTGATGTGCGGAATGACCTGGATGGTCGCGCCCAGGTAATCACCACGGCGCTCTTTGCGCAGCACGTGCTCGTAGATACGGCCGGTGGTGAAGTTGTTGTTCTGGGTCATGGTCGTGCGGATGAACCGCTCGTAGTGGCCCAGGTCCAGGTCGGTTTCGGCGCCGTCGTGGGTGACGAACACTTCACCGTGCTGGAACGGGCTCATGGTGCCCGGGTCGACGTTGATGTACGGGTCCAGCTTGAGCATGGTGACCTTGAGCCCCCGCGCCTCCAGGATGGCCGCCAATGAAGCCGAGGCAATGCCTTTCCCCAATGAAGAAACAACACCGCCCGTGACGAATATGTAGCGCGTCATGAAAAACCCTAGAAGTCTGCGTTAAAGCGGTCTGCGCCGCCGGGGAAAGCGAAGGAAGGCCGAAGCCCCCGATCACCTGCGTCAATCACAGTGCTACTTAAAAAACTGCTGCGTCTGGACAGACCGGGGGTTTTCGACCCGGTACGGAGCTCGCTACACATTTTTAGAATCGCCCAGCAAAAAACTGCTTGGTAATCGGCAACTGCCGTGATTTCAGGGAAGCCACAGAAGTTGTATCAAGAAGGGAGCGTAGTCTACCGGAATGTGCCTTTCATCTCAAACCTTGCGCGCTCGTCGGTATGCACCAATGTAATTGCCATGGCCCCTGACTCAGTTCCGGCAGGTTGGCGACGGCCAGTAACTGCTCGTCGCGATACAGCAACGGCAGGCGGCAACGGGCGAAAGCCGGCACCTGCAGCTCGTTGAGCAGGCGCTTGAGGTCACGGCGGCCGCGCCCGGCAATCTGCAAGCTTTCACCGCCCTGGCGGTAAGCGACACGCAACGGCCCCTGCGGCATCATGCCGCTCAAGTGCAGAGTGCCATTACCTGGCAAGGTCAGACGTTGTGCCGGATTATCCCAGTCCTGCCCCACCGGGACCTTGAGCCAGTCGTCGGCCAGCCACCAGATACGTTCGTTGGCACGCTGCAGCTCGCCGTCGGTCAGACGCCAGCATGGCCGTCCGTCGCCTGATGCGTCACGCAGGTCTTCCCAGCCGGACCAGTGGCGCGTGTCTGGCAAGCGCGTGCGTTGCGCCAACCAGTATTGCAAGGCATTGCGCTGACGCGACGGGGACAATCCACGCAGCACGCTCAGGTCCAGTGAGGCCAGGGGCAGCCAGTCAAAGCCGCATGGCGTGCAGGCCTGCTGCAAATCCTCAAGCGCCAGTTCATCCAGCAGTCCCTGGGCCTCGCCCAGGTGCTCAGCGGTGCGCGCCAGATTCTGCGCCGCTTGCGGCCAACGCTGACGCAACACTGGGAACACAGCGTGACGCAAGTAATTACGGGAATACTGCGTGTCACCATTGGAGGGGTCTTCGACCCACGCCAGCTGTTGCGCACGGGCGTAGCGCTCCAGTGCCTCTCGCGATACATCGAGCAACGGCCGCAACAACAGCCCCTGCCCCAACGCGCGCTGAGCGGGCATAGCCGCCAGACCGCGCACACCAGCCCCGCGTAACAGCCTGAACAGCAGGGTTTCGGCCTGATCTTCGCGATGCTGCCCGGTCAACAGCACTTCGCCGGGACGCAGAGCCTCAGCGAAGGCTGCATAACGTGCGTCACGGGCACCCTGCTCGAGACTGGCACCAGGGGCGACCTTGACATGAATGATCTGCAGCTCGACGCCCAGCTCATCACACAGGCGCTGGCAATGGGCGGGCCAGGCGTCAGCCGCAGCTTGCAGGCCGTGGTGGATGTGAATCGCACGAAGGGGGGGTAGCGGATGCTGACGGGACAGACTGGCCAGCAGGTGCAGAAGGACGGTGGAGTCGAGGCCGCCGGAGAGAGCGACGCACCAGGAAGGGGCGTGGCGCCAGGGGGAGAGCTTGCTTTGCAGATCAATCATCGGTGTGGACTCGATTGCGAATCGCGGGGCAAGCCCGCTCCCACCAGGTTCACACACCACTGTGGGAGCGGGCTTGCCCCGCGATTGAGGCACCGATGCGTCAGATCAGAGCCCGTAGCTCATCAGACGGTCATAGCGGCGCTTGAGCAGCGCATCGTTGTCGAACTTCTTGAGCATGTCCAGCTGTTCGATCAGCTCGCCACGGATGGTCGCCGACATTTTCGCCGGGTCACGGTGGGCGCCGCCCAGTGGTTCGGCGATGACCTTGTCAACAATACCCAGGCCCTTCAGGCGCTCGGCGGTAATACCCATGGCTTCGGCAGCGTCCGAGGCTTTTTCGGCAGTCTTCCACAGGATCGAAGCACAACCTTCCGGCGAGATCACCGAGTAGGTGGAGTACTGCAGCATGTTCAGCTGATCGCAGACGCCAATGGCCAGTGCGCCACCAGAACCACCTTCACCGATAACGGTAGCGATGATCGGGGTTTTCAGGCGTGCCATGACCCGCAGGTTCCAGGCAATCGCTTCACTCTGGTTGCGCTCTTCGGCGTCAATGCCCGGGTAGGCACCGGGGGTGTCGATGAAGGTCAGGATCGGCATCTTGAAACGTTCGGCCATTTCCATCAGGCGGCACGCTTTGCGATAGCCTTCCGGACGCGGCATACCGAAGTTGCGGCGCACCTTCTCGCGCACATCACGGCCTTTCTGGTGACCGATGACCATCACAGGCTTGTCGTCCAGACGGGCAATACCGCCGACAATCGCCGCGTCGTCGGCAAAGTGCCGGTCGCCGTGCAGTTCGTCGAACTCGGTGAACAGGTGATCGATGTAGTCCAAGGTGTATGGACGACGTGGATGACGGGCCAGACGGGCAATCTGCCAGCTGGTCAGGTTGCCGAAAATGCTTTCGGTCAGGGTGCTGCTCTTGTCTTGCAGACGGGCGATTTCATCGCCGATGTTCAGCGAGTTGTCATTGCCGACCAGGCGCAGCTCTTCGATCTTGGCTTGCAGGTCAGCAATCGGCTGTTCGAAATCCAGAAAATTCGGGTTCATAGGCATCCGTCTAGGGTCTACGGCCAGGCGGCCGGCCGGTTGATCCGTTTGGCGCCCTACCTTAAGGGATCAGGCGCATTCAGGTCGAGATTAAAAACTCATCGATATTGCAAAAAGACGTTCTCACGCCCGAACTGGTCACGCAGTGCCTGAATCAGGCCATCGGCCGGGTCGATTCGCCAGCTTTCGCCGAACTGCAACATCGCCCGGGCATCGCTGCCGGTGTACTCCATGGTGATCGGACAAGCCCCGCGATGGCGCTTGAACAGCTCGCCCAACCAGGTCAGGCGATCGCCCTTGAGGGCGTCGCTGTGGACTTTCAGGCGCAGACTCTCGGCCAGGTTGGTCCGCGCATCTTCCATGCTCATGACCCGCTTGACCCGCAGGCGCAGGCCGCCGGAGAAGTCATCATTGCTGACCTCGCCTTCGACCACCACCATCGCGTCGGTCTGCAACAGGGCCTGGGCGGCCATGAAGGTGTCGGCGAACAACGAGGCCTCGATACGTCCAGAACGGTCGTCGAGGGTGACAAAGCCCATCTTGTCACCCTTTTTGTTCTTCATTACCCGCAGGGCGATGATCATGCCGGCCACTGTCTGGGTGTCGCGAGCCGGCTTCAGGTCGATGATGCGTTGACGCGCGAAGCGGCGAATCTCACCTTCATATTCGTCAATCGGGTGACCGGTCAGGTACAAGCCCAAAGTGTCCTTTTCACCACGCAGACGCTCCTTGAGGGTCAGCTCGCGGGCCTTGCGATGGTTGGCGTAGACATCGGCGTCCGCTTCCTCGAACAGCCCGCCAAACAGGTCTACGTGGCCACTGTCCGCAGTACGGGCGGTCTGCTCGGCGGCCTTGATCGCCTCTTCCATGGTCGACAGCAACACCGCGCGGTTACGGTCGATGTTGGCCTGGTAGGCCTTGAGCTCGTCATGGAAGTACGGCCCCAGACGGTCCAGGGCGCCGCTGCGAATCAGCGCGTCGAGGGTACGCTTGTTGATACGCTTGAGGTCGACACGTTCGCAGAAGTCGAACAGGTCCTTGAACGGACCGTCGCGGCGCGCTTCGACGATGGCCTCTACCGGCCCCTCGCCGACGCCCTTGATCGCCCCCAGGCCGTAGACGATACGACCGTCGTCATTGACCGTGAACTTGAAGTCGGAGGTGTTCACGTCCGGCGCATCGAGGCGCAGCTTCATGCTGCGCACTTCCTCGATCAGGGTCACGACCTTGTCGGTGTTGTGCATATCCGCCGACAGTACCGCAGCCATGAAGGGAGCCGGATAATGGGTTTTCAGCCAGGCGGTCTGGTAGGAGACCAGGCCATAGGCGGCGGAGTGGGATTTGTTGAAGCCGTAACCTGCGAACTTTTCTACCAGGTCGAAGATGTTACCTGCCAGGTCCGGGTCGATATTGTTGCTGGCGCAACCCTCAATGAAACCGCCGCGCTGCTTGGCCATTTCCTCGGGCTTTTTCTTACCCATGGCGCGACGCAGCATGTCCGCACCGCCGAGGGTGTAGCCAGCCATCACCTGGGCAATCTGCATCACCTGTTCCTGGTACAGGATGATGCCGTAAGTCGGCGCAAGCACCGGTTTGAGGCCTTCGTACTGATAGTCCGAGTGCGGATAAGCCAGTTCGGCGCGGCCGTGCTTGCGGTTGATGAAGTCGTCAACCATGCCCGATTGCAGCGGGCCGGGACGGAACAGCGCGACCAGTGCGATCAGGTCTTCCAGGCAGTCGGGCTTGAGCTTCTTGATCAGCTCCTTCATGCCCCGCGATTCAAGCTGGAACACCGCAGTGGTCTCAGCCTTTTGCAGCAGTTCGTAGGTTTTCTTGTCATCCAGCGGGATGAAATCGATGTTCAGGTCATCCAGGCCTTTCTTGGCCTGCTCGCGGTTGATGGTTTCCATCGCCCACTTGATGATGGTCAGGGTCCGCAGACCGAGGAAGTCGAACTTCACCAGCCCCGCCGCCTCGACGTCGTCCTTGTCGAACTGGGTAACCAGGCCGCCGCCTTCTTCATCACAGGCGATCGGCGAGAAATCGGTGAGCTTGGTCGGCGCGATGACCACACCACCGGCGTGCTTACCGGTACCGCGGCAGACACCCTCGAGCTTGAGGGCCATGTCCCAGATTTCCTTGGCATCCTCATCGGTCTTGAGGAAGTCGCGGAGCATCTCTTCCTGCTCGTAGGCTTTCTCCAGGGTCATGCCCACTTCGAACGGGATCATCTTCGACAGGCGATCGGCCAGGCCGTAGGACTTGCCCTGGACCCGCGCCACGTCGCGCACCACCGCCTTGGCGGCCATGGTACCGAAGGTGATGATCTGGCTCACCGCGTTGCGACCATAGGCGTCGGCCACGTACTCGATCACCCGGTCGCGGCCATCCATGCAGAAGTCGACGTCGAAGTCGGGCATGGAAACCCGTTCCGGGTTGAGGAAACGTTCGAACAGCAAGTCGTAGGCCAGCGGATCGAGGTCGGTGATCTTCAGCACGTAGGCGACCAGCGAGCCGGCACCCGAACCCCGGCCCGGGCCTACTGGCACGCCGTTGTTCTTGGCCCACTTGATGAAGTCCATAACGATCAGGAAGTAACCGGGGAAGCCCATCTGGATGATGATATCCAGCTCGAACTTCAAGCGGTCGAGGTAGACCTGACGCTTCTCTTCGTAGTTGGGCGTGGTCTCTTTCGGCCACAGCACCGCCAGACGCTCTTCCAGGCCTTCATGGGAGACATGCCGCAGGTAGTCGTCAATGCCCATGCCGTTGGGCGTCGGGAAATCAGGCAGGAAGTGTTTGCCCAACTGCACCTGGATGTTGCAGCGTTTGGCAATCTCCACGGTGTTGGCCACCGCGTCAGGCAGGTCGCTGAACAGCTCGGCCATTTCTTCCGGGCTTTTCAGGTATTGCTGGTCACTGTAGTTGCGTGAACGCCGCGGGTCGTCCAGGGCGCGGCCTTCACCGATGCATACGCGGGTTTCATGGGCGTCGTAATCCGACTGCTTGATGAAGCGCACATCGTTGGTCGCTACCAGCGGTGCATTGAACTTGTCGGCCAGGGCGACCGCAGCATGCAGGTACTCTTCATCGCCAGCGCGGTTGGTGCGCTGCACTTCGACATAAAAGCGATCAGGGAACATCGCCATCCAGTCTTGCAGCAAGGCCTCGGCTTCATCAGGGTTGCCATTGAGCAACGCCATACCGATATCGCCCTCTTTGGCTGCCGACAGGGCGATCAGCCCCTCGCTGGCTGCGGGGATCCAGTCACGCTCGATCACCACCAGGCCATTGCGCTGACCTTCGACCCAACCGCGAGAGATCAACTCGGTGAGGTTGCGATAACCCTTGGCGTCCATGGCCAGAAAACAGATGCGCGACAGCGGCGCGTCGGGATCGCGATTGGCCAGCCACAGGTCGGCGCCACAGATCGGCTTGATCCCCGAACCCATGGCGTTCTTGTAGAACTTGACCAGCGAGCACATGTTGCTCTGGTCGGTAACCGCTACGGCCGGCATGTTCATCGAGGCCAATGCCTTGGCCAGCGGCTTGATCCGCACCAGGCCATCGACCAGGGAGAATTCAGTGTGCAGGCGAAGATGAACGAAAGAAGCCGACATGATGATCCTATAGCAGCACAAAACAACAAGGCCCGGATTGTACTGGTAATCGTGTTAATTGAGGTGGGAGCGAGCTTGCCTCGCGATGCGATGTGGTTGGCGAAGCCATCGCGGGTCAAGCCCGCTCCCACCGGAAGAAACAGTGTTGCCGGTTTTAGACTTCGGCAAACCCGCTGGTCAGCGCATCACGGGCTTCATAAGCGGCACGAACCGGTGCGAAGGAGCGCCGGTGAATCGGCGTCGGCCCGAGCCGCGCCAGGGCTTCAAGGTGCACCGGCGTCGGATAGCCCTTGTGTCCGCCAATGCCATATCCCGGATACATCAGCTCGAAAGCGGCCATTTCCCGGTCGCGGGTAACCTTGGCCAGAATCGAAGCGGCAGCGATCGCCGGCACCTGGCTGTCACCCTTGACCACCGGTGCCGCCGGCACTGACAGCTTGGGGCAGCGGTTGCCGTCGATCAGCGCCAGTTTCGGCGTGACGCTCAGCCCTTCGACCGCGCGCTGCATGGCCAGCATGGTGGCATGCAGGATATTCAGCTCGTCGATTTCCTCGACTTCGGCGCGGGCGATGCAGAAGCTCAGGGCTTTCTCGCAGATTTCATCAAACAGCTTTTCGCGACGTGCCTCGGTGAGCTTCTTCGAATCGTTCAGACCGAGAATCGGCCGCTGCGGATCGAGAATCACCGCCGCCGTCACTACCGCGCCGCACAGCGGGCCGCGGCCGACTTCGTCGACGCCGGCGACCAGGTCCTCGACCAGGTTGAAGTCCAGTCCCATTTGCATCTATCGGGTTTCCAGCAGGGCCAGCACCGCTTCGGCTGCCTGGTTCGAGGCATCGCGGCGCAGGGTACGGTGAATCTGGTCAAAGCCTTCAGTCTGCTGTGCACCACCCTCAACCAGCGGCGCCAGAGTCTGGGCCAGGGCTTCGGGGGTGGCGGCTTCCTGCAGCAACTCAGGCACCAGCATGCGCTGGGCCAGCAGGTTGGGCAGGGAAACGTAGGGGCTTTTGACCAGTCGTTTGAGAATCCAGTAAGTCAGCGGTGCCAAACGGTAGGCAACCACCATCGGGCGCTTGAACAACAGCGCTTCCAGGGTGGCGGTACCCGAGGCGATCAACACCGCATCACAGGCCGCCAGGGCCTGGTGCGAACGACCGTCGAGCAGGGTCAGCGGCAGGTCGCGCCCCTGCAGCATCTGCTCCAGCTGGGCACGGCGCTCGGTATTGGCACACGGCGACACGAAGCGCACACCCGGCACCAGCTCACGCAAACGCTGAGCGGTATCGAGAAACAACGCACCCAGTCGCCCGACTTCACCGCCACGACTACCGGGCATCAAGGCCACCAGCGGCCCTTCGCTAAGCCCCAGTTGTTCACGGGCAGCACGACGATCAGCTTCGAGAGGAATACTGTCAGCCAGCGGGTGACCGACGAAACGCACCGGCACACCCTTCTCTTCGTAGAACTTGGCCTCGAAGGGAAACAGCGTCAGCATCAGGTCGCACCCTTCGCGAATCTTCAGCACACGCTTCTGCCGCCAGGCCCAGACCGAGGGGCTGACGTAATGCACGGTCTTGATCCCGGCCTTGCGCAGGTTCAGTTCGATATTGAGGGTGAAGTCAGGCGCATCGATACCGATGAACACGTCCGGGCGTTCTTCGATCAAGGTCTGGATCAGAGCCTTGCGCCGCTTGAGCAGCTCACGCAGGCGACCCAGCACCTCGACCAGGCCCATGACCGCCAGGCGTTCCATGGGGAAGTAGGACACCAGGCCCTCAGCCTGCATCAGCGGCCCGCCAACCCCGATGAAACGTACTTGCGGGTGGCGTGCCTTGAGCGCCCGCATCAAGCCGGCGCCAAGGATATCGCCGCTGGCTTCACCCGCCACCAGCGCTACACAGAGCTCAGCCATGATCAGCGGGTGATGCCGCGGGTGGAGTTCTGGATCGACTTGAGGAACACGTCGACTTCAGGAAATTGCGCGGCAGGTTCGGCCAGTTCGGCGATGGCCTGCTCGACCGTCAGCCCCTGACGATAAACCACCTTGTAGGCACGACGCAGGGCGTGAATGGCATCTTCACTGAAGCCCCGACGGCGCATGCCCTCGAAGTTCATGCTGCGCGCCTCGGCCGGGTTACCGAATACCGTCACGTATGCCGGTACATCCTTGCCGATCGCGGTGCCCATGCCGGAAAAGCTGTGGGCGCCGATATGGCAGAACTGATGCACCAGGGTGAATCCGGAAAGGATCGCCCAGTCATCCACATGAACATGCCCGGCCAGCGCAGTATTGTTGACCAGGATGCAGTGGTTGCCGATGACGCTGTCGTGACCGATGTGGGCATAGGCCATGATCAGGTTGTGATCGCCCAGCGTGGTTTCCGAGCGGTCCTGCACGGTGCCACGGTGGATGGTCACGCCTTCACGGATGACATTGTGATCACCGATTACCAGGCGTGTAGGCTCACCCTTGTACTTGAGGTCAGGGGTGTCTTCACCTACAGAAGAGAACTGGTAGATGCGGTTGTGCCGACCGATACGGGTCGGCCCCTTGAGGATCACATGCGGACCGATAACGGTCCCCTCGCCGATCTCGACCCCGGCACCGACGATAGACCAAGGGCCAACCTCGACGCCGTCAGCGATCTTCGCCGAGGGATCGATGATTGCCCGAGGGTCAATCAAACTCATAGTTTACGTTCCGCGCAGATGATCTCGGCCGAGCACACTGGCTTGCCGTCGACCGACGCCTGGCATTCGAACTTCCAGATCTGACGCTTGCAGCTGATGAACTTGGCTTCGAGGATCAGCTGGTCACCCGGCAGCACCGGCTGACGGAAGCGCAGTTTGTCGGAACCGACGAAATAGTACAGCGTACCGTCCGCAGGTTTCACGTCGAGCATCTTGAAGCCAAGGATACCGGCCGCCTGGGCCATGGCTTCGATGATCAGCACGCCCGGCATGATCGGGTGCGCCGGGAAGTGACCATTGAAGAACGGTTCGTTGATGCTGACATTCTTGTAGGCACGAATGCGCTGGGCCTCGACGTCCAGGTCCACTACCCGGTCCACCAACAGGAACGGGTAACGGTGAGGCAGGTATTCGCGAATCTCGTTGATGTCCATCATTTCGGGGGGAAGCCTGTAGTAAAGATAGGGAGCGCCCGCTTTTGCCAGGCGCTCCTTTTGCAAATCAAAGAGTCAGCCTGTGGCTATTCACTCTCGATCAGGAAATGGTATCAGCCTTCTGATGAAGGCTGGCTGCCTGAGGTCACGACCTCGACACGCTTTTCCAACTGTTGAAGGCGTTTCGCCATCTCGTCGAGCTGGCGAATCCGTGCGGCACTTTTACGCCACTCGCCCAGCGGCTGCATCGCCGTACCGGAAGAATAAGCCCCAGGTTCGGTGATCGAACGTGTGACCATGGTCATGCCGGATACGAAAACGCCGTCGCAGACATCGATATGCCCCACCATGCCGACACCGCCGGCGATGGTGCAATGCTTGCCGATTTTGGTACTGCCGGAAATGCCGACGCAGGCCGCCATCGCCGTGTGATCACCAATCTGTACGTTATGGGCGATCTGGATCTGGTTGTCGAGCTTGACCCCATTGCCGATCCGCGTGTCTGCCAGGGCGCCACGGTCAACCGCGGTGTTCACACCGATTTCGACATCGTCGCCAATGCTGACACCACCGATCTGCGCGATCTTCTGCCAGACACCCTTTTCGTTGGCAAAGCCGAAGCCCTCACCACCGATAACGGCACCAGACTGAATGACCACACGCTTACCGATGCGCACGTCGTGGTACAGGGTCACCCGCGGGGCCAGCCAACCGCCCTCACCGATCACGCAACGGGCACCGATGAAGCACTGTGCACCAATGCTCACACCCGGGCCGATCTGCGCACCGCTCTCGATCACCGCACAGGCACCGACACTGGCGCTGGCATCGACCTGAGCATCGGCGGCAACCACGGCGCTGGGATGAATTCCCGCTACAGCCCTGGGCTTTGGATCGAACAGGTGGGAGATGCGCGCATAGGCGAGGTACGGATCGGGGACGATCAGGGCATTGCCGGCGAAGCCTTCGGCATCGGCAGGCTTGAGCAGGATCGCAGCTGCCTGGCTGTCACCGAGGTACTTGCGGTACTGCGGATTGGCGAGAAAGCTCAACTGCCCCGGCCCGGCTTCCTGAAGGGTTGCCAGGCCAGAGATTTCCAGCTCCTCGGGGCCACTCAGGGTGGCGCCGAGGAACTCGGCCAACTGGCCGAGTTTCATGGTCACAGTCATGTTCAACGGGACTGGTTCATGCGCTCGATGACTTGGCGAGTGATGTCGTACTGAGGTTTGACATCAATCACCGCGCCACGCTCGAGCACCAGATCAAAACCGCCCTTCTTGATCACTTCTTCAACCGCGCCATCAAGCTTCGGCTTCAGTTGCTTGAGCATTTCACGGTCGGCCACGGCCTTGGACTCATTCAGTTCCTTGGACTGGAACTGGAAGTCACGGGCTTTCTGCTTGTATTCAAGCTCCAGACGCTCACGCTCTGGCTGGGCCATCTTGTCGCCACCGGCACGAATACGGTCGGCAATGCCCTTGGCGCTGCTTTCCAGGTTTTTCAGCTTGGTCAGCTGCGGGCCGAACTTCTTCTCGGCATCGACGGCGTATTTCTTCGCCGCATCCGACTCAAGCAGGGCCATCTGATAGTTCAGAACGGCAATTTTCATTTCGGCGAAAGCCGGGGTTGCGACCAGGGCCGCAGCCAGTACTGCCAGTTGGGTCAACTTACGCACGATGCACTCCTACAGAATCCGTTGTCGTTAGCAGGGGGCAGACCTTAGAAGGTCTGACCCAGAGAGAATTGGAACACCTGGGTATCGGCTTCGTCCGGCTTCTTCACCGGCATTGCCAGGCTGAAGCTCAACGGACCGAGCGCGGTAATCCAGGTCACGCCCAGACCGACGGAGCTGGCCAGGCCCGACAGGCCAACCTTCTCGCAATCCGGCTGGGAGCCGCAGTTGGTATCGAACACGTTACCCACATCCCAGAATACCGAGGTACGCAGCGAGCGCTGGTCCTTGACGAACGGCAGCGGGAACAACAGTTCTACACCACCCTGGACGAGGACGTTACCACCGAATGGCAGTGGATCCTGGTCCGGGTCGGCGATGGTGCCCGGGTTGTGGCCGTCGCTCGGGGTACTGCGTGGGCCCAGGCTGCTGTCCTTGAAGCCACGAACCGAGTTGAAACCACCGGCGTAGTAGTTCTCGTAGAACGGCAGGCCCGAAGTGCCACCGAATCCATCACCATAGCCCAGCTCAGTGTGCAGACGCAGGGTGTAGTTGTTAGTGATTGGCTTGAACAGCTGGCCACGGTAGTCGAGCTTGAAGAACGACAGGTCGCTGCCTGGCGTGGTCGCCTCGAGCACCAGGCTCTGGGAGTGACCACGGGTGGCCAGTACGCCCTTGTTCAGGGTCGACTCGGACCAGCCGGCCGAAGCCTTGAAGTTCAGGTACTTGTCACCCTCTTCATTGACGAAGTCGAAGATCTCGTCAACGGTGTACTTACCGGTCTTGATCTCATCCTGCTGTACGGTCAGGCCGAAGGTCAGGCGCGAAGTTTCGCTGATCGGGTAGCCGACGCTGACGCCCGCACCGAGGCTATCCACCGCATAGCTGGCAACGTCGACGTCGAGGTCGTCGTAGTCAGTGGTGCGATAGAAGGCGTTGTAACCCAGGCTGACGCCATCGGCAGTCCAGTAGGGGTCAACAAAGCCGAAGTTGTAGCGGCTCTGGTATTCACTGCGGGTCAGACCGATGGAAACCTTGTTACCGGTACCGAGGAAGTTGGTCTGGCTGATCGAACCACCGAGGATCAGACCGGCGCTCTGGGCGAAACCGACGCTGGCGGTGATCGATCCGGACGCTTGTTCTTCAACGCTGTAGTTGACGTCGACCTGATCATCAGTGCCCGGAACGGCCGGGGTCTCGACGTTGACTTCCTTGAAGAAGCCCAGGCGCTCGAGGCGGGTCTTGGACTGGTCGATCAGGTAGGTCGAAGCCCAGCCACCTTCCATCTGACGCATTTCACGACGCAGCACTTCGTCTTCGGACTTGGTGTTGCCACGGAAGTTGATACGGTTGACGTAGGCACGCTTGCCCGGATCGACCACGAAGGTGATGTCGACGGTGTGATCCTGGTCGTTTGGTTGTGGCACGCCGTTGACGTTGGCGAAGGTGTAGCCTTCGTTGCCCAGACGACGGGTGATCAGCTCGGAGGTAGTGGTCATCACTTTACGCGAGAACACCTGGCCCGGCTGCACCAGCATCAGCGACTTGACCTGCTCTTCCGGCACCTTGAGGTCGCCGGAGAGTTTCACGTCACGAACGGTGTACTTCTCGCCTTCGTTGACGTTGACAGTGATGTAGACGTGCTTCTTATCCGGGGTGATCGACACCTGGGTGGAAGCGATGTCCATGTTGATGTAGCCGCGGTCCAGGTAGTAGGAACGCAGACGCTCCAGGTCACCGGAGAGTTTTTCACGGGCGTACTTGTCATCGTTCTTGAAGAACGACAGCCAGTTGGTGGTCTTCAGCTCGAACAGGCCAACCAGGTCTTCTTCAGGGAAGACGGTGTTGCCGACCACGTTGATGTGCTGGATGGCAGCAACGGTGCCTTCGTTGATCTTGATCTTCAGGCCGACGCGGTTGCGCGGCTGCGGCACGACTTCAGTGTCGACCTCTGCCGAGTAACGACCCTGGGCAACGTACTGACGTTGCAGTTCGTTACGCACACCCTCGAGGGTGGCGCGCTGGAAGATCTCGCCTTCGGACAGGCCAGACTGTTTCAGACCTTTCATCAGGTCTTCAGTGCTGATGGCCTTGTTGCCTTCGATCTCGATGCTGGACACCGAAGGACGCTCGACCACGGTAATGATCAGGACGTTGCCGTCACGGCCCAGTTGGATATCCTGAAAGAAACCGGTCTTGAACAGTGCACGGGTGGAGTCCACCAGGCGACGGTCATCGGCCTCATCGCCGACGTTCAATGGCAAAGCACCGAAAACGCTGCCCGCGGAAACCCGCTGCAGACCATTGACACGAATATCGGAGATGGTGAAGGACTCGGCGTGAACTTCAGCGATCATCAGTACGGCGAGAACCGCAGTTAGCAGCAGACGTTTCATGAAGTCCTTTCTTATTCCAACTGGCAATAAACGACCCGCCGCGGGACGCGGCAGGTTCGCAATTGAGCGAAGCTTTACAGTCGACCCAAATCGTTTATCAGGGCAAGCAACATCACCCCGACTACCAAACTGATACCGATCTGGATCCCCCAACCTTGCACCCGATCCGAAAGCGGACGACCACGCGCCCATTCGATCAGGTAGAACAGCAAATGCCCCCCATCCAGTACTGGAATGGGCAGCAAATTAAGAACCCCCAGGCTAATGCTCAGGTAGGCGAGGAAATTCAGGAAATCCCCAACGCCTGACTGGGCTGAAGCGCCCGCCACTTTAGCAATGGTTATCGGTCCACTCAAGTTTTTTACCGAGAGCTCGCCGAACAGCATTTTCTTCAACGATTCGAGGGTCAGGACGCTCATGTTCCAGGTCCGTGAAAGCCCCTCGCCTACGGCCTCCAAGGGCCCATAGCTGACCTCCCGAAGCATGGCATCCGGCCACTTCACTGGCTTTACGCCAGCTCCAAGATAACCGCTGGCCGACTTGCCCTCGCCACGACTGGCCAGGGTAACCGGTACATCCAGGGTTGTACCATTGCGCTCGACTTGCAGCACGATCTTGCTAGCCGCGCGCGAACGCACGATATCAACGACCTGCTGCCAGTCATTCAATGCCTTGCCATCAAGGCTCAGCAGGCGATCACCGGTTTGCAAACCAGCTGCCTTGGCCGGGCCCTTGGGGTCAAGCTCGGCCAACACCGGCGGCAATGCCGGGCGCCACAGGCGCAAGCCCAACGAGCGGATAGGATCGGGTTCGTCAGCCCCTCTGAGCCAGTTGTCCAGGGTCAGCACATGAGCACTGTCGACTGTTGCGCCCTCTTCGCGCACATTGATATGCAACTGACCGCTTTCGCCCAGGCGACGAATCAACTGCAAATTGACGGCAGACCAGCCAGTCGTCGCCTTGCCATCAATAGAAACAATTTCCTGACCAGCTTTCAGGCCTGCGGCCTCTGCCACACTGCCCGCTTCGACCCCACCAATGACCGGACGTTCCTGCTGGGTGCCAAGCATTGCCAGCACCCAGAAAAACAGGATCGCCAGCAGAAAGTTGGCCACAGGCCCGGCGGCGACGATCGCAATACGCTGACGCACCGACTTGCGATTGAAAGACTGATCGAGCTGATCAACCGGCACTTCACCTTCGCGCTCATCGAGCATCTTGACGTAGCCACCCAGCGGGATGGCTGCCACCACGAACTCGGTACCGTGGCGGTCGTGCCAGCGCAGAAGCGGCATACCGAAACCGACGGAAAAACGCAGAACCTTGACGCCACAACGCCGGGCCACCCAGAAGTGACCGAATTCGTGAAAGGTAACCAGCACACCCAATGCCACCAGGGTGCCGATAATCATGTAGAGCGCACTCATATCTTTCTCCGAATGACGTTCAGCCCAGCCAGGCGCCCGGCCTCAGCGCCCGTGATGGTTCAACCACTGCCCGGCCAGCTGGCGGGCGCGCTGATCGGCGGCGAACACCGCCTCAAGCGTCGGCACCGCGACGACCGGCTCCTGGTCGAGTACTCGTTCGATCATACTCGCGATCTGCGGGAAGCGGATCCGCCGCTGGAGAAATGCCTCCACCGCCACTTCATTGGCTGCATTGAGCATCGCCGGCGCACTGTTGCCTGCCTCGGCCGCCTCACGCGCCAGGCGCAGACAGGGGAAACGCTGCTCATCGGGGGCCTGGAAATCCAGGCGCGCGATCGCGAACAGATCCAGCGGCGCGACACCGGAATCAATCCGCTGCGGCCAGGCCAGGGCATTGGCAATCGGTGTGCGCATGTCCGGGTTGCCCAGCTGGGCCAGCACCGAACCATCGACGTAGTCGACCAGCGAGTGAATCACGCTCTGCGGGTGCACCACCACTTCGACCTGGCTCGGGCGCGCGTCGAACAACCAGCACGCCTCAATCAGCTCGAGCCCTTTATTCATCATGCTGGCCGAGTCGACCGAGATCTTGCGCCCCATGGACCAGTTCGGATGGGCACAGGCCTGCTCCGGGCTGACCTCGGCCAGCTCGGCCAACGGTGTTTCGCGAAACGGCCCACCGGAGGCGGTCAACAGGATGCGCCGCACACCGACCTGGGACAGGCCACGGGCATAGTCGCCAGGCAAGCACTGGAAGATTGCGTTGTGTTCGCTGTCGATCGGCAGCAATACCGCACCGCTGCGCTGCACGGCCTGCATGAACAAGGCGCCGGACATCACCAGCGCCTCCTTGTTGGCCAGCAGGACTTTCTTGCCTGCCTCGACCGCCGCCAGGGTAGGACGCAATCCTGCCGCGCCGACAATCGCCGCCATCACCGCGTCAACCTCAGGGGCTGCCGCCACCTGGCACAAGCCCGCTTCGCCTTCCAGCACTTCAGTAGCCGAGCCAGCTGCCGCCAACCCTGCGCGCAGTTGCCCCGCCGCCTCGGCCGACGGCACCACAGCAAACACCGGGGCATGGCGCAGGCACAGCGCGAGCAGCTCCGGCAAGCGCGAGTAACCACTCAGAGCGAACACCTGGTAGCGGTCGGGATGACGAGCGATGACATCCAGGGTACTCAGGCCAATCGAGCCGGTAGCACCCAGTACGGTAATACGCTGCACGCTACTCACATCACGCCCCAATTGGCTGCCCAGAGCAGCACGGCAAACAGCGGAATGGCAGCGGTCAGGCTGTCGATGCGGTCCAGTACGCCGCCGTGACCCGGCAGCAGGTTACTGCTGTCCTTGATTCCGGAACGGCGCTTGAACATGCTTTCAGTCAGGTCACCAACCACCGACACCAGCACCACGATGGCAGCACCGACCAGGCCCAGCAACAGCTCAGTGATACTCCAGTCGCGTTCAAGACCGACCACCAAGGTAATCACCAGGCTCAACGCCAGGCCGCCATAGACACCTTCCCAGCTCTTGCCCGGGCTCACTTGCGGCGCCAGCTTGCGCTTGCCAAAGGCACGCCCGGAGAAGTACGCCCCAATGTCCGCAGCCCAGACCAGCACCATGACCGCCATGATCAGCCAATTACCCAAAGGCCAGTGCTTGAGCAGCACCAGGCCTTGCCAGGCCGGCAACAGGATCAGCAGGCCGATCAGCAACCGGCAGGCTACGCTGGACCAGAGTTCGTTGGTACGCGGATACGTCAGCACCAACCAGGTCGCCACACCCCACCACAACACCGACGCTCCCAGCACCCAAGGCGCCAGCTCCGGCATGAGATAGAGCAGCATCAGCAGCCCGGCGACCACAGCAGCGAAGGCAACACGCACGGCTTGCGCCACCAGGCCCGCCAGACGCGCCCACTCCCAGGCACCCAGGGTGACTACCAGGCCGATGAACAGGGCGAAATCGCCACCATCGAGCAAGAAGAATCCACCCAGAGCGATCGGCAACAGGATCAGCGCAGTGATGATGCGTTGTTTAAGCATTAAGCACGGGCTCCAGCTTCGACCTGCTCGCTGGTTTTCCCGAAGCGGCGCTGGCGCGAAGCGTAATCGGCCAACGCAGTGCGCATGGCCTCGTGTTTGAAGTCCGGCCAGAACAGGTCGGAGAAGTACAGTTCGGCGTACGCCAGCTGCCACAACAGGAAGTTGCTGATGCGGTGCTCGCCACCGGTACGGATACACAGATCAGGCAGCGGCAGATCGCCTGTTGCCAGACAGGTCTGCAGCAGCTCGGGGGTGATGTCGTCCGCACGCAAGTGACCGGCCTGAACCTCGCGCGCCAGGCGCTGGGCGGCCTGGGCGATATCCCACTGGCCGCCGTAGTTGGCGGCGATCTGCAGGATGAAGCGGTTGCTGCCAGCCGTCAGCGCTTCTGCTTCGCGCATGGCGGCCTGCAACTCAGGATGAAAGCGAGAGCGGTCACCGATAATGCGCAGACTGATGTTGTTGTCGTTGAGGCGCTTGGCTTCCCGGCGCAAGGCCGAGAAGAACAGCTCCATCAACGCCCCGACCTCTTCGGCCGGGCGCTGCCAGTTCTCACTGGAGAAGGCGAACAGGGTCAAGACCTCGACCTTGGCCTCGGCGCACACTTCGATGACCGCGCGCACCGCGTCCACGCCTGCCTTATGCCCGGCGACACCAGGCAGCAGGCGCTTCTTCGCCCAGCGATTATTCCCATCCATGATGATCGCGACATGGCGCGGCACCGATGGGGACCCACCCTGTTTGGTCTTTTCCATTAAAAAAAGTCCCGGCCCTTAAACGGCCATCAGGTCCTTTTCTTTCTGCTTCACCGCAACTTCGATTTCAGCCACGAACTTGTCGGTCAGCTTCTGTACATCGTCAGCGGCACGACGCTCATCGTCTTCGCTGATTTCTTTCTCTTTGACCAGATCTTTGAGCTGGCTCAGTGCGTCGCGACGGATGTTGCGCACGGCGATACGGGCATTTTCTGCCTCGTCACGCGCCTGCTTGGTGAAACCCTTACGGGTTTCTTCGGTCAGCGCCGGCATGGTGATCAGCAGCAGCTCCCCAAGGTTGGTAGGGTTCAGATTCAGACCCGCACTACCGATAGCCTTGTCGACAGCCCCAAGCATGTTGCGCTCAAAGGCAACAACTTGCAGGGTGCGGGCATCTTTAACGGTAATGTTTGCGACTTGCTTGATCGGGGTGTCAGCGCCGTAATACGGCACCATTACACCTTCAAGAACGCTTGGGTGCGCCTGGCCGGTACGAATCCGGCTGAATGCGTGCTGCAGCGACTCCAGGGACTTGACCATGCGTTCCTGGGCGTCTTTCTTGATTTCGTTGATCATTTTTGAACTTCCTCGATCAGAGTTCCTTCAGCGCCGCCATGCACGATGTTCAGCAGGGCGCCGGGCTTGTTCATGTTGAAGACGCGCAACGGCATCTTGTGGTCGCGGCACAGGCAGATTGCCGTCAGGTCCATTACGCCCAGCTTGCGATCCAGCACTTCATCGTAAGTCAGATGATCGAACTTCTCGGCATGTGGGTCTTTGAATGGATCTGCAGTGTATACACCATCGACCTTGGTTGCCTTCAATACCACATCGGCATCGATTTCGATGGCGCGCAGGCAGGCGGCGGAGTCGGTGGTGAAGAACGGGTTGCCGGTACCGGCAGCGAAGATTACAACTTCTTTCGAGTTCAGGTGGCGCATGGCTTTGCGACGATCATAGTGATCGGTCACACCCACCATGGAGATGGCCGACATGACGATAGCGGTAATGTTTGCCCGCTCCAGCGCATCACGCATGGCCAGGGCATTCATCACCGTAGCCAGCATACCCATATGGTCGCCAGTGACGCGATCCATGCCGGCTGCACTGAGCGCCGCGCCACGGAACAGGTTGCCACCACCGATCACCAAGCCTACCTGAACACCGATCCCGACCAGTTGGCCAACTTCCAGTGCCATGCGATCCAGGACCTTTGGGTCGATCCCGAACTCTTCCGAGCCCATCAGGGCCTCGCCGCTAAGCTTGAGTAGAATGCGTTTATAGCGAGCTTGATAACCACTGCCCTGCTGAGCCATTGCGAATCTCTCCTGCGGCGTTTGTAAAAAATCTGGCGGACTGCTGTCAGTCTGCGCGTAACTCTAGTGTGGCGCAGCTACTGCGCCAGCGAGCAACGGTCTCGTAAACCGCCCCCGCTTTGACAAAGAGGCTGCGCGCGTGAGCGGGCAGCCTCTTCGGGGCGACAGAGTGAATCTGTCTTATTGCTTGGCAGCAGCCAGCTGAGCGGCAACTTCTTCAGCGAAGTTGTCAACTGGCTTCTCGATGCCTTCGCCTACTTTGAAGTAGGTGAAGGAAACGATTTCAGCGCCGGCTTTCTTGGCCAGTTCGCCGACCTTGATTTCCGGGTTCATGACGAACGCTTGCTCTACCAGGCTGGCTTCGGCCAGGAACTTCTTGATACGACCGTCGATCATGTTGGCGACGATGTTCTCAGGCTTGCCCTTCATCTTCTCTTCGTTCAGCTGCATGAATACAGCCTTCTCGCGCTCGATTGCTTCAGCCGAGACTTCCGATGGATTCAGGAACTCTGGGTTGCTGGCAGCCACGTGCATGGCGATTTCTTTGGCCAGCTGGACGTCGCCGCCCTTCAGGACAACAGCAACACCGATCTTGTTACCGTGCAGGTAGGTACCGACAACGTCACCTTCAACGCGCACCAGGCGACGGATGTTGACGTTCTCACCAACCTTGGCAACCAGCGCTTCACGAGCTGCTTCGCGCGAAGCGATCAGCGGAGCGGCGTCGGTCAGTTTTTCAGCGAAAGCCTGTTCAACGCTTTCAGCGACGAAGTTCTTGAAGTCGTCTTGCAGGGCCAGGAAGTCGGTCTGCGAGTTCACTTCCAGCAGGACGGCGGACTTGTCGTCAGCCTTGATGGCGATGGCGCCTTCAGCAGCAACGTTGCCAGCTTTCTTGGCGGCCTTGATGGCGCCCGAAGCACGCATGTCGTCGATTGCTTTTTCGATGTCGCCGCCAGCCTTGGTCAAGGCTTTCTTGCAGTCCATCATGCCTTCGCCGGTACGCTCGCGCAGTTCTTTAACCAGCGCTGCAGTAATCTCTGCCATTTCAAATTCCTCTTGGATAGGTTTTCAACCATTCCACCCGATACTTGACGGGCGTTCAAATCTGTAAATCCAGTGCCAGCACTCATGCAGTTTGCAACGGCGATGCTGACAGGAGGATTTCAAGGTGGCAAAAAGGGGGCCTAGCCCCCTTTTTGCGTGCCGAGTAGACGCCAGGCGTCAATTACTCAGCAGCTGGTGCTGCTTCTTCAGCGTAAACTTCGGTGCCGCCAGCAACGTTGTTGCGACCACGGATAACCGCGTCAGCCATCGAACCCATGTACAGCTGGATAGCGCGGATGGCGTCATCGTTGCCTGGGATGATGTAGTCAACGCCTTCTGGGCTGCTGTTGGTATCGACAACGCCGATGACCGGGATGCCCAGCTTGTTGGCTTCGGTGATAGCGATGCGCTCGTGGTCAACGTCGATCACGAACAGGGCATCAGGCAGACCGCCCATGTCCTTGATGCCGCCCAGGCTGCGATCCAGTTTTTCCAGATCACGGGAGCGCATCAGGGCTTCTTTCTTGGTCAGCTTGGCGAAGGTGCCATCTTCGGCCTGGGTTTCCAGGTCGCGCAGACGCTTGATCGAAGCACGGATGGTTTTGTAGTTGGTCAGCATGCCGCCCAACCAGCGGTGATCGACGTACGGCGAACCGCAACGTGCTGCTTCTTCAGCAACGATCTTGCCAGCGGAACGCTTGGTGCCGACGAACAGAATCTTGTTTTTGCCCTGGGCCAGACGCTCGACGAAAGTCAGTGCGTCATTGAACATTGGCAGGGTTTTTTCAAGGTTGATGATGTGAATCTTGTTGCGCGCGCCGAAAATGTACTTACCCATTTTCGGGTTCCAGTAACGGGTTTGGTGACCGAAGTGCACACCGGCCTTCAGCATATCGCGCATGTTGACTTGGGACATGATAGTTCCTTGATAAGTCGGGTTGGGCCTCCACGTATCCCAATGACCAACCCAGGATCCGTAGATCGAAGGCACCCAGGTCATCGTGTCGACACGTGTGTGGGTTTAAGCTCTCGGGGCTATCCCCGCAAAGCGGCGCATTTTATATCACACTAGCGCGCTAAACGGAACCCGAAATAGCATCGGTGGGAGCGGGCTTGCCCCGCGATTGCGTTTTTCCAGGCAAATCGCATCGCGAGGCAAGCTCGCTCCCACCGGACCGAGCAGCATTTCGTCCGTCACAGGCTTTTGCACCGCGACGCTAATCGCGCCAGAATGCCTCTATATAAAGGCTGTATCACAGCCATAGCCGCCTTAGCGGGCGCCGCTCTGGTAGAATCCGGCCTTTCCTCAGAATATTTGCGCATCCATGCGCCGTAGAGAGCCTGCAATGACAGTCACCATCAAAACCGCCGAAGACATCGAAAAGATGCGCATCGCCGGCCGCCTGGCCGCCGAAGTCCTGGAGATGATCGAAGAGCACGTCAAGCCCGGCGTCACCACCGAAGAGCTCGACCGCCTGTGCCACGACTATATCGTCAACGTCCAGAAGGCGATCCCGGCACCGCTCAACTACAAGGGTTTTCCCAAGTCGATCTGCACGTCGGTCAACCATGTGGTCTGCCACGGCATCCCGGGCGACAAGCCGCTCAAGGATGGCGACACCCTGAACATCGACGTAACCGTCATCAAGGACGGCTACCACGGCGACACCAGCCGCATGTTCCACGTCGGCAATGTACCGGTGTGGGCCGAGCGTCTGTCCCAAGTCACCCAGGAATGCATGTACAAGGCCATCGAACTGGTCAAGCCGGGCTGCCGCCTGGGCGACATCGGTGAAGTGATCCAGAAGCACGCAGAAAAGAATGGTTTCTCGGTGGTCCGCGAATTCTGCGGTCATGGCATCGGCAAAGTGTTCCACGAAGAGCCGCAGATCCTGCACTACGGCCGTGCTGGCACTGGCATGGAGCTCAAGGAAGGCATGACCTTCACCATCGAGCCGATGATCAACCAGGGCCGTGCCGACACCAAAGTGCTGGGCGACGGCTGGACCGCCATTACCAAGGACCGCAAGCTCTCGGCGCAGTGGGAACACACCCTGGTGGTGACCGCGACCGGCTACGAGATCTTCACCCTGCGTAAAGACGACACCATTCCCCGTATGTCAGCCTGATTCACACAGGAAAGTGACTCGATGCCCCAGGTGGATCCCGAGCTGTTCGACCGCGGCCAGTTCCAGGCGGAACGGGCCCTCAAGGCCAGCCCTATCGCGGCCTTCAAGAAGGCCATCCGCCAGGCTGGCGAAGTGCTCGACAAGCGTTTTCGCGACGGCCGCGAGATCCGCCGGCTGATCGAGGACCGCGCCTGGTTCGTCGATAACATCCTGCAACAGGCCTGGAAGCAGTTCGACTGGAGCGATGAAGCCGATATCGCTCTGGTGGCGACCGGCGGCTATGGCCGGGGCGAGTTGCACCCCTACTCCGACATCGACCTGCTGATCCTGCTCGACAGCGCCGATCACGAAGTGTTTCGCGACTCGATCGAACGCTTCCTGACCCTGCTCTGGGACATCGGCCTGGAAGTGGGCCAGAGCGTGCGTTCGATCGATGAGTGCGCCGAACAGGCGCGCGCCGACCTGACGGTAGTCACCAACCTGATGGAAAGCCGCACCATTGCCGGCCCCGAGCGCCTGCGCCAGCGCATGCTGGAGGTCACCAGCACCGATCACATGTGGCCGAGCAAGGAATTCTTCCTGGCCAAACGCGCCGAGCAAAAGGCCCGGCACCACAAGTACAACGACACCGAATACAACCTCGAGCCCAACGTCAAAGGCTCACCCGGCGGCCTGCGCGACATCCAGACGGTACTGTGGATCGCCCGTCGCCAGTACGGCACCCTAAACCTGCATGCCCTGGCGGGCGAAGGCTTCCTGCTGGAGAGTGAAAACGCCCTGCTGGCCTCCTCTCAGGAATTCCTGTGGAAGGTCCGCTATGCCCTGCACATGCTCGCCGGCCGCGCCGAAGACCGCCTGCTGTTCGATCATCAGCGCAGTATTGCCGCCCTGCTCGGCTTCAGCGACGACAACCCCAAGCGGGCCATCGAACAGTTCATGCAGCAGTACTACCGGGTTGTGATGAGCATCGCCGAGCTCAGCGACCTGATCATCCAGCACTTCGAAGAAATCATTCTCGACGACGACAGCGGCAGCACCCAGCCGCTCAATGCGCGCTTCCAGCTGCATGACGGCTACATCGAGGCGGTACGCACGAACGTCTTCAAGCGCACCCCGTTCGCCATGCTGGAAATCTTCGTATTGATGGCCCAGCACCCGGAAGTCAAAGGTGTGCGCGCCGACACCATTCGCCTGCTGCGTGAACACCGGCACCTGATCGACGACGATTTTCGCAACGATATCCGCAACACCAGCCTGTTTATCGAGCTGTTCAAGTGTGAAATCGGTATCCATCGCAACCTGCGGCGCATGAACCGCTATGGCATCCTCGGCCGCTACCTGCCGGAATTCGGCCTGATTATCGGGCAGATGCAACACGACCTGTTTCACATCTACACCGTCGATGCCCACACCCTGAATCTGATCAAGCACCTGCGCAAACTGCAATACACCCCGGTGTCGGAGAAATTCCCGCTGGCCAGCAAGCTCATGGGCCGCCTGCCCAAGCCCGAGCTGATCTACCTGGCCGGCCTGTATCACGACATCGGCAAAGGCCGTCAGGGCGACCACTCGGAGCTCGGCGCCGTGGATGCCCAGGCATTTTGCCTGCGTCACCAGCTGCCAACCTGGGACAGCCGCCTGGTTGTCTGGCTGGTACAGAATCACCTGGTGATGTCGACCACTGCCCAGCGCAAGGACCTTTCCGACCCGCAGGTGATCCACGACTTCGCCCAGCAGATGGGCGACGAGACCCGCCTGGACTACCTCTACGTTCTGACCGTGGCCGATATCAACGCCACCAATCCGAGCCTGTGGAACTCCTGGCGCGCCAGCCTGTTGCGCCAGCTCTACACCGAAACCAAGCGCGCCCTGCGCCGCGGCCTGGAAAACCCGCTGGACCGCGAAGAGCAGATCCGCCAGACCCAGGGCGCGGCACTGGACATCCTGATCCGCGAAGGCACCGACCCGGACGACGTCGAGCAACTCTGGGCGCAACTGGGTGACGACTACTTTCTGCGCCACACCGCCGCCGACGTGGCCTGGCACAGCGATGCGATCCTCCAGCAGCCGGCCGATGGCGGCCCGCTGGTGCTGATCAAGGAAACCACCCAGCGCGAATTCGAAGGCGGCACGCAAATCTTCATCTATGCGCCTGACCAGCACGACTTCTTCGCGGTGACCGTGGCAGCCATGGACCAGCTCAACCTGAACATCCATGACGCGCGAATCATCACCTCCAGCAGCCAGTTCACCCTCGACACCTATATCGTGCTCGATAACGACGGCGGCTCGATCGGCGACAACCCGCAACGGGTCAAAGAGATCCGTGACGGCCTGACTGACGCCCTGCGCAACCCGGACGATTACCCGACCATCATCAAACGCCGGGTGCCGCGCCAGCTCAAGCACTTCACCTTTGCCCCGCAGGTGACCATCCACAACGACGCCCAGAGACCGGTAACCATCCTCGAACTCAGTGCTCCCGACCGCCCGGGCCTGCTGGCGCGGATCGGCAAGATCTTCCTGGAGTTCGACCTGTCGCTGCAAAATGCCAAGATTGCCACCCTCGGCGAGCGGGTCGAAGACGTGTTCTTCATCACCGATGCCGACAACCAACCGCTGTCCGACCCACAGCTGTGCAGCCGCCTGCAGGATGCCATCGTCGAGCAATTGCGCGTCGACCAGGCCGCTGCGACAACCGTTTCCCGCCTGACCATTTAACGTTTGACGAGACCCAGCGCCGATGAACACCGATTTGCTTCAGCTTCAGCCCTACCCGTTCGAGAAACTTCGCGCCTTGCTCGGCAGCGTCCAGCCTGCCGCCGACAAACGCGCCATTGCCCTGTCGATCGGTGAGCCCAAGCATGAATCGCCGGCGTTCGTCGCCAAGGCCCTGGCCGACAACCTCCAGCAGATGGCCGTGTATCCGACCACCGTTGGCCTGCCGATCCTGCGTCAAGCCATCACCCGCTGGTGCGAACGTCGTTTTGGCGTGCCAAGTGGCTGGCTGGATGCCGACAAACACGTACTGCCGGTCAATGGCACCCGTGAAGCACTGTTCGCCTTCACCCAGGCCGTGGTCAACCGTAGCGCCGACGGCCTGGTCATCAGCCCCAACCCGTTCTACCAGATCTATGAAGGCGCAGCCCTGCTGGCCGGTGCCACCCCGCACTACCTGCCGTGCCTGGACAGCAACGGCTTCAATCCGGACTTCGACGCCGTCTCGGCCGAGACCTGGAAACGTTGCCAGATCCTGTTCATCTGCTCCCCGGGCAACCCCACCGGCGCGCTGGTGCCGATGGAAACCCTGAAAAAGCTCATTGCCCTGGCTGACCAATACGATTTCGTGATTGCAGCCGACGAGTGCTACAGCGAACTCTACTTCGACGAGCAAAGCCCGCCACCGGGCCTGCTCAGCGCCTGTGTCGAGCTGGGTCGCAGCGACTTCAAGCGTTGCGTGGTGTTCCATAGCCTGTCCAAACGCTCCAACCTGCCAGGCCTGCGTTCGGGCTTCGTCGCCGGTGATGCTGAAATCATCAAGCCGTTCCTGCTCTATCGTACCTACCACGGCTGCGCCATGCCGGTGCAGACCCAACTGGCGAGCATTGCCGCCTGGAACGACGAAGAACACGTGCTGGCCAACCGTGACCTGTACCGTGAGAAATTCGATGCCGTGCTGGAGATTCTGGCGCCGGTGCTTGATGTACAGCGTCCAGACGGCGGTTTCTACCTGTGGGCCAAGGTGCCCGGCGATGACGCCGAGTTCTGCCGCGGCCTGTTTGAAGCCCAACATGTAACCGTAGTGCCGGGCTCGTACCTGTCCCGCGAAGTGGATGGCGTCAACCCAGGCGCAGGCCGGGTGCGCATGGCGCTGGTTGCACCGCTGGCCGAGTGCATCGAGGCGGCCGAACGGATTCGCACGTTCCTGCAGAACCGCTGATGCTTGCCAAGCCAGGCCTGCCGCCAGCAAATGGCGAAGGCCTGGCTAGTTCACAGCAAATGCTCAATGGGCCAACGCCAAGCCATGAGCATTATGTACCACTCCAAAGATTGCACTCACTCGCACAATGGCACCTCCCAATACCGAATGGTGCCAACAATGAACGACGACCTCATTAAACAGCTCGAAACACAAATCAAACAGGCACAACCAAAGCCTAAATTATGGACACCAGGTCAGACACTGCGTATTTCCTTCGTCAACATACGAGGAGATGTGTCGAAGAAGGCGATCTATGACATAGCCTGTGAATGGCTGAAATACGCCTACCTGCACTTTGAGCTTGTCGATGACAAAGATGCTTCAGCAGAAATTCGCATCAACGCCTTTGAAGAAGGCTATGAATATTCTGAGGCTGATTGGGATGACGAGGATTCCAACGACATCGATTCAAACATGACCATTTCTTGGGTCCCCGATGACCCCAACTCCGCGGCTGATATTCTTCGCCAAACCGGTTCGATTCTGGGCATGGAAATTGCCCAATTCCATCCTGACGCTACCATTCCTTGAAACTTCGATTACATACGGAAAAACTACCGAGAAGACCTAGACGAACAGCAAAATCTGCAACTATCCGACGACGACATTGATTATTTAATACGTATAAAACTTACATCAATGTCCAATGAGGTGCAGGTAGCCCTAGGTTATGACGAACAGTCGATCATGCACGATCCACTCTACACGGAATTTACGGTCGCTGGCTGGAAGACCGAACCCGATACCACGTTGAGTGAAAAGGACAAACAGTTCATGGCTTTGGTTTATCCTGGCCGCAGTGAAGCCTGAGTCAATCAGGGTCGATGGCTTCCAGCCATCGACCCCAGGAAAACTTGTTATCTGACAGCCCCCAGATTCGCCTCACTCATATCCAGCTCACCCAGCACCTGACGCACCACATCGTCCCCCACCTGATGATGACGGTGCAGTTTGTACAGCTCCAGGCGCTGGGCGCGTAACGCACGTAGACGCAAACGCCGCTCCAGCTGGTCCATCTGCTCGGCAAGGGCCTGGGCTTCCGCGCTGTCGTTGAAACTGTCCAGCTGATGCCGATACTCGGCCATCAACCGCGCCTTGAGTTCCGCCGCCAACGCCGCCTGGGCTGCATCCTGGGGCATACCCGGCTCGGCCAGGTCTTCGGCTTCCAGTGCATGAATGGCCGCTTCCGCCGTGCGCCGCCAGGCTTCCTTGGCCTCCTGGCGCAAGGTGTCGTCGGGGCTTTTTGTTACCCCGCGCAACAACAGCGGCAAGGCAACGCAGGCCGATACCAATGACAGCAGGATCACCCCGGCAGCAATGAAGATCAGCAAGTCCCGCTCAGGGAATGCCTTGCCCGCACTGATCAACAATGGCACCGACATGACACCGGCCAGGGTCACCGCTCCACGCACCCCGCCAATGGTCAGCAGCCAGCAGGAACGAGCGTTGGGCACCAGCACCAGGTCTTCCTTGCCGCGCCAGCGGCGGATCACCCCGATCAAGCGCCAGATGCTCTGCACCCAGACGAAACGCAACATCACCAGCACCGCAAAAATCGCCACTACATCCAGGCAACGCCACAGCAGGGTCGGCCACAACGACGCTTCGTGACTGGTGACCGCCTTGATGATGTCGGGCAGTTGCAGGCCCAGCAGCAGGAAGATCAGGCCATTGAAGCTGAACTCGAGCAACGACCAGACACTGCGATTGAGCAAGCGGGTACTGGTCTGGCGCGGCAGCAGGTCAAGCCAGCTCTGCATCATCCCCGCAGCCACTGCCGAGAGGATCCCTGAGGCCCCCACGCGCTCGGCCACTACATAGGCGGCAAATGGCAGCAGCAACATGAACACCACATGGGTGGCCGGATCGTCCCAGCCGCGGGCAATCATCCACGCCCGCAGACGCCCCACCAGCCAGCTCAGGGCCACACCGATGGCCAGGCCACCGAGCGCCACCAGAACGAAGGTGACACTCGCTTCAGCCAGCGAGAACGCACCGGTAATGGCTGCGACCAGGGCAAACTTGAAGGTCACAAGACCGGTGGCGTCGTTCATCAACGCTTCCCCCTGAAGCATATGCATCAGAGGCGTTGGCAGACGGTCCTGGGTAATCGCCGACACCGCCACAGCGTCAGTTGGCGACAGCACCGCGGCCAGGGCAAACGCCACCGGTAACGGGATGCTCGGCAAGAGCCAGTGAATGAAGTAACCCGCGCCAACCACGGTAAACAGCACCAGCCCCACCGCCAGGGTCAGGATCGGACCGCGCAAGCGCCAGAGGTCGCGCTTGGGCATGCGCCAGCCATCGGCAAAGAGCAGCGGTGGCAGGAACAGAAACAGAAACAGTTCCGGGTCCAGGGCCACGTGCAGACCCAGTGTCGGCCAGGCCAGCAAGGCCCCGGCGGCGATCTGCACCAGCGGCAACGGCAACGGGACCACCCGGCCGACAAGTTTGGAGACACTCACCAGCATCAGCAGGATGAGAACGGTGTAGGCTGATTGCATTCGGCGTGTTCCTATCAATTCAAACAGTCAACGGCGCACCTTCTGCCCATGCTGGACATTGCCATTGAAACGACATAGTAGCCGTTCAGGCTGCTCACGCACCGCTGCACAAAAGTCGCAGAGGCTGCCGAAACCTGTAACACAATGCTACAAAGTGACTTGCCAAGGCCAACCCTGACCGGTTGACCGTGGCATAATCCTTCACCATTTTTTCCCAGGAGGGGCAAGACATGACCAACCGCGACACGCCATTGCACCTTTATGGAATCAAGGCTTGTGACACCATGAAGAAAGCCCGTACCTGGCTGGAAGACAAAGGCCTGGGTTACGACTTTCACGACTACAAGACCCAAGGCATCGACCGTGCGAGCCTGACCCGCTGGTGCAACGAGCACGGCTGGGAAACAGTGCTCAATCGTGCCGGCACCACTTTCCGCAAGCTCGAAGACGCCCAGAAGGCCGATCTCGATCAGGCCAAGGCCATCGAACTGATGCTGGCCCAACCGTCGATGATCAAGCGCCCGGTGCTCGACCTCGGCGAGCGGACCCTGGTCGGCTTCAAGCCGGACCTGTACGCAGCCGCCCTTCAATAACGCGGCGTCACGCTTTCATTCAAATTCGCAAGAGGTAACTGCATGTCCACTACCCTGTTCAGTCTGGCCTTCGGTGTCGGCACCCAGAACCGCCAAGGCGCCTGGCTGGAAGTATTCTACGCACAACCGCTGATCAACCCGAGCGCCGAACTGGTCGCGGCAATCACCCCGGTACTGGGTTATGAAGGTGGCAACCAGGCCATCGCGTTCAGCAATGCCCAAGCCGCGCAGCTGGCTGATGCCCTCAAGGGTGTCGACGCCGCCCAGGCCGCCCTGCTGACCCGCCTGGCCGAAAGCAACAAGCCACTGGTCGCCACCCTGCTGGCCGAAGACGCCGCCCTGAGCTCCACCCCGGAAGCCTACCTGAAGCTGCACCTGCTCTCGCATCGCCTGGTCAAGCCGCACGGCCTGAGCCTGGCCGGCATCTTCCCGCTGCTGCCAAACGTAGCCTGGACCAGCCAGGGCGCAATCGACCTGGCCGAACTGGCCGAGCAACAACTGGAAGCACGCCTGAAGGGCGAGCTGCTGGAAGTGTTCTCGGTGGACAAGTTCCCGAAAATGACCGACTACGTCGTACCTGCCGGCGTGCGTATCGCCGACAGCGCCCGTGTGCGCCTGGGCGCCTACATTGGCGAAGGCACTACCATCATGCACGAAGGCTTCGTCAACTTTAACGCTGGCACCGAAGGCCCTGGCATGATCGAAGGCCGCGTCTCGGCTGGCGTATTCGTTGGCAAGGGCTCGGACCTGGGTGGCGGTTGCTCGACCATGGGCACCCTGTCCGGTGGTGGCAACATCGTCATCAAGGTAGGCGAAGGCTGCCTGATCGGCGCCAACGCCGGTATCGGCATTCCGCTGGGCGACCGCAATACCGTCGAAGCCGGCCTGTACATCACCGCTGGCACCAAGGTGAACCTGCTGGACGAGAACAACCAGCTGGTCAAGGTCGTCAAGGCCCGCGACCTGGCCGGTCAGACCGATCTGCTGTTCCGTCGCAACTCGCTGAACGGCGCGGTGGAATGCAAGACCCACAAGTCGGCGATCGAGCTGAACGAAGCGCTGCACGCCCACAACTAAGTGGTACCATCGGGTCTGGCCTAACGCCAGGCCCGATATTCAGGTCCGATCATCATGTTCCAGCCCTCCCCGTGGCGCGCTGATTTTCCAGCCATCGCCGCTCTGCAACGGCAGCACCAGACTTACCTGGACAACGCTGCTACCACGCAAAAACCGCAACTTCTGCTCGATGCCTTGAGCCATTATTACGGCCACGGCGCCGCCAATGTGCACCGTGCCCAACACCTTCCAGGTGCGCTGGCCACCCAGGCTTTCGAACGCAGCCGGGAAAAAGTCGCCAGTTGGTTGAATGCCACTGACACCCAACAGATCATCTTCACCCATGGCGCGACGTCGGCCTTGAACTTGCTGGCCTATGGCCTTGAAGGAATGTTCGAAGCCGGTGATGAAATCGCCATCAGCGCCCTGGAGCACCATGCCAACCTGCTGCCCTGGCAGCAACTGGCCCAGCGCCGCCAGCTCAAGTTGGTGATTCTGCCCCTGGACAACCGCGGCTTGATCGACCTTGAGATTGCCCTGCAGTTGATCGGCCCACGCACCCGCCTGCTGGCAGTCAGCCAGTTGTCCAACGTGCTGGGGGCCTGGCAACCGCTGGCGCCGTTGCTGGCCCATGCAAATGCCCAAGGAGCCCTGACCGTGGTCGACGGCGCCCAGGGCGTAGTGCATGGCCGCCAGGACATGCAGCAACTGGGCTGCGACTTCTATGTGTTCTCCAGCCACAAACTGTACGGTCCGGACGGCGTGGGCGTGCTCTACGGCCGCAGCGAAGCGCTGGCCCGCCTGCGCCACTGGCAATTCGGTGGCGAGATGGTTCAGGTGGCCGACTACCACGAAGCCAGCTTCCGCCCGGCGCCATTGGGGTTCGAAGCCGGCACCCCGCCAATCGCCAGCGTCATCGGCCTGGGTGCCAGTCTCAATTACCTGGCAGGGCTCAATCCGACCGCTGTCGCCGAACATGAAGCCAACCTGCACCGCAGCCTGTTGCGCGGCCTGAATGATCGCGAAGGCATTCGCCTGCTCGGCCAGCCGCAACTGGCCCTGGCCAGTTTCGTGGTCGAAGGGGTGCACAATGCCGACCTCGCCCATATGCTGACTGAACAGGGGATCGCCGTGCGTGCCGGGCACCACTGCGCCATGCCGCTGCTGAAAAGCTTCGGGCTGGATGGGGCGATTCGGGTATCCCTGGCCCTGTACAACGATTCCGACGACCTGCAACGCTTCTTCGAGGCGCTGGATCAAGCCCTGGAGCTGCTGCGATGAGCCTGCCGGTTAACGCCCAGGAGGCGCTCAGCAGCTTCGAACAGGCCGCAGGCTGGGAGCAACGGGCACGCTTGTTGATGCAATGGGGTGAGCGCCTGGCGCCCCTGAGCGAGGCAGAAAAATCCGAAGCCAACCGCGTGCATGGCTGTGAAAGCCAGGTCTGGCTGGTGGCCGAACAGCAGGACGGTCAGTGGCGTTTCAAAGGCGCCAGCGATGCGCGGATCATTCGCGGCTTGCTGGCGCTGCTGCTGATTCGGGTCGAGGGCTTGTCCAGCAGCGAGCTCCAGCAGCTTGATCTGCCCGGCTGGTTCAACCAGCTGGGCCTCGGCCGCCAGCTCTCGCCCTCACGCAGCAACGGCTTGAACGCCGTGCTGCAGCGCATGGCTCAGCTGGCCGCTGGCACCTGAGCTTTGCGCTCGGATGGCCGACGAGCGCCAGCCACCAGCTTTTCCACCGCCTTGCTGGCGGCGACCATGCCGAAGGTCGCCGTCACCATCATCACCGCGCCAAAGCCACCCGAGCAGTCGAGCTTGACGCCCTCACCGACAAAGCTTTTCTGCAGGCAGACGCTGCCGTCGCCTTTGGGATAGCGCAACTGTTCGGTAGAGAACACGCAAGGCACGCTGTAGTTACGGGTGACCGTGCGGGAAAAGCCGTAATCACGGCGCAAGGTCGAACGCACCCGCGAAGCCAGGGGGTCGTTGAAGGTTTTGTTCAGGTCGGCCACACGGATCTGCGTCGGGTCGATCTGTCCGCCGGCCCCCCCGGTGCTGATGATGGTGACCTTGTGCCGCTTGCACCAGCCGATCAGCGCGGCCTTGGCCATGACGCTGTCGATACAGTCGATCACACAGTCAATGTGCTCGCCGATGTATTCGGGCAGGGTTTCCTTGGTGACAAAATCCACCACCGCATGCACCTTGCACGCCGGGTTGATCGCGCGCAGGCGCTCGGCCATGACCTCAGCCTTGGCACGCCCGATATTCCCTTCCATGGCATGCAACTGGCGGTTGGTGTTGCTGACGCAGACGTCATCGAGGTCGAACAGCGAAATTTCGCCGACACCACTGCGCGCCATGGCTTCAGCCGCCCACGTGCCAACACCACCAATGCCGACGATCGCCACATGGGCCTCGCGCAGGCGTTGCAGGCCGCTGTCACCGTATAACCGGGCAACACCGGCAAAGCGTGGATCATCTGTACTCATGGCCATACCCCGAAAAAACCGGCGCGCATTATAGGCCTGTTGAGGCCCGCTGCCATCCTGCTTCGGACCAGTCACCCTGTACGAATTAGTAAAGTCGGTTGTAATCCTGCTTTAATGTGCCAGGCAATACCTAGTCCTGGACGACAACAGCACGGGCCTCAGAACTTCGACACCAGAAGACAATCTAACCCTTGCCGCCAACCTGTTCCTACACAGCATAGGCGGACAAAGAGCAGGATCCGCGCCCTGTGGCGCTCGCCCGTTCCACCCTTCGGAACCCGAACTATCTATGTCATCGCGTAAATTTGGTATCAACCTGGTGATAGTCATGGCCATCGCCGCGCTATTCACCGGGTTCTGGGCGCTGATCAACCGCCCGGTTTCCGCCCCTGACTGGCCGGAGCAGATTTCCGGCTTCTCCTACTCGCCGTTCCGCCTCGGAGAAAGCCCGCAAAAGGGCCAGTACCCGACTGAGGACGAACTGCGCCAGGACCTCGAGCAACTGAGCAAGCTGACCGACAGTATTCGTATCTATACCGTCGAAGGCACCCAGGCGGATATTCCGCGCCTGGCCGAAGAGTTCGGCCTGCGGGTGACCCTCGGGGTGTGGATCAGTCCGGACCTTGAGCGTAACGAGCGGGAAATCCAGAAAGCCATCGAACTGGCCAACAGCTCGCGCAGTGTCGTGCGGGTCATGGTCGGCAACGAAGCGCTGTTCCGTAAAGAAATCACTCCCGAAGCACTGATCCAGTACCTGGACCGGGTGCGCGCCGCAGTGAAAGTACCGGTGACCACCAGTGAACAGTGGCACATCTGGAAAGAACACCCGGAGCTGGCCAAACACGTCGACCTGGTAGCGGCGCATATCCTGCCGTACTGGGAATTCATCCCGATGAAGGATGCCGGCCAGTTCGTACTCGACCGTGCCCGCGACCTGAAACAGCTGTTCCCGCGCAAGCCGCTGCTGCTCTCCGAAGTCGGCTGGCCAAGCAACGGGCGCATGCGCGGCGGTGCTGACGCCACCCCGGCCGACCAGGCCATTTACCTGCGCACCCTGGTCAACAAGCTCAACCGCCAGGGCTACAACTACTTCGTCATCGAAGCCTATGACCAGCCGTGGAAAGCCAGCGACGAAGGCTCGGTCGGCGCGTACTGGGGCGTGTTCAACGCCGCCCGCCAGCAAAAGTTCAACTTCGAAGGGCCGGTAGTGGCCATTCCGCAGTGGCGCGTGCTGGCGGTGGGTTCGGTGGTCCTGGCGATGCTCTCGCTGACCTTGCTGCTGATCGATGGCTCGGCCCTGCGCCAGCGCGGCCGCACCTTCCTGACCTTTATCGCCTTCCTCTGCGGTTCGGTGCTGGTGTGGATCGGCTACGACTACAGCCAGCAGTACAGCACCTGGTTCAGCCTGACGGTGGGCTTTTTGCTCGCCCTCGGTGCGCTCGGGGTGTTTATCGTGCTGCTGACCGAAGCCCATGAACTGGCCGAGGCGGTGTGGATTCACAAACGCCGCCGCGAGTTCCTGCCGGTGCAGGCCGACAGCGCCTACCGACCGAAAGTCTCGGTGCATGTGCCGTGCTACAACGAGCCACCGGAGATGGTCAAACAGACCCTCAACGCCCTGGCTGCGCTGGATTATCCGGACTACGAAGTGTTGATCATCGACAACAACACCAAGGATCCGGCGGTCTGGGAGCCGATCAAGGCGCATTGCGAGATGCTCGGCGAACGCTTCAAGTTCTTCCACGTCTCCCCGCTGGCCGGTTTCAAGGGTGGCGCGCTGAACTACTTGATCCCGCACACCGCCAAGGATGCCGAAGTGATCGCGGTGATCGACTCGGACTACTGCGTGGACCGCAACTGGCTCAAGCACATGGTCCCGCACTTCAGCGACCCGAAGATCGCCGTGGTGCAATCGCCGCAGGACTATCGCGACCAGAACGAAAGCACCTTCAAGAAGCTGTGCTACAGCGAGTACAAGGGCTTTTTCCATATCGGCATGGTCACCCGCAACGACCGTGACGCGATCATCCAGCACGGCACCATGACCATGACCCGGCGTTCGGTGCTCGAAGAGCTGGGTTGGGCTGACTGGTGTATCTGCGAAGACGCCGAACTCGGCCTGCGGGTATTCGAGAAAGGCTACTCGGCGGCGTACTCCCACGAGAGCTACGGTAAGGGTCTGATGCCCGATACCTTCATCGACTTCAAGAAGCAGCGCTTCCGCTGGGCCTATGGCGCCATCCAGATCATCAAGCGCCATGCCGCCAGCCTGTTGCGTGGCAAAGACTCGGAGCTCACCCGCGGCCAGCGTTATCACTTCCTGGCGGGCTGGCTGCCGTGGATTGCCGATGGCATGAACATTTTCTTCACCGTTGGCGCCTTGCTGTGGTCGGCGGCGATGATCATCGTGCCGCAACGGGTCGATCCGCCGCTGCTGATCTTCGCCATTCCGCCATTGGCGCTGTTCGTGTTCAAGGTTGGCAAGATTGTCTTCCTCTACCGCCGCGCGGTCGGGGTCAACATGAAGGACGCCTTCGCCGCCGCCCTGGCCGGTCTTGCCCTGTCGCACACCATCGCCAAAGCGGTGCTGTACGGATTCTTCACCAGCAGCATTCCGTTCTTCCGCACGCCGAAGAACGCCGACAGCCATGGTTTGCTGGTGGCGCTTTCCGAAGCCCGGGAAGAGCTGTTCATCATGTTGCTGCTGTGGGGGGCTGCGGCCGGGATTTACCTGGTCCAGGGTCTGCCGAGCAATGACATGCGCTTCTGGGTAACCATGCTGCTGGTGCAGTCGCTGCCGTACCTGGCGGCGCTGATCATGGCGATGCTGTCGTCGCTGCCCAAGCCTGTGGATGCTGCCCAGCCGGCGCAGGCGTCCTGACCTACCCCCCGGTGGGAGCGGGCTTGCCCCGCGATGCGATCTGCCAGACACATCGCATCGCGGGGCAAGCCCGCTCCCACCGGGTGGCGCTCCTACCGGCCACCCTCCCCTGATCGATTTGCTATAAGATAACGCCCCTCGAATTCGTGCCCTGCCTTGCCCCCGGAGTTCCTTCAATGACGGCCCCAGCCGACCTTTCGCCTACCCTAGAACTGGCCTGCGACCTGATCCGTCGCCCCTCGGTAACCCCGGTCGATGCCGACTGCCAGAAACAGATGATGCAACGCCTGGGCGATGCCGGTTTCATGCTGGAGCCGATGCGTATCGAAGACGTCGACAACTTCTGGGCCACCCATGGCACCCAGGACGGTCCGGTGCTGTGCTTTGCCGGTCACACCGACGTAGTGCCTACCGGCCCCGTGCAGGCCTGGCAGAACGATCCGTTCGATGCCCTGATCGATGCCGACGGCATGCTCTGTGGCCGTGGCGCCGCCGACATGAAAGGCAGCCTGGCGGCCATGGTTGTTGCCACCGAGCGCTTCGTCGCCGATTACCCGAACCATCGCGGCAAGGTCGCCTTCCTGATCACCAGTGACGAAGAAGGCCCGGCCCACCACGGCACCAAGGCGGTCATCGAACGCCTGGCCGCGCGCAAAGAGCGCCTGGACTGGTGCATCGTCGGCGAACCGTCGAGCACCAGCCTGGTTGGCGACGTGGTCAAGAACGGCCGTCGCGGTTCGCTCGGCGCCAAGCTGACAGTGCGCGGCGTGCAGGGCCATGTGGCCTACCCGCACCTGGCCAAGAACCCGATCCACCTGGCCGCCCCGGCGCTGGCGGAACTGGCCGCCGAGCACTGGGACGAAGGCAATGCCTTTTTCCCACCGACCAGCTTCCAGATTTCCAACCTCAACTCCGGCACTGGCGCTACCAACGTGGTGCCGGGTGAACTGACGGCGCTGTTCAACTTCCGCTTCTCCACCGAGTCGACGGTCGAAGGCCTGCAAGCCCGCGTCGCGGCGATCCTCGACAAGCACCAGCTGGACTGGCACGTCGACTGGGCACTGTCCGGCCTGCCGTTCCTGACCGAGCCGGGTGACCTGCTCGACGCGGTGTCGGCCAGCATCAAGGCGGTCACCGGTCGCGAAACCAAGGCCTCGACCAGCGGCGGCACCTCCGATGGACGCTTCATTGCCACCCTCGGCACCCAGGTGGTCGAACTGGGTCCGGTCAACGCCACCATTCACCAGGTCAACGAGCGGATCCTCGCCAGTGACCTCGACGTGCTGACCGAGATCTACTACCAGACCCTGACCCGGTTGCTCGCCTGATGCTCATCTGCCCTATCTGCAGCGCAGCACTGAGTACCCTCGACAACGGTGTGGCCTGCCCGGCCGGGCACCGTTTCGACCGGGCCCGCCAGGGTTACCTGAACCTGTTGCCGGTGCAGCACAAGAACAGCCGCGACCCGGGCGATAACCAGGCCATGGTCGAAGCCCGCCGCGACTTTCTCAATGCCGGGCACTATGCCCCGGTGGCCCGTCGCCTGGCTGAACTGGCCGCCGAGCGTGCCCCGGCGCGCTGGCTGGATATCGGTTGCGGTGAGGGTTACTACACCGCGCAGATCGCCGAGACACTGCCCGAGGCCGATGGTTATGCCCTGGACATCTCCCGCGAAGCGGTCAAGCGCGCCTGCAAACGCAACCCGGCACTGACCTGGCTGGTGGCGAGCATGGCGCGCGTGCCGCTGGCCGATGCCAGCTGTCAGTTCCTGGCCAGCGTGTTCAGCCCCCTCGACTGGCAGGAAGCCCTGCGCCTGCTCGCCCCGGGTGGCGGCCTGATGCGCGTCGGCCCGACCAACGAGCACCTGATCGAGCTGCGTCACAAGCTCTATGATGAAGTGCGCGACTACGCCGACGACAAGCACCTGGCGCTGGTCCCGCCCGGCATGCAGCACGCCCATAGCGAAACCCTGAAATTCCGCCTGAGCCTTGTCGATGGCAAGTCCCGCGCCGACCTGCTGGCCATGACCCCTCATGGCTGGCGCGCCAGCGCGGAAAAACGAGCCCGCGTCATCGAGCAGGCCGAGCCTTTCGAGGTCACGGTATCGATGCGTTACGATTACTTTGTGCGCCAAGACTGAGCACACCCGGAGCCCCCCCCCCCCCATGCGCCAACCCGATATCGAGATTTACCTCAAAGACGCCGACGTCGACCACAAACAGATCGCTGCCTGGCTCAGCGAGGCTCTCGGCCCTTGCAGCGACTGGCAGCAGAAAGGTCAGACCTACAAGTGCAAGGCCGGTAACATTCCGGTTACCTGGTTACCGAAGGCTGTAGGCAAATGGAACAGTCTCTACCTGGAAAGCGACCAGACGCCGTGGGCAGACGACATCGCCTGCGCGCGCGCCGCCTTCGCTGCACTGAACGTCGAAGTGCGTTGTGCACCGGGCAGCTGGGTCGAGGAAGAAGGTGAAGAAGATGCCGATCGCTGGATCCGCATCAGCGCCGACGGTGAAGAGGAAATCACCTGGCGTACCAGCTGAAGCCGGCTCTACGAAAAGGCCCGTCCCGGTCGTCCGGCGACGGGCCTTTTCGCTTTTGGGCCCAGGCTCAAGGCCCGTGGCCCGGCGCTTACAGGCCGATTACGTCTTCTGCCTGGAGGCCTTTCTGGCCTTGCGTCAGACTGTATTCGACCTGCTGCCCCTCGATCAGGGTGCGATGCCCCTCACCGCGAATGGCGCGGTAGTGAACGAACACATCGGCCCCCCCTTCACGCTGGATGAAGCCATAACCTTTGGCGTCATTGAACCACTTTACACTTCCAGTCTCACGAGACGACATCTGAACTACTCCGGGTTTTTATTTTGGAATCGCCTTGCAAGCGGAGGATCACCTTCCCCCGCCGACGCAGCTTGAGGATTACTCCTGCAAGCTGCGGACCGAGTATATGTCAGGCTTGAAATATTTTTTATGACTGCCCGAGATTTTGCTGAACATGCGCAGATACGTCACACTAACCGGCTGAGCAATTACTCGAAAAAATCACCCAGAGCACACACTGTATGACCCGTCCCCCCCTGCGCCGCCTGATCTTTGGCGCCCTGCGTCGCCTGTTGTACCTGTGGGTTCGCTCCGAGACCATCAACCAGTCGTCCTTTACCCTGAACCTGGATCGCAGCCGACCGGTGTTCTATGCCCTGCAGTCGCCATCGTTGACCGATCTGGCGGTACTCGACCGTGAATGCAGCAAAGCCGGGCTTCCACGTCCGGTGCTACCGGTGGCGGTGGGCACCCTGCAAGAGCCAGCTGCGTTCTTCTACCTGACCCCCGAGCCGGACTGGCTTGGCCGCCAGGACAAGCGCGGTGCCCCGCCGACCCTGTCGCGGCTGGTCAATGCAATCAGCCAGCATGCCGAGGAAGACGCTCAGATCATTCCGGTCAGCGTGTTCTGGGGCCAGTCGCCGGCCAGTGAGTCCAGCCCGTGGAAACTGCTGTTTGCCGACAGCTGGGCGGTGACCGGACGTTTGCGCCGGCTGCTGACCGTGCTGATCCTGGGACGCAAGACCCGTGTGCAGTTCTCTGCGCCGATTCACCTGCGTGAGCTGGCCCTGCACAACAAAGGCCACGAACGTACCGTACGCATGGCCCAGCGCATGCTGCGCGTGCACTTTCGCAACCTCAAGACCGCGGTCATCGGACCGGACATCTCGCACCGGCGCAACCTGGTCAAAGGCCTGGTCCACGACCCGCTGGTGCGCCAGGCCATCGCCGACGAGGCCGAGCGCGAGAACATCCCCCTGGCCAAGGCTGAAGCCCAGGCCCTGCGCTATGGCAACGAGATTGCCTCGGACTACACCTATACCGCCATCCGCTTCCTCGAAGTGGTGCTCAGCTGGTTCTGGAACAAGATCTACGACGGCATCAAGGTCAACCATATCGAGCAGGTGCAGGGCATCGCCCCCGGTCACGAAGTCATCTACGTGCCCTGCCACCGCAGCCATATCGACTACCTGTTGCTTTCCTACCTGCTGTTTCGCAACGGCCTGACCCCGCCGCACATCGCCGCCGGGATCAACCTCAACATGCCGGTGATCGGCAGCCTGTTGCGCCGCGGCGGTGCATTTTTCATGCGCCGCACCTTCAAGGGCAACCCGCTGTACACCGCGGTGTTCAATGAATACCTGCACACCCTGTTCACCAAGGGTTTCCCGGTCGAGTACTTCGTCGAGGGCGGCCGCTCGCGCACCGGGCGCATGCTGCAACCGAAAACCGGCATGCTGGCCATCACCCTGCGCAGCTACTTGCGCTCATCGCGTACACCGATCGTCTTCGTACCGGTATACATCGGCTACGAACGTGTGCTCGAAGGCCGCACCTACCTGGGTGAGCTGCGTGGCGCGAGCAAGAAGAAAGAGTCGATCTTCGACATCTTCAAAGTCATTGGCGCGCTCAAACAGCGCTTCGGCCAGGTGGCGGTGAACTTCGGCGAACCGATCCGCCTCGGCGCCTTCCTCGACCAGCAGCAGCCCGGCTGGCGCGAACAGACTCACGCCCCGCAGTTCCGTCCGGCCTGGCTCAACGAAACCACCTCGCGCCTGGGTGAAAAGGTCGCGCGCCATCTCAACGAAGCGGCGGCGATCAACCCGGTCAACCTGGTAGCCCTGGCCTTGCTCTCGACCAGCCGCCTGGCCCTGGACGAACGTGCCCTGGCGCGGGTCCTGGACCTGTACCTGGCATTGCTGCGCACGGTGCCCTACTCGCCGCACACCACCTTGCCGGAAGGTGACGGCCTGGCGCTGATCAGCCACGTCAAAGGCATGGGCCTGCTGGCCGAGCAGAGTGATGCGCTGGGTCGGATTCTGTACCTGGACGAACAGAATGCGGTGCTGATGACCTACTACCGCAACAACGTCCTGCACATCTTCGCCCTGCCGGCGCTGCTGGCAAGCTTCTTCCAGAGCAGCTCGCGCATGAGCCGCGATTTGATCCTGCAGTACACCCGGGCGCTGTACCCGTACCTGCAGTCGGAGCTGTTCATCCGCTGGGAGCTGGACGAGCTGGACGCGGTCATCGACCAGTGGCTGGAGGCCTTTGTCGAGCAGGGCCTGCTGCGCTACGAGAATGGCGTGTACCTGCGCCCGGCCCCGAGCTCGCGCCAGTTCGTGCTGCTGACCCTGCTGGCCCGCGCCATCACCCAGACCCTGCAGCGTTTCTACATGGCCACGGCGTTGCTGCTCAACAGCGGCCAGCACACGCTAAGCGCCGAAGAACTGGAAGACCTGTGCGTGATCATGGCCCAGCGCCTGTCGATCCTGCATGGCCTCAACGCCCCGGAATTCTTCGACAAAACCCTGTTCCGCCACTTTATCCAGACCCAGATCGAGCAAGGCGTACTGCGCCCGGATGCCAATGGCAAGCTCGGTTACCATGAAAAACTCAGCGAACTGGCCGAAGGGGCGGCCAAGCGAGTGCTGTCGGCGGAGGTACGTTTGTCGATCCGCCAGGTGGCCTTGCACCGCAGTGAAGACACCACCGAATCCCCGGTTTAAAGGAGTTACTGATGAAAAAACTGTCCCTGATCCTGCTTGGCAGCCTGCTCGCCGCCTGCAGCAGCAACCCGCCAGCACCCAAGGCCAGCCTCGATGGCGAAGTCTTCTACCTGCAGCGTATCGCCCTGCCACCTGCCGCCACCCTGAGCGTCAGCCTGCAGGACGTTTCGCTCATGGATGCCCCGGCAGTGACCCTGGCCAGCCAGAACGGTCCGGTCAAGGGCAACGTCCCGCTGCCCTTCCATCTGACCTACGACCCGGCCCAGGTCAAGCCTGGCCACCGTTATGCAATCAGCGCGCGCATCGAGCTGGACGGCAAGCTGCTGTTCATCAACACCGAACACCATGGCGTCACACTTGATGGCAACGACCAGAAGTCGTTGCGCATCAAGGTCGATGCTGTTCGCTGATAGCCCGCTCTGACAACTGATAAGGATGCTGCCATGTTCCGCCCTGCTCTCACCTTCACCGGCCTGTGCGCCGGCCTGCTGCTGTCGGCCAGCGCACTGGCGCTGTCGCTCAGCGACCTGTCGCAGAAAGACGCCTCTGGCGGGCTGAAAGACGCCCTGACCCAAGGTGCCCAGGTTGCCGTGAAGCAACTGGGTACGCCCGGCGGCTTCAGCAGTAACCCGGATGTGCGCATCGAACTGCCGGGTAACCTCGGCAAAGTAGCGAAGAAAATGAAGCAGTTCGGCATGGGTGCCCAGGTCGATCAGCTGGAGGCCAGCATGAACCAGGCCGCCGAGGCTGCCGTGCCGCAGGCTCAGGCGCTGCTGGTCGATGCCGTGAAGAAAATGACCGTCGACGATGCCAAGGGCATTCTCGCCGGTGGCAACGATTCGGCCACCCAGTACCTGAGCAAGACCAGCCGCGAGCAGATACGCGCCAAGTTCCTGCCGATCGTCAAGAAGGCCACCGACCAGGTCGGTCTGGCCCAGCAATACAACAGTTTCGCCGGACAAGCGGCGACCTTGGGCGTGCTGGATGCCAAGAACGCCAATGTCGAAGGCTACGTGACCGAGCAGGCGCTCAACGGTTTGTTCGAAATGATCGCCAAGCAGGAAGAAGGCATTCGCCAGAATCCGGCTGCAGCGGCGACCGGGTTGGCCAAGAAGGTGTTTGGCGCGCTGTAAGCTATCGCGGGGCAAGCCCGCTCCCACAGGGATATCACACCCTCGGTGGGAGCGGGCTTGCCCCGCGATTCACTCCTTCTTCACCCTGAACCAGGCGGCATACAGCGCCGGCAGGAACAACAGCGTCAGCGCCGTCGCCACAATCAGCCCGCCCATGATCGCCACCGCCATCGGCCCGAAGAACACGCTGCGCGACAGCGGGATCATCGCCAGTACCGCCGCCAGCGCGGTCAGCACGATCGGTCGGAAACGCCGCACCGTCGCCTCGATAATCGCCTGCCAGCGGTCCAGTCCGGCAGCAATATCCTGCTCGATCTGGTCTACCAGGATCACCGAGTTACGCATGATCATCCCCGACAGCGCGATCGTCCCGAGCATCGCCACAAAACCGAATGGCTGACGGAACACCAGCAGGAACAGAGTCACCCCGATCAACCCCAGGGGCGCGGTGAGGAACACCATCACCGTGCGCGAGAAGCTGCGCAGCTGCAGCATCAGCAAGGTCAGCACCACCACAATGAACAGCGGTACGCCGGCGTTCACCGACTTCTGTCCGCGCGTGGAGTCTTCCACCGTGCCACCGACTTCCAGCAGGTAACCATCCGGCAGTTCGGCACGTACCGGATCCAGGGTTGGCAGGATCTGCTTGACCAGCGTCACCGGCTGTTCCTTACCGTAGATATCAGCGCGGACGGTAACGTTAGGCAGGCGGTTGCGGTGCCAGATGATGCCCTCCTCGAATCCGTACTCAAGCGTTGCCACCTGCGACAGCGCCACGCTTTGGCCGTTGTCGGTCGGCACCGCCAGGCTTGGCAGGTTGGCAAGTTCGGTACGCTCCTGGCGGGTGCCGCGCAGGAGGATCTCGATCAGTTCGTTGTCTTCGCGGAACTGGCTGACCGAGGAGCCGGTCAGCGAGCTTTGCAGAAACTTCGCCAGGTTGGCCGTGCTCACCCCAAGGGCGCGGGCGCGGTCCTGGTCGATGTTGAGGTAGACCACCTTGCTCGGCTCTTCCCAGTCCAGGTGCACGTTGACCACATGCGGGTTCTCGCGAACCTTGGCCGCCACCTTGCGCGCCAGCGCACGCACCTGTTCGATGTGCTCACCGGTGACCCGGAACTGCACCGGATAGCCCACGGGCGGGCCGTTCTCCAGACGGGTAACCCGCGAGCGCAGGTCAGGGAACTGCTCATCGAGGGTGGCGATCAGCCAGCTGCGCAGGGCTTCACGCTCTTCAATGGTCTTGGCCAGCATCACGAACTGGGCAAAGCTGGCCGCCGGCAATTGCTGATCCAGCGGCAGATAGAAGCGTGGCGAACCGGTACCGACATAGGCCACGTAGTTATCGATACCCGCACGTTCTTTGAGCATCGCTTCCAGGCGTTTGACCTGCTCGGCGGTGTTGCTCAGCGACGCACCTTCGGCCAGTTTCAGGTCAACCATCAGCTCCAGACGTCCGGACGCCGGGAAGAACTGCTGGGGCACGAAACGGAACAACAGGATGCTGCCGATGAACAGCGCGATGGTCGCCACGATCACCGTCTTGCGCCGTTCCACACACCAGCCCACCAGGCGCCGTACACGCTGGTAGAACGGCGTGCCGTAGGGGTCAGGGCCGCCCTCGGCAGTGCCGTCCTTGGCCGCATGCAGCTTGGCCAGATCCGGCAGCAGGCGCTGGCCCAGATACGGCACAAACACCACCGCAGCAATCCACGAGGCAATCAGGGCGATGGTCACCACCTGGAAGATCGAACGGGTGTATTCACCCGTACTGGACTGCGCCGTGGCGATCGGCAGGAAGCCTGCGGCGGTGATCAGGGTGCCGGTGAGCATCGGGAATGCCGTGCTGGTCCAGGCGTAACTCGCCGCCTTGATGCGGTCGAAACCCTGCTCCATCTTGATCGCCATCATCTCGACGGCGATGATCGCATCGTCCACCAGCAGCCCCAGGGCCAGTACCAGCGCCCCGAGGGAAATCTTGTGCAGACCGATCCCCAGGTAATACATGGTGGCGAAGGTCATCGCCAGCACCAGTGGAATGGCCAGGGCCACCACCAGGCCGGTACGCATGCCGAGGGAGAAGAAGCTCACCAGCAATACAATCGCCAAGGCCTCGACCAGTACCTGGACGAACTCGCCGACCCCGGTCTTTACCGCGGCGGGCTGATCCGAGACCTTGCGCAGCTCCATACCGGCCGGGAGATTTTGGGCAATACGGGCGAACTCGGCTTCCAGCGCCTTGCCCAGCACCAGAATATCGCCACCGGGCTTCATCGACACCGCAAGGCCAAGCGCATCCTGGCCCATGAAACGCATACGCGGTGCGGGTGGATCATTGAAACCGCGACGCACCTGAGCCACATCTCCGATACGGAAGGTGCGGTCACCCACCCGGATCGGGAACTGCTCGATCTGCTCGACCGTGTCGAAGCGTCCGCTCACCCGTAGCTGCAAACGCTCGCTGGGGGTCTCAAAGAAACCGGCGGTGCTGACAGCGTTCTGTTCTTCCAACGCCTGCTGCACGGCCGCCAGGGGCAACCCCAGAGTCGCCAGCTTGAGGTTGGACAGCTCGATCCAGATCTTCTCGTCCTGTAGCCCGAGCAGCTCGACCTTGCCCACGTCCTTGACCCGTTGCAGCTGGATCTGCACGCGGTCGGCGTAGTCCTTGAGCACGGCATAGTCGAACCCTTCGCCGGTCAGCGCATAGATGTTGCCGAAGGTGGTGCCGAATTCATCATTGAAAAACGGACCCTGGATGCCAGGCGGCAAGGTATGCCGGATATCCGCGACTTTCTTGCGGATCTGGTACCACAATTCGGGGATATCGGCCGAGTGCATCGAATCGCGGGCCATGAAGGTGACCTGCGACTCGCCGGGGCGGGAGAACGAAACGATCCTCTCGTACTCACCGGTCTCCATCAGCTTCTTTTCGATGCGTTCAGTGACCTGGCGCGAGACCTCCTCGGCGCTGGCCCCCGGCCAGATGGTGCGGATCACCATGGCCTTGAAGGTGAAGGGCGGGTCTTCGCTCTGCCCCAGCTTGGTGTAGGACAAGGCGCCGACCACAGCCAGCAGAATCATCAGGAACAGCACAATCTGCCGATTGCGCAGGGCCCAGGCGGAAAGGTTGAAACCCATCGGGACTTACTCCTTGGCCGCCAGATTCACCACACGATTGGAACGATCCACCGGACGCACCTGTTGCCCCTCCTGGAGCACATGTACGCCGGCCGCCACTATCCAGTCCGAAGCATTGAGGCCTTCGAGCACTGGAACACTGTTTTCGCCATAAGCCCCCACGCGCACCGGAATACGCTTGAGGGTGTTGTTGGCATCCACACGCCAGACGTAGGTCTGGCCGTTCTCTGCGGTGAGCGCCGACAGCGGCACCGCCAGCGGCACCTGTTCGGCATGCTCGATGAACACCCGGGCGCTCTGGCCAAGCTCCGCCGGTACCTTGCCAGCGCTGAAGGCGATTCGCGCAGCGTAAGTCCGTGAACGTGGATCGGCCGAGGGTGACAGTTCGCGAATGCGCCCGTTGAAGCGTTGATCCGGTTGCGACCACAGCTCGACCGCCACTGGCTGGCCGACCTTGAAGCGCCCGAACTGCTGCTCCGGCAGGCCGATCAACACATCACGCTCGCCATCGGCAGCCAGGGTGAACACGGTCTGACCGGCGGCAACCACCTGGCCCACTTCGACCTGACGCTTGGCGATCACCCCGTCCTGCGAGGCGCGCAGCACGGCGTATTCCGCCTGGTTGCCGGCCACGTCGAATTCGGCCCGCACCTGTTTGAGGCGGGCAAGACCGGCACGGTAGAGGTTTTCGCTATTGTCGTACTGGGAACGGCTGACCATCTGCCGGTCGAGCAGGGTCTTGTAGCGGTCACGCTCGGCCTTGACCAGGTTCAGGTTGGCTTCGGCGGCGGCCAGTTGCGCACGGCTGGCCTCCAGTTGCAGCCGCACATCCTGCGGGTCGAGTTGGGCCAACGGTTGCTCGGCCTTGACCCGCTGCCCCTCCTCCACCAGACGCTTGCTGACCTTGCCACCGATCCGGAATGCCAACTCCGGCTCGAAGCGCGCACGCACCTCGCCCGGATAGCTGTCGGCAGCGGCGCTGGCCGGTTGCGGCTGCACCACCATGGCGGGGCGCAGGGAAGTCTGTGGCGCGCTCTCCTGCCCGCAAGCAGTGAGCAGCAAGGCGAGGCCGACAGGCAGAGCGAGGGGCAAGGCATGGCGCAACATGATGAATGACCTTTCGCGAGTGACGCTTTGAATATTTATACTGGCGAGTATATTAAATCAGCGTACTCCCCCGGGGAAGCGTCAGGCCAAGAGAAAAAACGCATTAACAGGCTTTCGTTATGACGATATCTGCCAGCCCGGGAAGGGTCGGCGATGTACCATGTCCACTTACCGGAATCTGTACAAGTTACCCATGCCCAACGATCTCACCGCTCCCGTCGGCCCCGGCCGGCCCAAGGACCTGGCAAAGCGCCAGGCCATTCTCGAGGCGGCCAAGCAGCTGTTTCTTACCCTTGGCTATGCCAGCACCAGCATGGATGCGGTCGCGACAGCGGCAGGTGTTTCAAAATTGACGGTCTACAGCCACTTCACTGACAAGGAGACGCTGTTCACCGCGGCGATCTCGGCCACCTGTACGGCGCAGTTGCCGGAGCTGATCTTCGAGCTCCCCGACGGCGTGCCGCTGGAGCAGGTGCTGCTCAATATCGGTTGTGGTTTTCAGGCGTTGATCAGCAGCGACCAGTCAATACAACTGACCCGGCTGATCATGACGCTCGGCACCCAGGACCCCAAGCTCAGCCAGATCTTCTTCGAAGCCGGCCCGTTGCGGGTGCTGCGCGAAATGGAGGTGTTGCTGCAGCGCGTCGACCAGCGCGGTCTGTTGCGTATCGAGCATCCCGACAAGGCAGCGGAACACTTCTTCTGCCTGCTCAAGGGCGCGCCGAACTATCGCCTGCTGCTCGGCTACTCACCGGCCCTGGACGCCGAAGCCGCCCAGGCCCATGTCGAAGAAGTGGTGACGATGTTCATGCGCGCCTATCGGCCCTGATCAGGCCTTGAGGGCCTTCTTCGGGTAGATGTCGTAGCGGCTCGACTTGCCCTCCAGGCTGTGGCTGGGCTTGGGCCCGTCGATGATCGGTGCCTTGCGCGGGCGCTTGACCACCACCCGGTGGCTGGCCAGCGCCAGGGCTGCTTCGAGCAGCGCTGGTGCATCCAGGTCATCGCCGACCAAGGGGCGGAATACGCGCATTTCCTTTTTCACCAGGGCGCTCTTGTCCCGGTGCGGGAACATCGGGTCCAGGTAGATCACCTGTGGTGGCTCGCCCTGCCAGTTGCGCATGCGCTCGATGGCGTTACCGGTGAGCAGTTGCATGCGCGCGACGATCGGGCCGACCTCGGCGTCAGTCGCAGCCCGTGCCAGACCATCCTCCAGCAGCGCGGCAACCAGCGGCTGGCGCTCGATCAGGGTCATCTGGCAACCCAGGCTGGCCAGTACGAAGGCATCCTTACCCAGCCCCGCCGTGGCATCGAGCACCTGCGGGCGCACGCCCTGGGCAATGCCCACGGCCTTGGCAATCATCTGCCCGCTGCCGCCACCGAACACCCGCCGGTGCGCCGCCGCACCTTCGACAAAGTCGACACGTACCGGGCCGGGCGCCTGCGGACCGAGCTGCTGGATCTGCAGGCCGCTTTCGCCGACCTGCACGGCGAAAGCCGCGTTATCGTCCGCCACAGGCAGTTCCAGGCGCTGCGCCCACTCTTGAGCCTTGGCCTGATAATCGGCTGTCAGTGCCTCGACCCGGATACCGCCGTCCGCCAGTTGCTCCACCTTCAAATCCTGTACTCAAAAAAATTAAATGATCGCCGGCCACGGCCGATATACGAAGTATTCGCTATTTTGCCAGACCTTCACGGCCCGCGACTGCCATGACCGACATTCTTCAGCTCAGCTCAGGTTACTTATCGCCCGTTGGCGATTATGGCCGGCACAATACCCAGGCACTGGGCGGCGTCAGCCACCTGTGGCAGGATTTTTTTGCCCGCGCCCTGGCCGAGCAACAGGCTGAAGGAACACAAGCGGACGGCGTCGTCGCCGAGCAATTCGACAAGGCCACTGGCGAGCCCCTGGGCGCTAGCCGGGTTCTGGCGCAGATTCATACGCAGCGCCTGTGCAACGTTCAGGACACCGAGATCGCCCCACCCGAACCCTTGTTCCTGCCGATTGCCGAGTTCGAACCGCAACTGCTGGAAAAGCTCGCGCCACCTTTCAGCGACGTCGAACTGATCGAGCAACAGCGCCAGCTGGATATCAGCAATACCTGGGTTCGCCCGGTGGTCATGAACCAGGGCCATCCGCTGCCGGAGCCCGGGCCAGGACCGGCACCCAAAGCACTGTACCTGCCAATCGCCGAGTTCGAGATGGAACTGCTGGACAAGGCACCTGAACCCTTTGACGAACCGACTCTGGTCGCCCAGCAATCGGCACTCGACTTCGACACCCGCTGGGCCCGCCCGGTGGTGCTGAACAACGTACGCATTGCTGCCTGAGCCTAAGCAGCAAGCGATCAACGCCGGAACAGCTGATTCAACTGATCGAATGGCATTGCCTGTTCGCCATAGGTAAAGGTGCCCTGGCCCAGGACTTCCTCGGCGCCCCGGTAAAACGCGCCGTAGGCTGCACGCATCAGCGACGAGCCGACACTGATGCGCCGCACGCCCAGGTCCTGCAACTGATTGACGCTCAAATTCACGCCACTCATGCCCATCAGCACATTCACAGGTTTGGGCGCGACGGCCTGGACCACCGCGCGGATTTCATCTGCCGTGCGTAATCCCGGGGCATACAGGACATCTGCTCCGGCTTCGGCAAAAGCCTGCAGGCGGGCGATGGTGTCATCCAGATCCATGCGCCCATGCAGCAGGTTTTCTGCGCGGGCACAGAGCATGAAGGGGAAGTCCAGACTACGCGCGGCGGCCACCGCCGCTTCGACCCGCTCCACGGCGTGATGGAAGCTGTAGATCGGCTCATCGGGATTGCCGCTGGCATCCTCGATGGAACCGCCTACCAGACCCGCCTGCGCGCCCTGCACAATCGCTTCGGCGCAGCCTTTGGGATCATCGCTGAAACCGTTCTCCAGATCGGCCGCCACCGGCAGCGCCGTGGCATCGACAATGGCACGGACATTAACCAGGGTTTCTTCCAGGGTCATGGCACCTTCGGCGTCCGGTCGCCCCAGGGAGAACGCCAGGCCGGCACTGGTGGTGGCCAGCGCCTCGAAACCGAGGCTGGCCAGCAGCTTGGCGGAGCCGGCGTCCCAGGGGTTGGCAATGACGAACGCACGATCGCGCTCATGCAGGGCTTTGAAGGCTTCGGCACGCAGGGTTTGCACATCCATGATCACGACTCCCGGGCAGGCGGCAGGACGCGTTCAGAGCAGGCCGAGCTGTTCGGCCTCAGGTGCCCTGTCCAGTTCAGGCAAGGCCGGCAATCCCGGCAGACGCTCCATCAATCCTTGATGAAAACGCTGCGCCAGGGCAGCGGCCAGGCGATTATCGGCAGTATGCAGGAAAACGTAGGGGCTGCGCCCTTCCTCGATCCACGCCGCCACTTTGTCTATCCATGGCATCAGAAAGGGTTCGTTGGCCGCCAGTTCCGGGTGGCCGATAAAGCGCACTTGCGGATGCTGACTGAAGGCGGTCGGGCGCGGCGGCACCCGCGGCTTTTTCGACTGGGCATGGAGCACGCCCGGATCATCCGAAGTACAGCTGAACAGCGCGCGCGGATCCAGGCAGATGCGCTCGACGCCACGCCCCTGCAGCAAGCGATTGAGCAGGCGCTCTTCATCGCCCTTGGCGAAGAATGCACGGTTGCGCACTTCGACGGCGACAGGCACATCGACTTCATCCAGAAAGGCGACCAGCTCGCCTATCCGCGCCGGGCCGAATGTGGCCGGCAATTGCAGCCAATAGGGCGCCACCCGTGCACCCAGCGGCTTGAGCAGGTCAATGAAAGTCTGCGCCGCGGCCAGCTGCTCGCGCAGGTCACCGCCGTGGCTGATATCGCCGGGGAACTTGGCGGTGAATCGAAAGTGCGCAGGCATGATCTGCGCCCAGCGCTCGATAGTCGCCGGCGCCGGTCGGGCATAAAAGGTGGTGTTGCCTTCTACCGCATTGAAGACCTGGCTGTAGAGACCGAGAAACTCGCTGGATCTGGCGTGCGCCGGGTACAGGTACTCGCGCCAGGCGTTTTCACTCCAGGAGGGACAACCGAGAAAATAGGGAAGCGTGGACAGACTCATCCATCAAATGTACAGGTCCAACCCCAGCACTTCCATCTCCCAGTCGACAAAACCTGCGGTGGTCAGGTAGCTGGTCAGGGCCTGGGCGGTGCGTTTGTTCCGGGCCCGGGGAAAGATCATGTCCTGCTGACGCGCAGGCAATCCGCCGCTACGGGCCTGGCCAGTGCTGGCCTGGGGCTGCACTTCGAATTCGCCCGGCAGATCCTCGTCCACATCATCACTGCGAACCGGTGCTCTGCGCGGGGCCCGTTTGATCGGATAGGACTGTGAGGAAAAACCGTCTATGCGCATGGCGATCTTCTCAGGAGCAATGATGGCAATTTAGCAGCACCTGAGCGCCTGCGCTAATGCCCGATTGATAACTGGACCACAGTTCGGGCAAAAGGTTTTATCTGACCTGGGAATAACCGACGAACAGCACTCAGCGCGCTTTCGGGGTCGCCACATTGTCGCGCAGGTACACCGGCTGGGCCTGGTCGGCAGCGATGGCCTCACCGCGTTGCCAGGCGTAGGTGGCCAGGCTCAGCAGGTCCTGAGCATGCGGCAGAAGGCTGGCATCCTGACCGCTGAGCAGCACCGGGATACGCTCAGCGTAGCCCCAACCTGTGCCGGCGCCATACCATTCGCCGCTGGCGCCCTCAGGCAGAACGGCGCGCTCGGGTGGCAACACCGCTTCGCTGCCCAGCAGGCGCATTTCCCCGTCGACGTTGTGATAGCAGCCCCAGTACACCTCATCCATGCGCGCATCGATGGCCGCCGCAACCTGGTTCACGCCCTGCTCACGCAAGGCACGCTGGGCCAGTACCGCCAAGTTGGACACCGGCAGCACCGGGCGCTCAAGGGCAAAGGCCAGGCCCTGAACCACGCCGATGGCGATACGCACGCCGGTGAAGGCCCCCGGCCCACGCCCGAAGGCAATCGCATCGACCGCCGCCAGGGTGGTGCCAGCGTCGGCCAGCAGTTGCTGGATCATCGGCAGCAGCTTCTGTGCGTGCAGGCGCGGGATCACCTCGTAATGGCTGGAAACCTTGCCGTCATGCAGCAAGGCAACGGAGCAGGCTTCAGTGGCGGTATCCAGGGCCAGCAAGGTGGTCATCGGTGTATCCAGGCGAAAGAAAAAAGAGCGGCATTATAAACAACAACGGCCCGCAAGCGGGCCGTAGTCTGCACTATCGGGTCGCAATCAGCTCAGGGCTGCCAGCACCTTGGTGGTGATGGCATCCACCGAGCCCACGCCTTCGATATGCGCGTACTTCGGCTTGCCGCCATTGGCAGCCGACAGCTTCTGGTAGAAGTCTACCAGTGGCTTGGTCTGGTCGTGATAGACCGCCAGGCGATGACGCACGGTTTCTTCGGTGTCGTCTTTACGCTGTACCAGCGGCTCGCCGGTTACGTCGTCCTTACCTTCAACCTTCGGCGGGTTGTAGACCACGTGGTAGACGCGGCCCGAACCTTCGTGAACGCGGCGACCGGCAATACGCTGAACGATTTCTTCGTCGGCGACGGCGATTTCAACCACGGCATCCAGCTCGACACCGGCAGTCACCAGGGCTTCAGCCTGAGGAATGGTGCGCGGGAAACCGTCGAACAGGAAGCCGTTCGCGCAGTCAGGCTGGGCGATGCGGTCCTTGACCAGGTTGATGATCAGCTCGTCGGAAACCAGCTTGCCAGCGTCCATGATCGCCTTGGCTTCCAGACCCAGCGGGGTGCCGGCCTTGACCGCGGCGCGCAGCATGTCACCGGTGGAGATCTGGGGAATGGCGAATTTTTCGGTGATGAACTTTGCCTGAGTACCTTTACCGGCCCCGGGAGCTCCCAGCAGAATCACGCGCATATTGTGCTCCTCATTTTTGTAAGCAAATCAATGGAGTCGGCGCAGAGGGCCAAGTCCGGAATTGGGTCATGACCACAAATCGGTCAGAAGGCTGCTCAAGATACACAGCGCCTTCAAGCCACACAAGCGGTCGAAAGTCGGAAAAAACCGCACACATCAGCGTTGCAAAGCACAGGTTGCGCCGAGCGCAACCTATTGCTTTGCAAGCATTCTCCCCTCTCTTTGCAGCCCCTCGGCGGTGCGGCGATTTATCTCAACCGGTATTGCGCAAGCCCGCCGCGATGCCCGCGACAGTGACCAGCAGAGCCTGCTCCAGCGGGCTGTCCAGAGCGGCTTCGCGCTTGCGCGATCGCGCCAGCAGCTCAGCCTGCAATAGATGTAGCGGGTCCAGGTAGGTGTTGCGCAGACGGATGAATTCCAGGGTCTCCGGGCTGTGCGCCAGTAGCACCGGCTGCCCGGTCAGGCCCAGCACTACCCGGCACGCCTGCGACAATAGGTCGCGCAAATGTGCACCCAAAGGTCGCAGTTCTGGTTGCACCAGACGTTCGTCGTAGGAGCGGGCGATTTCCGCATCGGCCTTGGCCAGCACCATTTCCAGCATGTCGATGCGGGTGCGGAAGAATGGCCACTGCTCGCGCATCTCGGCCAGCAATTCACCCTGCCCGCGGCTCAAAGCGTTGTTCAGTGCCGCCTCCCAGCCAAGCCAGGCCGGGAGCATCAGGCGGGTCTGGGTCCAGCCGAAAATCCACGGAATCGCCCGCAGGCTTTCAATACCGCCGGCACGGCGTTTGGCCGGGCGGCTGCCCAGGGGCAAGCGTCCAAGCTCCTGCTCCGGGGTGGACTGGCGGAAATATTCGACAAATTCAGGGTTGTCGCGCACCACCCCACGGTAAGCCTTGACCCCATCGGCGGCCAACTCGTCCATCAACGCGCGCCAGGCCGGCTGCGGCGGCGGTGGCGGCAGCAAGGTCGCCTCCAGCACCGCTGCCAGGTATAGGTTGAGGTTCTGTTCGGCGATGTCCGGCAGGCCGAACTTGAAACGGATCATCTCGCCCTGTTCGGTGGTGCGGAAACGTCCCGCCACCGAACCCGGTGGTTGCGACAGGATCGCCGCATGGGCCGGGCCGCCGCCACGTCCGACGGTGCCGCCGCGACCGTGGAACAGCAGCAACTCGACCTCCTGTTCGCGGCAGATCCGCACCAGGGTCTCCTGCGCGCGATACTGGGCCCAGGCGGCCGCCGTGGTGCCAGCGTCCTTAGCCGAGTCGGAGTAGCCGATCATCACTTCCTGCGGGCCATGCAAGGCGCTGCGGTAGCCCGGCAAGCCCAGCAGGCGCTCCATCACCGGACCTGCGTTATCAAGGTCTGCGAGGGTTTCGAACAGCGGCACCACGCGCATTGGCCGCAAAACACCGGCTTCCTTGAGCAGCAGCTGCACGGCGAGCACATCGGAAGCGGCACCGGCCATGGAAATCACATAGGAGCCCAGGGACGCGGCAGGCGCGGCAGCGATCTCGCGACAGGTGGCGAGCACCTCGGCGGTGTCAGCCTGTGGCTTGAAGTAGCCGGGCAGCAGCGGCCGCCGGCTGTTGAGCTCCTGTTGCAGGAAGGCGATACGCGCGTCTTCATCCCACTCTGCGTAACGTCCCAGCCCCAGGTACTCGGTGATCTCGCTCAGCGCTGCGGTATGCCGGGCGGCATCCTGACGCACGTCCAGGCGCACCAGAAACAGGCCGAACGTCACTGCCCGGCGCAGGCAGTCAAGCAACGGGCCATTGGCGATCACGCCCATGCCACAGGCGTGCAGCGACTCGAAACACAGGTGCAAGGGCTCGAACAGGTCATGGTTATGCTGCAACACCAAAGGCGAAGGTGTTTGCGGCGCCTGCAAGGCACTGTGCGCCCAGGCACGGGTTTCGCGCAGGCGATCACGCAGCTGCTTGAGCAGCGCCCGGTAAGGTTCGGCAGAATCGCCCACCTTGGCCCTTAGCGCCTCACTGGCTTGCTGCATGGACAACTCGGAGGCCAGGGCATCGATATCGCGCAGAAACAGGTCAGCGGCCATCCAGCGCGCCAGCAACAGCACTTCGCGGGTGACCGGGGCGGTGACATTGGGGTTGCCATCGCGATCACCGCCCATCCACGAGGCAAAACGGATGGGCGCGGCCTCCAGCGGCAAGTGCAGGCCGGTAGCCTCATGCAGGGCCTTGTCGACTTTGCGCAGATGATGGGGAATGGCGTGCCAGAGCGAATGCTCGATCACCGCAAAGCCCCACTTGGCCTCGTCCACCGGCGTTGGCCGGGTGCGGCGGATCTCCTCGGTGTGCCAGGCTTCGGCGATCAGCCGCTGCAGACGTTCGCGGATCTGCTCGCGTTCGGCGGGAATCAGGTCGCGATGATCCTGGGCGGCCAATTGTGCGGCGATCGCATCGTACTTCTGGATCAGCGTACGGCGTGCAACTTCGGTAGGGTGGGCGGTCAGAACCAGCTCGATACTCAGCTTGCCGAGCTGACGCGCCAGTGCATCGTCACTGTGCCCGGCCGCCTTGAGTCGGGCCAGAAGTTCGGGCAACACCCGCGCTTCGAAAGGATCGGCCTGGCCTGCGTCGCGGCGGCGAATCAGCTGGTACTGTTCAGCGATGTTGGCCAGGTTGAGGAACTGGTTGAAGGCCCGCGCCACCGGCAGCAGTTCGTCTTCAGCCAGGTCGTTGAGGGTCGAGCTCAGCTGTTCGGCAGCGCCGCTGCGATCAGCCTTGGCGCTACGCCGGATGTCTTCGATTGTTTGCAGAAACGCTTCGCCGTGCTGCTCACGAATGGTGTCCCCCAACAACTCGCCCAACAAATGAACATCTTCACGCAAGCGCACATCGATATCAGTCATCAGCCTTGTCTCCGGCATTCCTGGAAAACCGCTCTGGTCCCAGAGTGCCCCACTACCGGTCATGCTTTCAAGGCAGACCAAAGGCGGCGCAGAAGCTACGCTGAAATCAGAGCCCTGAGGATTGATGAGGTGATCATGAAAATTCGTGAACTTGCCCGGCACTGGGAACAGAACGCCAAAGGCCGCCTCAGCCCCACCGGCCATGTCCTGCATCTGGATGTGGAGTCGGCGGCGCGTCTGGCCGCCCTGGCTGAAATGTACCCCAAGCGCCGCCCCGAAGAACTGCTCGGCGAGCTGCTGGGGGCGGCCCTCGAAGAACTGGAGGCGAGCTTTCCCTATATCCAGGGCCAGCACGTGATCGCCACTGATGAAGAGGGCGATCCGCTCTATGAAGATATTGGCCCTACTCCGCGTTTCCTGGCCCTGTCACGCCGCTATCTGCAGGACATGAGCAAATCGAGCCATTGACGGCCATCGCGGGGCAAGCCCGCTCCCACAGGTGATCACCCGGTGGGAGCGGGCTTGCCCCGCGATGCTGTTACTCCTGAACCTGCTGCGGCGTTTCCTGGCCCAGACAGCGCACCGCCTGCTTCTTGTTGTCCACCAGCACCCCGGTAAGCCCTTTCTGCGACATATCGAACATCACCAGCACACCATCAACGCACTGGGCCACCTGGTTGGCCGGCTTCAGCGAGATCTTGTAATCCTCCCCCGGCACTGTCTTGAGCATGGTGAAATCAGATAGCAGCAGCGCATCTTCAGGTTTGGCGAAATGCAGATAGCCGTAATACCAGAGTGCGCCCACCGTACCGATGATGCTGCAGACACCGGTGATGATCAGGGGAATTGCGTTGCGTTCTTCACTCATTGTGACGTCTCGTCAGGGTAATTGGGGACTTCGGCCAGACGCCGTAGCCCATTGAAATGTTCCGGGTCATCGAGAAAGCGCAGCATCACCTGGCGCCAGGTGTGGTCGGCAAAGGTCTGCACATGGCCGCCCCGGGTCAGTTGCAGCACGCGTGGCGGCGGGGCCGCCTGGTACAGCTGGATGCCGTTGGCCAAAGGCACGATCGGGTCGTCGATGCTGTGGAAAAACAGCTTCGGTGATGATTTGAGCCGGGCAATCGAATGAATCGCACTGTCACCATCGGGCACCAGCCACGACAATGGCACCTGGAATGGCCAGGTCAGCCATGAATGGCTCAGGGCAAAACGTCCGACCTGACGGTAGCTGGCCGGTACGCCATCGAACACCAGGGCCTTGAAGCGCTGGCCCTGCTCAGGATGCTGGGCCAGGTAATGAATGGCCATGGCGCCGCCCAGGCTCTGCCCCAGCAGCACTTGCGGCTTGCCCTGCACTTCCGGCGCCTGATCCAGCCACGCCAGTGCTGCGGCAATGTCCTGGTAAACCTGCGGCAACGCTGGCTTGCCCTGGGACAGCCCGTAGCCCCGGTAGTCCAGCAACAGCACCTGATAGCCCTGCTCCGGCAGCCACCAGCTGCCACCCAGATGCCAGGCCAGGTTGCCGCCGTTGCCATGCAGGTGCAGCACCGTGCCCTTGACCTCGACGCCGGCCTTGGCCGGCAACCACCAGCCGTGCAGGCGCGTGCCGTCCGCTGCAGTGAGCGTCAGGTCACGGTACTCAAGCCTGGCCTTCTGCGGGGTGAACGGCTGGCCAGGCTCGGGGTAGAACAGCAGCGAACTGCAACCGCCCAGACTCAGCAACACCAGCAGCAGGCCGAAAAACCCGCGCCCTGCTTCAGAGAATGTTCGAATAATCGGCTTCAATCCGGTCCAGGCTCAGGTGGTTGAGGAAGTTGGAAAAACACATCCAGGCCGACAGCGCGTTGAGGTCGCGAAACTGCTCCGGCAGGTATTTGGGTGGTTCCACCAGGCCTTCATCGACCAGTTGGCGCAAGGTGCGCATGTCCTCAAGGGTGGTCTTGCCGCAGAACAGCAAGGGGATCTGTTCGAGCTTGCCCTTGCGCACGGCCAACTGAATATAGTTGTAAACCATGATGAAGCCCTTGAGGTAGGACAAGTCCTTGGTAAATGGCAAGCCATTGGGTACCGAGCCACGGAACACCCGGCTGGCGTTGCCATAACTCTCCGGCATGCCGAAGCCCTGGGCGCGGAAGAACTCGTAGACCTGCATGAAGTCGGCGCCCTCCTCGACCATGTGAATGGCCCGGGTGCGGTTGGTCAGCTTGCGCAGGCGACTCGGGTAGGAGGCAAAGGCAATGACCTCCATGAGAATCGCCAGGCCCTCCTGGGTCACGGTCGACGAGGGCGGGCCCTTGGCCAGGAAGGTGCAGATCGGCTGGTTCAGGCCGTTGAGGGTAGTGCCCACATGCACCAGCCCCTCATGGACTTCCAGCGCGCGCACATCGCGGCTGTTGAACATGGCGTCGGCGCGGATCTTGATGTAGTCGGCCCCGGCCGCGGCATCGGCGACGATACCATCGGACTCGAACACCCGGATGGTGTCCTCGGCTTCGTTGAACACTTTGTTCAAACGGCCCTGGAGCATTTCCACGGCCTGTTTGGCGGTGAGGTTCTTCGGTTCGTCCTTGAGGTCGCCGCGGCCGTCGATGTTGTTCAGGTAGTCGGAAAGCATCAGGCCGAGGTCGGCCAGGGTCGGATCACCGGCATGGAAGGCATCGGACGCTGCGCCATACAGTTCCTGGGAGATCAGACCGAAATCTTCGGTGCCGCGCGCTTCGAGCATGCGCACCACCATGCGGTACTCCTTGCACATGCGCCGCATGATCTGCCCGACCGGGTTGAACTGGCCCAGCTGGCGGGTGATGTCGCGCTCGATGTTCTGGAACTCGAGCTTCACCGCACCGGAGTCGAACGACAACGGCCGCCCCTGATAATAGGCGCGATCGACTGCTGGCGGCTCTTTGCCTTTGGCCTTGAGAAAACCCTGGCGGATGCTGTCGTCCCACTTCACCGCATCGAGCACGCGAATGGGCGTTTGCGCCAGGACAATGCGATCAGACAGGGCACGTATCGTCTGCTGGTACTCGTCCACCCTACACTCCTTGAATTGAGACTATTACTTGCCAGCCCGCTGGAACCGCGCCACTTCGATGAACAGGTCGGAGTTGGCCGGGTCGTCCAGATAAGCCAGGACACGCTCGGCCGGACTGTCGATCAGCACGCCTTCGCCGTTTTCCTCCGACACCTCATAGGTGCGCCCGCTGAGCTCTTTTTTCTTCACGGCCTGGCTGACCTGTTCAACGTCGAGGTTGTAGACCACCAGTTCCTTGCGTTCGATAATTTCGAAGCCACCGATCAGGAAGTTGCCGCCCAGACGCTTGGGTACGCCGGCCGAGAGGTACCAGCGGTTGCCGTGTCGGGACACGGTGAAGACGTACTCATCACGTTTCTTGTCCTTGCCGATGGCCACCGCCTTGTAGGCGTCGCCGCCGCTGCGGCTTATCTGCAGGGTCAGCGGTTCGCCCCAGGCGTCCTTGCTGGTCCATTTGCCAAGCAGGGCCTTGGGAGCCGCCGCATTGGCCGGCATCGGTTCATTGAAGGTCACCAGACAACCGCCAAGCAGCAAAAACGACAGCGCCAACAGCAGACTTCTGGCTTTCATCGGGTTCTCCTTGAAATAGGGTCGCGGCTCACACGGCGGCCAGTACCAGATGCAGGTACCGGGTAAGGATAGCGAGCATCTGCGCTTGCGCATCGGCGCGTGAGCCGTCGAGCAGGCCCTGATATTCCATCTGCTCGATAATCGCCGTCAACACCAGCGCATCCTGCTGTGGCTGACGCGAGCCCACGACCTGCAACATCTGGCCGGCACCACGCAGCAGAATCTGCTCGTGCAGCTTAACCAGTTCGGCCAGGCGCGGGCACAGCAACGCCTCCTGGCGAAAGGCCTGCTCGGCCATCAGGAAGTCGCGACGGTTGTGCAACTGGCGCTGCACATAGTCGGCCATCATCTTCGCCACTTCATCGGCCAGACGCGCCCGGCACTGTGGGCTGTGATCGCCCTGCGCGAGCAACTGACGCAGCAGCACCTCGGTGTGCTCCCACAATTTGGCCATGTAGGCCGCACTGCGCTCCACATATTGAGCGAAGGTATCGGTGAGCAGGTCTTCGATGTCTTTGAAGTAGTAGGTGGTCGCCGACAGCGGCACCCCGGCCTCGGTCGCCACCGCGCGGTGACGCACACCACGCACACCCTCGCGAACGACAATGCGCATGGCCGCGTCGAGAATGTCCTGGCGGCGCTGCTCGCTGCCCTGGCGGCTGGCCTTGCGGCCCTGGTACTGAACGCTTTCGGCGACCGTCGTGGCAACGCCAGCGGCACCTTGTTGAGCCATTGCAGGAGTCACTGCTGACCTACCCCCATGAAGTGGATTCGAAAGAATAATTTTCTACAGGCATGAAAAAGCCGCCCCGGAAGGCGGCTTGTTCAGAACACTCAGGCCTGTGGACGCATGTGCGGGAACAGGATCACATCGCGAATCGATGGCGAGTTGGTCAGCAGCATCACCAGACGGTCGATACCGATACCTTCACCGGCGGTTGGCGGCATGCCGTATTCCAGGGCGCGGACGAAGTCGGCGTCGTAGTGCATGGCTTCGTCGTCGCCAGCGTCCTTGTCCGCCACCTGGGCCATGAAACGCTCGGCCTGGTCTTCCGCGTCATTGAGCTCGGAGTAGGCGTTGGCGATTTCGCGACCACCGATGAACAGCTCGAAGCGGTCGGTGACGTTCGGGTTCTCGTCGTTGCGACGGGCCAGCGGCGAAACTTCGAACGGGTACTGGGTAATGAAGTGCGGCTGCTCCAGCTTGTGCTCGACCAGCTCTTCGAAAATCATCACCTGCAGCTTGCCCAGGCCTTCGAAGCCAAGGACCTTGGCACCGGCTTTCTTGGCGATAGCGCGGGCCTTGTCGATGTCGTTCAGGTCGTCGGCGGTCAACTCAGGGTTGTACTTGAGGATCGAGTCGAACACCGACAGGCGTACGAACGGCTCGCCGAAGTGGAACACCTTGTCGCCGTACGGCACGTCGGTGCTGCCCAGGACCAGCTGTGCCAGTTCACGGAACAGCTCTTCGGTGAGGTCCATGTTGTCTTCGTAGTCAGCGTAGGCCTGGTAGAACTCGAGCATGGTGAACTCGGGGTTGTGCCGGGTCGAAACGCCTTCGTTACGGAAGTTGCGGTTGATCTCGAAGACTTTCTCAAAGCCACCAACCACCAGACGCTTGAGGTACAGCTCCGGCGCGATACGCAGGAACATGGCCATGTCCAGGGCATTGTGGTGGGTTTCGAACGGCTTGGCTGCGGCACCACCGGGGATGGTCTGCAGCATCGGCGTTTCCACTTCGAGGAAGTCGCGCTTGATCAGGAAGTTGCGGATATGGTTGATGACCTGCGAACGCACGCGGAAGGTATCGCGCACTTCTTCGTTGACCATCAGGTCGACGTAACGCTGGCGATAGCGCTGCTCGGTATCGGTCAGGCCGTGGTGTTTGTCGGGCAGCGGGCGCAGCGACTTGGTCAGCAGGCGCACGTTGGTCATCTCGACGTACAGGTCACCCTTGCCGGAACGCGCCAGGGTACCTTCGGCGGCGATGATGTCGCCCAGGTCCCAGGTTTTCACCGCGGCCAGGGTTTCTTCCGGCAGGGTCTTGCGGTTGACATAGACCTGGATGCGTCCGGTCATGTCCTGGATCACCATGAACGAGCCACGGTTGAGCATGATGCGCCCGGCAACCTTGACCGGAATCGCTGCAGCTTCCAGCTCTTCCTTGGTCTTGTCGACATACTGTTTCTGCAGGTCGTTGCAGTAGCTGTCACGGCGGAAGTCGTTGGGGAAGGCATTACCCTTGGCACGCTCGGCGGCAAGCTTTTCCTTGCGCAGGGCGATCAGGGTGTTTTCTTCCTGTTGCAGGTCTTGCGGGTCGAGTTTGAGGTCGCTCATGTCGTCACATTTTCCATCAGAGTTCATTGTCCCTTGCCTGTGGCCAGGGATCGCGGGGCAAGCCCGCTCCCACCGGGTGTCGCGGTTACAGCCCCTGTTTGAGGCTGGCTTCCAGGTATTCGTCGATATCACCGTCGAGCACCTTGTCGCAGTCGCTGCGCTCGATGTTGGTGCGCAGGTCCTTGATCCGCGAGGCGTCGAGCACGTACGAACGGATCTGGTGACCCCAGCCGATGTCCGACTTGCTGTCTTCCAGGGCCTGGGACGCCGCGTTGCGCTTCTGCATTTCCAGCTCGTACAACTTGGCCCGCAGCATTTTCATCGCGGTGTCTTTGTTGGCGTGCTGGGAGCGTTCGTTCTGGCAGCTGACCACGGTGTTGGTCGGTACGTGGGTGATACGCACCGCCGAGTCGGTGGTGTTTACGTGCTGACCACCGGCGCCCGAGGAGCGGTAGGTGTCGATACGCAGGTCCGACGGGTTGATCTCGATTTCCACTTTGTCGTCGATCTCGGGGGACACGAACACCGCCGAGAACGAGGTGTGGCGACGAGCGCCGGAGTCGAACGGACTCTTGCGCACCAGGCGGTGCACGCCGATCTCGGTACGCAGCCAGCCAAAGGCGTACTCGCCCTTGATGTGCACGGTGGCGCCTTTGATGCCGGCGACTTCACCCTCGGACAGCTCCATGATGGTGGCGTCGAAGCCACGCTTGGCGGCCCAGCGCAGGTACATGCGCAGGAGGATGTTGGCCCAGTCCTGGGCTTCGGTGCCGCCGGAACCGGCCTGGATGTCCAGGTAGGCGTTATTCATGTCCATCTCGCCGCTGAACATGCGACGGAACTCGAGCTTGGCCAGGGATTCTTCCAGGCCTTCGAGCATCTCGACGACATCGTTGACGGCGCTTTCGTCGCCCTCTTCAACGGCCATGTCGAGCAGCTCGCGCGAGTCGGTCAGACCGCTGGCCATCTCGTCCAGGGTCTCGACGATCTGTGCCAGCGCCGAGCGCTCACGGCCCAGTTCCTGGGCGTACTCAGGTTTGTTCCAGACGTTCGGGTCTTCGAGTTCGCGGTTGACTTCGATCAGGCGCTCATGCTTTTGATCGTAGTCAAAGATACCCCCGAATGGACTCGGAGCGCTCGGTCAGGTCCTTGATGGTGTTCAGGATCGGTTGGATTTCCATGGGCGGGCAGCTCTCGTGCGTAATCGGTAGAAAAGCCGGGGAGTATAACCGAGTCTGCGGTGCTGCTCCCAGCCCCACCTATCATATCGCTACGTCTCGGTGCGCGCCCAAGGTGACAGTCGCTAACCTGAAAGTTCTACCAGCGCCATGGTCCTGGCCGTTTAATCATAGAGCGAATGAATACCTCCGGGCTGTAGTTGTTTGAATCGGCTTTGACCTGGAACGGTGCTGTAAAGCGAATGGGCTGAGCTGAAACGGTGACGCTGATAATATGGACTGTATCTGTACGCCAGTACCGATACAGCCCACTTCACTGGAGTGCATGTTGTCAGTCAATGAACTCGGCATCGGCAAAGCTCATCTACTTCATCAGCCCCCTCAACAGGGTGGGCTTGGACATTTTGTCAAAATCAAGAAGCCTTCTCCGGGGAGGTGGATACGTAATTAATCCTCCAGATCTCAGACTCCAGCTGGTTTCTATAACTCGATTTCATCTTATACAAGTAGCTGCCGAGTATAGGGGCACCGAAGCTAGATGTTACGCTCCAGTTTCCGTCTTTTCCAACCTTAAAGGCCCCACTGCTGAATTCAGGCTCCCCGCCACCAGCATCGGCCAGCCCCCAGAAGAGGTGCATCAGCATGTTCGCCGTGCCCGTCCCCTTCAGAGTTATTCCACGGCTGGAGGTGCTGCCATTATTAGGAATCGAATTACCCTCAAGATCCACGACCGATTCAATGACCGGCACAACCTCCGGTACTTGAGCGATAGATAAGGCGGAGCTGTCGTTTGGTAGCTGTTTTTTGTCTGACATTGTGTAGTCCCTTAGCAAGTGATGGCGCAGCCCGGAGTATTGAACACCTCCCTGATCGACTCCGCTACTAGCAAAAATATCAGGTACGCCCGAATGAAATGCACCAGGACTCGGAGCGCTCGGTCAGGTCCTTGATGGTGTTCAGGATCGGTTGGATTTCCATGGGCGGGCAGCTCTCGTGCGTAATCGGTAGAAAAGCCGGAGAGTACAACCGAGTCTGTAGTGCTGGTCCCAGCCCCTCCTGTCATATCGCTAAGTCTCGGTACGCACCTAAGGCGACTACCGCTGACCTGACATTTCCACCAATCCCATGGCCCTGTCCGTTTAATCATAGAGCAAATAAATACCTATCATTTTTGCCAGTTGCGCAGGTTATACCAATGCATTTATCTATTCATGCAGAACTTACCAAACCTGCACATCCACAATTTTTAAAGAATGAGACCACACCATGACATCCAAGCAAACTCAGAAAGACATCGACGAAGCAGAGTGCACTCCACGCAAACCCATTGGCACGTTCACAATCAAGCAAGAAAAAAAGGCACCATCAGCCTTAAAGATCTAGGCACTTTCAACTCGGTCGATGTTGCTTATGATTACCCTGGACTCGACTGTGACGACCAAGAAGGCCTGAGCAACATTCTTTGCGTGTTGTTGATTGGCGATAGCTCATACGGGACAAGCGTGAGCGTTGACCCACAAAACAACATTAACGGTAACGTACCTTTTTACCCTACCCCCCAAACATTGGAGAGCTGTTAACCGTTCAAGTAAAAATTTATGCCGCTTATAACGACAGGGACGTTGTGTTATCAGACCCGCGACGCCAAGTAAAAGTAATCGCCTGATAACTTGCAGATCGGTGAGGTAGACTGTATCGGCCTGGCGTGCAGATATAGCCCACACTCTCAACCTCACTGGTTCATCTCACTCCAATTGCTTTTACAACGCCGCCCCAAGTCAAGGTCGATTCAAACGACTTCACTCCAGAGGGACGACAGTGCACGGCAAATGGGTAGCCAGGAGGGACTTCAAGCGATCCCGACCTGATTCCTCCCGCTGTTCTTGGCCAGGTACAGTCCTTTGTCCGCCGCCGAGATCAGCTGCCGGCAATGACTGCCGATGCCCGGTGTGAGAGTGGCCAGGCCAATGCTCACAGTCAGGCAGGAGTTGGCGACCGGCAAATCGTGGGCGATGTTCATCGCAACCACGCTCTGGCGCAGCTTCTCCGCCACCAGGCGCGCCCCGCCCGGCGAGGTGTTCGGGAGCACCAGAGCGAACTCTTCGCCGCCATAACGGGCAGGCAGGTCACTGGGGCGGGCACAGGAGCCACGAATGGCTTCGGCGACCTTGCGCAACGCCTCGTCGCCGGCCAGATGTCCGAAGGTATCGTTGAATGCCTTAAAGTAGTCAACATCGATCATCAGCAGCGATAGCTGGGCCTGCTCACGCATCGCCCGACGCCATTCCAGTTCCAGATACTCATCGAAATGACGGCGGTTCGACAGCCCGGTCAGGCCGTCGGAGTTCATCAGGCGTTGCAACACCAGATTGGTGTCGAGCAGCTGCTGCTGGCTGACGCGCAGGGCACGGTAGGCCTCATCGCGTTGCAGCAAGGTCAGGTAGGAACGCGAGTGGTAGCGAATGCGTGCTACCAGCTCGATGGTATCCGGCAGCTTGACCAGGTAATCGTTGGCGCCCGCTGCAAAGGCCGCGCTCTTGACCAGCGGGTCTTCCTTGGTCGACAGGACGATGATCGGAATGTCCCGGGTTGCCGGGTTGTTACGGTACTCGCGCACCAGCGTCAAACCATCGAGGCCGGGCATGATCAGGTCTTGCAGGATCACTGTCGGCTTGATCCGCACCGCCTGGGCCACGGCCTGATGGGGATCGGCACAGAAGTGAAAATCGATGTTCTCTTCATAAGCCAGACCACGGCGCACCGCTTCACCGATCATGGCTTGATCGTCGACCAACAGGACCATTGCCGAGTTTTCATTGGTGGTCGGGAAACCGTCGAGCGGTAAATCATTCATGCGCTGTCACCTGGTCACTGCCGACTGGCCGGCGTGGCACAATACATATCGTCATTTTGGAAATATTTCCATTAATCGCGCAGCGATCCGTTCCAGCGGGCGAATCTCCATCGCCGCGTCGATCGCGACTGCGGCCTTGGGCATGCCATAGACGGCGCTGCTGTGTTGGTCCTGAGCAATGGTCAGGAAGTTCTGCTGGCGCATCAGCTTCAGGCCCTGGGCGCCATCGCGTCCCATGCCGGTCAGCAACACGCCAACCGCGTCACCTCGCCAGTAACGGGCCACGCTTTCAAAAAATACGTCGATCGAAGGCCGGTAGATCTCGTTTACCGGCTCGGCGGTGTAGGCCAGGGTGCCGTTCTTGAGCAGGCGGATGTGGTGATTGGTGCCTGCCAGCAACACCTGCCCGGGCTGCGGCGGCTCGCCTTCACGGGCCAGGCGCACCGGTAAGCCCGAAGCACTGCTGAGCCATTCGGCCATGCCCGCGGCGAACACCTGGTCAACGTGCTGAACCAGCACGATGGCGGCGGGAAACGCCTGCGGCAAGCCTTTGAGCAAGACTTCCAGGGCCGCCGGCCCACCCGCTGATGAGCCGATGGCCACCAGCCCCTGCCGTTGCGCCGCTTCACGCAAAGGCGCAGCCATTGGCCGCGGCGTGTTGCTGCGCTGCTGGCCGATCAACCAGCCGATATTGAGGATCTTGCGCAACAGCGGTGCGGCTGCTTCCTTGGGATCGCCAGCGCCCAGGGCCGGGGTATCGACCACATCCAGCGCGCCATGGCCCATGGCTTCGAACACCCGGTGGACATTCTGCTGGCGGTCCACGGTGACAATCACGATGGCGCAGGGTGTCTCGGCCATGATCCGCCGGGTCGCCTCGACGCCATCCATGACCGGCATGATCAGATCCATCAGGATCAGGTCCGGCGTCTGTTCGGCGCACAGCTTCACCGCCTCCGCGCCATTGCTGGCGACCCAGACCACCTGGTGCATGGGTTCGAACGCCAACGCCCGGCGCAGCGCCTCCACGGCCATGGGCATGTCGTTGACGATAGCGATCTTCATCCCTGGGCTCCCCCGATCAACTCAACCACGGCATCAAGCAAGGCGTCATCGTGGAAACTGGCCTTGGCCAAATAGTAGTCGGCTCCAGCGTCCAGTCCACGGCGGCGATCTTCTTCCCGGTCCTTGTAGGAGACCACCATCACCGGCAACGTCTGCAGACGGCTGTCACGACGCAACAAGGTGACCAGCTCGATGCCATCCATTCGCGGCATGTCGATGTCGGTGATCAGCAGGTCGAAATCCTCGCTGCGCAAGGCGTTCCAACCGTCCATGCCATCGACTGCGACCGCCACCTCATAGCCACGGTTGCTCAGCAGCTTGCGCTGCAACTCGCGTACGGTCAGCGAGTCATCGACCACCAGGATGCGCTTGCGCGTCGCCTCGCGGGTAGTACGCTGACCACGCTCGATTCGCTCAAGGCGACCGGTGCTCAAGAGCTTATCGACCGATCGCAACAAGTCTTCAACGTCGATGATCAGCACAACGCTGCCATCATCAAGCAGGGCACCCGATGAAATATCCTGAATCTTGCCCAGCCGCGCGTCGAGCGGCATCACCACCAGCACCCGCTCGCCTACCAGACGCTCGACCGCCACACCGTAGAGCATCTCGCGCTCGCGGATGACCACCACTTTGATCGTTTGCCCGTCGGTCTGGCTCGGCGGGCGATTGAGCAATTGACTGGCCGCGACCAGGCCGATATGCCGGCCTTCATGCCAGAAATGCTGGCGTCCCTCAATCTGCACGATGGCTTCGGTCGGCAGCTCCAGGGTGCGTTCTATGTGCGCCAGGGGGAAGGCATAAGCCTCGGCAGCGACCTCGACCACCAGGCTGCGCACCACCGACAGGGTCAGCGGCACTTCCAGGTGGAAACTGCTGCCCTGGCCACTGGTCTGGCTCAACACGATCGAGCCGCGCAGTTGACGGACCATATGCTGCACCGCGTCCAGACCAACGCCACGCCCGGAAACTTCGGTGACCTGGTCACGCAGGCTGAAGCCTGGCAGGAACAGGAAGGTCAGCAGCTCCGCTTCGCTCATCTGCGCCACGGTTTCGGCCGGCGACAGCTGGCGCTCGATAATGCTCTGGCGCAAGCGCTGCAAATCCACGCCAGCACCGTCATCGCTAAGCTCAAGCACCAGCAGGCCAGCCTGATGCGATGCACGCAAGCGGATATGCCCTTCCTGCGATTTGCCGGCCAGCAGCCGTCGCTCAGGCAGCTCGATGCCGTGGTCGACAGCATTGCGCAGCAAGTGGGTCAGCGGTGCTTCAAGTTTTTCCAGGACATCGCGATCTACCTGGGTCTTTTCGCCTTCGATCTCCAGGCGCACCTGTTTGCCCAGCGAGCGCCCCAGGTCGCGGACCATCCGGCTTTGCCCGGTGAGCACATCGGCAAAGGGCCGCATGCGGCAGGCCAGGGCGGTGTCATAAAGCAATTGCGCGCGCTGACTGGCCTGCCAACCGAACTCATCGAGATCGGCGGCCTGTTGCAGCAGAAGCTGCTGGGTTTGTCCCAGCAGTTGCTGGGCCTGAGCCAGGGCTTCCTGAACTTCCGCGCTCTGGCCGCTGGCTTGCAGCTGGTTTTTCAGACCATCGAGGGCACGAACGCTTTGGCTGTGCATGCGCTTGAGGCGCTGCAAGGTGGCCAGATACGGCTTGAAACGCTGGGTTTCGACCAGCGCCTTGCTCGACAGGTCGAGCAGGCTGTTCAAGCGTTCGGCGGTAACCCGCAGGATCCGCTCGCCACCTTCAGCGGCGCGCTTGCCCTTGCGCTGGACAGGAGCCTCGGGTTCGGCGTCGGCTTGTACCGGCTCGATCAGCGCTTCAGCCATCACCGGCTCAGGCTCAACCCTTGGCATCGGCACAGGCGGCGCGCTCATCGTCGCTGTAGCTGCCGGGTCCAGCAGTCCCGCCATCTGCACGAGAAATGCCTGTACCGCAGGTTCAATGGCCGCATCGCCTGGGGTGGCGATTCGCATCAGCAGGTCGGTACCTTGCAACAAGGCATCGATATGTTCCGCCCGCAGCAACAAGCGGCCTTCCTGTGCACCGACCAGGCAGTCTTCCATGACATGGGCAACGCTGACCCCGGCATCGACGCCAACAATCCGCGCTGCGCCCTTGAGCGAATGAGCCGCGCGCATGCAGGCTTCCAGTTGATCGGCCTGGGTCGGATTGCGCTCCAGCGCCAGCAGGCCGGCACTGAGCACCTGGGTCTGGGCCTCGGCCTCCAGGCTGAACAGTTCGAGCAACGAAGCATCGCGCATTTGCTCTGGGGTCATGAAAGGCTCCGGTTCACAGCAGACAGCACTTGTTCTTCATCCAGCACCCGTACACTGCGCCCACGCCACTGCAGCACGGCGGCGGTAAAGCGCGTTTCGCCCTGGTCATGCACCAGGCGCTCGGGGTCCAGGCCGTGAATACCATCCACTTCATCCACCCGCACCACCACCGAACCACCGGCGGCAGCAATGATCAGCATGCGCGGCATGACCCGCGCCGATGTGCTGGCTGTGCCGAGTACGTCCAGATCCAGCAGGTCGGTCAGTGACAGACAGGGCACCAGTGCGCCACGCACGTTGACGACGCCCTGCAAGGCCCGTGAACGTTGGTGAGGCAACGAATGTACCGGTTGCAACGGCGCGACCTCGACCAGGCAACGGGTCGCCAGCGCCAGCCACTCCTCCCCCAGACGGAACAGGAGCATTGAACGACCGCCGCCCTCTTCCTGCACCTGCGCCTGCTCATGGGCATCCTGAGACAGCGAGTAACGGTCCAGCAGACGCGTTGCGGCGCGGGCATAGACATCGCAATTACGGCAGTGGATATGTTCGGCCAGCAACGGACAGCTCTTGTCACCGCGCACACCGATCCGGTTCCAGCAGTCATCAATGCTGGCGGCATCCGCAGCAACCACTTGCACCTGTTGCTCTCCCCTCATTGTTCAGACTCCCGGTCAGCCCGTCGTGCAGCGCGCTCCTGCAGGCGGCGGGCGCCAGCGACATCACCCTGGGACGCCAGCAGGGCCGCCAGGTGCGCCAAGGCGTCAGCATGCTGCGGATCGAGGTACAACGCCTTGCGGTAATGGCTGAGCGCTTCGCCGGTGTCGCCCGCGATATCACTGAGCAAACCCAGCCAGTAGAACACCTGGGCATGCGGCGGATAATGCTGCAGATAACGCGCGCACGCCGCCTGGGCTTCAGCGCTGCTACCGGCATTGGCCAAGCGGGCAATCTGCGCCAGCAATTCAGCATTGCTTTCTGATACCGCGGGCCCGATCGGTGTTGGCGCGGCAATGATATTGAACTTGCGCGGTGGCGCCGCCACTGGCGATGGACGCGATAAAGGGCCGGGTGCTGCAGAGAGTGGCGCCATCGTCAGCGGTTTGCTGTTGAGCACAGGTTCGCTTTCAGCCTGGCGCACATAGGCAAAGGACTGAGCGATACCCAACGGGCGCATGCCCATCCGCGCCAGCAGGCTGCCCTCGGCCGGGCCGATGAACAGTACGCCTTGCTCATGGATCAGACGCTTGAGCACTTCGAACACCCGTTGCTGGGTTGGCAGATCGAAATAGATCAGCAGATTGCGGCAGAACACAAAGTCATAACTGCCCGCCTGGGCCTTCAATGCCGGATCAAGCACATTCCCCACCTGCAACTTGACCTGCTGGCGCACACGCTCATGAACGATGTGGCCGTCGTCGCTTTCGTCAAAATGCCGCTGGCGAAACTCAAGGTGCGAACCACGAAAGGAATTGCGCCCATACAGCCCTTGCTCGGCCCGGTTGATCGACAGGGGGCTGATGTCCATGCCATCGACCCGGAACGAGTTCCCGGCAATGCCGGCGTCAAGCAAGGTCATGGCGATGGAATAAGGCTCTTCACCGGTGGAGCACGGCAGGCTGAGGATACGCAGCGGCCGCGCCCCGGCCAGCTCGGCCAGACGCTTGCTGGCCAGGCCCGCCAGCGCCGTGAACGATTCTGGATATCGAAAGAACCAGGTTTCCGGAACAATCACCGCTTCGATAAGCGCCTGTTGCTCCGCTGTCGATTGCTGCAAGCGCAACCAGTAGTCATCCAGGTCGTAGGCCCCCAGTGCGGAGCAACGCTGGCGTAACGCACGCTCGACCATCGGCGCGCCGACCGAGGCGACGTCCAGGCCGATGCGCTCCTGCAAGAAACGGAAAAAACGCTGCTGGTTGCTCATTGTGGCTCCTGACGCTCACTTGCCTGTTGCTCAGGCAAGGGATACAGCAGCGCCCGTACTGAGTCGCTGAGCAGGTCCTGCACACTGATGCGTTGCACCAGCCCATGGGCGTCTTCGCGCACTGGCCCAAGGTAAGGTGCCTGCTGATTGTCCAGACCGTAGGGCTGAAACGCTTCGGGCAGGCAACGCAAGGTGTCGGTGGCCTGCTCAAGGATCAAACCCAGCAACAGTCCTGGCCGTAGCGGTTCAACCCGGTAGTGCACCAGCACCAGCCGGGTGCTGGTACGCACCGGTGCCGGCAGGCCGAAACTCAAGGCGCCGACGTCGATCACCGGCACCAGCGCACCGCGATGCGCCAGCACTCCGGCCACCCAGTCCGGTGTCTGCGCGATAGGTTTGAGCGGCAGGCGCGGCAACACTTCGACAACCTCATGGGCGTCGAGAGCAAAGCGCTGCTCACCGATTCTGAACAACAGGTGCAAGGTCCCGTGAGCGCTTGCGTCCTGGCTGCTGCGGGGCTGAAGGTCGCTCATCGGCAGGTCAGACTTTGAACCGCGATACACCGCCACGCAGGCCGCTCGCCACCTGACTCAACTCATCGATGGCAAAACTGGCCTGGCGCAGCGATTCCACGGTCTGGCTGCTGGCATCGCCCAGTTGCGCCAGGGCGTGGTTGATCTGCTCGGCACCGGTGGCCTGGGCCTGCATCCCCTCATTGACCATCAGCACCCGCGGCGCCAGGGCCTGGACCTGATGGATGATCTGGCTCAGTTGCTCACCGACCTGCTGCACTTCGAACATGCCACGGCGCACTTCTTCAGAGAACTTGTCCATGCCCATGACCCCGGCCGACACTGCCGACTGGATCTCGCGGACCATCTGTTCGATGTCATAGGTGGCCACCGCGGTCTGGTCGGCCAGACGCCGCACTTCAGTCGCCACCACGGCAAAGCCGCGGCCATATTCGCCGGCCTTTTCCGCCTCGATGGCGGCATTGAGCGAAAGCAGGTTGGTCTGGTCGGCGACCTTGACGATCGTCACCACCACCTGATTGATGTTGCCCGCCTTCTCGTTGAGGATCGCCAGCTTGTTGTTGACCAGGTCGGCTGCGCCCATCACCTGATGCATGGTCTCTTCCATGCGCGCCAGACCTTGCTGGCCGGAGCCGGCGAGGATCGACGCCTGGTCGGCGGCCGAAGTGACTTCGGTCATGGTCCGTACCAGATCACGGGAGGTAGCTGCGATTTCCCGCGAGGTGGCGCCGATTTCCGTGGTGGTGGCGGCGGTTTCGGTGGCAGTCGCCTGCTGTTGCTTGGAGGTGGCGGCGATCTCGGTCACCGATGTGGTCACCTGCACCGAAGAGCGCTGGGCCTGGGACACCAGGTTGGTCAGCTCGCCCATCATGTCGTTGAAACCGGTTTCCACTGCGCCAAACTCGTCCTTGCGATCGAGGTTCATGCGCACACTGAGGTCACCGCTACTGAGTTTGTCCAGAGCATGCACGATACGTTGCATGGGCGCGGTGATGGCACGCATCAGCAGCAAGCCACAAATAGCAGCGGCAATAATCGCCAGAACCAGGGAAATGATCATGCTGACCTTGGCCGTGATCACCGCACCGACGATCGAGTCGGCCGCCTCTTCGGCCGAATGCCGGTTGCGCTCGATCACACTGTTCAGGTGTTTGCGGCCAGTAACCCAGGCCGGAGTCAGTACGTCGCCAATCAATTGCTGGGCTTGGGCGTAGTCCTTGCGGACATAGGCTTCAAGCACCCTATCGATAGCCTTGGTGTAGACATCTTCGAGGCGGCCGAACTCTTCGAAGTTGGCTTGGTCGTCGGGATTCTGGATAGTCGCCTGATAGCTGGCCATGTGCTGCTTGAGGCGATCTTCAAAGTCCTTGTACTGCGCCTTGTCGGATGCCGTGAGCTCGCGCTGCCCGCTCAGACCCACCAGTTGCTGGGTCAACACATAACTGTCGACCCAGGCACTGCGGATCATCGAACTGTAGTAAACCCCGGGAATACTGTCGGTCCGCACCGCTTCCTCATCGGACTCGATGGTCACCAGGCGCGAATAGGCCGCCACCACCATCAACAGCATGATGGCGATAATCACGGCGAAGCTCGCCAGGATCCGTTGGCGCAAGGTCCAGTTTTTCACAGTCAGCCCTCAAGTGTTCTACGCGAGCAGAAAAATGGGCAGAGTATAGCCCAGGCACTATGGGCTTTTGCGGCTGACTTTCAGACTGGATCGACGCAAATTGGCATCATCCTGGCCACTGGCCCGTAATCATTGACCGATGGCTTGTTTCACCTGATTTTCCAGCTCGACTTTCAACGCCGGATCGAGCTTGAGCTGACGGGCCAGTTCGTCCAGATAGGCCCGCTCCATGAAATGCTCCTCGTCAACCAGCATGACGCTGGCGATGTACATCTCGGCGGCCATTTCCGGCGTGCGGGCAGCGCGCGCCACATCGGCCGGGTCCAGCGGTTTGTTGAGCTCTGCATGCAGCCAGTGCTGCAGTTCCTGATCGTTGGAGAGCTTGACGAACTCGCCCTCGATCAACGCCCGTTCGCGCTCGTCGACGTGGCCATCGGACTTGGCCGCCGCCACCAGGGCCTTGAGGATTGCCTGGCTGTGCTGTTCGACCTGGGCAGGTGGCAGGCGATCGAGGGTCTGCGGTTCAGCTGGCGCCGTGGCGCCCTGTTTGGCCTGCCAATTACCGTAGGCCTTGTACGCCAGTACGCCAAGCGCTGCCAAGCCACCGTAGGTCAGGGCTTTACCGCCGTATTTGCGCGCTTTTTTACTGCCCATCAACAGGCCCATGGCCCCGGCAGCCAGGGCTCCGCCACCGGCACCGGAGAGCAGACTGCCAAGGCCACCGCCGCTTTTGCCACCGAGCAGGTCGCCAAGCCCGCCAGTTGCGCCGGCTTTACCGGCAGCACTTTTGCCAGCCTGGTTTTGCAGCAGGTCCTGACCGGATTTGAGCAGTTGATCGAGCAAGCCACGGGTGTTCATCGGGCACCTCCAAGGACGGTAAATAAACCCCAAGAGTACTGCCGCAAGCTGAAGCCTGGCTGAATGCATTTGCGTCCAGATGTTGCCCAACAAGTAAAAAAACGACATGGCTATTCGAGCAACTGGAATAGATCCGAATATCAGCACTACGCTTAATGCGATATGCCAGCGCTTTCATGACTGCCCCGACCATAATTTGAACAAGAGGGAACACCATGCTCGTGAACAAGATTGCCCTGCTCAGCAGCCTGAGCACCGCCCTGCTGGCCAGCGCCAGCCTGCAGGCCGCTGAACCGCTGAAAGCTGTAGGCGCCGGCGAAGGCCAGCTGGATATCGTTGCCTGGCCCGGCTACATCGAGCGCGGTGAAAGTGACAAGGCCTACGACTGGGTCAGCGGTTTCGAGAAGGAAACCGGTTGCAAGGTCAGCGTCAAGACCGCCGCCACGTCCGATGAAATGGTCAGTTTGATGACCAAGGGCGGTTACGACCTGGTCACTGCCTCAGGAGACGCCTCGCTGCGCCTGGTCGCCGGCAAGCGCGTGCAACCGATCAATACTGCGCTGATCCCGAACTGGAAAAACCTCGACCCGCGGCTCAAGGACGGCGCCTGGTATGTGGTCAACAACCAGGTGTACGGCACCCCTTACCAGTGGGGCCCCAACGTATTGCTGTACAACACCAATGTATTCAAGGAAGCACCCACCAGCTGGGGCGTGGTCTTCGAGCCGCAGAACCTGCCGGACGGCAAGCCGAACAAAGGACGGGTACAGGCTTACGACGGGCCGATCTACATTGCCGACGCGGCGCTGTACCTGAAATCGGCGAAGCCGGAGCTGGGTATCCAGAACCCCTACGAACTCAACGAAACCCAGTACAAGGCGGTGCTGGAACTGCTGCGTCAGCAACAGCCGCTGATCCATCGCTACTGGCATGACGCGACTGTGCAGATGAGCGATGTGAAAAACGAGGGCGTGGTCGCTTCCAGCTCCTGGGGCTATATGGTCAACACCCTGAAGGCCGACAAACAGCCAGTGTCGTCGACCATTCCCAAGGAAGGTGCCACCGGCTGGGCCGATACCACCATGCTGCATGCCGAGGCCAAGCACCCCAACTGTGCCTATAAATGGATGGACTGGTCGCTGCAACCCAAGGTCCAGGGCGACGTGGCGGCCTGGTTCGGCTCGCTGCCGGCGGTACCGGCAGCCTGTACCGGCAGCGAGTTGCTCGGCGCCGATGGCTGCAAGACCAATGGCTTCGACAACTTCGACAAGATCGCCTTCTGGAAAACCCCGCAGGCCGAGGGTGGCAAGTTCGTGCCATATAGCCGCTGGACTCAGGATTACATTGCAATCATGGGTGGCCGTTAGGTCCTCTTCGCGGGGCAAGCCCGCTCCCACAGCCCTCCACGGTGGGAGCGGGCTTGCCCCGCGATCTAGCTTAAAGACCGGGAGCACCGCACATGACCCTTGCAGTCCAGTTCACCGATGTTTCCCGCAGTTTTGGCGAGGTCAAGGCCGTAGACCGGGTGTCAATCGACATCCATGACGGCGAATTTTTCTCCATGCTCGGCCCCTCGGGTTCAGGCAAAACCACCTGCCTGCGCCTGATTGCCGGCTTCGAGCAACCCAGCGCCGGTTCCATCCGTATCCACGGTGCCGAAGCGGCCGGGTTGCCGCCGTATCAGCGCGACGTCAACACGGTATTCCAGGACTACGCCCTGTTCCCGCACATGAATGTGCTCGATAACGTCGCTTATGGCCTGAAAGTCAAAGGTGTGGGCAAACAGGAACGCCTGACCCGCGCCGAAGAAGCCCTGAGCATGGTCGCCCTGGGCGGTTACGGACAGCGCAAGCCGGCGCAACTGTCCGGCGGTCAGCGTCAGCGTGTGGCCCTGGCCCGCGCCCTGGTCAATCGCCCGCGTGTGCTGCTGCTCGACGAACCCCTGGGCGCACTGGATCTGAAGCTGCGCGAACAGATGCAGGGCGAGCTGAAAAAACTGCAGCGCCAGCTGGGCATCACCTTCATTTTCGTCACCCACGACCAGACCGAAGCACTGTCGATGTCCGATCGGGTCGCAGTGTTCAATCGCGGCCGCATTGAGCAGGTCGACACGCCGCGCAATCTTTACATGAAGCCAGCCACCACGTTTGTTGCCGAGTTCGTCGGTACCTCCAACGTACTGCGCGGTGAATTGGCGGCGCAGTTGAACGGCAGCCAGTTGCCCTTCTCGATTCGTCCGGAACACATTCGCCTGGGCGAGCAACCTGCCACCAGCGATGAAGTCCAGGTCAGCGGCCTGCTGCACGATATCCAGTACCAGGGCAGCGCCACCCGCTACGAGCTGAAGCTCGACAATGGCCAGCTGCTCTGTGTCAGCCAGGCCAACAATCAATGGCAGCAGCAGGCCACGCCCTGGCAGACCGGCCAACGCCTGCAGGCCCGCTGGGCACGGGAAGCGATGACCTCACTGCAGGAAACCGTATTGAACGGGGGCCAGTAAGATGAGCCTGGCCCTGCGACGCTTCTCCAACCTGCTCTACCGGCGCCCCAATCTTTATCTGGCGCTATTGCTGGTACCCCCCCTGATCTGGTTCGGGGCGATCTATCTCGGTTCGTTGCTGAGCCTGCTCTGGCAGGGCTTCTACACTTTCGACGATTTCACCATGGCGGTGACCCCGGAATTGACCCTGGCCAATTTCGCCGCCCTGTTCAATCCGTCGAACTTCGACATCATCCTGCGCACGCTGGGCATGGCCATTGCCGTATCGATCGCCAGCGCCACCCTGGCGTTTCCGATCGCCTACTACATGGCCCGCTACACCAGCGGCAAGACCAAGGCCTTCTTCTACATCGCGGTGATGATGCCGATGTGGGCCAGCTATATCGTCAAAGCCTATGCCTGGACCCTGCTGCTGGCCAAAGGCGGCGTGGCTCAATGGTTCGTCCAGCAGCTCAGCCTGGAACCTGTGCTGCAGTTCATTCTCGGCATTCCCGGGGTCGGCGGCAGCACCCTGTCGACCTCGCACCTGGGGCGCTTTCTGGTGTTTGTCTACATCTGGCTGCCGTTCATGATCCTGCCCATCCAGGCCGCGCTGGAGCGCTTGCCGCCATCGCTGCTGCAAGCTTCGGCGGACCTCGGCGCCAAGCCCCGGCAAACCTTCATGCAGGTGATCCTGCCGCTCTCGGTGCCGGGCATCGCCGCCGGCTCGATCTTCACCTTCTCGCTGACCCTGGGCGACTTCATCGTGCCGCAGCTGGTTGGCCCTCCTGGCTACTTCATTGGCAGCATGGTCTACGCCCAGCAAGGCGCGATCGGCAACATGCCGATGGCCGCAGCCTTCACCCTGGTGCCGATCGTGCTGATCGCCATCTACCTGTCCATGGTCAAACGCCTGGGGGCTTTCGATGCACTCTGAACAAGCGTCCTGGGGCCTGCGCCTGGCGGCCTGGGGTGGGTTGGTGTTCCTGCACTTCCCGATCCTGATCATCTTTCTGTATGCCTTCAACACCCAGGATGCGGCGTTCAGCTTCCCGCCCCAGGGCTTTACCCTGAAGTGGTTCAGCGTGGCGTTTTCCCGGCCCGATGTACTCGAAGCGATCAAACTGTCGGCGCAGGTCGCCTGCCTGGCCACGCTGATCGCCCTGGTGCTGGGCACCCTGGCGTCGGCAGCGCTGTACCGACGCAGCTTCTTCGGCAAGGAAAGCATCTCGCTGATGCTGATCCTGCCGATTGCGCTGCCTGGGATCATCACCGGTATCGCCCTGCTTTCAGCGTTCAAGACTCTGGGCATCGAGCCTGGCGTATTCACCATCGTCGTTGGCCACGCGACGTTCTGCGTGGTGATCGTCTACAACAACGTCATCGCCCGCCTGCGCCGCACTTCCCACAGCCTGGTCGAAGCCTCGATGGACCTCGGTGCCGACGGCTGGCAGACCTTCCGTTACATCATCCTGCCCAACCTCGGCTCGGCCCTGTTGGCAGGCGGCATGCTGGCCTTCGCCCTGTCGTTCGATGAAATCATCGTCACCACCTTTACCGCCGGCCACGAACGCACCCTGCCGATCTGGTTGCTCAACCAGCTCAGCCGGCCGCGTGATGTACCGGTGACCAATGTGGTCGCCATGCTGGTGATGCTGGTGACCATGCTGCCGATCCTCGGCGCCTATTACCTGACCCGCGGCGGCGAAAGCGTTGCCGGCAGCGGCAAATAACATTAGGAGGAGGTAAATCATGCAAACCCGACTGCTGATCAATGGCCAACTGGTTGCTGGCGAAGGTAACGCGCTGGCGGTACTCAACCCGGCGCTGGGCAGCGTGCTGGTGGAGATCAACGAAGCCAGTGAGTCCCAGGTCGATGCCGCCGTGCGTGCCGCCGACCGTGCCTTCGAAAGCTGGTCGCAGACCACACCCAAGGAACGTTCGCTGCTGTTGCTGAAACTGGCGGACAGCATCGAAGCGCATGGCAAGGAACTGGCCCGGCTGGAGTCGGACAACTGTGGCAAACCCTATGCGGCGGCGCTCAACGACGAGATCCCGGCAATTGCCGATGTGTTTCGCTTCTTCGCCGGTGCCAGCCGTTGCCCGGGCGGCTCGGCCGCCGGCGAATACCTGCCGGGGCATACCTCGATGATCCGCCGCGACCCGCTTGGTGTAGTCGCCTCCATCGCCCCGTGGAACTACCCGTTGATGATGGTCGCCTGGAAGATCGCCCCGGCCCTGGCCGCTGGCAACACCGTGGTGCTCAAACCTTCGGAACAGACACCCCTCACCGCCCTGCGCCTGGCGCAACTGGCCGCCGAGCTGTTTCCCGCCGGCGTGCTGAATATCCTCTTTGGCCGTGGACCGAGTGTCGGCACGCCGCTGGTCACCCACCCGAAAGTGCGCATGGTGTCACTGACCGGTTCCATCGCCACCGGCGCCAATATCATCGCCAGCACCGCCGACAGCGTGAAGCGCATGCACATGGAGTTGGGCGGCAAGGCTCCGGTGATCATTTTCGACGATGCCGATATCGATGCCGCCGTCGAAGGCATCCGCACCTTCGGCTTCTACAACGCAGGCCAGGACTGCACCGCCGCCTGCCGCATCTATGCCCAGAGCGGCATCTACGAGCAGTTCGTGGAGAAACTCGGCAAGGCTGTGGCCAGTATCAAGCACGGCCTGCAGAACGACCCGACCACCGAACTGGGCCCACTGATTACCGCCCAGCACCGTGACCGGGTGGCGGCGATGGTCGAACGGGCCATCGCCCAGCCGCATATTCGCCTGATCACCGGTGGCAAGGCGGTGGCCGGTGACGGCTTCTTCTTTGAGCCCACGGTGCTGGCCGATGCGCAACAGGATGACGAAATCGTCCGCCGCGAAGTGTTCGGGCCGGTGGTTTCAGTGACCCGTTTCGACGACGAGGCTCAAGCCCTGGCCTGGGCCAATGACTCGGACTACGGTCTGGCCTCCTCGCTCTGGACCGCTGATGTCGGCCGCGCCCACCGCGTCTCGGCGCGCCTGCAGTACGGCTGTACCTGGGTAAACACGCACTTTATGCTGGTCAGCGAAATGCCCCACGGCGGCCAGAAACTCTCTGGCTATGGCAAGGATATGTCCGTGTACGGGCTGGAAGACTACACCTGCATCCGGCATGTGATGTTCAAACACTAAGGTAAGGAAACCCATGGAAATAACCCGTCGCGACTTCATCAATGGCGTCGCTATCGGCATCGCAGCGGGGCTGACCCGCCTGCAACTGCTGCAAGCGGCCGAAAGCGGGCGCTACTACCCGCCAGCGTTGACCGGCCTGCGTGGCAGCCATGTCGGCGCCTTTGAAGTCGTACACCAGATGGGCTGGGAGAAAAAGAGCTTCGCCACCGACGCCTTGCCGATCAAAGAGGAATACGACCTGGTGGTGGTCGGTGGTGGCATCAGCGGGCTGGCGGCGGCGTTTTTCTATCGGGAAAAGCACCCGGAGGCGAAAATCCTCATCCTCGAAAACCACGACGACTTTGGCGGTCACGCCAAGCGCAACGAGTTCAGTGCTGGTGGGCGGATGATTATCGGCTACGGCGGTAGCGAAGCCTTCCAGTCCCCCAAGCACCTGTACAGCGCCGAGGTCAACGGCCTGCTGAAAAAGCTCGGGGTGGATATCAAGCGGTTTGAAACGGCCTTCGATCGCAGTTTCTACCCAGGCCTGGGCCTGTCGCGCGGCGTGTTCTTCGATAAAGAAACCTTCGGCGAAGACAAACTGGTGACCGGCGACCCGACCCCCATGGTCGCCGACGACATTGCCCCCGGGCAGCTCAATGCCCGCTCGATCCGCGACTTCATCAACGATTTCCCCCTGCCCGAAAGCGACCGCAAGGCCTTGATCGACCTGCACGAAGCCCCCAGGGATTACCTGGCAGGCAAGTCACTGGAAGACAAGACCGCCTACCTGGAACGCACCAGCTACCGCGACTTCCTGCTCAAGGACGTCGGCCTGTCGCCCACCGCGGTGAAGTACTTCCAGGGCCGCACCAACGACTTCATGGCCCTGAGCATCGATACTGTGGCCGCTGCGGATGCCTACTACGTCGGTTTTCCCGGTTTTAGCACGATGAATCTGGAGCCGATCAGCGAAGAAGCCCAGGCGGAAATGGAAGAGCCCTACATCTATCACTTTCCCGATGGCAACGCCTCGCTGGCACGCCTGCTGGTGCGCAGCCTGATTCCGCCGGTGGCACAGGGCAAGGACATGGAAGACATCGTCCTGGCCGACTTCGACTACAGCCAGCTCGACCGCGGCGGGCAGCCGGTGCGCCTGCGCTTGAACAGCACTGCAGTCAGCGTGCGCAACCACAAGGGCGCGGTGAACATCGGCTACAGCCGCGGCGGACAATTGGCTCAGGTCCGCGGCAAGCACTGCGTTCTGGCTTGCTACAACATGATGATCCCGTACCTGCTGCGCGACCTGTCGGCCGAGCAGGCGCTTGCCCTGAGCCAGAATGTGAAGTTTCCGCTGGTGTACACCAAGGTCATCGTGCGCAACTGGCAGGCTTTCCAGAAGCTTGGCGTGCATGAAATCTACGCCGCCACGCAACCCTATAGCCGGATCAAACTGGACTACCCGGTAAGCATGGGTGGCTACGAACATCCACGCGACCCGGCACAGCCTATCGGCCTGCACATGGTCTACGTACCGACCAGCCCTGATAGCGGCATGAACAGCCGTGACCAGGCGCGCGCCGGACGCGGGCGGCTATATGGCACGCCATTTGAAACGCTGGAAAGCCAGTTGCGTGAACAGCTGCAGCGCATGCTCGGGCCTGGCGGTTTCGACCACAACCAGGACATCCTGGCGATCACCGTCAATCGTTGGCCGCATGGTTATGCCTGCTTTACCAACACCCTGTACGACGATCCTGATCAGACCGAACAGTGGATGGAACTGGCACGCAAACCTGTGGGCAAAGTCAGCATTGCCAACTCCGATGCGGCCTGGAGTGCGTATGCGCATGCGGCGATTGATGAGGCATGGCGGGCTGTTGGAGAGCTGACCTGATTCAGTTGTAGGAGCGGATTCATCCGCGATGGCCTGCGCAGCAGGCCCATCTACGGGGCCGCTGCGCGCCCCATCGCGGATGAATCCGCTCCTACAGAGGGGCCGTATCAATCACGTAAATCCGACTCATGAATCGGCTGTTCACGACTGGTCGCTCGCTGGTACTGAGCCGGCCAGGTTGCCTTGTTGCCGCCCAGGTCATCATCGGCGTGCAGCGGCCAATAGGGATCACGCAACAGTTCGCGCGCCAGGAAGATGATATCGGCCTGCGCGGTACGCAAGATGGTTTCAGCCTGCATCGGGTCAGTAATCATCCCGACCGTCCCGGTGGCAATCCCCGACTCTTCGCGCACCTTGGCGGCAAACTGTGTCTGGTACCCAGGCCCGGTAGGAATCTCGGCGTTCACCGACGTGCCGCCGGAGGACACATCGATCAGGTCCACACCCAATTTACGCAAGCGCTTGGCCAACTCCACCGTTTCATCCGGGTTCCAGCCATCTTCAACCCAGTCGGTAGCCGATAGCCGCACGAACACCGGCAACTCCTCCGGCCAGACTTCCCGCACCGCCTCAGTCACCTGCAAGGTCAGGCGAATGCGATTTTCGAAATTGCTGCCGTATTCATCACGTCGCTGGTTGCTCAACGGCGACAGAAACTGATGCAGCAGATAGCCATGCGCCGCATGCACTTCAACCACCTTGAAACCTGCTGTCAATGCACGCTGCGCGGCGTCGACGAAGGCCTGGATCACTTCATCGATCTGCGCTTTGCTCATCTCGACAGGCGCGGTGTGCTGCGGATCGAAGGCGATTTTTGACGGACCGATCGGTACCCAGCCGCCGTCTGCGGGCTTGACGCTGCCCTGCTTGCCCAGCCAGGGCCGATAGGTACTGGCCTTGCGTCCGGCATGCGCCAGTTGAATGCCGGGAACGGCACCCTGGGCAATGATGAAACGGGTAATACGCTGCAGTGGCGGGATCTGCGCGTCATCCCACAGCCCGAGATCCTGGGCGGTGATGCGTCCGTCGGCAGTAACCGCCGTAGCCTCGGTGAAGATTAGCCCGGCACCGCCCACCGCGCGGCTGCCCAGGTGGACCAGGTGCCAGTCATTGGCCAGGCCATCGACACTGGAGTATTGGCACATGGGAGAAACGGCAATACGGTTGGGCAGGGTCAGGTGGCGCAGGGTATAGGGTGCAAGCAGCAGACTCATGGGGCACCTCTCAAATCAAGTGGTAAGGCTCCAGATGGTTGACCGGCCGACCACAGAATCTTCCCCGCAGGTTCTTCGACCAATCATTCTGAGCCTAGACCACTTTGCCCCTTGAGTTCAGCGCGGCTCGATATGCGCGATCATCAACTGCACACTTTCCTGACCGCGGAACTCGTTGACGTCGAGCTTGTACGCCAGCTCGACCCAACGCACCGTCGGGTTGGGCCAGACCTCACGATCGACGCCAAAGGCGATGCCATCGAGCTTGACCGAGCCGCATTCGCTCTTGAGCACCACTTTCAGGTGCCGCTCGCCCACCACCCGTTGTTCGACCAACTGGAACACCCCGTGAAACAGCGGCTCGGGGAAGTGCTGGCCCCACGGCCCGGCGTGACGCAGGGCACGCGCCAGTTCCAGGTGAAACTCTTCGACCGCCAAACTGCCATCGGAGAGCAGGCGACCGGTCAAGTCGTCTTCGCGCAACTGCCTACGCACTTCTTCATCAAAAGCCTGGGCAAACGCCGGGAAGTTGTCGACAGGCAAGGACAGGCCGGCAGCCATGGCATGGCCACCGAACTTGCTGATCAGTTGCGGATGCTGTGCCGCCACGGCATCCAGGGCGTCGCGAATGTGAAAGCCCGGCACCGAACGGGCCGAGCCCTTGAGCATGCCTTCGCCCGCATCAGCAAAGGCGATGGTAGGCCGGTGGTAACGCTCCTTAAGGCGTGAGGCAAGGATACCGATCACCCCCTGGTGCCAGTCCGGCTCGAACAGGCATAGGCCGAACGGCATCGACTCCAGGGGCAGATCCTTGAGCTGGGCCAGGGCTTCACGCTGCATACCCTGCTCGATCGACTTGCGGTCCTGGTTCAGCTCATCCAGTTGCCCGGCCATCTCCCGTGCCAGGTTGGGGTCGTCACTGAGCAGGCATTCGATGCCCAGGCTCATGTCGTCCAGACGACCGGCGGCGTTCAGGCGCGGGCCGAGGATGAAGCCGAGGTCGGTGGAGGTGGTGCGTGCATGATCGCGCCGCGCCACCTCAAGGATGGCCTTGAGCCCGGGCCGGGCCCGCCCTGCCCTGATCCGCTCAAGGCCTTGATGTACGAGGATGCGGTTGTTGGCGTCCAGGGGCACGACGTCAGCAACACTGCCCAGGGCGACCAGATCGAGCAGTTCGCCGATATTCGGTTGCGGTGCGTTGTCGTAGTGCCCGAGGCTGCGCAAGCGTGCGCGCAAGGCCATCAGCACGTAGAAAATCACCCCGACCCCGGCCAGCGCCTTGCTCGGAAACTCGCAGCCGGGCTGGTTGGGATTGACGATGGCATCGGCTGCCGGCAGTTCATGACCTGGCAGGTGGTGATCGGTGACCAGCACCTTAAGCCCGGCAGCTTTGGCTGCGGCCACACCTTCTACGCTGGAAATGCCGTTGTCCACGGTAATCAACAGTTGCGGCTGGCGTTCCAAGGCAACCTGAACGATTTCCGGGGTCAGGCCGTAACCATATTCGAAACGATTGGGCACCAGATAATCGACATGCGCCGCCCCCAACAGACGCAGACCCAATACCCCTACAGTGCTGGCGGTCGCGCCATCGGCATCGAAGTCGCCAACGATCAGGATGCGCTGGCGCTGGGCCAGGGCCTCGACCAGCAGGTCTACCGCCGCGTCGATACCTTTGAGCTGCTGGTAAGGCAGCAGGCGTGCCAGGCTTTTGTCCAGTTCCGCCGCACTGTGCACACCACGGGCGGCGTACAAGCGGGTCAGCAACGGTGGCAGGTCGCCAAGGAACGGCAAGGTGTCCGGCAGGGGGCGTGGTTCGATACGCATGGGGCGGTCAGGGTTTCTCTAGGGGTAAGTGGAGAACAGCGCATCGCGGGGCAAGCCCGCTCCCACAGGGGTGTCCACGGTGGGAGCGGGCTTGCCCCGCGAAATCCAGGTCAGATGTCAGCCGCGCTCGCCGAGCAGCCACTGTAGCTGCACTTCATGCTGACCGCGGTCATCAGTGACGAAGATCGTGCCTTCACTGATCATCACGTCCCACTTGATCGCACGCGGCATGTCGGTGGCCAGGGTTTCAAGCACTTCCTGCGGTACGGCAGCGATGTTCAGGTTCTTGAGGTTCTTGACCGCCGGGACAACCTTGTTCTCCCATACGCGCAGGCTGCCATAGGCCAGCAGGCTGGTGCGCTCGGTGCGGCGCGAGCACCAGGTCAGGCGTTCGGCGTCCGGTTGACCGACTTCAATCCAGTGCAGGATGCGGTCGTCCAGGCTTTTTTCCCATAGGGCAGCTTCGTCCACATCCGACAGACCCCGACCAAAGCTCAGTTGCTCGTTGTACCACAGGGCGTAGGCCAGCAGCCTTACGGCCATGCGCTCCTCGGTTTCCGAAGGGTGACGGGCGATGGTCTGCTTGACGCTTTCGTACACGCCGCGGTCGAGATCGGTGAGGTTCAGTTCAAACTTGTAGGTGGTGGAAGGCTGGGCCATGGACGGGCTTCTTGCGGCAAGGAAAGTCGCCCAGTCTAACCGATCCGCATGTTCCTTGCGCCGCGGCAGTATCTGGGCGCGCCCAGCTATGATAAAAACGGGGGCTCTGCCCAGCTGCTACGGATGCCTCATGCCTACGCCCAGCAAACCCCTCGCCGGCCTCAAAGTCATCGAACTCGGCACCTTGATCGCCGGCCCGTTTGCCTCGCGCATCTGCGCCGAATTCGGTGCCCAGGTGATCAAGGTCGAGTCGCCCGATGGCGGCGACCCGCTGCGCAAATGGCGCAAGCTGTACGAGGGCACGTCGCTGTGGTGGTTCGTCCAGGCCCGCAACAAACAGTCGCTGACCCTCAACCTCAAGCATGCCGAAGGCATCGAGATCCTGAAAAAGCTGCTGGCCGACGCCGACATTCTTATCGAGAACTTCCGTCCCGGTGTGCTGGAAAAACTCGGCCTGGGCTGGGACACCTTGCACAGCCTCAACCCGAAGCTGGTCATGGTGCGCTTGTCCGGCTTCGGCCAGACCGGGCCGATGAAGGATCAGCCGGGCTTTGGCGCAGTCGGTGAATCGATGGGCGGGCTGCGTTACATCACCGGCTTCGAGGATCGTCCACCGGTACGCACCGGCATTTCCATCGGCGATTCCATTGCCGCGCTCTGGGGTGTGATCGGCGCCTTGATGGCTTTGCGTCATCGCGAAGTCAATGGCGGTGCGGGCCAAGTGGTGGATGTCGCCTTGTACGAGGCAATTTTCGCAATGATGGAGAGCATGGTGCCCGAGTTCGACGTGTTCGGCTTCATTCGTGAACGTACCGGCAACATCATGCCCGGCATCACCCCTTCCTCGATTCACACCAGCGCCGATGGCAAGCATGTACAGATCGGCGCTAACGGCGATGCGATCTTCAAACGCTTCATGCAGGCCATCGGTCGCCAGGACCTGGCCGATGATCCAGCGCTGGCCAGCAACGATGGCCGCGATCTGCGCCGCGACGAGCTGTACGCGGTCATCGACCGCTGGGCCCGCAGTGTGCCGCTGGATACACTGATGCAGGTGCTCAACGTTGCCCAGGTCCCGGCGAGCCGCATCTTCAGTGCCGAAGACATGTTCAGCGACCCGCAGTTTCTGGCCCGCGAGATGTTCCTGCAAGCCAAACTCCCCGACGGCAAGCCGTTCAAGATGCCCGGGATCGTGCCCAAGCTGTCGGAAACGCCAGGCTCCAGCGAATGGGTCGGACCAGAACTGGGTGCGCATACCGAGCAATTGCTGGGTGAGCTGGGTTACGACGCACCGGACATTGCCCGCCTGCGCGCGCAGGGCGCGGTGTAAAGCATCGCCTCTAACCCTGTTACCGGCCCGACGGTGGAGACTCGTACATGACCGATCGCAAGCGTCCGCGTTGCCGCACGCTGCTGACCTTGATGTTGTGTACCCTGTTGGGTGCGAGCATGCCCGGGGTTGCCTGGGCCAAGGAGCGATTGCTTTGGGTGCTGCGCGACTTGCCGCCGTTGACCGTCTTCGAAGGCACCGGCAAAGGTCAGGGGGTCGTGGATCAGTTGTTGCCCATGCTGATCGAGAAAATGCCTGAATACGACCACAGCGTCATGCGGGTCAATCGCGCGCGTGGCAATCAGATGCTGCAAGAAGGCCGCCTCACTTGCGATCCCACCCTGCTCTGGACCCCCGAACGCGCCCGCTATGTGCACTTTTCACAACCGAGTCTGGGCATTCTCAGTAGCGGCCTGGTGGTACGCCAACAAGACCAGGCGTTACTGTCGCCTTACCTGAAAAACCAGGAAATCGACCTGCGCACATTGCTCACCGGCACCTCGCTCAAACTGGGCGTAGTTGCCGAACGCAGCTACAGCCCGCCGGTCGACGCCTTGCTCAAGACCCTGTCGGACGAAACGCTCAGCCGTCACTATGGCAATGATGCGGTCAGCAACCTGTTGCAGATGCAAAAGCGCCAGCGTTTGCAGCTGCTGCTTGGCTACTGGCCGGAGGCCCGATACCTGATCCAGCAGCAAGGATGGACAACAGACGACTACAGGTTCTATCCGATCCAGGGCGTGGCACGCTACCAGTTCATCCACGTCGGCTGTGCCGACACGCCACTGGGACGCGAGGCCATCGGCCATATCGACCAGCTGCTCAAATCCTTGCGCCGCGATACCCTGCCACAACTGTATGCGCAGTGGCTGGATCCGCAATCGCGCGAACTCTATCTACAGGACAGTCGACAGTTTTTCCTTGACCCACCTTGAACAGGCGACTAGAACCCCTGACGCTGGACAACCGGAGCCTGTTTTGAGTACTTCCCCTTTGCCGCCATTGCGTATCGTCCTGGCTGACGATCACCCGATCTTTCGTATCGGCTTGCAGGCCGTCCTTGACCAGATACCGGGAGTGACGGTGGTTGCCCAAGCCGGTAGCCCGAATGAACTGCTGGCCCATCTGCAAGGGCTGGAGTGCGATGTGCTGGTGACTGATTTCATGATGCCGGTCGGGCAGCAGAACGATGGCCTGAAGCTGCTGGAGCAGATTCGCCGGCACTTCCCGCACCTGCCGATCCTGGTCGTGACCATGCTCAACAACGCCGGACTGTTCCGGGCAATGCTCGCCCTGGGTATAAGCGGCTTGCTAAGCAAGGGCAGCCTGGCTGATGAGCTACCCCAGGCAATCAGTTGCCTGTCACAAGGCAAAACCTACCTGGCAGCCTCGGTTGAGCACCTGTTGCTGCAAGATGGCGCGGTACGTGAAGACCAGATTGGCGTACAGGACCCCCTCTCACCCAAGGAACTTGAGGTTACCCGCCTGCTCGCCGTCGGCCACACGGTGAGCCAGATCGCAACGTTGCTCAACCGCAGCAAACAGACGGTCAGCACCCAGAAAATCAGTGCCATGCGCAAACTGGGAGTGGCCAACGATGCCGCGCTCTTTCTCTACCTGCAGGAACACGGCCTGTCCTGATTGAATGCTCAGGCATAGGCCCGTTGCTTGCAGCCAGCACTGTTGCGCGCGTCGATCCAGTCGATCAGCTCAGCCCCCGGCATTGGCCGGGCGATGAAATAACCCTGCATGACCGGATGCCCGAGATCCTTGATTGCCAGCAGATCGTCAGCCGTCTCCACCCCTTCGACCACCACGTTCAGGCTCATGCGTCGCGCCATCATCAGGGCTCCCGCCACCACCGCGGCCTTGCGGCCATCATGGGCCATGCCGCGGACAAACTCGCTGGGCAGTTTCAACTCGCTGAACGGCAGCTCCAGCAAGCGCTGCACGTTGGAAACCCCCATTCCAAAATCGTCGATGGACAACTGGCAACCGAGAATGCGCAAGTGCAGCAGGCCTTCGAGTTGCTGGTTGGTGAGGGTATTGCCGGCGGTTTCGACAATTTCCAGGGTCAAGGCACTGGCCGCTACGGTGTGGCGCTCCAGTGCCGCCTTGACCTGATCGTGGAAGTCATCGCGCTGGAGTATGCGGATTCCACGGTCATCTGGCCACCCATTCCATGAGCATCTGACCACCGATTCCACGCTGATCCGGCCACCCATTCCACGCGCATCCGGCCACTGATTCCACGGCCATCCGGCCACTCAACCGGGCAGGCAGCTACGCAGGATTTCTTCACTACCATCGACCTCTTTTTCGAAGCAGAGAGGTCGTCGTGGAGCGTTTATCCATGCGTAAGATTCGCGAAGTACTACGTCTCAAGTTCGAGGTCGGACTATCAGCTCGCCAGATTGCGGTCAGCGTGCAGGTCGGTCGTGTCACCGTCGGCGACTACCTCAATCGTTTTGCCGCCAGTGGTCTCAGTTGGCCCTGTTCGTTGTCCGATGCCGAGTTGGAGCAGCAACTGTTCCCGCCGGCCCCGGCGGTTGCCAGCGAGAAGCGGCCTTTACCCGATTGGGCATGGGTGCATGCCGAACTGCGCCGCCCCGGGGTGACCCTGGCGCTGCTCTGGCAGGAGTACCGCCTGAGCCAGCCGCAGGGCTTTCAGTACAGCTGGTTCTGTGAGCACTACCGGGCCTGGCAGGGCAAGCTGGACGTGGTGATGCGTCAGGAGCACCGCGTCGGCGAGAAGCTGTTCGTCGACTATGCCGGCCAGACGGTGCCGGTTATCGACCGCCACAGCGGCGAGATCCGCCAGGCGCAGGTGTTCGTCGCGGTGCTCGGCGCGTCCAGCTACACCTTCGCCGAAGCCACCTGGTCGCAGCAGCTGCCGGACTGGCTAGGCTCGCATACCCGTTGCTTCGCCTTCCTCGGCGGCGTGCCGGAGATCGTGGTGCCGGACAACCTGCGCAGCGCGGTGAGCAAGGCCCATCGTTACGAGCCGGACATCAACCCCAGCTACCGCGACCTTGCCGAGCACTACGGAGTGGCGGTGGTGCCGGCGCGGGCACGCAAACCGCGCGACAAGGCCAAGGCCGAAGTCGGCGTGCAGGTGGTCGAGCGTTGGATCCTCGCGGCCCTGCGCAACCGTCAGTTCTTCTCCTTGGACGAACTCAACAGCGCCATCTCCGTGTTGCTGGAGCGGCTCAACCAACGCCCGTTCAAGAAGCTGCCGGGCTCGCGCCAGACGGCCTTCGACAGCCTGGATCGTCCGGCGCTGCGCCCCCTGCCGGAGCAACCCTACGTCTACGCCGAGTGGAAGAAAGCGCGGGTGCACATCGACTACCACGTCGAGGTCGATGGGCATTACTACTCGGTGCCGTATCAACTGGTGAAGAAGCAGCTGGAGGTGCGCCTGACGGCGCGCACCGTCGAGTGTTTCCACGCCAACCAGCGAGTGGCCAGCCACCTGCGCTCAATGCACAAGGGCCGGCACAGCACGCAGGCCGAGCACATGCCCAAGAGCCATCGCGAGCATGCCGAGTGGACGCCACAACGGCTGATCCGCTGGGCCGAGCAGACCGGGCCGAACACCGCCGGCGTGATCCGGCACATCCTCGAACGGCGCATCCATCCGCAGCAGGGCTACCGGGCCTGCCTGGGCATCCTGCGCCTGGGCAAAACCCACGGCGAAGTGCGCCTGGAGTTGGCCTGCCGTCGCGCCATCAGCCTCGGCACGTGCAGCTACAAGAGCCTCGAATCGATCCTGCGCCAGGGGCTGGAGAACCTGCCGCTGGCCCAGCAGCACCTGCCCCTGCTGCCGGACGACCACGCCAACCTGCGCGGCCCCGGCTACTACCACTGAACACAAGGAATCCCACCATGCTGCCCCATCCGACCCTGGACAAGCTGCAAACCCTGCGCCTGCACGGCATGCTCAAGGCGCTGAACGAACAACTGAAAACCCCGGACATCGACAGCCTGAGCTTCGAGGAACGCCTCGGCCTGCTGGTCGACCGCGAGCTGACTGAACGCGACGACAAGCGCCTGAGCAGCCGCCTGCGCCAGGCCCGGCTCAAGCACAACGCCTGCCTCGAAGACATCGACTACCGCAGCCCGCGCGGGCTGGATAAGGCGCTGATCCTGCAACTGAGCGGCGGCCAGTGGCTACGCGACGGCCTCAACCTGATCATCGGCGGCCCCACCGGTGTCGGTAAAACCTGGCTGGCCTGCGCCCTGGCCCACCAGGCCTGCCGAGAAGGCTACAGCGTGCGTTACCTGCGCTTGCCGCGTTTGCTGGAAGAACTGGGTCTGGCCCATGGCGACGGGCGCTTCGCCAAGCTGATGAGCAGCTACGCCAAGACCGACCTGCTGATCCTCGATGACTGGGGCTTGGCCCCGTTCACCGCCGAACAGCGGCGCGACATGCTGGAGCTACTGGACGACCGCTACGGCCAGCGCTCGACCATCGTTACCAGCCAGATGCCGGTGGACAACTGGCACGAACTGATCGGCGATCCGACCCTGGCCGACGCTATCCTCGACCGCCTGGTGCACAACGCTTACCGGATCAATCTGAAGGGTGAATCAATGCGCAAACGGACGCAGAAATTGACGACGCCAGCCAACCCGGACTAACAATGCCACCCCTGCGTCGCTGCGCTCCGACTGCCCGGCCGGATGGCCGTGGAACAGGTGGCCAGATGGCCCTGGAATGCCTGGCCAGATGAGAGCGGACTGGGTGGCCGGATGGCGTGGAATCCGCACTGGAGTAGATGCGGGGCGATGTTCACCGCGACCGGCAAGGCTTTTCCTGTGCGCGACTGGAACTGCGCGCTGAATGCCAGGGCCTGGTCAAGGACGTGCCAACTCAGCACATCAAACAGCTCGGTGCCCTCGATGAGCGGAAAAAACTGCGCAGGCGACAGAATACCCAGGCTGGGATGCTGCCAGCGTACCAGTGCTTCAACACCCACCAGCTTGCCGTCAAAACAGACCTTGGGTTGATAGTGCGCCACCCACTGCTCCTGGCTGGCGGCCAGCTCTGCCGCCGTCAGGCTGAGCAATTGCGGGTACTGCGGCGGTCCGGCAACCGGCAGTTCACCATGGTCTTGTTCCAGGTAGCGGCGCAGCAACTGATGCAGGACCAGGCTGGTGGCGGGCTTTTCGATACAGCCCAGCACGTTTAGGCCCAAATTGCGGGCCAGCGCGCCCACGCTGTCGATCACACAGGACTCGGCCCCGCTGAGGATCACCAACGCTGCCGCCAATTGATGCTCGGCCAGGTGCCGAATCAATGCCAGTCCGTCCGCACCGTCCATCTGCAGGTCGCAAATGGCGATATCGACCCGGCCGCGTCGCGACAGGGTCTGACAGGCAGCCTCAACAGAATCGGCGGTCAGCACATCAAACACGCCATTGGCGTTGAGCATTTGATGCAACGCCATCAGTTGAAAGGGATGGTCCTCGAGAATCAGAACCTTGAGTGAGTGCATTGAGCATTACCCCGCAGTTGCAGTCATGTGCGACAGCACAGGCGCTACTCTAGGCAAATGTATCCCTGCAACCTATCGGACAAGTCCTAAAGTTCCTGCGGAATTTTTATCAACTCCCTGTCGATATCTGCCTTGAGGTGCAACATCACCTGCTCCAGAGCAGCCCAGGCAGCCCCCAGCGCATTGGGTAGCGGATCACGGCATACCCGGGACAATGCCGCACACGCTTGTGCCAACGGCAAGGCATCAATCAGGCAGGCAACGCCTTCAAGCCGGTGCAAAGAGGCGCGGACGGCCTCCAGCGCCTGCCTCGATACCGCCTCACTGAGCAACACCTGCTCCTCGCCGAGGTTCTTGTACAGTTCCTCCAGCATGCGCCGCATCACCTGAGGATTGGCCTGGGTCATCTGCTGCAATGCCTGCATCCTGAAGCTGAACAGTGGTGCATGAGCCTCGATCACGGCAGCCAGACGGTCAAGGGAAACCGGTTTGACCAGCAACTCGTCCATCCCCGCCGCCAGACAACGCTCACGTTCTTCTTTCATCGCATTGGCGGTACATCCAACGATGGCAATTTCCGCTCGCAGATGCATGCGTTCAAAACGGCGGATGCTGCGGGCCAGGGCATAGCCGCTCATCACCGGCATGTTGCAATCGGTCAGCAGCAAATCGAAGCGCTCGGCTTGCCAGGCATTAATTGCCGCCTGAGCACTGCCCACCGCCACCACCTGATGCCCGAGAAACGTCAATTGCTGGCTGAGCACCATACGACTGGCGGACAGGTCATCAACCACCAGAATACGTCGTGCCGGGCTGACCTGGCGCAGCGCGGCCACGGTCACCGATTGATCTTGCGCCTGGGTGACCGGCTCCAGGGTGAGTGCCACGCGTACCTCGGTGCCGTGGCCCGGTACACTTTGCAGGTTGATAGTGCCGCCCATCAGCTCTACCAGTTGCCGACAGATACTCAGGCCCAGGCCAGACCCGCCATATTCGGAAGCTGACCGCGCACTGGCCTGAGTGAACGGCGTGAACAGCTCCGCCTGCTGTTGTTCGCTGATGCCAATACCCGTGTCGCGCACACACAGCAGCAAGCCGACACCCGATGGCGATTCCAGCCCGGCTCGGCTGACCGCAACACTGACCTGCCCCAAATGAGTGAACTTGAGCGCGTTGCCGAGCAAGTTGACCAGCACCTGGCGCAGTCGCAATGGATCAAACCAATAGGCCCCTTGCGCGTCTTCTGCTACCTGCAATTGCAAGTCCAGCCCTTGGGCCAGGGCCTGGTTACGGAACTGGCTGACAATACCGTCAACAAAAGGCATCAGTGCAGTGGCCTGCGGTGCCAACTGCAGGCTACCGGCCTCGATCCGGGCCAGGTCCAGGCTGTCACCGATCAAGGCAATCAACTCACTGGCCGAGCGGTGCGCTGTCTCCAGCCCGGCCGACGGCGCCTTGCCGTGCGCCAGCGCGGTTTCGCGCTCCAGCTCCAACAAGCCGATAATCACCGCGATGGGCGTGCGAATTTCGTGGCTCATCGTCGCCAGAAACGTGCTTTTGGCCTGGTTGGCCTGCTCCGCCTGCTCGCGCGCTTCCACCAGATCAGCTTCCAGGCGTTTGCGTTCGGTGATGTCGATCCAGCCACCGAGCAGCCCTTGCAGTTGCCCATCGGCGCGGTAGAACGGCACGGTCCACTGGTAGGCATCCGTGCACTGCCCTTCGAATTCGATACGACGGTCGACGAACAACGGCTTCGGGTCTTGCAAGAGGCTCACATAGTCAGCATGCAGCTGCGTCGCCAGCTCAGGCGGAATCATGGCGATATCGGTCAGGCGCTGCCCTTTGACATCCTCCAGGCGCAACGCAAACGCCTGCTCGTAGCTTTTGTTGCAGGTAATCAGGCGCCCTTCCAGATCACGGACATAGATCGGATTGGGGATGCCGTCGAGCAATGCGCGCTTGAAGGCCAGCTGATCGTTGAGGGCTTCCTCGGCCTTCTCACGCTGGCGGATCTGTGCCCGCAGGCGACTGCTCCAGACCAGTGAGACCAAGCCGAACAGCACCGCGCCGGCCACCGCCCAGTAGACCCAAGGGGCAATTCGTTGCCAGGCGGGTGCCGGTGGTGATTGCGCGCCCAGCCATCTCATCCGCAGGGCACGAAACTCGGCGACAGGGAAGGCTTCCAGAGCCTTGTTCAGAATGCTCTCAAGCTCCGGTGCAGTGCGTCGCACGGAGAACAGATCCGCCGCCCACATGCTTTCGACACTCCGTCCAACTTTGAGGGTTGGATCATTGTTCAGCACGCCGTAGGCACCGACCTCACTGTCGATGGTTGCCAGCGCCTCGCCGCTGCGCACCATTTCGCGCGCGCGCTCCAGCGAGTCCACCAACAACAGGTGGATGTCGGGGTGAGACTGGCGAATGCTGGCCTCCAGCACATGCTGGGCAGGTAGTGCCAGCGTCTGCCCCCGCAGCTCATCCAGCGAGGCCAGGCCCAGCTGGGGTTGGCGAACAATGAACACCCAGCTCTGCCCACCAAAGGAATGGGTGAAGGAGAGGAACTCCCGACGCTCCGGTGAGTCGCTCAAGGTAGTACTCATGTCAGCCTGGGCACTTTTGAGCAGCGCCAGACTCTGGGCGATGGATGTAGAGGGGGTGTAAACGAACTGCAGTCCGGTCAACTGGGCAATCGTTGCCAGCACATCGCTGTTGAGGCCGACCCAGTCACCTTGGCGGTTGAGAAACAGGTATGGGGGGTACTGGCTGCCGACGACGGTCACCGTCGGATGGCGGGCAATCCACTGACGCTCCTGGGCGGTCAGCGCAACCCGATGATGATCCACATCCGAACCGAGCCCGGAAGTCCAGCGGCGTAGAATTTCACGACGCACTGAATCGTCAAGACTGACCAGGGCTCGGTCGAGCATTTCCTGTAATGGCCGGTCCCGGTCGCGCACGGCAAAAGCAAAGCCTATTGGCGGCAAAGCGCTGGGACCGACAACCTGCAATCCCAGATAAGGACGCAAGGCATTGTAGGCGCGGATGATGATTTCATTGCCGATGAACGCATCGACCTCACCCTGGTTGAGGGCTTCCAGTGCACTACTGAGGTTGGGCGCCAGGATTACCTGGCTCTCGGGGTAGACCCGCTGCATCACCTGGATATCGGCATAGCCGTCGAGCAATACAATCTTCTTCCCGGCCAGTGATTCGTGCGGGACCGACGCGCCGCCGCGCACCACCACCATGGAACGGTCTGGAATGTAATCCTCGGTAAACACCAGGCCTGGCACGCTACGCTCGAATCCATTGGCACTGGTGAGCACATCGATCTCGCCCTGATGCAGCGCCTCGATGGCTTCCTCGCGTTTGGCGAACGCCCGAACCTGAGTCCGGACACCCAGGCGGCGAGTGACCAGGCTCAGGTAGTCGGCGCTGATGCCCAGGTAACGGTTGCGATCGATGGTGATATCGACTGGCTCATAATCGGCAAAGGAAATACCCACCCGTAACACCCGTGAAGGGCCGAGCCATTGTTGTTCCGCCTGACTCAGCGGCATCGGCTCAAGTTCGATGAACGGTGGTACCAGGGTGAAGGGCAACTGTGTGGCCTGCGCCCAGCTACCGGCAAAAATCCACAACAGGCAAGCCAGCATGAACCCCGCTGATCGGCGGTGTCGTTTGCTCATCGGTACTCCATCGGTGCGCCTGGCATTGGCCGGCTGAGAAACGAAAAGCCCGTCAAAGACGGGCTTTTTTGTGAGCCTGGTGACCGCTCAGAGTGGCTTGCCGCGATTGCCATGCTGACTGACGAAGGCTTGCACCGCCTTCAGATCATTGGCCAGAACCATGCATCGCTCTTCGCGTTCGAACAGGTCGCTCAGATGCGCCGGCAGCTCCAGCGCCTTGCCGACACCCGCCTTCTCCACCGCTTCCGGGAATTTGACCGGATGCGCGGTGCCCAGCACCACCATCGGCGTGTCCAGGCTGCGGCGGCACTCGCGGGCGGCTTTAACGCCAATCGCGGTGTGCGGATCAAGCACTTCGCCGGTCTGGGCGAAGACTTCGGCGATAGTCTCGCAGGTTTGCGCATCATCTACCGCCAGCGAATCGAAGAGCTTGCGCGCTTCGGTCCAGCGATCCTGTTCGACGCTGAAACCACCGCCCTGCTTGAAGTTGTCCATCAGCCCGGCAATTGCCGCGCCGTTGCGACCGTGCAGGTCGAACAACAGGCGCTCGAAGTTGGACGAGACCATGATGTCCATCGACGGCGACAGGGTCGCGTGCAGGGTTTCCTTGACGTACTGGTTGCCGCTCATGAAGCGGTGCAGGATGTCGTTGCGGTTGGTGGCGACGATCAGCTGGCTGATCGGCAGTCCCATGTTGCGCGCCAGGTAACCGGCGAAGATGTCGCCGAAGTTGCCGGTCGGAACCGAGAACGCTACCGAACGCGCCGGGCCACCCAGCTGCAGGGCAGCGTGGAAGTAGTAGACGATCTGGGCCATGATCCGCGCCCAGTTGATCGAGTTGACCGCTACCAGGCGCGTGCCCTTGAGGAAGCCCTGGTCAGCAAAGCTGGCCTTGACCATTTCCTGGCAGTCGTCGAAGTTGCCTTCGATGGCGATGTTATGGATGTTTTCGCCGAAGATGGTCGTCATCTGCCGGCGTTGCACTTCCGAGACACGCTGGTGCGGATGCAGGATGAAGATGTCGACGTTGTCGCAACGACGGCAGCCTTCGATCGCCGCTGAGCCGGTGTCACCGCTGGTGGCGCCGATGATCACCACACGCTCGCCACGCTTGACCAGCACATGGTCCAGCAGACGACCCAGCAGTTGCAGGGCAAAGTCCTTGAACGCCAGGGTCGGGCCGTGGAACAGCTCCAGCACCCATTCGTTGCTGTTTAGCTGACGCAGCGGCGCGACCGCGGCGTGGGCGAACTCGCCGTAGGTTTCTTCGAGAATCTTCTTGAAGTCGGCATCGGCAATGCTGCCGGTGACGAACGGGCGCATCACCCGGAAGGCCAGCTCGTGGTATGGCAGGCCGGCCCAGGAAGCAATCTCTTCCTGGGTGAAACGCGGCAGGTTTTCCGGCACGTACAGGCCGCCATCGCTGGCCAGACCGGCCAGCAGGACGTCTTCAAAATTCAGGGCCGGTGCCTGGCCGCGGGTACTGATATAACGCATGACCTAATCCTCTAACGCAAAGACTGCTCAGTTCAGTTGTTCGACGCGGATACGCACGACATTGCCGACCACATCCTGCAAGGCTTCCAGGGCGGTAATGGCATCGTTCATACGTTGTTCGAGCACACTGTGGGTGAGCAGGATCATTGGCACCAGGCCGTCTTGTTCCTCGACTTCCTTCTGCATGATCGATTCGATGTTGATACCGCGCTCCGAAAGGATGCTTGCCACCTGAGCCAGAACGCCCGGGTGATCCTTGGCCTGGATACGCAGGTAGTAGGCCGATTCGCAGGCTTCGATCGGCAGGATCGGGTGGGCCGACAGCGAGTCCGGCTGGAAGGCCAGGTGCGGTACGCGGTTTTCCGGATCGGAGGTCATCGCGCGGACCACGTCGACCAGGTCGGCGACGACCGACGATGCGGTAGGCTCCATGCCGGCGCCAGCGCCGTAGAACAGGGTCGAACCTGCGGCATCACCGTTGACCATGACCGCGTTCATGACGCCGTTAACGTTGGCGATCAGGCGGTCGGCCGGGATCAGCGTCGGGTGCACGCGCAGCTCGATGCCGTTGGCAGTGCTGCGCGCCACACCGAGGTGCTTGATACGGTAGCCGAGGGCTTCTGCGTAGTTCACATCGGCGGTGGTCAGCTGGGTGATGCCTTCGGTGTAAGCCTTGTCGAACTGCAGCGGAATACCAAAGGCGATGGAGGCCAGGATGGTCAGCTTGTGCGCAGCATCGATGCCTTCGACGTCGAAGGTCGGATCGGCTTCGGCATAGCCCAGCGCCTGGGCTTCGGCCAGCACGTCAGGGAACGTACGGCCTTTCTCGCGCATTTCGGTCAGGATGAAGTTACCGGTACCGTTGATGATCCCGGCAACCCAGTTGATGCGGTTGGCCGACAATCCTTCGCGGATCGCCTTGATTACCGGAATACCGCCAGCCACGGCTGCTTCGAAGGCGACGATGACGCCCTTCTCGCGCGCCTTGGCGAAAATCTCGTTGCCATGCACGGCGATCAGCGCCTTGTTGGCGGTGACCACATGCTTGCCACTGTCGATGGCCTTGAGCACCAGCTCGCGGGCCACGGTGTAACCGCCGATCAGTTCGATGACAATGTCGATTTCCGGGTTCGTTGCGACCTCGAATACATCAGCGGTAATGGGGGTACCGGTAATCTGGCAATTCGGGTTTGGCGAACGCATGGCAATCTGTGCCACTTCGATACCACGCCCGGCGCGGCGGGCGATTTCCTCGGCGTTACGCTGAAGTACATTGAAGGTACCGCCACCGACGGTCCCCAACCCACAGATGCCTACTTTGACCGGTTTCACTGTGAACTCCCCATTGAACGAACGACGCGAAGCCGTCCGTGATAACAGCCGTCTCCCCATGGTGACGGCTCGCTTGTTGAATTATTTACCGCCGGCCAACGCCAGCTTGGCAACCTGCGGCGCCGGTTGATAACCCGGGATCACCTGACCGTCCTCAAGGACGATGGCCGGGGTCCCGTTGACACCAATCGACTGGCCCAGCTGGAATTGTTTGCTGACCGGGTTGGCACACTTGGCAGCCTTGATTTCTTTGCCGTCGATCATCTTGTCCAGCGCGGCCTTGCGGTCGCTGGAACACCAGACAGCTTGCAGTTGTTCGTCGCCCGGGGAGCCGAGGCCCTGGCGCGGGAAGGCAACGTAGCGCACTTCAATACCGCGGCGGTTTAACTCAGGAACTTCGGCGTGCAGCTTGTGGCAGTACGGGCAGGTCGTGTCGGTAAACACAGTGATGTGCGATTTGGTTTCGCCCTTGGCAGGATAAACCACCATCTCCGCGGCTGGAATAGCATTGATGCTCTTGGCGATGGCCTGACGCTCGGTTTTTTCCGTCAGGTTGACCGGCTTGCCGTTCTGGATCTGGAACAGATAGCCCTGCACGACGAACTGGCCGTCGGCGCTGGCGTACAGTACACGGCCGCCTTCCAGCTTGACTTCGTACAGACCGTTCAACGGGCTTGAGACAACGCTCTCGACCGGCACACCGATTTCCAGGGACTGCAGGGTCTTGCGGATCGCCTGCTCGGCGTTGTCGGCGGCAGCGGCAAAAGTGCTGACCAGCGCCAGGGCGGCGGTGGCGATAATCTGGGTCACGCGCATGGGAACTCCTGAAGGCGGGCAAAGGGCCAGGCAAGCAACGCACGTCCTGAAAGGACGGTGGTCGTAGGGCCCTTGATGCAAACCGTCCAAGCCTACCACATCATGCCCGCCCAGACCGCCCCCGGCGATACAAGCGCTACGCGATCAGCCGCGTGGGTGATGCCTGGCGTGCAGTTCCTGCAAGCGTGCCCGGGCGACATGGGTGTAGATCTGTGTGGTCGACAGATCACTGTGACCCAGCAGCATCTGTACCACCCGCAAGTCGGCACCGTGATTGAGCAGATGCGTAGCAAACGCATGGCGCAAGGTGTGCGGCGACAGGCTTTTACTGATGCCGGCGGCCTGAGCCTGATGTTTGATCCGGTGCCAGAAGGTCTGCCGGGTCATCTGCTCGCCGCGCAAGCTGGGAAACAGCACATCACTCGGACGCCCGCCGAGCAGCTCGTTGCGCCCGTCGCGCAGATAGCGCTCGATCCATACCACCGCTTCTTCGCCCATGGGTACCAGGCGCTCCTTGCTGCCTTTGCCCATCACCCGCAACACCCCCTGGCGCAGGTTGACCTGATCCAGGGTCAGGCTCACCAGCTCGGTGACCCGCAAGCCGCAGGCATAGAGGACTTCGAGCATGGCCCGGTCGCGCTGACCGATCGGCTCGCCCAGGTCTGGCGCCTGCAGCAACGCCTCCACGTCTTCTTCCGACAGGGATTTGGGCAGCGGCCGGCCCAACTGTGGCATGTCGACCTGCAAGGTCGGATCGACAGCAATCAGCTTTTCCCTCAGCAAATAGCGATAGAAGCCACGCATACCAGAGAGAAAGCGCGCGGTCGATCGCGGTTTGTAGCCTTGATCCAGGCGCCACGCCAAGTGATCATGAATCATCTCGCGCCCGGCATCAGGCAATGCCACGCCGTGCTCCTGAAGCCAGCCATTGAACAGCGCCAGATCACTGCGGTACGACTCGCGGGTATTGTCGGCCAGGCCTTTTTCCAGCCACAGGGCATCGAGGAACTGGTCGATCAGAGGATGCTCTAGTGCGGGCATGACAACTCGAAGGCAAAAGACAGAAACGAAAAATTGCCGCTAGTCTTCCACAACACGGACGGCATAGGGAATTGGAATGAGCGAGCAACAGATATTGCTGACCTTCGGTGGCATCGGAGGCGCTGCCCTTGCCTGCCAGTGGCTGGCCTGGCGCCTGAAACTGCCGGCCATCCTCTTTCTCCTGCTCAGCGGCATTCTCGCCGGACCGATCCTCGGCTGGCTTGACCCGCAAGCGATGTTCGGCCCGCTACTGATGCCCCTGGTGTCGCTGGCCGTGGCGCTGATCCTGTTCGAAGGCAGCCTGACCCTGCACCTGTCGCAATGGCGCGAGATCGGTACGGTGGTCCGGCGCATGGTCACCCTTGGCGCGCTGTCTACCTGGCTCATCATCACCCTGGCCACCCATTGGCTGCTCGACTTCGACTGGATGCTGGCGACCTTGTTCGGCACCTTGACCCTGGTTACCGGCCCCACCGTCATTGTGCCGATGTTGCGCGTGGTGCGACCGAAATCGACGATTGCCAACATCCTGCGCTGGGAAGGCATCGTCATCGACCCCATCGGCGCCCTGCTGGCGGTGGTGGTGTACAGCTTCATCATTGCCAGTGCAGCGGGCAACGGCCTGAGCCAGAGCCTGATAACCTTTGCCGGGGTGATCCTCTGCGGCAGTGCGTTCGGCGCCGCCGGCGGCTGGATACTGGGGCAGGTCATGCGCCAGCAATGGCTGCCCGAGTACCTGCACAACCTGGCGTCGCTGGCTGCAGTGCTGGGCATTTTCATTGCTGCCAATCAGGTGATGCACGAATCCGGCTTGCTGGCGGTAACCATCATGGGCATGTGGCTGGCCAACATGAAAGGCGTGGATGTCCGGCAGATCCTGCACTTCAAGGAAAACCTGAGCGTGCTGCTGATTTCCGGGCTGTTCATCCTCCTCGCCGCACGGCTGGACCTGCATGCCCTGATCGGTCTAGGGCCAGCGGTACTGGCACTGTTGCTGGTGATCCAGCTGATTGCCCGGCCGCTGAACGTCGCACTGTCGACCTGGGGCTCGCAGTTGAACTGGCGGGAACGGGCCTTGCTGAGCTGGATCGCCCCTCGCGGGATCGTCGCGGCAGCGGTGTCGGCGATCTTTGCCATCCGCCTGCACGAGGCCGGCCACCAAGGCGCCCTGCTGCTGGTGCCGCTGACCTTTGCCGTGATCATCGGCACCGTGGTGCTGCAAAGCGCTACGGCGCGGCCACTGGCCCGCCTGCTGAAAGTGGCCGAGCCCGCCCCCAGCGGCTTTCTGATCGTCGGTGCCAACCCACCTGCACGGATCATTGCCAAGGCGCTGCAACAACTCGACTGCCGGGTGCTGTTGACCGATTCGAGCTGGGAAAACATCCGTGCCGCGCGCATGGAGGGGCTGCCGACCTACTTTGGCAACCCGGCGTCACAGCATGCCGACGCCCACCTGGACCTGGTTGGCCTCGGTCACTTGCTCGGGCTTTCGCCTTCAGGAGAACTGAACACCCTGGCCTGCGCACGTTTTCGTCATGACTTTGGCCACGCGCGCCTGTTCGTGCTGGCCAGCGGCCTGGAGGCACGGCGCAGTGACAAGCATCGCGCCAGCGATGAACATCGCGGGCACGTCCTCGGCACCCAGGCCCTGACATACGTGCAACTGGCCAACCAGCTACATCAGGGCGCCGAGCTGTACAGCACCCACCTGACCGAGACCTTTGGCTGGGAGGACTATCAGGCCCTGCATGGCGAGCGGGCGACCTTGCTGTTTGCCCGGGACGCCAGTGGCTGGGTGCATGTGTTCGGACCGGACAGTGTACTCAAGCCGGGGGCTGGGTGGACGGTGGTGGCGTTGATTCAGCCGGAGCGAAGCTGATCGCGGGGCAAGCCCGCTCCCACCGGCATCACCTCACCAGTGGGAGCGGGCTTGCCCCGCGATAAATTGTTCAGAATCCGGGTAGAACCGGCACCGGCCGCTTGTCGTCATCGATGGCAACAAAGCTGAACAAGCCGTGAATGGCCTTCTCGCGGCTGTCGCAACTCATGCTTTCGACAAACACCTCGACTTCGACCTTGAGACTGGTATTGCCGACCGCAGCCACCCGACCGACCAGCTCGACAATGGAACCAGCGGCAATCGGGTGCTTGAAGTCGATCCGGTCGGTAGACACGGTCACCAGCGGCAAACGGCAGAAGCGCGTGGCGGCGATGAACGACACTTCGTCCATCCAGGCCAGGGCGGTTCCGCCAAACAGGGTGTTGTGGTGGTTGGTGGTGGACGGGAACACCGCTTTGGTGACACGGGTCACCGACAGTTCGGTGCGGCGTTCGATTTCCTGCTCTCTGGGGCTCATAAACTTCACATCTGGGACAAATTGCAGACAACAAAAAAGCAGCCCGAAGGCTGCTTTTTTCGCATGGCGGCTGCAGCCGCCGGTCAAACTGTCATCAGGACAGTTTTTCCTTGATGCGAGCGGCTTTACCGGACAGGTCGCGCAGGTAGTACAGCTTGGCTTTACGCACGTCACCACGACGTTTCACGGCCAGGCTGTCGATTTGCGGGCTGTAGGTCTGGAAAGTACGCTCTACACCAACACCGTTGGAGATCTTGCGAACAGTGAAAGCGCTGTTCAGACCACGGTTACGCTTGGCGATTACAACGCCTTCGAAAGCCTGCAGACGCGAACGATCGCCTTCCTTCACTTTCACCTGAACGACGATGGTGTCGCCCGGGGCAAAGGTCGGGATCTCTTTGGACATCTGCTCAGCTTCGATCTGCTGAATGATTTTGTTGGTCATGCTGTGCTCCTAAGGTAAATCGTCGGATCTACCATCGATACGTTAACTATCGTCCCGCTCTCGGAGATACTCCTCGAGCAGCTTCTTCTCTTCTCCAGAAAGTGAGCGACTTTCCAGAAGATCGGCGCGTCGTTCATAGGTCCGCCCAAGGGACTGCTGTAAACGCCATCGCCGGATGTGTGCATGGTTGCCACTAAGCAACACGTCGGGAACACGCTGATCCGCATACACCTCCGGTCGGGTGTAGTGCGGGCAATCAAGCAGACCATCGGTGAAGGAATCTTCCTCCGCCGAGTCCGCATGCCCTAAAGCTCCGGGCAGCAGTCGCGTAACCGCATCAATCAGGACCATCGCCGGTAGCTCGCCACCAGACAGGACATAGTCGCCAATCGACCACTCTTCATCGACATGAGCTTCAATAAAACGCTCGTCAATGCCTTCGTAACGACCGGCTATCAGAATCAACGATTCGTGCTTCGCCAGGTCTTTGACCGCCGACTGAGTCAGCTTGCGGCCTTGCGGGCTCAGGTAAATCACCTTCGCCGCCTCTCCGGTTGCCTGCCTGGCATGTACCAGGGCGTCTTCCAGAGGCTTGATCTTCATCACCATGCCCGGACCACCGCCAAACGGCCGATCATCCACCGTATGGTGACGATCTGTGGTGTAGTCCCGCGGATTCCAGCAGGTCAGTTGCAACAACCCCTGTTTCACCGCGCGGCTGGTAATGCCGTACTCACTGATGGCCGAGAACATCTCGGGGAACAACGTAATGACATCTACGCGCAGGCTGGCCATTGCTTAGAAGTCCGCATCCCATTCCACCCTCATCTCGCCTGCAACCAGGTCGATCTTCAACACGCATTGCTCTGTATAGGGCAACAGGCGTTCACGATCATCCAGGCTGCCCGCGCAGGGCTTGACCACCATTACATCGTTCGCGCCGGTCTCCAACAGGTGATCAACCTTGCCGAACAGCTGTTCGTCCTGGTTGATGACTTTCAGACCTACCAACTGGTACCAGTAGTACTCGTCGCTAGGCAGGTTGGGCAAAAGGCTACGCGAGATACAAATCTCATAACCGCTCAGAAGACGTGCTTCATCACGATCGTCGAGGCCTTTGAGCTTGGCGACCAGGTCCTTTTGAGTGGAACGGCCACTGACCAGCTCGACCTGTTTTACCTTCCCTTCGTGCCGAAGCGTCCAGTTACGGTAATCCAACAGGTTTTCAATCGGATCGGTAAAGGAAAAGACCTTCACCTCGCCGCGAACGCCGTGAACCGAAAAAATCTTGCCGACAACGATCAAGTCATCAGCTTTTTCTGGCGTCGCGCTCATCGTGCTCAGGCAGCAGCCTTGGCAGCTTGTTTCAGCAGTTGAGCAACGCGCTCGGACGGCTGTGCGCCAACGCTCAGCCAGTGAGCAACGCGGTCTTCTTTAACGGACAGACGAACTTCCTGACCACGAGCGATAGGGTTGAAGAAACCAACCTGCTCGATGTGCGAACCGGTAACCGGGTTACGCGAGTCGGTCACGGTCAGGGTGTAAAATGGGCGCTTTTTAGAGCCACCACGGGCAAGACGGATGGTTAGCATTGAACATCGTTCCTGTAGTCGGTGCTGCAAATCATAATGCACAGCGGGCACACGGGTGCCCGAAAGGCCGCATATTCTCAAGGAATATCCGGACTTTTGCAAATGCCTTTTTACCGGGGCAAATAGGCCTGCCTGCAGATTTGCGAATAACGCTGCCTTATATAAGGCAACAGTGTCCCGCCCGATGGGCTAAGGTGTTCACTTCGGTGGGAGCGGGCTTGCCCCGCGATTGCGTTTTGTCAGAAAAATCGCATCGCGGGGCAAGCCCGCTCCCACCGAGGCTCGCAGCTTTTGCCCGGGGCGGGTTCCAATCGCCGGCGCGCATTCGCGCCGACGACCTGAATAGGGTTACAGCTTGGGCATGCCGCCGCCGGGCATCATACCGCCCAGGCCGCGCATCATTTTCGCCATGCCACCTTTGGCAGAAAACTTCTTCATCATCTTCTGCATCTGCTTGTGCTGCTTGATCAGGCGACCGATATCCTGCACCTGGGTGCCGGAGCCCATGGCGATCCGGCGCTTGCGCGAACCGCTGATCAGCTCAGGGTCGCGGCGCTCGGCCGGGGTCATGGAGTTGATGATCGCTTCCATCTGTTTGAACTGCTTTTCGGCTGCGCCCTGGGCATTGCCCATCTGCGCCAGGTTGACCCCGCCGATGCTTGGCAGCTTGTCCATGAGGCCGCCGAGGCCGCCCATGTTCTTCATCTGTTGCAGCTGGTCACGGAAGTCTTCGAGATCGAAGCCCTTGCCCTTCTTCAGCTTCTTGGCCAGTTTGTCGGCCTTTTCCTTGTCGAGGGTTTGCTCGGCCTGCTCGATCAGGCTGAGTACGTCGCCCATGCCAAGGATGCGCGAAGCAATACGGTCGGGGTGGAACGGCTCGAGCGCTTCGCTCTTCTCGCCCATACCGATGAACTTGATCGGCTTGCCGGTAATGGCCCGCACCGACAGCGCGGCACCGCCACGGGCGTCGCCATCGACCTTGGTCAGGATCACACCGGTCAGCGGCAGCGCATCACCAAACGCCTTGGCGGTGTTGGCAGCATCCTGACCGGTCATGGCGTCGACCACGAACAAGGTCTCGATCGGCTTGACCGCGGCGTGCAGGTCCTTGATCTCGGTCATCATCTCGGCGTCGATGTGCAGACGACCGGCGGTGTCGACGATGACCACGTCGATGAACTTCAACTTGGCTTCACGGATCGCCGCTTCAGCGATGGCCACTGGCTTCTGGCTGATGTCGGACGGGAAGAAGGTAACGCCGATATCGCCCGCCAGTGTCTCCAGCTGTTTGATCGCCGCCGGACGGTAGACGTCAGCCGACACCACCATCACCGACTTCTTCTTGCGCTCTTTCAGGAAGCGCGCCAGCTTGCCGGCGGTGGTGGTCTTACCCGCACCCTGCAAACCGGCCATCAAGACCACCGCTGGCGGCGCGGCGTTGAGCGTCAGCTCTTCGTTGGCCGCACCCATCATGCCTTCGAGCTCGGCCTGGACAATCTTCACGAATGCCTGGCCCGGGGTCAGGCTGCGCGACACCTCGGTGCCGACCGCGCGCTCCTTGATCTTGTTGACGAAATCCTTGACCACCGGCAGGGCGACGTCAGCCTCGAGCAACGCCATACGCACTTCACGCAGGGTGTCTTTGATGTTGTCTTCGGTCAGCTTGGCCTTGCCAGTGACATGGCGCAGCGTCTGTGACAGACGGTCGGTCAGGTTTTCAAACATGGTGATCCTTTCAGGCTCTGTAGAACCGAGGTTTATCAGCTGCCTCTGGCGTATTCGACGGGCCTTGGGCAGGGGCAGATCGGCGATTATAACGAAGACTCGGGCAAGCGCACACCTCGCCGTCGGCTGGCAGTCTTCCTTGACAGGCGCGTTCTATGCCAAACTCAATTCTTTTCGGGCTTGCCTAACAGGACTTATGCTCCCCTTGTCACCCAGTTTGCTACCCAACCTGATCGCCGCCTGCCTGTATGCCGCCGCGACTCTCTATCAAGGCTCCCGTCTGGCGCAAGGCGCCAAGGCCGACAAACGCCTGCTCGGCCTGCTGGGCGCGCTGGCGGTTGTCGCCCAGGGCACGGCACTGTTCTGGCAGTTGCTCACGCCCCTGGGCCTGAGCCTGGACTTCTTCAGTGCCGCCAGTCTGATCGCCACGGCGGTGATTACCCTGACCTTGCTGGCCTGCCTGCGCATTCCGGTGGAAAACCTGCTGCTGCTGTTGTTCCCGCTGGGCATGCTGACGGCGCTGACTTCACAGTTCGCGCCACCGGGCACGGTGCCGCTGATCAACGAAGAACCGGGGATTCTGGCGCATATTCTGCTGTCGATCCTGGCCTACGGCATGTTCACCATCGCCGTGTTCCAGGCGCTGTTGCTGCTGCTTCAAGATCACCAGCTCAAACACAAGCACCCTTCGGGGCTGATCAAGAACTTCCCGCCCCTGCAAACCATGGAAAGCCTGCTGTTCGGCTTTCTCTGGGCCGGCTGGGGGCTGCTGTCGCTGTCGCTGATTTCCGGCTGGCTGTTCCTCGACAACCTGTTTGCCCAGCACCTGGTGCACAAGACCTTGCTGGCCTGCGTGGCCTGGATAGTCTTCAGTGTGCTGCTGTGGGGCCGCACCCGTCTGGGCTGGCGCGGTCACAAGGCAATCCGCTGGACCCTGGCCGGGTTCTGCCTGCTGATGCTGGCCTACTTCGGCAGCAAGCTGGTACGCGAATTCATCCTGCATATCTGACGGGCACAGTTAATGGACGCGCTGCCGTTAGGCCCCTTGCTTGGCATACTGGTACTGGCCCTGCTCTGGTCGGCGCTGTTCACTGCGGTGGACGCCGCCCAGCAACAACTCAATAGCGCCCGGCGCAACGGCCTGACCGACGAACACCCGGAACTGGCGGTCGCGCCACAGGCCCTGGTGCTCTGCTCGACCCTGGGCAAACTGCTGGTGCTGGCCCTGGCCTGTCTGCTGGGTCAGCGCTACAGCGGTGAGCACGGTTTCTGGCTGGCCGGGCTGGGCGCCGCTGTCGTACTGCTGGTGCTGGCCGAATACCTGCCACGGCAACTGGCCCGGCGCAATCCGCACACCTTCATTGCCCTGGGCAACAGCCTGCTCAAAGCGCCGCTCAAGCTGCTCCAGCCCCTGGCCTGGCTGCTCGATGGCTGCGCGCGATTGCTGCTGCGCCCGTTTCGCATCCAGCCGCATGCGGTGAGCCTGCACGAGCAGGACGACGATTCCGACGCCGAAGAACACCTGCACGCCGACCATCGCTTGAATCTGCCCGAAAGCCTGCTGGCGCTGGACAAGATCACCGTCAATGACATTCTGGTGCCGCGCAACGACGTTGACGGTATCAACCTCGACGACTCGATCGAGGCGATCATCGAGCAACTGATCATCAGCCGCCACACCCGCCTGCCGGTGTACCACAGCGACATCAACCAGGTCGAAGCCATCCTCAACACCAAGCTGATCAGTCACCTGCTGCCCAAGGCCGAATTGACCCGCGAGGCCCTGCAGGCGGCCTGTTACGACCCCTACTTCGTCCCGGAAAGCACGCCCCTGCAATTGCAGTTGCTCAACTTCCACAAGCAACAGCGGCGCCTCGGCGTGGTGGTCGACGAATATGGCGAGGTATTGGGCATCGTCACCCTCGAAGACATTCTCGAGGAGATCGTCGGCGAATTCGAAGACGAGCACCACCAGGACAACCCGCACATTCACCCGCAGGGCGACGGGCGCTTCGTCATTGAAGGTACCGTATCGATTCGCGAGCTTAACCGCAGCCTCGGCTGGCACCTGCCCAGCGACGGGCCGAAGACCCTCAACGGCCTGGTTACCGAAGCGCTGGAAAGCATTCCGGCCAGTGCGGTATGCCTGAAGATCGGCCGTTATCGCCTGGAAATCCTCGAAACAGAAGACAATTGTGCCAGCCGCATACTGGTCTGGACCGTGACTCGCTAGCTATACTCGGAGCACGCTTACCCAGCCTGGCCGTCTCGCTTGCTACCCGCTCCCAGCGTCTCCCGGCCAGCCCGCACAACTGAATAGCGCGCTTTTCCGGCATTGCTTCACACCCCGAACATTGCCTGCGCCGCCCCTATCCCCAACGGGCGTATGCTCAGTCACGCGACCAACAACAATACGCTTCGGCTCCCGCTTGCGGCGCCTGTGTGCTGATGCCTGCCCGTGCAGGCCGGCAACGGCGTCCATGGAGCACTCGACTGTCAGGGATAATCGCATGACGACCAGCAGCACCTACTCCGAAACGGCCCAGGCCAGCCCCGGCAACTCGCCGGCACGGGTGGCCACCGCCAGCTTTATCGGCACCGCCATCGAGTTCTACGATTTCTACGTCTACGCCACCGCTGCCGCGCTGGTGATCGGCCCGGTGTTCTTCCCGCAGACCTCCGGCACCGCACAGATGCTCTCGGCGTTCCTCACCTTCGGCATCGCCTTCCTCGCCCGCCCTCTGGGCTCTGCCCTGTTCGGCCATTTCGGTGACCGTATCGGGCGCAAATCGACCCTGGTCGCCTCGCTGCTGCTGATGGGCGTGTGTACCACGCTGATCGGCGTGCTGCCGGGCTATGACAGCATTGGCGCCTGGGCACCGATCCTGCTCTGCGTACTGCGCTTCGGCCAGGGCCTGGGCCTTGGTGGCGAATGGGGCGGCGCGGCGCTGCTGGCCACCGAGAACGCACCGAAAGGCAAACGGGCCTGGTTCGGCATGTTCCCGCAGTTGGGCCCCTCGATTGGTTTTCTGGCCGCAAATGGTCTGTTCCTGACCCTGGCGATGACCCTCACGGACGAGCAGTTCCGTAGCTGGGGCTGGCGGATTCCTTTCCTGCTCAGCGCGGCGCTGGTGATCGTTGGCCTGTATGTGCGCCTTAAACTCGAAGAAACGCCAATTTTCGCCAAGGCCGTGGCGCGTCACGAGCGGGTGAAAATGCCGGTGATCGAACTCTTCTCGCACTACTGGATGCCGGTTTTGCTGGGGGCTTCGGCCATGGTGGTGTGTTACGCGCTGTTCTACATCTCCACGGTGTTCTCGCTCAGCTATGGCGTATCGACCCTGGGTTACAGCCGCGAAACTTTCCTTGGCCTGCTGTGCTTTGCGGTGCTGTTCATGGCCCTGGCCACACCGCTGTCAGCCTGGCTCAGCGATCGCTACGGGCGTAAACCGGTGCTGATTGTCGGCGCAGTGCTGGCGATTCTCTCGGGCTTTACCATGCAGCCGTTACTGACCTCGGGTTCCACTGCCGGGGTGGCGCTGTTCCTGGCCATCGAGCTGTTCTTGATGGGCGTGACCTTCGCGCCGATGGGTGCGCTGCTGCCTGAGCTGTTTCCGACCCATGTGCGTTATACCGGTGCTTCCGCGGCGTATAACCTGGGCGGTATCGTCGGGGCTTCGGCGGCACCGTTCTTTGCCCAGAAGCTGGTGGCGATGGGGGGCTTGAGCTGGGTTGGCGGGTATGTGTCGGCAGCGGCGGTGTTGAGCCTAATTGCCGTGCTGTGCCTGAAAGAGACCCGGCATTCGGAGCTGTAGAAGCATCGCGGGGCAAGCCCGCTCCCACAGGCCATTAAAAAACCTGTGGGAGCGGGCTTGCCCCGCGAAAAAATTTACAACTCTACTTTCACGGCCTGAGAAGCCCGGGTCGCCTTGGCCCGCGCAGCCTCGATCGACTCGTCACGCGCCAGGCACACACCCATGCGGCGCTGACCGTTGACTTCAGGCTTGCCGAACAGGCGAATGGCGGTATCCGGTTCGCTCAACGCGGCGCCAAGGTTGGCGAAAGCCGTCTGTTGCGATTGACCCTCGACCAGAATCACCGCCGAGGCGGACGGACCGAACTGACGAATCAGTGGGATCGGCAGGCCAAGGATTGCCCGCGCATGCAGGGCGAACTGCGACAGGTCTTGAGAGATCAGGGTCACCAGACCGGTATCGTGCGGACGTGGCGACACTTCGCTGAACCACACCTGATCACCTTTGATGAACAGTTCGACACCAAACAGACCACGACCGCCCAGCGCCTCAGTGACCGCCTTGGCCACCCGCTCGGATTCGGCCAGCGCCACCGGGCTCATGGCTTGCGGCTGCCAGGACTCCTGGTAATCGCCCTTCTCCTGACGATGACCAACCGGCGCACAGAACGTAGTGCCACCGATATGACGAACGGTCAGCAGGGTAATTTCGTAGTCGAAGTCGATGAAGCCTTCAATGATCACCCGGCCCTTGCCGGCACGCCCGCCTTCCTGGGCATAGTCCCAGGCTTTCTGCACATCATCAGCACTGCGCAGCAGGCTCTGGCCCTTGCCCGAGGAACTCATCACCGGTTTGACCACGCACGGGAAACCCAGGTCGTCGACCGCGTTGCGGTAGTCCTCGAAGGTATCGGCAAAGTGGTAAGGCGAGGTTGGCAGATCCAGCTCTTCGGCCGCCAGACGGCGAATGCCTTCGCGGTTCATGGTCAGCTGCGTGGCACGCGCGGTCGGCACCACGTTGAAGCCTTCGTTTTCCAGCTCGACCAGAGTCGCGGTGGCAATGGCTTCGATTTCCGGCACGATGTAGTGCGGCTTCTCGGCCTCGATCACCGCCCGCAGTGCTGCGCCATCGAGCATGTTGATGACATGGCTGCGATGGGCCACTTGCATGGCCGGGGCATTGGCGTAACGGTCCACGGCAATCACTTCAACGCCCAGGCGTTGCAGTTCAATCACCACTTCCTTGCCCAGCTCGCCACAGCCACAGAGCAGTACGCGGGTCGCGGTCGGCGACAATGGGGTTCCGATACGGGTCATTTCAGGTCCTCAGAGGGAAGGATTCCAGGACTGCCCGATGATCAGGCCAGTCCGGTGAAAAGGAGCGCCATTTTACATCAACCGGACCGCTGGGCCTCAGCCAGTGATGGCAGTCTTGCGCAGACGCCAGACCATGATCAGCCACACCGCGGTGACCCCGGCGAATTTCGAGGCCAGGGCGGTGCCGGCCACAGCCGGGGTCAAGGCACCGATCATGCCGAAGAAGATGAAGGTGTCGATCGGGATGCTCAGCGCCGAGCTCAGCCACAGGCGGTCGTGCAACGGCCGCTTGGTAATGCTGAAGACCAGCCAGTCGATCAGTTCGGAGACCGCGAAGGCGCTGGCACTGGCCAGGGCAATGGCAGGCTCGGAGGTGACATAGGACAGCACCAGCGCGACCAGCATGGCGACCAGCGCACCGTGACCGTAGCGGGTCTGCACCATGTCACGGAGGATAAACACCAGCCCGCCCCAGGCGGACCAGATGACGTCCAGGTGCGGGGCACTGGAGAAGGCGTAGTTGATCAGCACGACACTGCTGATGTAGGCAATCAGAAAAGGCATGGAATAGACCGCTGGGCAAGCCCTACAGGGTACTTGAGCAGCCGCCCGCGGCCAAGTGGCGGATCAGCACGGCGCGCCACTGACGCTAAAGATCAGCCCCGCCGCCACAGCCCGCTCGTGGCACAGCTTGAGCACCTGACGACGTTCGCTGTTGTCCATTCGGCCCCAGCGGGTGATTTCCGCAGCGCTGCGCTGACAGCCGGTGCAGATGTCGGCCTCGTCCAGGGCACAGATTTGCACGCAGGGCGAGGCGACCGGACGCTCAGTACTACTCATCAATCCTCCTGCGGCGCCAGATCGCGGGCATAGCGCTCGGCGTTATGCACGTAATGCGCGGCACTGGCTTCAAGCATCTTCCTCTGCGCTTCGGTCAGTTCGCGCACGACCTTGCCTGGCGAACCCATCACCAGCGAGCCGTCGGGAATTTCCTTGCCCTCTGGAATCAGCGCGTTGGCGCCAATGATGCAGTATTTGCCGATGCGCGCACCGTTGAGAATCACCGCGTTGATGCCGACCAGGCTGTAATCACCGACGCTGCAGCCATGCAACATGGCGTTGTGACCGATGGTCACGCCTTTACCCAGGGTCAGCGGCGCGCCCATGTCGGTATGCATCACCGTACCGTCCTGAACATTACTGTTCTCGCCGATGTCGATCAGTTCGTTGTCGCCGCGCAGTACCGCGCCGAACCAGACACTGGCCCCCGCCTGCAGGCGTACTTTACCGATCAGTGTGGCAGTGGGCGCCGCCCAGCTGCGTGGATGGGTTTCGACCCGCAGGTCGCCCAGACGGTATTTCATGCGTGGTTCCTCACGGTGCGGCAGTGGTGGCGGGTGAACCCGCTCAAATTGGAATGAAGCGCTCAGGCGGCTTGTGCAGATTGATGTCGGCATCGTAAAGCAAGTTGACCAGTTCGACGATCATGATCGCCGACAACCCCCAGATCTTGTACTCACCAAAGCGGTAGCTGGGCACGTACCAACTGCGCCCCTGGTAATCGATACGGTGGGTGTGATCGCGCGGATCCTGGCGAAAGAACTCCAGCGGCACCGTGAACACGGCGGCGATTTCAGCATCATTGGCCTGGTACTCGACATAATCGGGGATCAGGCCGACGAAAGGCGTGACCTTCAGGCCATGCAACGAGATCAGCGGGCTCAAGGGGCCGATGATTTCCACCAGGCCTGGCGGCAGACCGATTTCTTCTTCAGCTTCGCGCAGGGCGGTAAACACCAGATCGGGGTCTTCCGGGTCGCGGCGCCCGCCAGGGAAAGCCACTTCGCCACCATGGGTCGACAAGCCCTTGGCGCGCAAGGTCAAGACCAGTTCAGGCTCTTCGCTGCGGGTAATCGGCAATAACACTGCGGCCTCGGGAAAACGACGATCGGTTTCCAGGGTGCCCGGCGTATGACTGCTCACGCGGCGAAGTAGCTCGTCCAGCATTGCTCTCTCTCGATTCCAAAGCATGACCTGCATGATGCACCAAAGCCGCGAGCCGCCCAAGCCCCGAGGTGAACCGGCTTGCAGCCGCGGTGAAAGTCGCGCCAAGATAAGCACAACCTATAGGAATAAAAGCATGAAATTCTGCAGCGCGTGCGGTAATCCGGTGATTCAGCGTATTCCCGAAGGCGACACCCGCCTGCGCTATGTCTGCGATCACTGCCATACCATCCATTACCAGAACCCCAACATCGTCGCCGGCGTGCTACCGACCTGGGGTAGCCAGGTGCTGTTGTGCCGCCGAGCCATCGAGCCACGCCGCGGCTACTGGACCCTGCCCGCCGGTTTCATGGAGAACGGTGAAACCCTGGAGCAGGCCGCCCGCCGCGAAACCGTCGAGGAAGCCTGCGCTCGCGTCGGGCAGATGAGCCTGTACCAGCTGTTCGACTTGCCGCATATCAACCAGGTGCACGTGTTCTTTCGCGCCGAACTGGCCGACCTGGACTTTGCCGTCGGCGTCGAAAGCCTGGAAGTACGGCTTTTCGATGAAAGTGACATCCCATGGGACGAGCTGGCTTTCCGCACCGTCAGTCGTACCCTAAAATGCTACTATCGTGACCGCATCGAGCAGTCCTACCCGATTGGCAGCGAATGCCTGTCGCCAATGCTCGCCTCGTCACCCAACACCTAGTTTTCAGGGATATCGTTTCATGCGCTGGTTGTTTGCCCTTTTCTGCCTCAGTGTGACATCGGTGTCCCAGGCAGCGTTTACCGAAACGATCGTGACCAAGCCGATCGAAAAGGTCGCGCCCTCGCCGCTCCAGCTCAAACCCGAGCATTCGGTGCTCATCGACAAAGTCCTGGTACTTAAGTCGGAACGGCGCCTGCAACTGATCAGCGCCGGTGCGCCGCTGAAAACCTACCGCATCTCGCTGGGCAAGCAGCCCAAGGGGCCGAAGTTGCGTGAAGGCGACAAGCGCACCCCTGAGGGACTCTACTGGCTCGACTGGCGCAAAGAGAGTGACCGTTACAACCTGGCCATGCACGTGTCCTATCCGAACATCAGCGATTCGGCGCGGGCCCGGCGTGAAGGTGTAGAACCCGGCGGCATGATCATGATCCACGGCACGCCGCTGGACGAAGAATACCCTGAAGAATTCTTCCATACCCTGGACTGGACCGAAGGCTGCATTGCCATGACCAATCGCGACATGCGCGAAGTGTGGGATTTGGTACCCGACGGCACGATGATCGAAATTCGCCCCTGAGGCTACCCCCTGCCCCTGTGGATTCCCCCTGTGGGAGCGGGCTTGCCCCGCGATGTGATGTAGCTGACAGCTGGCAATCGCGGGGCAAGCCCGCTCCCACCGGGGACAGACACAAAAAAGCCGCGACCGATTTGCATCGGTCGCGGCTTTTTTACAGGCCTCAGAAGTCGGCGAGTTGCCAGACCTCATAAGCCGGTGTTTCGTAAGGATGGCTGAGCTTGAGCGCAGCAACCACCGGCTTGATCAGCGCGTCGGCCACCACCAGCTCTACCCGCCACTCTTCGACCTGTTCGACCACACCGCTCTGCCCGATGAACGGCTGACTGCCGTCCAGCGGGCGGAACTGCCCCTGGCCCAACACCTGCCAGGCACAGCAGTCATAGTCGCCGATGCGTCCGCCGCCAGCGGCGAACACAGCAGTCTTGACCACGTCCACATGGCTGGGCGGGACGAAGAAGGCGAGTTTGTACACCCTTAGTTCACCCAGGCCCGCGCGTTACGGAACATGCGCATCCATGCCGCGTCTTCGTTCCAGTCATCCGGACGCCAGGAGTTCTGCACGGCACGGAAGACCCGCTCAGGGTGCGGCATCATGATGGTGACGCGACCGTCGCGGCTGGTCAGGCCGGTGATCCCGCGCGGCGAACCGTTCGGGTTGGCCGGGTAGGTTTCAGTAACCTTGCCGTGGTTGTCGACAAAGCGCAGGGCCACGCAACCGGACAGATCGGCTTCGAGCAAGGCTTCTTCGCTGGCGAATTCGGCATGGCCTTCACCGTGAGCGATGGCGATCGGCATGCGCGAACCGGCCATACCCTGCAGGAAGATCGAGTTCGACTCCTGGACCTGGACCATGGCCACACGGGCTTCGAACTGCTCGGAGCGGTTACGCACGAAGTGCGGCCAGAACTCGGTACCCGGAATCAGCTCGTGCAGGTTGGACATCATCTGGCAACCGTTGCACACACCCAGGGTGAAGCTGTCGCTACGTTCGAAGTACTGCTGGAACGCTTCGCGGGCACGGCTGTTGAACAGCGCCGACTTGGCCCAGCCTTCACCGGCACCGAGAACGTCGCCGTAGGAGAAGCCGCCACAGGCGACCAGACCTTTGAACTCGTTCAGGTCGATGCGACCGGCGAGGATATCGCTCATGTGCACGTCGATAGCGTTGAAACCAGCGCGGTCGAAGGCAGCTGCCATCTCGACCTGGCCGTTGACGCCCTGCTCACGCAATACCGCCACCTGAGGACGGATGCCCTTCTTGATGTACGGTGCGGCGATGTCGTGGTTGACGTCGAAGCCGAGCTTGACGCTCAGGCCCGGATTGTCTTCCTCGAGCAGGCCTTCGAACTCCTGATCGGCGCAGTCGGCGTTGTCACGCAGACGCTGGATCTGGTAGCTGGTTTCCGCCCACTGGCGCTGCAGCAGACGACGGTCGCCCTTGAACAGCTCTTCGCCCATGTGGTGGATCAGCACTTCGCTGTTGTTGACCGGCTGACCGATCACTGCAACGCAGTCTTCACCGAGGCCGGCAGCGCTGAACTGGGCCAACACATCCGGAGTAGCGTCCTGATGCACCTGGATCACCGCACCCAGCTCTTCGTTGAAGAGGATGGCGGCAATTTTCTCGCGCTTGCTGGTCAGGGTGTCCAGTTCCAGGCTCAGACCGCAATGACCGGCGAAGGCCATTTCCAGCACGGTGGTCATCAAGCCGCCGTCGGAACGGTCGTGGTAAGCCAGCAGATGGCCGTCTTTGTTCAGCCCCTGGATCACCGCGAAGAAGGCCTTGAGGTCTTCGGCGTCGTCGACGTCCGGCGCCTGAGCACCGAGCTTGCCGTGGGTCTGGGCGAGGATCGAGGCGCCCATGCGGTTCTGGCCGCGACCGAGGTCGATCAGGATCAGGTCGGTTTCGCCCTTGTCCATGCGCAGTTGCGGGGTCAGGGTCTTGCGGATATCGGTGACCGGCGCGAAACCGGTGACGATCAGCGACAGCGGCGAGGTGACGGATTTCTCCGCGCCCTCTTCGCTCCACTTGGTCTTCATCGACATCGAGTCCTTGCCGACCGGAATGGTCAGGCCCAGCTCAGGGCACAGCTCCATGCCGACAGCCTTGACGGTGTCGTACAGGCGGGCGTCTTCACCCGGGTGACCGGCGGCGGACATCCAGTTGGCCGACAGTTTGATGTCGGAGAGCTTTTCAATGCGCGAAGCGGCCATGTTGGTCAGCGTCTCGCCGATCGCCATGCGCCCCGAGGCCGGCGCATCGAGCAGGGCCAGCGGTGTGCGCTCACCCATGGCCATGGCTTCACCGGTGTAAACGTCGAAGCTGGTGGCGGTGACGGCGACGTCAGCCACTGGCACCTGCCACGGGCCGACCATCTGGTCGCGGGCAACCAGACCGGTAATGGTACGGTCGCCGATGGTGATCAGGAAGCTCTTGCTGGCCACGGCCGGGTGACGCAGCACGCGCTCGACCGAATCGTTCAGCTCAAGGCCGGACGGGTCGAAATCATCGCCCTGCTCAGCTTCACGGGTAACCGAACGGTGCATGCGCGGCGGTTTGCCCAGCAGCACTTCCAGCGGCATGTCCACCGGGCTGTTGCCGAAGTGGCTGTCGGTGACCGTCAGGTGCGGCTCTGCGGTGGCTTCGCCGACCACGGCGAACGGGCAGCGCTCGCGCTCGCAGATGGCCTGGAAGCGCTCGAAATCGGCGGCATCGACGGCCAGGACATAACGTTCCTGGGATTCGTTGCTCCAGATTTCGTGCGGGGCCATGCCCGGCTCGTCGTTAGGTACGTTACGCAGCTCGAAACGGCCGCCACGGCCACCATCGTTGACCAGCTCCGGGAAGGCGTTGGAAATGCCGCCCGCGCCAACGTCGTGGATGAAAGCGATCGGGTTGTTATCACCCAGCTGCCAGCAGCGGTCGATGACCTCCTGACAGCGGCGTTCCATTTCCGGGTTTTCACGCTGTACCGAGGCGAAGTCCAGGTCGGCAGAGCTGGCACCGGTGGCAACCGAGGAAGCTGCACCACCGCCCAGGCCGATCAGCATGGCCGGGCCACCGAGGACGATCAGCTTGGCGCCGACGGTGATCTCGCCTTTTTGGACGTGATCTTCGCGGATGTTGCCCATACCGCCAGCGAGCATGATCGGCTTGTGGTAACCGCGCACTTCTTCGCCGTGCGGGGTGCTGATCGACTGCTCGAAGGTACGGAAGTAACCGGTCAGGGCCGGACGGCCGAATTCGTTGTTGAACGCCGCGCCACCCAGCGGGCCTTCAATCATGATGTCCAGCGCGGTGACAATGCGCTCAGGCTTGCCGTAGGCCTTCTCCCATGGCTGTTCAAAGCCCGGGATCTGCAGGTTGGAAACGGTGAAACCGGTCAGGCCGGCTTTTGGCTTGGCACCACGACCGGTGGCGCCTTCATCGCGGATTTCGCCGCCGGAACCGGTGGACGCGCCGGAGAATGGCGAGATGGCGGTCGGGTGGTTGTGGGTCTCGACCTTCATCAGGATGTGCACCGGCTCCTGCACCGCGCCGTACCGGCGGGTCTCAGGGTTCGGGAAGAAGCGGCCGGCGACGTTACCGACGATCACCGAGGCGTTGTCCTTGTAAGCGGACAGCACGCCTTCGCTGTGCATCTGGTAGGTGTTCTTGATCATGCCGAACAGGCTTTTTTCCTGGCTTTCGCCGTCGATATCCCAACTGGCGTTGAAGATCTTGTGACGGCAGTGCTCGGAGTTGGCCTGGGCGAACATCATCAGTTCGATGTCGTTCGGGTTGCGTTTCAGACCCTGGAAGCTGGTGACCAGGTAGTCGATCTCGTCTTCGGCCAGAGCCAGGCCCAGATCGATGTTGGCCTGGGCCAGCGCCGCGCGGCCACCGCCGAGGATGTCCACAGAGGTCATCGGCTTGGGCTGGGCGTGGCTGAACAGGCCGGCGGCCTCTTCCAGCTTGCTCAGGACAATCTGGGTCATACGGTCGTGCAGGACCTGGGCGACCAGCGCAGCGTCGGCCTCGCTCAGCTCACCGGCGACGTAGTAGGCGATACCGCGTTCCAGGCGCTGGACGTTCTCCAGGCCGCAGTTGTGGGCGATGTCGCTGGCCTTGCTCGACCAGGGCGAGATGGTGCCGAAGCGCGGCAGGACCAGGAACAGGCGACCGCTCGGCTCCTGTACCGGTACGCTCGGGCCGTACTTGAGCAAGCGCGCGAGCACTTGCTGTTGGTCGGCAGTCAGATCGCCGTCAACCTCGGCGAAATGAGCGAATTCAGCGTACAAACCACTAACAGCGGGGACTTTCTGGCTCAATTGCTCGAGTAATTTACCGTGGCGAAAGGCAGAAAGGGCAGGAGCGCCGCGCAGGATCAACATCGTCGGGACAGCCTCAGGAAGGGGGTGTGCTTAGAGGCCGTGCATTCTAGCCTAAATCCGTCGCTTCCGGCACCCGCAACACAGCATTCTGACGCGGCCGCGTGTCGGCGAAACAAACCGGACTCAGGGGTCAAAAAAATGACCTGTCCGCGCCCCCCTCCCCGGCCTAGCGCAAAGCGCGCTAGCAGACAAGCAAACCGTTGTCGAGATATGGCGGGACCAGTCCTTTGCGTATACTGCAACCTATGTTTGCCCAAACCGCTTTGCGCCAGCGTTGCGCCAGATGGCTCATCGCAACCGGACTCTTCCTGATGCTCGGTGCCTGTGTTGAAAAACCCAGCACCCTGGAGCGCGTCAAGGAGGATGGCGTGCTGCGCGTGATCACCCGCAACAGCCCGGCCACCTACTTCGAGGACCGCAACGGTGAAACCGGCTTCGAATACGAGCTGGTCAAGCGTTTTGCCGATGACCTCGGGGTCGAGCTGAAAATCGAAACCGCCGACAACCTCGACGAGCTGTATGACCAGCTCGGCAAACCATCGGGGCCGGTAGTGGCGGCGGCCGGCCTGGTCAGCAGCGAGCGGCGCAAGTCACAGGTGCGCTTCTCCCATCCGTACCTGGAAGTCACCCCGCAGATTATCTACCGCAACGGTCGCTCGCGGCCGACCGATGCCAAAGACCTGGTCGGCAAGAAGATCATGGTGCTCAAGGGCAGCACCCATGCCGAACAGCTGGCGGAGCTGAAAAAGCAGTATCCGGCCCTCGAATACGAAGAGTCTGACGCCGTCGAGGTGGTTGACCTGCTGCGCATGGTCGATGAAGGTCAGATCGATCTGACCCTGGTCGATTCCAATGAGCTGGCGATGAACCAGGTCTATTTTCCCAACGTGCGGGTCGCGTTCGACCTCGGTGATTCGCGTGACCAACGCTGGGCGGTGGCGGCCGGGGATGACAACAGCCTGCTCAACGAGATCAACGAATTTCTCGACAAGGTGCAGAAGAACGGCACCTTGCAACGCCTGAAAGACCGTTATTACGGGCATGTCGATGTGCTTGGCTACGTTGGTGCCTACACCTTCGCCCAGCACTTGCAGCAACGCTTGCCGCGCTATGAGAAACACTTCAAGGCGTCGGCCAAGAAAGAGCAGGTCGACTGGCGCCTGCTGGCCGCCATCGGCTACCAGGAATCCATGTGGCAGGCGGAAGTCACCTCCAAGACCGGCGTGCGCGGCCTGATGATGCTGACCCAGCGCACCGCCCAGGCCATGGGTGTGTCCAATCGGCTGGACCCGGTGCAGAGCATTCGTGGCGGGGCCAAGTACTTCATGCACGTGAAGGAACAACTGGACGACTCGATCAAGGAGCCGGACCGCACCTGGTTTGCCCTGGCGGCCTACAACGTCGGTGGCGGTCACCTGGACGATGCGCGAAAACTGGCCAAACGCGAGGGGTTGAACCCGAACAAATGGCTGGATGTGAAGAAAATGCTGCCGCGCCTGTCGCAGAAACAGTGGTACAGCAAAACCCGCTACGGTTATGCCCGCGGCGGCGAACCCGTGCACTTTGTAGCCAACATCCGCCGTTACTACGACATCCTCACCTGGGTGACCCAGCCACAGCTGGAGGGCAGCCAGGTGGCCGAAGGCAGCCTGCACGTGCCGGGTGTCGACAAGACCAAGCCGCCTGAGCCCTCGCCGCCGCTCTGAAATGCATCGCGGGGCAAGCCCGCTCCCACCAGGTCTCTGTGGGAGCGGGCTTGCCCCGCGATCAAATCACCACTCAGGCCTTGGCCCGACGCGCTTTGAAGAACTCGGACAGAATCGTCCCGCACTCTTCCGCCAGCACCCCACCTTCGAACAACACCCGATGGTTGAGAAAACCCTGGGTGAAAAACTGCCCCTGGCTCTGCACGATGCCCGCCTTGGGCTCCAGCGCGCCGTACACCACCCGCGCAATGCGCGAATGAACGATCAGCCCGGCGCACATGCTGCAGGGCTCCAGCGTCACATACAGGGTGCTGCCGGGCAGCCGGTAGTTGCTCGCGGCCTGGGCGGCGGCGCGGATGGCGACCATTTCGGCATGGGCACTGGGATCACTGCCGCTGATCGGGCAGTTGAAGCCCCGGCCAATGACCTGACCATGCTGCACCAGCACCGCGCCCACCGGCACCTCGCCCATGGCCGCACCTTGCGCCGCCAGCTCCAGGGCCTGACGCATGAATTCCTGGTCGCGGCTGCGATCAATGATTTGCGGCTGACGCATCAGGCGACCTCGATCGCGGCCATCAGGCCGGTTTCCATATGGTCGATGACATGGCAATGGAACATCCAGGTGCCCGGGTTATCGGCGACCAACGCCACCTGGGCACTCTCGTTCTTGCCCAGCAGGTAAGTGTCGGTGAAGTACTGCTCCGGGAACTTGTGGCGGTTCGAGCTGAGCACCTTGAAACTCATGCCATGCAGATGGATCGGGTGCTGGTACTGGGTCATGTTCTTGAGCTCGAAGATATAGCTCTTGCCCTTTTGCAAGGTGGCGATCGGCCGCTCGGCACAGGTCTTGTCGGTGATGTCCCAGGCCTGCCCATTGATCTGCCACAGGCTAGGCGGCTTGCCGTTCTCGGTGTTGACCGAAACCGAGCCCACCCACTCGAAATTGAAGTTGAGCTTCTCGGCATTGGCCAGGTCCGGCTCGGCAATCGGGTTGGCCGGCAACGCCGGTGGCCAGTCGCCGGGCGCCTCACTGCTGGCTACCGAACGCAAGGTACCCAGGCGCACCGAGCCATCGCGCAACGACAGCTCTTCGCCGGCAGGTGGCATCTTGATTGCCAGGCAGATTCGCATGCCCGGGCCAAGCCAGTAATCCTTGCCCAGCGGCCGCGGGGTGATCGGGTTGCCATCGAGGGCGTAGACCTTGGCCTCAAAGTTACCCTTGAGGTTGATCCGGTAGGTCAGGGTGTTGTCCAGATTGAGCAGGCGCACCCGCACGATCTGTCCTTCGGGCATGTCGATGACGGCGTTGGCCTGGCCATTGATGGTGATCAAACGCCCGGCAGTGCCCCCACGAGCGGCCTCACGCGGGATGCTGAACGGCAGGTAGGCGCCCTGCTCGTCCACATGCCAGTTTTTCAGGCTCAGCGTACGCTCATGCTTGAAACCAGTGGGCTCGCGCTCCTCGACGATCAGCGGCCCGACCAGGCCTTTGCCGAGCTCTTCGGAGCTGTTCACATGCGGGTGATACCAGAAGCTGCCAGCATCCGGGACGCGGAACTTGTAATCGAAATACTCGCCCGGCAACACCGGCAGTTGCGAGACGTAAGGCACACCGTCCATCTCCAGCGGCAGGCGGATGCCATGCCAGTGAATGGTGGTGGCTACCGGCAGGTGGTTGATGAAACGCACACGCAGCCACTCACCCTGACGCACCCGCAATTCGGTGCCCGGCGCGGAGGGACCGAAAGCCCAGGCCTCGGTCTTGTGGCCGGAAACCAGCTCGACATCCAGAGGCGCGGCAATCAGCTCGTAGTCATGCCCGGCGTTCGGGTCGCTGCGCCCCAGCCAGTAACGGGATGCGCCACCGGCGCCCAGACCGATTGCCACCAGGCCGGTCAGGCCACCGAGTATTTGTCGCCGGGTAAAGGACATGCAGCTGGTACCTCGTAATGCTAGGAACAACATGCCGGCACCTTGCCAGGTACCAGCGATGAAGGGCGAATACGATACACCTGCAATTGCGAAAGATTAAGTGAAGTGTTGCCGCAGGCAAGCGCCGGCAAAAAAGGGCGCCTGAGCGCCCTTCTGCATCACGCCCGGCTGGGCGCGCTCACGCTCTGCTCGTTGTGCAACTTCCATGCATCGGCAAACGGCGCCGTGCCTTTGTCATAGGGTTTGAACAGGACCATGTAGACCAGGCCAATGCCAATCACCACCGCCGACGTCAGCAGGATGCCGTAGTTGCTGTACCAGGGGGCATCCGGCGTACGCGGCCAGGACATGTTGACGATCGCCAGCACGCCGTAGACCAGCGCCAGGATGTTCACGATCCAGCCCCAGCCGCCCAGGGTGAACTGACCTGCCGGCCTCCAGCCGCGCAGCCGGGCGAACAGCGCTCCGCCGACAATCATCTGGAAGGCCAGATAAATGCCGATGGCGGCGAAGCTGACGATGATCGCAATGGCGTTTTCCAGGTAGAACCCGGCACAGACAATCGCAGCCGGGATCAGGCCGCAGGTGATCAATGCTGCCGTGGGCACCCGGGTATTGGGCGACAGACGCTTGAGCACACTGCTGCCCATGACCATTTCGTCGCGGGCAAAGGAGTACAGCAAACGGCTGGCCGCCGCCTGCAGGCTCAGCACGCAGGACACGAAAGACACGGTGATGACCGCCGTGACAATCTTCCAACCGGTCGGCCCGAAGGCATTGGCCATGATGGTCGACATCGGGTCTTTGTCTTCGCCGGACAGCACCTTGGCAATGTCCGGAACCGCGAGGATCAGGGCCAATGCGGCGAAAATCGCGGCACCACCACCGATGTAGATGGTCATGCGCATGGCTTTGGGAATGCGCTTGCTCGGGTTTGGCGTCTCTTCCGCCACATCACCGCACGCTTCGAAGCCGTAATAGAGGAACATGCCGGCCAGCGAAGCGGTCAGGAACGCCGGCCAGTAACTGCCGTCGATACTGATATCAAAGGTATTGAACAGCACCGAAAACGGCTGATGACGCTCGAAGATCAGCAGGTAGCCACCGATCACAATCGCTCCCAGCAGCTCGCAGATGAAACCGAACATCGCGACCTTGGCCAGCAACTTGGTCCCGCTCAGGTTCAACAGGGTTGCCAGCACGGTCAGGGCCAGCGCGACGAATGTATTGGTCACCGGGCTCGGTTCGAAGCCGAGCATCGCCGCGATGTAGGGACCAGCACCGAGCGCAACCGCAGCAATGGTCACGCACAGCGACACGGAGTAGATCCAGCCGACCATCCACGCCCAGCGCTTGCCCACCAGACGGCGGGCCCATGGATAGACGCCGCCGGAAATCGGAAACTGCGAAACCACTTCGCAGAAAATCAGGCACACCAGCATCTGCCCGAAACCGACCAGCAAGTACGACCAGATCATCGGCGGCCCGCCTGCCGCCAGGCACAGGCCGAACAGCGTATAAACGCCCACGACCGGCGAAAGGTAGGTGAAGCCCAGCGCAAAGTTTTCCCACAGGCTCATGCTTCTTTCGAAGTTCGACGTATAGCCAAGCGCCTTGAGCTGGGCGGCATCGCGGTCCACCGCAGTGAGTTCGGAACTGTTCATGCTGTTATCCTGAGGACATTGTCCTGTCGGCAGTTATTGTTTTTGTTTGCAGACTTACAACTTGATCCAGGTCGCTTTCAGTTCGGTGTACTTGTCGAACGCATGCAGCGACTTGTCGCGGCCGTTGCCCGATTGCTTGAAGCCACCGAACGGCGCGGTCATGTCGCCGCCATCGTACTGGTTGATCCACACGCTACCGGCTCGCAGCGCTTTGGCGGCCAGGTGCGCCTTGGAGATATCGGCGGTCCATACGGCAGCGGCCAGACCATACGGCGTGTCGTTGGCGATGTTGATGGCTTCTTCGACGCTGTCGAAGGTGATCACCGACAGCACAGGGCCAAAGATTTCTTCCTGAGCGATCTTCATGGCATTGCTGACGCCATCGAAAATGGTCGGCTCGACATAAGTGCCACCGGTTTCCTGCAGGGTGCGCTTGCCGCCCACCAGCAGCGTGGCGCCGTCATTGCGGCCGGACTCGATGTAGGACAGCACGGTGTTCATCTGCTGGCTATCGACCAGGGCACCGACGTTGGTTTCCGGGTCCAGCGGGTTGCCGGGCTTCCAGGCTTTCAGCGCCTCGACCACCAGCGGCAGGAATTTGTCCTTGATCGAACGCTCCACCAGCAGGCGCGAGCCGGCAGTGCAAACTTCACCCTGGTTGAAGGCAATGGCGCCAGCCGCCGATTCGGCTGCAGCCTGCAGGTCGGCAGCATCGGCGAAGACAATGTTCGGGCTCTTGCCACCGGCTTCCAGCCAGACACGCTTCATGTTCGACTCACCGGCGTAGATCAGCAGCTGTTTGGCGATTTTGGTCGACCCGGTGAACACCAGGGTATCGACGTCCATGTGCAGGGCCAGGGCCTTGCCGACCGTGTGGCCATAGCCTGGCAGTACGTTGAGGACGCCAGCCGGGATACCGGCGTCGATCGCCAGCTGGGCGATACGAATGGCGGTCAGTGGCGATTTCTCTGACGGTTTGAGGATCACCGAGTTGCCGGTCGACAGCGCCGGGCCGAGTTTCCAGCAGGCCATCATCAGCGGGAAGTTCCACGGCACGATGGCGGCAACCACACCCACCGGCTCGCGGGTCACCAGACCGAGCTGGTCATGCGCGGTGGCCGCCACTTCGTCGTAGATCTTGTCGATGGCTTCGCCGCTCCAGCTCAGCGCTTGCGCAGCACCCGGCACGTCGACGGCCAGCGAGTCACTGATCGGCTTGCCCATGTCCAGGGTTTCCAGCAGCGCCAGTTCGTCGGCATGGGCTTCGAGCAAGGCGCCAAAACGGATCATGACCTGCTTTCTGTCTGCCGGCGCCATGCGCGACCAGACGCCGGAATCGAAGGTGGCGCGGGCCACTTCTACGGCGCGATCAGCGTCTGCCGCCGAGCAACTGGCGACCTTGGTCAGCAGGCGGCCATCGATCGGACTCAGACAATCGAAGGTTTCCCGTTCGATGGCGTGGGTATAGTCCCCACCGATAAACGCACGCCCTTCAATCTTCAGGGCCTGTGCGCGAGCTTCCCAAGTGCTAAGCGTTGGATTCGTCATGTCGGTGCCATTCCTCTGTGTCGATGCCAGTGCCTGTCAACGCTCCCGTGGCTGCGGAAACCAGGCTTTTTATTAAACATATGAAACCGTATCTTATGTTCGAAGAACTGCCAATCCGCGTGTCGTTTTTATCTAAAAGCGACCTGCTTTCAGATATTCCACGCTTGAAATGGGCTTTTCTGTTGCACACCAAGCGGCAGATGGCTAAAAGAAATCTAGTTTCATATTTTTACGGCGACCCGGATGACTGAACCGAATAAAGTGAACCGCCTGTCTTTGCTACAGGTGAGCCAGGAAGGCAAACCCGAGGAGGTAGCTCGCCGGCTGATCGAGGTCATTGACCTGGGCCTAATTGGCGAGGGCGAGCAATTGCCCAGCGAAAGCGAGCTGGCGAGCCGTTTTGGCGTGGCCACCGTCACCTTGCGCGATGCCCTGGCGATCCTGCGTCAGCGCGGCGTTGTCGCAACCAGGCGCGGCAGAAATGGCGGCAGCTTCGTCTGCGCCCCGGTGGAGGTTTCCGACGACTTTCTCAAGGCCAGGTTGAGCGCCATGAGCTCGCTGGCACTTCGCGACCTCTGCGACGAACAGATCGCGATTTCCGCCACCGCCGCAGGGCTGGCGGCCAGCCGCTCCTCCAGCGTCCAGCACCAACGACTGGAGCATTTCGTCAGCGCACTGCAGGACGCCACGGCACGCAGCGAGCTGCGCCGGGCCGATGCGCGCTTCCATATCGAGGTTGCCGTCGCCGCCCAATCGGTGCGCCTGACCCATGCAGAAATGCGTCTGCAAGCCGAAATTGGCGAACTGCACTGGATCTGCACCGACGACGCACAGAAAAACACCGCCATCGCCGAGCACCGGGCCATACTCCAGGCAGTGATTGCCGGCGAATCCAACCTGGCCAGCGCGCTGACCGAAGCCCATATCAAAGAAGGCATCAAGCGCCTGATGGATTTGCGTTTCCAGTTGCTTGGGCAGCAAGAGAGCAGGTTGTCATGATCACGACAGAACAGTACGACCAACTGCGCCAGTGCACCGAACGCCTGGAACAGGCGCTCAGCAAGGTCTTCGAACAACTCGACAGCCTGGCCGAACAGGTGGTGACGGTGTGGGACGCGCTGGCAGCCGAAGGCAGAAAGCCCACGTCCAAAGACCTGGCGTTCCTGCAGGCGACCCTCGAAGAGCGGCTTTCAAGCAACGACACCTACATCCATGGCACCGGTGTGGTGCTGGAGCCGGGCGAGCTTGCCGATCAAGAGTTTTTCCTCGAGTGGTTCTACCGCCCCGCCAGCGGCAAAATCGCGCCGATGATGCTTAACTTCAATCGCCAGAGCGAAAGCTTCTACAACTACCAGGGCATGCCCTGGTTCACCCGGCCGAAGCTTACGCTGCAGGCATCGGTCGAAGGCCCCTTTGTGGACCTCTACGGCACCGAACTCTACATACTGGCGTTCTCGTTGCCGATCCTCGCCGGTGGGCGTTTTGTCGGCGTTGCCGCGGCGGATATAGCCATGCATGAATTCGATCAACTGCTCACCCGCTGCCTGCTGCGCATGCAGAACGAGGCATTCATCATCAACGGCGAAGGCCGTATCGTCGCAGCCAACTCCACCAACTGGTTCGTCGGTAACATGGCCAGCCGCCCGGCCGCCGCCAAGGTGCACAAGCTCAAGCCGCTATCGATCGACTGGTCGCTGGTGGAACTGCCGACGCCACGATAGGCCGATGCATCCTTAGGCAAAACCGATTTCCGTCTTTTCAACAACAGCAATAATCGAAGAGGAAATACCATGCAGCGAATCTCGCTTCGCCTTGTCAGCATCCTGGTCGTTCTGTTGTTTGCCCAGTTCTCGGTGGCGGCGGACAAGGACAAGACCCTGGAAGTCATCAACGCCTACATGAGCGCCTGGAACAAACACGACCCCGATGCCGCGGCGCAGTACTTTGCCGAGAACGGAGAGTTTCTCGACGCGTCCGTAGGGGTGCCCAAAGTCGGCCGGGAAGCCGCCAGGGTCGAAGTCATCAAGCTGTTTATCGATGCAGTGCCTGACCTGAAATGGCAGATGGTTGGCCAACCGATTGTCGACGGCGACAACATCGCCTTCGAGTGGCAGTTCGACGGGCACAACACCGGTGCCTGGGCTCCCGAGACGCCAGCGACCAACAAGCCGTTGTCGTTCAAGGGTGTCAGCTTCATCAAGCTGAAGGACGGCAAGATCGCGTCGCAGCATGACTACTATGATGCGTTGTCGTTCAACAAGCAGCTGGGTTGGTAACCGAGCTAGCGCTTCGGCTTACACCTTTTCGGGCACGCGGCACACTACCGGTGGGAGCGGGCTTGCCCCGCGATTGCAGGCCGTCAGCTACATCGCTTCGCGGGGCAAGCCCGCTCCCACCGGGACACCACATACCCAAAGCCCGCAATGACCCGGGCTTTGGGGTGTTGCTTGCGGCCTAGTGGACAAATAGCAGCTTCGTGTATTTCTCAGAGACTTTCCCGCTGCGCTCGCCGTCCACACCGTAATAGCGATCCTCACGGCACAACCGCTCTTTGACGTCGCAGAAAATACCATTGGCAAAGGTGAACTGGGTCGGGTCGAAGTCGCCTTGTGAAAACAGCTTGGTCGCGGTTTTCTTGCCAAGATGTTTCTCGGTCAATTCGCGGGAAACGCCGCTCTTACCGTCGACACACAGGTAACGGTCGCACAGCACGCCCGGCTCAGGCGATTTGAGGGCAACCTTTTGCTGCGCCTGTGCAGGTATTACGGATGCGGCAAGCAGCATGGCCAGAGAGAACGGAATAAATTTCGAGTTCAATCGGATAACCCCGTTTAAGTGAGTGAGCGTGCCAACACGCCTGACAATGACCGTCAGTTGCGATGGAATGTTCCCGGCGCATGGGATCGCGCCAGGCTGGAGATGAAAAAAGCCCGCGATTACGCGGGCTTCAGGGTGTTTCTTGCTACTCGGTGCCGGTCAGTGCCGGACAGCCAATCATTCCCACTCGATCGTTGCTGGCGGCTTGCTCGACACGTCGTAAGTAACGCGCGAGATGCCTTCGATCTCGTTGATGATCCGGCCGCTGACAGTCTCCAGCAGCTCGTAAGGCAGGTGCGCCCAACGTGCGGTCATGAAGTCGATGGTTTCTACCGCACGCAGGGCCACGACCCAGGCGTAACGACGGCCGTCACCGACCACACCCACCGATTTCACCGGCTGGAACACCACGAAAGCCTGGCTGACCTTGTGGTACCAGTCGGCCTTGCGCAGTTCTTCGATGAAGATATGGTCGGCACGACGCAGCAGGTCGGCGTATTCCTTCTTCACTTCACCGAGGATGCGCACACCCAGGCCCGGGCCCGGGAACGGGTGACGGTAGACCATGTCGTACGGCAGGCCCAGCTCCAGACCGAGGCGACGGACCTCGTCCTTGAACAGCTCGCGCAGCGGCTCGACCAGCTTGAGGTTCATCTCTTCCGGCAGTCCACCCACGTTGTGGTGCGACTTGATCACGTGGGCCTTACCGCTCTTGGCGCCAGCCGACTCGATCACGTCAGGGTAGATGGTGCCCTGCGCCAGGTACTTGATGTTCTCAAGCTTGTTCGACTCGGCATCGAACACGTCGATGAAGGTGCGGCCGATGATCTTGCGCTTTTTCTCAGGGTCCGCTTCGCCAGCCAGGTTGTTCAGGAACTGATCTTCGGCATTGGCGCGAATCACCTTGACGCCCATGTTCTCGGCGAACATGGCCATCACTTGCTCACCTTCGTGCAGACGCAGCAGGCCGTTGTCGACGAAAACGCAGGTCAGCTGGTCGCCGATGGCCTTGTGCAGCAGCGCGGCTACAACCGAGGAGTCGACGCCGCCGGACAGGCCGAGCAGGACGTTGTCGGTACCGACCTGGGCACGCACCTGGGCAATCGCGTCTTCGGCGATTTTCGACGGCGTCCACAGGGCTTCGCAGCCGCAAACGTCGAGGATGAAGCGCGAGAGGATACGACCACCCTGCTTGGTGTGGGTCACTTCCGGGTGGAACTGCACGCCGTAGTAGCCGCGGGTGTCGTCGGCCATGCCGGCGATCGGGCAGCTCGGGGTGCTGGCGAGGATGTGGAATTCTTCCGGGATGCGGGTGACCTTGTCACCGTGGCTCATCCATACGTCCAGGCCGAGTACGCCGTCAGCATCGACGTGGTCTTCGATACCATCGAGCAGGCGGCTCTTGCCGACTACATCAACGCGGGCATAACCGAATTCGCGCAGCTCGGAACCTTCAACCTTGCCACCCAGTTGCTCGGCCATGGTCTGCATGCCGTAGCAGATGCCGAATACCGGCACACCCAGGTCCCAGACGGCCTGCGGCGCGCGCGGGCTGTCGGCTTCATGCACGGACTCGGGGCCGCCGGCCAGGATGATGCCGCGCGGGGCGAATTCGCGAATCGCTTCATCGTCCATGTCGAACGGGTGCAGTTCGCAGTACACGCCGATTTCGCGGACGCGGCGGGCGATCAGCTGGGTGTACTGGGAACCGAAGTCGAGGATCAGGATGCGGTGAGCGTGAATGTCGAGGGCCATGACTCAATCTCGTCAGTGGTAATCGGAAACGACGCGGGGCTGTCGATAACAGCCCCGCTTGCAAGTGTTGCCAGAAGCATCAACCTACGCGGTAGTTTGGCGCTTCTTTGGTGATCTGTACGTCATGCACGTGGGACTCGGCCATGCCGGCACCGGTGATACGCACGAACTCAGGCTTGGTGCGCATCTCTTCGATGTTGGCGCTGCCGGTGTAACCCATCGAGGAACGCAGGCCACCCATCAACTGGTGGATGATCGCGGTCAGGGTGCCCTTGTACGGCACGCGACCTTCGATACCTTCCGGCACCAGCTTCTCGGCACCGGCCGAGGAGTCCTGGAAGTAACGGTCCGAGGAGCCCTGGGCCTGGGACATGGCGCCCAGCGAGCCCATGCCGCGGTAAGCCTTGTAGGAACGGCCCTGGAACAGTTCGATCTCGCCTGGTGCCTCTTCGGTACCGGCGAACATCGAGCCCATCATCACCGCCGAAGCACCGGCCACGATGGCCTTGGACAGGTCACCGGAGAAGCGGATGCCACCGTCGGCGATCAACGGGATACCAGTGCCTTCAAGGGCCGCGGCGACATTGGCGATGGCGCTGATCTGCGGCACGCCGACACCGGCGACGATACGGGTGGTGCAGATCGAGCCAGGGCCGATCCCGACCTTGACCGCGTCAGCGCCGGCTTCGGCCAGGGCCTTGGCAGCAGCGCCGGTAGCGATGTTGCCACCGATGACCTGAACCTGCGGGAAGTTCTCTTTGACCCAGCGAACGCGATCGATCACGCCTTTGGAGTGACCGTGAGCGGTGTCGACCACTACCACGTCAACGCCGGCAGCAACCAGTGCAGAAACGCGATCACCGGTGTCTTTGCCGGTACCGACCGCAGCACCAACGCGCAGACGACCCTGGTCGTCCTTGCTGGCCAGCGGGTAGGCCTTGGCTTTTTCGATGTCGTTGACGGTCATCATGCCCTTGAGGGCGAATTTGTCGTCGACGATCAGCACGCGCTCGATGCGGTGTTTGTGCAGCAGTTCGCGCGCTTCGTTCTTGTCGGCGCCTTCCATGACCGTGACCAGGCGCTCTTTAGGCGTCATCACTTCACGGACAGTGGCATCCAGACGGTTTTCAAAACGGATGTCGCGGGAGGTGACAATGCCGACCAGGTCGCCATTGTGCAGCACCGGAACGCCGGAGATGTTGTTCAGGCGGGTCAGGTCGAGCAGATCACGTACCGTGGCATCGGCCTCGATGGTGATCGGGTCCTTGACCACGCCGGCCTCGAACTTCTTGACCTTGCGCACTTCGGCAGCTTGCTGCTCGATGGTCATGTTCTTGTGGATGATGCCGATGCCGCCTTCCTGGGCCATGGCAATGGCCAGACGGGCTTCGGTCACGGTATCCATGGCGGCGGAAACCAACGGAATATTCAGCTCGATGCCACGGGTCAAACGGGTCTTGAGACTGACTTCATTGGGTAGCACCTCTGAATAACCAGGCACTAGGAGAATGTCGTCGAAGGTCAGGGCTTCTTGGCTGATACGCAGCATCGCGGGGGCTCCCGGGCGGGAAAAATGGAAGCGCGCCATTATACTCATCCAGAGCCCTTCACTCAATGCAAAGATCGGTCCTTCGGTCAGTTACCGCTGCGCTTTACCTGCACCACGGCCACCGGCTGATCCAGCCAGTCGGCAAAGTCATCGAGAAAAGCCTGCTTGAATCCCGCCGCGCCCCAGTTATTGAAGATGAAACCCAGGTTGGAAAACGCACAGGGCTGCAGGAACAGGAAGCCGTTGATGTCGTCTTCATGGCCGCACAGCGGGCAAATGAAATTGTCGGTCTGCCCGGGCATCCACTCCTCGAGGCTTTCAAACAGCGCCACGCCCACCTCGCGGCGACATTCGGCGCAGCCCGCCTCTTCGAGAAAATCGTCGAGGGGTGTGTAGATGCAACGCTTGGTAATCACTTCCAGGCCATTGATCGCCTGCCCGAACGGCAGTAGCTCGGGGCGCTCGACGACTTTGCGCGCACCTTCGGCGATGGCGTAAGCCATACGGTTGCCGGTGCTGCCGCAGGTGCTCAGTTGCTCCTCGATGATCTTCTCGCGCACCAGCCAGCGCAGGATTGCCCGCGCGCGCGGCTCATGCACAGGAACGGTGGAGATTTTCGGGACAATGATGCTCTGGGTAATCATGACGGCAGCCAAACATGCTCAAAGCTGCCAGTTTACCGTACTCAGGTAGCGACCGATCAGGGCAATGCCGCTGGCCAGCACCAGCCAGGTGACCAGACGCACGAAGGCGTCCCGCGACATGTTCAGGGTCAGGCGCCGGCCCAGGTACAGCCCGATCAGCATCATCGGCAGCAAGCACAGCGCCAGCAACAACAGCGGCAGGTCGGCATACACCCCGGCAATCAGGAACAGGCTCAGGCGCACCACGGTACTGCAGCTGATCAGTGCGCTTTGGGTCGCCCGCGCCTGCTCCTTGGAGGGCAGCCGGGCGTTGAGATAGATGGCATAGAGAAAGCCGCCGCTGCCGAACAGGGCACCGAACAAACCGCCCACGGTTCCCATCGGTACCGACCAGGAGGCCGAGAGCTGTGCCGGCCTGATTTTCACCGCCAGGCTGTACAGGGCATAGGCGCTGATAAACAGGCCCATCAGCAGCAACAACAGGTCGGACTTGAGGTTGAGCAGAAACACCACACCGAGAGTGCAGCCCAGCGCCATACACGGCAGCAGGCGGAGCAATTCCGCGCGGGCCACCGCCTTGCGCGCCGGCAGCCAGTTGCCGAAAGCGGCGACAAAATCCAGCAACACCAGCAACGGGATGATCCGCGACAACGGCATGAAGTTGATCAGCACCGGTCCGGCGACCAGTGCCGTGCCGAAGCCGGCGATACCAAAGACGATATAGGCGGCGCCGACGCCGAGCAGGATCGGCAGCCAGTCGAAAGCGGTGAACGGTATTTGGGCAAACAGAGTCGAGAGCATGGCGGTCGCCAACAGTGAATGTGTGGAAACTTTAGCCAGCGCCAAGCCATGCCGACTAATATGCAATTACGCCACTAGCCATCTTGAAACGGCATATCACCAATGATCTCCACCCGTCAGTTGCGATACTTCGTCGAAATCGCCGAAAGCGGCAGTTTCAGCGCCGCCGCCGAGCGCCTGTTCATTGCCCAGTCGGCCCTGAGCCGGCAGATCAAGGAGCTGGAGGCGCAGCTTGAGACCTTGCTGTTCGAACGCACCGCTCGCCAGCCGCGCCTTACGGCTGCCGGCCAGGCCTTCTTGCCGAGGGCCCGCACCTTGCTGGTGGACCTGGAGAAAGCCCAACGCCTGGCCCGGGATGTCGGCCAGGGCGTACGTGGCAGTCTGCGCCTGAATCATTCGAGCACGGTGCCGTTGACCGGGCAGCTGTTGACCCGGCTCAGTGGCTATCTGCATGAGTATCCGGGCGTTGCCATGGAAATCGCCCAGCAGTCTTCCGAGGCTCAGCTTGCAGAGCTGGCCGAAGACCGCCTGGAAATCGGCCTGCTGCGCTTGCCGGTGCTGCGCCAGCATGAAGGGCTTTGTGTGCAACCGCTGTTTGAGGAGCCCTTGTTGCTGGCGGTTGCCGAAAATCATCCGCTGGCCAGGGAAGCCAGCGTTTGCCTGGCGCAGTTGCGTGACGAGGCCTTTATTTCCATCCCCCATCGCCAGCGCGGCGGCTTGAGCTACCTGTCTGCAGAGCTGTGCATGGGGGCAGGATTCTTTCCGAAAGCTGCACGGGTCGTATCGCGCAAGACAACTCAGTTGCAGTTGATCCAGGCAGGTTTTGGTGTGGCTTTGTTGCCGCAGTGCATGCAGGAGATTGCCCCGCCTTCACTGCGATTCATTGCCCTGACGGATGAAGGGTGCAGCAGTACGGTGGCGTTGGCCTATCGCCAGAATGCCGGGGCTTTGGTGCGGCAGTTTGTAGATCACATGACCGCATCGCGGGGCAAGCCCGCTCCCACCGAGTGTGGAGAGCCTGTGGGAGCGGGCTTGCCCCGCGATTGAAGACTCACAGCACCACTGCCACCCCGACACCACAATCCTTTATGATGCTGCCCCATGATCAAAGACCCTTTCGAAAGACTCGGCCTGGACCGCGAAGTCCTGACCGTCAGCCAGCTCAACGGCCGCGCCCGGGTGCTGCTTGAAGACGTGTTCCGCAATGTCTGGGTCGAAGGCGAGATTTCCAACCTCGCCCGCCCGGCTTCCGGTCATGTCTATTTCACCCTCAAGGACAGCGGTGCCCAGGTGCGCTGTGCACTGTTCCGGCAGAACGCCCTGCGGGTTCGCCAGGCCCTGCGCGACGGCCTGGCGGTCAAGGTGCGCGGCAAGGTCTCGCTGTTCGAAGGCCGTGGCGACTATCAACTGATCCTCGACACCGTCGAACCTGCCGGCGATGGCGCGCTGCGCCTGGCGTTCGAAGCACTCAAGGAGAAACTCGGTGCCGAAGGCCTGTTCAGCGCCGAAAACAAGGTTGCCCTGCCCGCCCACCCGCAACGTATTGGCATTGTCAGCTCGCCTACCGGCGCGGTGATCCGCGACATCATCAGCGTGTTCCGCCGTCGTGCCCCGCAGGTTGAACTGACACTGATCCCCACCGCCGTACAAGGCCGCGAGGCAATCAACCAGATCGTACGCGCCCTGCAACTGGCCGACAGCCGCGGTTTCGATGCGCTGATCCTGGCCCGTGGCGGTGGCTCGCTGGAAGACCTCTGGTGCTTCAACGAAGAAGCGGTAGCCCGGGCTATCGCTGCCTGTGTGACGCCGATTGTCAGCGCCGTCGGCCATGAAACCGATGTCTCGATCAGTGACTTTGTCGCTGACGTTCGCGCACCAACGCCTTCGGCCGCCGCCGAGTTACTGGCCCCGGACAGCAGCGACCTGCAGCGACGCATCGACAGCCTGAAACGGCGTCTGCTGCTGCGCATGCAGAGCCGCCTGACGCACGACCGCCTGCGCCTGGACAGCCTGACTGGACGTCTGCGCCACCCTGGCGAGCGTCTGCGCCAGCAGGCCCAGCGCCTGGACGACCTCGACATGCGCCTGCGCCGCGCCTTCGAACAGCGCCTGAACCAGCGCCGCGAACGTCTCGCGCGGCTCGACACGCGCCTGGCCGCGCAACACCCGGGACGCACCCTGGCCCTGCTCAAGCAGCGCCTGGACAGCCTCGCCGAACGCTTGCCGCGCGCCATGCGCGAAACCCTCAAAGACCGCCGCCAGCGCTTGCAGGCGCAGGTCCAGACCCTTCACGTGGTCAGCCCCCTGGCAACCCTGGGGCGCGGCTACAGCATTCTCCTCGATGAGCGCGGCCAGGCGATCCGCAGCGCCGCCCAGACCCACAACGGCCAGCGCCTGAGCGCACGCCTGGGCGAAGGCGAGTTGCAAGTGCGGGTCGAAGACAACCACCTGACTCCGGTCACGCTTTCACTACTGGACTGAACCATGCCCCGTCTGTTTGCCCCGCTGTTGCTGCTGTGCCTGATGTTCGCCAGCAGCGCCCAGGCCAGCTACATCACCCGTCAATTGAACAAGCCGGTACCCGGTGGCGTCGCGGTCGTTGACCTCGGCCCCGCAGCCCAGGCACCGAGCGCGCGCTTTGACGGCAAACCGGTGCTGGTGGTCAAGGAACAGGACAACTGGCTGGCCATCGTCGGTCTACCGCTGACACAGAAACCTGGCCAGGCGCAGCTCACCCAGGGCACGCGCACGCTGACCTTCAACGTCGGCAGCAAGAAGTATCCGGAGCAACGCATCACCTTGAAGAACAAGCGTCAGGTCAACCCCGACCCGGCCGACCTCAAGCGCATCGATGCCGAGCTTGCCGAGCAGATCAAGGCCTACCGCAGCTTCAGCCCGAACTTGCCGAGCAACCTGATCCTCGACAAACCGGTCAATGGCCCGCTGTCAAGCAAGTTCGGCGTGCGCCGCTTCTTCAATGGTGAAGAGCGCAATCCGCATGCCGGCCTGGATTTCGCCGTGCCTGCCGGCACGCCGATCAAGACCCCGGCCAACGGCAAAGTGATTCTGGTGGGTAACTATTTCTTCAACGGCAACACCGTGTTCGTCGACCATGGCCAGGGCTTTATCAGCATGTTCTGCCATATGTCGAAAATCGATGTGAAGCCAGGCCAGCAGCTCAGTCGCGGCGCAGTGGTCGGGCGGGTAGGCGCAACCGGTCGGGCAACCGGCCCGCATATGCACTGGAACGTCAGCCTCAATGATGCGCGGGTGGATCCGGCGATTTTCATCGGGGCGTTCCAGCCCTGACGCTTGGCGGCATACCAAACCTTCAGTCAGTGCTGAGTGGGACGTTGACTTTGGCCTTGATGAACGGTACGCCCGGTGACAAATAAGGACGAATAACCTCAGCTACAGCTTCTTTTTGCTTTCGCTTGCAAAAAATATTCAAGCTCCAACTTACCACTCGACCAAGACGCTGATCGAAATGAGTGAACTTCAAGTCCACGACATCTCTGTTTGTTGCAACGGCGAGCTGCGTAAAATCCCTCCACTCATATATTAGATGATGATATTGGGTGTGCATTTCCCGATAGTTTTTTGAGTAAGCCATCGAGAGGTACGTCAAACCTAGTCCGCCGGGCCCTATCAACGCGCCGAGCAAGAAAGACGGGTCAATGGTCGCCATGAAAATGAAAAAAATAGCCGTTACCCCTGCAAGCCACTTCAAGAATGTCAGCGCCCATTCGGGAAAGTCTTTCCATTCACAACACTCCACTCCAGATTGAGTAAAACGAAAGGCGAAATTCATCCGCTGATGGGTCATAGATGAAGTTACAGACAACATAAGCACATAAAAGAAAACGCAAGACAACGTTCGCCAAGGCTGACTCATGCCCTCATACACCGAGTACATGATAAATGAAACCCCTAACAACAGCACAGCCACAACCACAAACATGCAATTAGCTACAAACGTATTGTAGTTACGCGCTCGAATTGTCCAGCCCAACAATTCGGGCTCATGCGCAAATTTCCACTGAAGCCGCGTCGGCAGATCAAGATTTTTATTGAAGCCAAACATTGCTGCACTCATCGCTTAGTTGAACCTGGGACGGCCAATTTTAGTAGTTTTGTATTTTTGTTGAGCAACACGACGCCATCTTTCTCCATCAGCTCACTGCCCAACGCATTATTGATTCGATCGGCTTCATTTGTTGCCCATTCCAAGGGCATTCGAAACATGTAACCGCGACGATCTGATCGCTGCCGCACACCAGCCGGATATTTAATCTCCAGTTCAAGGGTCGGGCTGTCGGTCCGACTATCGACCCAGACTTGCCAAAGACGATATGGTTCTTCGTCAGTGTGAGTGAAATCCGTTAGGCTGGTTTTACTTCCTGGCGCGCTAGGCAGCTCTCCGAGTAACTTCGGTCGATCCAGTTGCCATAGAGAAACTGGTCGTAAAAGCTATTGCCCGCGACGCTTAGTTCGTCTTCTAAAAAATAGCGCCTCTGGACTATTGCCGGTTGCAAGGTCAGCTCTTTGCCCGCCAGCGCTGCCGGCACCTGGATTAGTACCCAGAAGCCCAGCTATTTTCTCGGGGTACTGCCACCACCGTAATACAGAGCTCTTCCCATTACCGTGGGTCGTTGCAACGTCTCCATCAAAGAGGTCATCTGCTTGAGATGCCCATCATTGCCCAACCATTCGGGGGTTGCCCCGCGCCCCCAGTTACAACGATACAACCACAACCGCAGTCCCTCACGCTTGAAGCGGTCGGGGGCCCATGAACACTCAACCATCAATCGGTGCTGAGCGGAACATTAACTTTTGCCTTAATGAAAGGCACACCTGGAGACAGATAAGACCTGATAAGTTCCGCCACCTTTTCTTTTGTCTTTCGCTTGCAAAATACATTAAGACTCCAATTGGTTTCAAAGTCATCCCCATCCATAGTGATGGTGTATTTCAAATCGACAACCTCTCGATTGGTAGCAATGGCCAGCTGCGTAAATTCTTCCCACTTAAATGCATAGTGATGGTAGTACGTATGCATTTCCCGATAGTTCTTTGAGTACGCCATCGAGAGATACGTCAAACCCACACCACCAGGACCTATCAACGCACCAAGCAAAAACGACGGATCAATAGTCGCCATAAAAATAAAAACAATCGCCGTTATCCCTGCAAGCCACTTCAAAAAAGTCAGAGCCCACTCGGGAAAATCTTTCCACTTGCAATACTCCACGCCGGACTTCGTGAAGCGAAAAGCGAAATTCATTCGCTGATGGGTCATAGTAGAGATTACGGACGCGCATACTATGTAAAAACATATACTCACCAATAACCGTGAAAAAGAAGGCTCACCCGACGCTGAAGTTGAGTAGAAAAAATACGCCCAACCCATTATTACGACTAGCATAAACGCAAACATACCATTCGCCACAAACGTATTGTAGTTACGCGCCCGGATCGTCCAAGCCATTAATTCAGGCTCATGCGAAAATTTCCACTCAAGCTGCGACGGCAGCTCAAGGGCTTTATTAAGGTTAAACATTATATGACTCAACGAGCGCTTGAGTTGGGGACGGGTAAATTAAATAGCTCAGTGCTTGTGTGGGTCAGCACGATTCCATCCTTTTTCATCAGTTCATTGTTAAACATATTATTGGCACGATCGGCCTCGTTCACGGCCCATTCCAGTGCCAGTCTGAACATGTAACCGCGGCCATCTGACCGCTGCCGCACGTCGCGCGGGTATTTAATCTCCAACTCAAGGATCGGATTGTCCGCTGGGCTGTCAATCCAGACTTGCCAAAGACGGTGTTGATCTTTCTGGGTGTAAGTGAAATCCGCCGGGCGAAGTTTATATACGGGTCCGCCGGGCAACTCTCCGAGCTGCTTCGGATCGACCCAGTTGCCATCAAGAAACTGGTCGTAAACGTTATTCTCCGTGGCATACAGCCGATCTTTAGAAAAATAGCGCTGCTCGACGATTGCCGGTTGCAAGGTCAGCTCTTTGCCCGCCAGCGCTGCCGGCACCTGGATTTGTACCCAAAACCCCAGGCACTTTTTCGGGGTGCTGCCACCACCGCAATACAAAGCGTTCCCTACTACAGTGGCCGTTGCTGCGTCTCCTCCATTAGTACTGTGGAACGTCAGCCTTGGTTTCGATGCACGGCACACCTGGAGACAGATAAGGCTTAATAAATTCAGCTACTTTTTCTTTTTGCTTCCTTCTACAGAAAATATTAACCCCCCCAACGGTTATATGATCACGCCCCTCCTGAATAACACTATATTTAAATTCAACGATCTCTCTATTAGTAACAACAGCGAGCTGCGTAAGTTCTTCCCACTTAAATGCATAGCAATGGTATTGGGTATGCATTTCCCGATAGTTCTTTGAGCATGCCATCGAAAGATATGTCAAACCCACTCCACCAGGACCTATCACTGCACCAAGCAAGAACGACGGATCAATGGTTGCCATGAAAACAAAAAAAACAGCCGTTATCCCTGCAAGCCATTTCAAAAATGTCAGGGCCCATTTGGGGAAATCCTTCCACTCACAATGTTCCAGCCCCGACTTACTAAAACGATAAGCGCAATTTATTTGCTGATGGGTCATGGAAGAAACCACAGACAACATAAGAACATAAAAGAAAACACAAGATAATATTCGCCAAGGCTGCCCCATCCCCTCATACACCGAATACATAATAAAAGCACCACCCAATATCAATATAGCCATAAATAAAAACATGCTATTAGCCACAAAAGTATTGTAATTACGCGCCCGAATCGTCCAAGCCAATAATTCAGACTCATGCGCAAATTTCCACTCAAGCTGCGGCGGTAGATCAAGGGGCTTATAAAATTTAAAAATCATAGCACTCAACTATTACTTAAATTGGGGACTGGTAACGTTAATAGCTCAGTGCTGTTGTGTGTCAGCACGATGCCATCTTTTTCCATCAGTTCACTGCCAGATGTACTGTTGACTCGATCAGCCTCGTTCGCTGCCCATTCCAGCGCCAGTCGGAACATGTAGCCGCGGCCGTCTGACCGCTGCCGCACGTCGCGCGGATATTTAACCTCCAGTTCAAGGATCGGATTGTCCGCTGGGCTGTCAATCCAGACTTGCCAAAGACGGTGTTGATCTTTCTGGGTGTAAGTGAAATCCGCTGGGCGAAGGTTATATACGGGTCCGCCGGGCAACTCTCCGAGCTGCTTCGGATCGACCCAATTGCCATCAAGAAACTGGTCGTAAACGTTATTCTCCGTGGCATACAGCCGATCTTTAGAGAAATAGCGCTGCTCGACGATTGCCGGTTGCAAGGTCAGCTCTTTGCCCGCCAGCGCTGCCGGCACCTGGATTTGTACCCAAAACCCCAGGCACTTTTTCGGGGTGCTGCCACCACCGCAATACAAAGCGTTTCCTACTACAGTGGTCGTTGCTGCGTCTCCTCCATTAGTACTGTGGAACGTCAGCCTTGGTTTCGATGCACGGTACACCTGGAGACAGATAAGGCTTAATAAATTCAGCTACTTTCTCTTTCTGCTTCCTCTTGCAAAATATATTAATACCCCCATTGGTTATATGATCATCTCCTTCTTGGATTACGCTGTATTTTAAATCGACGATCTCCCTATTGGTAACAACGGCTAGTTGAGTGAACTCTTCCCACTCAAATGCATAGTGGTGGTAGTGGGTATGCATTGCCTGGTAGCTCTTTGAGTGTGCCATCGAGAGATATGTCAAGCCCAGACCACCAGGCTCTATCAGCGCGCCAAGCAAGAATGATGGATCAATGGTTGCCATGAAAACAAAAAAAATTGCCGTTATCCCAGTAAGCCACTTCAAGAATGTCAGGGCCCATTTCGGAAAATCTTTCCACTTGCAATGTTCCATCCCGGACTTACTAAAACGAAAGGCGAAATTCATCCGCTGATGGGTCATGGATAAAACTACAAACAACGTAAGCATGCAATAGAAAACGCAAGACAATGTTCGCCAAGGCTGACTCATCCCCTCATACACTGAATACATTATGAGTGCACCACCAAAAATCAATACAGCCATAAATAAAAACATGCAATTAGCTACAAACGTATTGTAGTTACGCGCTCGAATTGTCCAGCCCAACAATTCGGGCTCATGCGCAAATTTCCACTGAAGCCGCGTCGGCAGATCAAGATTTTTATTGAAGCCAAACATTGCTGCACTCATCGCTTAGTTGAACCTGGGACGGCCAATTTTAGTAGTTTTGTATTTTTGTTGAGCAACACGACGCCATCTTTCTCCATCAGCTCACTGCCCAACGCATTATTGATTCGATCGGCTTCATTTGTTGCCCATTCCAAGGGCATTCGAAACATGTAACCGCGACGATCTGATCGCTGCCGCACACCAGCCGGATATTTAATCTCCAGTTCAAGGGTCGGGCTGTCGGTCCGACTATCGACCCAGACTTGCCAAAGACGATATGGTTCTTCGTCAGTGTGAGTGAAATCCGTTAGGCTGGTTTTACTTCCTGGCGCGCTAGGCAGCTCTCCGAGTAACCTCGGGTCGACCCAATTGCCATAGAGAAACTGGTCGTAAAAGCTATTGCCCGCGACGCTTAGTTCGTCTTCTAGAAAATAGCGCCTCTGGACTATTGCCGGTTGCAAGACCAGTTCTTTACCCGCCAACGCTGTAGGCACCTGAATTTGCAACCAGAAGCCCAGCCATTTTCTCGGAGTACTGCCACCGCCATGATACAAGGCTCTGCCCACTACAGTGGGTCGTTGCAGAGTCTCCATCAAAGTATTCATCTGTTCGCGATGGCCTTCATCCCCCAGCCATTCAGGTGTTGTCCCACGTCCCCAAGTGCAACGGTACAACCACAAACGCAGCCCCTCGCGTTTGAAGCGGTTGGCGGCCATGGTGACCATCAAATAGGCAATGCCGAGGAGCGCTAAGATAATTGTCACTGGCGTCGACATTACCCACGCGAAACCAAACCAATAGCCAAGGCCTGCGCCGACTAGTTGGGTCGTTGCCGCAAAAGACATTCCGAAAACCACACCGAACTTTGCCCAAAGCAGCGCTTTCTCTTCCTCGCTCGTGGCGCCACCAACGTCTTCAGAAATTTGCCAAGCCTCAAGCCCGGCAGCAACAGCCCCCAACGCTGCCCACGTCACCGTGCGCAATATCAGACTTTTCGAAGTCTTCGCGAACTCCTTTGCCACCGCAGCCTTTGCACTACCCGCGGAAGCGGTTTTGGCTTGCCCCAACCATTTAGAGTATCCGGCCTCAGCAACTTTCAGAGTTCTGTTACTTAGCTCCGTAGCCATCCCCCCCGCCCGACTCCAAACCGGCCCAACCCACAGCGCCGCAATGGCATTGGCTGCATACGCGGAGTTCGCTCCCAACGTGCGCCATTCATCCGCCGTAAAGCGACCATCGTTCTGCGCCTGCCTGGCCGTATTCCAAACGTTCCACGCGTTCAGACCGACCAACAAGGCAGGCAGGGCATTGCCCAGGTTCTGCCCCATCCAGGCTCTGGTGCGCTTCAGGTACTCATGAGTACCTGCCACTTTCAATTGCGCCGTCACCTCAGCCTGCCCCAGGTCGGCGAGCCAGCTATTGACTTGCCCCAGACTAGCATCCAGGCGCGTAGTGCCAGTCGCTTTGGCGATGATCTGATTGGGACGTTGCAAAAACAGCGTTTTCATCTGCTCTTCAAGGGTTTGCAGAGCGATGCGCGCGGCGCGTTGGTCGTAAAGTGTATTGGGCCGTTGCAACACGCGTTGGGTGCCGGAAATTTTGTTGGCCACGGTTTTCACTTGCAGCAGCCAGACCTGGTAATCGCGTGCGTAGGTCGGATTGACCAGCAGCTGGGTGGCGCTGGAAATTTCAGTGGAGATCAACACCTGGGTGGCCGCGAGGGTAAATCCGATTTGCTGCTTCATGGCCGGCATCAACATGCCGTTCAGCCCGTGCCAGGCGTCCCGGGCCTGGTGGTTGGCGACATTGACCAAGGTGCTCAAGGCTTGTTTGGCGGCACTACTCATGGCCTGGTAGTGCTTGCTGTTCTGCAAGCTCTCCAGGTCGAAGACCGCTTTGAGCTCATTGGCCCGGGTGGCCAGGCTCGTGGCATCGCCCGCTGAGGTCGGGGTCAGCGCCGGTGAGCTGCCATCTCCTTCGAGGCCCTGATCGTCAAGTGTTCCGTAGGTGGTGAAGTTGTGCGACACCGTTTTGATCAAGGTCGCCACTTGCGGGTTGAAGTTGAACAGCGCCAGGCCGAACAGGCTGCTCGGTCGCTCAGCCTCCTTGCACAACCACTGCTGTCCCTTCGATCCATTGCCCAGCAGGGTGTAAAGCGCGTGAGCGGTCTCCAGCAGTTGGCTGGATTGGTCGACGTTGCAGGCGTCGTGATAAACAGCTTCTGCGCCGGGGCCAAGGCGCTCAAGCCAGGTGAGCAGATCAGTTTCGCTACGCTGGCAATGGTCCTGGAGCCGTTGAGCCTGGGCCGTGGTCTGACTCAGGTACTGCTGTGCTTCATCAAAGCGCACGTCCTCGCGCCAAAGACGCTTGGCCTTCCACTCTTCGAGGGCTGCCTGCCAATCGCCTTGAGCGGGCAGTTGCCCCCATCGGGCTTTAAACTGGGCTTGGGCGGCATCTATTTCCGGGCCGGCACCCATCATCACCAAGTACTCCTGATCGGCTGTGACCAGGTCCTTGCCGCGCTCGACTTTATCCATGGTTTTCAGCAGGCGGTACAGGTCGTCGATGTAGGCTTGGCGTTGAAATGGGTCCTTGATCGAGTCCGGGATAAACGCATCGGTATCAAAACCACACAAGCGCTCGACGGCAACGGCGCTTTCCAGTGTGTGCTGATGCAGGTTTTCAAACTGACTCTGCTCCAGGAGCCGGCCGCTCAGGTTCATGCTCAGGTCATCGACGATGGCTAGCGGATCATCCAGGGCGATAAACAGCGCCGTGTCCTGTTCCGGGACCCTGCCGCGCACCAACGCCTCTTCGAACGCCGGTTTGTACGGCAGACCAGGCTCGCTGGCGCTGGTCGGCAGCAGCGTGCTGGTGAAGCTTGGCGCTGTTGCGCCGTAGACGAGAATATCCGCCACGCTGTTGCCCAGTTCGGTAATTGAGCCGCCGTGCTCGGCTTTGCCGCTGGCGCAAAACGCTGGCAGATCGAGGGTGCGCATCCATTGGCGTTGTTCAGTGGCGCTGCTGCGCATCAGCTCGCACAGGCGCCAGGTCCATTGCACCGGTGAGTAAGCGATACGCAGTTGGCTGCGGCGGGGATACAGCAGGTAGGGATGGCTTTCGCCTGGGTTGTGACGAACATCCTGGTTCAGTTGACTTTCCGTCCACGTGTGACGCGTGAAGTGCTCAGCGGATACCTGGTATTCGTGGAAGGTCTGGTCGACACTGTTCCACACATAGAGCCAGCCATCGCGTAACTGACGCAAGGTGTAGCTGCGGGTCTGCAGTTCGGGCAGTCTGCTCGACCAGCCGGCCGGCAGTGGATTCGGCCCTTGGTTGCTGTCTTTGCCGAGCGGTGATTCGTCCAGTGCATAACGCACCGGGAAAATCGCCACCTGCGCGTGCCGCAAGGCACATTGGCCTCTGCCCATAGGCGCGTCGGTAAATTCCTGGTTACGCCGGGCCTGATTCAGTTCGGCTTCTGTCACGGGCTGGTTCATCACGCGTCCTTGTTCAAGTCGAGGTGCAGGCACTGCTTATCCATGTGCTGGATACGCAGCTCCGGGGCGAGTTTGCGCGCCTCGGGGGTGCGCGCCAGCCAGTGCTGATAAGGCGTTTGAGGGCGCTGGGTAAACCCCTCTCCCCAGCGCAGGCTGTATTCAACCCAGATCGCCAGGCTGCGCTCGCTGACAAGGCCCCAGGCCTGGGCCTCGTCCAGACGCTCATCGAACCAACGGGATAACTGGCTTTTGTCGATGCGCGACTGGTGCTGAGGATGACTTTGCTCAAAGCGATGGTGCAGCCGCTCCATGAAGCGCCAGCGTGCGGCCTGATCGAGCGCATGCATCTGTGCTTCGCCCAACCGAGCGTACTCATCCACCCATTCGGGCGGCGGCGCTGTGCGCGCGATTGTGTGCCACTCGACGGGCTCAGCAAGCTCCCAGGAATGAGGGTTGTGCGGCAGGTGCCAGGCCTGGATCGGACCCAGCACTGCGTCCCGCTGCGCACCTTGATAACTACCTAGCCAGTAACGCGCCACCAAGGGGTCGGCAAAACGCAGCAACCCCTTGCTGCCAAGGACATTTGATGGCGCGATGAAGCGACGCAGATGATCGGCTACGGCGATTATCGGTGCAGGGCTGTACAAAAGGCTGGCGTCGGCCTGCCCGGTAGCACGTTGGCAGGTTTCGTCGATCAGACTGGATGAACCGTCAATCGCCACCAATAGCGGGCCAAGGTGTTTCAGTTCCGTCCAGCGGGTTCCCAGGTACAGCGGTTCGATTTCAACCCGCTCTGCGAGGGCGTAAAGACTCGCCAGCGCATTGGGACGCAAGACACCATCGACCAATAGGTAATTGGCTTGGAAGACGCTACTCACTGGTTAGTTTCCTCCGCAGCCTGTTCACACACTTCACACCATGGCTCAGGCCGCATCAGTGCCTTGCTCTGCGACACAAGCGCGAGTGGCGGTGGCGTCGATAATCCTTCGAGCATGCCGGGCAACTCCGGCGCCGCTGCGGTTCCGGCAATGGGCGCACCACCGATTTGAATCTCGCTACTGCTGAAGATGCCGCCTGGGCCTACGACGATATGCTGACCTCCGCCTTTCAAGCTGATGCTGCCCCCAGCGTCCAGCACGACTTCGCGGCCCGCCTTGAGGTGCACTTGCTGACCGGCCTCGATCACCAGCGTTTGCCCGACCCGGGTGTGGCTGCTGCTGGCGATTTGCAGGTAATCGTTGGCCTTGAGCTCGACCTTGCGATCCGCCGTCACGGTGCGCTGGTCTTCTGCCTCCAGCACCGCAATGCTGTTGCCCTTGATGGTTTCCCGGCGTTCATTGCCGACTTCCAGCCGGCTGTCGTTTTCGATTTTTTGCTCCAGGTCACGCTGGGCACGCAGGTAGATTTTTTCCTGCCCGGCCCGGTCTTCAACCGACAGTTCGTTGTAGCCGCCACTGGCGGGCGAACTGTGGCTGCGCAACACGGTTTTGGTTTTGTTTGCGGGCAACGGGTACGGCACCGCCGTGCGCGTGTTCGGCACACAGCCGGTGATCAACGGCCGGTCAGGATTGCCCTCAAGGTAGGTCACCACCACTTCCATGCCGATGCGCGGGATGGTCACCGCGCCGAAGCCCTCCCCGGCCCAGCTGGATGAAACCCGCAGCCAGCAACTGCTCTTGTCACTGTTCAGCTCGGCACGGTCCCAATGGAACTCGACTTTGACCCGGCCATGCTCATCGCAGAAGATTTCTTCGCCCTCAGGTCCGGTGACCCGAGCGGTCTGGCTGACCAGCACCGATTTTCGGGTGACCAGCGGTGGCCGGTAGAACACGTCCCAGGGGATAGCGCTGAAGCTGTTGCGGTAGCCCTGGCTGAAGCCGTCTTCGGGCTGGTCGTCGTTGGCAACTGATTCCTCAAGCACCTGCGGCTGTTTGCCTTTGTGGCTTACGCTGAGCAATAGCCACAAGTCGTTGCTCGCTTTGCGCGGGTGTTCGCACAGGTCGAAGAAATGACCGCTGCGCAGGCTCGGCTGATCGCTTTTGCCTTCGGCCAACTGGTAGTCACTACGGTGCCGTTCCAGGGCCCGACGGGCAAGCTGCTTGCCGCGTTCTTCGGTTTCGATCAGCGCGGGGTAGTGGTAATCCTCAAGCGCCGGCTTGAACTCGGCAGTGGAGTGGCTCTCCACTAACCGGCTTGGGCGCTTGAGGTCGTAGTCTCGGCGGGTGACGGTAGTGGTCCGGGTGCTGAAGCGCTGGGAGAACTGGCTGATGACCGGGTGATCGGCCACCAGACCGGCGCCTTGCTGATAGGGGGTTGCCCCCAGTTTGGGAAAAAAGACCTGATCGTCGGTGAACACCAGCCGATGACCGTCCGGGCTGTGCTGGTGATGCCAGGCAATGCCTTCTTCACTGCACAGCCTCATGATGAAGCTGAGGTCATCCTCCCCATACTGCGTGCAGTATTCGCGCACCGGCCGGGGGCTGACATGAAAGCTATAGGCATCGGCCTGGATGCCATGGCCCTGGAGCACCTGAGCGATAATCTGCGGCACCGTAAGGTGCTGGAAAATCCGCTGGTTGTGGCTGAACTGCAAGTAGTACAGCGCTGGCACCAGGGTCAGCCGATAGCGGGTCAGGCGTGTACCGGGCTCCTCCACCCGAACGTCTTCGATGCGGCCATGCAGCCCTTCACCGTTCAATCCGAAGCGCAGAAACGCCGGCTGACTGAGCAGACTCTCAAGATCGAGGTCGGGGTACTCGCTGACCAGTTCAATGTGGATCGCGTACAACGCGCTGATGGCTTCCGTGCCGTCAAACGCCAGGACCTTGAAATCATTGCGAACCATGGGGATAAGTAATTCGAACTGCACGCTATTGGTCGGTGCGAACATGCGTTTGTCCTTAAACGGAGGAGAGAGACCACGCAATGCCCAAGCGATATCGCGCTTGAACGGGCGTAAACACCCGGAAAGGCTACCAAGAGCGAAAAAAATTTGATGTCAGACGCTTCCTAAACTGCATCTGTATTTTCTGGTCTTCAGTTGGCGGGGGCAAAAAGCTCGCGGGGCAAGCCCGCTCCTACCGGGTGGCTGGTTTCGCGAATACTGCGCTGATAGCGAATCTCCCAGGCGAGCAGCATCACGCAAAAATATCGGCATCCTCGTTAAATTTCCGCCATAAAATTTCGACAATTGTAATTTTTTAAGCATTTATCTCAATTTTCTCTCAAGGCTTGCCATCTTTAACCCCACTGGTTAGGGTTGAAGCCATGAAAACCTTTCAGACCCTCATCCTGCTTCGTCAACATCGCAGCCTCTGCCTGGTCAGTGCACGACTACCAAGCTGAATCGCGTCGCCTCGCCTTTTCATCTCGTTTTCGTTCGGCAGGCCACCTTTCCAGGCCGCACATTCAAGGATTGCTTTTCATGACCATGCTCAAAGACCCTTCGAAAAAATACAGCGCCTTCCCTACCGTCAACTTGCCTGACCGTACCTGGCCATCGAAGACCATCACCCAGACGCCAATCTGGTGCAGCTCCGACCTGCGTGATGGCAACCAGTCGTTGATCGAGCCTATGGATGCGGCGAAGAAGCTGCGCTTCTGGAAGACCCTGGTCAGCGTCGGCGTGAAAGAGATCGAAGCCTCCTTCCCTTCGGCTTCGCAAACCGATTTCGACTTCGTTCGTACCCTGATCGAAGACGGCCACATTCCTGACGACACCACCATCCAGGTGCTGACCCAGGCCCGTGAAGACTTGATCGCCCGTACCTTCGAATCGCTGCGCGGTGCGAAAAAGGCCATCGTCCACCTGTACAACGCCACCAGCCCGTCGTTCCGCCGCATCGTCTTCAACCAGGACAAGCAAGGCGTGAAAGACATCGCGGTGAACGCGGCCAAGCTGTTCGTCAAATACGCCGCGCAGCAGCCGGAAACCCAGTGGACCTTCCAGTACTCGCCCGAGACCTTCAGCGCCACCGAGCTGGAATTCGCCAAGGAAGTCTGTGACGCGGTGATCGAGGTGTGGAACCCGACGCCGGACAACAAGATCATCCTCAACCTGCCGGCCACCGTCGAAGTCTCGACGCCGAACATCTATGCCGACCAGATCGAATGGTTCGGCCGCAACGTCAACCGTCGCGACAGCGTGATCATCAGCCTGCACACCCACAACGACCGTGGCACCGGCGTGGCCGCCACCGAGCTGGGCCTGATGGCCGGCGCCGACCGTGTCGAAGGCTGCCTGTTCGGCAACGGTGAGCGTACCGGTAACGTCGACCTGGTAACCCTGGCGTTGAACCTCTACACCCAGGGCCTGGACCCGCAACTGGACTTTTCCGACATCGACGGCGTGCGCAAAGTGGTCGAGGAATGCAACCAGATTCCGGTGCACCCACGTCATCCGTATGTCGGTGACCTGGTTCACACCGCCTTCTCCGGCTCGCACCAGGATGCGATCCGCAAGGGCTTCACCCAGCAGAAAGACGACGCCAAGTGGGAGGTGCCGTACCTGCCGATCGACCCAGCCGACATCGGCCGCAGCTACGAGGCGGTGATCCGCGTCAACAGCCAGTCAGGCAAAGGCGGCATCACCTACCTGCTCGAACAGGAATACGGCATCAGCTTGCCGCGCCGCATGCAGATCGAGTTCAGCCAGGTGGTACAGGGTGAAACCGACCGTCTGGGCCTGGAGATGACTGCCCAGCAGATCTACAACCTGTTGCACCGCGAATACTTGCAAGCCAACGCGCCGTACGCGCTGGTCAGCCATCGCCTGCAGGAAGAGAACGGTAACAGCAAGGTCGAGGTGGAAGTCTCCAGCGAAGGCGAAACCACCCTGCACTGGCGCGGCAAGGGCAATGGCGCCCTCGAAGCCCTGGTGGCCGGTCTGCCGGTGGCCGTGGAAATCATGGACTACAACGAGCACGCCATCGGTGCGGGCACCAACGCCAAGGCCGCAGCGTATATCGAACTGCGTGTGGCCGGTGGTCGTCCGGTGCACGGCGTGGGTATCGATGAAAACATCACCACGGCCAGCTTCAAGGCATTGTTCAGTGCGCTGAATCGGTCGCTGAGCCAGCAAGAGGCGAAAGCGGCGTAAAGCCAAGCCACGCATAAAAAACCGCATCCAGGATGCGGTTTTTTTATGCGTGGCGATCAGTAGTGCGATCCCGGCGTGTCGAACGCCGAGTAGTCTATCGACCACATACCGCCGTTGATCTCGGCGTCGTAACCTTCTATCAGCGCCGCCTCCTGAATGTCAGCCCAGCTCAAGGGGGCTGCGGAGTTCTTCGACGCCACCGGGACGATGGTGTTGGTCGCGATCGAGGTCATGAAGTACAGGTCTTCCCTGTCAGGCTGCCGTGCGCTTGGCCTGGCGAGGGTCTTGGCATACTTGAACAGATGCGCAAGCGAACCAGCCGAAGTAGCACAGTGGGCATAGGCGATGTGCACCTGATAGATATTGAACGTACCCGGCCCTTCCATTTCTATCTTTTGGCTGCGCGTGGTGGAGTTGTGGATACCTTCTGTGGAGCTATTGGTGATCTTCAAGCCACCGCCGGCAATAGCAACAAATCCGGTGCCCAAGGAGATTTCAGTTTCAATGGAAGTGGTGACCGAGCTGCTATAGCCATTGACTACCGCGATCTCCTGCTGGTGCTTGACCTTGGTCGGCAGGCGAACAGTGTTCATGTGCACCAAGTAGGCCATGACCGGGACACTGTAGGTCCCCCAGTTGTTGAAGCCGATCCGCATGTCGCCATAAACGGTATCGCCGTAGATCCAGCAGCCCGGTGTAACGCTGTCGATCTGATCGCCAAACAGATAATTCTCGATTTCGTACGACCCCTCTACATGCTCGAAGCCCGCGATAATCCGTTTTGTCTTGTCGCTCATGCTGTCACTCCTGCGAAAAAAGTACTGCGTTAGGGGTTGGCTGTTACCCAACCGACCTTAACGGGCTCTCCTTGCAGCAGGCATCAGGACGCGTTTCCTGCACGTTATCGGGGAGCAAAACCGCCCCCCACAAAAAAGGGCGCCGACAAGGCGCCCTGCAAACCACACGCGACGACAACCTTTCAATCCAGCAGCGCCAAGGCCTCTGCGCTGCACTCGGTAATCCGCGACCACTCGCCGTTCTTGATCCAGCCACTGTCGAGCATCCAGGTCCCGCCCACACACATGACATTGGGCAGGGCCATATAGCTCTTCACATTACCGGGGTTCACCCCACCGGTCGGGCAGAAGCGCACCTCACCGAACGGACCGCCGTAAGCCTTGATCGCCGCCACGCCGCCGCTGATTTCCGCGGGAAACAGCTTGAAACGGCGATAGCCAAGGGCGTAGCCCATCATCAACTCCGATGGCGTGCTGATCCCCGGCAGCAACGGCAGGTCGCTTTGCACACCTGCCTCAAGAATGTCCTGGGTAACACCTGGCGTGACCACAAACTGCGCACCAGCCGCTTCCACGGCAGCGAACATCTTGCGATCCAGCACGGTGCCGGCGCCGACGCACAGTTCCGGCCGCTGTTCACGCAGCACCTGGATGGCTTTCAGGCCGTGCGCCGAGCGCAGGGTCACTTCCAGGGTCTTGATGCCACCGGCAGCCAGCGCATCGGCCAACGGCAGGATGTCTTCTTCGCGGGCGATGGTGATCACCGGCAGAATCCGCGCCTGGGTGCAGATCTGATCGATCCGGGCAATCTTGTCGGCCATGGAAACTCCCGGCTGTTTCAGTTCATGCGTGGTCATAACGGCGGATCCTTGGCTCATGGGCACCAGTAAATATCCAGAGGGTCTTGTAAGAAGGCGCGAATCGGCATTTCGCTCAAGTCATCGCCAGCCAGCGCGGCGCGCAGGGTAGCGAGTTTGCCCGGACCTTGCACGGACAAGGCGGTGAAGGCGGCCCTGGCCAGCAAGGCGCGAGTCATGCTCAGGCGTTGATGCGGCACGCTCGGCGCCAGCATCGGCAAACAGCGACGCGTGCTCTGCGGATCAAGACCTTCGCTCAGGTTCGGACTGCCAGGGAACAGCGAGGCGGTATGGCCGTCGTCGCCCATACCGAGTACCAGCACGTCGATGCCGGCCAGCTCGGCCAGGGCCTGTTCGGCTTCCAGGGCAGCAGCTTCAAGGCTGGCCGCTGCACGGTAGAGGCCAAGGAAACGTGCCTTGGCGGCGTTGCCGGTCAACAGATGGCGCTTGAGCAGACCGGCATTGCTGTCAGCATGCTCGACCGGCACCCAGCGCTCATCGGCCAGGGTCACTAAGACCTTCGACCAGTCCAGCGGCTGCTGGATCAGTGCCTGGAAAAACGCCACCGGGCTACGCCCACCGGACACCACCAGGGTAGCCTGGCCGTTTGCCGCGATCGCGGCATTCAGGCGCCCGGCGACATCCTTGGCCAAACCTTCGGCCAGCTGCGCGGCAGCGTTGAAATCATGGGCCGTCACGTTAGCCGGCAGTTGCAGTTCAGATATCGCCATACCAAGACCTCCCATCACGGGTAATCAATGCAATCGAGCTCATCGGCCCCCAGGAGCCAGCGGCATAAGGCTTGGGCGCGTCGCCGCTGTTCTTCCAGCCAGCAATCAGCTGATCGCACCACTTCCACGCGTATTCGATTTCGTCCTTGCGCACAAACAGGTTCTGATTGCCGCGCATCACTTCCAGCAACAAGCGCTCATAGGCATCGGGAATCCGTGCACTGCGCCAGGTGTCGGAAAAATTCAGCTGCAATGGCCCGCTGCGCAGTTGCATGCCCTTGTCCAGGCCCTGTTCCTTGGTCATCACCCGCAAGGAAATGCCTTCGTCCGGCTGCAGACGGATGATCAGTTTGTTACCGATCTGCAAACGCTGTTCCGGGGCGAAGATGTAGTGCGGGGTTTCCTTGAAGTGGATGACGATCTGCGACAGTTTCTGTGGCATGCGCTTGCCGGTACGCAGGTAGAACGGCACGCCGGCCCAGCGCCAGTTGCGGATATCGGCGCGCAGGGCAACAAAGGTTTCGGTGTCGCTCTGGGCGTTGGCGTTGTCTTCTTCCAGATAGCCCGGCACCGGCTTGCCTTCGCTGTAGCCGGCAATGTACTGGCCGCGCACCACGTGAGTGCTCAGGCCTTCGCCAGTGATCGGCGCCAGCGCCTTGAGCACTTTGACCTTCTCGTTGCGAATGCTGTCGGCAGAGAGATCGCTGGGCGGGTCCATGGCGATCAGGCAAAGCAGCTGCAACAAGTGGTTCTGGATCATGTCGCGCAGTTGCCCGGCCTTGTCGAAGTAGCCCCAGCGCCCCTCGATCCCGACCTTCTCGGCCACGGTGATTTCCACGTGCGAGATCGAGTTCTGGTTCCACTGGGTTTCGAACAGGCTGTTGGCAAAGCGCAGGGCAATCAGGTTCTGGACGGTTTCCTTGCCCAGGTAATGGTCGATGCGATAAACGCGGTTTTCCGGGAAATACTGCGCCACCGCGTCATTGACCCGCCGCGAAGAGTCCAGGTCATGGCCGATGGGTTTTTCCAGCACCACCCGGGTGCGCGCACTGAGGCCGACCTTGTCGAGGTTCTCGCAAATACCGCCATAGACCGCCGCGGGCGTGGCGAAGTAAGCGATCAGCTGGCTGTCGTCGCCGACCTGCCCGGCCAGCGCCTGGTAGTCCTCGGACTTGAGAAAGTCGACGTGCAGATAGCGCAGGCGCGCGAGAAAACGCTGCAACACCAAGGTCTCGATCTGCCCTTGCGGAACAAACTCGCGCAGATGCGCCTCGATCGATGCCAGGTGCTCTTCGACACTGCCCGGCTCACGAGCCAGGGCCAGCACACGGGTATCCGCGTGCAGCAGGTCGGCGCGATCAAGCTGGTAGAGCGCCGGAAACAGCTTGCGCAAGGCCAGATCGCCGAGGGCGCCAAACAGGGCAAAGGTGCAAGGTTCAACGCTGATCGATGCCATGATGTTGGTTCTTTTATCAAGTTGACGTAGAAATACCGTTTTCAATCGCAGTTTTCAAGGAATAATGTAGTAAAAACCACAACATTTTATCCGAAACACAGATTCAAGTGGTGTGCCTCCCATGCCATCAGTACGATAGGCCACCGCGTCAAAAGCCCTCTGCCATCGGCAGTGGGCTGCCTCATCGACCCAAGGACACATACCCATGGACCGCGTGCGAAACCTCCTGGAGCAGATCCAGGGCCGCCTCGAAGAGCTGAACAAGGCTGAGCGCAAAGTCGCCGAAGTCATCCTGCTCAACCCTCAGCAAGCCACCCGCTTCAGCATTGCCGCCCTGGCCCAGGCGGCCAAGGTCAGCGAACCGACGGTGAACCGCTTCTGCCGTTCGTTCGGCGTCAGTGGCTACCCCGAGCTCAAACTGCAGCTGGCGCAGAGCCTGGCCAGCGGCGCCGCTTACGTCAGCCGGGCGGTTGAAGCCGATGATGATCCGGCGTCCTACACCCAGAAGATCTTCGGCAGCGCCATCGCCTCGCTGGACAGTGCCTGCCAGCAACTCGACCCGCAACTGATCAGCCGCGCCGTCGACATGCTGATCCAGGCCCGGCAGATCCACTTCTTCGGCCTCGGCGCCTCGGCACCGGTGGCGCTGGATGCCCAGCACAAGTTCTTCCGCTTCAACCTGGCCGTCTCGGCCCACGCCGATGTCCTGATGCAGCGCATGCTGGCCTCGGTCGCCCACACCGGCGAGCTGTTCGTCATCATCTCCTACACCGGACGTACCCGCGAGCTGGTCGAAGTCGCGCGCCTGGCCCGGGAAAACGGCGCCTCGGTACTCGGCCTGACCGCTGCCGATTCGCCCCTGGCCAAGGCCAGCAGCCTGAGCTTGAACATACCGCTGCCAGAAGACACCGATATTTACATGCCGATGACCTCGCGGATCATTCAGCTGACGGTGCTCGACGTGTTGGCCACCGGCATGACCTTGCGCCGCGGCGTGGACTTCCAGCCACACCTGCGCAAGATCAAGGAGAGCCTCAACGCCAGCCGCTACCCGATCGACGACGAGCTCAACTAAGCAGCTGTGCCTGCAAGCGCAGGTGTGCCTGTTCACCCGGCGCCAGGCTCAGGCTGTCACTGCTGCCACTGGCCGCCTCGACACAGACGAAGCCCAGGGTTTCAGTGCTGCTGACGCCCATCAACGGGCGACTGCCCGGGTGCCAGACGATGGTGTCCTCGCTGTCACCGGTATCGATGCTCAGCTGTCGTTGCCAGGCCGGATCGTGCAGTTGCACGGTCGCCGCATTGGGGAACACCCGCTGACAGCCGCCATGCACCTTCAAGGCGCCCTTCTGACGGCAGGCCTGACGGTTCAAACGGTCGTAACCCTCAATGTTTTCTAGCCCAGATAGCGCTATCTCAGAAACGTCACTAATACGCCAATAGGCCAGCAGAGCATGACTCAGCTGACAAGGCTGGCTGTCCTGGTGTTCGGTACTGAGCTCAAGCTCCATGCGCTTGCCCAACCTGGCCAACAGGTCGACCTGCCAGTCGCACAGTTGCAAACGCCATTTGAGGGTCACACCCTCTTCATCTTCACTGCTGTCGATCAGCTTCCAGTCGAGCAAGCGTGCCCAGCCGTGAGCCGGCCACATGTCTTCGCTGGGATGGCGACCGTACCAGGGCCAGCACACCGGCACACCGCCGCGGATGGCACCGACTTGTGGCCACTGCGCCGCGCACCATAGCCAAGGGCGTTCGCCCGTGGGCTGGAAGTGCAGCAACTGTGCACCCTGGCGGCTGAATACGGCCTGGCACCGGGGATGATCGATGATCAGCACATCGCGCTGCTGATAACGCTCCCACTCAAAGGTCGGTCGCGGCCTCTGCGAGGTGAAGAAGCGTTGTAGCGGGTGCTCGGGCATAACTTGAGACTCTTGTTGTTAGTTGGGGCCATCGCGGGGCAAGCCCGCTCCCACAGATTATGCCGGTGGGAGCGGGCTTGCCCCGCGATAAGCTCGTAAATTTACAACATATTGCCTCAGAACGACGACTGAATCTTCAAACCCGCGACCAGCGCGTTGTCCACTTCGTCCACCCCACCCGGGTGGGTGATGTACTGCAGGTTCGGACGAACAGTCAGCCAGTTGGTCACGTGGAAACCGTAGTTGAGCTCGTAGTTGTACTCGGTGGTGCGCAGCGGCGAGAACAACGGGTCTTCGTAATTGCCCACACCGTTGGCGGCATTGAGCAACTCGGCGTTTTTCTTCACGTCGTCGTTGACATGGATACGGGCAAAACCGATGCCGATGTCATCCTTCGGACGCGCATCGAACGGGCCTTTGTAGACAAACATCAACGACTGGTAGTTGTCGATGAAGTTGGTGTCCTTGTCATGGAAGGTGGCGTTTGCCGCGATGTTCAGGCCACGGCTGGCATCGCCGTTATGGCGGGTGAGTTGCTGTTGCGCGACAAACCAGTAGCCATGCTTGCTGTCATGCACGCGATAACTGTTACCCGTGGTCGCCGCATCCTGGCCGTTGTCATCTTCACGCACATCATCGGCGTCGGCCGTACTCTTGTAGTAACCCACACGGTATTCGCCCGGCAGGCTGTTGATTTTCGGTGACCAGACCAGCTCGACCGGCAAAACCGTACCGGCGGTACCACTGCCGCTGAGCTTGAAGCCGTTGCCGTGCTCCAGCTGAGAGGGGTTCTGGTTGTACGCCCCGACTTGCGCATAGAGCTCATCGTTGATGTTGTACTTGAAGCGGATCGCCGCCTGGCTGACCGGCCAGTTGTACCAAATGTTAGTGGCCCAGTTACCCACCTGGGAGCCACAGAACGCCAGGTTCTGGAAATCGCACGGGAAGGTATTGAAGTCTTCGCCTTCGCCGAAGTAACCGGCCTTGATGTCGAGTTTGTTGTCGAAGAACTGATGCTGAATCCACAGCTGGGTCAGACGCACCATATGCCCCCGGCCGTAGACTTCCTGCGATGAGCTCAAGGTGCCGGCACGCGGGTCGCCAATGCGGTCATTGGAAATGTTCTCGCCGTTACGGTTGGTCAGCTGAATCTTGGCCTGGGTGTTGTCCCAGCCCAGCAGCTTTTGCAGATCCAGCGCGGCCCCCAGGCCGAACTGGTCGCTGTAGCGTGCAGTCTTGTCATCGTTGAAGCCGCCATCGAGGTTTGCGCCAACTTCACCAACGTAGTCGATTTTGATGTCGACGCCCTGCTCCAGCAGTTCGGTACGGGTACCGCCCCAGTCGCCGGTCATCCATTGCGACTCCGGGGCAAAGGCATCGGCAGCCTGCGCCCCGCAGCTGACCCCGAGCGCCGCCAGCAAGGTCAGCGGCGCCAGCGGCTTGATGTGTTTGAAGTGATCCATCCCTTGTTTCCTCGTTTTATTGTTCTTGATAGGCATGTACGACTTACAACCAATTCAACGACCCTTGAATTGCGCGACATTGTCCTGGCCGGACTGCGGTGGCGTGACCTTCACCCCCAGGCGCTCGCCAGTGGCGGCATCGAACAACAGCACCCGGGCCGGATCGAACTGCAGGTTCAGGGTGTCGCCCACCTGGGTCGCCACATCCGGCGCCAGGCGGCAGCAGACCTTGGTCTGGTTGAGGGTGACGAACACCAGCAGGTCCGGGCCGGTCGGCTCGGTGATCTGCACCTCGGCGCGAATGCTCGGCAGGCCATTGGCCTGAGCCGGGGCCAGGGCGATCTGCTCAGGACGAATGCCGAGGATCACTTCACGCTCCTCAAGGCCGTCATCACTGATTCCCAAGGGTAGTTCGCAGCGCGCCTGACCACTGTCGAGCAGAGCCTGCAAACGCCCGTCCTTGCGCTGTAGACGCAGCGGAATAAAGTTCATCGGTGGCGAGCCGATGAAGCTGGCGACAAACAGATTGGCCGGATCGTTGTAGATCTGCTGCGGTGTACCGAACTGCTGGATCAGGCCGTCCTTCATCACCGCCACCTTGTCACCGAGAGTCATGGCTTCGATCTGATCGTGGGTGACATACACCGTGGTGGTCTTCAGGCGCTGGTGCATCAGCTTGATCTCGGTGCGCATCTCCACCCGCAGCTTGGCATCGAGGTTGGACAACGGCTCGTCGAACAAATAGATCTTCGGCCGCCGCGCCAGCGCCCGGCCCATGGCCACGCGTTGCTGCTGGCCGCCGGAGAGCTGGCCGGGCTTACGCGTCAGCAGGTGCTCGATCTGCAGCAGCTTGGCCACCCGCGCCACTTCCTCATCGATCGCCGCCGCAGGCATCTTGCGCATCTTCAGGCCGAAGGCGATGTTGTCGCGCACGTTCATGGTCGGGTACAGCGCGTACGACTGAAAGACCATGGCGATATCGCGGTCCTTGGGGCTCATGCCGCTGATGTCGGCAGCGTCCACCAGGATCGCCCCGCCGCTGATCTGTTCGAGACCGGCAATGCAGTTCATTAAAGTCGACTTGCCGCAGCCGGATGGGCCGACAAGAATCAGGAACTCCCCGGAGTCGATCGACAGGTCGATATGCTTCAAGGTATCCGGCAGACCGCTGCCGTAGGTCTTGTTGACGTTGCGCAGTTCAAGCGTTGCCATGTTGTTTCACCCCTTGACCGCGCCGGCCGTAAGCCCACGCAGGAAATACTTGCCAGCCAGCACATAGACCAACAGGGTCGGTAACCCGGCGATCATCGCCGCCGCCATGTCGACGTTGTATTCCTTGACCCCGGTGCTGGTGTTGACCAGGTTGTTCAGGGCCACGGTGATCGGTTGCGCGTCGCCACTGGCGAACACCACACCGAAGAGAAAGTCGTTCCAGATCTGGGTGAACTGCCAGATCAGGCAGACCATGATGATCGGCACCGACATCGGCAGCAGGATGCGCCCGAAGATGGTGAAGAACCCCGCCCCGTCCAGCCGCGCCGCGCGTACCAGGGCATCCGGCACGCTGCAGTAGTAGTTGCGGAAGAACAGCGTGGTGAACGCCAGGCCGTAGACGATGTGCACCAGCACCAGGCCGCTGGTGGTGCTGGCCAGACCGAGCTTGCCGAGAGTGAAGGAGGCTGGCAGCAGCACGGTCTGGAATGGCAGGAAGCAGCCGAACAGCAACAGCCCGAAGAACAGCTGCGAGCCACGAAAGCGCCACATCGACAGGACGTAGCCGTTAAGTGCCCCGAGCAATGTCGAGATCAGCACCGCCGGAATAGTGATTTTCACCGAGTTCCAGAAGTAGCCGCCCACCGTGTCCCAGGCCTTGATCCAGCCGATGCCGGTAATCACTTCAGGCCAGCTCAGCAGGTTGCCGGTGCGGATGTCATCCGGCGATTTGAAGCTGGTCAGCAGCATCACGATCAGCGGAATCAGGTACAGCGCGCAGGCCAGCAACAGCGTGGCGTAGATGGCGATCCGGCTGAAGTTGAAAGTACGCGGTGCCAGGGTTCTAGTCATGGCGCTTGTTCCTCAGTTCCGAATACAGGTATGGCACCAGGATCGACAGGATCGCGCCGAGCATCAGGATCGCACTGGCCGAGCCCATGCCCATCTGGCCGCGGCTGAAGGTGAAGGAGTACATGAACATTGCCGGCAGGTCCGAGGCGTACCCCGGCCCGCCTGCGGTCATCGCCGCAACCAGGTCGAAGCTCTTGATGGCGATGTGGGCGAGGATCATCAGCGCACTGAAGAACACCGGGCGCAGGCTCGGCAGGACGATGCGCAGGTAGATGCTCGGCAGACTGGCACCATCGACCTGCGCGGCGCGGATGATCGACTGATCGACGCTGCGCAGCCCCGCCAGGAACAGCGCCATGACAAAGCCCGAGGCTTGCCACACCGCCGCGATCACCAGGCAGTAGACGACCCGGTCCGGGTCCACCAGCCAGTCCAGACGAAAGCCTTCCCAGCCCCAGTCACGGAGCATCTTGTCCAGGCCCAGGCCGGGGTTGAGCAGCCATTTCCAGGCGGTACCGGTGACGATCATCGACAGCGCCATGGGGTACAGGTAAACCGTGCGGATAAAGCCTTCACGGCGAATCCGCTGGTCGAGCAGGACCGCCAGCAGTACGCCGATCACCAGGCTGATGGCGATGAACAGACCACCGAACACCAGCAGGTTCTTGCTCGCTACCCACCAGCGGTCGTTTTCCATCAGCCGCGCGTATTGCGCCAGGCCTACCCACTTGTAGCTGGGCATGAAGCTGGAGTTGGTAAAGGAGAGGATGAAGGTCCAGAAGATGTAGCCATAAAAGCCCACCAGGACAATCAGCATGCTCGGCGCCAGTACCAGTTTCGGTAGCCAGCGTTGCAAGGCGTCGAAGGGCGAGGCCTTGTTGAGAGTGGCAACAGTGCTCATAAGGAGGTCTCGTGTGGTGATTATCGCGGGGCAAGCCCGCTCCCACAGTGGTCACCGGTGGGAGCGGGCTTGCCCCGCGAAGAGGCCAGCAAACCTTTATTTGGCCGACTTGATCGCCGAATTCAGCTGTTTGACCGCCGTCGCGGGATCCGCTTTCGGGTCATTGAGGAAGTTGGTCACCACATCGAAGATCGCCCCCTGTACCGCCAGGGTCGTCGCCATGTTGTGGGCCATGCTCGGTTGCAGGCCATCGCCTTTTTCAGCGTCTTTGAAGTCCACCGCCGACTTCTGCGTGCAGGCGTCGAACTGGCTCATGTCCATGTCCTGACGCACCGGCAGCGAGCCTTTGTTCTGGTTGAACACGGTCTGGAACTGCGGTTCCAGGGCAACCTTGGCCAGGTCGTTCTGGGCCTTGATGTCGTTTTCGTTCTTGAGCTTGAACATCGCCAGCGAGTCGATGTTGTAGGCGAAGCTGCCCTGGGTGCCAGGGAACGCCACACACTGGTAATCCTTGCCGGCGACCTTGCCGGCAGCCGTCCATTCGCTCTTGGCCCAGTCGCCCATGATCTGCATGCCGGCTTTGCCGTTGATGACTTCGGCAGCGGCGATATTCCAGTCACGCCCGGCACGGTTGGGGTCCATGTAGGTGCCCAGACGTTGCAAGGTTTTGAACACTTCGATCATTGGCGCGCCGGTCAGGGTCTTTTCATCCAGCTCGACGAAGGCGGCGTGATAGCCCTTGGGGCCAAGGATGCTCAGGGCCAGGTCCTCGAACACCGTGCTGTCCTGCCACGGCTGGCCGCCATGGGCCAGGGGGATGAAGCCGGCGGCCTTGAGCTTGTCGGCAGCGGCGAAGAGTTCATCGAGGGTGGTCGGCACCTTGGCGCCGGCCTTGTCGAACACTTGCGGGTTGATCCACAGCCAGTTGACCCGGTGGATGTTCACCGGCACCGCCACGTAGTGACCGTCGTACTTCATGATCTCGGCGACTTTCTGCGGCAGCAGGGCGTCCCAGTTGTTGGCTCTGGACACCTCATCGAGCTCGGTCAGCAAACCCAGCGCACCCCACTCCTGGATGTCCGGCCCCTTGATCTGCGCCGCGGCGGGCGGGTTGCCGGAAATGGCGCGGGTCTTGAGCACGGTCATGGCTGCGGCGCCGCCACCACCGGCCACGGCGTTGTCTTTCCAGATAAAGCCGTCTTTCTGCACCTGGGCCTTGAGGGTTTCAACAGCCTTGGCTTCGCCACCGGAAGTCCACCAGTGCAGGACTTCGACAGTACCGGTATCGGCGGCCATAGCGCTCAGCGGCAACAAGGAGGCGAGAGAAACAACAGCGGCGAGGCGATTGATCGCATTCATCGGGCGGAACCTTTTCTTGTTGTTATGCAGGTGCAAGTCGTGGTGCTTGCGCTTGCATCGGAGTCTAACCAGGCGCTGGAGGGGCCGAGGTAACGAAGGGATGTGCGAATGTCACAAGCTGGTGACATTCGCCTGACCTAGGTGTCAGTCGCTGCTGCGCGGCAGGCTCAAGGTCACCCGCAAACCGCCGCCCTGCAGGTTGCGCAAGCTCACTTCGCCGCCGTGGCTGTGGGCAATGTTGCGCGCGATTCCCAGGCCCAGGCCGTAGCCCTGCTGCTGCCCGGCCAGACGAAAATGCGGTTCGAAAACCTGCTCCAGACGCTGCTCGGGCACCCCCGGGCCTTCATCGTCCACCTGCAGGACGAAGCCTGATTCGCTGTCGAGCACGCGCAGGTGCGCACGCTCGCCGTACTTCAGGGCATTGTCGATCAGGTTGCCCATGCAGCGGCGCAGCGCCAGCGGCTTGCCCGGGTACGGGGCTAGCGCCCTGCCCTGCACGGTAACGCGGGCACTGGCCAGATAAGGCTCGACCAGGCAATCGAGGGCATGGTTGAGGTCGATCGGCTCGATGTTCTCGTGGATATCCGTGTCCTTCACACACTGCAGCGCGCCTTTGACCAGCATCTCCAGCTCGTCCAGGTCGCGACTGAATTTCGCCTGCTGCTGCTCGTCTTCAAGCAACTCGACGCGCAGGCGCAGGCGGGTAATCGGTGTGCGCAAGTCATGGGAAATGGCACTGAACAACTGGCTGCGTTCGGTCAGGTAGCGACTGATGCGCTCACGCATGGCATTGAACGCCCGGCCGACTTCAACCACCTCACTGCCACCACCTTCCAGCACCGGCTCGACATCAGCGCCCAGCGACATCTCCCGCGCCGCCCGCGCCAGACGTTTGAGCGGACGGCTCTGCCAATGCACCAGCAAGCCGATGAACAGCAGCAGAAAGAAGCTGGTCAGGCCGATGAACCACAGCTGCTGACGTGGCAGGCCTTCGTCTTCAAGGCTGGTATAGGGCTCAGGCATCAGCGAGGCGATGTACAGCCACTCACCTTCACCGAGGCGGATCTGGGTCACCAGTACCGGAGGATTGACCGGCTCCAGGGTCAGCGCGTAATGCGCCCAGGAGCGCGGCAGCTCATCGAGCTTCAGGCCGCTGTTGAAGATCCGCAGGTCCTGGGGGCTGACAAACTCGAGGGAAATATCCATCTGCGCGCCGAGGTGCTGGCGCAGCACTTCGTCCACTGCGTTGAGCACCGCCTGCTTGCGCGGGGTAATCGGCAGCACCTGCATGTCCAAGGGTTTGTCGTTGAGCGAGACCACGAAGCGTGTGCCGCCCATGTTGCGTAACTGGTCCAGCACCATGGGCCGGTAGGCCACCGGCAGCGAGCGAAAGTAGCTGACGCTGGCGCTCATCGAATGGGCCAGGCTGCGGGCGCTGGCCACCAGCCCTTCGAGCTGGCTGGCGCGCAGTTGCGAAAGCCAGATCAGACTCGACAGGCCCTGGGCCAGCAACACCACCAGCAGGGTCAACAGCAGCATGCGCCCGAGCAACGAGCGTGGCAGCGGCAGACGCCAGCGCCCCTCAGTGCGCGGGCGCAACACTGGCCGCCAACAGGTAACCACTGCCACGTACGGTACGAATCAGCCGCGGCGGCTTGTGCGTGTCGCGCAGGCGTTGGCGCAGGCGGCTGACCGCCATATCGACAATGCGGTCCAGAGGCATCGGTTCACGTCCACGGGTGGCGTTGCCGATGGTGTCGCGGTCGAGGATTTGCTGCGGGTGATCGAGGAACAACTTGAGCAAGGCGAAGTCGGCGCCGGAAAGAATCACCTCTTCACCGTCGCGGTGAAACAAGCGGTGACTGACCGTATCCAGGCGCCAGTCATCGAAGGCCAAGACATCGCCGCCATTGCGCTCCTGGCCGAAACCGGCGCGGCGCAGCAGGGCTTTGATTCGTGCCTGCAGCTCACGCGGACTAAAGGGTTTACCCAGGTAGTCATCGGCGCCCAGCTCCAGGCCGATGACCCGGTCGGCTTCATCGGAACTGGCCGTGAGCATGATGATCGGCACCCGGGCCAGGCGCGGATGCTGACGCACCCAGCGGCACAGGCTGAAACCGTCTTCATCGGGCAGCATCACGTCGAGGATCACCAGGTCGCAGTCACTGTCGTCCAGGGCCTGGCGAAAGCCCTGGCCATCGGCAACCGCCTGCACGCTGAAACCTGCGCGGCTCAGGTAGGTTTGCAGCAGTTCGCGGATGTCCTGGTCATCGTCGACCAGCAGTATCGACTTGCTCACCATGTAATTCCTTCGTCGGTGGGAGCGGGCTTGCCCCGCGATTGAGGCTTGTCAGTCATATCGTATCGCGGGGCAAGCCCGCTCCCACCCTTAGGCTGTTGCCCCCAATTGTTGCAGAGCCACACCAGCTCCAAGCAAACCGGAGAACTCAGCGGTCACCAGCCACACCGGGACATTCTTGAAGTAGCCGCTCATGCAGCCTTTCGCGGCAAAGCTGTCGGCAAAACCACTGCGCAAAAACAGCTCGGCGAAGCGCGGAATGATGCCGCCGACAATGTATACCCCAGCACGCCCACCCAAGGTCAGCACATTGTTGCCGGCCACCCGCCCAAGAAAGCGACAGAACTGCTCGATCACCGCCAGCGCCAGTGGCTCACCGGCCAGGGCTGCATCGGTAATCGCCGCAGGGCTTTGCAAGGTTGCCGGTTGCCCATCCAGCGCGCAAATGGCTTGGTACAAACGCAACAGGCCGCCGCCGCTGAGCACGGTTTCGGCACTGACATGACCGGTTTCGCTGGCGATCTGCTCACGGATCTGCGCCTCGCGGGCGCTGCCCACCGGCAGGTCGACATGCCCACCTTCACCGGGCAATGCCATCCAGCGGCCATCCTCCAGACCGAGCAAAGTGCCCACGCCCAAGCCGGTTCCAGGGCCGATTACCACTGCTGGGCGCCCTGCTTCAGACTCGCCAGCACACACCGTGCGGCGCTCATCGGGCTGCAGCCGGGTCATGCCCAGCGCCATCGCGGTAAAGTCATTGATCAGCAGCAGCCGCTCGATCTGCAGGGCCTTGCAGAAGGCCTGCCGACTGAGTCGCCAGTGATTGTTGGTAAAGCGAAACTCATCGCCGCTGACCGGCCCCGCCACCGCCAGGCAGACTGCGCCAAGGTCGCCCTTGCTCAGCCCTTGTGCCTGCAGGTAGGCGCCGATGGCCTGCTCAGGGCTGGGGTAATCGGCGGTGGCGAACACCTGGACCGAGTGCATCCGGTTGTTTTCCCAGAGGGCAAAGCGGGCGTTGGTGCCACCGATATCACCGACCAGGGCGCGCTTCATTTGAGGGTTTCCAGGGCTGAAGTGAAGGCACTGGCGCCCTGCTCTGCCGGGCTCAGGGCCATACGCAGGAAACCGAACAGTTCACGCCCGCAGCCCAGATCGTTGCCGGTCGGTGCTGGCGGGATTTCCCGGTCGGCCATTTCCGCGGCATCGAGCTTGACCGTCAGGGTGCCGGCAACGCCATCGACCCGCACGATATCGCCATCGCGCACGCGTGCCAGCGGGCCGCCGTCGAAGGCTTCCGGACAGACATGAATGGCCGCCGGAATTTTTCCCGACGCACCGGACATGCGCCCGTCAGTCACCAATGCCACCTTGAAGCCACGGTCCTGCAGCACGCCCAGGAATGGCGTCATCTTGTGCAGCTCCGGCATGCCGTTGCAACGCGGGCCCTGGAAGCGCATCACCGCAACGAAATCGCACTCCAGCTCACCAGCCTGGAAAGCATCGGCGAGCGCCTGCTGGTCATGGAACACCCGCGCCGGGGCTTCGACCACCTGATGCTCAGGCGCGACCGCAGACACCTTCATGACCCCGCGGCCAAGGTTGCCTTCCATCACCCGCAGCCCGCCTTCCGGGGAGAACGGCCGCGCGACCGGACGCAGGATCGCTTCGTCCAGGCTCGCTTGCGGCCCTTCGCGCCAGACCAGCTTGCCATCCTGCAGGAACGGCTCCTGGGTATAGCGACGCAGGCCATGGCCGGCCACGGTGTTGACGTCTTCGTGCAGCAGCCCGGCATCGAGCAGCTCGCGGATCAGGAAGGCCATGCCACCGGCCGCCTGGAAATGGTTGATGTCGGCTTTGCCGTTCGGGTAGACATGCGACAGGGTCGGCACCACCTCGGACAGCTCGGCCATGTCCTGCCAGGTCAGCTGGATACCGGCCGCCTGGGCAATCGCCGGCATGTGCAGGGTATGGTTGGTCGAACCGCCAGTGGCGTGCAGGGCAACGATGGAGTTGACCAGGGACTTTTCGTCGACGATCTCGCCCAAGGGCATGAAGTCGCCGCTGGCCTTGGTCATGCGCGTGACCTGTTGCGCGGCCTCGACGGTGAGGGCATCGCGCAGCGGCGTGTAGGGATTGACGAACGACGCGCCCGGCAGGTGCAGGCCCATCACTTCCATCAGCAACTGGTTGGTGTTGGCGGTGCCGTAAAAGGTGCAGGTGCCGGGGCTGTGGTAGGACTTCATTTCCGACTCCAGCAGCTCTTCGCGGCTGGCCTTGCCCTCGGCATAGCGCTGACGCACATCGGCTTTTTCCTTGTTGGAAATACCTGAAGGCATCGGCCCGCCGGGGACGAAAAGGGTCGGCAAGTGACCGAAGCGCAGCGCGCCCATCAACAACCCCGGAACGATCTTGTCGCAGATGCCGAGCATCAACGCCGCATCGAACATGTTGTGCGACAGGGCGATGGCCGTGGACATGGCAATCACTTCGCGGCTGGCAATCCCCAGCTCCATGCCCGGCTCGCCCTGGGTGACGCCATCGCACATGGCCGGCACGCCACCGGCGAACTGGCCCACCGAGCCGATGTCGCGCAGCGCCTGCTTGATCTGTTCAGGGTAATGCTCGTAGGGCTGATGCGCCGAGAGCATATCGTTGTAGGCGGAGACGATGGCGACGTTGGCCGCGTTCATCATGCGCAGGCTGTTCTTGTCCTGGGTGCCACAGCCGGCCACACCGTGAGCGAAGTTGGCGCATTGCAGCTTGGCCCGCATCGGCCCGTCACTGGCCGCCCCGCGAATCAACTGCAAATAGCGTTCACGGGTGGCACGGCTGCGGTCGATCAGCCGTTGGGTGACCTCAAGAATGCGCGGATGCATGTACTGGACTCCAGGCTATCGGTGGTTGCGACCTCTGCGGCAGTTTCCCATATCAACAATCGCCACCTAGGCTCAAAGGCAGGGGCACGGTTGCGGGAGGAACGGCTTGGCCGGTCGCTCGTTGTAGATTGAACAAAATACTGCCAGCAAAAAGGCTTGTTTTCTATTTTTTTACGAATAATCTTGTAATTCCAACAACAAAATCAGATTCAGTGAAGCGATTTCCCATGTGCCACGGGCTTCACCCGGTCTACCAGAGGTAGCTCTATGACCCTTCGTATCGCAATCAATGGCTTTGGCCGCATTGGCCGCAACGTCCTTCGCGCACTCTATACCCAAGGCTACCGTCAGGACCTGCAGGTCGTCGCGATCAACGATCTGGGTGACAGCGCGATCAATGCGCATCTGCTCAAGTACGACAGTGTTCATGGCATCTTTGCTGCCAATGTCGAGTTCGATCACGAAAGCCTGACCGTCAATGGCGACCGCATTGCCGTCAGTGCCATCCGCAACCCGGCCGAGCTGCCGTGGAAGGCCGAAGCCATCGATGTAGTGTTCGAATGCACCGGCCACTTCACCGACCGCGCCAAGGCAACTGCTCATCTTACTGCCGGGGCGCGCAAAGTCATCATCTCGGCACCGGCCAAAGGCGCCGACGCGACCATTGTTTACGGGGTCAACCACGACATTCTGCGCCCTTCGCACCAGATCATCTCCAGCGCCTCCTGCACCACCAACTGCCTGGCGCCGATTGCCCAGGTGCTGCACCGCGAACTGGGCATCGAGCAGGGCTTGATGACCACCATCCACGCCTACACCAACGACCAGAGCCTCACCGACATCCACCACAGCGACCCGTTCCGCGCCCGCTCGGCGACCCAGTCGATGATTCCGAGCAAGACCGGTGCAGCCGAAGCCGTCGGCCTGGTGCTGCCAGAGCTGGCCGGCAAACTCACCGGCATGGCGGTGCGGGTACCGGTGATCAACGTGTCGCTGGTCGACCTGACCGTCAACCTCAAGCGCGATACCAGCGTCGAAGAGGTCAACAACCTGTTCAAGGAAGCCAGCCGTCACTCCAAGGTTCTCGGTTACAACAGCCTGCCGCTGGTGTCGTGCGACTTCAATCACAACCCTTTGTCGTCAATCTTCGATGCCAACCATACCCGCACCAACGGGCGAATGCTCAAAGTGCTGGCCTGGTATGACAATGAGTGGGGGTTCTCCAACCGTATGTTGGATAACTGTCTGGCGTTGTGTAACGCCGTGTGAATGAAGGCTCACACTCACCCTGTGGGAGCGGGCTTGCTGTAGGAGCGGGCTTGCCCCGCGATTGAGGCTTCGCGGGGCAAGCCCGCTCCTACCGAGCATGCAATACTTGACCAATGTGCTGATGATAAGCATTATCATTCGCTTCGCATTGGTCAGGTATCGCTGTGAGTCAGTCCCGGTTCAACACTGTATTCCTCGCTCAGCGGGTCAGCCTGCTGCGCACGTTACAGCGCATGGTCGACAACCCCAGCACCGCCGAAGACCTGCTGCAAGAGACCTACCTGCGCGTTTCCCGGGCGCTGGGCGAACGGCCGGTCGAACACCTTGAACCTTTCGTCTTCCAGACCGCCCGCAACCTGGCCCTCGACCACTTGCGCGCGCGCCGGGCGCAATCGCGCAACCTGGTTGACGATGTGCCCGAGCAGGTTTTGCACAACGTCGCCGCGCCCAGCAGCAGCGCTGAAGACGCAGCCCACGCCGAGCAATTGCTCAAGCGCCTGAGCGTCAGCCTCGGGCAGTTGACCTCGCGACAACAACGTATTTTCATCCTCAGCCGCCTGCACGGCGCCAGCTACCTGGAAATTGCCGAACAGCTCAACGTTTCGGCCAGCACGGTGCAGAAGGAACTGAAACTGATCATGGCGATCTGTGTTGGCGTGGCCAATCGTCTGAACCGCGATTGACCCTGGCTTGCCACCTGCGCCGTTACGCTTGATCATTAGCAGCATTACAAGACCACCCAGGATTTTCCGTGACCGAAAGCGCCCCTGACCGCCCTTCGCCGCCAGACCCGGCTGCCTGCGACAGTGCCATGGACCAGGCGCTGGACTGGCTGATCCGCCTGCAATGCGCCAGCGCCGAAGACACCCGCGCCTTCGAAGCCTGGCTGGAAGCAGATCCAGCCAATGCCCAGGCCTATGTCGAAGCCGAGGCACTGTGGCAAGGCGACACCGTGCGCCAGGCCGCCAGCCAGATCGCCCAGACTTACCGCCCTTCGCGCCTGGCGCGCTTGCGCCCGCACTGGAAGCCCCTGGCTGCGGCTGCGGTACTGCTGATCGGAGTGTTTACCGTCGGTAACCTGCCGCTGCGCCTGCAGGCCGATCACCTGACTGTGGTCGGTGAGCGCCAGCGCCTGCAGCTTGAGGACGGTTCCAGGGTGCTGCTCAACACCAACAGCGCATTCTCCAGCGACATCAATACCCGCCAGCGCGTCGCTCGCCTCTACCAGGGCGAAGCGTTCTTCGAGGTGCCCGCCGGCCGCAACCAACCGCTGGAATTGCAGGCAGGCCCACTGCGTGCCAGTGTGCGCGACAGCGATTTTGCCGTGCGCTACCTCGACGGCGAAGCCCAGGTGCGGGTGCAGCGCGGCGATGTCGACCTGCAAGCCAGCAGCGACCAGCGCATACGCCTGTCCAGTGGTGACAGCATTCGGATCGGCCCCAATGGCTTCGGTGATCGCGAGCGCGTCGACCCGCAGAAAGACCTGGCCTGGGTCCAGGGCCGCCTGATCTTCGAGAACTGCCCGCTGAACCAGGTACTGGCCGAACTGCGCCGCTATTACCCGGGCCTGATCATCTCCGGCAACGAGCGCCTTGAACAGGTCGCGGTCACCGGCAACTACCGCCTCGACCAACCCGTAGAAACCTTGCGAGCCCTGGCCCACATTACTTCGGCGCAGCTGCACGAGTTCCCCGCCGTGGTCATTCTTAACTGACTGGAAAGTTTTTTTACGCGATCCCCTGAGGCGATACGTCTCGTTATAGCCAATGCAACTGATTCTTATTTTTGAATCAAACAGCACCTATAACATTCGCGCGACAGGGAGCGCTTTCGATGCCAACCGGTTTCACTCGTCGGTCTTCAGACACCCCACGTACACCTGGCCTGCAGCGTTGCACGCTCTCCCTGTTGACCCTGGCCATGCTCGCCAGCGGCGCCTGCAGCCTGCCGGCACTGGCCGCCGAGCCGGCCCAGGCCAGCGCCCCGCGCATGGGTGACTATCGCTTTGCAATTGGCCAGCAGCCGCTGGTATCGGCGCTCAACGCGTTTACCGCCGTGACCGGCTGGCAGGTCGGGCTGTCGGCCGAGCTGGCAGAGGGCGTCGCGTCGCCAGGCGTGCAGGGCTCGCTGAAACCGGAGGCCGCCTTGCAGCGCCTGCTCGCCGGCACCGGCCTGAAGTACCGCACGCTCAGTGCTGGCAATGTGGTGCTCGAGCGCAGCAACTCCAGCGCCATCGCCCTGCAGCAGATCACTGTTACTGCTACTCGCAGCGCCCAGGACATCAGCCAGGTGCCGAGCACGGTCTCGGTACAGACCCGTGAGCAGCTCGACCGCCAGAACGTCAACAACATCAAGGAACTGGTGCGTTACGAGCCAGGCGTATCGGTGAGTGGCACCGGCCAGCGCAGCGGCCTGAATGGTTACAACATTCGTGGTATCGACGGTGAGCGCGTACTGACCCAGATCGACGGCGTATCAATTCCCGACAGCTTCTTCTTCGGCCCCTATGCCCAGACCCAGCGCAACTACGTCGATCCGGAGATCGTCAAGCGCGTGGAAATCCTCCGCGGCCCGGCATCGGTACTGTACGGCAGCAACGCCATCGGCGGTGCAGTCAGCTATTTCACCCTCGACCCGGACGACATCATCAAGCCCGGCCAGGACGTCGGCGCGCGCCTGAAGACCGGTTACAGCTCAGCAGATGACAGCTGGCTGAACTCGGCCACCGTTGCCGGACGCCAGGGCGACTTCGACGGCCTTTTTCACCTGAGCCAACGCAATGGCCATGAGACCGAGTCCTACGGCAGCCATGGCGGCACCGGTCTTGAGCGGACCGAGGCGAACCCTGAAGACGTGCGCACCACCAACATCCTCGCCAAGGCCGGCTGGAACTATGCCGACGACGCGCGCCTGGCTTTCACCTACGAGCACTACAAGGACGACCGCGACCTGGATCAGAAGAGCTCCGTGGGCGGGCCATTCATTCCTGGCTTCGGTGCCATGAACTCCTACCGCGACCGTACCGGCAATGACACCGTGACCCGCGAGCGCTTCGGCATCAACCACGAGTTCGCCTTGGGCAGCCTGTTTGCCGACAACATGAAATGGAGCCTGAACTATCAGATCGGCAAGACAGACCAGCGCACCGAAGAGCTCTATGTTGCCGGGGGGCGCCAGGTCTTCCGTGATCGCCAGACCACTTACAAGGATCGCCAGTGGGTCTTTGATGCCCAGCTGGACAAGGCCTTCAGCATCGGTGAGACCGAACACCTGCTGACCTATGGCACCACCCTCAAGCAACAGAAAGTCACCGGCTCGCGCAGCGGTACCGGTACCTGTCTGAACGTCGGCGGCACCTGTAGAGCTATCGGCGCCGACAGCCCGCGTGATGGCCAGGTACTCGTCAGCGACTTCCCGGACCCGACGGTCAACACCTACAGCCTGTTCGCCCAGGACGAGATCCGCTGGAACCAGTGGACCTTCCTGCCGGGTGTTCGCTACGACTACACCCAGCTCAAGCCGCACATGACCGACGAGTACCTGCGCGGAGTCGAAGCATCGAGCACCGACCCGGTTGACGATAGCGAGAAGAAGTGGCATCAGGTATCGCCCAAGTTCGGCGTGACCTATGCGTTCAACGACAACTACACCTGGTACGGCCAATACGCCGAAGGCTTCCGTACGCCGACCGCCAAAGCACTCTACGGTCGCTTCGAAAACCCGGGGCTGGGCTACAGCGTCCGTGGCAACTCCAACCTGGAGCCGGAAACCAGCAAGAGCTACGAAACCGGTCTGCGGGGCAACTTCGATGCCGGTAACTTTGATGTGGCGGTGTTCTACAACAAGTACCGCGATTTCATCAACGAAGACGCCGTGCAAGGCAGCAACCTGGGCCAGACCTTCGAGGCCAACAACATCAAGCACGCCATCATCAAGGGTGCCGAGTTCAAGGGCCGCCTGAACCTGGATGCCTTTGGTGCGCCACATGGCCTGTACACCCAGGGCTCGCTGGCCTATGCCTACGGCCGTAACGAGGACACCGGCCAGCCGCTCAACAGCGTCAACCCGCTGACTGCAGTGATGGGCCTGGGCTATGAGCAGGAACAGTACGGCGGTCTGCTGAGCTGGACTCTGGTCAAGCGCAAGGATCGGGTCGACGACACCACCTTCTTCGCGCCCGACGGCACCAGCAAACAATTCCGCACGCCGGGTTACGGGGTGCTCGACCTGACCGGTTACTACAAGGTCACCGACGACATCACTGTCAACGCCGGCCTGTACAACCTGACCGACAAGAAATACTGGCAATGGGATGACGTACGCGGCTACGACGGCCTCGGTGAAGCGGCTGTCACCTCACCCGCCAACCTCGACCGTCTGACCATGCCTGGCCGCAACTTTGCCATCAACCTGATCTGGGACATTTAAAAAGCATCGCGGGGCAAGCCCGCTCCTACAGTGGGAGCGGGCTTGCCCCGCGATGGGGTGAGGATTTTTTACTGTCGCACGTCACCTTGTTCGTCTAGTCACTAGACACGCCCATTTCGCAAGGAATCACCATGACCGCCGCCACCACCACCGAACGCGCCAGCCTGCGTTCGCAACGCCTGAACCAGCTGACCCATGCCCCGCATACCGAGCTGGACGCCCTGGTCAAATCCCACGCGCCGTTCGAAACCCGCGAAAGCTTCGCTCGCTTCGTCGTTGCCCAGTACCTGTTTCAGAACGAACTCAAGGCGCTGTACACCAACCCTGAGCTGATCGCCATCGTTCCGGACCTGGCCGAACGCTGCCGTGCCGAACAGGCCGGCCTCGACCTGGCGGACCTCAACACCGAGATCCCCGCCGACTTCGCTGGCGCCGTGCAGAACCCGAGCCTGGGTGAGGCCATGGGCTGGATCTTCGTTTCCGAAGGCTCAAAACTCGGCGCGGCGTTCCTGATCAAGCGCGCGGTGGGCCTCGGTCTGTCCGACAGCTTCGGCGCCCGCCACCTGGGCGAACCAGCCGGTGGCCGTGCCGAAGGCTGGAAACAGTTCACCCGCATCCTCGACAGCCTGGAGCTGAGCCCTGAAGAAGAGGCCAAGGCCGAGCAAGGCGCCGTGGCTGCATTCGAGCGCTTCACCGAACTGCTCAAACACGCTTACGCGACTGCGCCTAAAGCCGAACTGGCCTGACGCGCCGCACCCGGTTACCCTCGTGGTAACCGGGCCTTCCCCGTGCTACCGACGACGCCATGACCCGCCCCTCTGCCTCGAAACTCTCACGCGTGTTGTTTGGCCTTCTGGCCTACGTCAGCCTGGCCATCGGCCTGGTCGCAATCGTCGTGCCCGGCTTGCCCACCACTGAGTTCATTCTCCTCGCCGCCTGGGCCGCGACCCGCAGTTCGCCGCGCCTGAGCGCCTGGCTGGAAAACCATCGACTGTTCGGCCCGATCCTGCACAACTGGCGCAATGGCAAAGTCATCCAGCGGCGCGCCAAACTCAGCGCCACTGTCAGCATGCTGGTGTGCGCCAGTGTGATGCTGGTGTTCCTTGAGCACCGCTGGCCGGTATTTCTCGCCATCGGCGGCATGGCGTTGGGCAACCTGTGGATCTGGTCACGGCCAGAAGCCGCGCCCTTGAGCCTCGCCGACCGCTCATCGGCAAGCACTCATCTTTAACGCTATAAGGCCGATGCCCTGATATCGCTAAATGGACGTGGCGAATCGAACCTTTCTCCCGGTTCGGTCCCCTTCTGGCCTGTCTTTAGCGAGTACGTCCATGTTCGACACGCTCTCCATCCGCCTGAAAATCGTCCTGCTCTCCGGCCTTTGCCTGCTCGGCGTGGTCGCACTGGTCGTCGGTATCAACCTCTATCAATCGCAGCAGAGCGATGCGCTGGTCGGCGAAGCCAGCACCACCATGCTTACCCGCAACGTCCAGGCGCTGCTGCAGGCCCGCGCCGGGGAAAAAGCCGAAATGCTGCGGCGCACCTTCAGTGATAGCCAGACCGTTATCATCGCCCTCGCCGATCAGGTCCAGGACTTGCAAAGGCTGGCCCGCGAGCGTGGCCTGAGCGCAGGCGATCTACGCGAAGCGATCAACCAGAGCCTGGCCAGCAGCTTCAAACGCAACCCAAAGGTGCTCGGTATCTGGCTGGCGTTCGAACCCCAGGCCTTGGAAGGTGACGACAGCGCCTTCGCCAACGATGCCAAGCACATGGGCAATGAAAGCGGTCGTTTCGCCAGCTACTGGAGCCGGGCGCAAGGCGAGTCGCTGAACACTGTGATCAGTGATACCGACCTGAACAAGACCGACATCAACCTCAGCGGCACGCCCTACAACGTCTGGTACACCTGCTCACGCAACAGTGCCCGCCCTTGCCTGCTCGAACCCTACTCCGACACCGTCGGCGGCAAGCAGGTGCTGATGACCAGCATCACCGTGCCACTGCTGCAAAACGGCAAAGTGATCGCCATTGCCGGTGTGGACATTTCCCTCGATACACTCCAGGCTGCTGCCGCCAAGGCCCAGCAGGAACTGTTCAATGGCGCCGGACATCTGCTGATCGTCGCGCCTAGCGGACTGCTGGCGGCCAATAGTGACGATGCCGCCAAGGTCGGCCAAAACATCGGCCAGACCCTCGGCCTGGAAGGCCAGCAGGCCGTGCAGAAACTCGCCGCCAACCAGCCGCTGATCCTTGAGCAGGGCGAAACCATCCGCGCCCTCACCCCTGTGCAGCCGACGGCCGACAGCAAAACCTGGGGCATCGTCATCGACTTGCCCAGGCAGGTACTGCTGGCGGATGCCATCAGCCTGCAAGACACCCTTGAGCAGGCCCGCACCAGCGGCACCCTCAAGGTGGTGCTGTTCGCCACCCTGGCCGGTCTTGGCGGCCTGCTGTTGATGTGGCTGACCGCAACCGGCGTGACCCGCCCGCTCAATACCGTGGCCAGCATGCTCGAAGACATTGCCAGCGGTGACGGCGACCTCACCCAGCGCCTGCGCTACGCCCGCCAGGACGAACTGGGCCGCCTGACCTCGGGCTTCAACCGCTTCCTCGACAAGCTGCAGCCGACCATCGCCCAGATCAAGCAGAGCATCACCCAGGCCCGCAGCACTGCAGACCAGTCTTCGGCCATTGCCCAGCGCACCAGCGAGGGCATGCAGGTGCAGTTCCGCGAAATCGATCAGGTCGCCACCGCTTCCAACGAGATGAGCGCCACTGCCCATGACGTCGCCAACAGCGCCGCCAGTGCCGCCGACGCCGCGCGCGGCGCCGACCGTTCGGCCAAGGACGGGATGGCTATCATCGAGCGCAGTACCCGCGATATCACCTTGCTGGCCGATGAGGTGAGCAAAGCCGTGACCGAAGTCGAAGTGCTGGCGCAGAACAGCGAAAAGATCGGCTCGGTGCTGGAGGTAATCCGCAGCATCGCCGAGCAGACCAACCTGCTGGCGCTCAACGCTGCGATCGAAGCGGCCCGCGCCGGAGAAAGCGGACGCGGCTTTGCCGTGGTCGCCGACGAGGTGCGCAACCTGGCCCGTCGCACCCAGGATTCGGTCGAAGAAATCCGTCAGGTGATCGAACGCATCCAGAGCAACACCCGCGAGGTGGTGGCGACTATGCATTCAAGCCACGGCAAGGCCCAGGAAAACGCCGGACAGATCCACCAGGCGGTCGAAGCCCTGGACCGGATCAGCGAGGCGGTTACGGTCATCAGCGACATGAACCTGCAGATCGCCAGCGCCGCCGAACAGCAAAGCGCAGTGGCCGAAGAGGTCAACCGTAATGTCTCGGCGATCCGTGGGGTGACCGAGACGTTGACCGGACAAGCCGCTGAGTCGGCGCAGGTGAGCAGCCAGCTCAATACCCTGTCGTCTCAGCAGATGGCGCTGATGGATCAGTTCAGGGTTTGAGCATCGCGGGGCAAGCCCGCGCCTAGCGCTCAAGACAGTCGATCAGTAACTCAGGTCGACTGTCCCGGCGCGGACGGTATACGGCTTATCAATGGCTGAGCTGAAATCGAACTCAAATAGCGCTTTGAAGGTGCGACTTTCCTTGTCCCACTCGACGTTCTTCAGGCTGTAGTTCTCAGCGATATAGCCTCCATGGCCAATGCCGAAGAATCCGAAGAGTACGGTTTCAGGGTGTTCATTGGAGATATGCAGGACAATCGCTTGCTCCGAGTCAGCGGTGGTTTGCCAGGCATACAGCTTATGGACTCCGGCACCGCTGTCTCGAAATGAGAGCCCGCTGGCTTGAAACGATCCGTAGCCTGGGAACACAGGCGGATCCACGGTAGCCGACACTGTTCCAGCCTTGAGGTCCTTCAGGTCACTGAGCTCGCCGTAGCTTAGTTTCAACGCTCCGTCCGTGATTTTGTACTCCCCGTGCTCGCATTTAACGCTGAACGCGAATTTCAACTCCACGGACCATTTTTTTTCACCCCACTTGAAATCGAGCAGCTTCACTTCTTCGGCATAACCTCCTGCGTCCCCAGTGAGGAAAGCAGCTCGGATACCTTTAGCCCCAGTTTTGATTGAGGTGTCATAGGGAATTCTCAGAAAGATCGCGTCGTAGCGGCCTGCTCCGCCTTGCTGCGCCCAGATGTGAAGCTCGCCGTTCAACTTGTAAACATCAAAGTGGGTAGCGTTGAAATTCTTAGCGACTGAGCCAGGCAGATCCAGTGTCGCAGTGGCATAACCGATTGGCAGGTCGGTCTTCAGATCAGTGTTTGTCATGGGGGCTCTCGCAGATCGTCGTTTAGCAATGGCCACCAACGCATGGCGACCGCCTGAGACCCGACGTTAGGCGCTTGGCTTGCACCCCCACAACTGGCAAAAATGCCAGGTACCCGTGGACCAAAGCAGCAGCTTACAAGCTCAACAACCCGCTATAGAGCGCGTAGGCTGCCACGCCCGCCCCCACCAGCACTGCCACAAAAATAAGCTTCTCCCAATGGGTAAACAGCGCCTGCCCCTGCTCATGCTTGGCCCGGGCAAACAGGATCACCCCCGGCGCATACAACAGGGCCGAAAGCAGCAGGTACTTCAAGCCGCCGGCATACAACAGCCAGATCGCGTAGACCAGGGCGACCCCGGCAATCAAAAAATCCTTGCGCCGCCGGCCGGCATGACCTTCATAAGTCTCGCCGCGCACCGCCAGCAACACCGCATACGCCGCCGACCACAAGTAAGGCACCAGGATCATCGACGAAGCCAGGTAGATCAGGCTGGTATAAGTGCCGGCCGAGAACAACGTGATCAGCAAGAACAGCTGAATCATGACGTTGGTCATCCACAGCGCATTGGCTGGCACGTGGTTGGCATTTTCCTTGGCCAGGAAACGCGGCATGGTCTGATCGCGGGCGGTGGCAAAGAGGATCTCGGCGCAGAGCAAGGCCCAGGACAACAAGGCACCGAGCAATGAAATCGCCAGGCCGATGCTGATCAGCAAAGCGCCCCAGGGGCCGACGATATGTTCCAGCACCGAGGCCAGCGACGGGTTCTGCAGCGCCGCCAGTTCCGGCTGGGTCATGACCCCCAGCGACAACACGTTGACCAGCACCAGCAAGGCCAGCACACCAATGAAGCCGATCACCGTGGCCTTGCCCACGTCCGAGCGCTGCTGCGCCCGGCCTGAGTAGACACTGGCGCCTTCGATACCGATGAACACGAACACGGTCACCAGCATCATGTTGCGCACCTGATCGAGCACGCTGCCAAATTTCGGGTTGCTCAACCCCCAGATATCACGGGTGAAGATATCGGCGCGAAACGCCACCGCAGCAATGACGATGAACATCACCAGCGGCACGATCTTGGCCACGGTGGTCACCTGGTTGATGAACGCTGCCTCCTTGATTCCGCGCAGCACCAGAAAGTGCACGGCCCACAGCAGCAACGATGCGCAGGCAATGGCGATCGGCGTGTTGCCCTCGCCGAACACCGGAAAATAAAAGCCCAGGGTGCTGAACAACAGCACGAAGTAGCCAACGTTGCCCAGCCAGGCACTGATCCAGTAGCCCCAGGCGGACGAAAAACCCATGTAGTCGCCGAAGCCGGCCTTGGCGTAGGCATACACCCCCGAGTCGAGCTCCGGTTTGCGATTGGCCAGGGTCTGGAACACGAAGGCCAGGGCCAGCATGCCCACCGCCGTGATTGCCCAGCCGATCAACACTGCACCCACGTCAGCGCGGGCGGCCATGTTCTGCGGCAAGGAGAAAATCCCGCCACCGATCATCGAACCGACCACCAGGGCGATCAACGCCCCCAGGCGCAGTTTTTGTCCAGGTTCGGACATGAAATTCCCCTTTCTGTCTTGTCTTTGTAACCTCAGAGGCACACCCTGAGTTAAATATATGCACAGTCTAGGCGTTTATAGATATTCCGTCTTTAAAACTATAGCCATCATAACTATGGCGTCTATGCCAGACATACTAAATGGTGAGTTTTGTGCACTATTCCCGCCCCCACAAGTAAATAAGAGAAAATCTCGTCAAAAATTTGCGAAAGCTGTGAAACGGGCTAGCTTCATATCTCGCAGGCTGTCTGAGCGAATGCTCTAAACACCATGGAGGTGCCTGTGCACGAGGCTTGTAGCATTGCCATCGGCATACTCCGGGAGAGCTCTTTCAGTCAAGGACAGCAACGGATTGCCCTATTAACTGACCTGAATCAGCTTATGAATACGTCGCTGGATTTACTCTAGCGCCATCTCTTCTCCTGATACGGAGTTATTCGATGTCAGACGCTCCCGGAAAACTACGACTTGGTGCCCTGGTCGCACTTGTAGTCGGCTCTATGATCGGCGGCGGGATCTTTTCGCTGCCACAAAACATGGCTGCCAGTGCTGATGTAGGTGCTGTTCTGATCGGTTGGGGAATCACCGCCATCGGTATGCTGACCCTGGCCTTTGTGTTCCAGACCCTGGCCAACCGAAAGCCGGATCTGGACGGCGGGGTGTATGCCTACGCCAAGGCCGGATTCGGCGATTACATGGGCTTCTCGTCCGCCTGGGGGTACTGGATCAGTGCCTGGCTGGGCAACGTCGGTTACTTCGTCCTGCTGTTCAGTACCCTGGGCTACTTCTTCCCGATCTTTGGCGAGGGCAACACCCCGGCCGCAATCATCGGCGCCTCGGTATTGCTCTGGGCCGTGCACTTTCTGGTGCTGCGCGGGATCAAGGAAGCGGCCTTCATCAACCTGGTCACCACCGTGGCCAAGGTCGTGCCTCTGGCGCTGTTCATCCTGATCGCGCTGTTCGCCTTCAAGCTGGACATCTTCACCGCTGACATCTGGGGCACCATGAACCCGGACCTGGGCAGCGTGATGAACCAGGTGCGCAACATGATGCTGGTGACCGTCTGGGTATTCATCGGTATCGAGGGCGCGAGCATCTTCTCGGCCCGGGCGGAAAAGCGTTCGGACGTGGGTAAAGCCACCGTCATCGGCTTCATCACCGTGCTGCTGTTCCTGGTCCTGGTCAACGTGCTGTCGCTGGGCATCATGACTCAACCCGAGCTGGCCAAACTGCAGAACCCGTCGATGGCCGCCGTGCTTGAGCACGTCGTCGGTCACTGGGGCGCGGTGCTGATCAGCGTCGGCCTGATCATCTCGCTGCTCGGTGCCCTGCTGTCCTGGGTACTGCTGTGCGCCGAGATCATGTTCGCCGCTGCCAAAGACCACACCATGCCGGAGTTCCTGCGCCGCGAGAACGCCAACCATGTACCGGCCAATGCCCTGTGGCTGACCAACGCCATGGTGCAGATTTTCCTGGTCATCACCCTGTTCTCGGCCAGTACCTACCTGTCACTGATCTACCTCGCCACCTCGATGATCCTGGTGCCGTACCTGTGGTCGGCGGCCTATGCCTTCCTGCTGGCATGGCGTAGCGAGACCTATGAACAAGCCCTGGCCGAACGCAAGAAAGACCTGATCATCGGCGGTATCGCCCTGGTCTATGCGATCTGGCTGCTGTACGCCGGTGGCGTCAAATACCTGCTGCTCTCGGCCCTGCTCTATGCCCCTGGCGTGATCCTGTTCGCCAAGGCCAAGCGCGAGGTCGGCCAACCGATTTTTACCAACGTGGAGAAGCTGCTTTTCGCCGCCGTGGTTATTGGCGCCCTGGTGGCTGCCTATGGCCTCTACGACGGCTTCCTGACTCTGTAACCCCCGTATTCGCAACTTGGAGGAAATAACCATGTCCACGGAAAAAGTTAAGTACGGCGTACATTCCGAAGCCGGCAAACTGCGCAAAGTGATGGTCTGTTCCCCTGGCCTGGCGCACCAGCGCCTGACGCCGAGCAACTGCGACGAGCTGCTGTTCGACGACGTCATCTGGGTCAATCAGGCCAAGCGCGACCACTTCGATTTCGTCACCAAAATGCGTGAGCGCGGCATCGAAGTGCTGGAAATGCACAATCTGCTGACCGATATCGTTGCAAACCCTGAAGCGTTGAAATGGATCCTCGACCGCAAGATCACCCCGGATACCGTCGGTATCGGCCTGCAAAACGAAGTGCGCAGCTGGCTCGAAGGCCTGGAGCCACGCAAGCTGGCCGAGTTTTTGATCGGCGGCGTGGCCGGTGAGGATCTGCCGGAAAGCGAAGGTGCCAGCGTGATCAAGATGTACCGCGACTACCTGGGCCACTCCAGCTTCCTCCTCGACCCGCTGCCCAACACCCAGTTCACCCGTGACACCACCTGCTGGATTTACGGTGGCGTGACGCTGAACCCGATGTACTGGCCAGCGCGACGTCAGGAAACCCTGCTGACCACCGCCATCTACAAGTTCCACCCTGAGTTCACCGGTGCCGACTTTGAAGTCTGGTACGGCGACCCGGATGTAGAACACGGCAAAGCCACCCTCGAAGGCGGCGACGTCATGCCAATCGGCAACGGCGTAGTGCTGATCGGTATGGGTGAGCGCACTTCGCGCCAGGCCATTGGCCAGCTGGCGCAAGCGCTGTTCGCTAAAGGCGCGGTGGAAAAAGTCGTAGTCGCCGGTCTGCCGAAATCCCGTGCCGCGATGCACCTGGACACCGTGTTCAGCTTCTGCGATCGCGACCTGGTCACGATCTTCCCGGAAGTGGTCAAGGAAATCGTACCGTTCGTCATCCGTCCAGACAGCAGCAAGCCGTATGGCATGGATGTGCGCCGCGAGAACAAGACCTTCATCGAAGTGGTCGCCGACTCTCTCAACCTGAAGAAACTGCGCGTCGTCGAAACCGGCGGCAACAGCTTCGCCGCCGAACGCGAGCAGTGGGATGACGGCAACAACGTGGTGGCCGTGGAGCCTGGTGTGGTCATCGGTTATGACCGCAACACCTACACCAACACCCTGCTGCGCAAAGCGGGTGTCGAAGTCATCACCATCAGCGCCGGCGAACTGGGCCGTGGTCGCGGCGGCGGTCACTGCATGACCTGCCCAATCGTTCGCGACCCTATCGACTACTAAAACGACCATCAACCCGGCCGCGCTTACAAGGCGCCGGCCGGGCCGATCACCGCATCCAAGGAGAATCATCATGGCGTTCAACATCCACAACCGTAACCTGCTGAGCCTGGAACACCACACCCCTCGCGAGTTGCGCTACCTGCTGGACCTGTCCCGCGACCTGAAACGTGCCAAGTACACCGGCACCGAGCAGCAGCACCTCAAAGGCAACAACATTGCGCTGATTTTCGAGAAAACCTCGACCCGCACCCGTTGCGCTTTTGAAGTAGCCGCCTACGACCAGGGCGCCAACGTCACCTACATCGACCCTAACTCCTCGCAGATCGGCCACAAAGAAAGCATGAAGGACACCGCACGGGTCCTCGGCCGTATGTATGACGCCATCGAGTACCGTGGCTTCAAACAGGAAATCGTCGAAGAGCTGGCCAAGTTCGCCGGCGTCCCGGTGTTCAACGGCCTGACCGATGAATACCACCCGACCCAGATGATCGCCGACGTACTGACCATGCGTGAGCACGCCGACAAGCCGATCCACGAGATCAGCTACGCCTACCTGGGCGACGCGCGCAACAACATGGGTAACTCGCTGCTGCTGGTCGGCTCCAAGCTCGGTATGGACGTGCGTATCTGCGCGCCAAAAGCGCTGTGGCCACACGACGACCTGGTTGCCCGCTGCAAGGGCTACGCCGAAGAAAGCGGCGCCCGCATCACCCTGACCGAAGACCCGAAAGCGGCGGTCAAGGGCGTTGATTTCATCCACACCGACGTCTGGGTGTCGATGGGCGAACCGGTTGAAGCCTGGGCCGAACGTATCCAGCAACTGCTGCCGTACCAGGTCAACGCCGAGCTGATGAAAGCCACCGGCAACCCACGGACCAAGTTCATGCACTGCCTGCCAGCGTTCCACAACTCCGACACCAAGGTCGGCAAACAGATCGCTGAACAGTATCCACACCTGAAAAACGGCATCGAAGTCACCGACGACGTGTTCGAGTCGCCAGCCTGCATCGCCTTCGAGCAAGCGGAAAACCGCATGCACACCATCAAGGCAATCCTGGTTTCGACCCTGGCCGATCTGTAACACCTCTGTAGGAGCGGGCTTGACCCGCGAATGCGCTTTCATCGCGGGGCAAGCCCGCTCCTACAGGGTGGCTTCTCTCTTTCCTAGAAGGACACTCATCATGCGTATCGTTGTTGCATTGGGCGGTAACGCCCTGCTGCGCCGTGGCGAACCCATGACTGCGGACAATCAGCGCGCCAATATCCGCATCGCCACCGAGCAGATCGCCAAGATCCATCCGGGCAACGAACTGGTCATCGCGCACGGCAATGGCCCGCAAGTCGGCCTGCTGTCGCTGCAGGCGCAATCCTACAAGCCGGACGAAGCCTATCCGCTGGACGTCCTCGGGGCTGAAACCGAAGGCATGATCGGCTACATCATCGAGCAAGAGCTGGGTAACCTGCTGGCCTTCGAAGTGCCGTTCGCCACCCTGCTGACCCAGGTTGAAGTCGATGGCAAAGACCCGGCTTTCCAGAAGCCGAGCAAGCCGATCGGGCCGGTCTACGCCAAAGAAGATGCCGAGCGTCTGGCCGCAGAAAAAGGCTGGGCCATTGCCCCGGACGGAGACAAGTTCCGTCGCGTGGTGGCCAGCCCTCGACCAAAGCGGATTTTCGAAATCCGTCCGATCAAATGGTTGCTGGAAAAAGGCACCGTGGTGATCTGCGCCGGTGGCGGTGGCATTCCGACCATCTACGACCAGAGCGGCAAGGTCCTCAGTGGCGTAGAGGCGGTGATCGACAAGGACCTGTGCTCGTCCCTGCTCGCTCAGCAGCTGGAGGCAGATCTGCTGGTCATTGCCACTGACGTCGACGGCGCTTACATCGACTGGGGCAAACCCACCCAGAAAGCCGTCGCCGAAGCACATCCTGACGAACTTGAACGCCTCGGTTTCGCCGCTGGCTCCATGGGACCGAAGGTTCAGGCCGCGTGCGAATTTGCCCGGGAAACCGGCAAGGTCGCGGTCATCGGTTCACTGGCCGATATCGAAGGAATCGTCCAAGGTACCAAAGGCACCCGTGTCACTACGGCCAAGCCTGGAATAAGCTACCGTTGATGCAGTTGGGCGGCCGTCAGGTCCGCCCTTTTCAACCCCCTAGAGGAGCCCGTCATGGCCCAGTTCGAACCCGGTCATCTACACATTGAGCGCCATGCACTGACGAAGGACGACGTCAGTTACAACCTCCATATCGATTACGAAGTCGCCACGGACCCGAAAAAAGGCAAAGGCATTCAGTTCACGATGCATGGTTCGATTCAAGGCAAAGACTTGAAGGAGCCCTTCTTCCTGCCCAAGGAGGAAGCTTATAACTTCGCCAGCAACGTAACAAAAATCGCTGAGAAGTACGGTATTCCCAAACACCTGAGCAACATCGGCTCCGTGCACAAGCACTACGACCTGATGTTCGAAGATATCCGCACACAGCTGAACATGAAATCCGGCGACCCCATCAAGCCAGAACATTTCGAGTAACCACTCGGACCTCATCGCGGGGCAAGCCCGCTCCCACATACAGCATCGAGTGGGAGCGGGCTTGCCCCGCGATTTAAGGCATACTTGCCGTCTTCGGCAGCCTTGAACCCGTTTCCCCATGCGCATCCACGTCAGCTTCATCGACCGCGTCGGTATCACCCAGGAAGTACTGGCCCTGCTCGGTGCCCGCAACCTCAACCTGGATGCGGTGGAGATGGTCCCGCCCAACGTTTACATCGACGCCCCGACCCTCAGCCCAGCCGTGCTCGAAGAACTGCACGACGCGCTGTTCGAAGTGCGTGGCGTGCAGTCGGTGGACGTGGTCGACATCCTCCCCGGCCAACGCCGCCACTTACAGCTCGATGCCCTGCTGGCCGCCATGAGCGACCCGGTGCTGGCCGTGGACAGTGCCGGCCAGGTGCTGCTGGCCAACCCCGCGCTGATCGCCCTGTGCGGCCGGGAGTCGGCCGGGCGTTCGCTAGGCGAGCTGTTCAATGACCCCGCCCTGCTGCAGGCCCTACTGGACAACAACTTCCACCTGCCGATGCGCGAAATGCAGCTCAACGGCCAGAGCCTGCTGCTCGATGCCACTCCTATCACCAATGCTGGCGGCCTGCTGACCCTCTACCCGCCCAACCGCATGGGCGAACGTCTGTCGGCCCTGCACCACGAACATGCCGAAAGCTTCGATGCACTTCTCGGTGAGTCCCCGGCGATCCGCACCCTCAAAGTCCGCGCCCTGCGTGTCGCGGCCCTCGACGCGCCACTGCTGGTGCATGGCGAGACAGGCACCGGCAAGGAGCTGGTAGCCCGCGCCTGCCATGCCACCAGCAGCCGCCACTCGGCGCCATTCCTCGCCCTCAACTGCGCTGCGCTGCCCGAGAGTCTGGCCGAGAGCGAGCTGTTCGGCTATGCACCCGGCGCGTTCACCGGCGCGCAGCGTGGTGGTAAACCCGGGCTGATGGAGCTGGCCAACCAGGGCACGGTGTTTCTCGACGAGATTGGCGAGATGTCACCTTACCTGCAGGCCAAACTGCTGCGTTTTCTCAGTGACGGCAGCTTCCGCCGCGTGGGAGGCGACCGTGAGGTCAAGGTCGATGTGCGCATCATCAGCGCCACCCACCGCGACCTGGAGCGCATGGTCGCCGAAGGCACCTTCCGTGAAGACCTGTTCTACCGCCTCAATGTGCTTAACCTGCAGGTGCCTCCACTGCGTGAGCGTGGCCAGGACATCCTCATGCTCGCGCACTATTTCATGCAGCAAGCCTGCACGCAGATCCAGCGCCCGGCCTGCCGCCTGACACCGGCCACCCACTCGGCACTGCTGGCCAACCCCTGGCCGGGCAACGTACGGCAGCTGCAAAACGTGATATTCCGCGCTGCGGCCATCTGTGAAAGCAACCTGGTGGACATCGGCGACCTGGACATCGCCGGTACCTCGGTAGCACGCGGCCAGGATGGTGAGGTGGCGAGCCTGGAACAGGCCGTGGGTGATTTCGAACGCGAGCTGCTGCAGCGTCTATATGCCAGTTACCCGTCCACCCGGCAGTTGGCGATGAGATTGCAGACATCGCACACCGCCATTGCCCAGCGGTTGCGCAAATATGGCATTCCAGACAAGGCCTGAATTGTTTGACGCACGCCTTTTTGCCTACAGGGCGAAATCGCAAGGTTATTCAGAATTTTCCTAGCCGTAGAGCGCGGACATTGCCCATAAACTCGCCCATCCCGAAGGCGTCCCCAGGCAATGTTCGCCTCTAATCAGAGCAAAGAGTAACCTGAATGCTTGCACTCGATTTCTACGGCACACTTGTGGCCGCTTCCCTGGTGCTTTTACTGGGGCGCGGGCTTGTTACACGCGTTGGTTTCTTGCGCACTTACAATATTCCCGAACCGGTAGCCGGGGGGCTGCTAGTTGCCCTGCTGCTTCTGGGGCTGCGCGCCATGGAGCTGCAAGTCCAGTTTGACACCTCACTGCAAACACCCTTGATGCTGGCTTTTTTTGCCACCATCGGTTTGAGTGCCGATATTGCCAGTTTGAAGAAAGGCGGACGCATAGTCGGTATTTTCCTGCTGGCCGTCACCGGACTGCTGCTGGTCCAGAATGCTATGGGTATCGCCCTGGCCAAGGCGTTGGGGCTCGATCCCCTGATGGGTTTGCTGTCCGGCTCGATTTCCTTGTCGGGCGGCCACGGCACGGGGGCTGCGTGGGGCGCGACCTTCAGTGAGAAACACGGCCTGGCGTCCGCCAGTGAGCTGGCACTGGCCGCTGCCACGTTTGGCCTGGTGCTGGGCGGACTGATTGGCGGGCCTGTTGCCCGCCTGCTCATCAAGCGTGTCCAGACACCCGGCATGGAACAAGAAATGCCCCGCGTGCCAAAGGGCTTCGAACAGCCGAACAAAGAGCGTTTGATTACGCCATTCACAATGATCGAAACCCTCGCGCTGATTGCAGTCAGCCTGATGGCTGGCACCCTCTTGAATAGCCTGCTCCACGGCACCGCTTTCGAATTGCCGACATTTGTTTGCGTCTTGTTTGTGGGTGTCCTGCTGCGCAACGGGCTTTCAATATTAGGCGTGTATCAAGTATTCGAGCGCGAAGTTTCAGTATTGGGCAATGTCAGCTTGTCGCTATTTCTGGCGATCGCGCTGATGTCACTCAAGCTATGGGATCTGGCTGCACTGGCATTGCCATTCTTCATTCTTCTGGCCGCGCAGACATTAGTCATGGCGCTGTTTGCGATATTCGTGACATTCCGAATCATGGGAAGCAACTACGATGCGGCAGTATTGGCAGCAGGGCATTGCGGGTTCGGTCTCGGTGCAACGCCAACGGCCATCGCCAACATGCAAGCCGTGACACAACGCTTCGGGCCGTCGCAGATAGCCTTCCTGGCAGTACCGATGGTCGGCGCGTTCTTCATCGACATCGTCAATGCCATCGTGATCAAGTTGTACTTGGCGTTGCCATTCTTCATCGCCGTTTGAAGGCCCGAGTTCGGCGTTCAGGCCCTTTCGCGAAGCATTCCGCGCAAGGGCCGTAACGAAAACGCTACACCGTAGCGAATTTGTTACACACCCATCCAGGTCCCCATATGCAAGGGGTTGATCCTCCGAATCTTTTCGCCACCCTCCCATCTGTAGCGTTTTCATTCCATCAGAATGAACCAACTTTCACAGAAATCCTTCAAGACACTGATTTGTAAGCACTTTTTTATACTGGCCGCATTTTTGCTAGGGAAATCTCAACCCAAGAGCGCGGACGCACCGCGCCCAACGCCCTGCTTCCCGAGGATTCCCCATGAGCGAGTTGCGTTTCACCGAAGATCACGAATGGCTGCGCGTCGAAGCCGATGGCAGTGTCACCGTGGGCATCACCGCCTACGCCCAGAACGCCCTCGGCGATGTGGTCTACGTGCAACTGCCGGAGCTGCAGAACTACGACCAGGGCGCCGAAGCGTCGACCGTTGAATCGGTAAAAGCTGCCAGCGGCGTCTACATGCCGCTGACTGGCGAAGTGGTCGCGGTCAACGACAAACTCGAAGGCAACCCTGAACTGGTCAACGAAGATCCGCTGGGCGAAGGCTGGTTCTTCCGCTTCATCCCGGCCGATGCAGGTGCCGTTGCGCAACTGCTCGACCAGGATGCCTACGACCGCCTGATCAAAGCCAGCGCTGACGCCTGAGGACTCACCATGACCATCAACCTCGGCACTGCCAACGAATTCATCGCCCGTCATATCGGCCCGCGCCAGGCTGACGAGCAGCAAATGCTTGCCACCCTGGGTTTCGACTCCCTGGAAGCCATGAGCGCCGCCGTCATCCCTGACAGCATCAAGGGCACCAGCGTACTGGAACTGGGCGAAGGGCAAAGCGAAGCCGACGCCCTGGCGTCGCTCAAGGCCATCGCCGGCAACAACCAGCTGTTCAAGAGCTTCATCGGCCAGGGTTACTACAACTGCCATACCCCGGCGCCGATTCTGCGCAACCTGCTGGAAAACCCGGCCTGGTACACCGCCTACACCCCGTATCAGCCAGAGATTTCCCAGGGCCGCCTGGAAGCACTGCTTAACTTCCAGACCCTGATCAGCGACCTCACCGGCCTGCCGATCGCCAACGCCTCGCTGCTCGACGAAGCCACCGCCGCCGCTGAAGCGATGACCTTCTGCAAGCGCCTGAGCAAGAACAAGAGCAGCCACGCCTTCTTCGCCTCCGTGCATTGCCACCCGCAAACCCTCGACGTCTTGCGTACCCGTGCCGAGCCGCTGGGTATCGAAGTGGTGGTCGGTGACGAGCGCGAACTCGATGATGTCAGCGCCTTCTTTGGCGCCCTGCTGCAATACCCGGCCAGCAATGGTGAAGTGTTCGACTACAGCGAACTGGTCGCGCGCTTGCACGCTGCCAACGCTCTGGTCGCAGTTGCCGCCGATCTGCTGGCCCTGACCCTGCTGACCCCGCCCGGCGAGTTCGGTGCCGACGTCGCCATCGGTAGCGCCCAGCGCTTCGGTGTACCGCTGGGCTTCGGTGGCCCGCACGCGGCCTACTTCTCCACCCGTGATGCGTTCAAGCGTGACATGCCTGGCCGCCTGGTCGGCGTGTCCATCGACCGCTTCGGCAAGACCGCCCTGCGCCTGGCCATGCAGACCCGCGAGCAACATATTCGTCGCGAGAAAGCCACCAGCAACATCTGCACCGCCCAGGTACTGCTGGCCAACATCGCCAGCATGTACGCCGTCTATCACGGCCCGCAGGGCCTGAAGCAGATCGCCCAGCGCACCCACGCCCTGACCGCGATCCTCGCTGCCGGCCTCAAGCAACTCGGCGTCAGCGTCGAAAACGCAGCGTTCTTCGACACCCTGACCCTGGCCACCGGCGACGCTACCGCCAACCTGCACGACAAGGCCCGGGCTCAGCGCCTGAACCTGCGCCAGATCGACGCCCAGCGCCTGGGCCTGTCGCTGGATGAAACCAGCACCCAGGCTGACGTCGAAGCGCTGTGGCAGCTGTTTGCCCACGGTAAAGCCGTGCCTGCATTCAGCACCCTGGCTGCCAGCGTTCAGGCCCGGCTGCCTGCCGCCCTGCTGCGTCAGTCGGCAATCCTCGAGCACCCGGTGTTCAACCGCTACCACAGCGAAACCGAGCTGATGCGCTACCTGCGCCGCCTGGCCGATAAGGACCTGGCGCTGGACCGCACCATGATCCCGCTGGGTTCGTGCACCATGAAGCTCAACGCCGCCAGCGAAATGATCCCGGTGACCTGGGCCGAATTCGGCAACCTGCACCCGTTCGCGCCTGCCGCACAGAGCCAGGGCTATCAGCAACTGACCGACGAGCTGGAAGCCATGCTCTGCGCCGCCACCGGCTATGACGCCGTGTCGCTGCAGCCCAACGCCGGTTCCCAGGGCGAGTACGCCGGTCTCCTGGCCATCCGCGCCTACCACCAGAGCCGTGGCGACGCCCGCCGCGACATCTGCCTGATCCCGTCCTCGGCCCACGGTACCAACCCGGCCACCGCCCATATGGCCGGTATGCGCGTGGTGGTGACCGCCTGTGACGCCCGTGGCAACGTCGATATCGACGACCTGCGCGCCAAGGCCATCGAGCACCGCGAGCACCTCGCGGCGCTGATGATCACCTACCCGTCGACCCATGGCGTGTTCGAAGAAGCCATCGGCGAGATCTGCGCGATCATCCACGACAACGGCGGCCAGGTGTACATCGACGGCGCCAACATGAACGCCATGGTCGGCCTCTGCGCCCCGGGCAAGTTCGGTGGCGACGTCTCGCACCTGAACCTGCACAAGACCTTCTGCATTCCGCATGGCGGTGGCGGCCCGGGCGTCGGCCCGATCGGCGTCAAATCGCACCTGGCACCGTTCCTGCCGGGTCATGCGCACATGGATAACAAACAGGGCGCGGTCTGTGCCGCACCGTTCGGCAGCGCCAGCATCCTGCCGATCACCTGGATGTACATTCGTATGATGGGTGGCGCCGGTCTCAAGCGTGCTTCGCAGATGGCGATCCTCAACGCCAACTACATCGCCCGCCGCCTGGAAGAGCACTATCCTGTGTTGTACACCGGCAGCAATGGCCTGGTGGCACACGAGTGCATCCTCGACCTGCGCCCGCTCAAGGACAGCAGCGGCATCAGCGTCGACGACGTGGCCAAGCGCCTGATCGACTTCGGTTTCCACGCCCCGACCATGTCGTTCCCGGTGGCCGGTACGTTGATGATCGAACCGACCGAAAGCGAGTCCAAAGAAGAACTGGATCGCTTCTGCGAGGCGATGATCCGCATCCGCGAAGAGATCCGCGCGGTGGAAAGCGGCAGCCTGGACAAGGACGACAACCCGCTGAAGAACGCGCCGCATACGGCCGCTGAAATTGCCGGTGAGTGGAGCCACCCCTACAGCCGCGAACAGGCGGTGTACCCGCTGGCGACGCTGGTGGAAGGCAAATACTGGCCGCCGGTCGGTCGTGTCGACAACGTGTTTGGCGACCGTAACCTGGTGTGCGCCTGCCCGTCGATCGAGAGCTACCAGGACGTCTGAGTCCGGTTTGAGGGCCTCATCGCGGGGCAAGCCCGCTCCCACCGGAGCGGGCTTGCCCCCGCGAAACCCTTCACCACAACGAGGGTACGACCATGTCACTAAGCGTCTTCGACCTGTTCAAGATCGGCATCGGCCCCTCCAGTTCCCATACCGTAGGCCCCATGCGCGCCGCTGCGCGTTTTGCTGAAGGTCTGCGTCGCGACGGCCTGCTGGCTACAACGGTCAGCGTCAAGGCCGAGCTTTATGGTTCGCTCGGTGCCACCGGCAAAGGGCATGGCAGCGACAAGGCCGTGCTCCTGGGCCTAGAAGGCGAACACCCCGACAGCGTCGACACCGAAAGCATTGCCGCCCGCCTGCACACCATCCGCAGCACTGGACGGCTAAAGCTGCTGGGCGAGCACGACATCGGATTCATCGAAAAACAGCACCTGGCGATGATTCGCAAGCCTTTGGCCTATCACCCCAACGGCATGATCTTCCGCGCCTTCGACCGCGCGGGCCTGCAAATCCGCAGCCGCGAGTACTACTCGGTGGGCGGTGGTTTTGTCGTCGATGAAGATGCCGCCGGTGCCGACCGTATCGTCGAAGACAACACGGTGCTGCCTTTCCCGTTCAAGACCGCCAAGGAACTGCTCGGCCATTGCGCCGCGCAGAATATGTCGATCAGCCAGATCATGCTGACCAATGAAGCGGCCTGGCGCCCGGAAAGCGAAACCCGCAGCGGCTTGCTGCGGATCTGGCAAGTGATGCAGGACTGCGTCGCTGCCGGTTGCCGCAACGAGGGCATCCTGCCGGGCGGGCTCAAGGTCAGGCGCCGCGCCGCTGCACTCTATCGCCAGCTGTGCAGCAATCCGGAGGCGAGTTTGCGTGACGCGCTTTCGGTGCTGGACTGGGTCAACCTCTACGCCCTGGCGGTGAATGAAGAAAACGCCTTTGGCGGACGGGTGGTCACCGCGCCTACCAATGGCGCCGCCGGCATCGTCCCGGCTGTGCTGCACTACTACATGCGCTTCATCCCCGGCGCCAACGAAGACGGCGTGGTGCGCTTTCTGCTGACCGCGGCCGCTATCGGCATTCTTTATAAAGAAAACGCCTCGATCTCCGGTGCCGAAGTCGGCTGCCAGGGCGAGGTGGGCGTGGCGTGTTCGATGGCAGCCGGCGCCCTGTGTGAAGTGATGGGCGGCAGTGTGCAGCAGGTCGAGAACGCCGCCGAGATCGGTATGGAACACAACCTCGGCCTGACCTGCGATCCAATCGGCGGGCTGGTCCAGGTGCCGTGCATCGAGCGCAACGCCATGGGCTCGGTCAAGGCCATCAATGCGGTGCGCATGGCCCTGCGTGGCGACGGTCAGCACTTCGTCTCCCTCGACAAGGTGATTCGCACCATGCGCCAGACCGGCGCCGACATGAAAAGCAAATACAAGGAGACCGCCCGCGGCGGTCTGGCCGTCAACATCATCGAATGCTGACACCCTCTACAGCCCCAAGGAGTCATCAATGTCCACCGAAACACTGCTCAAGACCCCGCTGCACGCCCTGCACCTGGAACTGGGGGCGCGCATGGTGCCGTTCGCCGGCTACGACATGCCGGTCCAGTACCCGCTGGGGGTGATGAAAGAGCATCTGCACAGCCGCGATCAGGCCGGTCTGTTCGACGTCTCGCACATGGGCCAGATCCGCCTGACTGGCGCCAATGCAGCCAAGGCCCTGGAAACCCTGGTGCCAGTCGACATCATCGACTTGCCTGTGGGCATGCAGCGCTACGCGATGTTTACCAATGAACAGGGCGGCATCCTTGACGACCTGATGGTCGCCAACCTGGGTAACGATGAACTGTTCCTGGTGGTCAACGCCGCCTGCAAGGACCAGGACCTGGCCCACCTGCGCAAGCACATCGGCGAGCAATGCCAGATTCAACCGCTGTTCGAAGAGCGTGCCCTGCTGGCCCTGCAAGGCCCGGCGGCGGTCAAGGTGCTGGAGCGTCTGGCGCCTGCCGTTGCACAGATGACCTTCATGCAGTTCCAGCCGGTGCAACTGCTGGGTGCCGACTGCTATGTGAGCCGCTCGGGCTACACCGGCGAAGACGGTTTCGAGATCTCGGTTCCCGCCGATAAAGCCGAAGAACTCGCTCGCCGCCTGCTGGCCGAACCGGAAGTCGCCGCCATCGGCCTTGGCGCTCGCGACTCGCTGCGCCTGGAAGCCGGCCTGTGCCTGTACGGCCACGACATGAACACGCAGACCACACCGATCGAAGCCAGCCTGCTCTGGGCCATCTCCAAGGTGCGTCGTGCCGATGGCGAACGTGCCGGTGGCTTCCCGGGTGCCGCAGCGATCTTTGCCCAGCAGCAAAGCGGTGTTGCGCGCAAACGCGTAGGCCTGCTGCCGCAGGAACGCACCCCGGTACGTGAAGGCGCAGAAATCGTCGACGAAGCAGGCGCTGTCATCGGTACTGTTTGCAGCGGTGGCTTCGGACCGAGCCTGAATGCACCGGTGGCAATGGGTTACCTGGATGCTGCCCATACTGCACTGGAAACAGCAGTCTGGGCGATTGTTCGCGGCAAGCGTGTTGCAATGAAAGTCAGCAAGATGCCATTCGTTGCACAGCGCTACTACCGCGGCTGAATCGTTAGTTGAAACTTTGTGTCATGAACGCGTTCGGATTTTCGAATTCGAACGCGTTTTATTACTTTCGAAAAGCTTCGCAGCACGCCCTGGAATGAGCAGAAAAAAATCGACCGAACGGCTGCTAAAAGGTAGAGCGGGAGCGGCTTTGAGGGCTTGTTTTTGCCGACGGAGTTAGCGTAGAGTCACTGCACTGTGTTTGCATGGGTCGCTATGGTTCGTGACCTGGGCAGTAGCGCTGAGATTTGCTACAACCCGTTCGACGTCTCTTACTTTCCTGCAACCCAGCCCAGTACTCTTTCATTTGGAAGAAGCTGTTACTAATTCTAAGTTTCAAAGGAAATAAGACAATGTCCCAACGTCAGAGCGGTACCGTCAAGTGGTTTAACGACGAGAAAGGTTTTGGTTTCATCACTCCAGAAAGCGGTCCGGATCTGTTCGTACACTTCCGCGCTATTCAGGGCAACGGCTTCAAGAGCCTGAAAGAAGGCCAGAAAGTGACCTTCATCGCCGTGCAAGGCCAGAAAGGCATGCAGGCTGACGAAGTTATCGCGGAAGCCTGATTCCCGATATAAAAAGCCCCTGCTGACAACAGCAGGGGCTTTTTTGTGCCTGTGGGAGCGGGCTTGCCCCGCGATAAGGGCGTGAAAGACAAACCGTGTCACAGGGCAACGACTTGGGCGCGTAATTCCGTAGAATGGCCGTTTTGCCCAAGGAGGGCCCGTGTATGCCCAAGCAGTTGTTGCAGCCCCAGGGCGATTTCCCGGTTGTCGGCCTCGGTCGGCGCCTGGCCGCCATGTTCTACGATTTCCTGTTGTGTACCGCGCTGCTGATCGTTACTGCTGGCGTGTACAAGATGATCCAGATGGCGATCATCGGTGAAGCGCGCATGCGCCAGCTGACCGAAGCCGGCGCCCTGGACGGCGACCCGCTGCTGTCGACCATTCTGCTGTTCGCCCTGTTTGGCTTCTTCGCCAAGTTCTGGACCCACGGTGGGCAGACCCTGGGCATGCAGGTGTGGCGCATTCGTGTACAGAACGCCGATGGCAGCGCTATCAGCCTGTGGCAGGCTCTGCTGCGTTTTGTCGTCGCCATCGCCTCGTGGCTGTGTCTGGGCCTGGGTTTTATCTGGTCGCTGTTCGACAAGCGCCAGCGTGCCTGGCATGACATTTACTCCGATACGCAGTTGGTGCAATTGCCCAAAGCGAAAAAATAAGCGACACAGAAAAGGCTCTTCAGCTGTGAGCTTATCCGTTTTGTGTGGCGATGCTGCCGGCACCTTCCGGGGCCACGCTCGACCTCCTGAAGTCGCAGTCCGCGGCGCCTGAACTAACGCGCATGAAGGTCAAGATCAACACTTTGAATCGGGATTTTCCCGCGATGCGATGTAACTGGCGGGTCGATATCGCGGGGCAAGCCCGCTCCCACCGGGAGACCAATTAACCCGGTGGGAGCGGGCTTGCCCCGCGATGACATCCTGGCTCCGCCAGAGTCAGATTTCGAAGATACGTCAGCACAGGCGCCACCCGTAACTTTGCGACTTCAGGAGGCTGAGTGGAGGTGTCTGGAGGGGGCTGGTGCGCAGCACCCTTCGGCCTTAGCCGAAGTTCGCGAGCCGTAGACTTGGCGAAGCAAGTCGTAGGCCGCGATGCCCCTGGAAGGCACCGGAGCGAAGGGACCCGGAGCGCAGCGTAGGGCCGGATGCAGGAGCCAGCGGTTTTGCCTACTTTTTCCAAGAAAAAAGTAGGCCGCCGTAAAGGCGGAAGGGGCCGGCAGCATCGCCACACAAACTGGATAAGCTCGCAGCCTCAAAATCCCAACCCCAGTCCAGTCCCGAGATCAAGCCCCCCCGGGACTCCGTGATGAACCCCAAAAAAAAGCCGACCCCAAGGTCGGCTTTTTCATGCCTACAGCAGTTAACCCGCGCGTCGTAGCATCCACCAGCCAGCCCCGGCACAGATCGCCGCCGGTATCACCACCGCCAGCAATGGCGGGAAGCCGAACACCTGGCTCGATGGCCCGAGCAAGTCCTGGGCGATACGGAACACGAAGCCCACCAGCACACCGGTAAAAACCCGCTGCCCCAGGGTCACCGAACGCAGCGGACCAAAGATGAACGAGATAGCCATCAGCACCAGCGCCGCCGTCACCATCGGCTGCAGGACCTTGGTCCAGAATGCCAGCCAGTAACGGGCGTTGTTCAGACCCTGGTCAGACAGGTAGTGGATGTACTGCCACAGCCCGCTGATCGACAGTGAATCAGGTGCCAGCACCACGGTATTGAGCAGTTGCGGCGTGACGGTAACGTCCCAGCGCTCTACAGGCGCCTTGACCACTTCGGTGTGATCGCCACGGAAATACGTGGTGGTCACGTCGCTCAGCTGCCAGTGATCTTCCTGGTACTGGGCACGACGGGCAAAGCTGGAGGTGACCAAGTGACGCTCGTTGTCGAAACGATAGCGGGTCACGCCATACAACAGGCCGTTGGGTTGCACCGAGTTGATGTGCACGAACTCTTCGCCCTGGCGATGCCACATGCCGCGCTTGGAGCTCTGCGCCTCGCCGCTGCCCTGAGCCAGCGAACGATCGGCCTGAGCCTTGTTCTCGGTCACAGGTGCCAGGTATTCGCCAATCAGGATACCGGCCAGCATCAGCACCAGCATCGGCTTCATCACCGCCCAGACGATGCGTCCGATCGACACCCCGGCAGCGCGCATGATGGTCAGTTCACTGCTGCTGGCAAGGCTGCCCAGGCCAATCAGACAGCCGATCAGGGCGGCCATCGGCAGCATGTCGTAAAGACGCCGCGGTGCGGTCAGCAGCACGAAATTACCGGCATCCCACAGGGTGTAGCTGTCGCTGATATCGCTCATCTCGTCGATGAAAGCAAACAACGACGCCAGGCCCAGAATGATCCCGAGCACGGCAAGAATGGCCAGCAGCACGCTCTTGCCGATGTAACGGTCGAGCTTAACCATGGGCCACCTCCGCACGGCGCGCGGCACGCTTGAGGCGTAGTGGCTCCCAATACATCAGCCCGAGGCCGATGAGCAGGAACAGGCCGTGAACCCACCATATCCCCAGACCGATCGGCAACTTGCCTTTTTCCAGGGCGCCACGTACAGCGATCAGCATGGTCAGGTACGCCATATACAGAAGAATGGCCGGCAGCAGCTTGAGGAAACGGCCTTGACGGGGATTGACCCGTGACAGCGGCACCGCCAGCAGGGTTACCACGAACACCAGCAACGGCAACGACAGACGCCATTGCAGCTCGGCACGCTCACGGCGGCCATCGCTGCCAATCAGTTCGGAGGTCGGGATTGCCTCGCGATCGGTGATTTCTTCACTGACTTCAGGCTTGGGCAACAGCACGCCATAAGTGTCGTACTTGATCGCGCGGTAATCGGCCTGCCCCGGATTACCGTCATAACGGTAACCGTTCTCCAGAATCAGGTAGCGGTTGCCGTCGGCACCGATTTCCTGACGACCTTTTTCAGCGACCAGCACCGAAGGTGCACGCTCCTTGGTCTTGTCCTGAGAGAAACGTTTCTCGGAAATGAACACACCCGCCAGGTTGCCGCGGTCTTCGGACAATTGCTCGGTGTAGGTCACGCGGGAGCCATCGCGCAGGGTCTGGAATCGCCCTGGCACCAGGGTATCGAATTCGGTCAGGGCGTCCTGCTGGTTGATGATCTGCGCTACCTGGGTAACCCCCTGCGGCGCCAGACCCAGGCTCAACCAGGCGACCAGCACGGCCACTAGGGCGGCCGGCGCCATGGTCATGCCCAGCAGGCGCTGCTGGCTCATGCCGGTGGCCGACAGCACGGTCATCTCGCTCTCCAGGTACAGCCGACCGTAGGCCAGCAGGATCCCCAGGAACAGGCCCAGCGGCAGGATCAACTGCAGGAACCCCGGCAGGCGATAGCCCATGATCAGAAACAGCACACCCGGGTCGAGTATGCCCTGGGCCGCCTGGGCCAGGTATTTGATGAAGCGCCCGCTCATGATGATCACCAGCAGCACGGCGCTGACGGCACTCAAGGTCACCAGGACCTCGCGGGACAGATATCGGAAGACGATCAAACCAGACACTCCTGGGTTGTCAGGCTCGGACAGCCAAACAAAGAATCCATAACAGCCAAGATAGTTGCTGACCCGCCAGAGCGAACCCGCACAAAAGTTGGCGCATTATCCTGTGATTGGCCGTGCCTGTCACTGGCGATGCACAATGCTTCATTAACGGGGTTGTCAGGTCGGTCCGAGCAGGCTCAAACTGGCGGCTTTCTCACTGGCACGCGACCACGCGGCCAGCTCGCTTAAAGTGCCTGCACAGACAGCGCACAAAGACAGATCATTCGGGGAACCTGACATGGAACTGGTTGTAAAAAGCGTAGCCGCTGCATCCTTGAAAACCGCCACGCTGGTGCTCGCAGTCGCGGAAGGCCGCAAACTCGGCGCCAGCGCCAAGGCCATCGACGAAGCCTGCGGCGGTGCCATCAGTGCCGTGCTCAAGCGTGGCGACCTGACCGGCAAGCCGGGCCAGACCCTGCTGCTGCAAAGCCTGCCCAACCTCAAGGCCGAGCGCGTGCTGCTGGTCGGCACCGGCAAAGACAGCGAACTGGGCGATCGCAGCTGGCGCAAAGTGGTTGCCAGCGTGCTGGCGGTGCTCAAGGGTCTCAACGGCAGCGACGCGGTACTGGCGCTGGACGATGTCGCCGTCAGCGGCCGCGATGCCTTTTATGGCAAGTCGCGCCTGCTGGCCGAAACCCTGCTCGACGGTGAATACGTCTTCGACCAGTTCAAAAGCAAAAAGGCCGAACCCCGTGCCCTGAAGAAAATCACTCTGCTGGCCGACAAGGCCGGTGCCGCCGACGTCGAGCGCGCGGTCAAGCACGCCAGCGCGATTGCGGCCGGCATGAGCTTTGCCCGTGACCTGGGCAACCTGCCACCCAACGTCTGCCACCCAAGCTACCTGGCCGAGCAGGCCAAGGGTATGGGCAAAGCCTACAAGGGTCTGAAAGTCGAAGTGCTCGACGAGAAAAAGATCAAGGATCTGGGCATGGGCGCGTTCTACGCCGTTGGCCAGGGCAGCGACCAGCCGCCACGCCTGATCGTGCTCAACTACCAGGGCGGCAAGAAGAGCGAGAAACCGTTCGTGCTGGTCGGCAAGGGCATCACTTTCGACACCGGTGGCATCAGCCTCAAACCTGGCGCCGGCATGGATGAAATGAAGTTCGACATGGGTGGTGCAGCCAGTGTCTTCGGTACCCTGCGCGCGGTACTTGAGCTGCAGCTGCCGATCAACCTGGTGTGCCTGCTGGCCTGTGCCGAAAACATGCCAAGTGGCGGCGCCACCCGTCCGGGCGATATCGTCACCACCATGAGCGGGCAGACCGTCGAGATCCTCAACACCGACGCCGAAGGCCGTCTGGTGCTGTGCGACACCCTGACCTATGCCGAGCGTTTCAAGCCTCAGGCCGTGGTCGACATCGCCACCCTCACCGGCGCCTGCATTGTCGCCCTGGGCAGCCACACCTCGGGCCTGATGGGTAACAACGACGAGCTGGTCAACCAGTTGCTCGACGCTGGCAAGCGTGCCGACGACCGCGCCTGGCAGTTGCCGCTGTTCGACGAGTACCAGGAACAGCTGGACAGCCCGTTCGCCGACATCGCCAACATCGGCGGCCCGAAGGCCGGCAGCATCACCGCCGGTTGCTTCCTGTCGCGCTTTGCCAAGGCCTACAACTGGGCCCACCTGGATATCGCCGGTACCGCCTGGATCAGTGGCGGCAAGGACAAGGGCGCCACTGGCCGTCCAGTGCCGCTGCTGACCCAGTACCTGCTCGACCGCGCCAACGCCTGAGTGAGTGCCAGCCGTCTACGTTCCCGGATGTAGACGGCCGGCAGGCTGACCATGAGCAAAGTTGACTTCTATATTCTGCCCAGCGACGCGCCCTCGGCGCGCCTGGATTTTGCCTGCAAGCTCTGCGAAAAGGCTTGGCGCATGGGGCATCAGGTCTACCTGCACTGCAGCGACGCCGCCCAGCGCGATGAACTGGATGCCCGCCTGTGGGCCTTCAAGGGTGAAGCTTTCGTGCCGCACAATGCTGCCGAAGAACAGCCTCAGGGCAGCGTGGTACTGGGTTTGGGAGACGATCCCGGTAGTCACCAGGACCTGCTGATCAACCTCGACCTCAAGGTTGCGCCGTTCGCCGCCCGCTTTGCCCGTATTGCCGAGATCGTGGTCGAGGAGCCGACGATTCGTCAGGCTGCCCGAGAGAGTTTCCGTTTCTACCGCGAACAGGGCTATGCTCTGCAGGATCACCGCTTACAGCGACTCTGAAGACGATGGATAAACCCACTCCCCTGCCCCAATCCGCACACCTGCTGGACGACCTTGAGTCGATCCGTCAGCTGCTGGGCGACGAATCCCTTGAGCCACCGCTGCTGACCGACACCGTCGAGGAGCAGATTCCGCTGCTGCTTGAAGAGGCTGAGCCTGCGCCTGTGGTTGCGCCAGAACCGGCACCGAAACCACCTGCCGACCCGCAGGCCAAGCGCCAGGAAACCCTACTGCACCTTGATAGCGAACTGCGCGCTGCCGCTCAGTTGATCATGCAGGACGTGATCAATGACTTCACCCCGCATATCGAGAATGAGATCAAACGTCGGCTTGATGCCCGTCTCGAGCGCTTGCTCAACCAGTTACCAGAATGATTCGCGGGGCAAGCCCGCTCCCACCGGGACTGCAGTCTGCCGGTGGGAGCGGGCTTGCCCCGCGATGTTTTTGCCTCCTGCCATCACCTCATGCTACGCCCCGGCACTTATCCCCGTTATACTGCTCGGCTTTCCTGAATATTTGCCATAGGGTCCCGCCGAGCATGGATAAGACCTACCAGCCGCACGCTATTGAAACTTCCTGGTACAACACCTGGGAGTCCGAGAATTACTTCGCTCCGCAAGGCGCGGGCGATTCCTACACCATCATGATTCCACCGCCGAACGTCACCGGCAGCCTGCACATGGGTCATGGTTTCAATAACGCGATCATGGATGCCCTGATCCGTTTCCGCCGCATGCAGGGCCGCAACACCCTGTGGCAGCCGGGAACCGACCACGCTGGTATCGCCACGCAGATGCTGGTTGAGCGTCAGCTCGAGGCCAAAGGCCAGAGCCGCCACGACCTGGGTCGCGAGAAATTCCTGGAAAAAGTCTGGGAATGGAAAGACCAGTCCGGTGGCAACATCAGCCGCCAGATCCGTCGCCTGGGCTCCTCGGTCGACTGGAGCCGCGAGCGTTTCACCATGGACGACGGCCTGTCCGAAGCGGTCAAGGAAGCCTTCGTGCGCCTGCATGAAGACGGCCTGATCTACCGCGGCAAGCGCCTGGTCAACTGGGACACCAAGCTGCACACGGCGATCTCCGACCTTGAAGTGGAAAACCACGACGAGAAAGGTCACCTGTGGAACCTGCGCTACCCGCTGGCTGACGGCGCCAAGACCGCCGACGGCAAAGACTACCTGATCGTTGCCACCACCCGTCCGGAAACCATGCTCGGCGACGCTGCTGTGGCCGTGAACCCCGAAGACGAGCGCTACAAGGCACTGATCGGCAAGTTCGTCGAGCTGCCACTGGTTGGCCGCCGCATCCCGATCATCGGTGACGACTACTGCGACCCTGAATTCGGCACCGGCTGTGTGAAAATCACCCCGGCCCACGACTTCAATGACTACGAAGTCGGCAAGCGCCACAACCTGCCGCTGCTGAACATCTTCGACAAGAACGCCTTCGTCCTGCCGGCCGCCCAGGTGTTCAACCTCGACGGCAGCGTCAACGAAAGTGTCGACGCCACCCTGCCTGCCCAGTACGCCGGTCTTGACCGCTTCGTCGCGCGCAAGCAGATCGTTGCCGACTTCGACGCCGCCGGCCTGCTGGTCAGCGTCGACGACCACGCCCTGAAAGTGCCGAAAGGCGACCGCTCCGGCACCGTCATCGAGCCGTGGCTGACCGACCAGTGGTACGTTTCGACCAAGCCGCTGGCTGAACCGGCGATCGCCGCTGTCGAAGACGGCCGCATCCAGTTCGTACCCAAGCAGTACGAGAACATGTACTTCTCCTGGATGCGCGACATCCAGGACTGGTGCATCAGCCGCCAGCTGTGGTGGGGCCACCGTATTCCGGCCTGGTACGACGAGTCCGGCAAGGTCTACGTCGGCCGCAGCGAAGAAGAAGTGCGCACCAAGCACAACCTCGGTGCCGACGTGGTCCTGAACCAGGACAACGACGTCCTCGACACCTGGTTCAGCTCGGGCCTGTGGACCTTCTCGACCCTGGGCTGGCCGCAGCAGACTGAATTCCTGAAGAAATTCCACTCCACCGACGTGCTGGTCACCGGCTTCGACATCATTTTCTTCTGGGTTGCCCGGATGATTATGCTGACCATGCACCTGGTGAAGAACGAAGACGGCACCCCGCAAGTGCCGTTCAAGACTGTCTACGTCCACGGCCTGGTCCGCGACGGCCAGGGCCAGAAGATGTCCAAGTCCAAGGGCAACGTCCTTGACCCGCTGGACATCGTCGACGGCATCACTCTCGACGAGCTGCTGGAGAAACGCACCAGCGGCATGATGCAGCCGAAACTGGCCGAGAAAATCGCCAAGCAGACCAAGGCCGAGTTCCCCGAAGGCATCGCCAGCTACGGTACCGACGCCCTGCGCTTTACCTTCTGCTCGCTGGCTTCGACCGGTCGCGACATCAAGTTCGACATGGGTCGCGTCGAAGGTTATCGCAACTTCTGCAACAAGATCTGGAACGCCGCCCGCTACGTGCTGGACAAAGGCGAAGACTGCGGCCAGAACGGCGAAGCCTATGAACTGTCGCTGGCTGACCGCTGGATCATCTCGCAGCTGCAACGCACCGAAGCCGAAGTGACCCGCCAGCTGGATCAGTTCCGCTTCGACCTGGCCGCCCAGGCGCTCTACGAGTTCATCTGGAACCAGTACTGCGACTGGTACCTGGAGCTGTCCAAGCCTGTGCTGTGGGACGAAAACGCTCCGGTCGAACGTGCCCGTGGCACCCGCCGCACTCTGGTACGCGTGCTGGAAGTGGCGCTGCGTCTGGCCCATCCGTTCATGCCGTTCATCACCGAAGAAATCTGGCAGCGCCTGGCGCCGCTGGCCGGTGCCGAAGGCAAGACCATCATGCTGCAGCCGTGGCCGGTGGCCAACGAAAGCCGCATCGATGCCGCTGCCGAAGGCGATATCGAATGGCTCAAGGAGCTGATGCTCGGCGTGCGCAACATCCGCGGCGAGATGAACATCGGCCCGGGCAAGCCGCTGCAACTGTTCCTCAAGAACGCCAGCGCCGAAGACCAGCGTCGCCTGCAGGAAAACGAAGCGCTGCTGAAGAAGCTGGCGAAGATCGAATCCTTCACCGTACTGGGCGAGCAGGACGAAGCACCGCTGAGCGCCACCGCGCTGGTGGGTGATTTGCAAGTGCTGGTGCCGATGGCCGGCCTGATCGATAAAGATGCGGAACTGGCGCGCCTGAACAAGGAAATCCAGCGTCTGCAGGGTGAAGTCCAGCGTGTCGGCGGCAAGCTGTCCAATGCCGCCTTCGTCGACAAGGCGCCGCCTGCGGTGATCGACAAGGAACGCGCCAAGCTGGCCGAGGCCGAACAGGCCCTGGCCAACTTCACCGAGCAGCATGCGCGGATTGCCGCGCTGTAACGATCGCTGACTTCAGTGGCGCTATCGCGGGTCAAGCCCGCTCCCACAGCATTGTGTGGGAGCGGGCTTGACCCGCGATGCTTTTCACCGGACCCAAAGATGACCACACCACTCAAACCGACCCTGCACCCGCGCAACCGCCACCAGGGTCGCTACAACTTTCCCGAGCTGATCAAGAGCAGCCCCGAACTGGGCACGTTCATGATCACCAACCCCCACGGCAAGCCGAGCATCGACTTTGCCAACCCCGACGCTGTCCGGGTGTTCAACCGCGCCCTGCTCAAGGCCCAGTACGGCATCCAGCACTGGGACATCCCGGCCGACTACCTGTGCCCGCCGATTCCCGGTCGCGCTGACTACATCCACGTCGTCGCCGACTTGCTCGCCGAAGACAACAACGGCGAGATTCCCCGCGGCGCCCAGGTGCGCGCCCTGGATATCGGCGTCGGCGCCAACTGCATCTATCCGCTGCTGGGCCACAGCGACTACCGCTGGCGCTTTCTCGGCTCCGACATTGATGCCACGGCCCTGGCCGCTGCCAAAGCCATTGTTCAAGCCAACGGCCTGGATAAAGCCATCAGCCTGCGCCAGCAAGGCAACCGCAAGCACATCCTGCTCGGCCTGCTCAAAGACGACGAGCGTTACGACCTGACCCTGTGCAACCCGCCCTTCCATGCCTCGCGGGAAGAGGCCACCCGCGGCAGCCAGCGCAAGTGGCGAGCCTTGGGCAAGGCCGATCCCAAGCGTAAATTGCCGGTGTTGAACTTTGGCGGGCAGAACAACGAGCTCTGGTGCGAAGGCGGCGAAATCCGCTTCGTCAGCCAATTGGTGGCAGAAAGCGCCTCGCTCGGCCAGCAGGTGCTGTGGTTCACCTCACTGGTGTCCAAAGCCTCCAACCTGCCCGGCATCCAGGCGGCGCTGAAGAAAGCCGGTGCGCAGGACGTACGAATTGTCGAGATGGGCCAAGGGCAGAAACAGAGCCGCATGGTCGCCTGGACCTTCCAGGACGCCAATGCCCGCCAGGCCTGGCGCCAGAGCCGCTGGTCCTCCCCGGTGGGAGCGGGCTTGCCCCGCGATACGATGTAACTGACACGCCGCAATCGCGGGGCAAGCCCGCTCCCACAGAGGCACAAAAAAACCGCGTCTGGCTCACACCGGACGCGGTTTTTCGAAACTGCTTACAATTACTTGTTTACAGCGTCGGTCAGCACTTTGGCTGGAACGAACTTGACGACTTTCTTGGCAGCGATTTCGATGGCAGCGCCAGTCGAAGGGTTGCGGCCGGTACGGGCAGGACGCTCGGTGATTTTCAGTTTGCCAATGCCTGGCAGAGTGATTTCGCTGCCATTTTCCAGTTGATCAGCAACGATCTGACCCAGTTGCTCCAGAGCGTTACGCGCGGTGGTTTTCGGCGCGTCGATAGCTTCGGCGATGTCGGCGATCAGTTGGTCTTTGGTCAGTGCCATGGTGGTGTTCCTTCCCTATCAAATTCAGTGAGTATGCAGAGTGCTACGTCAGTCATCGAGCCAGACCTGCGGGGTAACCGGCGGTCCGGTGTTACAGCCACGTCATTCGCGTATGTAGATACGTAAAACGGCGTTTGGTTCGACGTGACGCGAGCGGTCTGCCAGCAATGCGCCACACACGGGGCGCAAGACCGGGCAAAACTACCACAGGAATGGATAAATATCCGCAGCTGACCGGCTAAATGTGCAGGTTTTTCGGGGCTTTGCGCGAAAAAACGCAAAAAACTGAACAAAAAACGAACAACCGTCATTTCTGCCAACATCTGGCCGCTGAATCACCTCTGGGCTGAGGTACACTTGGCAACTTTGCAACGCGGCCAGCACCGCCCATTTTCAACCGAGAATCCCATGCCGATCCGTCATTGCATCGTCCACCTGATCGACAAGAAACCCGATGGCAGCCCCGCTGTGCTGCACGCACGCGACTCCGAGCTGGCCGAGTCCAGCGCCATCGAAAACCTCCTGGCCGACCTCAACGACAGCTACAACGCCAAACAAGGCAAAGCCTGGGGGTTCTTCCATGCCGAATCCGGCGCCCACCCGTTCAGCGGCTGGCTGAAAGAGTACCTGGAAGACGGCAGCACCTTCACCGCCTTCAGCCGGGTCGCCGTCGAGCACCTGCAAAAACTGATGGAAGAGTCCAACCTGTCGGTCGGTGGTCACGTGCTGTTCGCCCACTACCAGCAAGGCATGACCGACTACCTGGCCATCGCCCTGCTGCATCACAGTGAAGGCGTGGCGGTGAACGCCGAACTCGACGTTACCCCGTCCCGCCACCTGGACCTGGGCCAGCTGCACCTGGCCGCGCGGATCAACCTCTCCGAGTGGCAGAACAACAAAACCTCAAAGCAGTACATCTCGTTCATCAAAGGCAAGAACGGCAAGAAGGTCTCGGAATACTTCCGCGACTTCATCGGCTGCCAGGAAGGGGTCGACGGCCCCGGCGAAACCCGCACCCTGCTCAAAGCCTTCAGCGATTTCGTCGAAAGCGAGGACCTGCCGGAAGAGGCCGCCCGCGAGAAAACCCAGACCCTGGTCGACTACGCCACCAGCCAGACCAAGGCCGGTGAACCAGTAACCCTGGAGGAGCTTTCCGGGCTGATCGACGAGGACCGTCCACGGGCCTTCTACGAACACATCCGCAACAAGGACTACGGCCTGTCGCCGGAGATCCCTGCCGACAAGCGCACCCTGAACCAGTTCCGCCGTTTCACTGGCCGCGCTGAAGGACTGTCGATCAGCTTCGAGGCACACCTGCTGGGCTCGAAGATCGAATACGACGAAGAGGCCGGCACGCTGATCATCAAAGGCCTGCCGACGCAGCTGACCGATCAGCTCAAGCGTCGCAAGGACTGAGTCCCTGCCAGGAGGCCACCAGGGCCTCCTTGGCGCTTTTGCGCAGCTTCTTCACCAGCCGCTCCTGGCGCAGCGCCTCGGCCTTGTCCGGCCAGGCCTCGACGTAGACCAGCGCCACTGCCGGACTGGTACTGAAATAGCGCGCGCCCTGGCCCTTCTGGTGGGCGATGAAACGCCGTTGCGGGTTATCACTGATTCCGCAGTACAACGAGCCGTTGGCGGCACGCACCAGGTAGACATACCAGGGTTTCACGGGAGGTTCGACGGCAGCTTCGGGCACGGTGCGGACTATTCGACGACAAAGCCCACAGCTTACCCGTTCAGCGACCGGCCTGAAACGCGCGCAGGCCTTTCAATGCCTGCTGGCGAACCTTGCCCTGGACCATCGGTGTCCAGCCCAGCAACAGCCCTGTCCTGCCCAGCGCCTGCCGCGACCAGCGCCACAGGTCGAAGCTGTCGTGATGCTCGCAGATCTTGTCGTCGCGAAAAACAAAGCGCGCCTGGATATCGTTGACCACCGTGCGCCCGGTCTGGCTGAACAGGTAGGTCGCGACCCAGTGCGCTGCGCCGCTGCGCTCATCGGCAGACACGCTGTCGAAGGTCAGGGAAAAGTCCTTGGCACGGGTGGTGAGCATTCGCCACATGTCGCCGGCATCCTTGCCGCGCAAGGTGCCGAAGGCCGGGTCGCTGAAGACGATATCATCGCTATAGCAGGCAACCATCGCTTCAGCGTCCAGGCGCTGGAAAGCCTCGTAGAAGCGGGTGATCAAAGCACTGTGGGCATCGCTCATGAGGCGGGTCCGTTTCCGATGGAATAGACCCGCACCATAGTGGCAAAAACAATCGCGGGGCAAGCCCGCTCCTACCGGGCCCGGTGGGAGCGGGCTTGCCCCGCGATGGCCTCAAACCCGCTCGCTGACCACCTGCACATGCAGATTGCGCCCGGCCTTCAAGCCAAAACCGATGGCGCCGATACCCAACAACGCAAAAATCCAGCCGACCGCATTCCAGCCTCCGGTCAGGTCGTGCACCAGCCCCACGGCAAACGGCCCCATGGATGCCAGGGTGTAGCCGACGCCCTGGGCCATGCTCGACAGGTTGGCGGCCACATGGGCATCCTTGGAGCGCAACACGATCAAGGTCAGCGCCAGGGCAAAGGTGCCGCCCTGCCCCAGTCCGAGCACGATTGCCCAGCCCCACAGACCATCGAGCGGCGCATACAGGCAGCCGAACAGACCGGCCAGCGCCAGCAGCATGACCACGACAATGGCCAGACGCTGATCCTTGCCACGCGTTGCCAGCCATGGCGCGCTGAGCGAGCTGATCAACTGCACGATCACCGAACCCGACAACACCAGACCCGCCTGGGTCGGGGACAGGCCACGACCGATGAGGATCGACGGCAACCAACCGAAGACAATGTACGCCAGCGACGACTGCAGCCCCATGTACAGGGTTACCTGCCAGGCCAGTGGATCGCGCAGCAGGCCGCGTACCCGATAAGCCACATGATGTGCTCCGTGACCCTGGCGCGCTTGCGGCAACCAGATCAGCGCCGCCAGCAGCGCCGGTATCAACCAGAAGCCCAGGCCCAGCGACCAGCTGTCGCCGAAATGCTCGCTCAACGGTACCGTGGCCCCTGCGGCCATGGCGGCTCCCAGGCACAGCGCCATGGTGTAAACCCCGGTCAACGTGCCCGCATGCTTGGGAAAATCGCGCTTTACGATACCCGGCAACAAGACCCCGATCACGCCAATGCTCGCGCCAGCCATGATGCTGCCAACGAATACACCGGTGCTGCCGAAGGCGCTACGCACGGCGATGCCGGCCGCCAGGGTCAGGAGGATGCCGAGGATCACCCGCTCGCTGCCAAAGCGCCGCGCCAGGATTGGTGCCAAGGGCGCAAACAGCCCCAGGCAAAGCACCGGCAGCGTCGTCAGCAAGCCAGCCTGAGAGGCGGTCAGGCCGAGGCTATCGGAGACCTGGCTGAGCAACGGCGCCATGCTCGACAGCGCCGGGCGCAAGTTCAGCGCCACCAGTACCAGGCCAAGCAGCAACAACCAAGGGCGCGTGAGCAGCACCGATTGTTGTTGCACCTGTTCGTCGTCGGCTTCGGCGTCGATCAGCAGTTCTTCCAGCTCCGGCCCGTTGGCCGGCTGGGTGTTTCGAGCAGTGTCATGCGCCATGGCTGCCTCGCAAGGTCAGGATTCGTTGATCAGGGTCCGGCTCAGGGCTTTGGCCTTGTCCGAATCGCGTTGTTCGATAGCGTCGAGAATCTGGCCATGCAGGTCGAAAACCATCTGGCAGCGCGGCGCTTGGCTCAGGTTGTGGTGCACGGTAGCGGCCACTACCCCGGAGAAATAGCGGTACAACTCGCTCAATGCCGGGTTGTGCGCGGCATCCACCAGGCGTTGGTGGAAGATCAGGTCGCAGCTGACATAACGCTCCAGGTCAGCGTGAAAATGCTCGCTGCTATGGGCCAGCGCTTCACGCAGACCTTGCAGGTCCTCGTCGGTGCGACGTAGCGCAGCCAGGCCAATTGCCTCGGCTTCGAGGATGTGCCGCGTTTCCCGTGCCTGTTCAAGATTACAGCGGGACAACGCCTGGACTGCCTGCAAGGGGTCGACCGCGGTGCGTAGATAACTGCCATCACCCTGGCGGACTTCGACCAGGCCACTGAAGGCGAGCACGCGCATGGCTTCGCGCACGGTATTACGGCTGATGCCCAGTTCCGTGGCCAGCTCCGGCTCGGTTGGCAAGCGTTGCCCTACCGCCCAGGCGCCGTTGGCGATGCGCTGGCGCAGTTGATCGACAGCCTGTTCGACCAGAGAACGTTTGATTAGCAAGGTCATTTGAGCTTACATCCAATCATCGGATGAATTTAGACGAGAGAGAATACTCCCCAAAATTGTGTAAAAGCAATCGCGGGGCAAGCCCGCTCCCACAGATCGGTGGGAGCGGGCTTGCCCCGCGATGAATACAAGCCGGAATCAGTTCAAAGCATCAACCAATGCCTGATTCATCTCCGGAGTACCAATGGTGATACGCAGGAACTGGGCAATGCGTGGTTGCTTGAAGTGACGCACGATCACCCCTTGCTCACGCAACCTGGCTGCCAGTTCGCCGGCATCCTGCTGCGGATGACGGGCGAAGATGAAGTTGGCTGCCGAAGGCAGTACTTCGAAGCCACGCGCAGTAAGCTCAGCCACCAGCTTCTCGCGACTGTCGATGACCTTGCGGCAGGTTTCGTCGAAGTAGGCCCGATCCGCAAACGCCGCAGCCGCACCGACGATGGCCATGCGATCGAGCGGATAGGAGTTGAAGCTGTTCTTGATCCGCTCCAGTGCCTCGATCAGGTCCGGGTGACCCACCGCCAGACCGACCCGCAAGCCCGCCAGCGAGCGCGATTTGGACAAGGTCTGGGTAACCAGCAGGTTGTCATAACGATCCACCAGGCTGATTGCCGTCTGCCCGCCAAAATCAATGTAGGCCTCATCGACCACCACCACTGTCTCCGGGTTGGCCTTGAGCAGTTGCTCGATGGCCTCCAGCGCCAACAGGCAGCCGGTCGGGGCGTTGGGGTTGGGGAAGATGATGCCGCCATTGGGCCTGGCGTAGTCCTCGACACGGATCTGGAACTGCTCGTCCAGCGCTACCGCCTCGTAAGGAATGCCATACAGGCCGCAATACACCGGATAGAAGCTGTAGCTGATATCCGGGAACAACAGCGGTGCGCCGTGCTGGAACAGGCCGTGGAAAATGTGCGCGAGCACTTCGTCCGAACCATTGCCGAGGAACACCTGGTTGCCGTTGACCCCGTAATACTCCGCCACTGCCTGCTTGAGCAGGTCACTGTTGGGGTCCGGGTACAGACGCAGATTGTCATTCAACTCGCCGCGCATGGCCTCCAGCGCCTTGGGCGAAGGGCCATAGGGGTTCTCGTTGGTGTTGAGCTTGACCAGCCTGGCCAGTTTCGGTTGCTCACCCGGAACGTAAGGCACCAGGTCCTTGACGAAGGGGCTCCAGAATTTACTCATGCTCAGTTCCCCTTCTTGTCGGCAACAATGCGGTATTCGGCGCTACGGGCGTGGGCGGTCAGCGATTCGCCACGGGCGAGGATCGAGGCGGTGTGGCCCAGCTCCGATGCGCCCTGCTCGGAGCAGAAGATGATCGACGAACGTTTCTGGAAGTCATATACCCCCAGCGGCGAGGAGAAGCGCGCGGTACCGGAGGTTGGCAACACGTGGTTCGGACCTGCGCAGTAGTCACCCAGGGCTTCGCTGGTGTGGCGACCCATGAAGATCGCGCCGGCGTGACGAATCTGCGGCAGCCAGGCCTGTGGATCAGCCACCGACAGCTCCAGGTGCTCAGGCGCGATACGGTTGGCGACTTCCATGGCCTGCTGCATGTCACGCACCTGGATCAGCGCACCACGAGCATTGATCGAAGTCTTGATGATTTCGGCACGCTCCATGGTCGGCAGCAGCTTGTCGATGCTGGCCGCCACCTTGTCGAGGAACGCTGCATCCGGGCTGACCAGGATCGCCTGGGCATCTTCGTCGTGCTCGGCTTGGGAGAACAGGTCCATGGCGATCCAGTCCGGATCGGTCTGGCCGTCACAGACCACGAGGATTTCCGAAGGACCGGCAATCATGTCGATACCGACCTGGCCGAACACGTGACGCTTGGCCGTGGCGACGTAGATGTTGCCGGGGCCGACCACCTTGTCGACCTGCGGCACGCTCTCGGTGCCATAGGCCAGCGCCGCTACCGCCTGGGCGCCACCGATGGTGAACACCCGGTCGACACCGGCAATGCAGGCGGCCGCGAGCACCAGCTCGTTGACCTCACCACGCGGGGTTGGCACCACCATCACCACTTCACCGACGCCGGCAACCTTGGCCGGAATCGCGTTCATCAGTACCGACGAAGGGTAGGACGCTTTGCCGCCCGGCACGTACAAGCCGGCACGATCCAGCGGGGTGACCTTCTGGCCCAGCACCGTACCGTCAGCTTCGGTGTAGCTCCAGGAGTCCTGCTTCTGCCGCTCGTGGTAACTGCGCACGCGACTGGCAGCCTTTTCCAGGGCTTCGCGCTGGGCTGCGGTGATGCGGGTCAGGGCCAGCTCCAGGCGCTCACGCCCCAGGATCAGGTCGTCGATCGACTTGGCTTCAACGCCATCGAAACGCTGGGTGAACTCCACCAGTGCCGCGTCACCGCGCTCGCGCACGGCTTTGATGATGTCGAGCACACGCTGGTTGACCGCATCGTCAGACACACTTTCCCAGCTCAACAGATGATCCAGATGTCGGGCGAAATCCGGGTCAGCGGCATTGAGTCGGGCAATTGCAGTGGACGTGGTCATAGCGAGGGCCTCAATAAATGGCGAATGCTCAGGCGCCCTAAGCTACCAGTCCATCCGCGCGGGCACCCGAGAAAATTGGCTATGACGCGGATAGATGGGCGCGACAGCGAAGGTCGCGCGCAGGAATCAGCCGCGGTGTCGCGATTCGACAGCCTGGCGCAGGGTGTCGATCAGACTCTGGATGCGCGCATGCTGCATCTTCATCGAAGCCTTGTTGACCACCAGCCGGGAGCTGATGGTGGCAATCAGTTCCTGGGGTTCCAGGCCATTGGCACGCAAGGTGTTGCCGGTGTCGACGACGTCGATGATCTTGTCGGCCAGACCGATCAGCGGCGCCAGCTCCATCGAACCGTACAACTTGATGATATCGACCTGACGGCCCTGTTCGGCGTAGTAACGCTTGGCGACATTGACGAACTTGGTCGCCACGCGCAGACGGCCCTTGGGCTCAGCGGCGCCAATGGCACCGGCGGTCATCAGCTTGCACTGGGCAATCTGCAGGTCCAGCGGCTCGTAAAGGCCCTGGCCGCCGTACTCCATCAGCACGTCCTTGCCCGCCACACCCAGATCGGCGGCGCCATGCTCGACATAGGTCGGCACGTCGGTAGCCCGGACGATCAGCAGACGTACGTCGTCCTGAGTCGTCGGGATGATCAGTTTGCGGCTCTTGTCCGGGTTCTCGGTCGGCACGATACCGGCTTCCGCCAGCAGCGGCAGGGTATCGTCGAGAATCCGACCTTTGGATAGCGCGATGGTCAACATGGGAAACGTCGGTCCTTATGCGGCTACAGCCGGCCGGGCCTGATGTGGCCCGACCGCATTCAATTCGGTGCAGCAATTGGCTGGCGCGTCCCTGCGCCGGTCACAGACTAGCCCGGTACGCGACGGATCTTCGCGCCCAGCATCTGCAGTTTTTCTTCGATGCACTCGTAACCACGGTCGATGTGGTAGATGCGGTCGATCAGGGTGTCGCCTTCGGCCACCAGGGCCGACAGCACCAGGCTCGCCGAAGCCCTCAGGTCGGTGGCCATGACTGGCGCGCCCTTGAGGGTTTTGGTGCCGGTGACGATGGCGGTGTTGCCTTCGACCTGGATATGCGCGCCCATGCGGTGCATTTCGTAAACGTGCATGAAACGGTTTTCGAAGATCGTCTCGATCACCGCACCGGTGCCTTCGGCAATGGCGTTGAGCGAGATGAACTGCGCCTGCATGTCGGTCGGGAATGCCGGATACGGAGCGGTACGCAGGTTCACGGCTTTTGGCCGTTTGCCGTGCATGTCCAGCTCGATCCAGTCTTCACCGGTGGTGACTTCGGCGCCCGCTTCCTTGAGTTTTTCAAGGACGGCTTCGAGGATGGTCGGATCGGTGTCCTTGACCTTGACCCGGCCACCGGTGACGGCAGCGGCAACCAGGTAGGTACCGGTTTCGATGCGGTCCGGCATGACCCGGTAGGTCGCAGAACCCAGACGCTCGACGCCATCGATGGTGATGGTGTCGGTGCCGGCACCCTGAACCTTGGCGCCCATGGCGTTGAGGAAGTTGGCCAGATCGACCACTTCCGGCTCACGCGCGGCGTTCTGCAGCACGCTGCGGCCCTTGGCCAGGGCAGCGGCCATCATGATGTTCTCGGTACCGGTCACACTGACGGTGTCGAAGAAGAAGTGCGCACCGAGCAGGCCGCCTTCAGGCGCCTTGGCTTTGATGTAGCCACCTTCGACTTCGATTTTTGCGCCCATGGCTTCCAGGCCACGGATGTGCAGGTCGACCGGACGCGAACCAATGGCGCAACCGCCAGGCAGTGCCACTTCGGCTTCGCCAAAGCGGGCAACCATCGGGCCCAGTACCAGGATCGAGGCGCGCATGGTTTTCACCAGCTCGTACGGCGCGACCAGGGTCTTGATGGTGCGTGGATCGATCTCTACCGCGAGCTTCTCGTCGATCACCGGCTCAATGCCCATGCGGCCGAACAGCTCGATCATGGTGGTAATGTCGTGCAGGTGCGGCAAGTTGCCGACCGTGACCGGACCATCGCAAAGCAGGGTAGCGGCAAGAATCGGCAGGGCCGCGTTCTTGGCACCGGAAATGCGGATTTCGCCATCAAGACGAACGCCGCCAGTAATAATCAGTTTGTCCATTTGTGTCTCGCCGCCAATTTAGGCTCAGTTGCGCTCAGCCCAGGCTGCGCTGCTGAAAAATTTCATGGTTACCGCATGGATGCTGCCATCGGTGATCCACGGGTTAAGGTGAGCATAGATCTGCTGTTGACGCTTGACCGGGCTCAGGGCCGCCAATTCGTCACTGATCACGTTCAACTGGAAGTTGCAGCCTTCGCCTTCAACTTCGACCCGGGTTCCCGGCAACTTTTCTTCAAGGAAGTTCTTAACTTCTACGGCCTGCATGCTCAACCTCAATCGGCGCCCTGTGCGCGCGGGTCGGCCATCATACAAAAAAGCCCCTCGCCTGCGAACCCCGTAAACGGAGACTCTGACAGAGGGGCCAGTCGCTGGCTGGCGGTCATTGACCGGCCAGCACCTCGTCGAGGTCATAAACCTCGGCGATTTCACGCATATCCTGAGGCATTGCGCGAACCTCGACAGCCTTGCCGGCCGCCTTGCCATCGCGCATGAATGCCAGCAACAGGGACAAGCCGACGCTGCTGGATTTCTCCACCTGCGAGCAATCGAGCACCAGGGCGCCGGCCTTGCACGCCGCGATCAAGGCTTTACCTTCCTTGCGCAAGGCGGGCCCGCTGCGGTAGTCCAGCACCCCGGCCAGGCGCAACACACCTGGCTCGTTCATGGTCACGGCGCTATCACTCATTGCTCTTGCTTCTCGGCAGTTTCCTTGGCCTTGGCCACTTCGCCGGCCCAGCCGTCGATGGTCTTGTCCAGGTCGTTGCCATTGCGGTTCATGGCGTCAGCGAACTGGTCACGGAACAGTTTGCCGATGTTGATGCCGTTGACGATGACGTTACGTACTTTCCATTCATCGCCCAGCTTGGTCATGGTGTACTGAACCGGGTAGATGGCGCCGTTGTTGCCCTTGACGGTCATGTCGACGCTGGCACGGTCATCACCGTCCTTTTTCTCGGCGCCGACAGTGATGCCCTGGTTGTTGTACTCGAGCAAGGCGTTGCCATAGAACTGCATCAGGCTGCGCTTGAAGTTTTCCTGGAAGCGCTGCATCTGCTCCGGGGTGGCCTTGCGCGAATACTTGACGGTCATGATGCTTTTCGAGATGCCATCGGCATCGACCACCGGCCCCAGATTGGCGTTCAAGGCATCGTAGAACGCACTCGGGTTGGCCTTGTATTGCTCTTTGTTGGCCTTCAGGTCGGCCAGCAACTGGGTGGTTGTCCCCTGAATCACCTCTTTGGGGGACTGAGCAGCTGCGCCAGCCATCAACGGCAGCGCAGCCAGCAGTACCAGCAAGCCGCGTCGCAGGATAGAAATCATGGAAACTCCTTATTTAGCTTCTTTGCCAACGGTATTGAGCAGGAACTTGCCAATCAGATCTTCCAGCACCAGCGCCGACTGGGTGTCGTGAATGGTTGCACCATCCTTGAGCACCGTTTCTTCTCCGCCCACGCTGATACCGATGTACTTCTCGCCGAGCAACCCAGCGGTGAGGATAGATGCAGTGGAGTCGGTAGGCAGGTTGTCTACGCGTTTTTCCAGCTGCAACGTCACCCGACCGGTGTAAGTGTCACGGTCCAGATCGATGGCTGTGACCTTGCCGATGGTCACACCGGCCATGGTCACTTTAGCTCTGACCGTCAAACCGGCGATATTGTCGAAGTATGCGTAAATTTTATAGGTATCGCTGCTCGGGCTCGCCGACAGGCCGCTGACGCGCAGGGCCAGCAGGATCAGCGCCAGGATCCCGGCCAGGAGGAACAGGCCGACACCGATTTCCAGGGTGCGGTTTTGCATCAGAAATCTCCAAACATCAAGGCGGTCAGAATAAAGTCCAGACCCAGGACTGCCAATGAGGCATAGACCACGGTCTTGGTGGTGGCACGGCTGATCCCCTCTGAAGTGGGCTCGCAGTCATAGCCTTGGAATACGGCAATCCAGGTAACAACAAAAGCAAAAACCAGGCTCTTGATCACGCCATTGAGCACATCGTCGGTGAACGACACACTGTTCTGCATGTTGGCCCAGAACGAGCCTTCATAGACGCCCAGCCAGTCCACCGCCACCCAGGACCCACCCCAGATGCCCACCACGCTGAAAATCAGCGCCAGCATCGGCAATGAGATGAAACCAGCCCACAGACGCGGGGCAACGATGTATTTGAGTGGATCGACACCGATCATTTCCAGGCTGGAAAGCTGCTCAGTGGACTTCATGTTGCCGATTTCGGCGGTCAGCGCCGAACCTGCACGCCCGGCGAACAGCAATGCGGTAACCACAGGCCCCAGCTCACGCAGCAAGGTCAAGGCAACCATCTGCCCGACGGCCTGTTCCGAGCCGTATTTGGTCAGGATGCTGAAACCCTGCAGGGCCAGCACCATACCGATAAAGACCCCGGAAACAACGATGATCGCCAGCGACAGCACGCCAACCGAATAGAGTTGCCTGACCAGCAGCTGAAAGCCGCCGCCAGTACCGCTGCGCCCGACCAGCGAGTGCAGCAGGAACAGAAACGAGCGGCCGAGCACGGCCAGCACGTCGATGGCCGAACGGCCAAAACGACGAATACGTTCGAGCAAGGATTTTCTGCGCATCAACGCTTCCCCAGAAGATCGGCGCGGTAATCCGGCGCAGGAAAGTGAAAGGGTACCGGTCCGTCCGGATCACCTTTCATGAATTGACGAATGCGCGGATTGTCGGAGCCCATCAGCTCGTCCGGCGTACCCTGGCCGAGGACCTGGCCATCACCGACCACATAGATGTAGTCGGCAATACTGGCGGTTTCGGCCAGGTCGTGGGAGACCACGATGCTGGTGATGCCCAGGGCATCATTGAGCAGGCGGATCAGCCGCACCAGAACGCCCATGGCGATAGGGTCCTGACCGACGAAGGGCTCGTCGTACATGAGGATCTGCGGGTCCAGGGCAATGGCCCGGGCCAGTGCCACGCGACGCTTCATGCCCCCGGACAGTTCGTCAGGCATCAGTTCGATGGCACCGCGCAGGCCGACGGCCTGCAGTTTCATCAGAACAATGTCACGGATCATTTCGTCGGACAGCTGGGTATGCACCCGCAGCGGGAATGCCACGTTCTCGAACACGTCGAGATCGGTGAACAGTGCGCCACTCTGGAACAACACCCCCATCTGTTTGCGCGCATCGAACAGATCGCTACGCGACAGCGTCGGCAGGTTCTGCCCGGCGACCCAGACCTCGCCGCTGGCCGGACGCAGCTGTGCGCCCATCAGACGCAACAGTGTGGTCTTGCCGCACCCGGAAGGCCCCATGATGCCGGTGACCTTGCCGCGGGGAATGCGTATATCGACATTATTGAAGATGCTGCGCGAACCGCGCTTGAAGGACACACCCTTCAACTCGACCGCGTAGGCGTTATCAACGCTCATCTAGACTCCTTGCGATGCAGCCATCTCACTCAGACGCGCGCCCCCTTCATGGAGGCACGCACGCCCTGAGCGGGCCGAACAGGCGGCGAACTATATCATCGCTGATAGCGACGCCCCAAGGCCGTAGCAGTGCTTGTTCAGCCAGGGTTAAGGTTGGCGAGCGACTGTATGACAATCACAAGGTGAGGGTTTTGCGCATTACCGCTATAATCGCCGCCTTTTCATCAGGCAATCCGATTTTCGACATGAGCCAATCCAGCGACCTGATCCAATCCGCGCAACGCACCATCCGTTTCGAACTCGAGGCGGTTGAGGGCTTGCTAGCCCACATCGACGCCGATTTCGTCAAGGCGTGCGAGCTGATCCTGGCCAGCAAGGGCCGCGTGGTGGTGGTCGGCATGGGCAAGTCCGGGCATATCGGCAACAAAATCGCCGCGACCCTGGCCAGCACCGGCACGCCGGCCTTCTTCGTTCATCCGGCCGAAGCCAGCCATGGCGACATGGGCATGATCACCCGCGACGATGTCATCCTCGCCCTGTCCAACTCCGGTTCGACCGCCGAGATCGTTACCCTGCTGCCGTTGATCAAGCGCCTGGGTATCCAGCTGATCAGCCTGACCGGCAACCCGGACTCGCCGCTGGCCAAGGCCGCCGAAGTCAACCTCGATGCCCGCGTTGCCCAGGAAGCCTGCCCGCTGAATCTGGCACCGACCTCCTCGACTACCGCCGCACTGGTCCTGGGCGACGCCCTGGCCATTGCCTTGCTCGAAGCTCGCGGCTTTACCGCTGAAGATTTCGCTTTTTCGCACCCTGGTGGCGCCCTCGGCCGCCGCCTGCTGTTGAAAGTCGAGAACGTCATGCACGCCGGTGAAGAGCTGCCGCAGGTGCAGCGCGGAACCCTGCTCAAGGACGCACTCCTTGAAATGTCTCGCAAGGGATTGGGCATGACCGTGGTGCTTGAAGCCGACGGGCGGTTGGCCGGGATCTTCACCGACGGTGACTTGCGCCGCAGCCTGGATCGCAACATTGATGTACACACCACCCTGATCGAAGAGGTCATGACCGCTCACGGCAAGACCGCCCGCGCCGAAATGCTCGCCGCCGAAGCCCTGAAAATCATGGAAGACCACAAGATCAGCGCCCTAGTGGTGATCGACAAGGACGAGCGCCCGGTTGGCGCCCTGAACATGCACGACCTGTTGCGTGCGGGAGTGATGTAAATGAGCCAGGACCTGCTCCAGCGCGGCAAGGCGATCAAGCTTGCGGTATTCGATGTTGACGGCGTACTGACTGACGGCCGCTTGTACTTTCTCGAAGATGGCAGCGAATTCAAGACCTTCAATACCCTCGACGGCCAGGGCATCAAAATGCTCATGGCCTCGGGCGTGACCACGGCGATCATCAGCGGGCGCAAGACCCCGGTGGTCGAGCGCCGGGCCAAAAACCTCGGCATCCCGCACCTGTATCAGGGGCGCGAAGATAAATTGGTGGTATTGGACGAACTTCTTGGCCAACTCAACCTAAGCTATGAACAAGTTGCCTATCTGGGTGACGACCTGCCTGACCTGCCGGTGATCCGTCGCGTCGGCCTGGGCATGGCGGTGGCCAATGCCGCAGCCTTTGTCCGCGAGCACGCCCACGGGATCACCAAGGCCCGTGGCGGTGAAGGCGCAGCCCGCGAATTCTGCGAGTTGATCCTGCAAGCCCAGGGCAATCTCGACGCGGCCAATGCCCATTACCTGTAGAGCGCCACATGTTCAGTAAAAAATTCCGCACCGCTGCGCTGTACAGTGTGATTGCCGCCTTGCTGGCGGCAGTTGGCTACTGGAACATCGGCCCCGAGAGCTTTCTCGACAAGCCGGTGGTCAGCGTCGACAACAACGCTATCGACTATTACGCCACCAATGCCCACAGCGTACAGTTCCTGCCAGACGGCAAGATGCAGTACGAGATGACCGCCGACAAGGTCGAACACCTCAAGGTCAGCGAAGTGACCCTGCTGACCAAGCCGGACCTGCAACTGTACCGTGGCACCACCTACCCCTGGCACGTGCAGAGCGAAAAGGGCGAGGTCAATCCGGATGGCTCGGAAGTGGAATTGATTGACTCGGTACGGGTTGCCCGCACCGATGAAAAGAACCGCACCATGATCATTACCACCAGCCGCATGACGGTATTCCCGCAGAAGCAATATGCGCAAACCGCACAAGCCGTTAAAATCGACGGCGCCGGTGGCGTCACTACGGGCAATGGAATGAAAGCGTATTTGAAAGACGGCAGGATGGACCTGCTGTCCAACGTAAGAGGACAGTATGAGGCTCGTTAAAACCCTCCCCTTTTTGCTCAGCCTGAGCGCAGCACTGGGAAGCGCGAGCGCCTGGGCCCTGCCGAACGACCGTGACCAGCCTATCCGCATTCAGGCCGACAACGCGCACCTGGATGACAAGAAAGGGGTCGCCACCTATACCGGCGACGTCATCATCACCCAAGGCTCGATGATGATCAAAGGCAACACCGTGACCATCACCCGCGCCGCCTCCGGCGACATCGATGTGGTGACCTCGGTGGGCAACCTGGCCTACTTCGAGCAGCAACAGAGCGCTGCCAAGCCGGACAAGATGCAAGGCTACGCCGTGACCATCCAGTACCAGGCGCAAAAAGACCTGGTGGTGCTGACCGACCGCGCCAAAGTGGTCAACGAAGGCAATACCACCGAAGGCGAGAAGATCGTCTACAACACCAAGACCCAGGTAGCGACTGCCGGTCGTGGCGGCAATGTGACCACACCGCGCCAGCGTATCGACATGGTGATCCAGCCTAAGAAGAAGGCCGAGTAAATGGCGACCCTCAAAGCCCAGCACCTGGCCAAGAGCTACAAGAGCCGACAAGTGGTCCGCGACGTCAGCCTGTCGATCGACAGCGGCCAGATCGTCGGCCTGCTCGGCCCTAACGGCGCCGGCAAAACCACCTGCTTCTACATGATCGTCGGCCTGGTCCAGGCCGATCAGGGCCGTGTCCTGATCGACGACCTGGATGTCAGCCACCAGCCGATGCACGGCCGTGCCCGTGCCGGTATTGGTTACCTGCCCCAGGAAGCCTCGATCTTTCGCAAGCTTTCGGTTGCCGACAACATCATGGCGATCCTCGAGACCCGCAAGGACCTCGACACCGCCGGACGTCGCAAGGAACTGGAAAGCCTGCTGCAGGAATTTCACATCAGCCACATTCGCGACAACCTCGGCATGAGCCTGTCCGGCGGCGAACGTCGCCGCGTGGAGATTGCTCGGGCCCTGGCCACCGCACCGAAATTCATCCTGCTCGACGAACCCTTTGCCGGTGTCGACCCGATTTCGGTCGGCGACATCAAGCAGATCATCCATCACCTCAAGGCCAAGGGCATCGGTGTACTGATCACCGACCACAACGTCCGCGAGACCCTGGATATCTGCGAAACCGCTTACATCGTCAACGATGGCCAACTGATTGCCGAAGGCGATGCAGAGACCATCCTGGCCAACGACCTTGTCAAAGAGGTGTACTTGGGCCACGAGTTCCGCTTGTAAGTTCGAGGCGACAAAGCGCTTGCCAGGGGCAACTGTACCGGTGAAATCCGGCTTAATTGTTACAGCACCCTAGGCAAACGCTCCAATTTCAGGCATATAATTTGCTTAAAGTTGGCGCTTCGGTGCCCTTGTAGTGGATGGCGCATGTGCGCCGGCGAAAAAGGTGTTAAGCCCCTGCCATGAAACCATCGCTCGTCCTAAGAATGGGCCAGCAACTGACGATGACACCGCAGTTGCAACAGGCCATCCGTCTGCTCCAGCTTTCTACCCTGGACCTCCAGCAGGAAATCCAGGAAGCGCTGGAATCGAACCCGATGCTCGAACGCCAGGAAGAAGGCGACGACTTCGACAACAGCGACCCGATGGCGGACAACGCCGAAAGCAAGCCGGTCGCCGAAGTCCAGGACACCAGTTTCCAGGAAGCCACGCCAACCGTGGACAGCCTGGAAGACGGCGAATGGAACGAGCGCATCCCCAACGAGCTACCGGTCGATACGGCCTGGGAAGACATCTACCAGACCAGCGCCAGCAGCCTGCCCAGCAACGACGATGACGAGTGGGATTTCACCACCCGCACCTCGGCTGGCGAAAGCCTGCAAAGCCACCTGCTCTGGCAGTTGAACCTGGCGCCGATGTCCGACACCGACCGGCTGATCGCGGTCACCCTGATCGACTGCATCAACAACCAGGGCTATCTCGACGAAACCCTCGAAGAAGTCTGCGAGTCCTTCGACCCGGAGCTGGATATCGAGCTCGACGAAGTCGAAGCCGTGCTGCACCGCATCCAGCAATTCGAACCGGCCGGCATCGGCGCCCGTAACCTCAGCGAGTGCCTGCTGCTGCAGCTGCGTCAACTGCCCGCCAGCACCCCCTGGATGGCCGAAGCCCAGCGCCTGGTCCGCGATTACATCGACCTGCTTGGCAGCCGTGACTACAGCCAGCTGATGCGGCGGATGAAGCTCAAGGAAGACGAACTGCGCCAGGTCATCGAACTGGTCCAGAGCCTCAACCCGCGCCCCGGCTCGCAGATCGAATCCAGCGAAGCCGAATACGTGGTCCCTGACGTGATCGTGCGCAAGGACAACGAACGCTGGCTGGTCGAACTCAACCAGGAAGCCGTGCCGCGCCTGCGGGTCAATCCGCAATACGCCGGATTCGTCCGCCGCGCCGACACCAGCGCCGACAACACCTTCATGCGCAACCAGTTGCAGGAAGCCCGCTGGTTCATCAAGAGCCTGCAGAGCCGCAACGAAACCCTGATGAAGGTCGCCACCCAGATCGTCGAGCACCAACGTGGTTTCCTCGATCACGGCGACGAAGCAATGAAGCCGCTGGTATTGCACGACATCGCCGAAGCGGTGGGCATGCACGAGTCGACCATTTCCCGGGTCACCACCCAGAAATACATGCATACACCGCGTGGGATTTACGAGCTGAAGTACTTTTTCTCCAGCCACGTCAGCACCTCCGAAGGCGGTGAATGCTCGTCCACAGCGATTCGCGCGATCATCAAAAAACTGGTTGCAGCGGAAAATCAGAAAAAGCCATTGAGTGACAGCAAGATCGCTGGTTTACTGGAGGCACAAGGTATCCAGGTAGCCCGTCGCACCGTCGCCAAGTACCGCGAGTCCCTCGGCATTGCACCGTCGAGTGAGCGTAAGCGACTGATGTAGCCCCTGAGATAGCCATAGCAGTTCAGTGGCAGGCGCAACACCTGCCTCTTATGCACGGGCAACAAAGGAGAAGCTGTATGCAAGTCAATATCAGTGGACAGCATGTAGAAGTCACCCAGCCGCTGCGCGAGTACGTCGAACAGAAACTGAAACGGCTGGAAGGGCACTTCGACAAGATTACCAATGTGACGGTAATCATGAAGGTCGAGAAGCTGCAGCAGAAAATTGAAGCGACGCTGTTTATTCCCGGCGGCGAAGTGGTTGCAAATGCCGAACACACAGACATGTATGCAGCGATCGATGCCTTGACCGACAAGCTCGACCGCCAACTGAAAAAACACAAGGAAAAACAGCAAAGCCTGCTGCAAGGTGCAGCGGCCCGCTGATCCCCCTCATCCATGATCCGACTTGAAACCATCCTGACCCCCGGCCGTTCCCTGGTGAACGCGCCGGGAGGCAGTAAAAAGCGTGCACTCCAGGAAATCGCCACCCTGATCGACCGGGAGGTTCCAGACCTGGAGATGCAAGACGTTTTTGAAGCCCTGTTTGCCCGGGAGAAACTCGGGTCGACCGGTTTTGGTAATGGCATTGCCATTCCACACTGCCGCCTGAAAGGCTGCTCATCCCCCATCAGCGCCCTGATACACCTGGATGCACCGATTGACTATGACGCCATTGATGGCGCCCCGGTCGATTTGCTGTTTGTCCTGCTGGTTCCCGAAGCGGCCACCGATGCGCACCTTGAACTGTTGCGCCAAATTGCCAGCATGCTCGACCGCAAGGACGTGCGTGACCGGCTGCGTGCCGCCAGTAGCAGTGAAGCCTTGTACCAGGTCGTACTGGACGTACAGAACGAGTCCTGAACATGCGCCTGATTATCGTCAGTGGCCGATCCGGCTCCGGCAAGAGTACCGCCCTCGCAGTCCTGGAGGACAACGGCTACTACTGCATCGATAACCTGCCTGCCGGGCTGCTACCGCAGCTGGCGGAAAATGCCCTGATCAACACCGAGCTGATGCAGCCTAAAGTGGCGGTATCCATCGATGCGCGCAACCTGCCCAGCCATCTGACACGTTTCCCCGAGCTGCTCGAAGATGCCCGGAGCAAACATATCCAGTGTGATGTGCTGTACCTGGACGCCGACGAAGAGACCCTGCTCAAGCGCTTCTCGGAAACCCGCAGGCGTCACCCGCTGACCAACGCCAATCGTTCGCTGGCCGAAGCGATCAAGGTCGAGACCGACCTGCTGGGGCCGATCGCCGACCTCGCCGACCTGAAGATCGACACCACCAAACTGAACCTCTACCAGTTGCGGGACTCGATCAAGCTGCGCCTGCTTAACCAGCCGGAACCCGGTACCGCGTTCCTGGTCGAATCCTTCGGTTTCAAGCGGGGCATGCCGGTGGACGCCGACCTGGTGTTCGACGTGCGCTGCCTGCCCAACCCTTACTGGAAGCCGGAGCTACGTGAACACTCCGGCCTGGAACAGCCGGTTATCGATTACCTGGCAGCCCAGCCGGACGTCGAAGAAATGTTCCAGGACATCTCCAGCTACCTGCTCAAATGGTTGCCGCGCTTTGCCGCCAGCAACCGCGCTTACGTCACCATTGCCATTGGCTGTACCGGTGGACACCACCGTTCGGTTTACCTTACCGAACGCCTGGGCCAGTTGCTGCAGCAATCCCTGAAGAATGTCCAGGTTCGCCACCGCGACCTCTAGCCCACAGGACCACCGCCGCGATGCCCGCTCGTGAAATCACCATCATCAACAAGCTGGGGCTACACGCCCGGGCTGCGGCAAAGTTTGTCGGCGTGGCCGGACGCTTCCCTTGCACCGTGCGCGTAGGTCGCGCGCCTGACAAACTGATCGACGGTAAAAGCATCATGGCCGTGATGATGCTGGCAGCGGGCAAAGGCACTCAGGTACACCTGCATACTGAAGGCGAGCAACAGGACGAAGCCCTGGAAGCGTTGATCGAGCTGATCAACAACTACTTTGACGAGGGCGAGTAACCGCCCTCTGTTTCCTGCTCAAGACAACGCCGTATCCATCACCATCATCAGGCAGAAGCCGACGCACAAACCCAGGCTGGCCAAGCGATGATGGCCGTTGCTGCGTGATTCAGGAATGATCTCCTGGGTCACCACCAGCAACATCGCCCCAGCCGCGCAAGCCAGGCCCAACGGCAACAACAACTCCGCCACCGTCACCAGCCAGGCGCAAATCACTGCCGCCACCGGCTCGACCAGACCAGACGCCGCACCGATGGCAAAGGCCTTGAATCGCGCCATCCCGGCCCCGGCCAGCACCAGCGCAATGACCAGACCTTCGGGCACATCCTGCAAGGCGATGCCCATGGCCAGACTGTCTGCATCAGCCATTCCACCACCGGCCGACACACCGATGGCCATGCCTTCCGGGATGTTGTGGGCGATGATGGCGATGACAAACACCCAGATCCGTGCGGCAATCACCGGCTGCTGGGCAGTGCCGACCAAAGCCTCCGGCGAAGCGCCAGACACCTTGAGATCGACCAGGTAGAGACAGAAAGCGCCGAACAGCAAGCCGAAACTGACCAGTCCTCCCGCGCCCCATTTGCCCAGGCCAATGGCCTGGGCAGCATCGAGCCCGGGAATAATCAGGGAAAACGCCGTTGCCGCCAGCATCACCCCTGCCCCGAAACCCAGCAACGTATCAGCCAACGCTACCGGCATGCTGCGGATTACCAGCACCGGCACTGCACCCAGCGCGGTCCCCAATGCACACAGGGCACCCCCTTCGAGCGCACGCATCATGCGCGGCTCAAGGTCCAGCCAGGCCAACCCCTGCGCTACCAGCAAAGCGCAGCCGACCAGCAGCAACAAGGTACCCAGCGCCAGGCGAAACAAACGCACGCTGCTGATGGACATCACATCCGTACGCATACCGGGACGACTCACACCAGGGCGGCTACATAACGGCGTTCTACTTCGGACCAGTCGATCACGTTGTAGAAGGCATTGATGTATTCAGGACGGCGGTTCTGGTACAGCAGGTAGTAGGCATGTTCCCAGACATCCAGCCCCAGAATCGGCGTGTTGCCGTGCATCAGCGGGCTGTCCTGGTTACCACTGCTCTCCACCACCAGCTTTTTCTCCGGCGTCACGCTGAGCCAGGCCCAACCGCTGCCGAAACGGGTCAACGCCGCCTTGGTGAAGGCATCCTTGAAGGCGTCGAAGCCACCCAATTGCTGATCGATAGCCTTGCCAACCGTGCCCTGGGGCTGACCACCGCCCAGGGGCGACATGACCGTCCAGAACAACGAGTGGTTGGCATGCCCGCCACCCTGGTTGATCACTGCCGCCTGTAGGTTCGATGGCAACTGCTTGACCGCGGCCACCAGTTGTTCGACCGGCCATTCGGCCCATTCGCTGCCCTCGACGGCAGCATTGAGGTTATTGATGTAGGTCTGATGGTGCTTGCTGTGGTGAATCTGCATGGTCTGGGTATCGATGTGCGGTTCCAGCGCATCGTAGGCGTAAGGCAATGCAGGCAAGGTATAAGGCATTCTCAATGGATTCCGTATTGATGAGCAGAAGACCCGGCCCTTTCCTGACCGGCAAGTACCGCCGGTTGCGGGCCATGGCTGTGGAGCAGGCGTTCGGTTCGTGGGTACTGGCCGTACTCACTGATGAAATTGAGCAACTCGGTGTAGGTCTTGCCGCTGTGACGCAGCGCCGCTTCGCGCAGCGCTGGCGTCAGACGTTGATCCTGCATGGCCTGCAACAGCCGCTGATGGATGGCACAAAGGTACTCCGCGCTCTCCTGAGGCTGATTCAAACGCAGGTGCAGGTCGGCCAGGTTGTGGTGAGCAATCACGCACACGGCCACCGCTTCATCGGCGTCATGCCAGCGCTCGAACAACACCTGGGCCAGGGCCAGGGCCTGCAGATACAGCTCGCGGGCATCGACCAGCTCGCCCTGGTCGAACAGGCGATTGGCAATTTCGGTGGTGCGTTTCCAGTGCTGCATGACAAACCTCCAGGGCGTTATCAGATACCGCCAGCAGTAAGCTTTTCCGGGTCGAGCAGCACTTCCAGCTGGCTGCGCGGCAAGTCGGTGTGCTCCAGGGCTACATCAATGATCGGCCGCCCTTGTTTGTAGGCGGTTTTGGCAATCTCGGCGGCCTTCTGGTAGCCAATGATCGGGTTCAGCGCCGTTACCAGGATCGGGTTACGCGCCAGCGCTTCCTTGAGCTTGGCTTCGTTGACCTTGAAACTGGCGATCGCCTTGTCGGCCAGCAAGCGGCTGACATTGGCCATCAGCTCGATGCTGCTCAGCAGGTTCTGAGCGATGATCGGCAACATCACGTTGAGTTCGAAATTGCCCGACTGACCGGCCACGGCGATAGTCGCGTCGTTACCGATGACCTGCGCGGCGACCATGGCGGTGGCTTCCGGAATTACCGGGTTGACCTTGCCCGGCATGATCGAAGAACCCGGCTGCAAGCCTTCCAGTTCGATCTCACCCAGACCAGCTAGCGGACCGGAGTTCATCCAGCGCAGGTCGTTGGCGATCTTCATCAAGGCAACGGCAGCGGTCTTGAGCTGACCCGACAAGGCAACGGCAGTGTCCTGGGAACCGATCAGGGCGAACAGATTCTGCCCCGGGGTGAATGGCACCTTGGTGAGTTCAGACAGCTGCTGGCTGAATCGCCCGGCGAATTCGGGATGGGCATTGATTCCGGTCCCTACGGCTGTACCGCCCTGGGCCAGCGACTGCAAAGCCGGCAAGGTCGACTCAATGTGCGCGATGGCAGCCGAGATCTGCGCCGCCCAACCGCCGAGCACCTGGCTCATGCGCACCGGCATGGCGTCCATCAGGTGGGTGCGGCCAGTCTTGATGAAGGGATGTACCTCGAGCGCCTTGCGCTCGATCACCTGCACCAGGTGCTTGAGCGCCGGCAGCAGTTGCTCATGCAAGGCCAGGGCAGCACTGACATGAATAGTGGTCGGAATGATGTCGTTACTGCTTTGCCCGCAGTTGACGTGATCGTTCGGGTTGACCGTATCGCCGAGAATGCGGCTTGCCAGGGTGGCAATCACTTCGTTGGCGTTCATGTTCGAGCTGGTGCCGGAACCGGTCTGGAAGATATCCACCGGGAAGTGCTGAATGAAATCGCCAGCCAGCAGCTGCTCGACCGCCTTGACGATGGCCGTGCCCTGCCCTTCCTGCAATTGCTTGAGTTCGATGTTGGCCTTGGCCGCTGCAGCCTTGGCCAGCAGCAGCGCACGAATGAACTGGGTAGGCATGCGCTGCTGGCTGATCGGGAAGTTGTTCACCGCGCGCTGGGTCTGAGCGCCATACAGGGCCTCGGCCGGCACCTGCAGCTCACCCATGCTGTCACGCTCGATACGGGTATTACTCATCATCAAGTCCTTGCATCAGTTCAGCGAAAGAAATCGAAGGCAGTAGCGTGCAGTTCGCCAGTTGCAGGGCGAGAGGCTGCCAACGCTGGCCGTGCTCGCCACCGTCGAGCTTGCGCAGCTGCAACAGCGGCTTCCAGGCCTGATCCAGGCACAGGCAGCGCCAATGCCAGGGCAGCATGCGGTCGCAAGCGGTATCCAGGAGCAGGCGAAATGAGGTCAGGGCGACGGTCCAGGCCGAAGTTTCAGTGCAGCACACCAGATACCGGCCTTCGGCCAGGTAGTGGTCGATCAAGCGTGGTTCGTCCGGCTCCATCGCACAACGGATACGGCGGCTGAGCCAGCGCCAGTTTTCGAGGTAGGGCAATTCGTGAAGGACGGGTTTCATGAACATCATCGCCTAGATAATGATATTCATTATTAAGTGATAATTAGAATCAATTCAAGAGGACGAAAGTAGAAAAACACAAAAGCCCGGCACATGGCCGGGCTTCAGGGGGAACACTCTCTCGGTAGGAGCGGGCTTGCCCCGCGATACAGTGTGACTGACTAGGCGATATCGCGGGGCAAGCCCGCTCCTACAGCAATCAGCTACCCGCCACAGTCATCCGCTCAATCAGTACCGAGCCGGTGTGAATGTTGCTACGGGTCTCAAGATCATTACCGATCGCGACAATCTGCTGGAACATGTCCTTCATATTGCCGGCGATGGTCACTTCCTGAACAGCGAACTGAATCTCGCCATTCTCGACCCAATACCCGGCGGCGCCACGGGAGTAGTCGCCGGTCACCATGTTCAAGCCATGCCCCATCAACTCGGTGACCAACAATCCACGCCCCATGCGCCGGATCAGCGCGGCCTGATCCTCAACCCCGTGGGTGACGTACAGGTTATGCACGCCACCGGCATTGGCGGTGCTCGGCAGGCCAAGTTTGCGTCCGGAATAAGTACCCAGTACGTAGGAGACCAACTCGCCTTTTTCGACGAACGGTTTTGCGTAGGTGGCCAGACCATCGCCATCGAAGGCCGCACTGCCCAGCGCGCGCATCAGGTGTGGACGCTCATCCAGGGTCAACCAGCTCGGGAACAGGCGCTGCCCCATGGTGCCCTCAAGGAACGATGACTTGCGGTACAGGTTGCCGCCGGAGATCGCCGACAGGAAACTGCCGAACAGCCCCCCGGCCAGCTCTGCCGAGAACAGCACCGGCACCTCGCAGGTCGGCACCGGTCGCGCGCCCAGGCGACTGGCGGCCCGCTGCGCGGCGCGCTGGCCGATGCTGCGAGGATCGGCCAGCAACTCGCCCTGGCGATTGACGTCATACCAGTAGTCACGCTGCATCTGCCCGTCGGCTTCGGCGATCATCACGCAGCTCAGGCTGTGACGGGTCGACGCGTAGCCACCGATAAAGCCGTTGCTGTTGCCATACACGCGGCAGCCCTGATGGGTATTGAGCGTGGTGCCGTCAGCGTTCTTGATCCGCGCATCGGCATCAAAGGCTGCCGCTTCGCAAGCCAGCGCCTTTTCGATCGCCTGTTCCGGGGTAATGTCCCAGGCGTGATACAGATCGAAGTCAGGCAGATCACGGGCCATCAACGCCGGATCGGCAAGCCCTGCGCAATCATCTTCGGAAGTGTGCTTGGCAATCGCCAGTGCCGCGGCGACGGTCTCGCGAATGGCCTCGCTGCCGCTGGCCGAGGTGCTGGCCGAACCTTTGCGCTGGCCAACGTACAGGGTGATACCAAAACCCTGGTCGCGGTTGAACTCCACGGTTTCCACTTCACGCTGGCGTACCGAGGTCGACAGGCCCTGCTCCAGCGATACCGCTACTTCACAGGCGCTGGCCCCTTGGCGTTTGGCTTCGGCGATGATCTGCTCAACCTGCTCCTGCAACGCCGGCAGGGCCTGTGGACCTACGCTCTGGACTGCATTCATGGTTTTCTCCACTCAAATTCTGCGTTCGGCACGGGTCAATCTACGACCGGGCCGGACAAGCGGCCCCCGACTGGTTATCATGGCGGCGATTCTCAGCGGACTGCCCCCATGGTTGATTCTTACGACACCGCCTTCGACGGCGAAAAAAGCAAAACCCAGATCAAGCGCGAAATGCAGGCGCTGGTCGATATGGGCGAGCGCCTCACATTGCTCAAGCCCGACATCCTGGCCAAACTTCCTTTGACCGACGAACTTCGTGCGGCCCTGGAAGAGCACAAGAAGCACACGGCCAACGAAGCGAAAAGACGTCACAAGTCATTCATCGGCAAGCTGATGCGTGACCAGGACATCGACGCAATCACTGCCCTTCTTGACCAGCTCGACGCCTCCTCGCGCCAGTACAACGAGCGCTTCCACGGCCTCGAACGCTGGCGCGACCGGCTGATCGACGGCACCGACGAAGTCCTGGAAAAATTCGTCCAGGAATACCCGGAAGCCGACCGCCAGCAGCTGCGTTCGCTGATCCGCCAGGCCCAGCACGAGCTGAAAACCAACAAGCCGCCTAGCGCCAGCCGCAAGATCTTCAAGTACATTCGCACCCTCGACGAGGTTCAACGCGGCCTGCGTTGAGCCCCGCGACCGGGCAGGCGCCCTGCCCGCCCGGTTTCAACTTCATGCGCCCGTGCCACCCACGGTGATCGCATCGATCTTCAAGGTCGGCTGGCCGACGCCAACCGGCACCGACTGACCATCCTTGCCACAGGTGCCCACACCACTGTCCAGGGACAGGTCGTTACCGACCATCGATACCCGGCTCATGGCTTCCGGACCGTTACCGATCAGCGTCGCGCCTTTGACCGGTGCAGTGATTTTGCCGTCTTCGATCAGATAGGCTTCGCTGGTGGAGAAGACAAACTTGCCGCTGGTGATATCCACCTGGCCGCCGCCCAGATTGGCGCAGTAGAGGCCGCGCTTGACCGACTTGATGATTTCTTCCGGATCGCTTTCCCCGGCACGCATATAGGTGTTGGTCATGCGTGGCATTGGCAGGTGCGCGTAAGACTCGCGGCGCCCGTTACCGGTGACCGCCATGCCCATCAACCGGGCGTTGAGCTTGTCCTGCATGTAGCCCTTGAGAATGCCGTTCTCGATCAGCGTGGTGCACTCGGTGGGCGTGCCTTCGTCATCCACGCTCAACGAACCGCGGCGACCTTCCAGGGTGCCATCATCGACGATGGTGCACAGGCTCGAGGCAACCTTTTCGCCCATGTGGCCGCTGTAGGCCGAGCTGCCCTTGCGGTTGAAGTCACCCTCCAGGCCATGGCCGACTGCCTCATGCAGCAATACGCCGGACCAACCCGAACCGAGGACCACCGGCAAGGTGCCGGCCGGGGCCGGAATCGCTTCCAGGTTGACCAAAGCCTGACGCAGGGCCTCACGGGCAAAGCCCATGACCCGCTCGTCGGTGAAATAGCGGTAGTCGGTACGCCCGCCACCGCCATGGCCACCGCGCTCACGCCGACCGTTCTGCTCGACGATCACGCTGACGTTGAAACGCACCAGCGGACGCACATCCGCGGCCAGGCTGCCATCGGCTGCGGCGATCAGAATGCGCTCCCAGACCCCGGCCATGCTCACGGTGACTTGCTGGATGCGCGGATCCAGGGCACGCGTGGCCACATCGACACGCTTGAGCAGCTCGACCTTTTCGGCGCGGCTGAGCACGTCCAACGGGTTGTCGGTGCCATACAGCTGAACGACATCCTGGCTTTTGAACGCCTGGACACTACCGTTCTGCCCGGCGCGGGAAATCGAGCGGGCCGCACGCGCAGCTGAAGTCAGGGCTTCGAGGTTGATGGCGTTGCTGTAGGCGAAACCGGTTTTTTCGCCAGACTGTGCTCGTACGCCCACGCCCTGGTCGAGGTTGAAACTGCCTTCTTTGACGATCCCGTCTTCAAGCGCCCAGGATTCGGAAATCTGCCCTTGGAAATACAGGTCGGCGGCATCGATGCCCGGCCCGGCCAACTCACCCAGCACAGACTGCAGGCTGTCGAGGGTCAGCCCGCCCGGCGCCAGCAGATGCTCGCTGACAGTGGATAACATCTCGCTCATAGTCACTCCGAGGTGTGCGCAGGCCGCAAAGCGTCCTGCGAGAAAAAGCGCCGGTGCAAGGTCACCGGCATCCGCGCCCGGATGGACGCCTGTTCGCTGCTGTCGCGTTCGCCCAGCAGCACGGCCTCGCCGCTGGCCTGTTCGGCGATAATCCGCCCCCAGGGATCGACGATCGCCGCATGACCGTAAGTTTCCCGTGGCCCCGGGTGGGTACCGCCCTGCGCGGCGGCCAGGACATAACACTGGGTTTCAATCGCCCGCGCGCGGATCAGCACTTGCCAATGCGCCGCGCCGGTTACGGCGGTGAACGCTGCCGGAGCACTGATCAGTTCGGCCCCGGCAGCGCGCAAGGCGCTGTACAGTTCAGGGAAGCGCAAGTCATAGCATACGCTCAAGCCCAGACGTCCGACCGGGGTATCGGCCACCACCACCTGGCTGCCATGGGCATAGTCATCAGACTCCCGATAGCGGCCGCGGTTGTCGGCAACATCGACATCGAACAGGTGCAGCTTGTCGTAGCGCGCAACGGTTTCGCCATGTTCATCGATCAACAACGAACAGGCATGAGACTTGGCGTCAGGCTACCCGGCCGGCGGCAAAGGCAAGGTGCCAGCCACCACCCATAACTTGAGGTCGCGGGCGACCTGTTTCAACCACGGCAGTATCGGCCCTTCGCCCAGCGCCTCGGCGCGACCGATGGCGGCGCTGTCGCGGCGGCCCATGGCGGCGAAGTTTTCCGGCAGCACCGCCAGGCGCGCACCGCCGGCAGCCGCCTGCTCAAGCAAACGCCGAGCCTGCTCCAGGTTGGCCGGGATATCGCTCTGGCTGACCATCTGGATCACTGCTGACTTCATTGGCGCTCCCGAGGCTATTTGTCGAACGGTTTGATAAAGCTGATTTTAGGCTCTTTCCACGGACCTTCGACGCGATAGTGCACGCTGGCATAGCGCGCCACGCGGTCACCCAGCAGGCGATCAACCAGGAACAACGCGCCACCGACCGCCGGTGCTCCGACAATCAAGGCTGCCAGCGGCAGGTTGTTGGTCACCGGCAAGGTCACCTGCAGTTTCGCGTCAACCCGGTCACGCACCATGTCTAGCGTGCCGTCGAGTTCGAAATTGCTTGAGGGCCCGGTCACGGTGATCGGTTCGCGGGTTACATAAACGCCTTCGCTGGCCACCAGCAGACCTTTGACCCGGTCGTAACTCAGGCCCTTGTCGAACAGGTCGGAGAAGTCCAGGCGCAAACGCCGGCCAATCGAGTTGAAGTTGAGCAGGCCAAACACCCGCAGGGCCTGGGCGCCGCCCTCGACTTCAACAAACTGGCCTTTACGCAGGGCGGCATCGAGGCTGCCGGAGAGACGGCCAAGGCTGACCCAGGCCGGCGATCCCGGCCAGCGCGCATCGACATCCATGCGAAAGTCGCGGCTGGTGACGGTCGGGGCAAAATTCCACGCTTTGAGCACGTCGGCCAGGTTCTTGCCCTCGATGCGCCCCTTGTACCAACTGCCGCTGGCGCCCGGAGCGCCTTCCCAACCGCCATTGCCGTCGATCTGCAGGCCTTTGAGGCTGAGGTCCAGGTCATTCAGGGCGATACCCTTGGCGGTCGAGCGCACCTTGACCGCCGCGCTGCCGAGCAGGTCATCGCCGCGGTACAACTTGTCGATACTCAGATCGATGGATGGAATCTTGCGCGGATCGATCTTGGCCATCGGATCAGGCGCGTTGGGTACGGTCACCTCAGCCGGATCTTGTGGCGGCAGGTGAAGGGTCTGCAGGTTCACCACCAGCGGCGCGCCCTTGGCGTCCGGCAGACGCGCGTTGCCGATGACTTCCTTGCTGTCCAGGCGCAATGCCCAGTTGTTCGGATTGCGCTGCAGACGCACCACTGCCTGGTTCAGGTCAAGGCCGGCACCCTTGAGCCGGGCGATGCTCAAGTCGACACCGCGCAATAGCTGGCGGGCACTGCCGCCCGGGTCATTGCCGGCCAGGCTGTCCATTTGCTGCTGCCACGGTGCGAGGTCAAGCTCAGCCAGTTTGCCGCGCACCTGCACACCCTGAGCGCTGGGCAATTGCGCGCTACCACCGCCAAGCACCAGTTCGCCACGACCCTGGTCGAGTTTGTCCATGGGCGCGGCATAGAGCATGTTGGCGACATCGGCGTAGCTGGCGCTGAACCGCCGTTCAGGCCCTTGCAGGGTCATGCCGAACTGGCTGTTGCGGGTTTCTTCGGCTGCCTTGCCGAAGGGTGCAGGCAGGTTGATGGCCAGACCTTTGAGACTGGAGTCGACCTTGAGCTGATTGTCTCGGCTACCCAGATTGAGCTGTAGCTGATACGGCAGCTCGCCGGATAACGGCAAGGCCTGCTTGACCTGCAACCATTGGGTCAGGGCGCCGAGCGCCACCTGACCCTTGGCCTGGACCCGCGTTTGCAGCTCACCGGGTTTGCCCTCGGCAAAGATCTGCGCGGTGATCGGCTTGTCGAATACCCGTGCGCTGATGTTCTGGCCGCTGAGGCCCTTGCCGTAGTCGAAGCGGAACGCGCCCTTGAGCTGGTTCAGCTCGATCACCGGGGCGGCAATTTTCAGACGCGCATCGCTGGTGTCGAAATCCACCACCACCTGCGGTTGCTGGCCCTTGGCCAAGGGGATATCCAGCTTGAGCTTGCCCTTGAGGCTACCCTCACCTTCCCAGCCCGCGAACATCGCCGCCGTACCAATCGGCGCTTCCTGGAGGATTTTCAGGCCATCGCCCAAGCCGCCATCGAATGCCCCATCCAGGTACATATGCGTGTGTTCACCACTGGCAACGTGGGGAATGTTGACCTGCACATCGCTGACCTTGGTATCGAGCAACTGTCCATGCCTGGCGTTGACGCGCACACCATCATCGTCGATGTACACATCACCATCGACCTGCTGCACCTGCGGCCAGCCAGGCTGGAAGTCGAGCGCGGCATCATGGACCTTGAAAAACAGGCTGATGCTGCGCGCCTGTTCGGATGCACCGTGATTGAGCGAGCCCTGGTACTGGAAATAGCCTTCGTCGACCGCGCCCTTGAGAATGGCGGTACGCAGCCATTCATCCAGCGCCGGGCTGAGGACTTCAGGCAGGTACTTGGCGGTGTAGCGACCATCGCCATCGACCAGGCCGACACGCAAGTCCATGTAGTCTTCACGTGTTTCATCGAACAGCAGACGGATGAGGAAGTCACCGGCAATCTTGCCCTCTTCGCCCAGCACCTTCAGATAGGGGGCAATGAGGGTGAAACCTTCCTGGTCGAGGCGCCAGGTCAGGCGCGCATTGGCCTTCTGGTAATTCCAGGGTTTGGCGAAGATCGGGTAGAGATGGAGCATGAAAGCATCAGTGTCCAGGCGCAATTCGCCATGGCCGAGGTCACCACTGATGCTACCGCTGACGTTCCCCGCCGCCGGAGCACCGTGATAGGCACTGAAGCCCACCCGTTCCAGATTGGCAGCAAAGCTCAGACGCTGGTCTCCGGTTGCTTTCGGGCGGATATCCAACAGGACATTGCGCAGGCTGCCCTTGACCTTCAGCCCCTCGACCACCGCCATGACCTTGTCCGGCAACGGTGCCAGCGACTGGATCAGCGGCGTGAGCGGGGTCAGGTCGAGGCGATCGGCCTGGATTTTCCAGGTTTCTTCACCCTTCTCACTGGCAGCGTTCTGATTCAGTTGCAGGTGCGATTCCCAACGGGTCTTGCCCAGGCTCATGGCCAGCGAATCGAGTTGCACATCAAAACCTTGTTCGCGGCGCTGGAACCAAGCGTTAAGCGCTAGGTTTTCCACCTTGGCCTCTTCACGACCGGCATAGGCGCCACGTAACTGCGGTGCATTCAGGCGAACCACACTGCTCTGTAGCTGGCCCTTGCTCCAGTTCAGCCAGAACTCGCCCCCGGCTTTAAGTTCCTTGGCCTGCCATTGCCCCAGCAACCGCGGCGGCAACCAGCGCGCCCAGTCACTCTGGGGCAAGCTGAGGTAGGCATCGAGCTGGCCATCACGCCAGTGCGCCGGACGCACGCGGCTGCGCACACTCATGGCCACGGGCTGACCGTCAGGCAAGGTCAGGCGCAGATCCAGACGCTGACGGATGCTGCCGGTCTGCAAGCCGAGGCTGACATAAGTGAGAGTCATCGGATCGCGCTGGAACGGCTCGAGGGTGACCTGACTGTCGAGCACGGTGATCTTCGCCACCGCCTGCATTTGCTCCAGCAACTGCTGCGGATCCAGCGGCTTGTCGTCGGTTTTCGGCAGACCGTCGAGGGTCCAGGCGCCCTGTTCATCTTCATGCAGGCTCAGGTGCAGGCCACCCACTTCCAGGTTGGCCAGGCGCAACTGACGCTCGCTGAGGCTGGCCCACAGATCCGGTACCACCTTGACCCCGTCCAGGCGTAACGCGGTGACACCCTCGCCCACCTGGATATCGTTGAGCACCAGCACCGGTGCCAGGCCGCTCCAGTGCCCTTGCAGGCTGCCAATGTGCACAGGCATGCCCAAAGCCTGCTCGGCTTTGTCTTCGACTTCGGCGCGGTATTCGGCCACCAACGGCACCAGTTGCCGGCCCAGGCTGACATACAGCGCGACCAGCACAGCCAGCAAGGCACAGATTCCCAGGCCCCAGCGGGTCATCGCGCCCAGAACGCGGATCAGACGCTCCATGGCAATGGCCCTCCAACTCGAGCCTTAACTATGGCCGCAACCGGGCGCTTTGCCAGCCCTTGCAGCAGCCCGGTACGTTCAGACCTCAGAGCAACACCACATCGTACTGTTCCTGGGAGTACATCGACTCGACCTGAAAACGAATGGTTCGGCCGATGAACGCCTCAAGCTCGGCGACGTTGCCCGATTCTTCATCCAGCAGCCTGTCGACCACCTTTTGATTGGCCAGCACTCTATAGCCTTCGGCCTGGTAGGCACGGGCTTCGCGCAGAATTTCGCGGAAAATCTCGTAACAAACTGTCTCCGGGGTTTTCAGCTTGCCGCGCCCCTGGCAGCACAGGCAGGGCTCGCACAGCACCTGCTCAAGGCTTTCGCGGGTGCGCTTGCGCGTCATCTGCACCAGACCGAGCTCGGTAATACCAATGATGTTGGTTTTGGCGTGGTCGCGTTCGAGCTGCTTTTCCAGGGTGCGCAACACCTGACGCTGGTGCTCCTCGTCTTCCATATCGATGAAGTCGATGATGATGATGCCGCCGATATTGCGCAGGCGTAGTTGCCGGGCAATGGCGGTGGCCGCTTCCAGGTTGGTCTTGAAGATCGTCTCTTCCAGGTTGCGGTGACCAACGAATGCGCCGGTGTTGACGTCGATGGTCGTCATCGCCTCAGCCGGATCGACCACCAGGTAGCCGCCGGATTTGAGCGGCACCTTGCGGTCCAGCGCCCGCTGGATCTCGTCTTCGACGCCATACAGATCAAAGATCGGCCGTTCGCCCGGGTAGTGTTCGAGGCGGTCGGCGATTTCCGGCATCAGTTCGCCGACGAACTGCGTGGTTTTCTGGAAAGTTTCCCGCGAGTCGATGCGGATCTTCTCGATTTTCGGGTTGACCAGATCGCGCAGGGTACGCAAGGCCAGGCCCAGGTCCTCATAGATTTCCGTTGGCGCGCCGACCGTCTTGATCTGCGCACCGATCTGATCCCAAAGCCTGCGCAGGTAGCGGATGTCCATGAGGATCTCATCGGCCCCGGCACCTTCGGCGGCGGTACGCAGGATGAAGCCGCCGGCATCCTGGATGTTTTCCTGGGCGACACAGTCGGTCACCACCTGTTTCAGGCGCTCTCGTTCGGCTTCGTCTTCGATCTTCAGGGAAATGCCGACATGACTGGTGCGCGGCATGTACACCAGGTAACGCGAAGGAATCGACAGCTGGGTCGTCAGCCGCGCGCCTTTGGAACCGATCGGATCTTTGGTGACCTGAACCACCAGACTCTGCCCCTCATGTACCAGGGCGCTGATGCTTTCCACCGACGAGCCTTCGCGCAGGGAGATTTCCGAGGCGTGGATAAAGGCGGCGCGATCCAGGCCGATGTCGACGAAGGCTGCCTGCATCCCCGGCAACACGCGAACCACTTTACCCTTGTAGATGTTGCCGACGATGCCACGCCGCTGGGTGCGCTCAACATGCACTTCCTGAAGAACACCGTTCTCCACCACCGCCACGCGTGATTCCATCGGTGTGATATTGATCAGAATCTCTTCACTCATGGCAGGCTCTCGTCAAAGGACTTCAGTAATGATGGATCGCTCGTGGGCGACTGGCTAGCAGCAGTCTTGTCCTGTCCTCGCTCAACGGGCCGACAACGGTTGCCAACAGGGAATGGCGAATCGTCCGAGCAGCTCGGCGGTCTCGCGGAGCGGCAAGCCCACCACTGCCGAATAGCTGCCTTCGATACGTTGCACGAACACCGCACCCAGGCCCTGGATGGCATAGGCGCCGGCTTTGTCCATCGGCTCGCCGCTGGCCCAGTAAGCTTGAGCTTCTTCGCTGGAAATCGGGCGAAAACGGACCTGACTGGCGACACAGACACTCAGGCAACGCTGCTGATCGGCGACCGCAACGGCCGTCAGCACCTGATGCTCGCGGCCCGACAGCGCCGCAAGCATGGCCAGGGCATCATCGCGATCGACGGGTTTGCCCAGGATCTGCCCATCGAGTACCACCGCGGTGTCGGCGCCAAGCACCGCCAGGGCCGCATTCGTCTCACGCGGCAGCAGCGCAGCCAGCCCGGCGCTGGCCTTGGCCCGCGCCAGGCGCTCGACGTAAACCGGCGCGGCCTCATTCGGCAGCGGGCTTTCGTCGACCGAAGCACTGAGCGTGGTGAAGGGAACGCCGATCTGGGTCAGCAATTCCCGGCGGCGGGGTGAACCAGAGGCCAGGTACAGCGGGGTCATCGTGACTTCTCCCTGTCAACGTCGGGAAGCGGGCTCAGTTGATGCTCAGACGCAAGCGCAGCCCACGCAGGGCGAAGCTGATCCACGGCCAGAGCAAGGCGCTGATGACCGCCGACCAGATCAGCGCCAGGGTCGGCAAGCGGTTGCCGGTCAGTGCACTCAGCCATAGCTGCACCAGCTGGGCCAGACCGAAGACCACCAGGATCACCAGGCTTTGCTGCCACATCGGGAACATCCGCAGGCGCTGTTGCAAGGTCAGCACCAGGAAGGTGATCAGGGTCAGCACCAGGGCGTTCTGCCCCAATAGCGTGCCGTACAACACATCCTCGGCCAGGCCCAGGACAAACGCCGTGGTCATGCCGACCTTGTGCGGCAGGGCCAAGGTCCAGAAAGCCAGGAGCAAGGCCAGCCACATGGGCCGGAAGACTTCCATGAACTGCGGCAACGGTGAAACGCTGAGCAGCAGGCCAAGCGCGAACGTCAGCCAGACCACCCAGCCGTTTCGACTGCGAGTACTCACCATTAGTGTCTCTCCCGCGAAGGGGTCGTAGCAGCGCCGCTGGCAGCAGCCGGAGCTGGCGCCGGGGCTGCGGGTGCGGCCGCTGGCGAGGCGACTGGAGCCGGGTTGGCAGGCGTCGCCGGAGCCGTTCCGGGCGCTGGAGCTGGCGTGACAGTCGTCGCGCCAGGCTGTGCGGCCTCAGCACTGCCAGGCAAGCCCTGACGATCAGCAGCCTCCTGGGCCATGGCGGCATCGGTGGCACGCTGTTCGGGGGTACGGCTGTCGGTAAACACCAGCAGCAGGTAGCGACTGCGATTGAGAGCCGCAGTCGGAACCGCGCGAACAATGGCGAACGGCTGACCGGAGTCGTGAATCACTTCTTTTACCGTGGCCACCGGATAGCCGGCCGGGAAGCGCTGGCCCAGGCCAGAGCTGACCAGCAGGTCGCCTTCCTTGATGTCCGCAGTATCGGCGACATGGCGCAATTCCAGGCGCTCCGGGTTGCCGGTACCGCTGGCAATCGCCCGCAGGCCGTTGCGGTTTACCTGCACCGGAATGCTGTGAGTAGTGTCGGTCAGCAACAGCACCCGCGCGGTATAAGGCATCAGCTCGACCACCTGGCCCATCAGGCCGCGGGCATCGAGCACCGGCTGGCCAAGCACCACGCCATCGCGCTCGCCCTTGTTGATCAGGATGCGGTGGGTGAACGGGTTGGGATCGACGCCGATCAGCTCGGCGACCTCGACCTTCTCATTGACCAACGCCGACGAATTGAGCAGCTCGCGCAGGCGCACGTTCTGTTCGGTCAGGGCCGCCAGTTTCTGTACGCGCCCCTGCATCAGCAAGGCTTCGGTCTTGAGTTTTTCGTTCTCGGCGATCAGTTCGGTACGACTGCCGAACTGGCTGGCGACACCCTGCCACAGGCTCTGCGGCAAGTCGGTGATGTGATAGGACTCCATCAGCACCAGCCCCATCTGGCTGCGTACCGGTTTGAGCAGGGTAAAGCGCGCATCGACCACCATCAGGGTGATCGACAGCACAACCAGCACGAGCAGGCGCACGCCCAGCGAAGGGCCCTTGGCGAAAAGCGGTTTAATAAGCCGCTCCTCGTGGACGACGATTCAAGAGGTCATTCATACGGCAACGCACCGGCCTGCTTGTGGATTGACGGAAAATGACGCCCACACGGACGTCAGCCCAGCGCATACAGGTAGCACTGTGAGCACTACCTGTAAACCGGGCGGCATGTTTACTGCAGCCAGCTTACTCGCTGGAGAGCAGGTCCATGGTGTGTTTGTCCATCATTTCCAGGGCGCGGCCACCGCCACGGGCAACACAGGTCAGCGGGTCTTCGGCAACGATCACCGGCAGGCCGGTTTCCTGGGCCAGCAGCTTGTCGAGGTCGCGCAGCAGGGCGCCACCACCGGTCAGCACCAGGCCACGCTCGGCGATGTCCGAAGCCAGCTCGGGAGGCGATTGCTCCAGGGCGCTCTTGACCGCCTGAACGATGGTCGCCAGGGATTCCTGCAGGGCTTCGAGCACTTCGTTGGAATTGAGGGTGAAGGCACGTGGTACGCCCTCGGCCAGGTTACGACCGCGAACATCGACTTCACGCACTTCGCCACCTGGGTAGGCGGTACCGATTTCCTGCTTGATGCGCTCGGCGGTGGATTCGCCGATCAGGCTGCCGTAGTTACGGCGCACGTAGGTCACGATCGCTTCGTCGAAGCGGTCACCACCGACACGCACGGATTCGGCATAGACCACACCATTGAGGGAGATCAGTGCAATTTCAGTGGTACCGCCGCCGATATCGACGACCATCGAACCACGGGCTTCCTCGACCGGCAGGCCGGCACCGATAGCGGCGGCCATTGGCTCTTCGATCAGGAACACTTCGCGGGCACCGGCGCCCAGCGCCGATTCACGGATGGCGCGACGCTCGACCTGGGTCGATTTGCACGGCACACAGATCAGCACGCGCGGGCTTGGCTGCAGGAAGCTGTTCTCGTGAACCTTGTTGATGAAGTACTGCAGCATTTTTTCGCAAACGCTGAAGTCGGCGATCACGCCGTCCTTCATCGGACGAATGGCAGCAATGTTGCCGGGCGTACGGCCCAGCATGCGCTTGGCTTCGGTACCTACCGCGACGACACTTTTCTGGTTGCCGTGAGTACGAATGGCCACAACAGAGGGCTCATTCAGGACGATACCGCGCTCACGCACGTAAATAAGGGTGTTGGCAGTGCCCAGGTCGATGGAAAGATCGCTGGAAAACATGCCACGCAGTTTCTTGAACATGGGAAAGTGACCCTAGGCAACGCGTGGGTAAAAAAGTGCGGCAAACTCTAACAACGGCGGGGATTTTGGGCAAGGCGCCAATATGTTAAATTGGCAGTTTTTCCGAGCAAGCCAGCACACAATCGCGGCCTTATGACCGTAAATCTGCCAGCATGTTCCTCATCGCGGACCAAATCCGTTTTTTGTTTCCCCAGGAGATCCCCATGGCGCTTGAACGCTGCGACGTGGAAAAGATCGCCCATCTGGCCCGACTGGGCCTGAATGAAGCCGATCTGCCACGCACTACCGATGCCCTGAACAGTATTCTGGGACTGGTCGACCAGATGCAAGCCGTCGACACCACTGGCATCGAGCCACTGGCGCACCCGCTGGAAGCCAACCAGCGCTTGCGCGCCGACGTGGTAACAGAAAGTAACCATCGAGACAGCTACCAGGCCATCGCCCCGGCGACGGAGAACGGCCTGTACCTGGTTCCGAAAGTCATCGAGTAAGGGAATAGAGCCTGCCATGCATCAACTGACCCTGGCCGAGATCGCCCGCGGACTCGCCGACAAAAAGTTTTCTTCCGAAGAGCTGACCCGCACCCTGCTGGCGCGGATCAACCAGCTCGACCCGCAACTCAACAGTTTCATCAGCGTCACCGAAGAGCTGGCCATCAGCCAGGCCCGCGCCGCCGACGCCCGTCGCGCCGCCGGTGAGAACGGTCCCCTGCTCGGCGCGCCAATCGCCCACAAGGACCTGTTCTGCACCCAGGGCATCCGCACCAGCTGCGGCTCGAAGATGCTCGACAACTTCAAGGCGCCGTACGATGCCACCGTGGTCAGCAAGCTGGCCGAAGCCGGCACGGTGACCCTGGGCAAGACCAACATGGACGAATTCGCCATGGGTTCTGCCAACGAATCCAGCCACTACGGCCCGGTGAAGAACCCGTGGAACCTTGAGCACGTACCGGGCGGTTCGTCCGGTGGCTCGGCGGCGGCCGTTGCGGCGCGCCTGCTGCCAGCGGCCACTGCCACCGACACCGGCGGCTCGATCCGCCAGCCAGCGGCGCTGACCAGCCTGACCGGGCTGAAACCGACGTATGGCCGGGTTTCGCGCTGGGGCATGATTGCCTACGCCTCGAGCCTCGACCAAGGCGGCCCGCTCGCCCGCACCGCCGAAGACTGCGCACTGCTGCTGCAAGGCATGGCCGGTTTCGACGCCAAGGACTCCACCTGCATCGATGAGCCGGTGCCGGATTACAGCGCCAGCCTGAACAATTCGCTGGAAGGCCTGCGCATCGGCCTGCCGAAGGAATACTTCGGTGCCGGCCTCGACCCTCGTATTGCCGACCTGGTCCAGGCCAGCGTCAAAGAGCTGGAAAAGCTCGGTGCCGTAGTCAAGGAAATCAGCCTGCCGAACATGCAGCACGCGATTCCGGCCTACTACGTGATCGCCCCGGCGGAAGCCTCGTCGAACCTGTCGCGCTTTGATGGCGTGCGCTTCGGCTACCGCTGCGAGAACCCGGTCGATCTCACCGACCTGTACAAGCGCTCCCGCGGCGAAGGCTTCGGTATCGAAGTACAACGCCGGATCATGGTCGGCGCCTACGCCCTCTCGGCCGGTTACTACGACGCCTACTACCTGCAGGCGCAGAAGATCCGCCGCCTGATCAAGAACGACTTCATGGCCGCCTTCAACGAGGTCGACGTGATTCTCGGCCCGACCACGCCAAACCTGGCCTGGAAGATCGGCGCCAAGAACAACGACCCGGTCGCGGAATACCTGGAAGACGTCTACACCATTACCGCCAACCTCGCTGGCCTGCCAGGGCTGTCGATGCCGGCCGGTTTTGTCGATGGTCTGCCGGTTGGCGTGCAGCTGCTCGCCCCGTATTTCCAGGAAGGCCGCCTGCTCAACGTCGCGCACCGCTATCAGCAAGTGACTGATTGGCACACCCGCGCACCTACCGGCTTCTGAGGGATCACCACATGCAATGGGAAGTTGTCATCGGGCTGGAGATTCACACCCAGCTCGCCACCCAGTCGAAGATTTTCTCCGGCAGCGCCACCACGTTCGGTTCCGAGCCGAACACCCAGGCCAGCCTGATCGATCTGGGCATGCCCGGCGTACTGCCGGTGCTCAACCAGGAAGCGGTGCGCATGGCCTGCATGTTCGGTCTGGCGATTGACGCCGAGATCGGCCAGCACAACGTGTTCGCGCGCAAGAACTACTTCTATCCCGACCTGCCCAAGGGTTACCAGATCAGCCAGATGGAACTGCCGATCGTCGGCAAGGGCCACCTGGACATCGCCCTCGAAGACGGCACGGTCAAACGCGTCGGTATCACCCGTGCACACCTGGAAGAAGATGCCGGCAAGAGCCTGCACGAAGACTTCAGCGGTTCCACCGGGATCGACCTGAACCGTGCCGGCACGCCGCTGCTGGAAATCGTTTCCGAGCCGGACATGCGCAACGCCAAGGAAGCCGTGGCCTACGTCAAGGCGATCCACGCCCTGGTGCGTTACCTGGGCATCTGCGACGGCAACATGGCCGAAGGCTCGCTGCGTTGCGACTGCAACGTCTCGGTGCGACCAAAAGGCCAGGTCGAGTTCGGTACCCGCTGCGAGATCAAGAACGTCAACTCGTTCCGCTTCATCGAGCGCGCGATCAACACTGAAATTCAGCGTCAGATCGAGCTGATCGAAGACGGCGGCAAGGTTGTTCAGGAAACTCGCCTGTACGACCCGAACAAGGACGAGACGCGCTCGATGCGCAGCAAAGAGGAAGCCAACGACTACCGTTACTTCCCCGATCCGGACCTGCTGCCAGTGGTGATCGAAGGCGCTTATCTCGACACCATCCGCACCACCCTGCCGGAGCTGCCACCGCAGAAGCGCGAGCGCTTCCAGAGCCAGTTCGGCCTGTCGGCCTATGACGCCAACGTGCTGGCTTCGAGCCGTGAACAAGCCGACTACTTCGAACAAGTGGTTGCGGTGTGTGGCGATGCCAAACTGGCCGCCAACTGGGTCATGGTCGAACTGGGCAGCCTGCTCAACAAGCTGGGCCTGGAAATCGATCAGGCACCGGTGACCGCTGCCCAACTGGGCGGCATGCTGCAGCGCATCCTCGACAACACCATCAGCGGCAAGATCGCCAAGGTGGTGTTCGAGAAGATGGCAGCCGGTGAAGGCGATGCCGACCAGATCATCGAGGCCGAAGGCCTCAAACAGGTGACTGACACGGGTGCGATCGAGAAGGTGCTGGATGAGATGCTCGCGGCCAACGCCGAGCAGGTCGAGCAGTACCGCGCCGCCGATGAAGCCAAGCGCGGCAAGATGTTCGGCTTCTTTGTCGGCCAGGCCATGAAAGCCTCCAAGGGCAAGGCCAACCCGCAGCAAGTGAACCAATTGCTCAAGAGCAAGCTCGAAGGGTAATTCGCGTCGCCTGCTTATCGCGGGGCAAGCCCGCTCCCACAGACAATCTCTGTGGGAGCGGGCTTGCCCCGCGATAGCCACCCCACGGAGCATCTACCCCCATGTGGCGTCCCCTCAGCGCACTCGCGCTCTTTACCCTGCTGGCCGGCTGCGCCAGTCACGATATCGATCCTCGCGGTTACGACAAATCCGGCACCGCCTCCTATTACGGCTCCCGTCACCACGGCAAACGCACCGCCAGTGGCGAGCCCTTCAATCAAAATGCCATGACCGCTGCCCACCGTAGCCTGCCCTTCGGCACCCGGGTCAAAGTCACCAACCTGAACAATGACCGTAGCGTGGTGGTGCGCATCAACGACCGTGGTCCGCACACCCGCGGCCGATTGATTGACCTGTCCCGTGCTGCAGCAGAAAAACTCGGCATGATCCGTAGCGGAACGGCGCGCGTACGGGTACAAAGTCTCAGCGACTGACCCTGCAACGGAGCACGACCATTTTCGACCTGGCCGCCTTACCCACCTTCAGCCTGCTGCAACTGGCTTTTGGCTTGCTGCTGCTCGTCAGCGGCGCCGAGCTATTGGTGCGCTCCGCCCTGCGCGTGGCGTCCAGCCTGCAGGTCCGTCCGCTGATCATCGGCTTGAGCCTGGTGGCCTTCGGCAGCAGTGCGCCGCAGCTGACCGTCAGCCTGCAAGCGGCCTACACCGGCGCTCCGGATGTGGCAGTCGGCAGCGTGATTGGCAGCAACATTTTCAACATCCTGGTCACGTTGGGCCTCGCCGCATTGATCATTCCTTTGCGCGTTTCACGCCAGTTGGTACGCCTGGACATCCCGGTAATGATCGGCGCCAGCCTGCTTGTCTACCTGCTGGCATTCAACGAGCTACTCGGGCGCCTTGAAGGCGCACTGCTGCTGCTTGGATTGCTCGCCTACCTGGCAATCCTCTGGCACCAGTCACGTCACTATGCCCGTACCTTCCCTGCCCCCGGCCCACGACCGCAACAAGGCAGCGGATTCTGGATTACCAGCCTGCTGCTGATGCTGTCCGGATTGGGCTTGTTGAGTCTGGCAGGACACCTGTTACTTGAGGCCGCAGTCGAGGTGGCGGTTGACCTGGGCCTGTCTGAACGGGTCATCGGCCTGACCGTGGTCGCGGTCTGTACCTCGTTGCCGGAACTGGCCACCTCGCTGATTGCTGCCCTGCGCGGCGAACGTGAAATCGCCGTGGGCAACGTCATCGGCAGCAATCTCTTCAACTTGCTGGCCGTGCTTGGCTTGACTGCGCTGGTGGCGCCAGAGCCGCTGTCGATCTCGCCCAACGCCCTGGATTTTGACCTGCCGGTAATGCTCGGTGTCGCCGCCTTGAGCCTGCCGGTGTTCTACTCCGGCTACCGGATAACCCGCGCCGAAGGTCTGGTGTTTCTTGGCTTGTACCTGGCTTATGGTCTGCATGTGGTGGCCTTCACCACCGGCATGCCGTTGGCCACCCGCCTGGAAAAACTGATGCTGTTCTATGCACTGCCAGTGCTCGGGGCGTTGCTGCTGTATACGACCCTGCGCGCCTGGCGCCGCCAACACTAAGGAAAACAATATGGGCGACACCACCAAAACCGGCGAACAGGTCCGCCGCCAGGTCATGGGCGATGCGTTTGTCGATCGCGCACTGGGCAATGCCACCGAGTTCACTCAGCCGCTGCAGGACTTCGTCAATGAACATGCCTGGGGCAGTGTCTGGAGCCGTGAAGGCTTGCCGCTGAAAACCCGCAGCCTGATTACCCTGGCCGCACTGACCGCGCTCAAGTGCCCACAGGAGCTCAAGGGCCACGTCCGTGGCGCCTTGAACAATGGCTGCAGTGTCGAAGAGATTCGCGAAGCGCTATTGCATTGCGCGGTGTACGCCGGCGTCCCTGCGGCCATTGACGCGTTTCGCGCGGCCCAGGAAGTGATCGACAGCTACCAGCAAGGCTGATCGATCACTTGCGCACGGGCCGTCAGTCGGCAGCGACGGCGGCCTTGTGGCCCTTTTTCTTCAGCCAGTAAGCCACGCCCAGCACGGCCAGCCACACGGGGATCAACAGCACCGAAATGCGGATGCCCGGCGTCAGGTACATGATGACCAGAATCAGCGCGAGGAAGGCCAGGCAGACATAGTTGGTCAGCGGGTAGCCCCAGCTTTTGTAGAACGTCGTCTCGCCAGCCGCTTGCTTGGCACGACGGAACTTCAGGTGGGTAATGCTGATGATGCCCCAGTTGATTACCAGCGACGACACCACCAGCGCCATCAACAGGCCGAAGGCTTCGGCCGGCATCAGGTAGTTGATCAGCACGCACAGTCCGGTCGCCAGCGCCGAGATTCCCAGCGCCGCCAGCGGTACACCGCGGTCGTTGACCTTGAGCAGACGCTTGGGCGCATCACCCTGTACGGCCAGGCCGAAGAGCATGCGGCTGTTGCAGTACACGCAGCTGTTGTAAACCGACAATGCCGCCGTCAGCACCACCAGGTTGAGGATGGTGGCCACCAGGTTGCTGTCCAGGGCATGGAAGATCATCACGAACGGGCTGCCGCCCTGCACCACTTTCTGCCACGGATACAGCGACAGCAGCACTGCCAGGGCGCCGATGTAGAAAATCAGGATGCGGTAGATCACCTGATTGGTGGCGCGCGGAATGCTGTACTTGGGGTTGTCGGCTTCGGCGGCGGTGATCCCCACCAGTTCCAGGCCACCAAAGGAAAACATGATCACCGCCAGCGCCATCATCAGGCCGCTGATGCCATTGGGAAAGAAGCCGCCGTATTGCCACAGGTTGGCCACGCTGGCATCCGGCCCACCGTTACCGCTGATCAGCAGGTAGCCACCAAAGGCGATCATGCTGACGATGGCCACCACCTTGATCAGGGCAAACCAGAACTCCATTTCGCCGTAGACTTTCACCTGACTGAGATTGATCAGGTTGATCACCACGAAGAATATCGCCGCCGTCGCCCAGGTCGGGAAGTCTGGCCACCAATACTTGATGTAGATGCCCACCGCCGTCAGCTCAGCCATGCCGACCAGCACATAAAGCACCCAGTAGTTCCAGCCGGACATGAACCCGGCGAACTCGCTCCAATAGCTGTGGGCAAAGTGACTGAAGGTACCGGACACCGGCTCTTCAACCACCATTTCACCCAACTGGCGCATGATGAAAAAGGCAATCAGACCGGCAATGGCGTAACCCAGCAGCACGGACGGGCCGGCCAGCTGGATGGTCTGGGCAATACCGAGGAACAGACCGGTGCCAATCGCGCCACCCAGCGCAATCAACTGGATATGGCGATTTTTCAGCCCGCGGTGTAACCGCTCTGGGGTGATCTCGTCTTGCATGAAGTGTCCTCGAAGGTAAGAGGCAGTGTTGGAATTATTTTCTTACAGAATCTAGATCCAGCCGCCCCACTGCAAGAAAAAGATGCCGATATTGGTGGTAATGGCGGCCATCAGGGTGGTTATGACGATGATTGCCGCCGCCAACTCGTGGTTGCCATTGCTGGACCTGGCCATGACATAGCTGGCCGCCGCCGTCGGGCTGCCGAAGTAAAGAAACAAGATACCCAGCTCGGCCCCGCGAAAACCACAGACAAAGGCGCCAAGGGTAGCGAACAACGGCAGCCAGACCATTTTCAGCAGGCTGACACTGACGGCCAGTCCGCCACTCTGGCGCAACGAGGCGAGCGACAGGGTGCCACCAATACAGATCAGCGCCAGCGGCAGCGTCATCTGCGCCAGATAGTCGCCGGAAGTCAGCAGCCAGTTCGGCAAGGCCACCTGCCCATAGGCCAGCGCCGCCGCCAGCAGCACGCTGATAATCAGCGGGTTGCGCAGAATGCTCTTGCAGATACTCCAGGGGTCGGACTTGGCGCTGGGGCTGTACACCGCCAGCACCACAACCGACAACGAGTTGTAGAGCAGGATCACCAGGCCGGCGAGGATCGCCCCCAGCGAGATGCCGTAGTCGCCATACATGCTGGCGGCCAGCGCCAGGCCAATCACCCCGTTGTTGCCACGAAACGCGCCCTGGGTATAGATCCCGCGGTCTTGCCGTGGACAGCGCCAGATCGCCAGGCCCCAGGCCAGGCCAAAGCCGATCAGGGTGGCAATGGCGAAGTAGAGCAACAGCCCCGGTTGCACGGCAGACGTCAGATCGGCGTGATAGATCCCCAGGAACAGCAACGCCGGCATGCAGACGTTGAACACCAGCGCCGAAGCGGTATGGATGAAGCCGTCGTTGATCGCGTTGATGCGTTTGAGCAGCACGCCCATGAACAACATGGCAAACACCGGTGCCGTGATGTTCAGCGTCTGAAGAAAAAGGGCGAGCATGCAGGGCGGTCCCGTTGGCTGTCGTTAGGGGGCTAATGATACGCCGACAACGACAATCGTGGGTCTATCCCGCTGGTTGTAATTGCCATCCCCGGTGGGAGCGGGCTTGCCCCGCGATGCGATGTGACTGAAAAACCGCAATCGCGGGTCAAGCCCGCTCCCACCGAGTCCCTCAGCGGCGAACCGGGCGCTTCTGCAATTTGCGCTGCAAAGTACGCCGGTGCATGCCCAGCGCACGGGCTGTAGCGGAGATGTTGCCTTCGTGCTCGGTCAGCACCCGCTGGATGTGCTCCCACTGCAGGCGGTCGACCGACATCGGGTTCTCCGGTACCAGGCTGTCGAGGTCAGCATGCTCGGACAGCAACGCGGCCAATACGTCATCGGCATCGGCCGGTTTGCACAGGTAGTTGCAGGCACCGCGCTTGATGGCTTCCACGGCGGTGGCGATGCTTGAGTAACCGGTGAGGATCACTACGCGCATTTCCGGGTCGAGCTCGAGCAGCTTGGGCAACAACACCAGGCCCGAGTCACCATCCATCTTCAGGTCGAGGGTGGCGTAGTCCGGCACATCCTGTTGAGCCAGCAACAATCCCTCTTCAGCGGACCCCGCCGTACTCACGCGAAAACCACGGCGGCTCATGGCCCGGGCCATGACGCGGGTAAAGGTGGCGTCATCATCTACCAGCAACAGGTGCGGGAGCTCTTCGCCTTCAACCTGGATTTCATCACTCATCACACATCTCCTCGCGCGTCACGCGGCAGGCGCAGCTCGGTGAGCGTACCGCCTTCCTCATGACTATAGAGTTTTACCGAGCCGCCAGCACGGGTCACGCTGGCCTTGCTCAAGAACAGGCCCAGGCCGAAGCCTTTACCCTTGGTGGTAAAAAAGGGTTTGCCAATCGATTCAGCAATGGCCGCCGGCACACCAGGACCATGGTCACGGATGCTGATCACCATATCTTGTGCATCCCAGTCCAGGCGCACTTCCAGATCGTCCGGAAAGGCATCGGCTGCATTGTTCAACAGATTCAGCAGGGCCTGGGTCAGATCAGGCGGTGGAGCCAGGCGCGGCACGCTGCCCTGCCCCAGGCGCTGGAAACGGTAGCTGGCTTCAGGACGCATCAGGTGCCAGCGGTTCAGGGCTTCATCCAGCCAGGCCGTGACCTCCTGATCTTCCACTGCCATGCGCCGGTTGGCTTCGGCGGCCCGCACCAGATTCTGCAAGGTTTCCTTGCACAGCTTGACCTGGTCCTGCAGCACCGCCAGGTCTTCCTGCAGCAGCGGATCGTGGTGGTCCTGGCGCATTTCCTTGATCAGCACGCTCATGGTCGCCAACGGCGTACCCAGTTCATGGGCAGCACCAGCGGCCTGGGTCGCGACCGCCAGTAACTGTTCGTCGCGCAGCCCCTCTTCGCGCCGTTCGGCACGCAGCTGCTCCTGACGGCGCAGTTCTTCGGCCATTTTCGCCGCAAAGAAGGTGATCACCGCCGCCGCCAGGGCAATACTCAACCACATGCCGTAGACCTGCATTTTCTCCCGCGCCATGGGGAAGGTCTCCAACGGGTAGAACTGCACCAGCAGCAAACTGTAAGCCGCCAGGGCGATGCCCGAGAGGACCAGTGAATAGACCCAGGGCAAGGTCACCGCGGCAATCGCCAGCGGCACCAGGTAATAGGAAACGAAGGGGTTGGTCGAGCCCCCGGAGTAATACAGCAAGGCACTGTGGATCAGCAGGTCACAGGCCAGCTGGAACGCATACTCCAGCTCAGTGACCGGCAATGACAGGCGCAGGCGCAAGGCAGTGAACGCACACAGCAGGCTCGACAGCCCCAGGGTGATCACCAGTGACAGCCACGGCAGCGGCAGCAGTTCGGTCCAGTAGGCAACGCCCACCGAGCCGGCCTGGGCGGCCAATACCAGAATGCGGATGAAGGTCAGGCGCCAGAGGTTCTGACGGGTTGCGGACAGCAGTTGTACGGGGGCGAGCATGAGCTCTCCTGATGAGTGCTCCAGGGCGAATCGTGGCGAGTATACCGAAGCTGTGCTCTGCTCTGCAGGCATGCGGCAAAGCGCCACACTTTTTTACATAACAATGATGGCCTTTTTGAACCTCACTACACTCCTGCGAGTCACATGGGCCTGCGTGGAATGGATTTCACAGCGTCCACGCCTCATTTTCAAGGAGTCATACATGCTTAACACCCGCCGCAGCGCCGCCCTCGTCATGGCCACCAGCCTGTTCGCCAGCCTGCCCGCGCTGGCAGAAGAACCACGCTACAACCAGATCTCGCTGCGTGCCGAAGTCAGCAAGGAAGTGGCGCGCGACCTGATGATCGTGACCCTGTACAGCGAAGCGCAGAACACCGATCCGGGCAAGCTGGCCAAGGAAATCACCGAGACCATGAACAAGGCCGTGCAACAGGCCCGCGAGGTCAAGGAAGTGAAAATCAGCCAGGGCAGCCGCAACAGCTACCCGATCTATGACAACAAGGGTCAGAAGATCACCGGTTGGCGTGAACGCGCCGAACTGCGCCTGGAAAGTGCCGACTTCCCGGCCTTGTCGAAACTCACCGGGACCTTGCTGCAGGACCTGAAAATGGGCGGCATGGACTTTTCCATTGCCCCGGCCACACGCAAAACCAGCGAGGACGAACTGCTCAAGGACGCCGTCAATGCCTTCAAGACCCGCGCCCAGCTGGCCACTGAAGCCCTGGGTGGCAAAAGCTACAAAGTGGTCAACCTCAACCTCAACAGCAGCGGCTACCCGCACCCTTACGCGCGAAGCGCACCTATGATGATGAAAGCCGGCATGGCCGAAGACGCTGCGCCTGCGCCGGATATCGAAGCCGGCACCAGCCAGGTCAGCCTCAGCGCCGACGGTACCATCGAAGTACAGATGTAACGTTACTGTTGTGCAGATTCGTGGCAGCTGCGGCTGCCACGACGCTTGTTACGCGTAGCAACTCGCCGCACCATTTTGGTGCCAGGCGTGACCAGATTGAAGCGCAACGTCCCCGAAACATACTGAAATACCCCTCGCAAACGATCAACTCCGTAAAAAATTATACGGATGCGACATTCCTGTACGTTCGTCCCACTGTTTGTTGTCACACATCCCTTTGAGTGTTGCATTGGGTATGGGCCCTGCATAAGTATCCGCAGGACGGCTCACAAGGCCCCCTCAAATCAAAAATGACAACAATGAGGCCACCATGCTCAAACACGCGGTCATTCCGTTTCTAGTCGGCGCAGGCTTGCTTGCCGGCGCACCTTCTGCCCTCGCGGCGACTAACCTGGTGTTCTGCTCCGAAGGCAGCCCCGCTGGCTTCGACCCGGGCCAGTACACCACCGGAACCGACTTCGATGCCTCAGCCGAGACTGTCTTCAACCGCCTGAGCCAGTTCGAGCGCGGCGGTACTGCTGTGATTCCGGGCCTGGCCACCAGCTGGGACATTTCCGATGACGGCCTGACCTACACCTTCCACCTGCGTGAAGGGGTCAAGTTCCACACCACCGACTTCTTCAAGCCGACTCGCGAATTCAACGCCGACGACGTCCTGTTCACCTTCAATCGCATGCTCGACAAGGACATGCCGTTCCGTAAGGCCTACCCGACTGAATTCCCATACTTCACCGACATGGGCATGGACAAGAACATCGCCAAGGTGGAGAAGCTCGACGATCACACGGTCAAGTTCACCCTCAATGGCGTCGATGCCGCATTCATCCAGAACCTGGCCATGAGCTTCGCCTCGATCCAGTCGGCCGAATATGCCGATCAGTTGCTCAAGCAAGGCAAGCCCGCCGACATCAACCAGAAGCCGATCGGCACCGGGCCGTTCGTGTTCAGCAAATACCAGAAAGACGCGCAGATCCGCTTCAAGGGCAACAAGGAATACTGGCAGCCCGATGATGTGAAGATCGACAACCTGATCTTCGCCATCACCACCGACGCCTCGGTGCGCATGCAGAAGCTGAAGAAAAACGAGTGCCAGGTCACCCTGTTCCCACGCCCGGCCGACATCGAGCCGCTCAAGGCTGACCCGAACCTGAAGATGCCCGACCAGGCCGGCTTCAACCTCGGTTACATCGCCTACAACGTGATGGACAAGATCAAGGGCAGCAACGAAGCCAACCCGATGGCTCAGCTCAAGGTCCGTCAGGCCCTGGACATGGCGGTGAACAAGCCTGAAATCATCAAATCGGTGTACCAGGGCGCCGGTCAGCTGGCGGTCAACGCCATGCCGCCGACCCAATGGTCCTACGACACCACGATCAAGGACGCACCGTTCGACCCGGAAAAGGCCAAGCAACTGCTCAAGGAAGCCGGGGTCAAGGAAGGTACCGAGATCACCCTCTGGGCCATGCCGGTGCAACGCCCGTATAACCCCAACGCCAAGCTGATGGCCGAGATGCTCCAGTCCGACTGGAAGAAGATCGGCATCAACGCCAAGATCGTCAGCTACGAGTGGGGTGAGTACATCAAGCGCTCCAAAGGTGGCGAGAACGGCGCCATGCTGATTGGCTGGAGCGGTGACAACGGTGACCCGGACAACTGGCTCGGCACCCTGTTCGGTTGCGATGCCATCGCCGGTAACAACTTCTCCAAATGGTGCGACAAGCCCTACGACGACCTGATCAAGCAGGCCAAGGCCACCTCCGACCAGGCCAAGCGTACCGAGCTGTACAAGCAGGCCCAGCACCGCCTCAAAGACCAGGTGCCGATGACACCGATCGCCCACTCGACGGTGTATCAACCCATGCGCAGCACCGTACAGGACTTCAAAATCAGTCCGTTCGGCTTGAACTCCTTCTATGGGGTAAGCGTGACCAAATAGCAGCCGCCAGCGCTGGTCCCGGACACCACATGGCGTCCGGGACCTTAACCTGATGGCCTGGCAGGTCAGCCGCTAGCGCATCGACATGGAAACGTCGCACGCCCTTTCGGACACCTCCTACACATCGTTGCGTAATCGCACCTATCGACAACGCCGTGACGGCTCTACCGTCAAGGCAGTGTCGTAGTCGGCGCGATGCGTACCGCTGTGCGCCATGGACCGCTCAAAACAACAAGAAATCAAGGATCGTCATGCGCCATACGCCAATTTTTGCAGCACTACTGGGCCTCGGCCTGCTCGCTCAGGCCCCCGTGAGCCTGGCCAAGAACCTGGTGTTCTGCTCCGAGGGCAGCCCCGGTGGTTTCGACACCGCCCAGTACACCAGCGCCACCGACAACGACGCCGCCGAGCCGATCTACAATCGCCTGGTCGAATTCGAACGCGGCGCCACTGCGGTCAAACCGGCCCTGGCCAAAAGCTGGGAAGTGTCCGCTGACGGCCTGACCTACACCTTCCACCTGCGTGAAGGGGTCAAGTTTCACAGCAACAAGGACTTCACCCCCAGCCGGGAGATGAACGCCGACGACGTGCTGTTCACCTTCAATCGAATGCTCGACAGGGAGCACCCGTTTCGCAAGGCCTACCCCACCGAGTTCCCCTACTTCGTCGGCATGAGCCTGGACAAGAACATTGCCCGGGTCGAGAAGACCGCGCCGATGACCGTGGTGTTCACCCTCAACAGCGTTGACGCCGCATTCGTGCAGAACCTGGCGATGAGTTTCGCCGCCATCCTTTCAGCCGAGTACGCCCACCAGTTGATGACCTCCGGACGCCCCAGCGACATCAACCAGAAACCGATCGGTACCGGCCCGTTCGTGTTCCAGCGTTACCAGAAGGACTCGCAGATCCGCTATCGCGGCAACAAGGACTACTGGGACCCGGCTCAGGTCAAGCTCGACCAGCTGATCTTTTCGATCAACATCGACCCTTCGGTGCGTATCCAGAAGCTGCGCAAGAACGAGTGCCAGATCACCCTGCATCCACGCCCGGCCGACCTCGATGCGCTGAAGAATGACCCGCAGTTGCAGGTTATCGAAAAGCCCGGTTTCAACCTTGGCTACATCGCTTACAACGTCCGGCACAAACCCTTCGACCAGCTTGAAGTACGCCAGGCGATGGACATGGCGGTGAACAAACCGGCCATCGTCAAGGCGGTGTACCAACAGGCCGGACAACTGGCGGTGGGCAGCATGCCGCCGACCCAGTGGTCCTATGACGAAAGCATCAAGGACGCCGGCTACAACCCGGACAAGGCCCGCGAGTTGCTCAAGGCTGCCGGGGTCAAGGAAGGCACTGAAATCACCCTCTGGGCCATGCCCGTGCAACGCCCCTACAACCCCAACGCCAAACTGATGGCCGAGATGCTTCAGGCCGACTGGGGCAAGGTCGGGTTGAAGGTGAAGATCGTCAGCTACGAATGGGGCGAATACCTCAAGCGCACCAAGGACGGCGAACACGATATCTCGCTGATCGGCTGGACCGGCGACAACGGCGACCCGGACAACTGGCTGGGCACGCTGTACAGCTGCGACGCCATCGGCAGCAACAACTACTCCATGTGGTGCGACCCGCAATACGACGCGCTGGTCAAGAAAGCCAAGACCATCACCGACCGTGAGCAGCGCAGCGTGCTTTATCAACAGGCCCAGCAGCGCCTCAAGCAGCAGGTGCCAATTACCCCGATCGCCCACTCGACGGTCAACCAGCCGCTCAGTGCCAAGGTCGAGGACTTCAAGGTAAGCCCCTTCGGGCGCAACGTCTTTTCTGGCGTAAGCCTCGATTAACCCCTGCAACGCCCAAGGGAGTGCAACCCACTCCCGCGGGCGCTTGCAGCCTGAATATGCCCGATTGTCGTCGTGCAAACGTTTGCAACCCTTGTTCCACCCAGAAAGACGCCCGGCTCACAAGGCCAGGCGGCAACTAAAAAAAGAAAAGAAAGGGAGCTTTACCTTGAGACCAACCAAAACCGCAGTACTGGCATTGTCCTTGAGTGGCCTGTCAGCCATGGCCCAGGCCGAACCCGTGAGCCAGGACTTTGTTCCGGTCAGCGTCAAATCCACCAGCGCCCAGAGTGAAGCCAAAGGCTTTATCGAAGGCCAGAGCCTGTCCGGCTCGACCCGCAACTGGTATGCCCGCGAACGCGCCACCCGTGCACCGCTATGGAAGTACTACAAAAGCGACGGCACTCGCCACGACACACACAGCCGCGACAACTGGGTGCAAGGCACCATCCTCAACTACAGCTCGGGCTTCACCGAGGGTGCCATCGGTTTCGCCACCGAAGTCGCTGCCTACAACGCCATCGCCCTCGAGCAGGGCCGCGCAGCGGTGGCCGGACCGAACAACCGTACCCTGACCCACAGTGACGGTGACGTCATCGGCCAATGGAGCAAGATGGGCCTGGCCAACGTCAAGGCCCGCGTCTCCAACACCACCTTGACCGCCGGTCGCCAGTCCATCGACACCCCGGTCATCGCCTACATCGGCAACCGTGCCTTGCCGTCGAGCTTCGAGGGCGTGACCATCCGCAGCGAAGAATTCGACAACCTGGCCTTCGATATCGGCACTTTCGACCGGCTTTCACAGCGGACCGAACAAGGCACCAGCAAATTTGTCGCCGAGTACGGTGATCGCGCCTTTGAGGCCGATCACGTCAATATCGCCGGTGTGAACTACCAGCCACTGAAGAGTTTGAATACCAGCTTCTACGTGTCCAACGTCGAAGACTTGTGGAACCAGTACTATTTCGGTGCCAACCACGTGCTGGGCGATAGTTCGGTATTGAGCCTTACCACCGGCTTGAACTACTACAAGACCAAAGATGAAGGCAAAAGCCAACTCGGTGAGATCGACAACGACACCTACAGTCTGTCGTTCGGCCTGACGCACCAGGCGCACAACCTGAGCTTCTCCTACCAGCAGGTCAACGGTAACGAATACTTCGATTACCTGCACGACACCAATGCGATCTACCTGGCCAACTCCCTGCTTTCGGACTTCAACGGCCCGAACGAGAAATCGATGCAGATCGCCTATGTACTGAACATGGCCCAGTACGGCGTACCCGGCCTCAAGTTCAACCTGTACAACGCCCGTGGCTGGGGTATCGACGGCACCCACTACACCGGCACCGGCTATGACGTGAAGAAGCTGGACGACGAGAACCACTATGAGTGGGGTATCGGTACCACTTACGCGGTACAAAGCGGCTCACTCAAGGACACCACCATCCGCGCCACCTACACCGCGCACCGCGCCAGCAAGAACCAGGGTGACGGCAGCCTGGACGAGCTGCGTATCGTGACCACCATTCCATTCAACATTCTCTAAGCGTCAGTTGTCGCGGCCGGTTCACCGAACCGGTCGTGGCGACTACGCTGGCTTAATTGATAGCAGGGAGGTTTCATGAAATTGCTACCGCTTCAGGCTGCCCTGGCAGCCATCCTGTTGAGCACCGCGGCGGGCCTGGCGGCCAAGCCGCTGGTGGTGTGTACCGAGGCCAGCCCGGAAGGCTTCGATATCGTCCAGTACACCACCGCGGTAACCGCCGACGCATCGGCCGAAACCGTGTTCAACCGCCTGGTAGACTTCAAGCCCGGCACCACTACCATCCAGCCGGCCCTGGCCGAACGCTGGGAGATCAGCGACGACGGCCTGACCTACACCTTCCATCTGCGCAAAGGGGTGAAGTTCCACAGCACCGACTACTTCACGCCGACCCGCGAGATGAATGCCGACGACGTGCTGTGGAGTTTCCGACGCCAGCTCGACCCGAACCACCCGTGGCACAACAAGACCAGCATTGGCTTCCCGTATTTCGAGAGCATGGGTTTCAAGGACCTGCTCAAGAGCGTCGAGAAAACCGACGATCACACCGTGGTCTTCACTCTCACCCGCCCGGAAGCGCCGTTCCTGCCTGACCTGGCCATGGCCTTCACCTCGATCTATTCCGCCGAGTACGGCGATCAGCTGCTCAAGACCAACAAGACCGCCGAACTCAACAGCAAGCCGATCGGCACCGGCCCGTTCATTTTCCAGCGCTACGTCAAGGACGCCCAGGTCCGCTACAAGCCCAACCCCGACTACTTCCGTGGCAAGCCACCGGCCGATGCGCTGATCTTCGCCATCGCCAGCGACAACAATGTGCGCCTGCAGAAGCTCAAGGCCAACGAATGCCAGGTGGCGCTGTATCCCAAGCCCGACGACATCCCCAGCATCAAGAACGACCCCAAGCTGAAAGTCGCCGAGATGGAAGCCCTGACCACCGGTTACATCTCGCTCAACACCGAGCACAAATACCTGAGCGACGTGCGTGTGCGCAAAGCCATCAACATGGCCTTCGACCGCCAGACCCACGTCGACCAGTTGTTCGGCAAGGGTAATGCACTGGTCGGCGTCAATCCCTACCCACCGACCCTGATGGGCTACAACACCGCCAACCAGAACCCGCCCCGCGACCTCGACAAGGCCCGCGCCCTGCTCAAGGAAGCCGGGGTACCGGAGGGAGCGGTGCTGACCCTGTTCACCCGCAACGGCGGTGGCCCGACCAACCCCAACCCGCAGTTGAGCGCCCAGATGCTCCAGGCCGACCTGGCCAAGATCGGCCTGAAAGTCGACATCCGCGTGATGGAATGGGCCGAAATGCTGCGCCGGGCCAAGAAGGGCGAGCCCGACATGGTGTCTACCGGCTGGGCCGGTGACAACGGCGACCCGGACAACTTCCTCACCCCGCTGCTCAGCTGCGATGCAGTGAAAAGCGGCGAGAACTATGCCCGCTGGTGCAACCAGAAATTCCAGACGTTGATCGACGACGCCCGCAAGGTAACCGACACGGATGAGCGCGCAGCGCTCTATGTAAAGGCGCTGGCGGTGTACGATGAAGACCAACCGTGGATCAGCATGGCGCATCCGAAGATGTTCACCGCCATGCGCAACAACGTTGAGGGGTACCACATCAACCCCCTCACCAATAACAACTTCGCCACTACCCAGGTGAAGTAGAACAAGAACGGCCGCCGGCGCCCTACCCGGGTGCTGGCGGACATGCCTGAGCGGCTGATGAGGTACACCAGAAGATGTTTAGTTTTATTGCCCGGCGCCTGGGATTACTGATCCCGACCTTTTTCGGCATCACCTTGCTGACGTTCGCACTCATACGGCTGATACCCGGTGACCCGGTGGAAGTCATGATGGGTGAGCGCCGGGTGGACCCCGAGATGCACGCCCAGGCCATGGAGCGCCTCGGCTTGAACAAGCCGCTGCCAGCGCAATACCTGGACTATATCGGCAAGCTCGCTCAGGGTGACCTTGGCGAATCGCTGCGTACCCGCGAAAGCGTCTGGACCGAGTTCCTCGCGCTGTTCCCGGCGACCCTGGAACTGGCCATCGCGGCGTTGTTTTTCGCCGGGGTGATCGGCCTGCTGGCCGGGGTAATTGCCGCCCTCAAGCGCGGATCATTGTTCGATCATGGCGTCATGGGCATTTCTCTGGCCGGCTATTCGATGCCGATCTTCTGGTGGGGCCTGATCCTGATCATGTTCTTCTCCGTAAGCCTGGGCTGGACCCCGGTTTCCGGGCGCATCGACCTGCTGTACGACATTGAGCCGAAAACCGGCTTCATGCTCATCGACACCCTGCTCAGCGATGAAGAAGGCGCCTTCAAGGACGCCCTGATGCACCTGATTCTGCCGGCCATCGTCCTCGGTACCATTCCACTGGCGGTGATCGCCCGGATGACCCGCTCGTCAATGCTCGAAGTGCTGCGCGAAGACTACATCCGCACCGCCCGGGCCAAAGGCCTGTCGCCTGCGCGGGTAGTGTTCGTGCATGGTCTGCGCAATGCCTTGATCCCGGTCCTCACCGTATTCGGCCTGCAGGTCGGCACCTTGCTGGCCGGCGCGGTGCTGACCGAAACCATCTTTTCCTGGCCGGGCATCGGCAAATGGCTGATCGAAGCCATCGGCGCCCGTGATTACCCCGTGGTACAGAACGGCATCCTGTTGATTGCCTGCCTGGTGATCCTGGTCAACTTCGTCGTGGATATCCTCTACGGCCTGGCCAACCCACGCATCCGTCATCAGCGCTGAGGGCCTAGTCATGAATACCCCACTTGCAAAATCTGTCACCACCCCGGCCACCGCTGTCGACCAGAGCCTGCTCTACCCCTCGCCCTACAAGGAGTTCTGGCAGGCTTTTTCGCGCAACAAAGGCGCGGTCGCCGGGCTGATGTTCATGAGCCTGATCGTGTTCTGCGCGCTGTTCGCGCCCTGGGTGGCGCCACACAACCCCAGCGAGCAATACCGTGACTTCCTGCTGACCCCACCGGTGTGGCTCGAAGGCGGTAACTGGCAGTTCATTCTCGGCACCGACGAACTGGGCCGCGACCTGCTCTCGCGCCTGATCCAGGGCTCGCGCCTGTCGTTGCTGATCGGCCTGTCGTCGGTGGTGATCTCGCTGATTCCGGGGATCTTCCTCGGCCTGCTGGCCGGGTTCTTCCCGCGTATCCTCGGCCCGTCGATCATGCGCCTGATGGACGTGATGCTGGCGCTGCCATCGTTGCTGCTGGCGGTGGCCATCGTCGCCATCCTCGGCCCAGGCCTGATCAACACAGTAATCGCCATTGCCATCGTGTCGCTGCCGTCCTATGTACGTCTGACCCGCGCTGCGGTGATGGGTGAACTGAACCGTGACTACGTCACTGCCGCACGCCTGGCCGGTGCCAGCCTGCCGCGGCTGATGTTCGTCACCGTGCTGCCCAACTGCATGGCGCCACTGATCGTCCAGGCGACCTTGAGTTTCTCCTCGGCGATTCTCGATGCCGCGGCCCTGGGCTTCCTTGGCCTGGGTGTGCAGCCGCCGACCCCGGAGTGGGGCACCATGCTGGCCTCGGCCCGCGACTACATCGAACGCGCCTGGTGGGTAGTGAGCCTGCCGGGTCTGACCATTTTGCTCAGCGTGCTGGCAATCAACCTGATGGGTGACGGACTGCGCGATGCGCTGGACCCGAAACTCAAGAATGCCGCCTGAGGAGATCGCCATGTCACTTCTAGAAATCAAGAATCTGAATGTGCGCTTCGGCGATGCCAGCGCGGTACCGGTGGTCGATGGCCTCGACCTGACGGTGAACGAAGGTGAAGTCCTGGCGATTGTCGGCGAGTCCGGTTCGGGCAAGTCGGTGACCATGATGGCACTGATGGGCCTGATCGACGCCCCCGGGCGGATCACTGCCGACGCCCTCACCTTCGACGGCACCAACATGCTCAAGCTCAGCGGCCGGCAACGGCGCAAGGTAGTCGGCAAGGATATGGCGATGGTCTTCCAGGACCCGATGACCGCCCTCAATCCTAGCTACACCGTGGGCTTCCAGATCGAGGAAGTCCTGCGCCAACACCTCGGCCTGCGTGGCAAGGCAGCCCGCCAACGTGCCCTGGAGCTGCTCAAGAAAGTCGAGATTCCAGCAGCCGAAAGCCGCCTGGACGCTTACCCTCACCAACTCTCGGGCGGCATGAGCCAGCGCGTGGCCATCGCCATGGCCATCGCCGGTGAACCCAAGCTGCTGATCGCCGACGAACCGACCACCGCCCTGGACGTGACCATTCAGGCGCAGATCATGGAGCTGCTGCTCAATCTGCAGAAAGAGCAGAACATGGCGCTGATCCTGATTACCCACGACCTGGCCGTGGTCGCCGAGACCGCCAAACGGGTCTGTGTGATGTATGCCGGGCAAGCCGTGGAAGTCGGTCAGGTGCCGGAACTGTTCGATGTACCGGCGCACCCGTACAGCGAAGCACTGCTGGCGGCGATTCCCGAACACAGCGAAGGCGCCGAGCGCCTAGCGACCCTGCCCGGTATCGTTCCCGGCCGCTACGACCGTCCTGAAGGCTGCCTGCTGTCGCCGCGTTGCCCATATGTTCAGGAAAACTGCCGTCGCCAGCGTCCAACCCTCGATCCCCAGGCCCATAGCCAGGTCCGTTGTTTCTACCCGTTGAACCAGGAGGTGGCGTAATGACCGTCGTCCTTACCGCCCGTGAACTGACCCGTCACTACGAAGTTTCCCGTGGCCTGTTCAAGGGCCATGCCCTGGTCCGTGCACTCAACGGCGTGTCCTTTGAACTTGAGGCCGGTAAAACCCTGGCCGTGGTCGGCGAATCGGGTTGTGGCAAATCGACCCTGGCGCGGGCCCTGACCCTGATCGAAGAGCCCTCTTCCGGCTCGCTGAAAATTGCCGGCCAGGAAGTCGCCGGGGCCAACAAAGCCGAGCGCAAGCAACTGCGCAAAGACGTGCAGATGGTGTTCCAGAGCCCCTACGCCTCGCTCAACCCACGGCAGAAGATCGGTGACCAGCTGGCCGAGCCGCTGCTGATCAACACCAACCTGTCGAAGAGCGAACGGCGGGAAAAAGTTCAGGCCATGATGCAACAGGTCGGCCTGCGTCCGGAGCATTACCAGCGTTATCCACACATGTTTTCCGGTGGTCAGCGCCAGCGTATCGCCCTGGCCCGGGCGATGATGCTGCAACCGAAAGTGCTGGTAGCCGATGAACCGACCTCGGCCCTCGACGTGTCGATCCAGGCCCAGGTGCTGAACCTGTTCATGGACCTGCAAAAGGAATTCAACACCGCCTACGTGTTTATCTCGCACAACCTGGCAGTGGTGCGTCATGTCGCCGATCAGGTGCTGGTGATGTACCTGGGTCGCCCGGCGGAAATGGGGCCCAAGGAAGACATCTACAACAAGCCGCTGCACCCCTATACCCAGGCGCTGCTGTCGGCCACCCCGACCATTCACCCGGACCCGCTCAAGCCGAAGATCAAGATCGCCGGCGAGCTGCCCAACCCGTTGAACCCACCACCGGGTTGCGCATTCCACAAGCGCTGCCCGTATGCCACCGAGCGCTGCGCTTCGGAGGAGCCGGCGTTCCGGCAGGTGGGGACGCGGCAGGTGGCGTGTCACTACGCCGAGCAGTTCCTCTAAGTCCATCGCGGGTCAAGCCCGCTCCCACAGAGTCGACACTGTGGGAGCGGGCTTGACCCGCGATTAGCCCCTCCATCACTATCCTGCTATGACCTCAAACCCTCTCCTCGACGGCCCGGAACAAACCCCGGAAACCGCCGCCACCGTTCTTCGCTACCACCTGTGCTGGAAGCATCGCGACCTGGACGGAGTGATGGCCTTGTTCCATCCGGATATCCAGTACAACGATTTCTTCCTGAACCGCGTGATGCACTTCGCCGAGCTGCGCGAATACGTGCGCGTGAGCATGCCTCGCGAGGCCGATGAAGACATCGTCCACAGCGACCGCATCCGCGTCGATGGCTGCACCGCCTTCATCCAGTACCAGGTCACCCTGCGCGGTGGTGAAGGACTGGTGGCGTTCCAGTCCAGCGAAGCGATCACCGTGCGCGACGGGCTGATCTGGCGGGTCAATGAATATGCCTCGCTGGTTCGCGAAGCCAAGCCGCAATCCGGCCAGGGTGATGTGCGCCCGACCATGAGCCGCCTGGGCCTGTCACCCCGGCAGTTGAGCTCCATGGCTCAGGATCTGGAACAGTACTTCCAGCGCCAGCAACCTTACCTCGACCCGGAGCTGGACCTGCAACGGGTAGCGCGCGAGAGCGGCTACAGCCGCAACCAAATCTCCTACCTGCTCAACCAGGTACTCGGCCAGAGCTTCTACCGCTACGTCAACCAGGCGCGCCTGCAGCACCTGCTCAATGGCCTGGAACACGCGCCGGGCAACGCCAAGATCGACGACCTGGCGTTCGCCGCCGGTTTCAATTCGCTGTCGGCCTTTTACAAGTGTTTCCGCCAGCACACCGGGCTCTCACCCAAGGCCTGGGTCAAGCAGAATTCTCTGCGTGCACGCAGCTAAGACAACGCCCCCCGCCAGCTTCTAGGATCGCCCACAGACCGTAACGGATGTGGAGCCGAAGACAATGCAGGCATGGCGCAAGATCAGCCTTTGGATGGACCAGCTGGATGAGACGCTGAGCGCGCGTGCGGCCCTGCAGCAGGACCTGGACGTGGACGTTTGCATCATCGGCGCCGGCTATACCGGGCTGTGGACCGCCTACTACCTGAAACTACACGCCCCGCAGTTGAACATCGCCATCATTGAGGCCAACATCGCCGGCTTCGGCGCCTCCGGCCGCAACGGTGGCTGGCTGATGGGCAATATGCTGGGCGAGGATCGTCTGCTCGCGGCCAGCTCGCCAGAGCAACGCCGTGCCTCCTACGACCTGCTGCATGGCATTCCCGATGAAGTGCAGCGCGTACTCGAGCGCGAAGACATCGACTGCGACTATCGCAAAGGCGGCGTGCTGTATTGCGCGGCACGTTATCCAGAACAGAAAGCGACCCTTCGCGCCTACCTCGACAAGCTGTACAAGCAAGGCCTGAACGAAGACGACTACCGCTGGCTGAGCCCTGAGCAACTGTCCAGCCAGTTGCGCGTCAGCAAAGCCTATGGGGCGATCTTCAACCCCAATGTGGCAACCATTCAACCGGCCAAACTGGTGCGCAGCCTGGCCCGTACAGTAGAGCGCATGGGCGTGCGCCTGTACGAGAACAGCCCGGTGCTCGACTGGCGTGCAGGCGAAGTCCGTACCGCGCAGGCACGGGTCAAGTGTCAGTGGGTGGTGCCAGCCGTCGAAGGCTACTCGGTCAACCTGCCGCCGCTGGGCCATTACCAGATGCCAGTGCAGAGCCTGCTGGTAGCCACCGAGCCACTGCCGGAGCACGTCTGGCAAAAGATCGGTCTGAACCGTGGCCAGGCTTTCAGCGAAAACAGCCGCCAGGTCACCTACGGCCAGCGCAGCGCCGACAATCGCCTGGTATTCGGCGCCCGTGGCGGCTACCGCTTTGCCGGGCGCCTGCGGGAGAACTTCGACCTCACCAACAGCGAAATAGAGCTGCGTCGCTACCTGTTCGGCGAGCTGTTTCCGCAGCTCAAAGACGTCGCCATCACCCATGCCTGGGGCGGTAACCTGGGCATGGCCCGGCGTTTCCAGCCGCACATGCTCTGCGACCGCAAGCAAGGCATCGCCCTGGCCGGTGGCTACGGTGGCGAAGGGGTCGGGGCCAGCAACCTGGGCGGCCGCACCCTGGCCGACCTGATCCTTGAACGCCGTAGCGAGCTGACCGAGCAACCCTGGGTTCACCCCGGCAGCACGCTATCCAGCCTCAAAGGCTGGGAGCCGGAGCCGTGCCGCTGGCTGGGCTACAACGCCATCATCAAGAGTTTCGTCCATGAAGACCAGACCCTCGCCGACCCGTCCAGCGCCCCTTGGCGCCGACGCCTGGCCAGTGGCGTAGCGGACTTCATGGAAGGTTTCATGCACTGATTTTTCGTTCCCCCTGAACAGGATTCACCGGTATGAGCATTACCCAGTTCAAGAACACCGACACTGTCGCGTTGCAAGAATCCAATCCGGTCGCCGTACCGCTCGGCGAGCCGGTGGCGATTGCCTCGGTGACCGCTGTCGAGCGCAGCGACGGCGTCGAAACCGGCATCTGGGAGTGCACCCCGGGGCGCTGGCGGCGGCAGATTGTCCAGCAGGAGTTCTGCCATTTCATCAAGGGCCGCTGCACCTTCACTCCCGACGGCGGCGAGCCGCTGACCATCGAAGCGGGCGACGCCATCATGCTGCCAGCCAACAGCACCGGTATCTGGGATATCCAGGAGACCGTGCGCAAAACCTATGTACTGATTTTCTGATCGTTTGATCGCCTGCCTCCTTCGATAAAAACAGACAAAGCAAGGAATCCAGACATGCGCGCATTGCTCATCGCCCCCCTGTTGCTGGCTACCGCTGTGGCCCAGGCCGACTCGGTGAAAATCTACAACTGGTCCAGCTACATCGCTCCCGATACGCTGAAGAACTTCCAGCAAGCCAGCGGTATCGTGACGACCTACGATGTGTTCGACAGCAACGAAACCCTCGACGGCAAGCTGATGACCGGTAACTCCGGCTATGACGTGGTATTCCCGTCCAACCACTTCATGGCCCGGCAGATCCAGGGCAAGGCGCTGAAAAAACTCGACAAGAGCCAGCTGCCGAACTGGCAGAACCTCAATCCGGTGCTGCTCAAGGCGCTGGAGGTCAACGACCCGGGCAACCAGTACGGCTTCCCTTATCTGTGGGGTAGTACCGGGATCGGCTACAACATCGACAAGGTCAAAGCGGTGCTGGGCGACGATGCCCCGGTGGATTCCTGGGACCTGATCTTCAAGCCCGAATACATCAGCAAGCTCAAGAGTTGCGGCGTGGCAGTGCTGGACAACGGCCCGGAACTGCTGCCGATCGCCCTCAACTACCTGGGCCTGCCGCACCACAGCCAGGACCCTAAGGACTACGACAAAGCCAAGGAACTGCTGATGAAGGTGCGCCCGTATATCAGCTACTTCCACTCGTCGAAATACACCGGTGACCTGGCCAATGGCGATGTCTGCGTAGTGGTGGGTTTCTCGGGCGACGTGCTGCAGGCCAAGAACCGTGCAGAAGAAGCGAACAACAACGTCAAGGTCGGCTATTCGATTCCTAAAGAAGGCGCGCCGATGTGGTTCGACATGGTTGCCATGCCGGCCGATGCACCGGACGAGAAAGCCGGTTACGCCTACATGAATTACCTGCTGCAACCAGACGTGATGGCCAACATCAGCGACCATGTGCAGTACGCCAACGGCAACCTCAAGGCTGACACCCTGGTGGACCCGGCGCTGAAGGCCAACACCATGATCTACCCGAGCGACGAGATGCTCGGCAAACTGTATGCACTGGAGGCGATGCCGGCCAAGATCGACCGCATTCGTACGCGGATCTGGACCAGCATTAAAGCGGGGAATTGAGACAATCGCGGGGCAAGCCCGCTCCCACAGACGGTGGGAGCGGGCTTGCCCCGCGATGTTTTTAGTGGTGCTCGCGAGTAGCGCGGAACTTCACATCCGGCCAGCGCTCTTCCATCAGCGCCAGGTTGACCCGGGTCGGGGCCAGGTAGGTCAGGTGACCACCGCCGTCGATGGCCAGGTTTTCCACAGCCTTGTTCTTGAATTCCTCAAGCTTCTTCTTGTCGTCACAGCTGATCCAGCGCGCGGACCAGACGGTGATCGGCTCGTAGGCGCATTCGACCTTGTATTCTTCCTTCAGGCGGCTGGCGACCACATCGAACTGCAGCACACCGACGGCGCCGAGGATGATGTCGTTGCTACGCTCGGGGAAGAACACCTGGGTCGCGCCCTCTTCGGCCAGCTGCTGCAAGCCCTGACGCAGCTGCTTGGACTTGAGCGGGTCTTTCAGGCGTACGCGGCGGAACAGTTCCGGAGCGAAGTGCGGAATACCGGTGAAGCCCAGCGCCTCGCCTTCGGTGAAGGTATCACCGATCTGGATGGTGCCATGGTTGTGCAGACCGATGATGTCACCGGCCCAGGCCTCTTCCAGTTGCTCACGCTCGGAGGAGAAGAAGGTCAGCGCGTCGCCGATCCGCAAGTCCTTGCCGGTACGCACGTGACGCATTTTCATGCCCTTCTCGTACTTGCCCGAGCAGATGCGCATGAAGGCAATACGGTCGCGGTGCTTGGGGTCCATGTTCGCCTGGATCTTGAACACGAAACCGCTGAATTTCTCTTCCACCGGCTCGACGCTGCGCTCGTTGGCGACGCGCGGCAACGGACGTGGCGCCCAGTCGACGACGGCATCGAGCACATGGTCAACCCCGAAGTTGCCCAGTGCGGTACCGAAGAACACCGGGGTCAGCTCGCCGCGCATGAACTCGTCCTGGTCGAATTCGTGGCAGGCGCCCTGCACCAGTTCCAGTTGTTCGAGGAAGCGCTCGTACTCGTCACCCAGGTGCGCCCGGGCTTCGTCGGAGTCGAGTTTCTCGATGATCTTCACCTCGGTACGCTCATGGCCGTGGCCCGGGGTGTAAACGATGATGTAGTCGCCAGCCAGGTGGTACACGCCTTTGAAGTCGCGGTAGCAACCAATCGGCCAGGTGATCGGCGCGGCCTTGATCTTCAGTACCGCCTCGATTTCGTCGAGCAGCTCGATCGGGTCGCGAATATCGCGGTCGAGTTTGTTGATGAAGCTGACGATCGGCGTATCACGCAGACGGCAGACGTCCATCAGGGCGATGGTCCGTGGCTCGACGCCTTTACCGCCATCAAGCACCATCAGCGCCGAGTCGACCGCGGTCAGGGTGCGGTAGGTATCTTCGGAGAAGTCTTCGTGACCCGGGGTGTCGAGCAGGTTGATCATGTGCTCGCGATACGGGAACTGCATCACCGAGGTAGTGATGGAGATACCACGCTGCTTCTCCATTTCCATCCAGTCGGAGGTGGCATGGCGGTCGGATTTACGCGACTTCACCGTACCGGCAACGGCGATCGCCTTGCCCATCAGCAAAAGCTTCTCGGTGATGGTGGTCTTACCGGCGTCGGGGTGGGAAATAATGGCGAAAGTGCGGCGCTTCGCGACTTCGGCGGCCTGGTTGGTCATGGGAAATCGCCTGACTGGGGGATTGAAAAAGGGGCGATATCATACCTGAAGTCAGGCAGGGACCAAAATCTGATCCCCCGCCGGTCGCGCGCAATGTCGAGCACGCTATTTATGTCCTCCCGAGCCGTCAGCGAAACCTTCAAGGGTGACAGGCCCGCGACCCGGCATATGTGCAACCAGTTCAAGTGTTCCGCCCATTGCTTCCACGTAGGTGCGCAGGGTCGAAATCAGCATGTCGCTGCGCCTCTCGACCTTGGAAATATTCGCCTGACGGATGTCCAGACGCTCGGCCATGCCTTCCTGGGTAAGCTCCAGCTGTTTGCGCAATGCCTGCAAGGTCATTTCTTCGCGAATCAGCTCACGCCCGCGTTGCTCGATGCGTGCCCGGCGTTCGGGCGAAAGACTGTTGATGACTTCATCAAGTGTTTTGGACATGTTCCTCACCTCCTGACAAATACCTTTCAAAACGCTCATCGGCATGCCGGATCAGATTCCGGTAAAACCGTTGCTGGCTCACTCCAGCCTTGTCGCCTGCCACGAGAATAATGGCGCATCGCTTGGGATCAAATGCAAAAGCCACTCGCCAGACACCATTTTGAGCGTCAAACCGCAGCTCCTTCATGTTGTGATATCGAGATCCTTTCAACGTATCCACGCGCGGCCGCCCAAGTGCTGGTCCGCGGCTCTCCAGCACCCTCAGCTGGCTGAGTAACTCATCCTGGATCTGTTCAGTCAAATCCTCGAAGTCCGAAACAAACTCAGTACAAAACCTGATTGACCATGGCAATAAAATACCCTCAGAGGAATATTCCCTCAAGCGACTATCATGAATTTTTCAGCTGCAATGTTTAACTTCATGACGGATGGCCTGATAGCAGGTAGTTCAATGACTACAGGGAGGAAATGTCCGGTTTTCTCGCGTGAAATCTCATACCCCCCAGGGATTAACGCTGGCCAAATGCTTCTTCAGATGGGAACCTTTACGGCTGTGGAGGCGTCCACTCCCCTGATATGCAATCGGTCATGACCGTTCGTCAGGGGTTGTTTCACCGGCACTACGAGCCTGACGAGGCTTCGCTTATGGCGTGTTCCGCTCCGCTTCGGACAGCACGCTGCTTATCGCGATCACACTGCCTGCTACCTGGAATGGTGGCCGCCACGGGAGTGTGTTCGCCGACAACAAAAGGAGTCCGCCTGTGGCTATACGCTATGGCAAGGGGCTGATGGGATGTGCCTTCGCGCTCGTCATCCTGGCCCTGCTGATCCACTGGATCGGCATCGATACGATCGCGCACTACCGCGCCGATCTGTGGTTCTACCTGCAAGCGCACCTGATGCTGGTGCTGCTGTCGATGGTGGCGGCGTTAGCCGTGGGCATACCCGCTGGGATTGCCTTGAGTCGACCACACCGGGTCGACCGCGCCGAACGTTTCATGCAGCTTTTCAATATTGGCAACACCATCCCCCCCTTGGCCGTTCTGGCCATTGCCCTGAGTTTCCTCGGCATTGGCGCCGGTCCCGCGATCTTCGCTCTGTTCCTCGCCTCCCTCCTGCCCATCGTGCGCAACACCTACGAGGGCCTGAAAAACGTTCCCGCCTCGCTCAAGGAAGCCGCCACCGGTATCGGCATGACAGCCCGTCAACGGCTGTGGCAGGTCGAGCTACCCAATGCGGTGCCGATCATCATCGGCGGTGTACGGGTGGCCCTGGCGATCAACGTCGGCACCGCACCGCTGTCGTTCCTGATCGGCGCCAACAGTCTCGGCAGCCTGATTTTTCCCGGCATCGCCCTGAACAATCAGCCGCAACTGCTGCTCGGCGCTGCCTGCACCGCTTTGCTCGCCCTCTTGCTCGACGCCCTGGTGGCGCAAGGCAGCCGGCGCTGGCTTGAACGCGGCCTGGCCCACTAAGCGAAGGAACTCCAATGAAAAGAATCGCCTTGTTACTGGGCGCGGCCCTGCTGTTCTCGGGATTTGCCCAGGCCGCGACAAAACCTGTGATCCGCCTCGGCGCACGGGTCTTCACCGAACAGACCGTGCTGGCGGAAATCACCGCCCGTTACCTCAACCAGAACGGCTTCGATGTGCGTATCACCGGCGGACTGGGCAGCAATCTGGCCCGCAGCGCCCATGAAACCGGCCAGCTGGACATGGTCTGGGAATACACCGGGGTGTCGCTGGTGTCCTATAACCACATCGACGAGCGCATGCCCAGCGCCGCAGCCACTTATGCCAAGGTCAAGGAACTGGATGCCAGGAAAAGTCTGATCTGGCTGGCGCCGTCGAAATTCAGCAACACCTACGCCCTGGCTCTGCCGCGCAAGATTGCCGAGCAGTATCCGCAGGTAAACACCATCAGCCAGCTGAACCAGGTATTGCGCGAGGAGAAGGAGCGCACGCATGTGATCGCCCTGGACACCGAGTTCGCCAATCGTCCCGACGGACTGGTCGGCCTCACCGAAACCTACGACCTGCAACTGACCCGCCGTAACATCCGCCAGATGGACGCCGGCCTGGTCTACACCGCGCTGCGCAACGGCCAGGTATTCAGTGGCCTGGTCTACACCACCGACGGACGCCTGAGCGCCTTTGACCTGAAGCTGCTCGAAGACGACAAACACTACTTCCCCGACTACACCGCCGCCCCGGTGGTGCGTAAGGAAATCCTCGACGCCCACCCGCAACTGGCCACCCTGCTCAAGCCGCTGGCCGAGCAACTGGATGACCAGACCCTGCGCGAACTCAACGCCAAAGTCGACGTCGAGCACCAGAGTCCGGGCAAGGTCGCCGCCGAGTACCTGCGCCAGCATCCACCTGCACAGGAGCAGCCATGACCATGCTCGATACCTTCGCTCACCTGGACTGGGCCCAGGTCCTGCACCTGACCTGGCAGCACATCACCCTGGTCGGCATCGCCGTCAGCCTGGCGATTGTGTTCGGCGTACCGCTGGGCATCCTCATGACCCGCTTCCCTGCCCTCGCCGGCCCCTTGCAGGCGTGCGCCACGGTGCTGCTGACCATCCCTTCGATCGCCCTGTTCGGCCTGCTGTTGCCGTTCTACTCCAAGTTCGGCCAGGGCCTGGGACCATTGCCGGCGATCACTGCGGTGTTCCTTTATTCATTGCTGCCGATCCTGCGCAACACCTACCTGGCACTGACCAACGTCGAGCCAGGAATTCGTGAAGCCGCACGCGGTATCGGTATGACCTTCGGCCAGCGCCTGCGCATGGTCGAACTGCCCATCGCCGTACCGGTGATTCTCGCCGGCGTACGTACCGCCGTGGTGATGAACATTGGCGTCATGACCATCGCCGCGACCATCGGCGCCGGCGGCCTGGGCGTACTGATCCTGACCTCCATCAGCCGTAGCGACATGTCGATGCTGCTGGTCGGTGCCTTGCTGGTGAGCCTGCTGGCCATCTTCGCTGACCTGCTGCTGCAAACCCTGCAACGTGCCCTGACTCCAGAAGGACTGCGCAAATGATCGAACTCCAGAACCTGAGCAAGACCTTTCACGCCAACGGTAAAGACGTCAAAGCCGTCGATGCTGTCAGCCTGACCGTCAATGAAGGCGAGATCTGCGTGTTCCTCGGCCCGTCCGGTTGCGGCAAAAGCACCACGCTGAAAATGATCAACCGCCTGATCACGCCAACCTCCGGCAAGGTGCTGATCAATGGCGAAGACACCACGGGACTGGACGAAGTCACCCTGCGCCGGCGCATCGGCTATGTGATCCAGCAGATCGGTCTGTTCCCCAACATGACCATCGAGGAAAACATTACCGTGGTCCCGCGCCTGCTCGGCTGGGACAAGCAAAAGTGCCATGAGCGTGCCCGCGAACTGATGAGCATGATCAAGCTCGAACCCAAGCAGTACCTGCAGCGCTACCCGCGCGAATTGTCCGGGGGCCAGCAACAGCGCATCGGGGTGATCCGCGCCCTGGCCGCCGAAGCTCCCTTGCTGCTGATGGACGAACCGTTCGGCGCGGTCGACCCGATCAACCGCGAGATGATCCAGAACGAGTTTTTCGAGATGCAGCGGGCGCTGAACAAGACCGTGATCATGGTCAGCCACGACATCGACGAGGCGATCAAACTGGGTGACAAGATCGCCATTTTCCGTGCCGGTAAGCTGATCCAGATCGACCATCCCGATACGCTCTTGGCGCACCCGGTCGATGATTTTGTCAACAACTTCGTCGGTCAGGACAGCACGCTCAAACGCCTGCTGCTGGTGCGCGCCGAAGACGCCGCCGACAACGCACCGTCAGTCAGCCCGCAAACGCCGGTCAGCGATGCGCTGGAACTGATGGACGAGCATGACCGGCGCTACGTAGTGGTCACCGATGCGCAGAACAAGGCCATGGGCTATGTGCGTCGGCGCGACCTGCATCGCCAGCACGGTAGCTGCGCCGACTTCCTGCGCACTTTCAATGCCACCGCGTCCCATGACGAGCACCTGCGCATCCTGTTGTCGCGGATGTACGAGTTCAATCGTTCGTGGTTGCCGGTGCTGGATGCCGAGCAGGTGTTCTTGGGAGAGGTGACTCAGGAATCGATTGCCGCCTACCTGAGTTCGGGGCGTTCGCGAGGGGGCAAGACCTGTATCGTGTCGCCAGCTGAAGCCTTGGCCTGACCGCTGGGAGCAACTGTCTAGGGGTGGGAGCGGGCTTGCCCCGCGATGCGTTCTGTCAGGCACATCGCATCGCGGGGCAAGCCCGCTCCCACCGAGGGATCAGAACCCTACACTGGCCTGCACATAGAAGGTACGCGGCTCACCCAGGTAGATCCCCGAGTTGTTGTCGCTGGAACGGGTGTAGTACTGCTTGTCGAAGATGTTCTTAACCCCTGCTGCCAACTTCAGGTTCGATAGCTCCTGGCCGAAGTCGTAGCCACCGCGCGCCGCCCAGGTGACGTAGCCAGGAATGTCGCCAAACTGACCGTCGGCACTCGGCTCGGTGATGTAGTCACCATTGAAACTACCATCTTTATTCATACCCGTGCCCGGTGCGCGTTGCTTCGATTGGGCAAAGGCATCCAGGTTCCAGGTCCAGCGATTGATCTGGTAACGCAGCCCGGCGTTAACCACTTGCCGCGAGTAGAACGGCAGGTCTCGGCCTTTGAAACCGGGAATTTCCCCTTCATAGGTGGCGCGGGTGTAGGTGAATGCGGCATTGGCGCTCAAGCCCTGTAGACGTGGATCAAGACCCGACAGGTCATAGTGCATCGAGGCCTCGATACCCTGGTGCTTGGTCGCACCAAGATTGGTCCAGCCAATATCGTTGCTGATGTATTGCAGTTCGTCATCGAAGTCGATGTAGAACGCAGTCAGCTCGCCGCCCCAGGTACCATTGTTGTATCGGGTACCCACTTCATAGGTCTTGGCTTTTTCCGGTTCCAGGCCATTGGCGGTCTGGTCACCGATACCACCCTGTCCGAGCTGGAAGTACTGCAGGCTGCCGAACGAGGTTTCGTAGTTGGCGAACAGTTTCCATTCATCGGACAGGTGGTACATCACGCTCAACGCTGGCAACGGCTCGTTGCTGGTCACGCTGCGGTTTTTCTCCTGCACCGGCTTGCCGTTGGCACCGATCACCGGACGCTCATGCCAATCGGTATTGATGTGCTCGAAGCGAACGCCCGGGGTGATGGTCCAGTTGCCGACATCGATCTTGTCGTCAATGTAGTAGGCGCTGGCTTCGGTGCCACCGGTACGATCCTGGAACACATGCCCGTCAGAGCCTGGCGCCGGAGTCGGGACGTTGTCGACCAAGGCCAGGCGCGTCGATTGTTCGTGCATCGCTTCCTTGAGGTAGCGATAACCGACGCTGACTTCCTGGGTGGTCGGACCGGCGAAGAAGATTCGCGACACACGCGGTTCGATCGCAAAGGTGTGGTAGCTGCGCGGGTAAGAAGACAGGGTCTCCTGGTCGCGGGCGGCGATACTGCTGCCACGGAAGCTGTCGGTGTAGTAGGTCTGCACTTCGAACTGGGTAAGGTCGTCGATCTGGCGCAGGTACTTGAGCGAGACGTCTTTGCGGCGGCCGCTGAAGTTGTCGTGGTCACGATCGGACTGGTACGGATCGTCGTCGAATTGTGCCTGGGTCAGGCCGCCGGGCATATCGGCCTTGGCATCGTAATAGTGAAAGTTCAGCCACAACTCGTCGCTGTCAGTCACCGCCCAGTGGGTCTTCAACAGCACATCGTCGATGTCGTTACCGTTGTTGCTGCTGCGATAGCCATTACCGTTGACCCCGGAATACAGCAGCGCCGCGCCCAGGCCGTTGGCAGCGGTACCGCCGAGGAACGCCGACTCGATATGTTTCCAGCCGCCATGGCGAGAGGTTTCCATGGTGGTGGACAGCTCGCCGGTGGCCTTTTCCGGAATTGCCCGGGTCACGAAGTTGATGACTCCACCGACGTTCTGCGGACCATAACGTACCGAGCCGGCACCACGGACCACATCGATGCTGTCGAGATTGCCAGAGGAGATCGGTGCCATCGACAACTGCGGCTGACCATACGGGGCAAAGGCCGCCGGGATGCCATCGATCAGCACGGTGGAGCGCGGCGACAAGCGCGAGGTCAGACCGCGCACGCCAACGTTGAGGGCGATATCGCTGCCACCGGTACCGTTTGAATCCTGCACCTGCACACCCGGAATGCCACGCAGTACATCGCGCACGTTCATCGCGCCCTGCTCGACCATCGCCTCGCGGCGCACCACAGTACGGGCACCAGGATGGTTCTGGACCACGGTTTCTTCGGCGTTGCCAAGCCAGTCACCGACGACTTTGACGTCGGTCGGTGCCAGTTCGAGGCTACCGCTGGTCAGGGTACCTGCACTCTGCGCAGGCTTGAGCACCACGGTGCCCTGGGAAATCTCGTAAGTCAGCCCGCTGCCTTGCAGCAGTGTCTGCAGAGCCTGCTCCGGCGCCAGGGTGCCGGACACTGCCGGGGCTTGCTTGCCGGCCACCAGCTCGGGGCTGAAGAACAGCTGCAGCGAAGTCTGCTGCCCCAGTTGGCTCAAGGCCGAAGCCAGCGACTGGGCCGGGATCTGGATGCTGGTCGCCACCTGGTCGGCATAGCTGCTGGCGATACCGCCACTGACTGCCAGGGCCAGCGCCAGTGGCAGCAAACGGGTGCGCAGGCGTGGGGCAGAACGCGGGGAAAACTTGTTGTTGTTCACGTCTTCTAGAAATCCTGAGAGGCCGGATAAGATGTCATCTGCATGCAAATGGAAATGCTTGGCAGTTGCAGTTGGCCAGGAAGACGAACAACTGAAAAAAAACCTGAATTTATTTTGAAATTATTTCGCTGGAACCATCGGCATGGGTCTTGATGGCCACCGGCAGGATGCTCGGCAGAGCCCGCAACAAGGCGTCGGTATCGTCACTGCTGAAGGTGCTGCTCAGGCGCAACGCCGCCACCTCGCCCGCGGCTACGCGCAAGGGTTGGCCACGATAGCGCGAGACTTCCTCGACCACTTCGCTCAGCGGCGCATCATTGAACACCAGCTTGCCCTTGCGCCAGGCGGTCAGCGCCGCAGCGTCCACCGCATAAGGTGTGGCGACCTGACCCTGGGCATCGATCTGCGAACCAAGACCGGCAGTGAGTAGCGCCTGGCTGGCGCCACTGCCCTGGACCCTCACCGAGCCTTGCTCTACGGCCACCCGGGTGCGGGCTGGATCCAGGCGCACGTCGAAACGAGTGCCAGTGACCGTGACCGTGCCATTGGCGGTGCTCACGACAAAAGGCCGTGTCGTGTCATGGGCGACACTGAACATGGCTTCCCCGGCGCTCAATTCGATTCGCCGTTGCCCGGCGCTGAAATCGACTTTCAGTTGCGTACGGCCATTGAGCTCCAGCTGTGAGCCGTCCGGCAGCTCGAGTTGGCGGCGTTCGCCCAAGGCCGTCTGCAACTGGTCCTGATAGTTGAGCTGATGCTGTTGCCAGCCGAACCAGCCAAGCCCCACGGCCGCGACTGCGACACCCGCGGCCAGCGCCTGCTGAATGAAGCGCCGACGCGGCAACGGGCGCACCGGATCGGCCAGGCACAACGCCTCGAGACGCGCACGCGGCAAAACATCTGCGGCGCCCCAGAGCTGACCGAGCAGATCGTACTCATGTTGATGCTGTGGGTGCTGCGCCAGCCAGCTGTCGAATTGCGCCTGTTGGTCTGCGCCCAACGCCCCGTCACGGGTCCGGGCAAACCACTGGGCTGCCTGCTCGCGCACGGCTTCGGTGCCACACAGGCACGCGTCATGATTCATGAAAACATTCGCCTGACTCATCTCGTCGACACATCCAGGTGCTCACGCAGATGCCGGAGCGTGCGGATCATATACTTTTCGACCATGTTCTTGGTCAAGCCCATGCGTTCGGCGATTTCCGCCTGGGTCAGTCCTTCGAGCTTCTGCCAGATGAATACCCGGCGACAATTGAGCGGCAATTGCGCCAGGGCGCGCTCGACGCTGTCAGCCAGCTCGACGGCATGCATGTAGGCCTCCGGGTCGCCACTGGCATCGCTGGCGGGATCGAATATGTCTTGCTCGACGGCCTGGCGGCGATCTTCGCGGCGGTAACCATCCACCGCAATATTGCGCGCGGTCTGGTGCAGATAAGCGCGGGGTTGCTCGACTCCGGCCTGGTTATTTTCCAGCACCCGGACAAACGCATCATGTGCCAGATCCTCGGCCTGCTGGCGATTGCGCAATTTGCGCGTCCAGGTGCCGATCAGCTCTTGGTAGTGGTCGAGAAAGCCTTTGTGTCGCGACACGATGCGGGGGTCTTCGCCAAGCGATGAGGAATGACGCGAATAGTAATGTTTCTTATTAAGCGCAGCAATCGAAGATGATTGCAGGCGACGAAGCGTGATCGGGATAAAAAATGTACTGCTGCCAACGCGCAGGATGGCCGCCGAGCACGAAAAAAAAATTGAACGCCATCGCCCTGTGTCCCTGAAATGCGTGCGTGATTTCTGGCGGCCAACTGAGGTCTTTTTTGCCACTTTCGTCGCTAAATTCGCCGATCACACAGCGTGAAAGCAAACTTACCGAATAGCTGAAAGATCTGCGGGCTTTTCGGTATTTTTAACGCTTTTGTCATCAAATTGAACATCTACTGTTTACCTGGGTCGGTTAAAAAGTGGCTGTGCAAGATGGGGCGACAGACGTGTGCAAAATCGCGACATTTTTTGTTGATCTTGAGCCCCTCAGGTCCTAAAGTTCGCGCCGAACGTCCATGCTGGAAACGATCCATCCGGCTCAAGTACTGACGACGAGACAGCAAGGTCACCCGTAGCTCGCTTTATCACGCACGGTGACCTTTTTGCTTTCGGCGACATGCCTTGGGAAGTAGGCGAACCAAAGTGGGGATACGGAGGGCGTTCAGTTGCAGCCACTTTTTTATTCAGTTTGCCCATGGAGTCCCTAAGCATGTCGATTCAGGTCGAAGACTACTTCGCGCGCGATACCTTTCAAAAAATGAAGGCGTTCGCCGACAAGCAAGAAACCCCGTTCGTGCTCATCGACACCCAGATGATCAGCCAGGCCTACGACGACCTGCGTGCCGGTTTCGAATTCGCCAAGGTTTACTACGCGGTCAAGGCCAACCCGGCCGTGGAAATCATCGACCTGCTCAAGGAAAAAGGCTCGAGCTTCGACATCGCCTCGATCTACGAGCTGGACAAAGTGATGGGCCGCGGCGTCAGCGCCGATCGCATCAGCTATGGCAACACCATCAAAAAATCCAAGGACATCCGCTACTTCTACGAGAAGGGCGTGCGTCTGTATGCCACCGACTCCGAAGCCGACCTGCGCAATATCGCCAAGGCCGCGCCGGGTTCGAAGGTTTACGTGCGTATCCTCACCGAAGGCTCGACCACTGCCGACTGGCCGCTGTCGCGCAAGTTCGGCTGCCAGACCGACATGGCCATGGACCTGCTGATCCTCGCCCGCGACCTGGGCCTGGTGCCTTACGGTGTGTCTTTCCACGTAGGTTCGCAGCAGCGTGACATCAGCGTCTGGGACGCGGCGATCGCCAAGGTCAAAGTGATCTTCGAACGCCTGAAGGAAGAAGACGGCATCGAACTCAAGCTGATCAACATGGGTGGCGGCTTCCCGGCCAACTACATCACCCGTACCAACAGCCTGGAAACCTACGCCGAAGAAATCATCCGCTTCCTCAAGGAAGACTTCGGTGACGACCTGCCGGAAATCATCCTCGAACCAGGCCGTTCGCTGATCGCCAACGCCGGCATCCTGGTCAGCGAAGTGGTATTGGTGGCGCGCAAGTCGCGTACCGCAGTCGAGCGTTGGGTCTACACCGACGTCGGCAAATTCTCCGGCCTGATCGAAACCATGGACGAGTCGATCAAGTTCCCGATCTGGACCGAGAAGAAAGGCGAGATGGAAGAAGTCGTGATCGCCGGCCCGACCTGCGACAGCGCCGACATCATGTACGAACACTACAAGTACGGCCTGCCGCTGAACCTGGCCATCGGTGACCGCCTGTACTGGCTGTCGACCGGTGCGTATACCACCAGCTACAGCGCGGTGGAGTTCAATGGCTTTCCGCCCCTGAAAGCCTACTACCTGTAATGACGGTATCGGGCTGCTGAGCACACCATCACGGGGCCGCTGCTGAAAATCAGCAACGGCCCCGCGTTACATTCAGCGCCCGGCTTCGAGTTGCGCCAAGCGTTCTCGGTAGGTAATTGCCAGGCTACGGATTTCGGGCTGTTCGGCCTGCTCCAAGGCCGGGCCGGCTACCCTCAGGAAATTCTCGTTGCCAGCGACTAACGCGCGCTGCAACCAGGCCAGGGCCTCTTGTGTCTGCCCCTGAGCCGCCAATACCCCGGCATGACTGAACTGTCCGCGAAAATCTCCGGCCTCAGCTGAACGCTGGTACCAACGCTGTGCGCCTGACACATCGAGCGGGCAATGCAGACCTTCCTCCAGATAGCGCCCCAGCAAGTTCATCGACTTGGCATGGCCGAGTTCGGCCGCTTGCCGATACCAGGCCAGCGCTGCTACGTCGTCCAGGGCAACACCCCGCCCGGTAGCGAGCATATTGGCGCGGTTGTACATCCCCCAGTCCAGCCCGGCTCGCGCCGCCCGGTCATAGTGCCGAGCAGCCCGAGCAAGATCCACTTCCCCGCCCCAACCATGCTCCAGGCAACGCCCGAGCATATTGTCAGCCATGGCACTGCCATGCGCGGCCGCTATGGCAAACCAGCGCCGAGCCAGACCAGAATCCTGCTCGATGCCACGCCCGTCGAGCAGGATCTGCCCAAGCAGCAACTGGGCCTCCACTACCTCCTGCCCCGCTGCAGCCAATATCGCCTGAGCAGCCTTTGCCGGGCTGTGCTCAAGCATCTGGGCGAACTGCTCGCTGTCGACTTCCTGCCGATTACGCATTGCGAAAGCCATGCCTCAGACCTCGACCCAACGGCGCAGCAGGTTGTGATAGGTACCGGTCAGCTGGATCAGTGCCGGGTGATCGGGCATGTCTGCTGTCAGCTGCTGGATAGCGTTATCCATCTCGAACAGCAAAGCACGCTGACTGTCTTCGCGAACCAGGCTCTGGGTCCAGAAGAACGCGGCATAGCGTGCGCCACGCGTGACCGGGTTGACCTTGTGCAGGCTGGTACCCGGATAGAGCACCAGGTCCCCTGCCGCCAGCTTCACTTGCTGCACACCGTAGGTGTCCTGGATCACCAGCTCACCACCGTCGTAGTCCTCGGGGTTGCTCAGGAACAGGGTCGAGGACAGGTCGGTACGCACCCGCTCGTGGCTGCCGCGGGGCTGGCGCAGAGCGTTATCAATGTGAAAACCGAAATTGCCACCTTCGCGATAGCAGTTGATCAAGGGCGGGAAGACCTTGTGCGGCAGCGCCGCCGACATGAACTGTGGGTGCTGCCACAAACGCTCGATCAGCGCCGTGCCGATTTCCTTGGCCAGTGGATGGCCTTCTGGAAGCTGCAGGTTGTGCTTGGCCTTGGCCGACTGATAACCCGCAGTGATCTTGCCGTCAGCCCACTCGGTCCGCTCCAGCGCCTCACGGATACGCGTGACTTCCTCGGTGGAGAACAGTCCGGAAATGTGTAGCAGCATGGCGCGGGCACCTGAAGGCATAAAAAGATGTCAATGATATTTATTCCCATTGACTCGCCACAAGCCCTTTCTGAGGGGTGCGACGTTTCAGCAATGGAAACCCGCACTTACAAATTGTAAATATTGTAAATTCCCCGCAAATAGCAACATTTCTCAATTGTTACTCATATTTGTTTACATTATATTTCGCGGCCTTGAAAACCTGGGGAAGGGGACCACCATGCCGCGTCACTATGTGCCAACCGCTGTCAGTTCACCACGCTTTCTCGCCTCTGCCATTGGTGTAGCACTTACTGCTACCTCCGCCGCACACCTGGCTTATGCCGCAGAAGCTGAGTCGGCCAAGAACGACGCGATTGCCCTGGACGCGACCAGCGTTACCGGCCAGGCCGACGCGGCAAGCACTGATTACAAGGTGGAGAGTGCCTCTTCGCCGAAGTACACCGCACCGCTGGTGGATATTCCACGCAGCGTGACCGTAATCCCTCAGCAGGTCATCAAGGACACCAATGCCCTTAACCTGCAGGACGCCCTGCGTACTGTGCCAGGCATCACCATGGGCGCCGGCGAAGGCGGCAACCCGTCAGGCGACCGTCCCTTCATTCGTGGCTTCGACTCGCAAAGCTCGATGTACCTGGACGGTGTACGTGACACTGGCTCACAAACCCGTGAGATCTTCGCGATTGAATCGGTCGAAGTCGCCAAGGGCCCGAACTCGACTATCGGCGGCCGTGGTGCGGCGGGCGGTACCATCAACCTGGTGAGCAAACGCGCCCACATGGGCAACTCCACCGACGCTGGCTTCACCTGGGGCTCGGACCAGACCCAACGCTACACCTTCGATGGCAACTATCAGTTCCTCGACACCGCCGCGTTCCGCCTGAACCTGATGAGTCACGCAAGCAACGTCGCCGGCCGTGACGAGGTCAACTATGACCGTTGGGGCGTAGCACCGTCGCTGGTCTTCGGCCTGGGTACCGAAACCCGCCTGAGCCTGGATTACTACCACATGGAAAGCGATGACCTGCCAGATTCAGGCATCCCTTACAGCCTAAAATCCGGCAGTTCCGCCAATCGTACGTCGGCAAATCCCGACAAGCCGACGGATGGCGGCGACAGTGACAACTTCTACGGTCTGGTTGGCCGCGACTTCTTCAAGAGCCGCGCAGATATCGCCACCATCGCTCTGGAACATGACCTGAGCGATGCACTGACCATCAGGAATACCCTGCGCCACGGCAACACCCTGCAGGATTACATCTACAGTCAGCCTGACGACAGCAAAGGCAACATCCTCAAGGGTGAAGTCTGGCGTCGCCCGAACAACCGTGTCGCCAATACCCGCACCACCACCAACCAGACCGACCTGTTCGGCGAGGTGTACATCGGCGGGTTCAAGAACACGTTCTCTACCGGTATCGAGTTGAGCCGCGAAGCCTCGACCAAGGAAGGCTACGACGTTACCGGCTTCAAGTCGGGTGACTGTTCCAAAGGTGAAGGCCTGATTCCGGGCGTGTGCACCTCGTTCACCAACCCGGACCCGAATGAGGCATGGGGTGGTAGCGTCAGCCGCACCAACGCGGGTGCCGACACCACCAGCAACACCCGCGCCATCTACCTGACCGACACCCTGGAACTGGATCCTGCCTGGTTGCTGACCATGGGCTTGCGCTATGACCATTTCGACACCAAGGCCAAGACCAAAGTCGCCAGTGGCGCCACCAGCTTCAAGACCGAAGACACCAGCGAGTTCGTCACCGGCCAACTGGGCTTGACGTGGAAGCCTGCGGAAAACGGCAGCATCTACATTTCCTATGCCACCTCGGCGACCCCCGCTGGCGCTTCGCTGGGTGAAGGCAGCGACGGTAACCCGCTGCTGACGGCCACGACCAGCAGCGAACTGAAACCGGAAGAAACCACCAACTACGAAATCGGCACCAAGTGGGACCTGCTGGACCAACGCCTGGCCCTGACCGCCGCGGTTTTCCGCACCGAGAAGGAAAACGCCCGGGTACTGGTCAGCAGCAACACTTACGAGAACGTCGGCAAAAGCCGTGTGGACGGTCTGGAACTGACAGCCACCGGTAAATTGACCAATAACTGGCAAGTCTTTGCGGGCTACACCTACATGGACGCCAAACTGGTCGATGGCGGCAAGCAAAATGTGGGGGGTGTATTCGTCGACAGCCCGAACAACGACAACCAGATGCCAAACACCCCGAATAACAGCCTGACCTTGTGGACCACCTACAACGTCACCCCGAAACTGACCGTCGGTGGCGGTGCCTTCTATGTCGATGACGTATTTGGCAACGTCAACAACACCGTTATGGTCGACTCGTACTGGCGCTACGACGCCATGGCCAGCTACAAGCTGACCAAGAACGTCGATCTGCAGTTGAACGTGCAGAACCTCACCAACGAGGTCTACTACGACAAGGCCTACGGTGCCCATTACGCCAACCAGGCAGCCGGACGCACCGCCCTGATGACCACCAGCTTCCACTTCTGAGTGCGCTGACTGGCAAGCCCCGTTCATTCCGGTGAACGGGGCTTTTGTGTATCAAGGCATAATGCGCGACTCATTCGTATTTGCGGTAAGACAAGGGTGATCGATGTGGTGAAGAAATCGTTGTTTCAACTGCACTGGTTCTTCGGAATCACCGCCGGCCTGGTGCTGGCGTTGATGGGCATCACCGGGGCAATCTGGTCGTTCCAGGATGAGCTGCTGCAGCTGTTCAACCCCGACGAGCTCAAAGTCGAAGTGCGCCAGGAGGGTGTGTTGCCGATGCCCGAACTGGTCAGGCGGATCGAGGCCGAACAGGGCGACAAGGTTGCCATGCTCTCGGTGCAACCTCGTAGCGACAAGGCGGCGCGCGTCTTCTTCACCCCGCCTCCTGGTGAACGTCGGGGCTTGATGCGCTATGCCGATCCTTATACCGGCAAGTTGCAGGGCGAGGTTGCCGGGCAAGGCTTCTTCGACCTGATGCTGCAGCTGCACCGTTTTCTGGCCATGGGTGACACCGGGCGGCAGATCACCGGCGCCTGCACGCTCATGCTGATTTTCTTCTGTCTCTCCGGCCTGTACTTGCGCTGGCCGCGCAAGGCGTTGAACTGGCGGGTCTGGCTGACCCTGGACTGGGCCAAGAAGGGCCGGGCCTTCAACTGGGACCTGCATGCGGTATTCGGCACCTGGTGCCTGCTGTTCTATCTGCTGTTCGCCCTCACCGGCCTGTTCTGGTCGTATGAGTGGTACCGCGAAGGCCTGAACAAGCTGCTGGCCGATGGCCCCGCTGCCGGCGAGCAGCACAAGCGTGGCGAAGGCCGTGGGCGCCCAGGTGGTGCTCCGGGCAAAGACGCCAAACCGCTGGTGGTCGACTACGATGCCGTCTGGAGTAGCCTGCAAGCCGCCGCAGGCCCGGCCATGGCCAGCTACAACCTGCGACTGCCACCTGCTGGCGGACAACCGGCGACTCTCTTCTACCTGCTTGAAGGCGCCGAGCACGAACGAGCACTCAACACCCTGACCCTCGATCCGGCCAACGGCCAGGTGAAAAAGCACGATCGTTACGCCGACAAGTCGTTCAAGGCGCAACTGCTGGCCAGCGTCTATGCACTGCACGTGGGCAGCTACTTTGGCCTGACCGGGCGCATCCTGGTGACCATCGCCAGCCTGACCATGCCATTGTTCTTTGTCACCGGCTGGTTGCTCTACCTTGATCGTCGACGCAAGAAGCGCCAGGTGCGGGCCGCACGCAGCACCTTGGCGCCATCGAATGCCCAGGGCCACGGCTGGCTCATTGGTTTTGCCAGCCAGAGCGGTTTCGCCGAACAGCTGGCCTGGCAGAGTGCCGGACAACTGCAAGCCGCCGGTTTGCCAGTAAAGGTGCGTTCACTGGCCGAGTTGACCGAAAGTGACCTCAACCAGGCTGAACGCGCGCTGTTCGTGGTCAGTACCTTCGGCGATGGCGAGGCGCCGGACAGTGCCCGCGGCTTCGAACGCAAAGTGCTCGGCCAGCCGTGGGCCCTGGGCAACCTGAACTACGCCCTGCTCGCTCTCGGCGACCGGCAATATCCACATTTCTGTGGCTTTGCCCGACGCCTGCAGGCCTGGCTTGGCGAACGTGGCGCCACCAGCGCATTCGCCCCTGTGGAAGTCGACAGCGCAGACCCTACCGCCCTGCAGCACTGGCAGCAGCAACTGGCACAGTTGACCGGCAGCAAGCCACTGGCCGCCTGGAAAGCGCCTGAGTTCAGCAACTGGACCCTGGTTGAGCGCACCTTGATGAACCCTGGCAGTCAGGGCTCAGCGGTGTATCTGCTTGGCCTCAAGCCACAGCAACCGGCGCAATGGCAAGCCGGAGACCTGGTGGAAGTTCTGCCGCGCAACAGCCCGCAAATCCTTGAACAGTTCCTGCGCGGGCTGGGGCTTGATGGCGAATCTGCCGTACAGGTCGACGGCCTGCAGGAAAGCCTGCTCCAGGCCCTGGCCGGTCGGCAATTGCCCAACAGCCGCGAGCACCTGGTCGGCCTGCATGCCCAGGCTCTGATCGATGCGCTGATTCCGCTGGCTGCGCGCGAATATTCAATCGCCTCGATCGCCAGCGATGGCGTGCTGGAACTGATCATTCGTCAGGAACGCCATCCCGACGGCAACCTGGGGCTCAGCTCAGGCTGGCTGACCGAGTACCTGCCGGTGCAAGGTAGCGTCAACCTGCGCGTGCGCCGCAATAGCGGCTTCCAGCTGCCAGAAACATCGATGCCGATCATTCTGATCGGTAATGGCACTGGCCTTGCGGGCCTGCGGAGTTTGCTCAAGGCACGTATCGCCGAGGGCGAGCAGCGAAACTGGCTGTTGTTCGGCGAGCGTAACCGAGCACACGACCTGCTGTGCGGCGATGAAATGCAGGGCTGGCTGGACAGCGGTGACCTGCAACGGCTGGACCTGGCGTTTTCGCGGGATCAGGCAGAGAAGGTGTATGTCCAGGATGTGTTGCTGCAACAAGGCGAAGAACTGCGCCGCTGGGTAGCTGCAGGGGCCTGCGTGTATGTCTGCGGAAGCCTGCAAGGTATGGCTGCGGGGGTGGATGCGGCGCTCAAGGGCATCCTTGGCGATGAAGCGCTTCAACAACTGATCGAGGATGGGCGGTATCGGCGTGACGTGTATTGATCAGACGTTAATCGCGTAGGATTCGGTTTTTTCTCGGTGCATGTGCGTTCCTAAAGCCCTTATGGAAACGCACATGCGCCTTGTAATCTCGTTTTTACGCAGGGAACTCAATTAATTCATAGTCATCCAGGGTAAAGAGAAGGGGGCTCCCGTTACCACCTGTGGAGAGGTAAGTGACACCTTCCTCTGATTGCGCTTTTACCGTATATCCCTTGCGGTCACGCAGAAAAAACGCGGGCCGCTGATCGCCAAAGCCTTCGTAGAAACCCGCCGGTTCTATTTTCCAGAATACTTCGTCACCCACACTGCTGTAAAAGCCGAGAAAGCCATTGCGGCTGGAATCAATTTGCTGGCCGAAGTAAAGGCCTTGGGCAAGGCTTCCGACGTTGAAGTGAATACGATCAGCTATCTGCTCGATGAAAACGAAAGCCAGCTTCACAGGTCGAGAGCTAGCGTTGGCTGACAGCTGCAACCATCCGGAATCGACATTAGCGAACAAGGCGTGAGTACCCTGCTCAATAGTCTTGGCCGGCCCCAGCTCCTCCACGTCAATATCCTCTGAGTCGTCCAAGCCAATGTCTTGCAGGATGCTCGCCGCAAGTGGGCTTTCAAGATGACCCGACTTCTTCCGGTTCTTCTTTTTCGACGATGATCTGTGCCATGAGACCCTGACCGGAATCGGATGTTCTGGATCGGCCAAGCACACCAGCGTAGCAACGAAATTCTTGTTCAACTCTTGTGGGTACATACCATTCACTCCTGCCCCTGCCATTCGCTGAATCGTGCCTACGCCTCGCAAGCGAATGTCGGGCGGTTCAAAGTCCATGCGAGGGCGACAACGAGCATGCACTTGGGCCTGTATCTGAATGAATGCTGAACGGTTTCCTCCGGGGCGGCGGATAGTTGCCGGGCCTATCCGCCAGCAGGGTTGCTATGGCTTAACGTGCTTGGAGATCAAGCACGCTTGAAGTTGCGCAGTTGGCACTCAACACTCAACCAACCGCCTGAAAACCTTCCTGACAACGGTGGTCAGTGCAGTTCGAAGGTATCGGCATCCAGATTGGCCGGAAAACGCGTGCGGTAGGCTGCCAGGTCAGCCGCATTGAGAATCACGGTAAAGACCCCATCCGCCTCCCCCGCGCTGAGCAGGCTCTCGCCCTGGAAATCCAGCACCTGACTGTCGCCAGAATAGGCAAAGCCCTTGCCGTCAGTACCGACCCGGTTCACCGCCGCCACGTAACACAGGTTTTCAATGCCCCGTGCCGGCAACAGGCGGTTCCAGTGCTGACGCCGCGCCGCCGGCCAGTTGGCCGTGTACAGCAGCAGGTCGGTATCTTGCGCATCACGGCTCCATACCGGGAAGCGCAGGTCGTAACAGATCAACGTGCGCACCCGCCAGCCCTTGACCTCGAACTGCACCTGACGCTCGCCTGGGGTGTAATGCTTATGTTCGCCGGCCATGCGGAACAGATGGCGCTTGTCGTAGAACAGGATCTCGCCATCCGGGCGTGCCCAGAGCAGGCGGTTGCGGTGGCTGCCGTCGGCGGCCTGGATAATCACACTGCCAGTAACCACCGCATCGAGCTTTTTCGCCTGGCTCTTGAGCCACTTGTAGGTCGGGCCGTTTTCCGGCTCGGCCAGGCTCTCGGAGTCCATGGAAAAACCGGTGGTGAACATTTCCGGGAGGATGATCAGATCGGCGCCACGGGCCTGCTCCAGCAAGCCGTCGAAATGTTCGTAGTTGGCCAGCCGGTCGTGCCAGGCCAGGGTTGTCTGCACCAGGGCGACTTTCAGGTTTGGCAGAGCACTCAGATCGCGCATAACTTCTCCGCTGCCTGACGCAGCGTCTCCTCGCGTTTGGCAAAACACAGGCGCACCAGGCGCTGCTCGGGAATGGGTTGCTGGTAGAACACCGATACCGGGATGGTTGCCACCCCGTGTTCACGGGTGAGCCACAGCGACATCTCGACGTCGTTCAGGTCCGGGCGGATGGCTGAGTAGTCGACCAGCTGGAAGTAAGTGCCGGCGGTGCGGGTGAACTGAAAGCGTGACGTGGCCAGCAGATCGCAGAACAGGTCGCGCTTGGCCTGGTAGAAGGCCGGGAGTTCTTCGACGTGCTCTGGATGCTCAGCCATGAAATCGGCCAGCGCCCATTGCAGCGGGGTCACACCACAGAAGTTGACGTACTGATGGACCTTGCGCAGTTCAGCGCTCAGTGCCGGTGGAGCAACTACATAGCCGGTCTTCCAGCCAGTAACGTGATAGGTCTTGCCGAACGAGCTGACGACAAAGGCACGCTGGTACAGCGCTTCAACGGCCAGCACACTGGCGTGCTGTACGCCGTCGAACACCAGGTGTTCATAGACCTCGTCGCTGATCAGGTAGATATCGCGGTCGGCGATCAACAGTGCCAGCTTGTCCAGGTCATCGCGGCTGAACAACGCGCCCGTGGGGTTATGCGGCGAGTTGAGAATGATCATCCGCGTACGCGGGCTCAGGGCCTCAGTGAGCTTCTGCCAGTCGATGGCAAATTGACCGTCGGTGAGCTGTACATGCACGCAGCGTCCGCCGGCCAGTTCGACCGAAGGCTCGTAACTGTCGTAGCACGGGTCGAAGACAATCACTTCATCACCAGCACGAATGACAGCGTGGATGGCACAAAAGATTGCTTCGGTGGCACCCGGGGTGATGGTGACCTCCGTCTCGGCATCGACACTGACGCCATAGCTACGGGCGATCTTGGTCGCGACCTGCTGGCGCAAGGCTGGTAAACCGGTCATCGGGCAATACTGGTTGTGTCCGGCACTCACATGCCGGCCTACCGCATCGAGCAGGGCCTGGGGACCATTGAAATCGGGAAAACCCTGGGACAGGTTCAAGGCGCCGGTTTGCACGGCGAGCTGGGACATGGTGGTAAAGATGGTCGTGCCGACGTTCGGCAACTTGCTACTGATCATGAAGCCCTCTTTCCTGCTGAACAATCCGGCGGTCAGAGACCGAGCATAGCGGATTGAGTGGTCAGGAAAAAGGTTGAAACAGTCGCAGGGCAATCGCGGGGCAAGCCCGCTCCCACAGTGTGGGAGCGGGCTTGCCCCGCGATGCATTTAGCGTTTGTCTTTACGCTTCTTCTCAGCTTTCTTGTGGTGCGACATCAAGCGACGCTTCTTGTTGACCTGGCGGTCGGTCAAGGCGTTCTTGTTGCCTTCGTACGGGTTCTCACCACCCTTGTACTCGATGCGGATCGGCGTACCGACCAGCTTGAGCACGCGGCGATAGGTGTTTTCCAGATAACGCGAGTAGGACTTGGGTACTTTCTCGACCTGGTTACCGTGGATCACGATGATCGGCGGGTTGGCGCCACCCAGGTGGGCGTAGCGCAGCTTGATCCGGCGACCGTTGACCATCGGCGGCTGGTGATCGCTGATCGCGTCTTCGAGGATCTGGGTCAGGCGGCTGGTCGGCCAGCGGGTAACCGCCGACTTGAAGGAGTTCTGCACCGATTGGTACAGATTGCCCACGCCAGTGCCGTGCAGCGCCGAAATGAAGTGGATGTCGGCGAAGTCGACGAAAAACAGCCGACGTTCCAGCTCGGTTTTCACGTAGTCGCGTTCACCTGGCTGCATGCCATCCCACTTGTTCAGGGCGATGACGATGGCGCGGCCGGCTTCCAGGGCAAAGCCCAGCAGGTTCAGGTCATGGTCAACCACGCCTTCGCGGGCATCCATGACGAAGATGACCACGTTGGCATCCTTGATCGCCTGCAGGGTTTTGACCACGGAGAATTTTTCGACTTCTTCGTGGATCTTGCCGCGCTTGCGCACGCCCGCGGTGTCGATCAGGGTGTACTTCTCTTCGTTACGCTCGAAGGGAATGTAGATACTGTCGCGGGTGGTACCCGGCTGGTCGTAAACGATTACCCGGTCTTCACCGAGCATGCGGTTGACCAGGGTCGACTTGCCGACGTTCGGACGACCGATGATGGCGATCTTGATGCCATCTTTCTCGCTCGGGCCAGGGATGCGTACCGCTTCTTCGCCTTCGGCGACGTCGGTATCGATCTCTTCTACATTGTCGCGCGGGAAGTCGCTGAGCACGGCTTCAAGCAGGTTGTTGACGCCACGGCCCTGAGCGCCGGCGACGCCGATGGCGTTGCCCATGCCCAACGGCGAGAACTCGGCGATGGCAATCTGCGGATCGATGTTGTCGATCTTGTTGGCGACCAGGAACGAGCGCTTGTTGCGCTTGCGCAGGTGCTCGGAAATCATCTGGTCGGCGGCGGTCAGGCCGGCGCGGGCGTCAACCAGGAACAGGACCACATCGGCTTCTTCGATGGCCAGCAGCGACTGCTCGGCCATTTTCTCGTCCATGCCATGCTCGTCACCGGAAATACCACCGGTGTCGACCAGGATGTACGAACGGCCTTGCCAGCTTGCTTCACCGTATTGGCGGTCACGGGTCAGCCCGGACAGGTCGCCGACGATAGCGTCACGGGTCCTGGTCAGGCGGTTGAACATGGTGGATTTACCGACGTTCGGTCGGCCCACCAGGGCGATTACGGGAACCATGCGGCTCTCCACTTCATAAATTCAGAAAATACAAAGGCCGCTGCACTGCAGCGGCCGGAGTTCGGGCGGCACCCGAAGTGCCGCAGCCCGAGGCCTGCACGGCCTCAAGCATAGCCTCAGCGGATGGTCAGCGCCTCGAGCTTGCCGCTGTTGCCGTACACATAGATGGTGTCACCCACCACCAGCGGACGGGCACGCAGGCCATCGCTGTCGATACGCTCACGACCGACGAAGCGACCGTCGACCTGGCTGAGCAGGTGCAGGTAGCCTTCCAGGTCACCTACTGCTACATAGCTGGAGAACACTTCCGGCGCCGACAATTGACGACGTGCCAGCGAATCGTTGCTCCACAGGGCGCTCGAAGAACGCTCGTCGATGCCTTCCACGGTACCCGAAGCCAGGCTCACGTAGACGTTACCGAAGCCCTGGGCCACACCGGTGTAACTGGAAGCATCACGCTGCCACAACACCCGGCCGCTTTCCAGATCCAGACCGGCAACCCGGCCCTGGTAGCTGCTCACGTACAGGATACCGCCAGACAGCAGCAGGCCGCCGTCGATATCGACAACCCGGTCAAGCTCCGAGCGGCCTTGCGGGATGGCCACACGCTGTTCCCAGACCGGCACGCCGTTGCGGGTATCCAGCGCGATGACCTTACCGGTCGACAAACCAGCAACAGCCAGGTGATTGGTCACGATCGGCGCACCGGTACCACGCAGGGTCAGTACCGCTGGAGTGCTTTCGTAGATCCAGCGGCGATCACCGGTGCTGGCATCCAGGCCGATCACACGGTCGTCCTGGGTTTGCACGACCACCACGTCACCGTTGGTGGCAGGCGGCGCCAGCACTTCACTGGTAACACGCGAACGCCAGCGCTGTTCACCGGTGCTGGCATCCAGAGCGATCACTTCGCCGCGCAGGGTACCGAGCATGACCATGCCGTAACCGACGCCAACGGCACCGGAGACAGGCAGTTCAAGGTCCTTTTTCCAGGCCACGTCGCCGGTATTGCGATCCATGGCCATCACCACGCCGGTCACATCGGCGGCGTAGATACGATCGTTCTCGATCGCCGGGACCAGCATGTTGAAGGACTCGCCCTGACCGTCACCGATCGAACGACTCCATTGCTTCTTCAGGACCACCTCTTCGGTGAACTTGGTCAGCTCGGCCGGCGGCAATTCCTTTTTGCTGTTGCTGCTGCAACCCGCGGCCAGAATGGCCAGGGTCAGCACTGCTGCATGTTTCCAACCGATCACGTCACGCATCCCCTTTGGCCAGGTCGTCGAGCTTGAGTTGCAAACCACCGATCGCGGCGTCGTCAGACAGCGCGGCCTTGGCCTTTTCGTAAGCGGCATGGGCATCAGCAGCACGACCCAGCTGTACCAGCAGGTCGCCCTTGAGCTCTTCACGGCTGGCCAGGAACGCTTTGTCGGCGTCGCCTTCCAGCAGTTTCAGCGCTTCTTCAACCTTGTTCTGGGCAGCCAGGACACGGGCCAGACGCTGACGGGCGATTTCGCCCAAGGTGTCATCAGCCGGCTTGTCGACGATCGACTTGAGCTCGGCAGCAGCGTCATCGAGCTTGCCGGCCTCGACCGCGACCTTGGCCACGAACAGGCTGCCGTACTGGGCATAGGCGCTACCGCCAAACTCGTTCTTGAGCTTGCCGGACAGTTCCGCGACCTTGGCCGCATCCGGCTCGCCGCTTGGCGTCAGGGTGGTTTCCAGCAGGGCCTGATAAAGGTTCGAGGCGCCTTGCGACTGGTTGCCCTGGTATTTCTGGAAGGCTTGCCAGCCGAACACTATTACCAGTGCCAGCAGGCCGCCGGTTACCAGTGGCTTGCCATTACGCTGCCACCAGTCCTTGAAGGCCGCCAGCTGTTCATCATCGGTACTCGACACCCCAATACTCCTTTTCACCAAATCGGCTGTTGACCCGCTTCACGCCTGCGCGAGGGAAGCTTCCAGGTGCTCTGCCAGAGCATCCCAGGCAATGTTTTGTTGTTCGCCCTGGCCACGCAGGGGTTTGAAACCTACCACTTGTTGCGCCAGTTCGTCGTCCCCCAGGATCAAGGCGAACAGCGCGTTGCTCTTGTCGGCCTTCTTGAACTGACTCTTGAAGCTGCCAGCACCGGCATTGACCTGCAGGCGCAGGTTCGGCAGGCGGTCACGCAGACGCTCGGTCAGGGCCAGGCCCGCCAGCTCTGCCTGCTCACCGAAAGCGCACAGGTAGACATCGACCTGACGGTTGATCGACTCGGGTACCTGTTCCAGGGTTTCCAGCAGCAGGATCAGACGCTCGATACCCATGGCGAAACCAACGCCCGGGGTCGGCTTGCCGCCCATCTGCTCGACCAGGCCGTCATAGCGGCCACCGGCACAGACAGTGCCCTGGGAGCCGAGCTTGTCGGTGACCCACTCGAACACGGTCTTGCTGTAGTAATCCAGGCCACGCACCAGCTTGGTGTTGATCACGAACGGGATACCGGCGGCGTCCAGACGTGCCTTGAGGCCATCGAAATGTACCCGCGACTCTTCGTCCAGGTAGTCTTCGAGCTTCGGCGCGCCAACCAGCACCGCCTGGGTGTTGGCGTCCTTGCTGTCGAGGATGCGCAGCGGGTTGGTTTTCAGGCGACGCTGGCTGTCTTCGTCCAGCTGCTCCAGACGCGCCGAGAGGAACTCGACCAGCGCATCACGGTAACGCGCACGGGCTTCGCTGGTGCCCAGGCTGTTGAGTTCGAGCTTGACCGCGTCACGGATACCCAGCAGGCCCCACAGGCGCCAGGTGAGGACGATCAACTCGGCGTCGATGTCCGGACCGTCGAGGTTGAAGACTTCAACGCCGATCTGGTTGAACTGGCGATAGCGCCCCTTCTGCGGGCGCTCGTGGCGGAACATCTGGCCGATGTACCAGAGTTTCTGCACCTGGCCACCGCCGCTGATGCCGTGCTCAAGCACTGCACGCACGCAGGCCGCGGTGCCTTCCGGACGCAGGGTCAGGGAGTCACCGTTTCGGTCGGCGAAGGTGTACATCTCTTTTTCGACGATGTCGGTCACTTCACCGATCGAGCGTTTGAACAGCTCGGTGAACTCGACGATCGGCGTACGGATCTGACGATAGCCGTAGGTGTCCAGCAGGCCGGCGACGGTGCTCTCGAAATAGCGCCACAGCGGGGTCTGCTCGGGCAGGATGTCGTTCATGCCACGGATGGCTTGCAGCGATTTGCTCACGGAAAATCCTTACGAATCTGGGTATCAGCCACGGGCGATCAACGCCGCGTCGGCCTCGGCCTTTTCGGCCGCTTTCTGGCGGATGAGCCGTTCCAGCTCATCGACCAGGTTGTCATTGGTCAGCTTCTGCGCAGGCTTGCCATCGATGTAGATCAGGTTCGGCGTACCGCCGGTCAGCCCCACATGGGCTTCCTTGGCTTCGCCTGGACCATTGACCACGCAGCCGATCACGGCCACGTCCATCGGTACCAGCAGGTCTTCCAGACGCCCTTCCAGCTCGTTCATGGTCTTGACCACATCGAAATTCTGCCGCGAGCAGCTCGGGCAGGCGATGAAGTTGATTCCACGCGAACGCAGGTGCAGGGACTTGAGGATGTCGTAACCGACTTTTACTTCCTCAACCGGGTCTGCCGCCAGGGAGATGCGAATAGTATCGCCAATCCCTTCGGCAAGCAGCATACCGAGGCCGACTGCGGATTTCACCGTACCAGAGCGCAGGCCACCGGCTTCAGTGATGCCCAGGTGCAGGGGCTGGATGATCTGCTTGGCCAACAGCCGATAGGCTTCAACCGCCATGAACACGTCGGAGGCCTTGACGCTGACCTTGAAGTCCTGGAAATCCAGGCGATCGAGGTGTTCGACGTGACGCATGGCCGACTCGACCAGCGCCGCCGGGGTTGGCTCGCCGTACTTTTTCTGCAGGTCCTTTTCCAGGGAACCGGCGTTGACGCCGATGCGGATCGGGATGCCGCGGTCGCGGGCAGCGTCGACGACAGCACGCACGCGGTCTTCACGGCCGATGTTGCCCGGGTTGATCCGCAGGCAGTCGACGCCCAGTTCGGCAACGCGCAAGGCAATGCGGTAGTCGAAGTGGATATCGGCGACCAGCGGCACGCTGACCTGCTGCTTGATCCGGCCAAAGGCTTCGGCCGCGTCCATGTCCGGTACCGAGACACGAACGATATCGACACCGGCATCAACCAGACGGTTGATCTGTGCCACGGTGGCCGCGACATCGTTGGTGTCGGTGTTGGTCATGCTCTGTACGGCGATAGGGGCATCGCCGCCGACAGGAACATTACCTACCCAGATTTTTCGCGATTCGCGACGTTTGATCGGTGATTCGCCGTGCATGACTTATTGTCCCAACTTCAGGCGAGCAGTCTCGCCACTGGTGAACGGCGCAACGTCAACAGGCTGGCCGTTGTAGCTGACCTGCACGCCCCGGGCAAAGCCCAGGCGTACCGCAAACGGCGGCTTGCCGGTCAGGTCCAGGCTGTCGCCCTTGCGCTTGATGGCGCTGAACAGCACCTTGCCGTTGCCGTCGGTGACCGAAGTCCAGCAATCGGCGGTGAATTGCAGGTGCAGCTTGCCGCTGCCGGCAGATGCCGGGGTCGGGGCCGCAGGTGCCGGCGTGGCGGCCGGAGCAGCCGCTACCACCACTGGGGCGACGGGGGCTACCGGAGCAGGTGCCGGCGCTGCAGCTACCGGAGCGGCGGGTGCAGCAACAGGTGCAACAGGGGCAGTGACGGCCGGAACTACCGGCGCGACCACAGTGCTGCCAGGTGTTTGTGGCGCTGTTTCGGTCTGCTCAGTGGCCGCCGGGGCCTGCTCCAGGCTCAGCGGGGTGCTTTCCGGTTGCTGCGCGGCGCTGACCGCCTGGTCTTCAGGTTCGTCCAGCGGATGGATCTGGGTGGTGCCGTCGGCGCTTTCGACCTCGACATGTTCCAGAGCCATATTGACCAGGTCTTTGCTGCTCTGGCTGCCCTGCTCCTGCCACCAGAAGAAGCCGCCACCAATCACCACAACCAACAGCAACAGGCTGACGACGCGCAGAATGTTGTGCGACAACCGCACCGGCTCTTCAATGCGACCCAGCGCGTGCACGTCGCTGCCCTGGGCGTCGGTACCGGTGCATTGGTCAAAAGCTTGCACCAGCGCGGCCTGATCCATGTCCAGCAGCTTGGCATAGGCACGGATGTAGCCGCGGGCAAAGGTGTGACCAGGCAGCTTGTCGAAGGCGCCGGCTTCAAGGTTGTTCAAGGAACTCACGGTCAGGTTCAGCTTGTGAGCCACTTCGACTTGCGACCAGCCCCTGTTCTCACGGGCCTGACGCAGAGTCTCACCTGGATTCTCGCGAGTCGCTGCTGCTACTTCGGGATGCGCCGCTTTCATCATTGCTCCGACAGGTATTGCTGATATTCCGGCGTACCGGGATAAAGTCGTTGTAATTGCAGGCCCAGATCGGTGGCCTTGTTCCGTTCTTCGAAGACGCTGGCCAGGCGACTGCCCAGCAGCAAGCTGCGGGCACTGTGGTCGCTCAGCTGGCTGAAACGATCGTAGTAGTCACGGGCCGGCACATAATGCCTGTCTTCGTAAGACAACTCAGCCATTTCCAGCAACGCGCGTGGTTGCTGCTGGTTGAGCCGTAAAGCTTTTACCAGGTATTCCTGCGCCTGGTCGCGCTGGCCCAGCCGCAACGCGGTCAGGCCGAGACTCTCGAATACGCGTGAACGTTCAGGATACAGGGTATCGGCCGCAGCTTGGGCAAACATCTGCTGCGCCTGGACGTATTGCCCCTGAGCATAAAGGAAACTGCCGTAATTGTTACGGGTCCGCGTATCGTCCGGGCGACTGGCCAGGGCCTTGCGGTAGTGCTTCTGCGCCAGTTCCGGTTCGTCTTCGGCCTGATACACCAAAGCCAGGGCACCGTTTGCAGCGGCGTCCTGGCTATCGAGATCAAGCGCTTTTTTCAGCGGCCCTTTGGCCTGCTCGGTCAAACCTTGTTGCAAATAACCCAGCCCCAACTGCACATAGGCCTGCCCGGCCTGCGCGCGCCCTTCGCGCGTCGCCAGCGTGTCCGAACTCCCGCCGGACACGCAGCCTGCAAGCAGGGCGAGCGACAGAATCGACAGCGCGACGCGCAAGGTCATGGAGTTCCTCTCTTCAGTTGCGCACAGCGCTGTCTTGCATTTCGCCTTCAGCGTTCAACTGACGCACGGCGATATAGCGCTCGCTGCGGCGGGTCCGATCCATCACCTGCCCTACCAGCTGACCACAGGCGGCGTCGATGTCTTCACCACGGGTGGTGCGCACCGTCACGTTGTAGCCGGCGTGATGCAGGTGGTCCTGGAAACGGCGGATGGCGTTGTTGCTCGGCCGCTCGTAACCGGAATGCGGGAACGGGTTGAACGGGATCAGGTTGATCTTGCACGGCACGTTCTTGAGCAGCTCGGCCATTTCCACGGCGTGTTCGAGCTTGTCGTTGACGTCCTTGAGCAGGGTGTACTCAATAGTCAATACACGCTTTTCACCGAGTTGCGACATGTAGTTCATGCACGACTCGAGCAGGAGCTTGAGCGGGTATTTCTTGTTGATCGGCACCAGTTCGTTGCGCAGCGCATCGTTCGGCGCGTGCAGCGACAGGGCCAGGGAGACGTCGATGTGCTTGGCCAGCTCATCGATCATCGGTACCACGCCGGAGGTGGACAGGGTCACCCGGCGCTTGGAAATGCCGTAGCCGAGGTCGTCCATCATCAAATGCATGGCGGCGACCACGTTATCGAAGTTCAGCAGCGGCTCACCCATGCCCATCATCACCACGTTGGTGATGGCGCGGTCGATGGTGGCGGGAATGCTGCCGAACGATTTGTTGGCAATCCACACCTGGCCGATGACTTCGGCGGCGGTGAGGTTGCTGTTGAATCCTTGCTTGCCGGTGGAGCAGAAACTGCAGTCCAGGGCGCAACCGGCCTGAGACGAGACACACAAGGTGCCACGCTTGCCCTGGGGGATGTACACGGTCTCGACGCAGCTGCCGGACGCCACGCGCACCACCCATTTACGGGTGCCGTCGCTGGAGATGTCCTCGCTGACCACTTCCGGACCGCGAATCTCGGCAACGGCCTTGAGCTTTTCGCGCAAGGCCTTGCCGACATTCGTCATGGCGTCGAAATCATCGACGCCAAAGTGGTGAATCCATTTCATTACCTGACCGGCACGGAAACGCTTCTCCCCGATAGAGTCGAAGAATTTTTCCATTTCCGGCTGGGTCAGCCCCAACAGGTTAGTTTTGCCAGTCGATGTCGTCATGGATTCACCCTCACCCGTAAGCTTTCGCTTAGCGAGTGGTTACCTCGGTAGCTGCGAAGAAGTAAGCGATTTCGCGAGCAGCAGCGGCTTCGGAGTCCGAACCGTGAACGGCGTTGGCGTCGATGGATTCAGCGAAGTCGGCGCGGATGGTGCCTGGAGCAGCTTCTTTAGGGTTGGTAGCGCCCATCAGCTCACGGTTCAGAGCGATGGCGTTTTCGCCTTCCAGAACCTGAACAACTACTGGACCGGAGATCATGAAAGCAACCAGGTCAGCGAAGAAACCGCGCTCTTTGTGCTCAGCGTAGAAGCCTTCGGCTTCGGCTTTGGACAGTTGCTTCAGTTTCGAAGCAACGATTTTCAGGCCAGCTTCTTCGAAGCGGGAAGTGATCTTGCCGATCACGTTCTTGGCAACGGCGTCAGGCTTGATGATCGAGAAAGTACGTTGAACAGCCATGGTGTAACTCCAGAAACGTTGAGTGAAGCGAAAAATTAAACCCGCGAATTATACGCGGGTTCCGGGGGATTGCCTAACCTGCCGAGCGCGCTCAGTCGGCTTCTTCGATCCAGGCCGCCTGGATGGCTTCGAGAACCTTCTCGCCGCCACGCTGCGGATCGTCACTGAAATCCGGCAAAGCCAGCACCCACTGGTGCAGATCGACGAAGTTCACATAACGAGGATCGACTTCCGGCTTGCTTTCGGCAAGCTGGATTGCAATTTCAAGTACATCAACCCATTTCAGGCTCATGTCAGCTCCAGATCAATGCGGCGCTTCGGCGGCGTGGTTGAGGGAGTACTTGGGAATCTCGACCGTCAGGTCTTCGGTGCCGACCTTGGCCTGACAGGTCAGGCGCGACGTCGGTTCCAGGCCCCAGGCACGGTCAAGATAGTCCTCTTCCAGCTCGTCGGCCTCGTTAAGCGAGTCGAAGCCTTCGCGAATCACGCAGTGGCACGTGGTGCAAGCGCAGACGCCGCCGCAGGCGCTTTCGATTTCGATGTGGTTGTCATGCGCCACTTCGAGGATCGACTTACCTGTCTCGGCCTCTACAACCATGCCATCCGGGCAGAACTTCTCGTGGGGCAGAAAAATCACCTGCGGCATCTGTTACTCCTCGATCTCATTCAGGTTGCGCCCGGCCAACGCGGCTTTTACCGTCGAATCAAGGCGACGGGCGGCAAAGGCATCGGTCACCTGCGACAGACGTTTGGTCTGTTGCTCGATGGCAGCGCCATCGGTGCCGTTGATCAAATCACGCAAGTCTTGCATTTGTTGTTCGATAGCCAAGCGCTCTTCGGCGTCCAGCAGGCGCTCGCCATCGGCGTCCAGGGCACCCTGCACCGCTTCAAGCAGACGCTCAGCGTCAACCTGGTGCTCACGCAACTGGCGAGCGACCTTGTCAAAACCGGCATGTTCGAAGGAATCCTTGAGCATGCGGGCGATTTCGCCGTCGGTCAGACCGTAGGACGGCTTGACCTGGATGCTTGATTCGACGCCCGAACCCAGCTCGCGCGCCGAAACGCTGAGCAGGCCGTCGGCATCGACCTGGAAGGTCACGCGAATCTTCGCCGCGCCGGCGACCATCGCCGGAATACCCCGCAGTTCGAAGCGCGCCAGCGAGCGGCAGTCGCTGATCAATTCACGTTCGCCTTGCAGCACGTGGATCATCATCGCCGACTGGCCGTCTTTATAGGTGGTGAACTCCTGGGCACGGGCGACCGGGATGGTGGTGTTGCGCGGAATCACCTTCTCCATCAGCCCGCCCATGGTTTCAAGCCCCAGGGACAGCGGGATCACATCAAGCAGCAGCAGTTCGCCACCATCACGGCGGTTGCCGGCCAGGGTATCGGCCTGGATCGCGGCACCAATGGCGACCACCTGATCCGGATCGATTTCGGTCAACGGGGTGCGGCCAAACAGGGCACCGACCGCCTCACGCACGCGCGGAACGCGGGTCGAACCACCGACCATGACCACCGCGCCGACCTCTTCAAGCTCGACGCCACTGTCACGCACGGCGCGACGACAAGCCTTGAGGCTACGGGAGATCATCGGTTCGATCAGCGCATCGAACGCGCTGCGGGTCAGCTCAGCCTGCCAGTTGCCATAGGCGACACTGACCGAATCAGCATCGGTCAGGGCTTCCTTGGCCGCACAAGCGGTTTGCAGCAGCTGGCGCTGGGCACCCGGATCAAGGTCCGAGGACAGGCCGGCCTGCTCGACGATCCAGTTGGCGATCGCGTGGTCGAAGTCGTCGCCGCCCAGGGCGCTGTCGCCACCAGTGGCCAACACTTCAAAGACACCGCCAGTCAGGCGCAGGATCGAGATATCGAAAGTCCCGCCGCCCAGGTCATAAATGGCTACCAGGCCTTCGGCGTTCTGATCCAGACCATAGGCCACGGCCGCTGCAGTCGGCTCATTGAGCAGACGCAAAACGTTCAGACCGGCCAGGCGCGCAGCGTCCTTGGTGGCTTGGCGCTGAGCATCGTCGAAATAGGCCGGAACAGTAATGACCGCACCGACCAACTCGCCACCCAAGGTCTCTTCAGCGCGCTGACGCAGAACCTTGAGGATATCGGCCGAGACTTCCACCGGGCTTTTCGGGCCCTGAATGGTGTCGATGAACGGCATGTGCGATTCACCGCCGACAAAGCGGTATGGCAGTTGCTCACCCAGCTGCTTGACGTCCGCCAGGCCACGGCCCATCAGGCGCTTGACCGACAGCACGGTATTGAGCGGATCGCTGGAAGCGGCATCGCGCGCAACCTGACCGACATCGATGTGATCCGCGTGATAACGCACCGCCGAAGGCAGGATGACCCGGCCTTGAGCGTCAGGCAGGGGCTCGCTACGGCCGCTGCGCAGGGCGGCAACCAGGGAGTTGGTGGTACCAAGGTCAATACCCACCGCCAGGCGGCGCTGGTGCGGCTGAGGACTCTGACCGGGTTCGGCAATCTGCAGTAGGGCCATGCTTATCTGAATACCAGGGGCGCCGCCAGAGGCAGCGCCGGGTTAATCGTCGAGGCGCTCTTCCAGCTGGCGCACTTCATAGGCGAGCTTGTCGAGAAACTGCATGCGGCGCATCAGGCGCTCGGCCTGTTCGCGCTGCGCAGCATCATCCCAGCAGGCGGCGAAGTCCTCGTTGAGTGCTTCCTGGGCGGTTTTCAGGCGACGCTTGAAAACGGCCACGCCATCGAGGTCGGCACTGTCCTGCAGGTCTTCGAGTTCTTCGCGCAATTGCATCTGCTGCAGCAGGAACTCGGGATCATGGACGGTGACTTCCTGCGGCACTTCATGGCCGCCGATCGCCAGCAGGTAGCGGGCACGCCGGGGCGCGCTCTTGAGAGTCTGGTAGGCCTCGTTCAGCGCAGCCGAACGCTCCAGCGCTATGCGCTGTTCACGTTCGGAGGCATCGGCGAAGCGATCCGGATGGACCTCGCGGGCCAGCTCGCGATAGCGAACGGCCAACTTGTCGAGATCCAGACGGAAGCCAGGTTGCAGGTCAAACAGGGCGAAATGACAAGGAGTACCCACGCGCAGCCTCAGACGTTGAAGCTTTCGCCGCAGCCACACTCACCGCGTACGTTGGGGTTGTTGAACTTGAAGCCTTCGTTCAACCCTTCCTTGACGAAATCCAGCTCGGTGCCGTCGAGGTACGTCAGGCTTTTCGGATCGATGATCACTTTCTGGCCATGGCTTTCGAAGACCTGGTCTTCGTCGGCCAGCTCATCGACGAACTCCAGCACATAGGCCAGGCCCGAGCAGCCGGTGGTGCGCACGCCGAGGCGAATTCCAACGCCTTTGCCGCGTCCATCAATGGAGCGCCGCACATGGTTGGCGGCGGCTTCTGTCATGCTGATAGCCATCGAGACTCCTTACCTGCAACAGGCGAACTTAGAGCAAACCTTTCTTCTGCTTGTAATCGCGTACGGCCGCCTTGATGGCGTCCTCGGCGAGCACCGAGCAGTGGATTTTCACTGGCGGCAGCGCCAGTTCTTCGGCCAGCTGGGTGTTCTTGATGGTTTCGGCTTCGTCCAGCGTCTTGCCCTTCATCCACTCGGTGGCCAGGGAGCTGGAGGCGATGGCCGAACCACAGCCGTAGGTCTTGAACTTGGCATCTTCGATGACGCCCTGCTCGTTGACCTTGATCTGCAGACGCATTACGTCGCCGCACGCTGGAGCTCCGACCATGCCGGTGCCGACATCCGGGTCTTCGGCATTCATCTTGCCGACGTTACGCGGGTTTTCGTAGTGGTCGATGACCTTTTCACTGTATGCCATGGTGCAATTCCTTCCTCATCAGAGAGCCGCTCTTGCCGGCGACTACTTAGTGCGCAGCCCACTCAATCTTGGAGATGTCGACGCCATCTTTGTACATATCCCACAGCGGCGACAGTTCGCGCAGCTTGGTCACGGCCTCGCAAACCTTCTGCGCGGCGTAGTCGATTTCTTCTTCGGTGGTGAAACGACCGAAGGTGAAGCGGATCGAGCTGTGTGCCAGCTCGTCGTTGCGGCCCAGGGCGCGCAACACGTAGGACGGCTCAAGCGAAGCCGAAGTACAGGCCGAGCCGGACGAAACGGCCAGGTCCTTGAGCGCCATGATCAGCGACTCGCCTTCGACGTAGTTGAAGCTCAGGTTCAGGTTGTGCGGGATGCGTGCGGTCATGCAGCCGTTGATGTACAGCTCTTCCAGACCTTCAACCTGCTTGTAGAAGCGGTCGCTCAAGGCCTTGATGCGCACGTTTTCGCTGGCCATCAGCTCTTTGGCGATGGCGAAGGCTTCACCCATGCCGACGATCTGGTGAGTCGCTAGGGTGCCCGAACGCATGCCGCGCTCGTGACCACCGCCGTGCATGGTGGCTTCCAGGCGCACACGAGGCTTGCGGCTGACGTACAGCGCGCCGATGCCTTTAGGGCCGTAGGTTTTGTGTGCAGAGAACGACATCAGGTCGACTTTCAGCTTCTGCAGGTCGATTTCAACCTTGCCGGTCGACTGGGCCGCGTCAACGTGGAACATGACGCCGCGGGCGCGGGTCAGTTCGCCGATGGCAGCGATGTCGTTGATGGTGCCGATTTCGTTGTTCACATGCATGATCGACACTAGGATGGTGTCATCACGCAGGGCAGCTTCAACCATGGCCGGGGTGATCAGGCCATCGGCGCCTGGCTCGATGTAGGTGACTTCGAAGCCTTCACGCTCCAGCTGACGAGTGCTGTCCAGAACAGCCTTGTGCTCGATCTTGGAGGTGATCAGGTGCTTGCCCTTGGTGCTGTAGAAGTGCGCGACGCCCTTGATTGCCAGGTTGTCGGACTCGGTGGCACCGCTGGTCCAGACAATTTCCCGCGGATCGGCATTGACCAGGTCAGCGACCTGGCGACGGGCGTTCTCGACCGCTTCTTCGGCTTTCCAGCCAAAGACGTGGGAGCGCGACGCCGGGTTACCGAAGTTTCCGTCGACCAGCAGGCAGTCGCTCATCTTCTGGGCAACGCGTGGGTCGACCGGTGTGGTCGCGGAGTAATCGAGGTAGATCGGCAACTTCATTGAATATCTCCTATCAGGCGGTCGCGCCGCGCGTCGAAACGGTCATTCGACGGCGGACGTCTCAATCTTGTCCAGCTGCGGTGCCCGGCCTGCAATACGACGCAGGTCCTGGCGCTGGGCGACTTCTTGTACCTCACGGCGAGTAACAAGGTCAGCCAGGCTGATGCCGCTAAGAAACTCGTGAATCTGCTGGCTCAGGTCACACCACAAGTGGTGGGTCAGGCAGGTGTCGCCGGCGTGGCAATCACCCAGGCCCTGGCAGCGCGTGGCGTCGACCGATTCATTGACCGCGTCGATAACCTGGGCTACCTGAATGCTCTCCATGCTTCGCGACAGCTGATAGCCGCCGCCAGGTCCGCGCACACTGGAAACCAGGCTGCTACGGCGCAGCTTTGCAAACAGCTGCTCCAGATAAGAGAGGGAGATGCCTTGGCGTTCGGAAATGTCGGCCAGAGACACCGGCCCATGCTGCGCGTGCAACGCCAGGTCGAGCATGGCGGTCACGGCGTATCGGCCTTTTGTAGTCAGTCGCATGGCTAGTAGGTACCACGGGGTTACGGGATGGGAGCGAGTATGCAATTCCCGAGCATTTAAGTCAACTATAAGACCTAGTGCTTTAGTCGGGTTTACCGCAAGACGGCGGCCGAATGATAGCAAACTAAGGGGCGCCTGCGCACGCCCCTTCTGTCAATGCGTCGACGCGTCGCTACGTGCTTCGTCCTTGATCTCGGCGAAGTCTTCTTCGCGCAGCGCTGGCAGCTCCTTGGCACAGTAGTCACTGCCCAGACTCTTCAGCGCACCGCACATATCCTCCAGGCGCCCATCGACTGCCTGCAGGTGATCGAGCAACTGACCAATGGCACGCGCGACCGGGTCAGGCATGTCTTCACTGACACCGTAGGCATCGAAGCCGATCTTCTCGGCCATGGCCTTGCGCTTGGCTTCAACTTCGGCGTCGGTCTTGACGATGATGCGCCCCGGGATCCCCACGGCAGTAGCACCTGCCGGCACTGCCTTGGTTACCACGGCATTGGAGCCGATCTTGGCTCCGGCACCGACGGTAAAAGGTCCCAGCACCTTGGCTCCGGCACCCACCACCACACCATCCTCCAGGGTCGGATGGCGTTTGCCCTTGTTCCAGCTGGTGCCACCCAGGGTCACCCCCTGGTACAAGGTGACATCGTCGCCGATCTCGGCCGTTTCGCCGATCACGATACCCATGCCATGGTCGATGAAGAAGCGCCGGCCGACCTTGGCCCCCGGATGAATCTCGATACCGGTCATCCAGCGCCCGAAGTTCGATACCAGCCGGGCAAGCCATTTCCAGTCACGCTTCCACAGCGCGTGCGCCGCCCGGTGCAGCCAGATCGCATGCATGCCCGGATAGCAGGTCAGCACTTCAAAGGCGTTGCGCGCCGCCGGGTCACGGTGGAAAACGCTCTGGATATCTTCACGCAGACGCTCGAACATTTATTGATCCTTGCGCTTATGCGGCTCGCCACGGGCCACTTTCTGGGTTTCCGTGAGGATGCCGCGCAAAATACTCATTTCCGAACGATTGACCGAACTGCGCCCATACAGCCGGCGCAGACGCGGCATCAGGTGCTTGGGCTTTTCCGGGTCGAGAAAGCCGATGTCGACCAGGGTCTTTTCCAGGTGCTCGTAGAACAGCTCCATTTCATCCATGGTCGCCAGCTCGCTACTGCGCACCGACGTCACCTCGAACTTCTCCACCTTTGAAGGCTGACCTTCGGCAGCCAGCCAGGCCATGCGCACCTCGTAAGACAGCACCTGCACCGCCGCCGCCAGATTCAGCGAACTGAAATCAGGATTGGAGGGGATGTGCACATGAAAATGGCAACGCTGCAGCTCTTCGTTGGTCAGGCCGGCGTACTCACGACCAAACACCAGGGCGATCTCTTCACCCTGGACGGCATGCTCGATGACTTTGCTGCCACATTCGCGCGGGTCGACCAGCGGCCAGGGGATGCGACGCTCACGGGCACTGGTGCCAAACACCAGGTTGCAACCGACCAGCGCCTCTTCGAGGGTGGCAACTATCTGGGCGCCACCGAGCACATCATCGGCACCCGACGCACGGGCATCGGCCTCATGCGACGGAAAATCCTGCGGGTCGACCAGCACCAGGCGCGACAAGCCCATGTTTTTCATGGCACGCGCAGCGCCGCCGATATTGCCGGGGTGGCTGGTATTGACCAGAACAACACGAATATTTTGCAGCAAGGCGAGCGCTCACAGACACGGGAAAGAGGCAGCAAATCTTACAGAACACACCGACTTTACGCTACGAAAGCAAATGTCACCCTTCTTCGCGCAAAGTTTTCTGCTAGAATGTTCGGCTTTCTTTAACGACCCAGGTGAAACGTCCATGCAGCCCATGCTGAATATCGCGCTGCGCGCCGCCCGCAGCGCCAGTGAATTGATTTTCCGCTCCATCGAGCGCCTGGATACCATCAAGGTTGATGAAAAAGACGCCAAGGATTACGTCTCGGAAGTCGATCGCGCCGCAGAGCAGAAAATCATTGATGCCCTGCGCAAGGCCTACCCGAACCACTCCATCTACGGCGAAGAAACCGGCCTGCACGCCGGCACCGGCGAAGAAGGCAAGGACTACCTGTGGATCATCGACCCACTGGACGGCACCACCAACTTCCTGCGTGGCATTCCGCACTTTGCTGTCAGCATTGCCTGCAAATACCGTGGCCGCCTTGAGCACGCCGTGGTTCTGGACCCTGTCCGCCAGGAAGAATTCACCGCCAGCCGTGGCCGTGGCGCCCAACTGAACGGTCGTCGCCTGCGCGTCAGCGCCCGCACCAGCCTGGAAGGCGCTCTGCTGGGTACCGGCTTCCCGTTCCGCGACAACCAGATGGCTGATCTGGACAACTACCTGGGCATGTTCCGCGCCCTGGTTGGCCAGACTGCCGGCATCCGCCGCGCTGGCGCTGCCAGCCTGGACCTGGCCTACGTCGCCGCCGGCCGCTTCGACGCCTTCTGGGAGTCGGGCCTGTCGGAATACGACATGGCTGCAGGCGCCCTGCTGATCCAGGAAGCTGGCGGCCTGGTGAGTGACTTCACCGGCGGCCACGACTTCCTTGAAAAGGGTCATATCGTTGCCGGTAACATCAAGTGCTTCAAAGCCGTGCTGACCGCTATTCAGCCGCACCTGCCGGCTTCGATCAAACGCTAAGTTTCGATCAGGCACAAAAAAGCACCCCTCGGGGTGCTTTTTTTTGGGGCTGGGCAGGACAACCATCGGTGGGAGCGGGCTTGCCCCGCGACACGATGCGTCTGACAGACCGCAATCGCGGGGCAAGCCCGCTCCCACCGGCGATCAGTTCACTGGCCTGGTTGCGCCTGGCTCAGCACCAGCTTGCCTTCTTTATCCAGCGGGATCTGCGCACCCGGATCACGATCCATGCGCACCTGGCCGACCTTTTCGCCAATCGAATACTTCACGTCATAGCCAACCACTTTCTCGCTCAGGTCATTGACCGTGTTGCAGCGAGTTTGCGTGGTCGTGTAGGTATCGCGCTCCTGCATACCTTCCTGCACTTTGTTACCGGCATAGCCGCCACCGACCGCACCGGCCACCGTGGCAATCTTTTTACCGGTACCACCACCAATCTGGTTACCCAGCAGGCCACCGGCCAGAGCACCGACCACGGTACCGGCAATCTGGTGCTGGTCCTTGACCGGCGCCTGACGCGTAACGGTCACATCCTTGCACACTTCGCGCGGCGTCTTGACGGTCTGCGTGACCGGCTGCACGGCCAGCACCTCAGCGTATTCCGGCCCACTCTTGACCAGGTTGTAGGTGGCTACAGCACCTCCGGCAGTCACACCGACCGCACCCAGAACCGCACCCACCAGCATTGACTTGTTCACGTGAACCTCCTGATCGTACCTGCGGGAACTTTGCCCGCCTTCTCCCTGCCTTGGAGCATAAAAAAAGGCGCGAGTTCAATACTCGCGCCTTCTTCTACGACGAACAGCGTGGGAACCCCCCTTATGGACGGTCGTCCACGCCTTCGGCCTTGGCCGGAGGAATCAGGTCTTCGCTGCTCAGGTTCAGCCAGATCAGCACCACGTTGGCGATGTAGATCGACGAGTAGGTACCGGCCATGACGCCGATGAACAACGCCAGCGAGAAGCCCCACAGGTTGTCACCGCCAAAGAACAACAGTGCAGCGATGGCCAGCAGGGTCGACACCGAGGTGGCCACGGTACGCAGCAGGGTCTGAGTGGTCGAGATGTTGATGTTCTCGATCAGCGAAGCCTTGCGCAGCACGCGGAAGTTCTCACGCACCCGGTCGAACACCACGATGGTGTCGTTGAGCGAGTAACCGATGATCGCCAGCACCGCCGCCAGCACCGTCAGGTCGAAGGTGATCTGGAAGAACGACAGGATACCCATGGTCACGACCACGTCGTGCACCAGCGAAAGGATCGCACCCAGGGCGAACTTCCACTGAAAGCGGAACGCCAGGTAGATCATGATGCCGCCCAGGGCCAGCAACATGCCCAGACCACCCTGGTCGCGCAGCTCTTCACCGACCTGCGGACCGACGAACTCGACGCGCTTGACCACAGCCGGGTTGTCGCTGCTGACTTTCTGCAGCGCCTCGGAAACGCGGTTACCCAGCATCGGGTCATCGCCCGGCATACGCACCAGCAAATCGGTGGTAGCGCCGAAGCTCTGCACAACTGCGTCTTCGAAGCCGGCCTTGACCAGCTCCTCACGCACCTGGCCAAGGTTGGCCGGACGCTCGTAGGTCAGCTCGATGAGCGTACCGCCGGTGAAGTCCAGGCCGAAGTTGAGCCCTTTGTAGAACCAGCTGAACAGCGCCAGCACGGTAAGAAGCAGGGTGACGCCGAACGCAACGTTGCGCACACCCATGAAGTTAATGGTACGTAACATGGCAGCCCCTTAAACCCACAGCTTCTTGAGATCACGCCCACCGCAGGTCAGGTTGACCATTGCGCGGGTAACCATGACGGCCGTGAACATCGAGGTGAAAATCCCGAGGGACATGGTAACCGCGAAGCCCTTGACCGGGCCGGTACCCATGGCGAAGAGGATGCCGCCGACCAGCAAGGTGGTCAGGTTGGCGTCGACAATCGCGGTATAGGCACGGTTGAAGCCTTCGTGGATAGCACGCTGGATCGACATGCCATTGGCCAGCTCTTCGCGAATCCGCGAGAAGATCAGCACGTTGGCGTCAACCGCCATACCCATGGTCAGGACGATACCGGCGATACCCGGCAGGGTCAGGGTTGCCCCCAGCAGCGACATCAGCGCCAGCAGCATGACCATGTTACCGGCCAGGGCGATGGTAGCGATCAGGCCAAAGGCACGGTAGATAGCCATGATGAACAGCGAGACGAACAGCATGCCCCACAGCGATGCATCGATACCCTTGGTGATGTTGTCGGCACCCAGGCTCGGGCCGATGGTGCGCTCTTCAGCAAAGTACATCGGTGCAGCCAGGCCACCAGCACGCAGCAGCAGGGCCAGCTCGGACGACTCACCCTGACCGTTGAGGCCGGTGATGCGGAACTGACTACCCAACGGCGACTGGATGGTCGCCAGGCTGATGATCTTCTTCTCTTCGGTGAAGGTCTGGACGGCGACGTCTTTTTCCACGCCATCAACCATCTGCTTCACGTAGCGCGTAGTTGGACGCTGCTCGATGAAGATCACCGCCATGCTGCGACCGACGTTGCTACGGGTAGCGCGGCTCATCAGTTCGCCACCGTGACCATCCAGACGGATGTTCACTTGCGGACGGCCTTGCTCGTCGAAGCTGGCCTGTGCGTCGGTTACCTGGTCACCGGTGATGATCAGGCCACGCTCGACCGCTGCCGAACGACCACCTTCACGGAACTCGAAGGTTTCAGTGGTAGCTTTCGAAGCACCCGGCTCGGCCCCCAGACGGAATTCCAGGTTGGCGGTCTTGCCGAGAATACGCTTGGCTTCGGCAGTGTCCTGCACGCCTGGCAGCTCGACCACGATGCGGTTGGCACCCTGGCGCTGTACCAGTGGCTCGGCCACGCCCAGCTCGTTGACCCGGTTACGCACCGTGGTCAGGTTCTGCTTGATCGAGTATTCACGGATTTCCGCGACCTTAGCCGGGGTAATCGCCAGACGCAGCACCGACAGGCCGTTACGCTCGGTGGTGGTCAACTCGAAATCATTGAAATTCTTGCGGATCAGGCTGCGCGCCTGTTCGCGGGATTCATCATCGGAGAAGCCCAGCTGAATGCCGCCATCTTGTTGCGGCAGGCTGCGATAGCGCACACGCTCTTTGCGCAGCAGGCTTTTGACTTCACCTTCATAGACTTTCAGACGGGCCGCCATAGCCTTGTCCATGTCTACTTCAAGCAAGAAGTGCACACCACCGGAGAGATCCAGACCCAGCTTCATCGGGCTTGCACCCAGATTGCGCAACCATTGTGGAGTGGTCGGGGCCAGGTTCAGTGCGACCACATAGTCGTCGCCCAGTGCCTTGCGCACTACATCCTTGGCTGGAAGTTGATCTTCCTGCTTGGTCAGGCGCAGCAGTGCACCTTTGCCCTTCTCGCCCAGGCTCGCGGCCTTGACCTGGATACCGGCGTCGACGAGCGCTTTGCTCGCGCGATCCAGATCCGCCTGAGTGACCTGCAGCGCCGTACTGGCACCACTGACCTGGACGGCCGGATCATCAGGGTAGAGGTTGGGAGCGGAATAAATAAAACCGATCGCCAGTACCACCAGGATCAGTGCGTATTTCCACAGAGGGTATTTGTTCAGCATCACGCCGCCCGTTCAAGACGCGGGGCGCCTTGCGCGCCCCGTCGATTGGAAAAAAACTGAAACTTAGATCGCTTTGAGCGTACCTTTTGGCAGGGTCGCGGCAACGGCGCCCTTCTGGAACTTCAGCTCAACATTGTCGGACACTTCCAGCACTACGAAGTCGTCGGCAACTTTGACGATCTTGCCAGCGATACCGCCGTTGGTGACAACTTCATCACCTTTTTGCAGGTTGCTCAGCAGGTTCTTCTGCTCTTTGGCACGTTTGGCCTGTGGACGCCAGATCATCAGGTAGAAGATGACCAGGAAGCCGACCAGGAAAATCCACTCAAAACCGGTTCCGGCTGGGCCGGCGGCAGGGGCTGCGGCGTCCGCATAAGCGGCGGGGATCAGAAAGCTCATTTAGCACTCCAGTTGCAATCAGTACTTGTTAGGGATCGACAGAACATCAGTCCAAGGGCGGCACAGGCAGCCCGCGCTTGGCGTAAAAGGCATCGACAAAGGCGGCCAATGTACCTTGTTGAATAGCCTCGCGTAAACCAGCCATCAAACGCTGGTAATGGCGCAAGTTATGGATCGTATTCAACATACTGCCCAACATTTCGCCGCACTTATCCAGGTGGTGCAGATAAGCACGAGAGAAGTTCTGGCAGGTGTAGCAGTCACAGGTCGGATCCAGAGGCGAATCATCATGGCGATGGAACGCGTTACGGATTTTCAGCACGCCGGTATCGATAAACAGGTGGCCGTTGCGCGCGTTGCGCGTGGGCATCACGCAATCGAACATGTCGACGCCGCGGCGCACACCCTCAACGAGATCTTCCGGCTTGCCTACCCCCATAAGGTAACGAGGTTTGTCAGCCGGCATCTGGCCTGGCAGGTAATCCAGCACCTTGATCATTTCATGCTTGGGCTCGCCCACCGACAGGCCGCCAATGGCCAGGCCGTCGAAGCCGATCTTGTCCAGGCCTTCGAGCGAGCGCATGCGCAGGTCCTGGTGCATGCCGCCCTGGACGATACCGAACAGTGCCGCAGTGTTGTCACCGTGGGCGTTCTTCGAACGCTGGGCCCAGCGCAGCGACAGCTCCATGGAGATGCGCGCGACGTCTTCGTCGGCCGGGTACGGGGTGCATTCGTCGAAGATCATCACCACGTCGGAGCCCAGATCACGCTGGACCTGCATCGACTCTTCCGGGCCCATGAACACCTTGGAACCGTCGACTGGCGAGGCGAAGGTCACGCCTTCTTCCTTGATCTTGCGCATGGCACCCAGGCTGAACACCTGGAAGCCGCCGGAGTCGGTGAGGATCGGGCCCTGCCACTTCATGAAGTCGTGCAGGTCGCCGTGGGCCTTGATCACCTCGGTACCCGGGCGCAGCCACAGGTGGAAGGTGTTACCGAGGATCATCTGCGCGCCGATGGCCTCGATGTCGCGCGGCAACATGCCCTTGACCGTGCCATAGGTACCCACCGGCATGAACGCCGGGGTTTCCACCACACCACGGGGGAACGTCAGGCGGCCGCGACGGGCTTTGCCGTCGGTGGCCAGCAGTTCGAAGGACATACGACAGGTGCGACTCATGCTTGATCCTCGGGGCCGCGCGGCGCCGGATTGCGGGTGATGAACATGGCATCACCGTAACTGAAGAAGCGGTACCCGTTTTCGACCGCCGCCGCATAGGCAGCCATGGTCTCGGGGTAACCGGCGAAGGCCGAAACCAGCATCAGCAGCGTGGATTCAGGCAAATGAAAGTTGGTGACCAGGGCATCGACCACATGAAATGGCCGGCCCGGGTAGATAAAGATGTCGGTGTCGCCACTGAACGCCTTGAGCACGCCGTCACGGGCAGCGCTTTCCAGTGAACGCACGCTGGTGGTGCCCACGGCGATCACCCGCCCGCCACGCGCACGGCAGGCAGCCACGGCGTCGACCACGTCCTGGCCGACCTCCAGCCACTCTTTATGCATGTGGTGGTCTTCGATGCGCTCGACCCGCACCGGCTGGAAGGTGCCAGCGCCGACGTGCAGGGTGACAAAGGCGGTTTCTACACCCTTGTCGGCAATCCTGGCCATCAGCGCTTCATCAAAGTGCAGCCCGGCCGTTGGCGCGGCTACAGCTCCGGCACGCTCGGCGTACACCGTCTGGTAGCGCTCGCGGTCGGCGCCTTCGTCCGGGCGGTCGATATAAGGAGGCAGCGGCATGTGCCCGACGCGGTCGAGCAGCGGCAGTACCTCTTCAGCAAAGCGCAGCTCGAACAGTGTGTCGTGACGGGCAACCATCTCGGCCTCGCCACCACCGTCGATGAGAATCTGCGTGCCCGGCTTGGGCGACTTGCTCGAACGCACATGCGCCAGTACCCGATGGCTGTCGAGCACGCGCTCAACGAGGATTTCCAGCTTGCCGCCGCTGGCTTTCTGGCCAAACAGACGCGCCGGAATCACCCGGGTATTGTTGAACACCATCAGATCGCCCGGACGCAGATGCTCGAGCAGATCGGTGAACTGGCGATGAGCCAGTGCCCCGCTCGGCCCGTCCAGGGTCAATAGCCGGCTGCTGTGGCGCTGCGCCAGCGGATGGCGAGCGATCAGGGAATCAGGGAGCTCAAAGGAAAAATCAGCGACGCGCATGATGGTGTTCGGTTTGACAGGGCCGCAAAGTTTAGCCGAAAAGACGAAAATTGACCATGAAACCTGATTGACCAACGGTAGGCACCTCTCTATACTTCGCCGCCACAAGCCCTGATGGCGGAATTGGTAGACGCGGCGGATTCAAAATCCGTTTTCGAAAGGAGTGGGAGTTCGAGTCTCCCTCGGGGCACCAAACGCATGAAAAAGCCGACTGAAAAGTCGGCTTTTTTGTGGGCGCTATTCCGGTGGGAGCGGGCTTGCCCCGCGATCCGATACGGCTGACAAGCCGCCATCGCGGGGCAAGCCCGCTCCCACTTGGAAAACAGAAAACAAAAACCCCCTGCTACATCCGTAACAGGGGGCTTTGGATTAAACCTTGAATGGATTAATCAGTGCAGCGCTAAAATTACTGCTGTTGTGGCAGCTTGTCGATTGGACCGCAACCGCCAATAATTTTAGAAACGGAAACCGAAGGGTGGAACAGGTAGTCGTACGAGCAGTTCTTTGGCTGGTTGTAGACTTGACCAGTGCAACCCGAGAGCAGTGCTACGCCCGAAACTACAGCTACAGCAACCGATGCTTTCAACAGCTTTTTCATACAAAGTCCTTTAAATTATGAAGCACCGCCTTAATGGCGGAAGCGCGATTATACGGAAAACAGGTAGAACTCTCCAGTCGGCTGCAGCGCTCGCTTACAGGCCATCTTGAACGATAAAAAGTCTTCGCCCCGATGGCGCAATCGGACTCGATCACGGCGCAATCGACAAACACACCAATCGATACTCCTGGGTAATGTGGCCTGGCCTTTTTTAGCCGTGCGTTCGTCGTGATGACTGATCGACTAGAACAACTTGTGCGTTTCAGCTATGCAACTTCAAAGGTGTTCGAAGGGGAAGGAGTGATGTTCGCCTAACGGTCAGTCAGTACGTCCCAAGATCAAATACAAAGAGAATAAGCATAATGATCAGCTTGGGCTCCGAAGATTCGAAAGGTCAGTTGGCGCAGGGGTTCAAGCCGCGCCATGTCACCATGCTTTCCATTGCCGGGATTATCGGTGCCGGGCTGTTCGTCGGCTCCGGGCACGCCATTGCCGCCGCCGGGCCCGCAGCGATACTGGCTTACTTCCTCTCCGGCATCCTGGTCATTCTGGTGATGCGCATGCTCGGTGAGATGGCTGTCGCCAACCCCGATACCGGTTCATTTTCCACCTATGCCGACCAGGCCATCGGGCCTTGGGCGGGCTTTACCATCGGCTGGATGTACTGGTGGTTCTGGGTGCTGGTCATTCCCATCGAAGCACTGGCCGCCGGGCATGTATTGAACACCTGGTTTCCCCAGGTCGAATCCTGGCTGTTTGCCCTGCTGTCGATCATCGCCCTGGCAGCAACCAACCTGTTCAGCGTGGCCAAGTACGGCGAGTTCGAATTCTGGTTCGCGATGTTCAAAGTGCTGGCGATCATCGCCTTCATCAGTCTCGGCGCCGCGGTGCTGATGGGCTGGGTGCCGGATCGGGAAGTCAGCGGTTTCAGTCGTCTGCTGGATGAGCATGGCGGCTTCGCCCCCAATGGCGTGTCTGCAGTAGTCGGCGCCTTCATCACCGTCATGTTCAGTTTTATCGGCATTGAAGCGGTGACCATTGCCGCCGCCGAATCGCAAAGCCCGGCGAAGAACATCGCCAAGGCGACCCGCTCGGTAATCTGGCGGATCGGCGTGTTCTACCTGCTGTCGATTTCGGTGATCATTTCCATCGTGCCATGGAATGACCCGCAGCTGGCATCGGTAGGCTCCTACCAGCGCGCGCTGGAACTGATGAACATTCCCCACGCCAAATTCATGATGGATGTGGTGGTGCTGGTGGCTGTGGCCAGTTGCATGAATTCATCGATCTACATAGCCTCGCGCATGCTCTATTCGCTGGGCAAGCGCGGCGAGGCGCCACGGCAGGTGAAGGCCACCTCGAAGGTCGGCGTACCGAGGACGGCAGTTATCGCCAGTACCGTACTGGGAGCGATCATCACTGTGGTCAGCTACTTCGCTCCGGCCGGGCTGTTCCAGTTCCTGCTGGCCAGTTCCGGCGCCATCGCCTTGCTGGTGTACCTGGTGATCGCCATCTCGCAGTTGCGCATGCGCCGGAGGCTGCAACAGCAAAAGACCCAGCTCAACTTCCATATGTGGCTGTTCCCGTGGCTGACCTACACCGTCATCGCCTTTATCGTCGCAGCGCTCGGGGTCATGCTGGTGACGCCGGAGCACCGCTCCGAGGTGACCTCGACCATCGGCCTGGCGCTAGTCATTTCCTTGCTTGGCATTGTGCTGACGCGCCAGCACGGGCAACCGGCGCGGTCAGCTCAACAGCTGGGTAAAACCTGAGTTCAGACCAGCGGCAGCTGGTGGGTCACGCAGTGGATACCACCCCCGCCCGCGGCAATGGCATCGATATTGAGCTGTACCACCTCACGGTCCGGGTACAGCTCGGTCAGCAGGTCGAAGGCTTTGGCATCAGCGGCCTTGTCGCCAAACTGCGGGGCAATCACCGCGCCGTTGATAACGAAGTAGTTGATGTAGCCGGCGGCAAAGTCCGGGTTGTTCTTGCTGAACTTGCTATTGCGCGGCTTCAGCGGTGGCGACACGGTATGCACCTTGAGCTTGCGGCCATCGGCGTCTGTCGCATTGCTGAGTATTTTCAGGTGCGCCTTGGTGACCTCGTGATCGTAGGAATCGGGATCGGTGTCGAGGTTGGCGATGATCACACCTGGTTCAACAAAGCGCGCATAGAAATCGACATGCGCATCGGTGATGTCCTTGCCCTTGATACCCGGCAGCCAGATGATCTTGCGCAATCCCAGGCGCGCCTTCAGCTCTTCTTCAACTTCAGCCTTGCTCCAGCCGGGATTGCGGTTGGCATTGATCCAGCAACTTTCGGTCATGATCGCGGTGCCGTGGCCATCCACTTCAATGCCGCCGCCCTCGCCTACCAGTTCGCTGCGCAGGTAAGTCGCTTCAGCATCGTCAGCCAACAATCGCGCGACACGGGCATCATATTTATGCTGCTTGTTGCCCCAGCCATTGAAGTTGAAATCGACCGCGCCCAAGTCGCCCTGCTCGGTAATCACGAAGTTGGCACCGATGTCGCGCATCCAGATGTCATCCAGTTCGGTGGTGACAAAAGTGGTGTTCTTGCTGCCGCACAGTTCTTCCGCCAGATCGCGCTCGTTGGCACGGCACAGCACAGTGACCGGCTGGTAGCGGGCGATGGTGCTGGCGATCAGGCCGATGGCTTCCTGCACGTCGGCGGTGAAGTCTTCCCAGATGGCCTCCTGCGCGCCAAAGGAGACGAAGGCGCACTGCTGCTTGTCGCCCTCGTCAGGCATGAACCATTGTTTGCCGCCGGCCGCCAGCGACCGGGGTACGCCCAGACCAAAACCCATGGAGGCGACCAGCCCCAAGCCTGCGGTTGCTGAAACCTGCTTTATGAACTCACGACGCGTTGGCATCTGTTTGACTCTCTTTCAATTCGTTTACGTGCGCCGTGCAATCAACTGCCCGGGGCGGTCTTGAACTTGGTCCACACGCGCATCCGCGCACGCATGTCGGACTGCGGAATATCCTTGCCGGTAACCAGGCGCTCGAAGGTGGCTTCTGGCGGGTAGATATCCGGGTTGTTGCGCATCTGTGGATCGACATCCGCACGCGCCTTGGCGTTCGAGGTCGGGTATCCGGTGAAATTGCTGATGGCCGCCATGTTCTCCGGGCGCATGACGAAGTTGATGAAGGTATAGGCGTACTCCGGGTGTTTGGCATCCACCGGAATCGCCATGTTGTCCATCCACACCGTGGTGCCCTCTTTGGGGATACGGTACTGGAAGCTGACTTTCTTGCTGGCTGAGTCCGCCGTGCGCTGGGCCTGGGTCATGTCGCCGCTGTAGCCGAGCGACAGGCACAGGTTGCCGTTGACCAGATCAGTCACCGGTTGCGACTGGAACTTGCGGATGTACGGCCGAATCTTCAGCAACAGTTCGCTGGCGGCAGCCAGGTCTTCGCGCTTGGCGCTGCGCGGGTCGCGGCCCAGGTAGTTGAGGACCACGGCCAGCACTTCGTCCGGTGAATCGATCATCGAGATCCCGCAGTCGGCGAACCTGGCGGCAAGCTCTGGCTTGAACAGCAGGTCCAGGCTCTCCACCGGCGCATCCGCCATACGCTGGCGGATCTGTTCGTCGTTGTAGGTCAGGCCGATGGTGCCCCAGGTGTAGGGCACCGTGGCTTTGCTGGCGTGCGGGTAATGAGTGCGCAGCTTCTGCAAACCCGGCTCGACATCGGCCAGCGCCTCAAGCTTCGCAGGGTCCAGCGCCTGCAGGCTGCCGGCACGCATCAGGCGTTCGGCCACGGTGTCGCCGGGGAAGATCAGGTCGTAACCACTGCCGCCGGTCATCAGCTTGGCTTCCAGCACTTCACTGCCATCCATGACGTCGTAGATCACCTTGATGCCGGTTTCGGCAGTGAACCTGGACAGCGTGTCTTCGGCAAAGTAATCCGCCCAGTTGTACAGGCGCAGGGTCTTGTCCTCGGCCTGCGCCATGGTCAGGCTGGCCCCCAGCGCCAGGCCGAGGGTGAGCAGCAAATGCTTGTGGCTGATGTTCATGTCACACCCCTTGAGTCTTCCAGCATGCATTGACTTGACGGCCATCGAGCCCGAGCAGCGCGGCGTACATTTCCGGACGACGATCGCGGTAGATCCCCCAGGTCAGGCGCTCCTCGCGCATCGCTGCCAGGTCCAGCTGCTGCAGCAGAACGCCAGGCGTGCTGCGGTCGGCCTCGACCAGCAATTTGCCTTTGTGGTTGCAGATGAAGGACGAGCCGTAGAAGGTCATCTGCAATTCGGGATCTGTGGTTGCGGCCTCGAGCCCCACGCGGTTGGCGGCCACGACTGGCAGGATGTTTGCCGCCGCGTGACCGCGCATCGCCATCTGCCAGTGATCACGCGAATCCAGCTCGGCCGCGCCCGGCTCGGAGCCGATAGCGGTCGGGAACAACAGCACCTCGGCGCCCATCAGCGCCAGGCAGCGTGCAGTCTCGGGGAACCACTGGTCCCAGCAGATACCCACACCCAGGCGCCCGAAGGCCGTATCCCAAACGCGGAAGCCGGTGTCGCCAGGGCTGAAGTACTCCTTCTCCTGATAGCCGATGGCGTTGGGGATGTGAGTCTTGCGATACACCCCCAACAGGCGGCCATCGGCATCGGCCACACTCAGCGAGTTGAAGTAGGCGTTGCCGGCCTTCTCGAACCAGCTCAACGGCAATACCACACCCAACTCCCGCGCCAGCGCGGCGAAGCGTTTGAGTACCTGGCTGTGTTGGTACTCCTCGGCCAGTGCCAAATGTTTGTGATGCTGCTCGATGCAAAAGTACGGTGTGGCAAACAGTTCCTGCAGCAGAATCACCTGAGCCCCTTGAGCGGCTGCTTCGCGCACCAGCTGCTCGGCCCGATCAAAGTTGTGCTGCAGGTTCCAGGTACACGGCATCTGCGTGCTGGCGACGGTCAGTAGCGTCATGGCATCACCCCTTCACTGGCCAGGCGGGCTGCTGTTGGGTGATGCAATGCACGCCACCGCCGCCGTGGGCCAGGTTGTTGATCTGCACCGGCACCACTTCGCGGCCCGGGAACGCCTTGGCCAATACGTCTGCAGCTACCTGGTCGGCCTCAATGCCATAGGCCGGCATGATGATCGCGCCATTGGCGATGTAGAAGTTGGTGTAGGAGGCGCAGAACACTTCGGCATCGACATCCACCGCCTCGCTGGCTTCATACAGTTCGAGCATTTCAAAACGCCGGCCTTGCGCATCGGTGGCCAGCTCCAGCGCCCGACGGTTCTCTCGCGCAACCTGGGCATACACCGAACTCTGGTCACGGGTAGCATCGACCAGCAATACACCAGGGCGAGCGAAGGCACAGACGCCATCAACGTGGCCGTCGGTCATATCGCCGGTGACATAATCCGGATCGCCCGGCAGCCAGATGGTTTTCTTAACGCCGAGAAAACGGGTGAAAATTTCCTCGATCTCGGCCTTGGTCATTCCCGGATTGCGGTTGGGATTGAGCAACACCGACTCGGTGGTAATCAGGGTGCCCTCGCCGTCAACATGAATAGCCCCACCTTCGTTGCTCAAGGCAGTACCAAAGCAGTCCAGACCGAGCTGGTTGAGCACGCGCCGCGCCAGGCTTTCGTCCAGATCATGCGCCGACTTGCCGCCCCAGGCGTTGAAGCGCCAGCTGACCCCGGCCAGCCCTTGTTGCGGGTGGCAGATAAAACTTGGGCCGGAGTCGCGGCACCAGCTGTCGTTGACCGCCAGCTCGATCAGCTCGATGTTCGCTCCGCACAGATCGCTGGCACTGGCTCGGGCGCAAGGATCCACCACCATCTTGACCGGTTCGAAGCGGGCAATGGCATTGGCAACACGGGCAAAATCCACCTGAACCTGCTCCAGGGTCACGCCCCAGCCAGACTCCCACAACGCCTGGTTGTGCGGCCAGACCATCCAGGTCGCTGCATGGTTCACCCACTCTGCGAGCATGAACCAACCACTGCTCAGATCGCCATTGCGCTGCATGCTTCTCACCTTTCAGTTAAGGGATATTTATTACTGAAAACCGCTGCTGCGGTGATCAACACAATGCTATGGCTTCATAATTGCGCGAACAAACGATAGATTTAGCCGACAACTGATCAGTAGAGCTTATCAATGCTAAAGCACTGGCCTCCCTTGAATGCCCTGCGCGGCTTTGAAGCCGCCGCACGCCTGGGCAGCTTTCACAAAGCCGCCGAAGAGCTGCACCTGACCCAGTCTGCGATCAGCCAGCAGATCCGCAGCCTGGAGACTTTCCTCGAGCAGCCGCTGTTCTTTCGCAACGGCCGTAGCGTCAGCCTGACCGACGCCGGTTACGACCTGCAGAGCACCACCCAGGCGATGCTGCAGCAGTTGTCGGTTGGCATCCGGCGTCTGGAGCAGTACCGCAAGCCCAATCAGCTGGTGGTCAACACCACCCCGGCGTTCGCCCGGCACTGGTTGTTGCCGCGCCTTGGGGATTTTCATCGTCAGCATCCGGAAGTGGATCTGTGGTTGTTCACCAGCTTCGATCCGCCGGACATGGCCACGCAAACCATCGACCTGAGCCTGCGCGACGACCTCAGCGCCCAGGCCGAGTGCAGCCACCAGACCCTGTTTCGCGACCGTCTGTATCCGGCCTGCCATCCTGATTTGCTCAAGGTGCCCGCAGCGCAGCGCACCACCTTGCATGGCGAACGGGAAATGGACTGGAGTCATTGGGTGGTTGAGGGGGGTGAGGATGTGGGCCAGCGCAGCAACGGCTTGAACTTCTCCGACCCTGGGTTACTGCTCGATGCGGCGTGTGCTGGCCATGGCATTGCGCTGGTCAGTCAGTTGCTTGCCACACAGGCGTGTACGCAAGGGTTGTTACAGCCGTTGTGTGCGCAAACGGTAAGGGGGCCTGACTGGAGTTGCCTGATACATCGGGACAGTGAGAAGAGCCCGTTGACGCGAAGTTTCAGCACCTGGTTGCAGGCCAGTCTGGCGGTTGATGGCGTTGATTGATTACCTCGCGGCCGAACCTAATAAACGAAAGGTCCTACAGCCTGTGTAGCATTTGCCCGCCATATACCCATACAAAAATGATGGATGATTTTCGTTCTTCACCTATGGATTGACCGATTTGGCCAATAGCCAGGTCGGTTTTCTTACGTTAAGGACTGTAAATCATGCGTCTGATTCGCCGGCAAGACCGTGAGTATCACGGCATCAGCTTAAGCAAAATTGAATCACCTTTTTTTGCGAAATTTGAAGTTCAACAAGCTCTCATTGGACGTTCATTTACGCGGATCGAAGGGCTCGATGTCCGTTCGTATGGCATAGCTTGGAGCCAGGCAGAAATACTCGATGCCGTTGAAAAGGGTGATCTGCTGTTGGTGAAGAGCAGCCCTTTCAGCCCGTTAAGCGATGATACTTTAGGCAACTATTCGCACATCACCGGCAAGGGCTGGACGGGACGCTTTCACAACACTCCGCCGGTTCAAGAGCAACCACCGCAGCCCTCTTCTGAACCGATAGTGACACCTCAGCCGCAAGAGCCCGGCTTTTACGTTGTACCCAAAAGCACGACTCGCGAGCAGTTAGAAGCCACCTTGTTCACTGAGCACAATCCAGCCGTGCTCCGTAAATTCCAGATATTGAACCCCAATCTTAACGATATCAAAGCTGGCACGATGATCGTGCTCAGCGATCCAAACAACCTGCAATGCACCCGTGAAGAAGCATTGCTGATGGAAGCAGCGGCCAAGACCAATGATGCGCTCCAACCGCTCAGCACGGATCAGGCTGACTTTATGGCCCGGCACCGTAACGAAATCGAAACCTTTCTAGCCCAGGGATCGACCGCTATCGGTATTGGCGAAGCCATGTTTGCCAAGAACCTGGAAGATGTTAAGACCGTTTTCCGTGATATCGAAGCGTTACACCAGCGCACATTCCAGGCCGATGGGCATTTGCGCTCGCCTGATTTTTTTGCCGAACGAAAGCGGCTGTTGGCACAGCTCAACATCAACCTGACTACCATGACTCGAAAAGGCATTGGCTTTCCGGATCACCCAAACTTGAAAAGCGCTTTGGGCATCTCTAGTCGCAGCCTGGTTCATCGCTGGACAAAGGCCGGTGCAGTTGACCAGATCCCCGGCTATGCCACACACATCGAAGGCGTTTCCAAAGCGGCGAAAATTCTCAAGTACGGTGGCTGGGTCGGAACGGCTATTGGTGGTGGAGCTTCCTATATGAAGGTTCAAGATGTGTGTGCAGCGGGTAGAACTGAGGCTTGCGAAAGAATCAGGTTCACTGAAACAGGAAGTTTTTTCGGCGGTGTCGCAGGTGGTGCGACGGCAGGAGGGCTGTTGACGGGCTCCGTAATCACTAGCCTCTGTATTGGGTTAGGTGTACCAACTGGCGGTTTGGCAACTTTAGCGTGTGGCATTGTGGTGGTCGGAGTTGGATCGCTTGCAGGAGGCACGCTTGGCGGAGCGGGTGGAGAGATCATCGGCGATGTTATTTATGAGACTGTTAAATGACTACTGCTGCTTTTGCTGTCGGTTATCTATGCGGATTAGTAATCATTGGTATGTTTGCTTGGATCGGCGTCGCACTGCACATGGCCTACACCAAGATGGATCTGATGCTGGAGCTCCTGAAAAACTGCTCAGCCGTAATGACTAGAGCGCCACTCCGGCATGGCGGGCCTTGGGGCAAGCTGCTTTTGGTTGGGGGGATCTCCGGAATTGTAACATTTCCCGGAATTTACCTTAAGCACGGGGGAGTCAGCACCGAAGACTTAGAAAAAATGCCGAAGCAGCTTAAACGAAAATTGGAATTATTGCAGTGGTGCGCAATAGGGCTACTGATTTCCTTGGCGTTGTTTGTAGCGCTTTACAAAATAATAGAGGCGCACCACATCTAAGAAATTACATCATGGAACTACAAATGATTATCAGCATCGCTGACAGCATATTTCTTGCTGCCGGGTTATTAAACATTAGCGGGATAGCTGTTTTGGTCGGTGTAGTGCTCCACTTGGGCTATACCAAAATGGATGTGATGTTGGAGCATCTAAAAAACTGCCCTGCCGTCAAGGTTCATATTCCTCTCAAGAATGGGGGCCCTTGGGGAAAGTTTCTGCTCGTCGGGTGGATCGCAGGGGTTGTTACATTTCCCGGATTTTATCTTAAACATGGCGGCGTCAGCATCAACGACCTGAACAATTTCCCAGGATCTCTGAAGCGAAAACTGGTGCTGACAAAATGGGCTGCGATAGTTCTTTCAGGCACCCTGATCTTACTTTTTCTACTCAGAGAAACGGGCACACTAAAATAGTCTTGATGCCCCTCGACCGTACTACGACAAATCAAACAGATAATTCAATGAGCCTGAATACTGCGGATAAAATATTTCTAGCTGCTGGAATAATAGATTTTGGCGGAATATTTGTTTGGATCGGCGTCTATTTGCACATTACATACACCAAGATGAGTCTGATGTTGGAGCATCTAAAAAATAGCTCCGTGCTTCGAACGCTAACCCCGCTCAGACACGGTGGACCATGGGGAAAACTTTTGTTGGTTGGTGGGATTTCAAACATTCTAACGTTTCCCCGCTTTTACCTTAACCGCAGAAGTGTTAGCGCTGAGGACCTCCGTAACTTTCCAGCATCGCTTAAACGCAAGCTAGTGGTATTGCAGTGGTTCGGGATAGGTCTGCTGCTAACAATGATTTCTCTTGCAGTAGCGGTGAAGCTCGGCTTTGTTTAGTTTGGCCGGGCACTTAAACCTTCACCTCTAGACAAACCAGCCTACTCAAGTAGTCTTGAGTGGGGCCTGTTTGCAACATATCCAAGCGCCCTTATGAGTTCTTCATAGTCGCCATCAGCCAACACTTGAGAAAGGTACTCCCTGATCACCTCATCGCTATCCAGCAGTGCTGGCATATCGAACGTACTGAGTGTCAGGTTCATGATCAATTGTCCTTGAGCAGCATTCTGGCCAGTTGAATATCCTCGGGTGCGAAGATTTTTCTGACAATGCCATTGCTGAATACGGTAGCACGTGCAGCCTTTTCACTATTTCTTGTAGTCCATTTCCCAAGCATAATCCCCGGGCACTTCAGCTGTTGCGCCTGCCTCGCTAGCTGCCTAGTCTTGGCCGGTCGTTGCTATTTCAACGACCGGTTTTGACAGACCGCCATTGATACAGCCGCACTGCTCTATGGCAGCTATGCGTGGGGCACACTCGTGTGCGCCGGTTCCTGTATCACCGGTCTGTCAACCCACGTACAGCTGCCACCCTCCTGTTTGACAGCGGGTTTGTAGCGGCTCCACTGATACAGGAGTTGACCATGCTGAAAATCGTCCCCGATCCCCCGCTTCTTCCCACCGAATCCCCTTATTGCCTTGAAGACGCCTTGGTCCATGCCTCCGAGCATCTGAGCTGTGCGCTAGCTGTGTTGCTGCACCCTGACCTGCAGGGCCAAGTACTGGTGCGCGCTGCGATGCATGAGATGGAGGCGGCACGCAGCCGTGTTGAGCAGGCGCTGGCCTGCGTTCAGATGCATAACTGACGGTGGGAGCGGGCTTGCCCCGCGATGCGATGCAACTGGCACCACGCAATCGCGGGGCAAGCCCGCTCCCACCCCAGCTTGTAAGGAGCATTCATGAACAATGTAACTACCGGCGCGGTAACCTTCGCCAATTACCAGCTGTTTCGCGTCAATCCGGGAATTTCCTCCGAGCACGCACTTAACCAGGCTTCCATGCTCATGGCCTGCGTAAACAAGTTGACCTTACTGGGGGAAACAGAGGAAGACGCGACCCTGGTGTGGGCCGCGCATTTTCTAGGCGAAATGGCCAAGGCGATTATCGATGATGTAAACCTGGGTGGCAGTTGTGCCTGCGCAGACCGCCAGGCAGTGTAGGATTCCTGTCACCCTCCTCCTTGAGCGAGCCACGTTATGCAGCTGACCCATCGCCCCGTCCAGGCCACGGACATCGCCACTATCTGCTGTTTCCCCCAAGGCCCGGACGAGCTGTTCTACATGTTCCCCAAAGCCCAGTATCCGCTGACGCCAGCGCAGCTGAACGATGCCATCGCGCAACGCGAGGGCTCGACGGTGGTCGAGGGCGACGGCACGCTGCTGGCCTTTGCCAACTTCTACAAGGCCGAGCACGGCGGTGTCTGCGCCCTCGGCAATGTGGTGGTAGCTCCCGCGGCCCGTGGCCATGGGGTGGCACGCTATCTGGTGAAGTGCATGATCGAACTGGCCCGCAGCCAGTTCGATGCGCGTGAGGTCTGGGTGTCGTGCTTCAACAGCAATACCGCCGGGCTGTTGCTTTATCCACAGCTGGGTTTTGTGCCCTTTGCCATCGAGGAGCGCCAGGGGCCGGGCAACACGCGGGTAGCGCTGGTGCAGATGAAGCAGACATTCTGAACCAGCTATAACCGGTGGGTGGGAGCGGGCTTGCCCCGCGATTGCGGTGTATCAGTCGCATCCTATCGCGGGGCAAGCCCGCTCCCACAGGTGAGGTTCAAGCTCTGACAAAATGTTGCCTGAGCAAGTCGCTCAAGGCATCCACCAGCAACACCAGCACCAACATGGCAATGATTACCGTGCTGGCCTGGGCTTCCTGGAACAGGCTCAAGGTGGTGTAGAGCATCTGCCCCAGACCACCGGCACCGACAAAGCCAAGCACGCTGGCCATGCGGATGTTGTTCTCCCAGCGGTACAGGCTGTAAGCCAGCAACTGCGGCCAGAGATTGGGCAAGGTGCCGAAACAGAACGCAGCCACCTGGCTGCCGCCCTGCAGGCGGATGGCCGCGGCCGGTTCCGGCGGGGTATTTTCCAGTGCTTCGGCAAACAGGCGACCGAGCACGCCAGTGGTGTGCAAGGCCAGCGCCAGGGTTCCGGCATTTGGCCCCAGCCCCGCCGCCAGCACGGTCAGCGCCGCCCAGACCAATTCCGGTATTGCCCGCAGGGCATTGAGCAACAAACGCGCAGCCCCCTGCAGCGGCCAACCGAAACGCCCGGCCGCCGGCAAGGCTATCAACAGGCCGAGCATCACCGCGAGCAGCGTGCCCAGGCCGGACATGGCCAGGGTCTCCAGGGCGCCCTTGCCCACCGCACGCAAATGTTCGGGGCTCAGGTCAGGGCTGAGAAAACGCGCCGCATAGGCACCCATCTGCCCTAGCCCGCCGTTACCGAACAGCGCCTGCAAGTCGAGACTCAGGTAGGCAAACGACCCTGCCACCGCCGCCAGCAAGGCGAGGATCAGCACGGCATTGATCAGCCGTCTCATGCCAGCCTCCCGCGCAACAGCCGGCTCAGTTGATCGGCCAGCCACACCAGCAGCAGGAAGGCCAGCAACATGCTCGCCACCTCGGCACCGGCGAACATGCGCAGCGACAAATCGATCTGCTGCCCCAGCCCGCCGGCACCGACAAAGCCCATCACCACCGACGCGCGGATCGCACACTCCCAGCGATAGACCGTATAGGACACCAGCTCCGCCGCCGCATCCGGCAGGATGCCGTAGAAGAAAGCGCTCAGGCGACTGCTGCCGGCCTGCAACAGCGCGTGCGCGGGACGCTGGTTGATCGATTCGAAGATCTCGGCGTAAACCTTGCCGAGCATGCCGCTGTAGGTGATGGCGATGGCCAGCACCCCGGCGGTCGGGCCCAGGCCTACGGCACGAACGAACAGCAACGCCCAGACGATTTCCGGCACGCTACGCAGAAAGATCAGCAGCCCGCGAACCGGCAGACGCACGGTGCGCGACCAGAACCCCAGGCGACCGCCACGCGAGGCGGCGCCCAGCGACAGCGCCCGGCTGGCGAGCAGACTGGCCGGTATCGCCAGCAACAAGGCCAGGGTCATGCCCGCCGTGGCCATCGCCAGGGTTTGTAGAATCGCTTCCCATAACAAGGCGAGAAACTCGGGATCATGCGCAGGCGGCCAGAAGCCGCTGACGAAATTGCCTATCTGGCGACGGTTTTCAGCCTCCAGCAGCACACCGGGATTGAGCTCGCTCACGTGGATGCCGGGCCACAGCAAGGCAATTGCCAGCAGGGTCAGCAACAGCCTCGGCAGGGCTGCCGGGTCGCGTTTGTCAGCCGTCAGCATCGTGGGATCTGCAAGTTCAGCGTCGGCTGCGGCACGGGTGGCGAGCCCAGGTGCTCGTTGGCATACAGCGCATCAAGCATGTCGCTGGAAACCTCGGCGGCCGGGCGATCGAATGCCACCTGCCCTTCGCGGATACCGATCACCCGCGGAAAATGCGCCAGCGCCAGTTCCACCGCATGCAGGCTGGCGACCAGGGTGATACCGCGTTCGCTGGCATGCTGGTTGAGGGTTTTCAGGCTGTGTTCGGCCAGCACCGGGTCCATCGCCGAGACCGGCTCGTCGGCAAGCAGAATCTCCGGCTGCTGGTACAAGGCGCGGGCGATGCCGACCCGTTGCAATTGCCCGCCAGACAGCTGCCCGCACTGGGCGAAGAGCTTGTCGGCCATGCCCAGCCTGGCCAGCACCGCACGCACGCCGGGTACATCCGAGGGGTGCAACAGGTTGAGCAGCCCGCGCAGGGTGCTCCACTGCCCCAGGCGCCCGGCCAGCACCGCAGTCACCACCCGCTGCCGGGGTGGCAGCGGCGGTGCCTGGTGGATCAGCCCGATTCGCGCGCGCAGACGCTGGCGCGCTCGCGCCGACAACCGCCACGGCGCCTTACCGAGCAGCTCGACGCTGCCGCTGGTAGGCGCCAGGGCGCTGGCGATCAGTTGCAACAAGCTGGACTTGCCGGCGCCGGAAGGGCCGATGATCGCCACCCGTTCGCCAACCTCTACGCGCAGATCGATCGCCTGCAATGCCTGAACCTGACCATGACGCAGACTCGTACCGTTAAGCTGGATCGTCACTTGAGCAACTCAGCAGCCCGGGCGGCCTCCTCGATGCCCTTGTAGTTGTCCGGGCTGGTTTCGATGAAGCGGCTGGCGGCCTGCAGGTCGAGGATCGCCTTGTCGGCCGGGTTGGCCGGATCGAGGCTCAGGAACGCCTGCTTGATCTTCTCTTTCAACGCAGGATCGAGGCTGCCGCGTACGGTCCAGTTGTAGTCGTAGTAGCTCGGGGTGGTGGCGAACACCTTGACCTTGCTGGTGTCGACCTTGCCCGAAGCCACCAGTTTGTCCCAGACACTGGCGTTGAGCACACCGGCATCGACCTTGCCGGCCTGGACCCAGGCGGCGGTGGCGTCGTGGGCACCGGAATAGGCAACCCGGCTGAAGTAGCTCTCCGGCTTGATGTTGTCGTCCTTGAGCATGAAGTAGCGCGGCATCAGGCTGCCGGACGTGGAGGAAATCGAACCGAAGGCAAAGGTCTTGCCCTTGAGGTCAGCCAGGCTCTTGATCTCAGGGTTGGCGGTGATGAATTTGCTGGTGAATTTGGCATCCTGCTCACGCTGCACCAGTGGCGTCGCGGTCGGGCTCTTCAGATGCACTTGAACAAAGGTGAAACCGCCCAGCCAGGCCATGTCCAGACGATCAGTGGCCAGCGCCTCGACCACCGCCGGGTAGTCGGCCACCGGCACGAACTCGACTTTCATGCCCAGCTTCTGTTCCAGGTATTCGCCCAACGGCTTGAACTTGCGCAGCAGCTCGGTTGGCGCCTCGTCAGGGATGGCGCTGACCTTCAGGGTATCGGCCGCCTGGGCCAGGAGGGATGAGCAAGACAGCACGAGGCCGGCGAACAGCGCCAGGGGACGTTTGAGCATGAGGGATTCTCCGGTTCAATAGCGGGGAAAGAGCCAACATCAGGCTGGCTCCAGAATTATAAGAGGCATCGGCGCAAAGACCAGCTTTGCTACAATCGGGCCTCACGATTTTTCGAGGTGCGTATGAGCGAGCCGATTCGTCTGACCCAGTACAGCCACGGCGCCGGTTGTGGCTGCAAGATCTCTCCGAAGATGCTCGAGGTGATTCTCGCCGAGAGCGGCACCCAGGCACTGGACCCGAAACTCTGGGTCGGCAATGCCTCGCGCGATGACGCGGCAGTCTACGCCCTCGATGACGAGCGCGGTGTGGTCTCGACTACCGACTTCTTCATGCCGATTGTCGATGACCCGTACGACTTCGGCCGCATCGCCGCTACCAACGCCATCAGCGACATCTACGCCATGGGCGGTGACCCGCTGATGGCCATCGCCATTCTCGGCTGGCCGATCAACGTGCTGGCGCCGGAAGTGGCCCGCGAAGTGATCCGCGGCGGTCGCGCGGTGTGCGCCGAGGCCGGTATTCCGCTGGCCGGCGGTCACTCCATCGATGCCCCCGAGCCGATCTTCGGCCTGGCGGTGACCGGCGTGGTGCAAAAGCGCCACATGAAGCGCAACGATACCGCTACCCAAGGCTGCCGCCTGTACCTGACCAAACCCCTGGGCATCGGCATCCTCACCACCGCCGAGAAAAAAGCCAAGCTGCGCGACCAGGACAAGGGCCTGGCCCGCGACTGGATGTGCACCCTCAACACCCCCGGCAGCCGCTTCGGCAAGCTGGCGGGCGTCAAGGCGATGACCGACGTTACCGGTTTCGGCCTGCTCGGCCATTTGGTGGAGCTGGCTGACGGCAGCGGCTTGAGTGCGCGCCTGAATTACAGCGCGGTACCGCGCCTGCCGAGCGTCGAGCACTATCTGGCCGAAGGCTGTGTGCCGGGCGGCACCCTGCGCAACTTCGACAGCTACGGCGAGAAAATCGCCCCGCTGAGCGATGAACAGAAGCACCTGTTGTGCGACCCGCAAACCAGTGGCGGCCTGCTGGTCGCCGTGGCACCTGAAGGTGAAGCGGAGTTTCTCGCTGTCGCCGCCGAGCTGGGCCTGAGCCTGGCGCCGATCGGCGAGCTGGTTGAGCGACAGAGCCATGCGGTTGAGGTGCTGTAATGCGTGACAACAGCACCGACTACCGCCAGCTGTTCTTGAACGATGTACCGATGATGGACATGCGCGCCCCGATCGAGTTTGCCAAGGGCGCCTTTCCCAACGCGATCAACCTGCCGCTGATGAACGACCTCGAGCGGCAGAAGGTTGGCACCTGCTACAAGCAGCAGGGCCAGCAGGCCGCCATCGCTCTCGGCCATCAGTTGGTCAGCGGCCAGAGCAAGGATCAGCGTATTGCCGCCTGGGCTGAATTCGCCCGGGCCAACCCAGAGGGGTATCTCTACTGTTTTCGCGGCGGCCTGCGCTCGCAGATCGTCCAGCAGTGGCTCAAGGATGAAGCCGGTATTCACTACCCCAAGGTGATCGGTGGCTACAAAGCCATGCGTAATTTCCTGTTTGAAACCACCCAGCAAGCGGTTGCCGAATGCGACTTCGTACTGATCGGCGGGCTTACCGGCACGGGTAAAACCGAAGTGCTGCAGCTGCTGGAAAACGCGGTCGACCTGGAAGGCCACGCCAACCATCGTGGCTCCAGTTTCGGCAAACGTGCCACCGGCCAGCCTGTGCAGATCGACTTCGAAAACCGCCTGGCGATAGACGTGCTGAAAAAGCGCGCTCGCGGTATCGAGCAGTTCGTGCTGGAAGACGAAGGCCGAATCGTCGGCAGTTGCTCACTGCCGCTGGAGCTGTACCAGGGCATGCAGCATTACCCGCTGGTGTGGCTGGAAGACAGTTTCGACAACCGTGTCGAGCGCATCCTGGGCGACTACGTGACCAACCTGTGCGCCGAATTCGTTGCCCTGCACGGTGGCGAACAAGGCTTCAAGCTGTTCGCAGAGCGCCTGCAGCAGAGCATGGGCAACATCCTCAAGCGCCTGGGCGGTGAGCGTTACCAGCGTCTTTCAGCGCTGCTGCAACAAGCCCTGGAAGAGCAGCAACGCAGCGGCGCCGTCGATCTGCACCGCGCCTGGATCAGCGGCCTGCTCAGCGAATACTACGACCCGATGTATGCCTTTCATCGCGACAGCAAGGCCGAGCGCATCGAGTTTTCCGGCAATCAGGTCGAAGTGCGTGAATACCTGCGGGCCCGCGCTGCCCGGCATCGATAACCCGGTTTATGCAGGCTCGCTCAGCTTGAGCAATTCATCTGCACGAGCCTTGGTCATGTCCAGCACACAGCCTGCACCATTGAGCTGATCGATGGTGCCGCCGGTGAGGCTGAAATACAGCTTGCAGTTGGCGTCGCGGTATTTGATCCATAGCCGCTGGGCGTCGCGCAACTGAGTTTGCTGAGCCGGTTCAAGGGCCGCTATGGCCTTCTTGTACGCACTGTTCAGGCGGGCGTCCTGACGCTCGATCTCGGCGCCGTTGCAGTTGTTCATGTCCAGGGTGGACTGGGCGGTTTGCATACATTGGCTGTAGGCGGGCGAATCGTTCCGGGCGACGGCGAAGGGGGCAATGGCGGTCATCAGAGCGATGGTTAAAAGAGGATGCTTCATCAGGAGAACTCCATGTAAGGAGGACTCAGAATGCCGGGCACAAGCCTCCGCAACAATAGGACATCTAACATAGGTCTGTGGGAGCGGGCTTGCCCCGCGATGCGATGTGACTGATTGACCGCAATCGCGGGACAAGTCGGGTCGCCGCACCGCCGCTCCCACAGGTTACCGGCCACACACCTGGGCCACGCGCTCGCGCAACCAGCGATGGCCTGCTTCAACTTCCCGACGCTGATGCCATGCCTGCTGAAAGCCGAATGCCTTGATCGCCAGCGGTGGCTCAAAACGACGCAAACGCGGATCCAGCTTGCCGTTGTCGAGGCTACGCCGGGCAACGGTGAGGATCAGGTCGGTACCGGCAATCACCTCCTGTGCCGCGGCCCAGTGTGGCAATGCCAGGGCGACGCGGCGACGGGCGCCGATGGCGCTGAGGGCCAGGTCGATTTCGTTGTCGATGCCTGCTCGCACCGCCACCAGTACATGTGGGCGCGCCAGCCACTCAGGCAGATCGAGCCCACTACGAGGCGGCAAGCCGCTGCGATCGGCAATACAGGTAAAACGCTCTTCAAACAGCGTTTCAACCCGCAGTTCGGCGGCCAGTTCCGGAAACACCCCAAGCGCCAGATCGGCCTCGCCATCGAACAAATGCCCCAGCATCGCCTCCCGACTGCCCTGGATGACAACCAGATCAATCTCCGGTGCTTCGTCACGCAGCACCCGCATCAGCCCCGGCAATACCACCCGCGCACCGTAATCCGACATGGCCAGGCGAAAACTGCGGCGCGCCTTGCGCGGATCGAAGCCGGGATGGGCAAGCAAACCGTCGAGCTGCTCCAGGGCCTGCTGCAGCGGCTCGAGCAGGGCTTGAGCGCGCGCAGTGGCCTGCAAGCGCCCACCCCGGCGCACCAGCAACGGATCGGCAAACAGCTCACGCAGCTGCGCCAGGGCATGGCTGACCGCCGGCTGGCTGCGATGCAGGCGCATGGCGGCGCGTGATACATGCTGCTCGACCAGCAAGGCATGCAGGGTCAGCAACAGGTTCAGATCAATACGGCGCAGATCATCCATCAGGCGAATAACTCCTGTGCAGCATTCGAATTTCCATTAACACAATGGATAGCCAAGACTTTACCAAGCCATTTTCAAGGAGTCTTGCCATGAGTCTGTCTTTCGCCCCCGCCGCCCTGCTACCGCTGATCATCGCCTTGCTGGCAGGTGCGGCGGTGCCGTTTCAGGCCGGCAGCAATGCCGCTTTGGGGCGTTTGCTTGGCCATCCGTTGTGGGCAACGCTGGTATCGCTGGGGGTGAGCGTACTGATGGTGATTCCGGCCCTGCTGGTGTTGCGCGCGCCGCTGCCGCAGCTCGGCGCCCTGGTCCAGGCGCCCTGGTGGGCCTGGCTCGGCGGCGTGGCCGGCGTCGCCTACATCACCGCGGCGCTGATGCTCACCCCGCGCCTGGGCGCCGCCGGCTTCATCGTCTGCGTGATCGCCGGTCAGGTGCTGTCATCCTTGCTGATTGATCAGTGGGGGCTGATGGGGCTGGCGCAGCGGCCGGTGAACGGGCTACGCCTGGCCGGGGTTGGCCTGATTGTGCTCGGCATGTTTGTGGTGCAATGGGGTACTTCGACGACGCGCTAGATGGTGTCCGGATCAATCGGCTGGATACTCGGCTGCGGCTCCAGGGCGCGATTCATTTCAAACCTGAGGCTGGGCGCTTCAAGGGCAAAATGGATCACCAAGCCCAGCACTACAATCAGTGCGCCGTCCAACCAGTGCCAGCCGGGTATCGGCACGCCCTGACGAGCCTGACGACACCACCAGGCTTGCCCCAGGCAAAAGCCGAAGATCGCCAGCAACCAGAGGTAAAACCCTGGCGCAAAGTGGGTAAGGTTGACGAAGTTGTAGCTGCGATTGTCGGGCATCCGGTCGATCCCGAAACTGCTCAATGCCAGACCCAGGGCGGCCAATCCCAGCACCAGCGATACCCAGCGCCAACGACGGTGCAACAGCATCGCCAATCCCAGCAAGGGATTGGCGAACCAGCCATACATACCGAACACCAGGCCCCAAGGGCCATACAACAACGCTTGCAGCGCGTGCAGGCGCCCGTCGCCGGTCATGTACATGGCGTTGAAACACAGGCTCGCCAGAAACAGCAGCAGGGTCAGCGAAACATAACGGTTGGCCAAGATCACGCAGCACGCTCGAACAGCAGACCGTAGAGACCCGAATCAGACAGTTCCCCGGCCACACACCAACGCTCGCGCAGCACCCCTTCAAGAACAAACCCCAACCGCTCAAGGGTACGAGCCGAAGCGCTGTTACGGGGATCGATCTCTGCCTCAAGGCGGCGCATGTTCAGGTCCCGGGACAGATACTTGACGAAGAGTTCCAGCGCCTCGCCCATGAAACCCTGCCCTTGGGCAGCCGTGGCCAGGCAGTAGCCGATTTCGCCCCGGCGCGAGTCGCTGTCGAAGTTGGAACACTGGCACATGCCGATCAGCTCATCGCTGTCGCGGCGATAGATGCCGAGCTTGAGCAACTGCCCCCGCGCGTAGGCCTGGCGATCAGCCGCAAGCGCTGCCTGCGCCTGGTCGATATCACTCCAGGGCGCGTGATTCCAGAAACGCATGACCTGTGGGTCGGCCATGATCGCCAGCCATGCAGCGGCATCCTCGGCACTCATGGGCCGCAAATGCAAACGCGGGCTTTGCAGGCAAAGGTCCTGGGGGAATGTGTAGGGGTGCGGCACGGTAGAACTCCTGTCCTGTCCGAAGAGCCGCACAGTCTACCTCAAGGTTGCCAGGCGCTGGTCGTGGGTACAGGCGCCTGGCGTCACCGTCATCAGGCGACTGCAGCCCCCTCGTCGTCTGGCCAGATCGGCTCGTTGGCTTCCAGCGGTGGCAGGCCATAGGCCGCACGGGCGGCATCGCAACTCGGGTTGGGCTGACCATCGACCCAGGCCGCCTCGAATTCGCGGCAAGGGGTGGAGCGCTGCTCATAAATGCCGCAGCTGACACCTTTGCCGATCTCACCCTCAAGGCTGATACAACGGCAGGGTTTGCTGTCGGTGCCGATCATCGCCACCCGGGTGGGGTTGATCTGTACCACCAGATCGTCGGGCACCAAACCTCCGGACGATTGACACTCACCCCAGAAAAAAGACACACGGAAAAACCCGCAGCAGGCGCCGCAGTTCAAACAAGGATTATGTTCGGACATGATGAGGAAACGGGGGGGCAAGTTTATCGTTATTGGGAGAAAACCCGTCGCCATTCTATGCTTCGCCAAGGCTTTGGGAAGGGGGGAGATGTAGAAAAATAATGCGTCTGACGGGCGGTTGGATGCGTTGTGGCAGACGCTGGATGAGCGTTGGTCGCTCGGAAATCTGAAATAACGAAAATTCCCACGAGCTTTAGGAAGCGTCTTACATCAATTCCTTTGCCGCCTTGTTAGCGTGCGCTGAAATTTGAGCTTGCCCAGGCTATTGCATGGGCATCGCGCTCTGCTTTCACTTTTCAGCTTAAGGATAAGCGTATGTTCGCGTCGGCCAATGCTGCGCACTTCGCATTATTGATCCCTTCCGTCCACAACGATTTCAAGGTGCTGGCCTTTGACGGTACTGAAACGATCAGTACCTTGTACGCAATCCAGGTCGAGCTGGTCAGCGAGTACTCTGACTTCGATCTGGAAAGCCTGCTCAGTCAGCCCGCGTTCCTTCAGTTTGGCCTGAATGGCGAAGGCATCCACGGCCGTATCGAAGATGTCAGGGGCGGCGAGCCCGGCACACGCCTGACCCGCTATCACCTGACCCTGGTCCCGGCCCTGCATTACTTGCAGTTCAGCCACAACCAGCGGATTTTCCAGCAGTTGACGGTGCCGCAGATCGTCGCCCAGGTGCTCCAGGGCCATGGCATCCAGGCCGATGCCTTTAGCTTCCATGTCAGCCCCCGCCCGGTGCGCGAATACTGCACGCAATATGGGGAATCTGACCTTGAACTAGTCGGTCGCCTATGCAGTGAAGAAGGCATTGCCTGGCATCACCAGCACAGCCCGGACGGTCATCGGCTGGTGTTCACCGACGATCAGGTCTTTTTTCCCAAACTGGGGGCAACCGCGTATCAGCAAGGCGCCGGCCTGGTGGCCGATCACCCGGTCATCAGCCAGTTCTCCCAGCGTTTCAGCACCCGGACCACTACCGTCACCCGCCGAGACTACGACCTCAAACGCCCAAGTCGGTTAGTGGAAGACTGCTTCACCGCCGAGTTCACTCCGGTACTTGAAGATTACCGCTACCCCACGCTGATCGACACCGAAGAGCGCGGCAGGCAGCTTGCCCGCCGGGCCCTGGAACGGCACCGCAGTGACTACCGGTTGGCCGAAGGCAAAAGCGATCAGCCTGAACTGCGCAGCGGTCATTTCTTCGACCTGCGCGAGCACCCGCGTAAAGCCTGCAACGACTTGTGGTTGCTGCTCAGTGTGAGCCACGAAGGCAAACAGCCACAGGTGCTTGAGGAATCAGTTACCAACGACAACCAGCCCGAAGACGGCTTCAGCCAAGGCTACCGCAACAGCTTCAGCGCCATCCCCTGGGACGTGTTCTACCGGCCACCGCTGGTCACCCGCGAATCGGTGCTGGTCAGCCAGACCGCTCGGGTCACCGGGCCTGAGGGCGAAGAAATCTTCTGCGATGAACATGGCCGGGTCAAAGTCGAGTTCCATTGGGACCGCGCCGAGCTGAACAGCGACAAGAGCAGTTGCTGGTTACGGGTGGCGTCCAGCTGGGCTGGGGAAAAATTTGGCGCAGTGACCATCCCGCGCATCGGCATGGAAGTGGTGGTGACCTACCTGGAGGGCAATCCTGACCAGCCGTTGATTACCGGCTGCGTGCCCAACACGCGCACGGCGGTGCCCTATCCCTTGCCCGCAAACAAAACCAAAACCGTGTTGCGCAGCCGCAGTTCGCCCGCCAGTGGTGGCTACAACGAACTGTCGATCGAGGACCGGGCCGGGCAGGAGCTGATCTACCTGCGGGCCCAGCGCGACCTGGCGCAAAAGATCGAGAACGACAGCCGGCTGCAGGTGGGTAACGAACGCCGGGAAACCATCAAGGGCAACAGTATTGCGGTGCTGGAAGGCGAAGACCAGCGCACCGTGACGGCGGATCGCAAGGTCGAGCTCAAGGCCAACGACTATCTGCACGTCGCCGACAGCAGCCATACCCGCATCGGTCAAGCATTGGTGGTTGACGCCGGCCAGCAACTGCACGTCAAAGCAGGTGCCCAGGTGATCCTCGATGCCGGCGCCAGTATCACTTTGAAAGGTGGCGGCCAGCACATCGTGATCGGTCCCGCCGGTATTTTCAGCAGTGTGCCGATAGTCGTAGGCGGCGCACCGGCAGCGGCTATGCCTGCAATCTCGGCGCTACCTGGGGCCGCACTGACAACCAGCACCAACGCCATCCCCATGGAAGCCCTGCTCAAACAAAACGCGGTTTTCCGCGAAACCAGCTCCGGCATTTGCCCGGTGTGTGATGCCGCCCGACAACCGCTGGAAACCGAGGAGGCTAAAGCATGACTTCCATGCCCCCGAACAAGGGACTCCTCCTGGTTGACGGCGCTCAGTATGACGATGCCTTCAATTGGCTGAATCAACACTACGGCTCCGACAATCCCCTGCCACTTTTCAAGGGAACCCCATACGAACCGATTACCGGGGCTGGGCCATTTCTACTCAATGCCTCACTTGGCAGTGCCACCCATGCCGCGTGGTGGCGCGGCGCTGACTTGCAGCGCGGTGTATGGCTGGCCTCGCAGAAAAGTGCCTGGCAATTGCTGCCATTCCTGCAACGCCGCTTACGCATTCTTGATGAACAACAACGCGAATTGTGGTTACGCCTGGCTGATGGCCCCGCGCTCAATCGCGCACGCCTGGCCGGTGCCCAATGGCCGGCTGGTTTTTGGTGTGGCGTGGAGAGCGTCTGGTTGCGCCATGGCGGCACCTCGGTGTGTGCATGGACGAACGAAGCGCCTGAGCGTGATGCCGCTCCGGCGGATAAAGGCCTGGCGGCACAAACCACCTTGCCTGACGCACTCATGCACGCGCTCAGTTTGCCGGCCCACACGGAGCACCATTCATGAATCAACAGGATCAAGCCCCTTACGGATCGTGCCCGCTGCTTGCTGCGGTATTGCCGTTGCGCTATGCCTTGGGGCCTACGGCGGCTGTCGATGTCGGCGCCTATGATCTGCCGCCACTGAACTGTCAATTTCCTGAGCTTGGCCCGCGCCATCCTGACGTCAGCGGGCGAGCGCTTAATTACACCTCGCGCTTGCTGCGTGATGGTTGGCTCTACGTTTGGGAAAGCACGCCAGCCAAACTGGTGGAATATCAGGTCGAATCGGCCCAACTCACGCAAACCTCACGGGCCGGGCGGGTAATTGATACCCGAACCCAGCCCCACCTGCTGCTCAGGGCAGGCGAGCCTGCCGGTTTGGTGTGGTCGCCGGTGCGCTGGAGTGAGCCGCAGTATCAGGCTGCCAAACAAGACCCCGCCGTGCGCCAGCGCATCATGCGCACCTTTGTGCCGGGTGTGGCACCGTACAGCGGCCAGATTGACGCGATCAAAAAGCATATTGGCGAATACCGCGATGCAACGCGCTACGGCTGGAGCAGCGAGCCTGAAACGGAACAGGCAATGAACTGGCTGAACGTGCAAAAGCAGATGGCGCGCTGCGACCAACATACTTACGCGGTCATTGATGATGCCTGGGGTGTACTGCTCGATCTTGCCGCACTGATGCGCGCCCGTAAGGCAGGGTTTGACAACTATCAGGAACATCACGCTGACGAATGGGCTATTGCGGATGTTTTAAAGTCGTTGATGAATAGCGACGCGCAACTGAAAGCGCAGTTGCGCTTGATCACTCGCTATGAGGAGCTGAACCGCGTCTGGGACGATCAGGACACGCAGGCATACAACTATACCGTCGACATGCGCCGACTGGCGCAGCTCTGGGTCGACTGGTTCAACACCTTGCAGATGAATGGCCCGTCCAGTATGGACACCGCCTGTGGCCACTTCGACATTACGCTGCCTGCCAGTCGCGAGGCACTGGAGGTGCATTTCGCTGCCGCCTGCCTGGGCCCGGCGAATACAAGTACCGGTGCCAAGGCTATAACGTTAAGCCTTGAAGGTAACACACAAGGCAAACCCTGGTTGCTCTGGGCGTTGCTGGGGTTACCCAAAAGGCTGGGCGTTGGCGAAATCAAATACCTCATCGATCTGAGTGATACGGCCCACGACAATGGCGCATCGCTCAAGGACGGCGTCACTCAGCTGACTAAAGCCTTTGGTTATGCAGAGGCAATGAACAAGACGGCTGAAAAGCTCAGTCAACGTGCGCCGGCCTCCAGTATTGAAGCCCTGTTTCTAGCCCTCGCACCGGTTGCCGGGCTGCACTTGCATCAAGCGGAAAATGCCGCCAGCACCGCCGGACGCATTTACATGGCCGCCGCATTGGCCCGCAGTGGCCAGCGCATTCAGACCTTGGGCATCACGCCGCGGCAACTGGGCGAGTGGTACAGCGACCTGATAGGTACCCGCAACACCCTGCCTGCCAGACTCAACGTTGCCCCCTTGGCCAGTGCGGTGAGCGAAAGCATCCCGTTTATGCACCTGGTACCGGCGAGTACCAAACTGCCGCCATTGCCGGTCAACCTCGCAGCGGGCGCTGATCTGAGCAGTGTGTTTGATTTGAAAGGGGCGTTGAGCAAGGCGCCGATCAAGTCGATTGTGACGTTGGTGGCGGGCGTTAATTTTATATGGGCATCGGATCAGTTTTATGAAAAGCGGACGTACCAGAGCGCGTTTAGCATGGCCGGTGCTGCAGTTGGTGTTGCTGCAGCTGCTGCTACGGTAATTCAACGTGTGGCCGAGGTTAATTGGGCATCAGTCGCCCGGCAAAGCGGTAGCACCTCAATTTCATCCCGGCTACTTTTAGCCAATGCCTTGAAACTCACCGCCATCACTTCTTTGGCGCAAAGCATCTTTCTGGCATTCGATGTCGTGCTTTACGGGGTAGATGCCTTTGAGGCCTACCAAATGGGCGACTTTGACACCATGTCCGCAAACTTGGTAGTGGCTGGCGCGTCGCTGGCCAGTATCAGGATTCAGGTCCACGCATTCCGGGCATTCCGAGCCGCGCGGGCCGCGGTGATAGCCGGGGATGCGGCGGCTATTGCCAGGGGGCTCAACGTAGTGCCCCACCTGGGGGCCAAGTTACTTGGACTGGCCACAGTGATTATCGGTGGCGTGATTGCTCGGATCTACACAAAAGATACTCCGCTCGAACAGTGGGTCAAGAATAGCTATTTCGGCATTAGAACCAATGAGGACTGGGCACATAGCTACGCCCAGTCCATGGAAAGGCTATATCCCATTCTGTTTCCGGTCAGCATTGAGGCCTATCGCTTAGCAGAACTTAACCCTTATCAAGGGCAAGTTTTTTCCACTTACCTGCTATTGAAACTGCCCGGCGAAAACGTCGAGCTGTTGGACAGCATGGTCCACTTCAAAGGCCAGGAGACCTGGAGCGACACTCTCGGATATTACGCGGAACAAATCATAAAGGTTGAATGGACAGGTGAAGATTTTGCTCGACACAGCGGTACCCGCATTCCTGTGCCAGCGGGCATCACCCCTTATCGACGTGTTTACCATGAGGTCGGTGTTAGAAGCTTGCGTCGTATAGAGGGTGAATTAACTTTCTCCCCACGTGAAGGGCTGACGCTACCTGCTGTGAATATCTCGGAGCGAGCATGGATATGAATGCACCAAGCCCAACGCCCACCGTAATACTTGAGGCGAACAAATCGACGGGAGAGCAGCCGATGGAGTTGTTTATCGTCGAAGAACACACCGACCATTACTTGTCTTTGCAAGCTGGCGGTGACTTTGACCGAGGACGGTTGACAGGTGTGTTGGCAGGAACAGGAGGCATAGGAGGGATAGGGCTTGGGCTATTCAGTTTTTTGCAAAGTGGGGATCTTGAAGGTCTGAATATAATGCTCGCCATAACTATCCCTTTGTGTGGCATTCCTTTTCTATGGGAAACACTACGTCCACTGCCTCTACCCATTCTGTTCAATCGCCGCACCCGAGAAGTGTACTTCGACCACGATGGCGAACTGTTCCACACCCCGTGGGATGGTATTACCGCTATAGCCAACGAGTTTCAGCTGGTTGGGACCCAAATCGGCAGCATTGAAAGCGCTTCGCTGGAAATCAGGGTGTGGAAATTTGAAGAACCGGAGACAGCCCTGATGATCAGCCTGGGGGCGCCGTTCGGAAAATCACTGGCGCTACAAAAAGGCTTTTGGGAGTACATCCGTTCCTACATGAACAACGGCCCTTACTTTGACGAACACGGTAATCACAGCGAGTCGGATGCATTCGTAAAAAGCCAGTTGGCCGTGCGATTCAAAATGAGCGACAGTTTCAAACATACCCTGGCAAAAATAAAACAGGCGAAAAAAGAAGCTGGTGGCAGGAATTACTTAAGCGGTAGTGATGCTGCAATGCTGATACTCGAGCCCATGCTTTACCCTTGGGCCAGAATCCAGGAGTTCACCTACAGCATTGCAAAACGCCGCTCACGCAACCGCTGGCCCGGCCTTGTTACCGAACGCTTGAAACCCAACGGCCCCACAACGCGCCTTGTTGATCTGGAGAGTGAGCGCAACTTAGGAGGGGGCTAGAAATTTGCGCTGCATCGAGGAGGAGTTTCTCTGTTACCCACATAATCCACCTACGGCGAATATCACAGAACGAGCATGGATATGAATACACCAAGCCCCACGCCAACAGTAATACTTGAGGCGAACAAATCGACGGGCGAGCAGCCAATGGAGTTGTTTATCGTCGATGAGCACACCGATAATTATTTGTCTTTGCAAGCGGGCGGTGACTTCGATCGAGGCATGCTGACAGGTATTTTGGGTGGATTTGGTGGCTGCACAATGCTTGGGGTTGGACTTATAGGAGCTCTGCAAGGCGAGTTCGACATCACCTACTTGGCATTTTCTACAGGCATACCTTTACTTTTGGCACCATTCCTATGGGAGACTTTACGCCCATTACCTCTCCCCATTCTGTTCAACCGCCGCACGCACGAAGTGTACTTCGATCACGATGGTGAACTATTCCATACCCCATGGGATGGTATTATCGCTGTAGCGAATGAATTTCAGCTAGTTGGCGCTCAAATCGGTAGCATTCAAAACGCTTCGCTTGAAATCAGGGTGTGGAAATTTGAAAAACCGGAGACAGCGCTAATGGTCAGCCTTGGAGCGCCCTTCGGCAAATCACTGGCATTACAAAAAGGCTTTTGGGAATACATCCGTTCCTATATGAACAATGGCCCTTACTTTGACGAACACGGTAATCACAGCGAGTCGGATGCTTTCGTAAAAAGTCAGTTAGCCGTGCGATTCAAAATGAGCGACAGTTTCAAACATACCCTAGCGCGGATAAAACAGGCGAAAAAATACGCGGGCGGCAAGAATTACTTAAGCGGCAGTGATTTTGCGATGCTGATACTCGAGCCTATGTTTTACCCCATGGCCAGAATCCAGGAATTCACCTACAGCATTGCAAAACGCCGCTCTCGCAACCGCTGGCCCAGCCTTGTTACCGAACGTCTGAAACCCAATGGCCCCACCACGCGCCTTGTTGATCTGGAGAGTGAGCACAACTTAGGAGGGTGCTAGAAATTTGCGCTGCATCGAGGAGGAGTTTCTCTGTTACCCACCTAATCTACCTGCGGCGAATATCACAGAACGAGCATGGACATGAATACACCAGCCCCCACGCCAACAGTAATACTTGAGGCGGACAAATCGACGGGCGAGCAGCCGATGGAGCTGTTTATCGTCGATGAGCACACCGAAAATTATTTGACCTTGCAAGCAGGCGGCGATTTTGATCGAGGAATGTTGACTGGCGTACTGGCAGGAATAGGAGGGATAGGAGGGATTGCATTGGGGCTGTTCAGCTTTTTGCAAAGTGGAGATCTTAAAGGGCTAAGTATTATGCTCGCCATAGCTTTACCTTTATCCGTCCTACCCTTTCTATGGGAAACACTACGACCATTACCTCTCCCCATTCTGTTCAACCGCCGCACCCGAGAAGTGTACTTCGATCACGATGGTGAACTATTCCATACCCCATGGGATGGTATTATCGCTGTAGCGAATGAATTTCAGCTAGTTGGCGCTCAAATCGGTAGCATTCAAAACGCTTCGCTTGAAATCAGGGTGTGGAAATTTGAAAAACCGGAGACAGCGCTAATGGTCAGCCTTGGAGCGCCCTTCGGCAAATCACTGGCATTACAAAAAGGCTTTTGGGAATACATCCGTTCCTATATGAACAATGGCCCTTACTTTGACGAACACGGTAATCACAGCGAGTCGGATGCTTTCGTAAAAAGTCAGTTAGCCGTGCGATTCAAAATAAGCGACAGTTTCAAACATACCCTGGCGCGGATAAAACAGCCGAAAAAAGACGCGGGCGGCAAGAATTACTTAAGTGGCAGTGATTTTGCGATGCTGATACTCGAGCCTATGTTTTACCCCATGGCCAGAATCCAGGAATTCACCTATCGCATTGCAAAACGCCGCTCCCGCAACCGCTGGCCGAGCCTTGTTACTGAACGCTTAAAAGCCAATGGCCCCACCACACGCCTAGTTGATCTGGAATGTGAAAAGGGGGAAGGCGCTGAGTGAAAAACAGTGATATGGAAAACTCAAGTTCGATACCCGATGCTCAGACACCACCCGACTATCACCGGTGCCTGCCCGTCGAGCTGCACAGCCAGGCAGATGCCTTTATCCAGCATTTACATGAGCTACCCAATAGATCACCGGTCGAGTGCCCAAGGTGCGGCCATCCACGTTTCAGGCTGGAAGCCCATCGAAACCTGCGCCTGCCCTACTACCGCTGCATTGCCTGCAATAAAGGCTTTAACTGTCTGACGAAGCATCCGTTCTCGAGATATGGACTTGCGCACCTGTGGTCGGCCTATGCTCATTACTTGTTAGCGGGTTGGTCCATCTATGCTTCTGCCAAAGCCTTGGGTGTTTGCCACACCACCACGTGGCGCTGGATCAAGCCATGCCGTGCCGTGATGGCCAAAGAGTTTCCGGCGCTGTACCACTGGTGGTCTGCGCGACAAGATCGAACCGAGCTGGAGCCACCCGCGCATATTGCGGCTCAAGCCCAGGCGTTCCTGGGTGGGTTAGAGCACGTGCTGACCACTCGCCAGGCTGTCTGCCCGAAGTGTGGTTCGCCTGATATGCGGCGTGTCGATGAGCGACGCCCCACTTTTGTCTGTCCTGGCTGTTGGACCACGGTGAGCTTGATTAAAGGCACGTTGCTGTGCCGATTGAACTATCCAGAACACTGGCTGGGCTTTGCCCAAGGGCTGATCAATGGCGAGAGCATCGTTGATCTGCAGCGGCGCACTGGACTTAGCGAAAGCGCCTGTACGCGCTGGAAGGAGCGTTTCCTGCAGATGATTGAGCAGCAGGGACACGCCGAGCTTGTCCAGTGGATTGCCTGGCTACGCAGTCGCCGGGTCAAAGAGGTCATTGATTATGTGCGTGACGGCGGGAAGATGGAGCCGGTCGCCGGATCGCGGCACGCCGTTGGACCGAAAACGGGTTTTGGCCATTCCCCCGCTTTGAAAGCGAAACATCGCGTCTAATGCTTCACCTGCGCTTTCGGAAGGGGGTAGAGGTGGAAAAGTAGTGCGCCTGACGGGCGCTTAGTTGGGCCAAAATCAAGCGCAAACCGGTGGTGATAGCCACCACTCACACCGCCGTGGCTGGGTTTTGCTGCCGCTTTGCGGCAGATCGCGGGGCAAGCCCGCTCCCACAGCTATGGCACTGTGGGAGCGGGCTTGCCCCGCGATGGACTCACTTCTGAACCTTGCCCACCCCATCAGCCCGGAACATCTGACGAATGCCCCGCACGGCCTGACGAATCCGGTCCTGGTTCTCGATCAGGGCAAAGCGCACATGATCATCGCCATAGTCACCAAAGCCGATGCCCGGCGACACGCACACCTTGGCCTCGGCCAGCAGCTTCTTGGAGAACTCCAGCGACCCCAGGTGCGCGTACTCCTCAGGAATCTTCGCCCAGACGTACATCGACGCCTTGGGGTTCTCGACCATCCAGCCCAGTTCGTGCAGGCCTTTGACCAGCACGTTGCGGCGCTGGCGATACTGTTCGGCAATGTCGCGTACGCACTGCTGGTCACCTTCCAGGGCAGCAATCGCCGCCACCTGCAGCGGCGTGAAGGTACCGTAATCGTGATAGCTCTTGATCCGCGCCAGGGCACTGACCAGCTCCGGGTTGCCGACCATGAAGCCGATACGCCAGCCGGCCATGTTGTAGCTCTTGGACAGGGTGAAAAACTCCACCGCGATGTCCTTGGCGCCTGGCACCTGCATGATCGACGGCGCCTTCCAGCCGTCGTAGACGATGTCGGCGTAGGCCAGGTCGTGGATCACCAGCACGTCGTATTGCTTGGCCAGCGCCACCACCCGTTCGAAGAAGTCCAGCTCGACGCACTGCGCGGTCGGGTTGGAAGGGAAGCCGAGAATCATCATCTTCGGCTTGGGGATCGACTCGCGGATAGCCCGTTCCAGCTCGTTGAAGAAGTCCACCCCCGGCACCAACGGCACCGAACGCACCTGGGCACCGGCAATCACTGCGCCGTAGATATGGATCGGATAGCTGGGATTGGGCACCAGCACCGTGTCGCCATGATCCAGGGTGGCCAGCATCAGATGGGCCAGGCCCTCTTTGGAGCCGATGGTGACGATGGCTTCGCTTTCCGGGTCGATTTCGACCTCGTAACGATCTTTGTACCAGCGCGAGATGGCCCGACGCAGGCGTGGAATGCCGCGGGACGTCGAGTAGCCATGGGTGTCATCGCGCTGGGCGACCTGCACCAGTTTTTCAACGATGTGCGGCGGCGTGGCCCCGTCGGGGTTGCCCATGCTCAGGTCGATGATGTCCTCGCCACGACGGCGTGCGGCCATCTTGAGTTCGGCGGTGATGTTGAAGACGTAAGGGGGGAGACGATCAATGCGCGCAAAGCGGCGCGGCGAACCTTGGTCAGCCATGGCTTCCTCGAAGACGTAAGCGCCCGGAACCGTCCGAGCGACGTTGGCCACTGCGGTGGCCGAGGCGGCAAGATAGAACGTCGCAAGGGTGGCTGTAAAGCGCTTTTGCTCGTGGCCGGGCACCCGGCCACGATGCACTATCTCGTCAGCGGATCGGCTCGAACTCCAGCGCGCGCCAGGTGGCTATATCCAGCCCTGTTGACGGCAGCAGATCGCTACCGCGCACATAGCTGAACGGTTTGGTGAATTCCCCCTGATGAACGCGACGATCGTCACCTTCGGACTCGCTTATCAGCGTGTAGGAGTGCTCGCGCATGGCCTTGTATCGCGCATCGTCGCGATCCAGCGTATCCAGGTAATCGGCAACCTGCTTGTCGCTCAGCGCCAGGCGTTTTTGCAGGGTCACCTGCCAGCGTGTCAGGCAGGTTTCGGCAAAGTGACGCACCAGCAAGCCTGGTTCAGGCAGGTGCTTGCCATCGCTGGCACCATCCCTGGAGGCGTTGCCCACCAGCGTGGCATGTCGCCCTGGTAGCGGGTAGATGTGGGTACGGGTATCAGGATGGGTTGCCGGTATCACGCAGGCAAAGCCCTTGGAGCGTTCGTCACGCGAGTAGAAGCCCACATATTCCCTGACGTTGGCGCGCAGGTGCAGTCGATGCGCTTGCAGGTTGTTGATTCCCGGAACGGGGTCGATGGCGAAGATGTTCACCGGCACCTGGCTGAGCTCGGGGTCATCGGCCATGGCGTTGGCCAGCATATGGCAGCTGATGCCGCCGCGGCTCCAGCCAACGATATTGACCTGAGTGGGAATCGGCCCACCCTTGCGGTGCAACTTGATGATGCCTTCCTGCAACTCCTGCTGCGTAACGCCACGGTCGCCATAATCATAGTGACGCCAGAACCAGGAGCCCTCCTTTTTCACATCCTCGATTGGCGCGCCCGCCGACTTGAGGCGATTGTATTGCTCCTCGGTCAACTTTTCCCGTTGCCAGTTGCAGCGTCCCTTGATCACCTGCAGGGCATGGGCAACGTTCTGTTCCCAACCTGCGCCAAACAGGGTTCCGCTCAGGCCGTACGCCTTGTTCTCGATAAACAGATCGTCGCTTTGCATGTTGCCGCTGCCGGGGCCATCGATGGCGATCCAGTGGGCGAACTCGCGGCCCTGGTCGTTGGCGGCCAGGGTCGCGACCAGTTCGCCATTCCAGAAATTGGGGTTGCGGTCGTCGAAACGGTGCGAGCCGGTGCCGCAGAAGTACACAGTCAAAACGCTCATGGTGGGGCTCTCCCTCGGGTTGAAGTGGCCGCACACTAACAACAGCGAAGCGCGTCAATCAGTCGGCAATCCTGCCTTTTGGAGAGCGGTTTTCCAGGCAAAAAAAAGCCCCGGGCGTTTGCGCCCGGGGCTTTTTTCAGCACATCGGTATCAATGTGCGTAGGTCAGCAGCAGCTCGGTCGGCACCTTGGTGTCGAGCGACATCATCACGCTCAGGGCAGTGATGGTGAAGATCGAGAACACGAACAGCTTGCGGGCCCACAGGCGATCATCGACAGCCTTGTAGCCGGTCCAGGCCATGTACAGCCAGTACATGCCCATGGCGGCAGCAACCGCCATGTAGCTCATACCGGCGTAGCCGCCCAGGGTCAGCATCAAAGTCGCTACCAGGAACGCCACGATGTACCAGAGGATGTGCTTCTTGGCCACCAGGATGCCACGCTTGACCGGCAGGACCGGAATCGAGGCAGCCAGGTAGTCGTTGAAGCGGAAGATCGCGATGGCATAGGAATGCGGCATCTGCCAGAGGCTGAACATCACCAGCAGGGTCAGGGCAGCCAGGTCGAAGCTGTTGCTCACGGCGCAGTAGCCGATCACCGGAGGCATGGCACCGGACAGGCTGCCAACCAGGGTGCCGTGCACCGATTTGCGCTTCAGGTACAGGCTGTAGAAACCCACGTAGATGATGAAGCCGATCAGGCCGAACAACGCTGCCAGGGCATTGGCCTGCACATACAGCAGGCCAAGACCGACCACCCCGAGCAGGGTGGCGTAGGCCAGCGCGACTTTCAGCGAGATCTGGCCCTGAACCATTGCACGGTTCTTGGTGCGCTCCATTTTGATGTCGATGTCACGGTCGATGCAGTTGTTGAACACGCAACCGGACGCCACCACCAGCGAAGTGCCAATCACCGTGGCCAGGAACAGCATGAAGTCGACATGCCCTTGCGCGGCAAGGAAGAAACCGCCTGCCACAGAAAGCACGTTACCGAAAATGATCCCCGGTTTGGTGATTTGGATAAAGTGCTTAACGGACATGTCGTCTTACCTCACTTCGCCATCATGCTGGTGTGGATGCTGAACATGATCCACAGCGACAGACCGACCAACAGTGCAATGACCATCACGGTGAACAGGAAGGTCGACACGTTGGAGCTCTGTTCTTTGGAGCTGTCCATGTGCAGGAAGTACACCAGGTGTACCACTACCTGAATGACCGCCAGGGCCACCACCACCATGATGGTGATGTCCTTCGGCATGCTCGGGAACATCACCAGGCCGAACGGAATTGCAGTCAGGATCACCGACAGGATGAAGCCGATTGCATAGGACTTGACGCTACCGTGGTTGCCCTCGGCGTGGCTGTTATGTGCATTAGCCATTTACAGAACCCCCAGCAGATACACGACGGTGAACACACAGATCCAGACCACGTCCAGGAAGTGCCAGAACAGGCTCAGGCAGCTCATGCGGGTCTTCGCGGTACCAGTGATACCGTGCTTGTTGATCTGGTACATCATGACCGCCATCCAGATCAGACCTGCGGTTACGTGCAGACCGTGGGTACCAACCAGCGCGAAGAACGCCGACAGGAAGCCACTGCGCTGCGGGCCGAAGCCCTCGGCGATCAGGTGATGGAACTCATAGACTTCCATCGCGATGAAGCCGGCACCGAACAGGAAGGTGACAGCCAGCCAGCCCAGCACGCCGCCCTTGTTGCCTTTGAACATCTGCAACATGGCGAAGCCGAAGGTGATACTCGAGAACAGCAGCAGTGCGGTTTCGACCGCGACAAAGTCCAGCTGGAAAATGTCGTGACCCGACGGGCCGCCGGCAAAACTGCCGGACAGCACCGCGTAGGTGGCGAAGAGCGACGCAAACAGGATGCAGTCGGTCATCAGGTACAGCCAGAAACCGAAGACGGTCATCTGGCCCGAGTCGTGGTGGTGATCGTCATGCCCATGGTCGTGACCATGAGCATGCGTGTCTGCATTGATTACATGACTGGACATTGATTAAACCTGCTCAAACGATTTGACACGCGCGCCAGCCGGCGAACCGGTAGCCAGGCCCAGGGCCTTCATGCGCTCACCTTCGATACGCGCCACTTCTTCGGCAGGAACCATGTAGCCCTGGTCGTCACGCGCAGCGTGAGCAACGAAGACAGCGATGGTGCCGACCAGGCTGGCAGCAACCAGCCACCAGATGTGCCAGATGAAGGCGAAACCGAATACGGTGAGCAACGCACCCATGAACACACCGGTCGAGGTGTTGTTCGGCATGTGGATCGCTTCGTACTTGGCCGGAACCTTGTAAGCCTTACCGGCTTGCTTGGTTTCGTGCCAGGCGTCCAGATCGACGTTCTCAGGCATGGTGGCGAAGTTGTAGAACGGCGGTGGCGACGAAGTCGACCATTCCAGGGTACGGCCGCCCCATGGGTCGCCGGTCACGTCCATGTTGTCCTTGCGATCGCGAATCGACACGTACAGCTGGATCAGCTGGCAGGCGATACCGAACAGGATCAGCACGGCGCCGACTACGGCTACGTACAGGTAGGGTTCCCACAGTGGGTTGTCGGAGTGGTTCAGACGACGGGTCATACCCATGAAGCCCAGTGCGTACAGTGGCATGAAGGCCACGTAGAAACCGGAGATCCAGAACCAGAAGGCAGCTTTGCCCCACTTCTCGTTCAGGGTGAAACCGAAGGCTTTCGGGAACCAGAAGGCGAAACCGGCAATGTAGCCGAATACCGCACCACCGATGATCACGTTGTGGAAGTGAGCGATTACGAACAGGCTGTTGTGCAGAACAAAGTCAGCACCTGGAACAGCCAGCAGTACGCCGGTCATACCACCGATCGAGAAGGTAACCATGAAGCCCAGGGTCCACATTACCGGCGCGGTGAAGCGCAGACGGCCCTGGTAGATCGTGAACAGCCAGTTGAACAGCTTAACCCCGGTCGGAATCGAGATCAGCATGGTCGCCAGACCGAAGAAGGTGTTGACGCTGGCGCCAGAACCCATGGTGAAGAAGTGGTGCAGCCATACCGCAAAGCCCAGTACCGCGATCGCGCCCGAAGCGTAGATCATCGACTTGTGGCCGAACAGGCGTTTGCCAGCGAAGGTCGAGGTGACTTCCGAGAACACACCGAAGGCCGGCAGGATCAGGATGTAAACCTCAGGGTGACCCCAGGCCCAGAACAGGTTGACGTACATCATCGGGTTCCCACCAAGCTCGTTGGTGAAAATGTGGAAGTCCAGATAACGGTCAACAGTCAGCAGTGCCAGAGCGGCGGTCAGGATCGGGAACGAAGCAACGATCAGGACGTTGGCCCAGGTGCAGGTCCAGGTGAAGATCGGCATGTCCATCAGCTTCATGCCAGGCGCGCGCATTTTCAGCACGGTGGCGAGGAAGTTGACACCCGTTAGCGTCGTACCTAGACCCGATAGCTGTAGCGCCCAGATGTAGTAGTCGACACCCACGCCAGGACTGTACTGGATACCCGCAAGCGGTGGGTAAGCTACCCAGCCGGTCTTGGCGAACTCACCGACACCCAGGGACACGTTGACCAGCACGACGCCGGACACCAGCAGCCAGAAGCTCAGGGAGTTGAGGAACGGGAAGGCAACGTCACGCGCACCGATCTGCAGAGGCAGGGCCAGGTTCATCAGGCCGGTGAAGAATGGCATTGCCATGAAGATGATCATGATCACACCGTGAGCGGTGAAGATCTGGTCATAGTGTTCGGGAGGCAGGTAGCCCTCGGAGCCGCCGGTGGCCATGGCCAGCTGCGTGCGCATCATAATGGCGTCGGCAAAGCCGCGCAGCAGCATGATCATCGCGACGATGATGTACATCACCCCGATTTTCTTGTGGTCGACCGAAGTCAGCCACTCGGACCACAGGTAGGTCCATTTTTTGAAATAGGTGATTGCACCGATCAACGCGATACCGCCGAGCGCGATCATGGCAAGTGTCACCATGACTATCGGCTCGTGATACGGAATCGCATCCAGACTTAGTTTACCGAACATCTCTTACTCCTCTGCCCCAGCAGCTGAATGCATACTCACGTCCATCCCTTCGGTACCGGCCGCTTCTTTGCTCTGCTCTTTTTCGTGGACCGGCCGACCGCGGTTCATGCCTTCGTACTTGTCGACGATGGACTGGAACTGCTCAGGCGAGGCCACGCTGTACAGCGCGACTGGATTGTTTTCGCTAGTTTTGGCCAATGCCGCATATTCAGCCGCATCCAGCTGTTTAGGCGATTGCTTGACTTCGTTCACCCATGCCTCGAAATCGGCCTGGGAGGTGGCAGTTGCCTTGAACTTCATACCGGTGAAGCCAGCACCGCTGTAGTTCGCCGAGATACCGTCGAACTCGCCGTTCTCGTTGGCGATCAGGTGCAGCTTGGTGGTCATGCCAGCCATTGCGTAGATCTGGCCGCCCAGGCCCGGAATGAAGAACGAGTTCATTACCGAGTCGGAGGTCACGCGGAAGTTAACCGGGGTGTTGGCCGGGAAGACGATCTTGTTGACCGTGGCAATGCCTTGTTCCGGGTAGATGAACAGCCATTTCCAGTCCAGGGCGACCACGTCGATCTGCACCGGCTTCACATCGGAAACCAGCGGACGATACGGGTCCAGCTCGTGGGTGGTCTTGTAGGTCACATAGCCCAGGGCGATGATGATCAGAACCGGGATGGTCCAGACCGCCACTTCGATCTTGGTCGAGTGCGACCAGTCAGGGGTGTAAGTGGCAGCCTTGTTGGAAGCGCGATACTTCCAGGCGAACGCGATGGTCATGAAAATGACAGGAATCACCACCAGCAACATCAAGCCGGTAGCGATGAGGATAAGGTTCTTTTGCTCAATGCCGACCTGGCCCTTCGGGTCGAGCAGGGTCCAGTTGCACCCACTGAGTAAAAGCATGCCTAAAAAGGGCAGAATGCCAAACAGTCTGGGGTAACGCTTTTTACTCATCTCACGACCTCTAGAGCAGCTTGCTTCAATGCAATTTGTGTTTTGGTCGCCAACACTTCGTCCTGCCAAGTGTCAGCATTTATGGGATCGAATACGGTCATGCCTTGAGGCCAGCTGCGGCGGCTCGGCATAAACCGGGTATTACGGTGCTTATTGTTTTGACTTCGTAGGCAACAGGCCTGTGTTCAGACCAATTCCATTTGGTGCGGGAAATCACGGAGGGGGGTCAGCCCGGCATCGCCGCAGGCGATGCTCGTCAGAGTCAGCAAAAAGAGCCCTGAAGCTCCTTTAATCCTGCGACTCGCAAGCGGTGCCGAACGGAAATTGGGGGCGATTGTAGATAGGTCGTCATTCAATGACTATGACTAATTGAGCAACAGTCTTTTACAGAATTGACAATAATCAAGCCTGAAAAATCAGTTTCGCGACAGTTTGTCGCACCCCGTTCAATACCCCTGAAGCCCTTGTATTACAAGGTCTCAGACTTGATCTAGATCAAGGCGGGTGCGACACCGAATGAAAGTTCCATTGCACATCAGACTTGCATCAACACGTGACTTTTGTCTAAGGCTTGCGACGGTTGCGGTAGATGCCCAGGGGCACCAGAACAGCCGTGAGGGTGAAGGCCAGCAGCGCCCATTGCGCCAGTGACAGACCCAATACCGGCGGATAGGGCGTGGAACAGAATCCATCGACCTGGAACACCAGCGGCAACACCGACGCCAGCGGCAAACCATCGACGATCGGCTGCAGGGTATCGATGCCACAGCTGACCGCAGGGTTGGCCAGAATATACACATGGTTGCTGGCGGCAGCGATGCCGCCGATAGCACTGAGCACCACCAGGCCTTCGAGGACAGTCAGGCTGCGCACCCCGGGCATGGCAGCGCCAATAAAGGCAAACACGGCAATCAGCAACAGCGCATAGCGTTGCAGGATACACAGCGGGCAAGGCGCTTCGCCGAGCACCACCTGCATATACAAGGCACCGCCGATCAGGGCCAGGCAGATCACCCCCAGCAGTACCAGAAAGCGCCGTTCCCGGTTCAGGCGCGATGTTTGCTCGTTCATTGCATATCCTTGGTTGACTGAATGGCTCGACTGCCTGCCCGCAATTCTACACGCTCAACCAGACCTTTAAGAACGGTAAAAGTGCCGCGCCAGACTTGCTCAGGCTGGCATGGCCAGCGGCGCAAAGCAGAATGCTGAATTGCCACTATCTTAGTCCTGTGGATTACCCTATCATTAACACTGTACAAATAAACAGTGTCGAACACATCGATATTCAAAAGGCATGTGAGGTGATGAATGGCCGTCGAAGTGGTATACCGCAGCAGCCGCGATCTGGAGCGCTTGTTCATGGATAAAGCTGAAGCTGACCGTCACGACAAGATGCTTGTTTTGCGTTCCGCATAATCTTGTCTATACCTAGCACAAGCAGCTTGCTAGCTGCTGGCAAGCCTGATTTCTCGGCGAGGTATGACATTGACAATTATCAAAGACATAATCGCGAGGGCGGACCATCCGTTTGAAAATCTTGAAGAGCGGCCTCTCTCCCTCTTTGCCAGAGACCATGTTCCTCAGGGGCAGCGCATTACTAGCACGCTCCGGTATCTCGAATGCTACCTTCAGATTACAGATCAAGCGCTTACCTATCAGGATGTCGCGTCAACTGCCAGCGATGAGATTCTCGCCACGTTTTGCGGCGCACTATCAAGCCCGAAATTCGCCACCCTAACTAAAGGGACGATTTCTACAATCATTAGAAAACTTACGGCTGTCGTAAACTGCATCAGATCCCAACATGACGCCTTGCCCTTTTCAACGTTTGGTTCGGATACGACTGCCAACCCATTATTAATCGAGTATCGTTCAGCCTTTGAAAGCTTACATTTGAATGAGGAGAAAGTCTGGTACTGGTCCGGATGGGCATGTCTCAACGGAGCGGGGAAAATTGTCAACTTACCTCTCGTCAACGTTTATTACTCATATGGTAGAAAATTCACCCAACTGCTATACAACATATGCGAAACGTATCTTGCAGGTCGTCGCTTGCCAAATATTCAATTTGTCAGTTTATTTAGCTCGTACCTTTCTAAATATCCAAATGAGTTCAAGGAAGCGGATTTTAGCAACAAAGATGGCTCCACTAATTTTTTCAGCGCCCTGTGGAAACACCTTTATCTTAGCTCCGTAGAAAAGAACCTACATCATGAGACCGCCATAGTTTCTTGGCGCTATCATATTATGCCGTTTATCAAAACCCAACTTGTTCCGAATGGTCTTTTTGCAAAACCTGATTGTCTCGCCGATCCGGCCCCGACCGATTCACGCGGACAAAACAAAAATCTAAAAGAGCGCCCGGGCGGGATTGTAAAAGCCAATCTATTGACAGAGATCCCTCTCCATATCTCAGATGACGAAGCATTTCGACACCTGAAAAGACGAATAATTTTCTGCCATAGCGCAGCAATTGAATGGTGCAACAGAGTTGTTCAAAGGGTTCAGACTGCCAACGAGAGACTCGAACTTTTGGCTCGAGATGGCAAGCCTATACTTACGGGCTCCAGACTACACGATGAGCCTAACGCCTGGCTCGCGTCGAACGATAATCCAGACCAGCTAAAAAATCTCGCCGCAACCCTAGAAATATATGGATACGATGAACTCCGACGCGCCCTCAAAAACTGCAACGTTTCTCACGGCCCCATTGCTGAAAGCTTAGGACTACCAACCACTGACGTTTTAATACCAATATGTATAAAACTTATTTCATTAGACCCGAAGATCACCCCAAGTTTTCTCACCAGCGTGGCGATCTTTGATAAAAATGACAAGCGCAGGGGTATAGACTCAGGCGACACAATAGAATACCTGCATGGCCATAAAGATCGGCGCGGCCCCAGCAAATCTGAAATTCGAATTCCACTGAATGAAGAATCAAAGAAAATAGTTCAACTACTAGTTTCTATAACTTCACCACTGCGTGCGTCCTTAAAAAAATCAAACGACCCCCGATGGCGAAAGCTACTGCTGACCTCTAGGCAATTCGTGGGCCCTCCATGTGAGTTCGGGTGCAAAGCAAAAACTGACGATGGACGAGTAAAGAACCTAATAAACGAACTCACAACAACCCATGACTTATCCCATTGGAAACCGGACGAACTCAACCACTTCGCCAAGGCTATTCTTTGCCCCTCGAAAATGAGAACCACATCCGGCGTCGTGCATTTTCTAGAGACTGGCAGCCTCCATTCGATGGCAAAGGTATTAGGTCACGCTAGCTACGACCCAAAATTACTAGCTACCTACTTGCCCACAAGTATCTTGCATTACTTTCGGGAACGGTGGGTTAGAGTTTTTCAGACAGGGGTAATAGTTCAAGCAATGAGGTCCAGCAAGTTCCTACTAGAGGCAACAAATTTCACAAACGACCATGAGCTCGCCTCATTCCTGGAGAACCACACGCTACCTGACATAAGCGAATGCTCTGAAACTATTTTACCAGATCCTACCCGGCCAGGCAACACCAAACTCCTTATATCAATTAGTTTACCCGTCGCGAGAATACTACTGACTTTAAAAGAGCGTAGAGAAGAAGGCGAATTGAGCGAAAACCTTATGCATTGGGCAGAGTTTTGCGAGCACTTACTAGACCATCTACATTCTGATAAAGAAAACAGTTTTGAAGCCCTCGAAATATTCAAGCTTGCGAAGGAGCTTGGGTCAATGAGCGACATAGGCATCTCATCAAATGGATAACCTAGACTTCCTCAAAGCAAATATTGAGTACTTTGATAAGCATTTCGGAAGCGAACCCACACCATTCGATTCAGCCCCCTTCCTGAGAGACCAATTTGAAGCGGAAACTTGGGATCTCGACTTTGGTCTATCCGAACCTATGCACATCGACTTCAGAATCTTGGTCGAAACCGTCCCCCTGACATATTGCTTGGACGGAGATTTGTGCAGACTTTTTAAAAGGTGGATTTGCGCTGCCGGAACAAACTACAACCCAATGTCCACACTATCAAATTCGACAATGCAAAGGAAGGTTGCAAATACGGTCGGTGTAATTGACTGGTTACTAATTAATAACGACAGCTTCCGCATACACGAACATGGCTTAAAATTGCTTAACAACAACAATCTTAAGGGGTTGCTTGCAAGCTGTGGCCGCTCACCCAACCTTTCTACTGTGGTGTATGAATGGCCAGAAAGACTTAGAAGTTTCCTGAAAGATTTAGTTGACTCAACCTCAAAAATTGAAATTTATCAAGCACTCGAAGACCACCCAATCTTGACGGAGCCATGGGAGGAGTTATCACAAAGTATCCTAGAAATCGAGGATGCGCTGCGTGACGACTTCCCGCAACGCGAAGATATTTGCACGGTGCGAGCGGCGCTTTGGCTTGCAGGATTTTACATTTGCGGCCCGCGATCAGCGCTCACTATCGACACAACAAAAATAGCTAGAATCCTATATGTGAATACATTAGGCGGAATAAAACACTATCCGCTCCCCACTTTTTTCGTGCTAAAGCCTCGCAACTATCAAGTCCCTGAGTTCTCACGGGTTCCCGTACGCGCAAGACATGCAAGCATGACTCCGCCTGCAATCGGAGCGATTATTTCAACATTTGAAGTTTTAAGGGTGTTACGACAGAACTCTAATCTCACACCAGTATCAGAACTCGAAATCCCATCCTCGGAATACCTTGAGGAGCAGTTCAATCTAAGTAAAGTAGGACGTTTCACCTCGCTGCCTGTAGCGCTCACCCTAAAGTGCCTTAGAGACTCAATTGAATTCTATCTTGAATATGGAAAAGCAATAATTTCAAGCTACTTAAGGCTAATGGAATCAGTGGTAATTATGGGAATACCGTATCAATCCACGCGATGCGAGTCTATTGAGATATCCCGCTACCTAGATGAAAAATTGAGCGCACTCAATGTAAAAGTTTGGAACAAGCAATTTTCTATCCACGCCAGAAAAAACGACCCTAACTTCAAGGCAAAATTTGACTCGCTTCGATCAACCCCTTCACTCCACGAACTCATGCAGGTATTACTGGGGGCGATCCAAGTCACGCTTGGAGTCCTGCAGGCTCGCCGTGCTTCGGAACTGAGAAAAATTATCGCAGGCCAATGCCTTTCCTCAGACCACCGATCCCTTGAAACAGTCAATCGAAAAACCGGGCTTTACGGACTGAACGTAAAAATTGTTCGACCAATACCCCATATCGCTGCGGACATGATTCAAAGCTTAGAGACCATGCAGGCAAGCCTAATAAAACTTGGCTTACTCGACCGGCACAGAGAAGTACTGAGCGGGCCATTAAAAAACGGCAGGCTCGAGAACTTGCACCCGCACACATCTCAGTTGAAGTTCGACATTTTTTGCGATTACTTTCAAACTCCCCTAGACGATAGAGGGCGTCGGTTTTATTTGCGGAACCACCAACTTCGACGATTCTTTGCGCAAGTTTTCTTTTGGCATCAAACAGAAAAAGAAGACACCTTGGATGTTTTGAGGTGGGTGCTCGGCCACGGCGATAGCGAGATGATTTACCACTACATTACAGAAAGCACACCAGGTCAGGTCTTGAGAGAGGTGAAAGCAGAGTGGGGCGCACGGATGCTTCGCGCGGAGCCCGACAAGGTGAGTAACCTTACAATTTTCATACAAAAACATTATCAAATGTCTGATTTCGCAATACTACCAGAAGAACAGATAGAAGAGTATTTGCTCTATTGCATTTCGACTGGATCAGTAAAAATAGAACCAGAATTTCTGACTGACTCTGACGGCTCCCATTATAGAATCATCGCCACAATTCGAGACAAAGGAAATAATACATGAGTAGCGCTACTCAAGAGCAGTCAATCCGAAACTTGTGTGAACTACTAGTTTTAGTTTCTGTTAATCCGGGCGCATACTTACAAGACTCTGTGCTTCTTTCGTCGCTCAAAAGCCAGGGAAAGCTGTCAAGCTATCACTCTGAAAAGCTGGGGATTTCCAAAACATCATTGAACACGTTGAAACGTCACTGTGAGCATTACGTTTCTGGTGGGTTTACTCATTTGGATCAGCTACGGGCCAGCGCTTTGAGTGCAGTGACACAAGCTACTACGCCGACCTCGGTAAAACGAAGAAGTCAAAAAGACACAATAGCCAAACTCACACAAGAAAATGCTCAGCTGAATTTGGACCTATTGGCTATGACCAAGCTGCTGCGACTATCCATGCGGCAAACTCGGTCCTTCGCTCAGCTTTGCAACGACAGCGTAGCATCGGCACTTTATGCAAAAGAATCAAGGGAGCTGCTTGATATGCTGTCAACTGTGGGAGCGTTAGCGGGTAAACTTCATGAATAAGCTCTATAAACATATTAACATCAATCAAAAACTTCCGTTCGCTGTTAAACCTGATCACTCGATCATCCTCAGTGATGCAGGAAATATCCCGACACTTAGATGGCCAAACGGCTCGTGGTGCATCGAAGCTAACATATGGATTTTGGAGCTTTATGATAGGGGGCTTTCAAGAAGCGACAGAGGTGGCTCACTACTATCTTACGCGACAAACATTAGTCACCTGATACGCTATTGCGATGCACAAAATACAAAATTTCTTGATCTCACCGATTTGCAATTCAATTTTTTCGTCAAAACCTTACTGGGCCAACGTAGAGCGGATGGTACAAAACTACGCACTCAAAACACAGTTAAAAACATTGCAAAAAACTGCGTAGACTTTATCGATTTTTTATCTAGAGAGTTCCATTCACCGAGTCGTTTAACCATTGCAGTAATAGAACAAACGATCTTCACTCCCGACGGATCAAAGCTTATTCGAAACTCAAAAACTCACTCGGCGATACCTCCAATGACAAGGGTCGAAGAGCGTTTCCCAATAAACAGTGAGACAATAAAGTGTCTTCGCCTTGCCGCAGCTGCAGACGCATCCGCGTCCCCGTATGTCAGATCAAGACGACGTGTCATGATCCGCTGCTTCGAGATGTTAGGTGCGAGACGCGCGGAGGTAGGGCAGCTTCGGGTAAGAGACGTCAGAGCAGCGGTCCAGACACAGCATTTGCGGGTCGTCACTCTAAAAGGTGGTGTCAGACGCAGCATAAACCCGGCTGCGGAAGACCCTGGGCGATTTAGAGAAATCCCGATATCTCAGGCAGATTTAAAATTACTTACGGACTACATTGAGTACGTGAGAGCTCCCCTAGCACGTAGACTCAAGACCACGCACGACTATCTATTTCTGAACGAAAGAACTGGGAACCCTCTGACACCGAACGCTTTCACAGCTGAAATTCAACACATCGCGAAGCTAGGAAAAATTTTGGACCCTGTTAGTCCGCACCTATTTCGCCACCGTTTCATAACAAAAATATTTGTCGCAGAAATTCTTAGACAGAAAGCCGACAGCCTTGAGGATTTCAAACAAGCAATACTGGAAACAGAGTCTCTAAAGCGTAAGATTCAGGAGCTAACTGGCCATCGACGCGTTGCATCATTAGAGCGCTACATCCACCTAGCATGGGAAGAGGCAATGGCCATATCCAAGACCTCACCGAAGTTCAAAACATTGACGGAGATCGACGCCATACGGGAGCAAGCAACGGCGCTGCTGGCTAACCTTACAGAAAAGCGTCCATCCAAGGAGACTAAGGCATTACTCGACTTGCTGCTTTCATTCGAAGCGCTACTTTAATTAATTTTTATAGCTTTATCTCACAATCGCCTCAGCACAGATGCGACTCAGCATGTAAAATCGATTCTGAGCATCTTGCTCAGCTAAACCTACACCACATGAGGGCCAGACATGGCTGTAGAAATTCTCTACCGTAGCACACGTGATTTGGAGACTACTTTTTTGGACAGGAAACTTGCTGACGCCCATGACCATATGCTTGAGCTTAGTGAGTCACTGACCCAGCTTCTATTAAAAAATGTTCCTGGTATCTCTGAGGACATTGCTGAGGAAGCGAGTATCTTCATGGCTAAGAATCGAGCTATATTTGCCGTCGCATTTAAAAATAATATTTCGGCTCTTGACGAACTAAATACTAAAAAATAACAAAACTACCGCCGTCGTAACCCCTGCCCTGCCGGCAGACGCCGGTTCGAGCGCGGGAGGATGAGTGTCAGCACGCTGCAGACTCCCGAGGCTCGTTTAGGAGCAACTGTTCATGCCCGTAATATCAGCCGCAACTGTCATCATGCTACCGTACCAGCGACGACAACCTAGCGAACCTTCATTTCGTAAAGATTACCTACTGCTGCGATAGTAAAATTCCGATGGCCGCGAGCAACCGATTGCACGAGACCTGCGGCGCCAGTGACCAGCTACTCTTGTTCAGCCTTCACTAAGGTTCCGGCTCTCATTGCCATCATCATGCCACTCTGAAATTAGACACTCCCAAGAAGCACTGCATCTGATACTGCGGATAGGCTGGCAAAGAAGACTAAAACAGGAATGGCAAGGCAATTACAATCTAGACAAGCAATAGTATCTTTAAATACGCATAAAACATATGCAATAGCACCAAAGCCTGCCAGCGCCCTATAATAAAATATTCATTAATAGAGTCATAGGTAATTTTAAACGCGAACTACACCATAAGTTTACTGTCACCGACACCCTCGGCACATTCAATTTTTTGCTACAAACGCAGCGTTTCCCGGCCTAATCTACCTGTCAGCCGTGACCATCATCAAGCGCGGGATACCATAGAACCCCCTATGCTCAGGTGAGTAAGCCTACACAGATGTCAGAAAGCTTGCAGTCATATTACAAATTTGTAGGATTTCGCCAAATCCATTTACTTCACGTTAAAATTCACAGCCATAAACTGACCATTAGGTGTTCTTAATATTAGAGACTTACTGAGTACCGGGCACTACTTCGACCTACCTTTGCAAACCACAGCGATGTTATTGGTGTCCTAGCCAAACGTCTAACCCCCTCACCTCTTGAGATCAATTATGCGCGTACTAGTTGTGGAAGACGAAATAAAGACTGCTGAATATCTTCAGCAGGGCCTCTCCGAAAGCGGGTATGTCGTTGATATAGCGCATAATGGTGTTGACGCCCTACACTTATTTAGTCACAACACCTACTCGCTAGTTCTTTTGGATGTGAACCTACCTGGCATTGATGGCTGGGATCTTCTCCAAACAATCAGACATACGAGCCGTGTTCGCATCATCATGCTGACCGCTCGCGGCCGTATCAATGACAAACTCAAGGGCCTAGATGGCGGGGCAGATGATTACCTCGTTAAGCCGTTCGAGTTTCCAGAGCTGCTCGCCCGTATTCGATCGCTGCAGCGACGCGGCGATGAACTCGTAGAAAAGACCACACTCAAGATCGGCGACCTGGAATTGGACTCTGAACGTCACCGGGTGTTCCGGGGGGGAACACGGATTGACCTCACCACGAAGGAGTTTGCCTTGTTGCGCTTGCTGATGAGCCGTACAGGCGAAGCACTGACACGCTCACAAATTATCTCGCTGGTCTGGGACATGAATTTCGATTGTGACACCAACGTCATTGATGTCGCTATCAGGCGCCTGCGCTCGAAGATCGATGATCCATTTGAAACCAAACTCATTCATACGCTGCGAGGCGTTGGGTACATTTTTGAGGTGCGTGCATGAGGCCATTCAGCCTGGCCGTAAAGCTTGGACTTAAAGTTGGGTTGATGAGCGCGACCTTGTTGCTGATGTTTGCCACCTTCGGCTACCTGATGGTGGGCCAAGCTCTTGAAAGGACGGCACGAAGTGATCTCGTCGTCAAAATGAGCGGGATGGCTCACAATCTGTCCAGCATTACGGACATTTCCGGCGTTACCGCGGACGCACATCAGCTTGTCGACCTGGTCATGGGCCATAACAACCTGTACGTGAGCATTTTCCAGTCGGCACACAGTCAGACCCCGCTACTCACGATTGGGTCCAAGCAGGTCAACCAAGAGGTACACCAGTTCCGCGCCACTGTACAAATGGAAGAATATGAGTGGCGCGACTCGCTGGACAGACCGATGCTGAGCACGTCGCGCATCATGCAATTAGGAAATGGCAGAGAGGTAAGCGTCTACATGACCATGGACCAGAGCTCCAACAAGGCTCTGCTAAAAGCGTTGTTGACCTGGGCTCTAATGGTATCCCCCCTCCTCCTTGCGCTAATCCTCGTCATCGGTTGGTGGACCGTCCGCCGCGGCTTATTGCCACTGACTAAGTTCTTGAAAGTTGCATCAAAGATCTCCACCGAAAGTCTTGAACATCGACTCCCAACCAATGGTATGCCGGCAGAACTGAAGGAGCTGGCTGACGGGATCAATATCATGCTCGCTCGCTTGGATGATGGCGTGCAGCAGCTCTCGCAGTTTTCTGACGATCTTGCACACGAGCTCCGGGCCCCCCTTTCTAACCTGATGGGCAAGGCCCAGGTAGCGCTGACCAGGGATAGATCACCTGAAGAATACCGTGACGTGCTCGAATCCTGCACTGAGGAACTGGACCGTATGAGCCGTATGGTTTCAGACATGCTCTTCCTAGCCCAGGTCAGCCATCCCGCTTCCTTGGTCGATTTCGAGGCCATTGTGTTGGTGGACGAAGTTCAGCGGGTATGCGACCTTTTCAGCATCACGGCTGAGGAAAGTGAAGTCGAACTGCAGATCTCTGGCTGCGCCGACGTAGTGCAAGGGAACAGGCTGATGATTCAGCGTGCAGTCTCGAACCTTCTTTCCAACGCGATTAGATACTGCCCAAGTGGAAGAACAGTCTTTGTCAGAGTCCATAGAGGACCGAGCGGCGTTACACTGAGCGTAGGCAATCCTGGCCGTGGAATCCCGAAAGAACACCTGCCACATCTGTTCGAACGCTTTTATCGAGTAGACAAAAGCCGTGCAAGGAGCGAAGGCGGCACAGGGCTAGGCTTAGCCATTGTCCAATCAATCATGTGCCTGCACCACGGCGTGGCAGATGTAGAAGTTATCGATGAGAATTTCACATGGTTCCATCTGAGCTTTCCGGATGACCATACGAGACATAACGCCAGCGGGGTCATTTAAGTACCAACGACTCAATTTAGAATTTAACTCAGTTATACACCTTGTAGAAGAGAGGGTCTGTCAATAAGCTGGCCTCTCTCATTCAGCAAAGATCCTTAATTCTCCATTTTTCGCGGAACCATGGAGACGCAAAAAATTTCCCCATAAGTGCAAAAACTTATATACGCTCATTTTCTCTTGAGCGCTGACGACATCCTAGCTATTGACCAAATACATCGCCGGGCGAACACATATCAGCGCCAAAATTAATAATTCAGTCGGCACCGTCAACACATACTTTTTAGCATAAGCAGACATACGCTTCAGACCAGTAGAAACTTACTGATTGGTTGATGATAAGCAGCGAGTAGCTCGAAAATCAGCGGTTTAATTACCTCATCATCAACGAGCAAAGCAAAAGAGTGCGTTTCTGTCGGCGCCCCAACAACACCGAGATAGACACCGCGCGCATGAATTTAAGGGCTAAAGACTGCGTACCGCTCCGAAACATGACGGAATTGTAATTATTGACTCATCATGGCGTTAGCTTCTCGTTCCTAAACTGCTAAGCAACAAAGGCAGCCGCACTGGCCAGCCTGCTAGTAGGTACAGAGGCTCATTATGAGATTTGTAAAATTTATCGCTGTTGGTAGCTTGCTTCTTGGTCTCATGGGCACTGCTTATGCTGAGGGAGGCTTCGAGCGAGCGAAGAGCTTCACCGAAGACTTCCGAGCAGAACAGGCCCGTCTCTGGGGCGATCAGTCGAAAAAAAAGAATGGGCAAGACGCACAGCAACAGAAAGAACCTGAAAAACGCCAGGAAAAGTCCGACAACTAATCGGAATGGAGCCAGACTCCTAATGACAATATTGACGAGCAAAAAGCCAGGTAGTTGCCTGGCTTTTTAATTCTAATTTAGTTTATCTTTTCTAGCAGGGTCAGACTTGGCCTCTCCAGCCAAGCCGCCCGTCTCAAACTTAATGTTATGCCATTTACACAACAGAAGCTGAATAGTGATTTTGCTGTAACTCACATCAGCGTACAGTCTGGGCCAGATAAGACATAACATCATACGACCACCCTGTAGAGTCCTTGATGCTCTCGGAGTTATCGTTACGGTAGAACTCCGACGAGTACGAGTGACGTCCTAGACAGATGGCTGGTGCTGGTTGATCGAACATCAAGCCAAGCCTATACAGTGTCATACTGGTTCTGAGGCAAGCTTCAATAATTCCCACAGAGATGATGCTCCGCCCCACTGCTGGGTAACGCCACAGCACTGCTCCCCGCCGCGAATAGTAGGTACAAACCAAGCTGAATCGAATTGGTACCATACGGTTTCCGGGCCATCAGACCGATCCCCCATAACTCTTTACTTTGGCAGGGTGAACGAAAACTCCCTACACAGTTCCAAATCCTGAACTGATTAGCTTCGGCCTATCCATCCAGGTCAACGCGCTGCAAAAGAGCTCAAGAAAGCGTGACCCGCATCGTTAAAATCGATTTCAAATAAAAAATGCCAGGCACTGCCTGGCATTTTTGAGTTCGTATTTTTTGCAATCAAAGATAACCTACTTATTATTGATACAGGTAGCAAACATTGAGTATCGAAAAGTCTTTAGTGTACCCATGGAGTCTTCGAAGGTCATGAGCCTTGGGTAGACTGAGCAGTTTCGAGGGTCTTGAGACTGCCGTACAAACTTAGCCACGTCGATCTTCATACCGTATTTGTAGTCTTGAATATCCGGCATTGGTTTACCATTTTTCTCGGCGTAGGCAGCTACGGCCTTCTGATGCTCCTGAATGAACTGCAGCTGACGTTTCTCGGAATAAGTATTGGCTTGCGCAGTCACCGAGAAGATAACCAGCGCCGCAGTGACAATAAGCTTTTTCATAATGCTCTCTTAAATTAACCATCTCGAGAGTACCTTAGCAATACGTTGGCATCACCGACATGACAAAAAACTTACAATTTTGAAAGGTAATGCCATTCACTTAGTTCTAATCAAGTAGAAAAAGCCCACAACAAGTGTTGTGGGCTATTCAGTGCGAATCGTCAATTTGTGACTTTAAGTAAACAGCATTGCGCTCAAGAGCAGTTTTTTACTTACGCAAAAATAGCGCTGTGAACTTAACGCGTGCGATGGGCCAAGCGGTAGAGCAATGGCAGAACCAACAGCGTCAGCGCCGTTGAGGACAGGATTCCACCAATCACCACCGTCGCCAGAGGCCGCTGAACTTCCGCACCCGTGCCAATGGCAGTAGCCATCGGAATAAAGCCCAGAGACGCCACCAAGGCAGTCATCAGTACAGGTCTCAGACGAGTCAATGCGCCTTCGCGAATGGCCTCATCCAGCCCCATGCCGTTCTCACGCAAACTACGAATGAAGGAAATCATGACCAGGCCGTTGAGTACCGCCACACCCGACAACGCAATGAAGCCCACCCCTGCAGAGATCGAGAGCGGAATATCACGCATCCACAACGCCATTATCCCGCCTGTCAGTGCGAAGGGCACGCCGGTGAATACCAGCAGGCCATCTTTGACATTGCCGAACATCATGAACAGCAGCGTGAACACAAGCAACAGCGATACTGGCACGACAATCTGCAGGCGCTTGGCCGCTGACTGAAGCTGCTCGAAGGTGCCACCCCAAGTAGTCCAATAGCCTGCAGGGACACTCACCGCCTCAGCGATTTTGCTCTCAGCCTCGGCGACAAAAGAGCCGATATCACGGCCGCGAACGTTCGCGGTAACCACCACGCGGCGCTTGCCACTTTCACGGCTGATTTGGTTCGGACCTGGTGCGAAAACCACACTCGCCACATCAGCCAAACGCACAAACCCTGGACCGTCTAAAACATCGCCATTGGCCAGGCGAATAGGCAACTGCTGGATTTTGTCGACGTCATTGCGCCACTCATCGGCCAGGCGAACCTGGATATCGAAGCGCCGGTCACCTTCAAACAGCGCTCCAGCTTCGCGCCCACCGATGGCGGTGGAAATGGCGTCCTGAATCTCCGATACATTCAAACCAAATCGCGCGGCTTTCTCACGGTCGATTTGTATGCTGAGCATCGGTAGGCCAGTGGTCTGCTCAACCTTCACATCGGCTGCACCCGGAATACCCTCCAGCACCTCAGCGATTTGCTCGGCGGTCTCGTTCATCACGTCCATGTCGTCGCCAAACACTTTCACCGCGACGTCACTGCGCACGCCGGAGATCAGTTCATTGAAACGCATCTGGATGGGCTGGGTAAATTCGTAGTTGTTGCCGGAAACCTGTTCGACCGCTTCCTGCATCGCCGCAACCAGATCGGCTTTGCTGCGATCAGGATCCGGCCACAGCTCGCGCGGTTTGAGCATGACAAAGTTGTCCGCCACGTTCGGTGGCATTGGATCGGTCGCGATTTCAGCAGTTCCCAGCTTGGCGAACACCGTATCAACCTCGGCAAAGGATTTGACCCTTTGTTCAAGCTGCACCTGCATGTCAATCGCTTGCGAGAGGCTGGTGCCTGGAATGCGAAGAGCATGCAGCGCGATATCGCCTTCATCAAGACTCGGCACGAACTCACTACCCATCCGCGAAGCAACCAAGCCTGAAAGCACCATGATGACTGCTGCAATGGTCAACACCAGCGGCTTGCTTACCATGACCCAATCCAGCAACGGCGCGTAGCCTTGCTTGACCCAAATCATCAAGCGGTTTTCTTTCTCGCTGACGTTGCCATTGAGGAACAGCGCAACAGCCGCCGGGACGAACGTCACCGAGAGGATCATAGCCCCCAACAGTGCAGTCACCACGGTAAACGCCATCGGGTGGAACATTTTGCCTTCCACACCAGTCAACGCAAAGATCGGGAGGTACACCACCATGATGATCAGTTGACCGAACAGCAGCGGACGACGCGCTTCCTTCGAGGCAGCGAACACCTCATGGAAACGCTCGTTACGGGTCAGTGCTCGACCCGCGGCGGCTTGGGCGTGGGCCAGTCGCCGCACGCAGTTCTCAACGATCACCACGGCACCATCGATGATGATACCGAAGTCGAGCGCACCGAGACTCATCAGGTTCGCGCTGACCTTGTTGCTGACCATGCCCGTGAAGGTGAACAGCATCGACAGCGGGATCACCATTGCGGTGATCAGGGCAGCACGGATGTTGCCTAGGAACAGGAACAGGATCGCTATAACCAGCAGGGCACCTTCGATCAGGTTCTTCTTCACCGTACTAATGGCTTTGTCAACCAATACGGTGCGGTCATAGACCGTCTTCGCCATGACCCCTTTCGGCAGGTTGCGATTGATCTCGCTCAGGCGCTGGTCGACAGCCTGCGATACATAGCGACTGTTCTCACCAATCAACATGAACGCCGTGCCGAGCACCACCTCCTGACCGTTTTCAGTTGCGGCACCGGTACGCAGCTCCTTACCCAGGCCCACCTCAGCCACATCACCGATACGGACAGGAACGCCATCGGTGTTCTTGATGATTATGTTGGCGATGTCTGCAATATTGCCAACTTGCCCTGGAGCTCGGATCAGGTACTGCTCGCCGCTGCGTTCGATGTAGCCCGCACCGACGTTGGCATTGTTGCTTTCCAACGCAACCACAATGTCCTGCAGGCTGACGCCATGGGCTACCAAGAGCTCCGGCTTGGGTGAAACCTGGAACTCCTTGGCATAGCCGCCAATGGTGTTGATCTCAGTAACACCTTTGACAGTTCGTAGCTGCGGCTTGACGATCCAGTCCTGAATCTCACGCAGATCCATCGGCGTGTAGGCGCTGCCATCCGCTTTTTTCGCGCCTTCTTGCGCCTCAACGGTCCACATGTAGATCTCACCCAGGCCAGAGGCAATGGGTCCCATGCTCGGTGATAGATCCCTGGGAAGATTGCCACGGGCTTCTTGTATCCGCTCATTCACCAACTGACGAGCGAAGTAGATGTCCGTACCGTCTTCAAAGATGACAGTGACCTGCGAAAGCCCATAGCGCGAGATGGAGCGCGTCTCCTGCAGGTTGGGGAGCCCCGCCATGACCGTCTCAATCGGGAAAGTCACACGTTGTTCGGTCTCCAGCGGCGAATATCCCTTGGCCTCGGTATTGATCTGAACCTGCACGTTGGTGATATCGGGAACCGCATCAATCGGCAGTTTCTGGTAGCTGTAAACACCCAACGCTGCCATGCCGAGAATAGCCAGCAAAACCAGCCAGCGCTGATCGATGGCGAAGCGAATTAATCGTTCGTACATGTAAATTTCCCCTAAAGCGCAGCATCACCGCGCTCTCCAGTACGGATGCGCAATGCGTCAGTCAAAGGGGATACGGCGACGATTCCGTCACCGGGTACACCTGTGTGGGCAGCCTTCTCTATGGCCTTGACGATCTCATCGGCAACATCGTCGGAACAAAACGCTAGCAGCACGAGATGCTGATGGGCGTCGGGGTTCCACTCGTCTGCGATGTAACTGTGATCTTTACCATGGCCACGCGGGTGACCATAAGCAGGCAGGATGGTAAACCCAGGCAGATGCGGCAATGCGTGCAACGCTTGCTCGACGGCCTCAAGCCGAACCGGGCGAAAAATGGCAGTAACTTGTTTCATAGCTCAACTCCGAATTAGTGGTCATGGCTCGCGCCGGCTTTGCCTAGCTCAGCTTTGATCAGAAAACTGTTCTTCAGTGCGTAACGATCACCCACCTTCAGACCCGAGATAACTTCTACGAAGCGTCCGTCGGACTTGCCAAGTTCAACAGGCCGAGCTTCCAACTGGTTATCGAAGCGGCCGAATACCACCTGCCAGTCTCGAACGGTCTGGATCGCCTCGACCGCCACAGCAACGGGAACATCGCTCTCCGCAGCAACCACCTCGACGGTCACCGGCAAACCGGGACGCCATACCCGATCTGGATTAGCAAGAACGATGCGAGCCGTTGCGGAGCGGGTTTGTGCCCCAACCAGAGCGCTGACATACGAAATGGTACCCTCCGCCTTGGCTACGAATGCACTGGAGCTCACTACAACTTTTTGCCCTTCGGCGATTACGCCCAGGTCCTTTGCCGCGATGGTGGAATCCACCCACACAGTCGACAAATCCGAAACGGTAAAGACCGCAGAGTCCTCTTTGAGAACTTCACCAACCGATATGCTTTTGCTGGTTATCACGCCATCAATAGGAGAGCGAATCTCGAACTCGGTGAGGTTCTGGCCTTTGGCTGGAGTACCGCCCAGCGAGGCGATTTGTTGCTGGACGCGCTGCACCGCGATAGCGGCTTCCTGCATGGCAACCTGCGCCTGTAGGAAGTCCTGTTCGGCAGAAATTTTCTCTTCCCACAATTGCTTTTCACGCGAGTAGGTCGTGCGGGCAAGCGCCGAACGCTGCTGTGCAGCAAGCAGCTCGCCACGCAGTTCGGCAAGCGCTTGGCTGGATATCTTGGCCAGCACCTGGCCCTTGCGGACCGTATCGCCAGCACTAACTGCCACCGAATCGACCCGACCGGCAAGTTGCGGGGTCACCTGAACCGTACGGTCGCCGTTATAGCGAACCTCACCGAGCACCTGCAGCGTGGAAGCAATTTTCGCGGGACCAGCAGTGGCGAGCGTGACGCCACCCTGCTCAAGCTGCACATCCGTCATGGTCACGCGGGCCTCAACCTGCTCGTAACCAAACGAGTAACTTTTGCCTTTGTGCTTGGCGCTGATGGAAACCTGGAAAGAATGAGGCTCTACGACAACGGCATCGCCACGAAGATAGTCATTCTCTTTGCTGAAGCTGATGAGTTGTGGAGCCTGACCAAGACGCGACAAAGTCACTTGCGCAGTACTGGCAGCTGGGTCTAGAAGCTTTCCGTCCAGGTAGGTATAGAGCCGGAACTGAGGCTCTACGCCTTCCTCAAAAATCGTCACTTCAAGCGCGTAATTACCCTCAGTGAAAAGCTTGCCGCCATGCTCGCCCTTGGTGGCCTCTTCGATCTCATGATGCTCTTCATCTGCATGTTCGTCGGCATCTTCATGCACCTCCGCCGAAGCTTCGCCGTGGTGCTCGGGATCTGAGTGAGCTGACGCTTCCTCATGACTTTCACCATGACCATGGCCTTTTTCCCCGGACTGACCCGGGTTTCCACTTAGAATTAGACCCGCCGCGGCCAAACCGATTACGACAACGGCCGCAATCATCAGCCGCTGCTTTCGGGGAGTTGTTGATGCCATTGGTAACTCCAAATTATCAAAAATATTGAACTTGACTCATGTCCCGAAGGTGACAAAACACACTCGATAAACATGAAGTTGTTCTGTAACCAGGCGAGGCGTCATGCCGTATGCCCGAGTTGCTCAGCCTTCGCACACAGCCCTGCTAATCTCGCGGCGCGCTTCATTGGTGCCCGACTCAATGATTGCCGCATGACGAAGAAAATGTCTGGCAGGCTCAACGAACGCCGGCATCCGAACCGACGTAGCCGTAAACCCGTTCCACCTGAGCACGCGCATTGGTTGCCGCAGCCAACGAGTCGAGGTACTGGCCACGAGAAACGATCAAGGTGCGCTGGGCATCCAGTACCTCGATGAAACCGAATTTGCCCATCTCGAATCCGCGAGTGGCGGTATCCACAGCTTGTTGGGCAGAGGGCAGGATGGTCTGGTCATAGGACTCAACTTCCTGCATGGCGGTAGCCCACTGGTTCAAAGCAGTTTGAGTTTCGCTACGCAACCTCAACTCCACAGCATTACGTTGATCACGGGCCTGATCAGCCCGGCGAGCAGCAGAAAGGATGTTGCCCTGGTTACGGTCGAACAGCGGAAGTGGCATCGATAATCCAACTAAATTGACTCTTTCCCGTTCTGAACGGTCGTACTGGCTACCAATGCTAACTGTCAGGTTCGGAATACGCTGGGCCTTCTCCGAGCCGAGCGAAGCGTCATTTTGGTCGATTTTCGCCACGGCCTGACGCATCTCAGGAGTTTGATCCAACCTGGCCAACAACTCCGCTGGCCGTGGCGGTGTGCCCGGAGACAAGGTGGGTGACTCAAGGCGGTCGAAGACCGTAACTGCGCTGCCAGTGATCTGAGCCAACTGCTGATATGCCGTAGATTTCTCCGTTTCGGCACGACGCACCTGCAGCTTGGCCTCGGCTAACTGCACTTGAGCTCGTGTAGCCTCTACCGGTGAGGATTTACCCGCCCGCACGCGGCCATCCACGATACGCAGTCCGCGCTCGGTCAAGTCAAGAGACTGCTTGGCCAGGTCGAGCCCCGTCTGGGCTCGCAGGGCTGCGTAGAACGCTTGCACAACATCGGCTCGCAGACCGTTCACACGACGCTCCAGCTCCATCTGTGCGATCCCCTGGCCGAGCGTAGCAACTTCGATTCTGGCGGCCCGTTTTCCACCAAGTTCCAAGGGTTGGGCAATCGATACGGAGGTGGTACTGGTGTCTCGCTGGGTGTCTTCAACCTCGTATGAAATCTCCGGGTTAGGGATGAGACCAGCCTGCTTACGAGCCCCGTCGGCAATGCCAATTTCCTGCCGTGCAGCGGCCATATCAGGGTTGGAATCCATCGCAGTGGAAAGTGCTTGGGAGAGGTTAATGCTTTGCCCAGCGAGTGCTGCAGGTGTAATCAGGCCCGTAATTAGCGCACAGAGCGCAAGTAGCCTCCAAGGAGACTGTGAGGTCTTTAACAAGACATTTCTATTGTACCGGGGCACTTTCATGATCCTCGTGCGCAAACTTCGATAAAGCTTGGCGAGAATGCAGAAATAGCTGCCAAGCCCCACTGGATTAGGTGATGGCACTCTAATCAGCGATAGCTATCAGAGGGGTGGCTGGAAAATTACAATTTCGTAATAAATCGAAGCTTTGCCCGTAAACCTTGTAGAAACTGCGTATCCAATGGGGTTTAAGGAAGGGCTGTACATGGCAGCGCGAGCACCCTATACAGTGAATAACAACAACATGACAAAATTGTAATTATCTTATCACCCTCCCGTTATCTTCCGCCTGTAAGTATTGCGCAAGGCGCTTCGCTACGCGCGCCGCCGGGTCAGAACAATCACCTAAACACCCGAGTCGGACAATCATAATAAAAGCTGCCGCAATCGAAGGAGCATTGAATGAGAAGTAAATTGTCGCTTTACCTGGCCGCATGTTCTGCGCTCGCCGGCAGTTATGCAGTTACAGCCCAGGCAGAGGAAAAAGCAGAAGGTTTTATTGAGGGCAGCAGCCTCACCGTTTTGAACCGAAACTTCTATTTCAATCGTGATAACCGTGACAGCTCCGCCCCCACTTACAACAGTGGCAAGGGCAACACGAACGGCTACTCCGAAGCATGGGCTCATGCAATCATCACCAATTTTAATTCGGGCTTTACCCAAGGCACCGTTGGTTTTGGCATAGATGCCTTCGCAATGATCGGCCTCAAGCTTGACACCGGTGACGGCCGAAATGGCGGCCGCAGCTCCTTTGACGTACTCCCGGTCAACAGCGAGGGCGAAGCGCGCGATGAATACACCAAGCTGGGTGGCGCCGCTAAAGTTCGATTCTTGGACACCGTGGTGAAAGTCGGGGACGTGTTCCCTCTCACTCCGGTGGTTGCTTTCGGCGATTCACGCCTGCTGCCGGAAAGCTTCCGCGGCGTTACTGCCGAGAACACTAGCTTTGAGGGCCTCACCATCCAGGCCGGTCGTCTGCATTCGATGAGCCAGCCAGTCTCTAGCGATATGCGCGATAAGTTTGCGACCTTCTATGGTGGCCCAGTTGACTCACCTTGGGTTGGATACGGCGGTGCTGACTATGACGTCAACGAGAATATCAGCGTGAGCCTCTATGCCAGCCGCCTGAAGGACGTCTGGAACCAGTATTATGCTGGTTCCAGCTTCAGCTACCCCCTCAATGACGACGTCGCGCTGATTGGTGGCCTGAACTACTACCGTGCGCTCGATGAAGGCAAACAGTTGCTGGGCGATTTCGACAACAGCATCTGGAGCGCTAAGGTCGGCGTTCGCTTCGGCGGCCATACGCTGGCTCTTTCTCATCAGCGCAACAACGGCGACGATGACTTCGACTATCTGCGCCAGTCTGACTCCATCTTCCTCGATAACTCAATCCAGTACAGCGACTTCAACTCGCCGAATGAGCGCTCGTGGATGCTACGCTACGACCTGAACATGACCAGCTACGGTATCCCTGGTCTTTCGTTCATGACTCGCTATGGCAAGGGCACTGACGCCGACTACTCCAACGCTAACCAGTTTTACATGCGGACCGATGATAACGGCAATCCACTTACCGACCAGAAGCGATGGGAACGTGACATCGAAGTCAAGTACGTAGTGCAGACTGGGACCGCCAAAGACCTTTCTTTCCGGGTACGCCAGGCTAACACTCGCGCCACGGCATTTGAATCGGACCTAGATGAGGTCCGCCTGATCGTCGAATACCCACTCTCTATTCTGTAAATACCTCATAGGATCAGTGATCCCTGAGCACTAATTCTATTAGGCCGTTGAGCACCACTCGTTCCACTAATTCACCTTAAGAAGCTTAATTGCTCCTTTGGTTAGAGGTGAATATTTGGCGCCCTCTGGGCGCCTTTTTTTTCGTGGTTAAAATTCGAGAAGCCGTCCAACTTTCACCATCACATGACGATGCAACTCGTGGCTGCACCAATGTTCCGCCTCCTCATCGAGTGAGGTCTCTTTGTAATCAGACCTCAACGCACCCAACACAAAAACCAGAAATAAAAAATACTTCATACTGTCATGCTGCGAACCATAATAGCGGCTGATATCACCTCCAAGCCAAGCTGCGACACAATATATCGCCAGGCTATCAGCCATATTACCAATAAATTACAAATGCGTTATTTAGACCCTGAGTGCCAAAAATTGATTTACTATTTTACTAAATACTACCGGCGCACAGGCGCTATTTAATTGCTCAGCGATATCGAGACAAAACCCCATGCGAATTCTGGTAATTGAGGACGAGGTAAAAACAGCGGAGTACGTGCGACAAGGGCTTACGGAAAGTGGTTATGTTGTAGATTTCGTGCACAACGGCCCTGATGGCCTCTTCCTAGCCAAGCAGCATGAATACGAACTTATCATCCTCGATATTAACTTGCCAGAGATGGATGGTTGGCAAGTGCTCGAGCTGCTACGGCGAAAAAACTGCCCTTCGCGCATTATGATGCTGACCGCAAGAAGTCGCCTTGCAGATAAAGTCAGAGGATTGGAAAATGGTGCGGATGACTACTTGGTCAAGCCGTTTGAGTTTCCGGAGCTCTTAGCCCGCGTACGAGCCTTGATGCGTAGAGCGGATCATCCTGCCTCGGTTGAGATCATTCAAGTAGCAGATCTGGAGCTGGACCAGAGCCGCCATAGAGCCTTCCGAGACGGCCAACGTATTGATTTAACTACGAAAGAGTTTGCTCTGCTGCATTACCTGATGCGCAACTCCGGCGTGGTCTTAAGTCGCACACAAATAATCTCGCAGGTATGGGACATGAACTTCGACTGCGACACGAATGTAGTGGAGGTCTCAATTCGCAGACTCCGAGCCAAAATAGATGACCCCTTTGAAACCAAGCTCATCCATACACTGAGAGGTGTAGGATACGTGCTAGATAAACGTTGAAAACTTACACCACAAACCATACGCCACCCTTAGCACACTAAAAACCCCGTCAAAGCGGGATTTATTTAGCGTGAGAAATCTTGCAGCTTATAATGCTCTATTCAAAGCTTAATTTCGCCTACAACTTCACCAACAGCATCTTCAAAAACTCTATATTTTTGGGTATTTTTCGGACACCCACTTTCAAAATTTAATAACACACCAGCTGATATATCGCTATAACTAGATGAGCTATCATAGCGCTTCAGCGATACGATTGATCATCTTCTGCAAGCTAGAACCTTCAAGTGAACGTTCTTTTTCGAGGTAGGGATTCTCAGCCCTCACAGATGAAACAATATGCCTCACCACTGATCTTATATTATTTCTACCCATGTCAGGGAAAGCAGTTGAGACACGGACAGCACACGTATTGCAAAAATGAATCAAAGTGTGATTGCCAACGCCATTGAAGCGATGCCGGAGGGTGGCCAGCTAGATATCAGTACCACACTGTCTGCCGATGGGCTAAAGCTCCACTCTCGATCAACGATACCGGTAAAGGCATGACCCGCCAGCAAGAGATGATGGCGTTCAAATCCTTCTACACCATCAAACTGGGTGGGTTGGGTATCGGTTTGATCATGGTCAAGCAGATCATGGAGCGCTTTGGCGGGGAAGTCAGTCTCAGTAGCCAAGAGCAGGCGGGGACCAGTGTTTGTCTCTGTTTCAAAGTCGCGAGCTGATCTCTTACTGTGAAGCCGTGCCAGTCGACTCTGGACGTACAGCAGATCGATTCGATAGGGACTCGATAATCCGGCACTCTTCAATCACGCCACCTTGGCAACACGCGATCAACCGTGTCAGCTCACTTTCCAGGCCTTGTAGATCTCGGATGCGCTCTCGTACTTGAGCAAGCTGTAGCTCGACTTTGGCATCGACTGCTGCGCAGGAGTGTTCCTTCCGATCAGCCAGGCCGAGCAGTTCGCGCACATCGTCAAGGCTGAAACCCAGCCCCCGGCTGCGTCGAATAAACAGCAGACGATCGCGCTCGATCTCCGTGTAGAGGCGGTAGCCTGCAGGTGTTCTGGTGGCTGAAGGCAGCAACCCCTGCTGTTCGTAGTAGCGGATAGTCACTGCCTTGGTGTCTGTGGCCTTGGCCAACTGACCTACGGTGTAGTTCGGTACAGTCATGGTGCTTGACCTTATAGTTGCTAGAACCTTCATGCTATCGCAATCGGTCATGCGTGAGGATGGGAAAATGGACAGCTGCTGCGAAAACAAAGCCGGCGAACTAGCGCAGTTGCGCGCCCGACAAAGCCGCATTCTCTACATCGTTCTGGCCATCAATGCGGTGATGTTCGTGGTGGAGTTTGCCGCCGGTTTGATTGCGAGCTCTACCGCATTGCTGGGCGACTCGCTGGACATGTTTGGGGACGCCTCGGTTTACGCGGTGACGCTGTTTGTACTGCACCGAAGCGTCCGAGCGCGCGCCGGGGCGGCCTTGTTCAAAGGCGGCTTTATGCTGCTCTTCGGGCTTGTGGTGGTCGCCGACGCTGCTCGCAAGTTGATCATGCAAGAAGTGCCTGAAGCGGATTGGATGGGGGTGGTCGGGTTTATCGCATTGGCTGCCAATGGCATCTGCTTCTATCTGCTGTTTAGCCACCGCAGTGATGACTTGAACATGCGCTCGACCTGGCTGTGTTCACGTAACGACCTGATTGCCAATACCAGTGTGATTATCGCGGCTGGTTTGGTGGCTCTAACTGGCAGCCTGTGGCCTGATATCGCGGTGGGTCTGGCGATTGCTGCACTGTTCCTGCATTCCGCTGGACAGGTCCTTCGCGAAGCCTGGCATGAGTGGAAGCTCAATCCGCAGCCGGAGGTGGTCGCTGAACCTGCTGAATGTTGCGCAGTGGAGTCTACTAAACCTGCTGCTTCCTGCTGCGCCCCGGTATCCAATGCGGTCTCAACGCGCGAAGGGTCAAAGCCTATGCTGGTAAGCCTCTGTGAGCCCGGACAATCCCCGGCAGAGCCGACTGAGGTCAAGTCGTGCTGTGGGCCCAAACACTCCAACTAACTGGCTTCAACACAAGGATAGTCATGATGCAACGGATCGGACGACAGCTGGCTGCTGCGCTATTGCTGCTAACAGCAAATGCTGCAATGGCCCAAGTGCAAGTACAGAACGCGCAGCTTCGGCTGCTACCCGGTGACTTACCGGCCGCAGGTTACTTTACGTTGACGAACACCGGTGCTGAGCCGGTTGCGCTGAATGGTGCGCAAAGCGACATGTTCGGCCAAGTCATGATTCATCGAAGTATCCAGGAAAATGGCATGGCTAGAATGCAGCATATTGATCAGGTACAGGTACCTGCGTCAGGCACCTTGGCCTTTGCTCCCGGTGGTTATCACTTGATGCTGATGCAGCGCCAGAAGCCGCTGGCCCTCGGTGATCAGATTGCGATAACGCTTCAATTTGCTGATGGTCAGACGCTCCCGGTGACCTTTACTGCAGTGCCTCCAGGCGCTAACTGAGGAACGCATATGAACCACGGCGTTACCCCCAGCTCTTGGATGTTGTTACTGCTGGCCTGGCTGCTCGCGCTAGCTTCCACACTAGCGGTGCTATTTGTTGGAGAGGTGATGGGCCAGGAGCCTTGTGTGCTGTGCTGGTTCCAGCGAGCCTTTATGTTCCCGCTTGCGATCATTTTGGCTATTGCTTGCTATCGCTCAGATTTTGCGGTCTGGCGCTATGCGTTACCACTCGCGATCGGTGGTGGGTTGGTTGCGCTGGGGCACAGCCTGCTCTATGCAGGCCTGCTTCCGCAGCCAATTGTGCCCTGTACTGCGACCGGTCCATCCTGCACTGACGCTGGCATGACGCTGTTTGGCGTTGTTCCGCTGCCTCTGTTAGCACTAGCTGCCTTTATGTCCATTTCTGTCCTGCTGCTTATCATCCGTCGGAGCTCTACCACATGAATCGTCGTACCCTGGTCCTGACCATCAGCATTCTGGTGCTGGCTGCCTTTGGTGCGGCTGTCATGTTGTATCAACCAACACCGACCCCACCAGCTCAAACTTCAACGATGCCCCCTGCCGAACCGCCTGTCAGGGCTACGGCCAATCTGGTGCGCTTCCATTCACCTGCGTTCGGTAAGGCAAACGCCCCGGTCACCATTGTCGAATTCTTTGATCCTTCTTGTGAGGCGTGCCGGGCTTTCTATCCCTACGTCAAAAAGATTCTCGCGGAGCATCCTGACGATGTTCGTCTGGTCTTGCGCTATACGCTTTTACACCAAGGTTCAGAAGAGGTTGCCCGTCTGCTCGAGGCATCGCGAAAGCAGAATCTCTACCAGCAAGTGCTGGAGGCGGTTTTGGAGGCCCAACCAGGTTGGCATGATGATCCTCAAGTAGCCAAGGCGTGGGAGGCTGCGCAAGAGGTCGGTCTCGATCTGGATAAAGCCCGTTCAGACATGCGGTCTGCGGGGGTTGATGCGGCGCTTAAAGTCGACATGCAGGATGTTAAAGCCTTAGCCGTACAGGGCACTCCGACGTTCTTCGTAAATGGTCAAAGCCTGAACGAGTTCAGCCCGCAGGCACTGCGTCAATTGGTCCGTGATGAGGTCGCCAAAACCAAGGAGTAATGTCATGCACTGGTTCGAGAACCGTGTCCCGCCCCCCTTGGTGGCGGCGATTTGCGCGTTGTTGATGTGGCTCAGTGCAGCGCAATGGCCGGCCGTAGAGGCGCCTCTGAGTTGGCGCCTTGTCGGCTCCCTTGTGCTATCAGTGATTGGCGCCGGTGTTTGTTTGGCAGGCGTAATTTGCTTCCATCAGGCCAAAACAACGGTCAATCCGTTGAAACCAGCATCGGCTTCAGCCCTGGTTACTTCAGGTATCTATCGCGTGACTCGAAACCCCATGTACCTGGGCTTTGCATTGGCCTTGGCGGCGTGGGCGGTGTTTCTTGCTTCACCCTTCGCTTTGCTGGGAGTTGCGGCGTTCGTCCTGTACATCAATCGTTTTCAGATCCTGCCGGAAGAACGTGCCTTGCGTCGGTTGTTTGGTGACGATCTGGATAAGTATTGCGCTCGTGTTCGCCGCTGGATTTGAAGTTCAGTTTTGCGCCCCTACAAAAAGCTAATGATCGCAAGCTGCTTCGCGAGTACCACCAAAACACCAAAGTCCGAACATCACGAGACAATCGTTTCATGAGCATGTACTTTCGCCAGCTGCTCGCTCGAGCGCCCATCGGAGGGCAACACCGATGACTAAGGACACCCTACCGGTGGATGCGCCTGACTTGATGCGACCAGCGCCTGTTAGCTTGGCACAAGCACTGTGGTTCTGGCTGAAGCTCGGCTTTATCAGCTTCGGCGGGCCTGCGGGTCAGATCTCGATCATGCACCAGGAGCTGGTAGAACGTCGGCGTTGGATATCAGAACGGCGTTTTCTCCATGCATTGAATTACTGCATGCTGCTTCCTGGGCCAGAGGCACAGCAGTTGGCGACCTATATCGGCTGGCTGATGCATCGCACTTGGGGTGGGGTGATTGCGGGTGGGCTGTTTGTGCTCCCTTCGCTGTTCATTCTAATTGTGCTGTCATGGGTCTATATTGCCTTCGGTGACGTTCCCATCGTGGCTGGACTGTTCTATGGCATCAAGCCTGCAGTCACCGCCATCGTGGTCCATGCCGCTCATAGAATCGGTTCAAGAGCACTCAAAAACGGATGGCTGTGGGCCATTTCTGCCGCTTCGTTCGTCGCGATTTTCGCCTTGAATGTTCCTTTCCCCGTCATTGTCCTGGTCGCGGCACTGCTGGGTTATCTGGGCGGCCGCCTTGCCCCAGAAAAATTTCGCACCGGTGGCCACGGTACCGCGAAGAAATCCTATGGCACGGCTCTGATCGATGATGACACCCCAACGCCTGCACACGCCCGGTTTCGCTGGTCTCGGCTAATGCTGCTGATTCTGGTAGGCGTCCTGCTGTGGTTGTTACCCATGGGCCTCCTGACCGCGATGTTTGGCTGGAACGGGACGTTCACCCAAATGAGCTGGTTCTTTACCAAGGCAGCGTTACTGACGTTCGGTGGTGCGTATGCGGTGCTGCCCTATGTCTATCAAGGCGCTGTGGGACACTACGGCTGGCTGACCCCGACCCAAATGATCGATGGCCTGGCCTTAGGTGAAACCACACCTGGTCCGTTGATCATGGTCGTGGCGTTCGTTGGCTTCGTCGGCGCTTATGTCCAGCAGGTTTTTGGTCCTGAGCAGACGTTCCTAGCCGGTGCCGTAGCGGCGAGCTTGGTGACCTGGTTCACTTTTCTGCCTTCCTTCCTGTTCATTCTGGTCGGTGGGCCCTTGGTCGAGTCGACCCATAACGAACTGAAATACACTGCGCCACTCATCGGCATCACAGCTGCCGTGGTCGGAGTGATCCTGAACCTGGCGATGTTTTTCGGTTACCACGTACTCTGGCCCAATGGATTTGGAGCAGGTCTGGACTGGCCGTCGCTGGTGATTGCGATAGCCGCTGCCATTGCACTGTTTCACTTCAAGCGCGGTGTCATTCAGGTACTACTCAGCTGCGGTATAGTCGGTTTGCTGGTGTACGTGGTGCGCAATGGACATTGGGGAGCATTCTTTCAACTGTGGTCCTGATGACCACCATTGGGAATGGCCCAGCAACCGCTGGGCTTTGCCGCTTAGTGACAGTGGTAGCTGCCAGTTTTGTGGTTGGTGTGGCAACCCTTGGAATCGGTACCACCACTGTGCGCAAACGCAGCAACCGAAGAGAACGAAAGGACAGCAGCAATAACGAGAGAAACAACTTTCATCAGGCTAACTCCATGCGTAGTTTTTATAGGCGGAATCTTCCACCACGCACAGAGTATGGCTATTTGCCTTCATCAAACAAGAGCTTGCGGGTTCAGTTGTGGGTAAGCCGATGAAAGGCATTCTTATGCCTCACAGACACAAGCGGAGAGCTAGCAATGCGACCAAGTGGCCTGGATAGAACCAATACCCCCACTGGCGTACCGGTTGTACATTGAAATGCAGACTCTGGCGCAGGAGCCACAAGCCTAGAAGCGGAGCGGCGCAGGCAGTGCCCAAGGCTAGGATCGACGGAGTGTTTAGATCCAGAGCCCGGGCGACGATGCTGCTGCGAGTATTGATCAATACGCACAGGAGTGCAGGCAGTAACCACAGTATGCCTGGCCGTTTGATCGCAATAAGCACTGTCGCTGGTACAAGGACGCCATAGAACCCGTACATCAGCGTATCGTTGAGCAGATAGGCAAGCGCCCCTGCGGTGATTGCCAGGGCCCCAGCCAACCACGTGCGATGATGAATCCCCCACGTGACCAGCAGCCCCAGTGTCAGAGTCACCAAGACATTGAATAGTCCAGAAGTGCTGATGTAGCGATAGGGAACCTCGGAAATGATCGCGAACAGGATCATCAAGATGAGGTATCGACCATTGGCGGCTGTCAGTAGCTCGCCGGGGCCCGTACGCGCCACATTGGCGGCAATCGCTACGCAAAACAGCGGAAAGGCGAGCCGTCCAACGATAAACAGGTCGCCCATTTCGGGCCACACCAAGCGCAGGTGATCGATGACCATTGTGACCATGGCTAACCACTTGATCAGGTCCTGGCCGGCATTGCGATTCTTGATGACCGGTGCGGTTAGCTCATACGCGCTCATCACGAGCCTCCCAGGACGAGCACTGTGAGCAGTAGATAACGTCCTCCCTTGGCCAGGGTGACGATCAAAAGGAAGCGCCACAAGGGCTCACGCATAATGCCCGCGACCAAGGTAAGTGGATCGCCAATGATGGGGGCCCAGCTGAGTAGCAAGGACCAGTGGCCGTAGCGTTGATAGGACTGCTGGGCTTTTTCGAGCTTGCTCTCACTAACCGGAAACCAACGTTTGTGCCGGAAGTGCTCGATGCTGCGCCCGAGCACCCAGTTAAACAACGAGCCCAAAACGTTACCGGTTGTGGCCACCAGTAGCAGAGTAAGGGGCAAATATTTCTCGGAAACCAGCATGCCGGCGAGTACTGCCTCTGACTGCATGGGCAGCAAGGTGGCGGCACCGAGTGCCGCCAGAAATAGGCCGATGTAGCTGGTCAGTTCGAACACTGAGCAGGCCCCTCAGCTGTTCAGTCCGATCCAGCCATGGAAGCCTACATAGAGGCCGACACCGATAATCAGGACGCTGGAGAGGTAGGGTGCACGCCGCGCCACGGTACCCAGCCATGGCCAGCGATTGGACGCTTGTCTTGCACCAATCGCTGCTGCGCTCCCTACTGCCACTAGAGTAAGCGCCAAGCCAATGCTGAAGCACAGAACCAATATGGCGCCAAGTGCGACTTCTTTAACCTGGAGGCAGAGCAGCAATACCGTGATGGCTGCAGGGCATGGAATAAGGCCACCGGTCAGGCCAAACATGATGATCTGCCCAGTTGTCACTTCCCGATTGGTAAAGCGCTTACGGATGTCGTTGGCATGAGCACGCTCATGCGCGTCCTGGTAGCCATCGACGGACAGCTCCAAGCCCTCCCGCTCGGAATGGATGTGGCCATGATCGTGCTCGCGGTAATCGAGATCATAGTCATGCGAATGGCCAGCATGCCCGAGACTGAGCCGAGCGCTGAATTCATGGGGTTCAGGAATATCAACCGTGGATTGGAGATACCCTTCCCGCTCGACAAAGGCGAATTGCTGGATCTTCCCGTCGGACCTGGTGGTGGTCAATAGAACTTGAGCAGCCGGCCAGGCATGGCCACTCAGCACTTTCATCCGCCAGTGCGGGGGCATACCGTCTTCGAAGATTGAAAGCTCGATCCGGCCATGGCCGGTATCAATACGGTGAGTCTCATCATGATGCCCGTGGTCATGATCACTATGATGGTGATCATCGCCTTGCTCGAACTTGAACATCTGCTCGCCACGCCACGTCCGCCAAAGCATCCACAGGGCAATCACAATGATCAGGGCAGAAGATGCGAGCTGGAAGTAAGGCTCTGTAGTCTGAGCATCCAGCCCCTTACCCAGGTACATGCCACCGATTGCGACCAGCCAGACCACCAGCGTGTGGGAAATCGTGGCGGCAAGGCCCAACAGGATTGCCTGCTTCACAGAGCCACGAATCGCAACGATGAATGCAGCCATCATGGTTTTGGAATGGCCAGGCTCAAGCCCGTGGAGAGCACCCAGCAAGATTGCACTGGGAAAATACAGCCAGGCGTGGGCTCCACCCTGCTGTAGCAATTCTGCGAAGTTCGGCATGGGGAACCTAAAGGTACTTGGTGATTTGCTTGAATTCTTCAAGCGATGAGCGATCCCCGTTACTCAATGCCACGACGGTGTCTTCCAGGCAGTGGTCGATGTGATCCTGAATGAGCGTCCGCTTGGCTTGGCAAACCGCTTTTTCAACCGCATGCAGCTGCTGTGCGATGTCGACGCACTCACGGCCCTCCTCGATCATTGCAATGATGCTTCGCAAGTGGCCGTCCGCACGCTTGAGGCGCTTGATGATCGCTTCGTGGCTTTGATGGATATGTGTATGACCATGTGGGTGGTCATGGACATCGAGGTGCACATTCTCAGTCATGACTTGAGTCTCTGGATTCGATGGATTACGCTGGCATCGTATCCCCCCAGGGGGGATATATCAAGCACGCTTCAAATTCCTTGGAATTGGCCTGAAAGGCACCTGTGATGTTTAGTCGTTCTCTATCAACGATGGTGATTCTTGCTCTCGCTCTGGCCGTTATCTCGGCGTGGGCGGGACATGCCTATACGTTGTCAGTGCCCGGCAAACATCCTGTAGCAGAGGTGGTGCAAGGAGCTGAGCATGATCACAGCCATGGCGCATCGACTTGTACACAGTGCTCCGACCATTACCACTCGCCATTAACCCCTGACCACCAGCACGAGACCCCTCAGCTGAGCTCTACGCTGCAGCTTTCTGCACAGCAGAAGCCTCTCGTGCGGCTCACCGCTCCAGCGCATTATCTCCCCCGATCTCCAATATTCCTGATCGAGCGCCCTCCCCGTCCTCCGATTGTTTCCTGACCATGGCCGCACAGCGGCTCAAGATCATTGCAACGTAGGATTGATCCATGCACTTGTACCCAACAAGTGGCGGGGATGTGTTCGCTATGCGCCCACATCGACCGCTATTGCTGCTCTTTTTACTTGTCGCATCGCTTTGTTTAGGCATGCCCGAGGCGTTGGCTCATGCCGTCGCCGAGGGGGATAAAGGCTTTATTCAGGAAAGCTCGGGCGTGATGCTCTTGCCGTTCATCTACATGGGCGCCAAGCACATGATGACGGGGTACGACCACCTGTTGTTTCTGTTCGGGGTGATCTTCTTCCTGTACCGAATGAAGGATGTCGGGCTCTACGTAACGCTGTTTGCCGCCGGGCATTCGGTCACCCTGTTACTAGGCGTGCTCACGGAAATCAGCATCAGCTCGTATGTCATCGACGCCATCATCGGTTTCTCCGTGGTGTACAAGGCGCTCGACAACCTGGGCGCGTTTCAACGCTGGTTTGACTTCCAGCCGAACACCAAGGTAGCCACGCTGGTGTTTGGCCTGCTGCATGGTTTCGGCCTGGCGACTAAGATCCAAGAGTACGAGATCTCTTCAGATGGCCTAATTCCCAATCTGATTGCCTTCAACGTTGGCGTTGAAATCGGTCAGCTGTTGGCGCTTGGCAGCATTCTCATCCTGATCGGCTATTGGCGGCGGACAGCCAGCTTCTGGCGCCATGCCTACATCGCCAATGTCGCCATGATGAGTGCCGGCTTCCTACTTATGGGTTACCAGTTAACCGGCCTGCTTGTTTCCTCGTAAGGAATTCTGACTATGTTCAATACCCCGCTTCCAACTGCAAGTGAACTGCCCAGCAGCCGTCAGCTCGTCCGTTCTACCGTGATCGCTTTGGCAACTGCCTTGGGCCTGCTGGTGACGGTGGTGATGCCTTCGGAATACGCCATTGATCCCACTGGGGTCGGTCGAGCTTTGGGGCTGACACAAATGGGTGAGCTGAAAATCATCTTAGCGCAAGAGGCATTGGCCGATGCTGCGCCACCACAACCAACCGCTGCTATTTCCACGTCCGTGGTCGCCCCAGCGCCGCAACCAGTGGCTCAAGTGCAGCCTGTGGCCACCCCGGCTGCACAACCCACCACAGCAGCACCTGCGGCAAAAACGGACTACATGACCTTGACGCTCAAACCAGGCGAAGGCCGAGAAATCAAGCTGGAGATGCGCAAAGGCAGTACAGCCAGCTACGAGTGGACCGCGACTGGCCCGGTCAACCATGACACTCATGGAGAGACCTACAACGCAGCCCAAGGCGACTTCCACAGCTACAGCAAAGCCAAGCAGGTAAAGGGCGACGCAGGAGAGATCACTGCTCTATTTGACGGCACCCATGGTTGGTTCTGGCGTAACCGCACCAACAGCGACGTGACCGTCTCGTTGAAAACCTCTGGCGACTATCTCACTGTCAAAAAGTAACCCGCTGATACCGCGCTCCAACGAATCGTTGGGGCGCGCTTCATCACTTCCCTTAGGAAAAGAATCTTATGAAGTTCCCAGCTGCGCTGCTCCCAGGGAGCAAGACCTATTCTCGAACTCATAGACTCCAACGCTACGCCTGTCCACAATGAATAGGATCTACAGAATTTCGAGACCTTCGGTCTGGTATGTGAGTACACCCCATCCGTGCAATTCACAATGTCTGCAACATCTCTTTCGAACAGAGCCTAGGCTTACGACAAAGTAATCATCCCGCAAATGGCACTTACTCCCCTCATCACTCAAGACCGTATCCCAGGTGACCTACAGGATATGGTCGTTGATACCATGCGGCTCGACGCAGCACTTCGCATCAACGTCCCCCCACCGCTACGGCTCCCTCTGATAGAGCATCTTCATAAGGTAAACTCGTATTACAGCAACAAAATTGAGGGTAACTCCGCTCTACCGGCAGACGTGTTAAGCACCCATGAAATGCCAACCGACGTCAAAGTCGCAAGTGAGTTGGAGGAGATTAAATGCCACATTGAAGCGCAGAAACGCCTGGCGGATGACCCAATCGCAGATTCGCTAATCTGTACCAGGGACGCAGTCGCACGTATGCACCGGGAGCTCTACAAAGGCATACCCGACGTGCTACTGGACATGAAAGTCAACGACGATGGTGAGAGCATCCGTATGGTCCCGGGGCAGTTCAGGGATCGGGGTGTTAGGGTCGGCAAGCACATCCCGCCAACTGCCGAGAAACTTATGTCCTACATGAATTGGTTCGAAACCGCCTACCGGTTGGACCGGCACCACGGCATCTCACCAATTCTGGCTGCTGCAGCTGCGCATCACCGACTGATGTGGATTCACCCATTCGTGGATGGTAATGGCCGCACGGGTCGCCTATTCACCGACCAGTATCTCAAGGCCAGTGGTCTGGGTGGTTCAGACCTGTGGTCAATGTCCCGAGGCTTCGGCCGCAACGCCGAGGCGTACTATGCAGCGCTGAATGCTGCTGACCATGTTCGCAAAGGCGATCTCGACGGACGTGGCGAGCTCTCCGATGCAGGGTTGCTGAAATTCACTCGCTACTTCGTCGAGACCGCTCTCGATCAGGTGAATTATTTCAGCTCCATACTAGAACCCCGGATGCTGAATCAGCGGATCGACAACTACTTCCAACAGCGGCATCAGGAAGCTTTCTACACCATAAAAGGTGAGGTGTTGCCGGAGTTCAGCATCAAGGCTTGCGAAATCTACAAGGATTTGCTGTGCCACGGTGATCAGTCGAACGTCGCTATCCAAATCAAAATGGGCTTAAGCGAAAGTACAACCCGAACCCTTCTTTCGCAGATGGCCGACGAGGGGTTGATCAAATGGGAGGGACTCAAGTCGGTTTCTCTAAGCCTGTCCCCTTACTCTATCGAGTTCCTGTTCCCGTCCCTCTGGTAATCGATTGGCCTTGAACGTCATAAGCTGAGACTTAATCGCCGCCGCCCCCTGACCTCAAGTCTGATCCCTTTGAGCCCCACTTTCTGAGCCGAGAGCGGTCAATCATGAGCGACTGCTTTCCCCCCCAAAGCAGACCTTCCTAAGTCACCCCATGAAACGGAGCGCTGATTGCTACTGGCAGAGAAGGGATGTCAATCTGGGCGCAGGTGAGCAGATCAGCTCTCACAGCTGAACAGCATCACTTCGTTTCTGCCGCGCTGCTTGGCTTCGTACATGGCTTGATAGCGGCCTTGCTAAGGTTGTCGGTATCTTGTGCGTGATGTGGGTACCCTTCAGCTATGCCTGAGCGCGACTTACGAAGATGTAATCGGCCCATCATTCGAACGACAGGTCCATTCCCATAAGATTCAGTCACGTCAAATAGGAGTGATGAACATGAGAATTTTTAAAGGAATTGCCGCTTTGCTGATCCTGACCGCATCCTCGACAGCATTGGCTGAGGGCGGATCCGACCGATTGCACGGAAAGATGATTCAGGCGAATGAACAAGCTATGCGCGCTTATGCCGCTGCCAATGGAAAAAAACCACCAGAGGTAACCCACTATCGCTACGGGATGAAACTCGACATTGCGAAAGTGATCAGTATGACCTCGAACCGGGACACCTGTGACGTGATGCCGGCGCAAATGACCTATGAAGACTCGACTGGAAAGCTCAACATTCTTGAGTACCGCACAGCCGGCATAGGTTGCCGAGGTCAGAGTTGACTGATCAGGATGCCCTCCCCACAATAAAAACGGCGCCTACAATGCGCCGTTTTTATTGGTCTAAGGAAGGGTTAGTGGCCTGGATATTCTGCAACCACTTCATCACCTCCGCTCTTGGTGAGGCCGATGACCTGATAAGCATGCGTAACGCCATCCACCTCTATCCCTGGAGAGCCTGCGGGCATCCCTGGCACAGCAATGCCCAGCAGGTCACTTCGCTTTGCCAGCTCTCGAACTTGTTCAGCTGGGACATGTCCCTCGACAAACTTTCCGTCGATCACTGCGGTGTGACAGGACGCTAAACGTGGCACGACCCCGAGATTCTGCTTTACAGCACTCATATCGGTTTCAACGTGATCGATGACCTTGAAACCATTCTGTTCCATGTATGCAACCCACTTTGTACAACACCCGCAGTTTGCATCTCGGTGCACATCGATCGCGGTTGGCACGGCTGCGTAAACCGGCGGTAGCGTGAGAAATGCAGCAAGGGCGGTCAACCTCAGGAAGCGGCTTTTAACTTTCATGGGGATGCTCCTTTCCATCACTGTGCGTATGAGTCTTCGGAGTCGGCTTGGAGTGATGATCACTATCAGCTTCGGCCGCGTCATGACCGCCATGATGGTCGGTGTCAGGCTTGGCGCTGGCGGGATCAGCGGAAGGTGAATGATGCGCCTCTGCTTGCCCCATATCGTGATGGCCTCCTGTGGAGGCAGGCTTGCTGTTGTGGCCAGGCTCATTCCTGCCATGCTGACCTTCATGATTGTGCATCTCACTTTCCCCACCGCCGTGCTGGTGCCCGCCACTGGTTGCTACCAGCGCTTTGTACTGCTCAGCGTTCATCTGCGGTAGCTGGTCCAGAAATGCGACAATGCCCCAGATATATTGATCACCCATGCTCTTGCCCCAAGCAGGCATGCCGGTGGCCTTAATACCATGTTTGATGGTCCAGAACGCAGCGGCGGGACCATCGTCTAGGCCAATCTTGGTGAGGTTGGGAGGAGACGGATACAGTGCTTGGCTGAGCTCAGTCTTATCAACCCCTGGGGCGAGATGACAGCCGATACACATGGCATTGTAGTTCCCGGCGCCAGTACGAATCAGGGTTTCATCCTTTAGATTCGGTACCTCGATATCTCGTGCGCGAACCTCGATAGAGCGATCCCGCGCCATGGAGAGGAATGCATGGACTGCCGGAAAGTGAGGATCATCAGCACCAACGTTGACCAAGCCGAAATACGCGACCCCCAGAACAGCCGCACTACCCAAGGCGCCTGCTGCCACAAGCGTTGTAATTGTTTTCTTCATGTCAGGTGCTCAAAACCACATCCGAATACCAGCAACGAATCGAGCTTCATCCACATCCCCATCTTCTTCGCGAATCAGGTCTGCGGTTTTGCCGTAGGAGCGGCTCCAGGTGACGCCTATGTAGGGTGCAAATTGGCGAACGAGCTCATATCGTAAGCGCAGTCCAACTTCGGTGTTGGCGAGACCGGAACCTACGCCGCGCGCAGGATCGTTTTTGCCATAGAAATTAGCTTCTGCGGTAGGCTGCAGGATCAGGCGATTAGTCAGGAGAATGTCGTACTCGCCTTCCAGCCGTGCGGCGCTCTGACCATTCTCACCAATGAAAGCGGTAGCTTCAGCTTCGAATTCGTACAGCGCCATGCCCTGAATACCGAAAGCTGCCCATGTCTGGGGAGATTCTGGTTTGAAATCCTGGCGAACCCCAGCAACCACATCCCACCAAGGACCGATTGAGCGCCCGTATAAAAGCTGGAGCTCGGCATCCTCGGTAACGCCATTTGTGCGCTCGCCCTCAGAACGGATCCATAGCCGGTTGATGTCGCCCCCAACCCATCCCGAAGCATCCCAAGCCAGCGTGCTGCCTTCGTCTGCGTCCTGGTACTCAAGCTGATCCAACAAGAAGAAGCTGTTGATACCGCTATCGTGAACTTCATGACCGCCCAGTGGAGGAAACGCCGCGTTTCGGTCCGCATCAGTCAGTACAGGAATCGGAGTACGACTGGTCGTCGTGGGGGCATTAGCAGAACCGTGGTCCATCTTCGAATGATCCATGGCCCCGTGATCCATACCTTCCATGCTCCCATGGCCCATCTTGCTATGGTCCATGGAGTCCTTGCTTCCCTGCATGGAGCTATGATCCATCTTGCTGTGATCAACAGAAGTGGCCTTTTTCGGCTGCTTGCTTGCCCCCATCTGGCTGTGGTCCATTCCCTGCATCGCGCTTTGTGAAGAGGCTGGATCCGTTTGCATAGACCCATGCCCCATCGCTGAATGGTCCATTTCTTCAGCCGCAAAGCTAGGCGCACCATTCAGTGCGCTGAGGGACACAGCCAATGCCAAGAGCGATGGTCGTGCCAGCCTATTGGTCATCTTTCCCTGCCTTAGCTTTGTCGCCGCCGTGCGAATCCATCATTTCGCTGTGATCCATGCCTTCCATCGACCCATGATCCATACCCTTCATAGATCCATGGTCCATGCCTTTCATAGAGCCATGATCCATTCCTTCGGCTTGCTTACCCTGTGCGCCCTTGGTTCCGGCGTTGGATTTAGCTGAACTCGGGGCGTCAGCAGACTTCTGGGTATGTTGCTCATGATTTTCACTGGACCACGAGGAAGGGGCATAAACAGCAAGAAGACCTACCATGGCGGCAGAGAAGAAAAAGGCGCTACGTTTCATTGGTTTGCTCATCTCAGATCTCCAGATTATTCGTCCACACGGACTTCTCGGAACATGCCCATTTCCATGTGGAGCAGTAAGTGGCAGTGATAGGCCCATCGCCCTAAAGCATCGGCAGTCACGCGATAACTTCGTTTTGAGCCAGGAGGCATGTCGATAGTGTGTTTGCGCACCATGAAGTTACCGTTCTCGTCCTCCAGGTCGCTCCACATGCCGTGGAGATGGATGGGATGAGTCATCATGGTGTCGTTGACCAAAGTGAGGCGAAGACGCTCGCCGTACTTGAGGCGCAGGGGTTCTGCATCAGAAAACTTAATCCCATCAAAGGACCATGAGAACTTTTCCATATGCCCGGTGAGGTGTAGTTCGATAGTGCGACCAGGCTCTCGGCCGTCTGGATCAATGAAAGTGCTTCGCAGATCCGCATACGTCAGAACACGGCGTCCATTGTTGCGCAGTCCGATTCCTGGATCGCTCAACTTAGGCGTTGGCGACATCGTCTGCATGTCGACCAAGGGGTTGTTGGTCTCCGAATCTGGGTGAGCCTGCATGGCTCCGCGCATTCCAAACATGCTGCTGTGATCCATGTCGGCCATCTTGCTGTGGTCCATCCCAGCCATCTTGCTGTGATCCATGCTGGCCATGCTGCTATGGTCCATCCCAGCCATCTTGCTGTGATCCATGCCGGCCATGCCAGGCATACCGCCCTGCGTTGACCCGTGATCCATTCCGCCCATATCGCCGTGATCCATGCCCATATCGCTCATCGAGATGAGAGGACGCGGATCAACTGCTGGCACGGGAGCTTGCAAACCTTCACGTACGGCCAATGTGCCCCTGGAGTACCCTGTGCGATCCATGGTTTGCGCGAAAATGGTATAAGCCTGCGCGTCATCCGGCTCGACAATTACATCGTAAGTTTCTGCAACCGCTATTCGAAACTCATCGACCTTCATCGGTTTGACATGCTGTCCGTCGGCTGCGACCACAGTCATTTTCAAACCGGGAATCCGCACATCGAAGTACGTCATGGCCGAGGCGTTGATAAAGCGCAGCCGGATTTTTTCGCCCGGCTTGAAGATGCCCGTCCAGTTGCTGCCCGGGGCCTGGCCATTCATGAGATAGGTGTAGGTATAGCCGCTCACATCAGCCAGATCGGTTGGACTCATGTTCATCTCAGCCCACATTTTCCGATCCGCCACGGCAGCTGACCATCCCATCTCGCTTACGTCGTTGACGAAATCGCCAACCGTGCGTTTGTGGTAGTTGTAATAGTCCGACTGCTTCTTGAGCTTGGAAAGAACTCTGGCAGGGTCCTCATCGGTCCAGTCGCTAAGCATGACCACGTAATCCCGTTCATAGGTGAACGGCTCGGGCTCCTTTGCATCGATGACCAATGCACCGTACACCCCGACTTGTTCCTGTAGCCCAGAATGGCTGTGGTACCAGTAGGTCCCGTTCTGATGGACCTTGAACTTGTACTCATACATGCCATCAGGTGCGATGCCATGGAAGCTCAGGCCAGGCACCCCATCCATGTTCGCCGGCAGGATGATGCCGTGCCAATGGATGGAAGTATCCTGCTTCAATCGGTTGCGAACTCGTAGCGTGACAGTGTCACCTTCGCGCCACCGAAGAATTGGTCCAGGCAGCGAACCGTTGATCGCCATTGCCGTACGAGCCGCTCCGGTGATGTTGACCGGCAGTTCACCGATGTACAGATCAAAATCGGTGCCTGTCAGCACATTAGGTTGGCCAGGGCTGGTCACGGCCCAGACCGGCGTGCGCCACATGCCCAATCCACCAAGTAGTCCAGTAGCGGCCAGGCCTTTGACGAAGGATCGTCTCGTGGTTTTGCTTTGCATGCCGTAGTGTCCAGTCAGTCAAGTAATTCGCTGATATTCGGGCTGTTCGAGGTCGAAGGTCCCGATTTCCTTAGGATTCCCACGAGCCTTGTAGACTTTTCAGCAAGCACAAGCCGCGGTGGGAAAGAGCAATCTGAAACTGCCACATAACAGATTCCCGAGTGATTACATTTCTGTAAGCTCGGCTCAGCAGCTCTCATGCTTCGCTTGTTTGTGAATCTCAGCTGCTGCCGGCGCCTGGTCCTTCTTCTGCTGTGCAAGCTGATTCGTACTCACGGAGGTCTGCCGGGCTGCCTCCATCCTTGCAAAGATGCGGTCGGCACCGCCTTCAGCCAGAGCAAGGCTAGCCATGCCAAAGGTGACCATCATCAGGAGCGTTTTGATCAAGTTCATCAGTTGTTCCTCAGCGGGTTACGGTGAGCCCCAAGGGCTTCAGGCTTAGGGTCACATTAGCTAGCCTGCGCTTTCAGAAAGCTGAGCTGGGCATTACAGTTCTGTCAGGCTCTTGCGACTGATCATTCCACCCGGCCAAACGTCTGCTGCGGAGACTGAAACGGAATGACTGAATCTGGCCCCAAAAAAAACGGCGCCGTTTGGGCGCCGCTAGGCCAAAGGAGCAGAGGGGAACGGCCGTGAATTCGGGGTTATGGATGACACTCCTTGGCCGCCATCATTAGCTTGTGCTCACGGACCATTTGACCAAGTACGTCATCCACCATCTTGTCGTGTTTCTCCATCCACGCTAGATGTTCATCCTTTGTCATGCCTGCTTTGGGATGGACTTGATGCAGCTGGCTCATCAAGTCCTGCAACATGGCCATGTGCTCTTTCATGTGTACATGCCGTTGGCCGAGGTCAGCTTTCTCCGCTTTTATCAGTACGGCCTCAGCCTGGTCCCGAAGTAACTGGATTCTTTCGAGCGCACGGTCGCTTCCACCTTCAGCGAACACAGTTGAAGACAGCAGCATAGCTGTAGCAAGAAGCACTGGTTTGAGCGATTTCACAGGACGATCTCCATCAGGTTGTCAGGGTCACTGCTACCGCTAACGGCAGGCACGATTGCGATGCCTGTCATAACAGACCGTAGACAGGACTCCCTGACAGCTGCCTGATGCCTACATTACTTTTGCGTCAGGTTCTGGTTGGGCGGCTTTTTTGCTGCAAACTGGACATGTAACCATTGGGGTCAAAGCACATGAAACTACTCGTAGCTGAGGATGAGCCAAAAGCCGGAGTCTACTTGCAGCAGGGCCTCACAGAGGCAGGTTTTACTGTTGATCGTGTCGTCTCGGGTACAGACGCCCTTCAAAATGCACTGAGCGAAAGCTACGACCTGCTGATTCTCGACGTGATGATGCCGGGGCTAGATGGCTGGGAAGTCCTACGGATGGTTCGCGCGGCAGGTAAAGACGTCCCTGTCTTGTTCCTGACGGCTCGTGATGGCGTAGACGATAGAGTGAAAGGTCTTGAGCTAGGGGCCGACGATTACCTCATAAAACCATTCGCATTCTCAGAGCTACTCGCTCGGGTTCGTACGCTACTGCGCCGGGGCATCAGCTCGTCAGCTCAAACCACCATGAAAATGGCGGATCTTGAGGTTGACCTTCTCAAGCGGCGTGCCACTCGAAACGGCAAGCGAATTGATCTGACAGCAAAGGAGTTTTCACTTCTAGAGCTTCTGATGCGGCGTCGCGGTGAAGTGCTGCCCAAATCCCTAATTGCATCCCAAGTGTGGGACATGAATTTCGACAGCGACACCAATGTGATCGAGGTGGCGATTCGGCGGCTGCGGGCAAAGATTGATGACGACTTTGCTCCGAAGCTCATTCACACAGCCCGAGGCATGGGCTACATGATGGATACAACTGAGTGATGCTGTCACAGTCCTCACTCGTCAAACGTCTGACCTTGATGATCATGTTCGCGGTCATCGCTGTACTGGTGGTCGCAGGCATCAGCTTCAACATGCTGAGCCAACACCACTTCCGAATGCTCGATGAACAAGCGCTATTCGAGAAGCTGGAGTCGACAAGACACATCCTGTCGATCCAGGCCCCGGGAGCAAGGCTTGAAGGGCTACGACCGCAACTAAGCGCATTATTAGGCGCCCACCAGGATCTGACGGCGGAGATCCTCAACTCAGACGGTGCTGTACTGTTTTCGGATCTCAAAACCGTGCAGATCCCCGATCGTTACAAGCGTGCTGAAAAAGAAGCCGTGTGGGAATGGCAGGACGAATCCCATAACTTCCGCGGCGTCACGTCTCACGTCAAGATCCCAGGCGACCTAGCCCCCGGCACCGTCATGCTGATGCTGGATATCACCAGCCATGCGCATTTCTTTGAAACCCTGCAACGGTGGTTCGGAGTCGGTTTGGTTATCAGCGCGTTGGTCAGCGCAGGCTTGGGTTGGCTAGTCGCGAAAAGTGGGCTGCGTCCCGTCGAGCAGATCACGAAGGTTGCGACGTCCATGTCTGCTAGGTCACTCCAAGAACGCATCCCTCTGGAACCTGTGCCACTTGAACTTCAAGAACTGATCTTGTCCTTCAACGGAATGCTCGCACGTTTGGATGACGCATTCTTTCGCCTATCCAACTTTTCGGCCGACATCGCACACGAGTTAAGAACCCCGGTGAGTAACCTGCTAACGCACACCGAGGTCGTGCTGACCAGGAAACGCGATTTGGACGCGTATGAGGAGAACCTGTACTCGAATCTGGAGGACCTGAAGCGGATGTCCCGCATGATCGATGACATGCTCTTTCTCGCCAAGGCCGACAACGGACTCATCATTCCTGAGCAGGTCGACATCAAACTTGAAGATCTCGTGTCCAGGCTTTTCGAGTACTACCAATTACTGGCTGAGGATCGAGGAGTACGGCTAAGCCTTCATGGAAGGGGAATCATCACTGGAGACCGTCTGATGATTGACCGAGCTGTCTCCAATATCCTCTCGAACGCCATGCGATACACGCCGGAAGGAAAGGAGATCGCGGTGGAGATCCAGCATTCCGCAGACAAGGTGACCCTCACCATCCGAAATGGCGGAGCCACAATTGATTCGCAGCACATCAACAAGATCTTTGATCGATTCTACCGTGCCGACCCGGCGAGGCGGGAGGGAGGTCCCAACAATGCAGGGCTCGGTCTTGCGATCACCCGTTCCATTGTAGAAGCACACAAAGGTAGAGTCTGGTGCACCTCATCTGAAGGTTTGACCGCCTTTCACTTTGCTTTTCCCGCCGATCAACAGGAAGCGGCCGGGTAGCGAACTCTTGTGCCATCAATGTTGTGCTAACCAATTTCACCGACATTCGCCCACATGACCCGTTTGTCACCACTGTGCAGCCAAGCGTGACACCTCGTCTGCTACGGGTAACAGTTTTCAGTCACTCGAATTACAGCCTGGATCTTGAACTCTTCGGGAAAACGCCGACTGCTCATGGAACCGCCTAGTTGGCCTCATTCTGAGGCATGGTGATGTCTGCGAAACTCGGAACGGTTCACTCTTCCTAAGAGATTTGTAATTGTCCGGTGCGTGAGCAGCGACTAGACTCCCCAACATGAAACGCTACATACGGTGTTGCCTCATTTTCCTGGTTAGCCTGGCGCTTCCCCTCAGTGGGATGGCAGGTATCGAGGCACCGACTGAACCCTGCCCGATGAAGACCATGGGCATGACGATGATGGACGACATGGGCATGGATTGCTGCAACGATATGAAAAGCCCTGCCGAACACGGCAAGCCCTGCAAGCCGGGCCAGGAATGCAAGACTGGTGGCATGCTGCAAGTCTCGATCATCAAGCCTCCTGTTACCTTGTCCAGCCCTGTCGTGACGTCCGTCTTCGGCGATTTCCTACCTACGCAGCCCCCTTCAGGGGTATGGCGACCGCCCTGCGCCTGATTCCTGTACCACACTGAGTCCCATCGGCCATTGATGCGATGGCATACCTGCGTGCATGTCTGAAGAGACACGCAGTGATTCATCACAGGAATCGTGAACATGAACTCCAAGTGCTACTGCACAGGTTGGCCCCTCGTGGCCGGTCTGCTGGCAAGCGTACTGGCATTGCCGAGCGTCGCCGCCCCGCTGACCCTCGATGAAGCTCTGCGGCTTGCCGAAAATAACGCCCCCTCACTGACGGCCCAGGCGGCCAAGCTGCAAGCTGCCACTAACGCCGCAATCCCCGCCGGGGAACTACCCGATCCCAAATTGCTGATGGGGGTGCAGAACTACCCGATTGGCGGCCCCGATCGTTGGAGCCTTGATCAGGACTTCATGACCATGCAAATGGTTGGAGTCATGCAGGAAATGCCCAACCGCGATAAGCGCCGGGCGCGTACCGCGGTCGCCGAGGCGGCCGTTGATCGAGCCGCGGCTGAAGCTCGAGTCGAGCGATTGAATGTCCGGCAGGCCACGGCATCGGCCTGGATCAGCAGCTATTCAGTCGAGCGTAAAGAGGTGCTGTTCCAAGATTTTTACAAAGAAAATCGCCTGTTGAGCGATACCGTCCTGGCGCAGATCGCCGGTGGCCGAGCCCAGCCTGCCGATGCGGTCACACCCAGGCAGGAAGCGGCGCAATTGGCAGAGCAACAGGACGATCTGATTCGCCAGCGAGCACAAGCTCGAGCGGCTCTCAAGCGCTGGATTGGCGCCGCCGCCAATGACCAGCCTGTGGGCCGTCTGCCGGAATGGCCTGTCGATAGCTCAAGCTATTCCCACAAGTTGCAACATCATCCTGAACTGGCAGCGTTTGCACCGATGACCCGCGAGGCTGAAGCCAAAGTGCGCGAAGCCGAAGCGGAAAAGCAGTCCGACTGGAGCTGGGAAGTCGATTATCAGCGCCGCGGGCGGGAGTTCGGCGATATGGTCAGCGTGCAACTCTCATGGGATCTGCCGTTGCTCCCCGGCTCCCGACAAAATCCCAGGATCGCCGCCAAACACGCCGAGCTGAATCAATTGGAAGCCGAGCGCGAAGCGCTTACACGCGAGCATACCCAGCAACTGGAAGCTGATTTGGCTGACTACGAGCGTCTCAACCGTGCCGTGAGCCGCAGCCGGGAAACCCTGGTCCCCCTGGCCAAGGAAAAGGTTGGACTGAGCATGGCCAGCTACCGCGCAGGGAAAGGCGACCTGGCGTCTGTTATAGCGGCCCGACGTGAACTCATCGAGGCTCGCCTTAAACAAATTGACGTCGAAGAACAGCGAGCGCTGACGAATGCTCGCTTGTATTTCAACTACGGGGACACCAGCGAATGAGCACTCGAATCTGGAAAGGGGCTTTGCTGGCAGGCTTCTCGGTGGCCATAGGCGTTGGTGGCGGCTACTGGTTCGCTCAGCAACGCATGAACACAATGCCTGATGCGCTCACCCAGCAGGCTCCCAAAATGCAAGACGAACGCAAGGTGCTGTATTGGTACGATCCGATGGTCCCGCAGCAGAAGTTCGATAAACCTGGCAAATCGCCCTTTATGGACATGCAGCTGGTACCGCAATACGCGGATGGCACAACCACCGGTGCCGCCATCAGCATCGACCCGGGCCTGACTCAGAATCTGGGCATGCGCCTGGCGACCGTCACCCGTGGCGCCCTCGCTTCTAGCCTGGACGTTGTCGGCGTGCTGGCATTCAACGAGCGGGAAGTTGCGGTGATTCAGGCACGTACCGCTGGCTTTGTGGAAAGGATCTATGCCCGCGCTCCAGGCGACGTACTCAAGGCCAATGCACCATTGGCGGATATCCTAGTACCGGAGTGGGCTGCTGCTCAGGAAGAATTCCTCGCACTTAAACGTAATGGCGATGCCGATTTGCTGGCTGCGGCCCGCCAACGACTGCGCCTCACGGGAATGCCGGCGTCACTGATTACTCAGGTAGAGCGCAGCGGCAAGGTTCAGCCGAACCTGACCCTTACCAGCCCCATTGGCGGTGTACTGCAAGAGTTGAATGTCCGTACGGGCATGACCGTGGCGGCCGGCGAGACGCTGGCCCGGGTCAATGGTTTGAGCAGCGTCTGGCTGGCGGTGGCCGTTCCAGAGTCGGAAACTGGATCAATCATCGTCGGACAGACGGTAGAAGCCCGCCTGCCAGCCTTCCCGGGGACAGTGCTCAACGGCACGGTCAGTGCGATTCTGCCGGAAACCAATCCGGACAGCCGCACTGTTCGTGTGCGAGTCGAGCTCCCCAACGCTGACGGGCGACTCAGACCGGGAATGACAGCGCAGGTGCGTCTGAACCATACGACCGAGCAAAGTACGTTGTGGGTGCCGAGCGAGGCAGTCATCCGTACTGGCCGGCGCACGCTGGTGATGCTCGCCGAAGACGCGGGTCGCTACCGTCCGGTAGAAGTGCAACTCGGACTGGAAAACGACGGCAAGACGGTAATATTGAAAGGCTTGCAGGAAGGTCAACAGGTAGTCAGCTCTGGACAGTTCTTGCTCGACTCCGAAGCCAGCCTCAAGGGCATTGTCGCAACCACGCTGGAAGTGCCAGCACCTCCCACTGCCGCCTTCGCCCTTCATGAGTCAGAGGGGCAAGTCCTGCAGATCAATAGCCAAGAGGTCACGCTTGCCCACGGTCCGTTCAAGACATTGGGTATGCCCGGCATGACCATGACCTTTCCGTTAGCAAACCCTGCGCTCATGCAGGGGCTCAAGTCGGGCGACAAGGTTCGTGTATCCGTCAGTCAAACCGATGATGGTTTGCGCGTTGAGCGCCTGGAAAAACTAGGGGGCCAGCCATGATTGCGGCTCTTATCCGCTGGTCAGTGGCTAACCGCTTCCTGGTGCTATTGGCCACGCTGTTTGTCACGGCCTGGGGCGTTTGGTCGGTGCAGAGCACGCCCATCGATGCGCTACCGGATCTGTCCGATGTGCAGGTGATCATTCGCACCCCGTATCCGGGTCAGGCTCCGCAGATCGTCGAGAATCAGGTGACCTACCCGTTGGCCACCACCATGCTCTCGGTGCCAGGGGCGAAAACCGTGCGGGGTTATTCCTTTTTCGGCGACAGCTTTGTGTACGTGCTGTTCGAAGACGGTACCGATATGTATTGGGCTCGCTCCCGGGTGCTGGAGTACCTGAGCCAGATACAAAGTCGCCTGCCCGCCAGTGCCAAGCCGGCATTGGGGCCTGATGCCACCGGAGTGGGCTGGATCTATCAGTACGCCCTGGTGGATCGCACCGGTGGACACGACCTGGCGCAACTCCGTGCACTTCAGGACTGGTTTCTCAAATTTGAACTGAAGACCCTGCCCAATGTGGCGGAAGTGGCCACCGTGGGCGGTATGGTCAAGCAGTACCAGGTGCAGCTCGATCCGCTCAAACTGGCCAACCTCGGCATCACCCAGGCGCAGGTCACCGAGGCGATTGGTAAGGCCAACCAAGAAACCGGTGGTGCCGTGTTGGAGATGGCGGAAACCGAGTTTATGGTTCGCGCGTCAGGCTACCTGAAGACATTGAATGACTTTCGAGCAATTCCACTCAAGCTAGGTGCCGGTGGCGTACCAGTAACTCTCGGCGAAGTCGCAACGATCCAGTTGGGTCCAGAGATGCGTCGCGGTATCACTGAACTCGACGGCGAAGGCGAGACCGTCGGCGGCGTGGTGATTCTGCGCAGCGGCAAGAACGCTCGCGAGACCATCGCAGCAGTCAAAGCCAAGCTCGACGAATTGAAGAAAAGCCTACCGACCGGGGTGGAAATCGTCACTACCTACGATCGCAGTAAGCTGATCGACCGCGCCGTGAAAAACCTCAGCCACAAGTTGCTCGAAGAGTTCATCGTCGTCGCCTTGGTCTGCGGGATATTTCTGTGGCATCTGCGCTCATCCCTGGTGGCCATTATCTCGCTGCCGATCGGGGTATTGATGGCCTTCATTGTCATGCGCTACCAGGGAATTAACGCCAACATCATGTCCCTGGGCGGGATCGCCATCGCCATCGGTGCCATGGTCGACGCCGCTGTGGTGATGATCGAGAATGCTCACAAGAAGATCGAGGCATGGCACGCGGCCCATCCCGGGCAAGAGCTCAAGGGTGAACATCATTGGCTTGTAATGACTGAAGCTGCGACCGAGGTAGGGCCAGCGCTGTTTTTCTGCCTGTTGATCATCACTTTGTCGTTCATCCCAGTGTTCACTCTGGAAGCACAGGAGGGACGGCTCTTCGGGCCCCTGGCGTTCACCAAAACCTACGCCATGGCGGCGGCAGCCGGATTATCGGTGACACTAGTGCCGGTGCTGATGGGCTACTGGATTCGCGGACGAATTCCCAATGAGGAACAGAACCCGCTGAATCGCTGGTTGATCAGGCTCTATCAACCCGCCTTGGACGCGGTGCTGCGTCGGCCCAAAGCCACTATGCTGGTCGCCCTGCTGGTGTTTCTCAGCACACTATGGCCGATGTCCCGGTTGGGGGGTGAGTTCCTTCCTCCACTGGACGAGGGCGATCTGCTCTACATGCCTTCGGCGCTGCCAGGGTTGTCGGCGCAGAAAGCGGCGCAATTGCTGCAGCAGACTGACCGTCTGATCAAGACGGTGCCCGAAGTCGAACACGTCTTCGGTAAAGCAGGCCGCGCCGAAACCGCTACCGACCCGGCGCCACTGGAGATGTTCGAAACCACCATTCAGTTCAAGCCGCGTGAGCAATGGCGACCCGGCCTGACCCAGGAAAAGTTGGTGGAGGAACTGGATCGGGTGGTCCGTGTGCCGGGATTAACCAATATCTGGATCCCGCCGATTCGCAATCGCATCGATATGCTCGCCACTGGGATCAAGAGCCCGATCGGGGTGAAAATTTCCGGTAGCAACCTGACAGAGATTGATGCAGCCACTCAGGCGGTTGAGCGCGTGGCCAAGGACGTACCTGGGGTCAGTTCTGCGCTGGCTGAGCGCCTAACCGGTGGCCGTTACATCGACGTGGATATCGACCGCAAAGCCGCTGCCCGCTATGGGCTGAACATCGCCGATGTGCAGTCAATCGTCGCCGGCGCAATCGGCGGTGAAAACATCGGGGAGACCATTGAGGGACTGGCACGCTTCCCAATCAATGTGCGATATCCGCGCGAGTGGCGTGATTCGCTCGGCGCCCTGGAGCAACTGCCGATCTACACCCCACTAGGAAACCAAATCACCCTTGGAACGGTGGCTAGGATCAAGGTCAGCGACGGTCCGCCGATGCTCAAGAGCGAGAATGCAAGGCCTTCCGGATGGGTGTATATCGACGTGCGTGGGCGGGATATTGCCTCGGTGGTCGCCGACTTGCGCCGTGTCGTCAGTGAGCAGGTCAAGCTGCAGCCAGGGATGAGCTTGAGCTACTCGGGGCAGTTCGAGTTTCTCGAAAGGGCCAATGCCCGACTCAAGCTGGTAGTGCCGGCCACTCTGCTTATCATTTTCGTCCTGCTCTATCTGACCTTTGCTCGCCTCGACGAGGCCTTGTTGATCATGGCCACGCTGCCATTTGCTCTGACCGGCGGAGCATGGTTCCTCTATCTGCTGGGCTTCAATTTGTCGGTGGCCACCGGCGTTGGCTTTATCGCCCTGGCCGGTGTGTCTGCCGAATTTGGAGTGATCATGCTGCTGTACCTGAAGAAGGCCTGGGCCGAACGTGAAGACCTCGGTGACAACACAGAACGTGGGCTGGTCGAGGCGATTCGCGAAGGTGCGGTGCTGCGTGTTCGACCCAAGGCCATGACCGTCGCCGTCATTATCGCCGGCCTATTGCCGATACTCTGGGGCAGCGGGACCGGTAGTGAAGTGATGAGTCGCATCGCTGCACCGATGGTCGGTGGCATGGTCACGGCTCCCTTGCTTTCTCTCTTTGTCATTCCGGCGGCCTATCGCTTGATGCGCCGTCGGCACCTCCCCGTTGTATCCACCAACCCTCAAGGTAAAGCCGTATGAAACTGACCCTGATTGCCGTTGCAAGCACCGTTGTCGCACTGTCTCTTTCCGCACAGGCGGAGGACATGCCGGGAATGAAGAAGGAGGCTATGCCCATGGAGGGCATGCAGATGAAGCAAGAGACCAAACAGGCTCCAGTGGCCAAAGCGGAGGGAACGATCAAGGCTATCGATACTACGAAGCACACAGTGACGATTGCGCATGGCGCCGTGCCGGCCCTGCAGTGGCCCGCCATGACCATGGCATTCAATGCAACAACCGAGCAACTGACAGGCCTGAAAGCTGGGGATCAAGTAGCGTTTGAGTTTCGTGCCGAGGGTATGGCAGCCACCATAGTGTCGATCAAGCCCCTGAAATAACAATGGCATGGATGGCTGATTCGACCTTCACAAGCAGTTATCGAACCTGCCATCCACCATTCTTGGGCGTACAGGTCAGCGAAAGGTCGGCAGCCCCACGGGATAGTGAAGAGTTGATTGCTCCACCATCCTCTTGGTTGACTCCTTGGGTTTGAAGGATGGTTTCATGCGCCTGAAGTAGGCGCCTTTTTTCAACAAGTACCCTGTGTCACCTGTTTGTGGTGACGTAGCCAAGTCGACGCGACTGGCGAGGGAGTCGTTGTGCGTAGCAATGGCCAGCCACTGCCTGACGCGGATGAGATCATCGTGGCGACGGGTTTACGTCCCAATCTGCAGCCCCTAAGCGAGCTGCGGCTGGCAATCGACCAAACCACTCAAAGCCCTGCTCAGTTGGCTCAATTGATCGATCCAAACGAATACAGCTGCGGCACCGTTCGCCCGCATGGTCTCGACGAGTTAGGGACTCGGTGAACAGTCTCGGTCCATCGCCCTGCCAGAGATTAGATCTGGCGGGGCGCTTTAGGTGTGTCTAAACCACAGCAACCGCGCTGCTCCTGGATCGGTGGGCACTTCACCGAGCCAAACGAACAGAACACACAACAGTCACCAGGATTCGGGCGTAGCAGGGTCTTGCAGCTGTCACACTCGTAGAAGAACTGGCAGGCGTCCGTGGGCATGACTTCCTGCTTGGCGAAGCCGCAATGCGGGCAGGTCAACACGGATTCGAGGATGATGGCGCTCATGACTGCCCCACTAATGTACGGTGTCTGCCTGTAAAATACTGGAGCCGGAGCGATGGCGCGAGTAGAGGATGCTCGAAGCGCCATCATGTGGATCAGTATGCGACGTCTTCAACTTGAGAGCCCCATGAACAGAGATACCCTTGAGCAAAACCAGATACCCATCTACTTCGTCGCGGTGATAGTCGCCGCACTGGGTGGGTTTCTGGCTCCATCCTCTGCACAGGGGTTGTCGGCCTTGATTACCCCTAGCATCGCGATACTGATGTACGCGATGTTCCTGCAGATTCCCTTCCTGAATCTGCGAGAAGGACTGCGCAACAAGCCCTTTATGGCAGCGCTCATGGTCACCAACTTCATCCTGATCCCACTGCTGGTCTGGGGGCTGACCCGCTTTTTGGAAGGCCAACCAGCCATTCTGATTGGTGCGCTGCTTGTCCTGCTGACGCCCTGCATCGACTATGTGGTGGTGTTCACCCACATTGGCCGGGGCGACTCACGCTTGATTCTTTCAGCCACCCCCATTCTGCTGTTACTCCAGCTCGCGCTGCTGCCGCTCTACCTCAGTCTTATGCTTAGCGGTAACTCCGGGGTTGAGATGCAGGTCGGCCCATTCCTCGAAGCCTTCTTGGCGCTGATCGTGGGTCCCCTGATCCTGGCTCTGTTTACCGAGGTCCTGGTCAAACGCTCCACAGTAGTAAAAGTCTGGGCCAATGCCTGGGCCTGGTTGCCGGTACCGGCGATGGCGGCAGTCCTGATCGCTGTAGTCGGCTCCCAGATCGCCCCTGTGGTGAACCAGATCGAAAGGCTTGCACCGGTGCTACCTGTCTATATCGCCTTCGCTCTCCTGGCCCCGATGATCGGCGCCTTGGTCGCGAAGATGTTCAAACTGCCTGTCGGAGCAGCCAGGGCGGTGACATTCAGTACCTCGACGCGCAATTCGCTGGTGGTCCTGCCGCTCGCCCTGGCCTTGCCCGAAGAACTACGCGGACTCGCTGCCGCCGCAGTCATCACCCAGACCCTAGTTGAGCTGGTCTTCGAGCTGATCTATGTTCGAGCGATTCCATCGTTCCTTTGCCGGGATCGATCGGCGACCACAGCGTCTCTCAGTCGCTGACTGCGCCACGAAACCGATGTCAGCAACCTCCAGCCTCGCTCCGTTGTCCTGCCAAAGATCAGGCCTGGTGGGGTGAAGTTGACAGGTGAGGCGGGCGACCCTTGCCCAGATGATGAAGCAGTCGAGGCATTAGGTAACTGGCGTCAGCACCCACGCCCCTGAGTGTTGCCGAGGCGAAGTTACGTTGCTTCGGCAAGCCTACGAAGTACAAGCCAGCCACCTTGCTGGCTACACCGTTGTGTTGCAGCACACGTCCACTCCGGTCTGCGACCGGGAGGCCTGACAGGAAATCAAGGTTTGGCTGGAAGCCCGTCGCAAAGATCAGCGCATCGACTTGGGTCGTGCTTCTGTCCGGCCAGACAACAGCATCGGATAGCACTTGCTGGAACATTGCCCTGCCCCGGAATCGACCGGCGTTGAGGGCCTTCCGGTACTTGCCGGTGTCGAGCACGGGCGTGCTCTGGTCACTCAACCATCGCGTTTGCTCCAGCCTGGTGAATTTCAGCCAGGCATGAAAGTCGAGCCCAAGGATTCGCTGCGGAAAGAAACGGATTTTCTCACGGGTAGCCAGCAATACTTGTGCAACGCCTGCTAGCTCATAGGCAATCTGAACAGCCGAGTTCGCAGCCCCAACCACTACAACGCGCTGGCCAGTAAAGGGCTCTGGCGTTCGATAAGCCGAGCTGTGTAGGCAAGTCCCTGAAAAGCCCTCCAGCCCAGGAATACTGGGTGTAAACGGACGGCTAAACCCTCCCGATGCTACGACCACAGAACGTGCGGTGAAGATTGCTCCGGTGTTGCAGTGAACCTCAAACACCTTTCCCTTTTGCGCTACGCCCACCACTCGAGTACTTCCCTGAAAAGGAAGTCGAAACTCGGCAGCATAGGCTTCCAGGTACTGCACCACCTCGTCTCGTAGCGGATAGCTCTTGGGGTCACCAGGAAACGGCAGTCCTGGCAGCGCTGAGTATTCCGCCGGCGAGAACAACTGCAAGCTGTCGTAATAGTTACGCCAGTTTCCGCCTGGGAGTGTCTGCTCATCGATGATGAGAAAATCCAAGCCGTGTTGCTGCAAGTGCCAACCAAGCGCCAAACCTGCTTGGCCTCCCCCAATGACAATTACATCCAAAGTACGACTCGATTCATTCATATGTGCACACTCATGCATATATCAAGAGAAAAAAAGCCAAACTACGGGCAGCACAGCGAAACAAGACCCTTGGTTCGCTGGAGGAGTATCTCCAAACGTTCAACGATCGCCCCGCCATTCACTTCATAGAAAACCTGTCTGCCCACTTTGGTGGCTTTCACTATGTGAGCGTCGTGCAGCACCTGTAAGTGCCTTGAGATCACGGAGCGCTCCTGCGGCAAGGCTTTGGCGATTTCGCCGACATCCGCCCTCCCTAGCTGAAGCACGCGCTTGAACACCGCGACCCTAGAGGGTTCGCAGAGAGCTTTGAAGAAGGCTTCATCCAGCGACTCGATGGCAGCATCGATAGCTTGGGCGCGGAGATTATCGGTAGTCATCATGAGCGCAATATATGTGCATGAAGACGCACATGTAAAGCCACCCATCATCGCAAGCTTGCGATACATTCGGAAAAGCGTATATTCGGAAAACCATATACATGCAGAGTACCTAGTGATGACTGGCAAGATCCGCGTCCTGTTTGTTTGCACCACCAACGCTGCTCGCTCCCAGCTCGCCGAAGCATTGCTCCGACACACAGACCCTGTGCGCTTCGAGGCTTTCAGCGCAGGTACTCAGCCTGGCGAAGTCGACCCGCGAACCTATGCCGCCCTTGAGCACCTCGCCATCGACTCCAGCGCACTGCGTAGCAAATCCATCGACGAGTTCGCCGGTGAACACTTCGACTACGTCATTACCCTCTGTGACAAGGCCGCTCAGGAATGCCAAGCGCTTCCGGCTTTTGGCGAGCAGCTGGTATGGAGCTTCGAAGACCCTGTCACCAGCGACAAACACGACGCCTTTCGCCACACGCTCCACGAGATTCATGAGCGCATCAAGATGTTCGTCCTCGTGAAAACCAAACACTGAGAACCGCTATGACTGACTCGCTGACCCCTACCAAGGTTTTCAAATGCCTCGCCGACGAGACCCGCATTCGGATGATGTTGCTGATTGCTCGCGAGGAAGAGCTCTGCGTCTGTGAACTGACCTGTGCGCTGGAAGAAAGCCAGCCCAAGGTTTCCCGCCACCTGGCGCAATTGCGCACGTGTGACCTGCTGGAAGACCGCCGCCAGGGTCAATGGGTTTACTACCGGCTACATCCCGAGCTGCCCGCCTGGGTACGCGAGGTCCTGGCAACGACGCTGGAGGCCAATCGCGAATGGCTGAGCACCAGCTCCAAACGACTGGACACCATGGGTGACCGCCCGCAGCGCGTGGCCTCCTGCTGCTGATCACTGCCGAGAAAAGCCGATGAAAGTTCTGTTCCTCTGCACCGCCAATAGCTGCCGCAGCATCCTGTCCGAAGCCGTGTTCAACCACCTGGCCCCGACCGGTATGAAGGCCTTCAGCGCCGGCAGCCAGCCCAAGGGCGAGGTGCATCCGTTGTCCATCGCCGCGTTGCAGCGCGCCGGTATTTCCACCGATGGTCTCAGCAGCAAGTCCAGTGATTCACACGCCGAGTTAGCCCCGGACTTTGTCATCACCGTCTGCGACAAGGCCGCTGGCGAAGCATGCCCCGTGTTCTTCGGGCCGGCAGTAAAAGCTCATTGGGGGCTTTCCGATCCGTCGGACCTACAAGGTAGCGCCGCCGAACTGGATGAGGCTTTCGACGCCACGTTTGAACACATCAAGCGCCGCATTACGGCATTTCTCGCATTGCCTTTCGAACAACTGGATGCCGCCCAGCTCAAGGCCGAGCTGGCGCGCATCGGAACGCTCTGACGTTAAGGGAGATTCATCATGAGCAAGAGCCGCCTTTCATTCCTCGATCGCTACCTAACGGTCTGGATCTTTTTGGCCATGGGCCTTGGCATTGGCCTCGGCAGTCTCTTCCAGGGACTGCCTGCATGGCTGAACAGCCTGTCGGTTGGCTCAACAAACATCCCCATTGCCATTGGCCTGATCGTCATGATGTACCCACCATTGGCGAAGGTGAAATACGAGGAGCTGCCACAGGTCTTCAAAGACAAGCGCATCCTCGCCTTGTCGCTGATTCAGAACTGGGTGATTGGCCCGGTGCTGATGTTCGGGCTGGCTGTCGTATTCCTCTCCGACAAGCCCGAGTACATGACCGGCCTGATCCTCATCGGCTTGGCACGCTGCATCGCCATGGTGCTGGTGTGGAACCAGATCGCGGGCGGCAATAACCAGTACGTTGCGGGCTTGGTCGCCTTCAACAGCATTTTCCAAATCCTGTTCTTCAGCGTGTATGCCTGGATCTTCCTGGGCCTTCTGCCGCCGCTGTTCGGCCTGGAAGGTAGCATCATCGAAACCAGCTTCATCGAAATTGCCCAATCAGTACTGATCTATCTGGGTATCCCATTCCTGGCTGGCTTCCTGACCCGCAAGATCCTGATCAGCCGTAAGGGCTTCGCATGGTACGAGGAGCGCTTCATTCCGAAGATCAGCCCGCTGACGCTCGTAGCGTTGCTGCTGACCATCGTCGCTATGTTCAGCCTGAAAGGCGACATGGTGCTGCAACTGCCTCTGGATGTGCTGCGCATCGCCATCCCACTGACCATCTACTTCGTGGTGATGTTCTTCATCAGCTTCTGGATGGGCAAGCTGCTGGAGGCCGACTACCCACGCACCACCGCGCTGGCATTTACCGCTGCCAGTAACAACTTCGAACTGGCCATTGCCGTGGCCATTGCCACTTTCGGCCTTGCCTCGCCGGTAGCGTTTGCCACCGTCATCGGGCCATTGGTGGAAGTACCGGTACTGATCTCCCTGGTCGGCGTTGCCTTGTGGCTCAAGCGTCGCTGGTTCGATCAGCCATCTGGTGCCTTGTCCCAGGAGTGAAATCATGACCGAACACCATATCCCCAACATCGACAGTGATCTGATCGATCTGCCGTCTTCCGAAAAGCTGGCTATCGAGAAGCAGTCCACTCACAAACCGCGAATCCTGCTGCTGTATGGATCGACCCGAGAACGCTCTTTCAGCCGCCTTCTGACCGAGGAAGCAGCCCGCCTGCTAGAGCACTTCGGTGCCGAGACGCGGATATTCAATCCGTCCGGCCTGCCGCTGCCGGATGACGTACCCGACGACCACCCCATGGTCAAAGAGCTGCGCGACCTGGTGCTCTGGTCGGAAGGCATGGTCTGGTGTTCGCCAGAACGCCACGGTGCGATGACCGGTGTGTTCAAGTCGCAGATCGACTGGATTCCGCTGAGCATGGGGGCCGTGCGCCCGACGCAGGGCAAGACCCTCGCGGTGATGCAGGTTTGCGGTGGCTCGCAGTCGTTCAACGTGGTCAACCAGCTGCGCGTGCTCGGCCGCTGGATGCGCATGTTCACTATCCCTAACCAGTCGTCAGTGCCGAAGGCCTATCTGGAGTTCGACGAAGCGGGCCGCATGAAGCCTTCTGCGTACTATGACCGCGTCGTCGACGTGATGGAGGAGCTGGTGAAGTTCACCCTGCTTCTGCGTGATCGTGCCGACTACATGGTTGATCGCTATTCCGAACGTAAAGAGTCCGCTGAAGAACTGTCGAAGCGCGTCAATCAACGCTCCATCTGAGGCTTTTGAGCATGCAACTGCACCCGTATTCCGTGCTGACTACTCCACAGTTGATCGGCCAACTGATCTTCACCCCGTGCCCTGGCACCAAGGACACGTCGGTCTCCCAGGCTCTAGCGACACTGCGCGATGCCGGTGCGAGCGCACTGGTAACCCTGATGCCGGATGAAGAGCTGCTGCAGAACGAGGTCGATCTACTGCCTGAGGAATGCCAGCTGTTGGGCCTCGAATGGTTCCACCTGCCGGTGGAGGATGATCAGGCTCCCGGCGAGCCCTTTGCTGCCGCCTGGGAAACCCATCGCGAGCGCCTGAAAGAGCTGGTGATGGCTGGCAAATCGATCGCTATTCACTGCAAGGGTGGCTCGGGCCGTACCGGCTTGTTCGCAGCCCGCCTGATGATCGAGTGCGGTGTCCCTGTGCACGAGGCCATCGCTCAGGTTCAGGCCCTGCGCCCGCGAGCGATTCAAAACCCTGCACACGTCAGCTACATCAATCAGTTCATCAACACCCTCTGACCGCTCGCGATCCGCGACTAGAGAACAAGAACATGGCAATCAAAGTAGGCATCAATGGGTTTGGCCGTATCGGACGCTTGGCGCTGCGCGCATCCTGGGACTGGCCGGAATTCGAATTCGTACAGATCAATGACCCGGCCGGGGACGCTGAGACCCACGCCCACCTGATCAACTTCGACTCGATCCACGGACGCTGGCACCGCGAAGCAGGTGCAGAAGGCGACTCTGTGGTGATCGATGGCAAACGCATCAAGGTCACCGCGAACAAGACCATCGCCGACACCGACTGGTCGGGCTGCGACCTGGTCATCGAGGCCAGCGGCAAGATGAAGTCGGTAGCCGTGCTCCAGGCTTACCTGGATCAGGGCGTCAAACGCGTGGTGGTCTGTGCCCCAGTGAAGGAAAAAGGCGCGCTGAACGTGGTGATGGGCGTAAACCAGCACCTGTTCGAGCCGGCTCAGCACCGCATTGTCACCGCCGCTTCCTGCACCACCAACTGCTTGGCTCCGGTGGTCAAAGTGATCCACGAGAACCTGGGCATCCGCCACGGCTCGATCACCACCATCCACGACCTGACCAATACCCAGAGCATCCTTGATACCCCGCACAAGGACCTGCGCCGCGCCCGTGCCTCAGGCATGAGCCTGATCCCGACCACCACCGGTTCGGCCACAGCGATCGCCGAGATCTTCCCCGAACTGCGCGGCAAGCTGAATGGTCACGCCGTGCGCGTACCGCTGGCCAACGCCTCGCTGACCGACTGCGTGTTCGAGGTGGCGCGTGAAACTACGGCTGAAGAGGTCAACTTGCTGCTGAAGGCGGCTGCCGAAGGCCCGCTGAAGGACATCTTGGGTTACGAAGAACGCCCACTGGTGTCCATCGACTACCGCACCGATCCGCGGTCTTCGATCATCGATGCGCTGTCGACCCTGGTGGTCAACGGCACCCAGGTGAAGATCTACGCCTGGTACGACAACGAGTGGGGTTACGCCAATCGTGCAGCGGAGCTGGCCCGACTGGTCGGCACGGCGGAGTAAACGGCGATCATGAAGGCGTTGTCAGCCCTGTCTACGGAAGTGCGTCAGTACTTGCTGGTTACCGGCAACTACTGGGCCTTCACCCTAACCGACGGCGCATTGCGCATGTTGGTGGTACTGCATTTCCATTCGCTGGGTTACACGCCGCTGCAGATCGCGGCTCTGTTCCTGTTCTACGAAGTGTTCGGCGTGATCACCAATCTGGTGGGCGGCTACCTCGGCGCCCGCCTGGGGCTAAACCGCACCATGAACATCGGCCTGGGCATGCAGGTCCTAGCCTTGCTGATGCTTACGGTGCCAGCGGCATGGTTGACGGTGCCTTGGGTGATGGCCGCCCAAGCCTTGTCCGGCATCGCCAAGGACCTCAACAAGATGAGTGCCAAGAGTTCTATCAAACTCTTGGTGCCAGATAGCCAGCAAGGCACCCTCTACAAGTGGGTAGCCATCCTCACGGGATCGAAGAATGCGCTCAAAGGCGTGGGCTTCTTCCTCGGCGGTGCGCTGCTCGCACTGCTCGGCTTCACCATGGCGATACTGTCCATGGCGGCGGTGCTGGCATTGGTCTGGGTGGGCAGCTTACTGCTGCTGAAAAAGGACCTAGGCAAGGCCAAGGCCAAACCGAAATTCCGCGACATGCTGTCCAAGAGCCGGGCGATCAACATCCTCTCAGCCGCACGCCTGTTTCTCTTCGGTGCTCGCGACGTCTGGTTCGTCGTCGCGCTGCCGGTCTACCTGAGCACCGTATTTGGCTGGGACTTCTGGTTGGTCGGCGGCTTTCTTGCCGCCTGGATCATCGGCTACGGCATCGTGCAGTCGTTTGCCCCCAGCATCACCGGCAAGAAGCGTGGCCATGTGCCGGACGGCCAAGCGGCCTTCATCTGGGCCATCGCGCTGGCCGGGCTACCCGCATTAATTGCTCTGGGGCTGAGCGCAGGCTGGTCGGCTCAGTTGGTACTGCTCGGTGGACTGATGCTGTTCGGCGTGCTGTTCGCCGTGAACTCATCGCTGCACAGCTACCTGATCGTCAGCTATGCCAAGGAAGACGGCGTCTCCCTGGACGTGGGCTTCTACTACATGTCCAACGCGCTGGGGCGGCTGGTCGGCACGCTGCTGTCAGGTTGGGTGTTCCAGGCCTATGGGCTGGAGGCCTGCTTGTGGGTGTCGAGCGCTTTTGTACTGGCTGCCGCCCTCATCTCAATCGCCTTGCCCCGACACGGCGACACTACACAGCAGCCAAGCTGACCAGCGACCATCAGGCGGGGGCTCTCATGCCTCCGCCTTTACCAGTAATTGTTCGATTTCAGCGACAGTGCTGCGGGCTGTACGGGTAACCCCGATCAAAGTCGCTGACGTCGATCCCGTCCACTCGCCATAGCCTCGGTTCGTTCACAGCGCGAGTCCCCCTCGACCGCCACGCGCCTTTCCTCGGTAACCACCCCAAGGCTGGCTAGGTGCCCTAAAGCCGGCTTGAATCCTGTGCACCAGATCACCGCATCGACTGCCGTCTCCGAACCATCGGCCCAGACTACACCATGAGGTGTGAAGCGGACGAAGGGGCGTACAGCGTGCAATACGCCCCGTTCACGAGCCTCGACCACGGAAAGTGTCGCAGCAAGAATTTAGCATTGCGGCGCACCTGGTCGGGTAGTGCCCCATTTTCGAGAGCTCGATTTAAAACTCAAGGGTGGCAAAAACTGTGCAAGTACGTTCTCGGGACGGGCAATGAGGCATCCGCTGTTTTCTCGGGAGAACGGCATTAACCGCCATTTCGGAGCTACTGCCTAGAAATGTGGGTGTGCGGCGACTTCTCTCTTTCACTAACGCATAGCAGTATACTTCCCCTTCTCAAAGCAGCCTCGTGCTGCTGTGGCGTGCCAAGGAGAAGTGGGCGTTATGTATGACGCAGAATCAGTTTTCAATCCCAGTTTCCGCCTTGTTCCTAGCCTGCCAAATGAAGAACCAAGTAGAGACCTCTACATGGAAACCTTCTTCAATTTAGAAGAGCCGGACGCTTGGTACCCGTACCCTGAGAATCGCTGGCACCGCCTTGCCCGTATTTTCCCAGACCGTATCGTCACTTATCCGGTATTCACCAATCCGCATGCACAACGCTACCTCACTTATAGACACGGCCGAATAAAGACCATTGTTTATGAAATGAAATATGTCCAGGATTTACCTGAGTCTTCGGATGCAGCTCTCACGTTGATCGACATGTACTTAACGTCGCGGATATGGAATAGCAGTAACTTTGGTCTTGGCTTGATCAAAGACCTGGAACCCATCTGTGCTGGCCTTATGCGTGTGCCCGACCTAAATACCTTGGTCGTGACCCACGACGATCAGATAAAGATTGATCGCAATTGCGCGCGCATTCCAGAACGGCAGTTGGATGACTTGAGGCGCACGTTCGATAAGGCCAATCGCAGACTGAAGGAACGTATCCGCGTAGCCAAGCAGTGGCATGTTCGCAACGCGCTGCTGGCAAAACTAGCACCCTCGCAATTCCCTGCCTTGGTCCAAGTGACTAGCACCGGTGAAATGGTCGAGTACCGAATGGCCAGCACCAAGCCCTCTCCAGCCATGGAGAGACAGCAACGACAGGCATCGGTGAGAACCGTTAGGCAGAATGCCAGACAGATTGCCAAAGACGCCCCGCATGAGCTACTCAATCTACACGCTGAAATTGAGCGAGTGACGCTCGCTAACATGATCGAGCTCTTCGAGAAGAAGCTTCAGCAACAGCTCACCGAAGCTCATTGGCAGCGTTTTTTTGAAGACAACATGTTCATCTTGTCACTGCTGTTCGCCCGACCGGTGAAGCTGCTTCACACTCAGTTCCATGCGCAAATGTCCGGTATCGATGGCTCCGGTGCTCAAATCGGGGACTTTCTTTTCCGAGAGCTAGGGCAGCCGCTGGCGATTGTTGAGATCAAAAAACCGTCCAGCCCCCTCATGCAATCAAGTGCTTATCGCAACGACAAAGTGTTCGGACCGCATGCGGAGCTCAGCGGCGCGGTTACACAGGTTCTCTACCAGCAAACCGCGTTGCGCAGTAATTGGCTGTTTCACCAAACCAGATTGCAAGGCTCCCAACCAGATACGATCAAATGCATAGTCATCTGCGGCACCACGCCGACTGAACCCGAACCGCGGCGCTGCTTCGATATCTTTCGACACGCTTGCAAGGATGTGGAAGTCGTCACCTTCGATGAGCTTCTGGACAAGCTGAGGTTGCTGCTCCAACACCTCAGCCATGACAAGACTAACAATGAAGGAGACACCGGCAAGCAGAGTTGAAGTGATGGGCGATAATCCAAGCGGCGCGGACCGTCAAAATGAGCTAGCAATTGGGTCATAGGTTAGCTAGCCCATAGCGAGGTTGGTCTACTTGCGAGCCGGGAGTTCTTCAAATCCAGCTGCGATCAAATCCCCGCGCAACGCTTTTAGGCTTGAGTTGGGAACGGCCAACCAAAACAGGTTCCTGGCTCTCGTGACTGCTACGTATCCAATACGTCCTTCCTCGGTAACCGTGCCTGCCAATAACGCTTCAACGTTCGGCTTCTTCGCTACATACAGAACCGCGCCAATGGATTCGCCTTTCACCTGGTGTACAGTTTCGACTCTGATTCCATGGCCGTCCTCTTGAGGACCCGCAGCGCCGGTGAGTGGGAGTTCCAGCAACCCGGTCTTCGCCAGTTTGTTGCCTAGAGTGCCTACAGCTTTCAACCCAGACTGCTTCTCGATGGCTGCGAGAAGAATCCTGATATTCATCATGAGCTTCGGATGCCACTCAGTTTTGGCTAACAGCAACGATGATGGCAGTCCTGTCTCGGCGTTGCGAATGAAAGCCCATAGCAATCGTCTGAGCCTGAGCATCCACCCTTCATGGGGTGCTCCTTGCAGGTTTGAGCTAAGCCCATTTGGGGGGTTGTTCAGCAATCCCACGACAGCCCGGCATACAAATTTAAAGCTCTCCTGGTATCGACCTTGCCGGTCTCGAAGCAAAGACGCTTCTGTGAACATTGCGATCGTACCTTTCCCAGGAGGGGCGACGTTCCCGGCCAACACTGCGGCGCGCCCCGTCCCTCGGCTGAGAATTACCGCATCATTGTACTGCATACCCAGTTCATCGATATGAGCCTTGAACGCATCGAACAGCTTGGGCAGTTCCGATTCCTTGTACCCTACGAAATATGCTCCGCCTTGTTCGGGCTGCCGATCTGGCTCATCGTCCCGGCCGCAGAGCAAATTGGCGATATTGATGATCGGGGGCAGTGAGCGGTAGTTACGAGTGAGCTTGTAGCCAGTCACTCCAATACGATCCGTATAGGTGTTCAGGAAGGCGCCGTCAGCGCCAGCGAAGCCGTAGATGCCCTGGTTTACATCACCAATTAGGGAGACTTGTACCCCAGCATCGATGAGCAACTCCAAGATAGCCTGATGCACAGTGCCCAAGTCCTGGGACTCATCAACCAGAAGCTGCGGATACCGGGCTGCCAGAGCACGTAAAACTGTAGGCTGGTGGACCAAGGTCCGATACACCCAGTACCGGCCGAGTTCATGAGTGTAGGCACCTGTGCGGCCAAGGCGATTTACCGTGTTTAGAGCCTTTCCTGCATCGAGTTTTTCCACTCCGTCACGTGTATCGGTGAAGAAGTAGTGATTGCCATTCTGCATGCCGACTTTGATGTCTTTGATCGGCAGAGGGCGGCCCTCATCTGGCCAATATTGAAAACTGGCCAAGAAAGGCTCTGAGCCTGACACCAGGTATGCTGCTTGAGCCGCAGCCATTGTTCGGTAAGCGTGGGGACGCAATACATGCTGGGTGAAAAACCCATCAAGCGTGTCCACCTCCACTCGTTTGCGATTGGCGTCATCCGGCAGGGCCGAAGCGAGCTGTGCGTACCCCTTGTTGAACGTATTGACCGCAACATTGGAGAAAGACAAAAGCACGACCCGACCACGGCTGTTCTCCATCTTCTGCCGGATGGCAATCAGGCGCCTGATTGCCGTAGCCGTTTTGCCGCTCCCCGCGCACGCCGTGACAGCGATCGGCCCCAACGGCGCATTGATTATGTCCTTCTGCTCTTCGGAGAGCTTCATGGTTTGGCCGCTCCCTGGCAGACATGCTGGATGGCTTTCTGAAGATACTCAGGGACTGCGCAATCTGGCGTTTTGGCGATCTGCTCAGCAAATGCCTGACCGAATCGGCCCTTTTGCACATTGCTGCTACTGTCTTTGCGCTCGAACATCCCGCAAAACAACGCCTTGGCCTTTGCAGTGTTGTCTGGTTGAGCATCCACGATCTTGCGTAGCGCTTTTGAGATACGTGGGTGAGGGTCGGCTAACGCAGTAAGCATGGGACCGCGATTCGTCTCAAGCAGTGCCAGATTGCGGATTCCACGCCATCCGGCCACCCAGTCCGCTCTCATCTGGCCAGGCATTCCAGGGCCATCTGGCCACCTGTTCCACGGCCATCCGGCCGGGCAGTCGGAGCGCAGCGACGCAGGGGTGGCATTGTTAGTCCGGGTTGGCTGGCGTCGTCAATTTCTGCGTCCGTTTGCGCATTGATTCACCCTTCAGATTGATCCGGTAAGCGTTGTGCACCAGGCGGTCGAGGATAGCGTCGGCCAGGGTCGGATCGCCGATCAGTTCGTGCCAGTTGTCCACCGGCATCTGGCTGGTAACGATGGTCGAGCGCTGGCCGTAGCGGTCGTCCAGTAGCTCCAGCATGTCGCGCCGCTGTTCGGCGGTGAACGGGGCCAAGCCCCAGTCATCGAGGATCAGCAGGTCGGTCTTGGCGTAGCTGCTCATCAGCTTGGCGAAGCGCCCGTCGCCATGGGCCAGACCCAGTTCTTCCAGCAAACGCGGCAAGCGCAGGTAACGCACGCTGTAGCCTTCTCGGCAGGCCTGGTGGGCCAGGGCGCAGGCCAGCCAGGTTTTACCGACACCGGTGGGGCCGCCGATGATCAGGTTGAGGCCGTCGCGTAGCCACTGGCCGCCGCTCAGTTGCAGGATCAGCGCCTTATCCAGCCCGCGCGGGCTGCGGTAGTCGATGTCTTCGAGGCAGGCGTTGTGCTTGAGCCGGGCCTGGCGCAGGCGGCTGCTCAGGCGCTTGTCGTCGCGTTCAGTCAGCTCGCGGTCGACCAGCAGGCCGAGGCGTTCCTCGAAGCTCAGGCTGTCGATGTCCGGGGTTTTCAGTTGTTCGTTCAGCGCCTTGAGCATGCCGTGCAGGCGCAGGGTTTGCAGCTTGTCCAGGGTCGGATGGGGCAGCATGGTGGGATTCCTTGTGTTCAGTGGTAGTAGCCGGGGCCGCGCAGGTTGGCGTGGTCGTCCGGCAGCAGGGGCAGGTGCTGCTGGGCCAGCGGCAGGTTCTCCAGCCCCTGGCGCAGGATCGATTCGAGGCTCTTGTAGCTGCACGTGCCGAGGCTGATGGCGCGACGGCAGGCCAACTCCAGGCGCACTTCGCCGTGGGTTTTGCCCAGGCGCAGGATGCCCAGGCAGGCCCGGTAGCCCTGCTGCGGATGGATGCGCCGTTCGAGGATGTGCCGGATCACGCCGGCGGTGTTCGGCCCGGTCTGCTCGGCCCAGCGGATCAGCCGTTGTGGCGTCCACTCGGCATGCTCGCGATGGCTCTTGGGCATGTGCTCGGCCTGCGTGCTGTGCCGGCCCTTGTGCATTGAGCGCAGGTGGCTGGCCACTCGCTGGTTGGCGTGGAAACACTCGACGGTGCGCGCCGTCAGGCGCACCTCCAGCTGCTTCTTCACCAGTTGATACGGCACCGAGTAGTAATGCCCATCGACCTCGACGTGGTAGTCGATGTGCACCCGCGCTTTCTTCCACTCGGCGTAGACGTAGGGTTGCTCCGGCAGGGGGCGCAGCGCCGGACGATCCAGGCTGTCGAAGGCCGTCTGGCGCGAGCCCGGCAGCTTCTTGAACGGGCGTTGGTTGAGCCGCTCCAGCAACACGGAGATGGCGCTGTTGAGTTCGTCCAAGGAGAAGAACTGACGGTTGCGCAGGGCCGCGAGGATCCAACGCTCGACCACCTGCACGCCGACTTCGGCCTTGGCCTTGTCGCGCGGTTTGCGTGCCCGCGCCGGCACCACCGCCACTCCGTAGTGCTCGGCAAGGTCGCGGTAGCTGGGGTTGATGTCCGGCTCGTAACGATGGGCCTTGCTCACCGCGCTGCGCAGGTTGTCCGGCACCACGATCTCCGGCACGCCGCCGAGGAAGGCGAAGCAACGGGTATGCGAGCCTAGCCAGTCCGGCAGCTGCTGCGACCAGGTGGCTTCGGCGAAGGTGTAGCTGGACGCGCCGAGCACCGCGACGAACACCTGCGCCTGGCGGATCTCGCCGCTGTGGCGGTCGATAACCGGCACCGTCTGGCCGGCATAGTCGACGAACAGCTTCTCGCCGACGCGGTGCTCCTGACGCATCACCACGTCCAGCTTGCCCTGCCAGGCCCGGTAGTGCTCACAGAACCAGCTGTACTGAAAGCCCTGCGGCTGGCTCAGGCGGTACTCCTGCCAGAGCAGCGCCAGGGTCACCCCGGGGCGGCGCAGTTCGGCATGCACCCATGCCCAATCGGGTAAAGGCCGCTTCTCGCTGGCAACCGCCGGGGCCGGCGGGAACAGTTGCTGCTCCAACTCGGCATCGGACAACGAACAGGGCCAACTGAGACCACTGGCGGCAAAACGATTGAGGTAGTCGCCGACGGTGACACGACCGACCTGCACGCTGACCGCAATCTGGCGAGCTGATAGTCCGACCTCGAACTTGAGACGTAGTACTTCGCGAATCTTACGCATGGATAAACGCTCCACGACGACCTCTCTGCTTCGAAAAAGAGGTCGATGGTAGTGAAGAAATCCTGCGTAGCTGCCTGCCCGGTTGAGTGGCCGGATGGCCGTGGAATCAGTGGCCGGATGCGCGTGGAATGGGTGGCCGGATCAGCGTGGAATCGGTGGTCAGATGCTCATGGAATGGGTGGCCAGATGACCGTGGAATCCGCAGCCAGATCGTACTCCAAGGTTTTCAGACCGTGGAACACCTTCACAAAAGCGTCTTCGGACTCCATCATCTTGACGGTGTTGCTAGACAATCTCACATCGTCTCCAAGCGATGGATAGACCTCTTTCCTTTTAACCTTTTTCTTCTTCACCGGTTCGGCGATCGGATCTTCCTCTTCAGGCGCATCCGTTTCTTCCATGTAGGCAGCCTCGGCAAGCAGATCCTCGATCCCTTCCGCATCCAGCTCGCCCTCTATCGGGCCCTGTACCTCTTCTTCTTCGAAAGGATCGGCGTCGGTCACGACAGCGACCGGAATTCGTAGACCCTTCTCACCAAACAGCGGCAAGAAGGAGTCGAAATTGAGCCCCTCAACACTGATCAGACTGACACCATACTCCCGGAGATCAAGGTTCATAAGCTTGGCGAGCGCATCGACAAGCATGAGCTCCGCAGCACCTTCGACGAAAATGACCCGACGGGCAAAAAACAACTCGGCTCTGGTCACGTCCAGATAACGCTCAAGCTTTTCCCGTTTACCCTTGGCAAATTTGATGTCACGGGGGAAGAAGGTCTCCACGCCGGCATCGCTCTCTACCAGGCATACCAGAGACTCGAGCTTTGAATTGCTGGCAAAGTTTGGGGAGTGGCTGGTGACGAACAGTTGCACTGACTTTTCGCCTTCACTCGCTGGCACGCCTGCGAGATACCGCAACAGGACACGCTGTAATTGAGGATGTAGATGCGCCTCTGGCTCCTCGACAATCAAGCTTCGATAGGCTGCGTCAGGGTTTTTGGCCAGCTCGCTGAGCACTACCGCCATGAAAATCAGGTTGTTGAAGCCCAGTCCGTTCTGCTCAATCTCCAAAGCTTCAGCGGTGAGGGAAAGCCGAGCAGAAAGACGCTGGAAATCTGTTGCGCTAAGCCCCACAGCGAGCGTCTGTGCCAGCTGCTCTCCCATCATTAAGCCATGTCGAGACGATATCGCGGTATGAGTGCTTTGGATTGACTCGTTTTGCTGGAGTTTTTCATCCAGTTCTTTCAGCGCCGCGTTGATTGCTTCACGACCTTCATCATCTGTAAGCAAGTGCAGCAAACGTGCCAGCTGGCTGTTACGGCTAGGTCGAAGCCCCTGCGCGGCATCTCGCAAAGGCTGCAAATAGACACCACGAAGGTTTTCCATCATATCGGAGGTGAGTGCAACCTCCTGGTGATCGCCGCACCAACGTTTTACTCTGAAGCGCCCCGTCTGATCCGCATCGGTGTACCGGACATGAACATGCGCCTCCATAGTCTTGTCAGCGCACGGCTTGAGCGCTGCAATAAAGTCCGCTTCATCCTCGTGGCTGAGATCTCTGAAGACAAAATGGAAGTTAATATCGCCAGTTGGTTCGCCTTCAACCGGGCGATGTCGGTCCGAAACATCGAGACGGGGATAGGGCTCATCATGTCCCGCGAGAAGCGTCCGGAGCGCATCCACTACCGCGCTTTTGCCTACGTTGTTTGGCCCTACCAGCACATTCAAACCAGGCTGAAATTTCAGCGTGGCTTCGCGCAGCTTGCGGAAGTTTTTGATGGTCAGCTCAGCTAGGTACATGAAGGTCTCCATCCTTGTTTTTATGGATGAAATCCTATTCGAGATGAAATGTGCAATAGGACAGTGCGTCAGATAAAAAATGGGAGTTTCAGCGCTCTGTGGATGGATCGAACCTTCCCTGGCGAGCAATGACCAGCTGGGGCAGGCCAAACTGCTACGCTGAAGAGGCAGATAAAAAACGAGGCTCGGTTCGAATGAAAATCACTGGTCGCGTGGAAACTGAGGCGTGACTAATTTGCGCGTCGATGTGTACGGCGGCTCACCCGTCTGGACAACGGCAATCTGCAATATGAAATGCCCCAGGCGCACTGGGATGTCATTATTTCATCGCCTTGCGAATAGTGTTAAGTGATCCTCCGGCAAAGCGACCAACAGGTTCCGTATCCGCGCCGCTCACGAGAGCGATGTCCCGGAAGCGGCTTCGTTTTTCGGTGCGTGCGGCCAGCCGGGATAGAGAAAATATGCGGCAGAGCTCCAACAGCCCCAATTCGCTTCGACTCTCGGATTTCATGATGTCCCGAGTGCGTCAATAGACGCCATACTCAAGCCTCACTAGATGGTCGACGACTTGTCGGTAGCGATCAGCATCTGCCAGCAGACTACAGGGCGTGCGCATGTCCAAGCCAAGAGCTGGCCGCGACACCCATTCGGATGCTAGCCGGTAACTACCCAAAACATCGGTCGCCTGGTTCATGACCTGACTTCGACGCGCCATGAAGCACCGGTGCGGCGTGCTCCAACAACCGGCTAGCAAAGGAAAACAGGGTCCTATAAGGATGATCGATGCCATATAGCTTCCGCCACCACCATGCGCTTTTTGGTCACGTTTACCTTACTCCATTGGCCGCTGCACATCGTCGCCGGCAGGATGACTGGTAGCGTTCATTTATCGGCCGGTGGCACTGCTGATGAGTAGTGCCACCGGCCTCTCCGAATTGAGGAGCCTTGGGGAGTGCAACGTCAAACCACAGACCCTTGATGACCCTTTCTGCGAGGGTGGACTTGGTTACAGCAGGGGTAGATTATCTGTCGGCGGCTAGGCCAGTCTAAGCTTTGGAATGGTTTCTCATGTACTCGTCAGGATAAGAGCACGGCTACAACCCAACCACATACGAACGAAGGGATTCATCTCTTTGGATTCGCAGCAGCACCTAGCGACCAGTTTTAACTATCTAAGAACAATGCTCAGTTTTCGCCTCCTACTCAGAGCCTACTAATAACATCGTCAAAAGGCTTAGTAGATTTCTAGCAACTCCGTACGGAACGTTGGCAAGAAGTGCAGGCTGCACGAGTCTTCAATAGTCGACCACTCAACCCCTACGTCTCTCACTGCTGTAGTCGGTAAAGGCGACGAAATGCTGATTGTGGACTGGTCTTCGTGGCACTCAAAACCGCAATACTCAGGGGTTAACTCTACCTCGATACGCCCGCGATCAACATGATGAATCACCCCTAGGTCTTCCGGAAGATCTAACGATAGGCGCTCCGAGAACGCTTGCAATGAGGGTTCTGCAAGGACGTAAAGCCAGGCCATGGCATCCTGAGGACCGATTCGGCGAAGAATTCGTCCTAAAACTTGGCGATAGTGCAACTCCGTACGGATACGACTGAGATAACAGCATACCTGCAGACGAGGAATATCTGTTCCTTCGCTGATCATTCCCACTGCCACGATCCAGCGTCCCGTCCCGAATCGGAACTCGTCGATAGCTTTCTGAGCATCTGGTGTTTGATTGGTTACCACTTGACAACTTTCCCCTAACCGATTGAGTTCATCAGCTATGAGGTGGGCATGCCTGACACTGGCAGCTACAATAAGGCCACCAGCATCAAGAGTTTCTAGTCGAATCTCATCTAGTTTTCTACACCCAAGCTCGAGAATTTGACTGACCAACTCTCGTTGCGACAGCAAATATTCAAACGTCACCGGCGAATCGCCGAGCAGTTCAGCGATACTTGAATAAGTGTTGACTGTTGAGCTTTTCCCGTTCCGAGTCGTTACCTTCACCGCACCGTTATCGATGAGAACAACCCGAGGGGATCGGCATACAAAATCGTTTATAGCTGCCTTGAGTCCATATTTGAAGTCACAGAGTATGCGCCCATCAGGATCGGAGTATCTAGCGAGCGCAATAGACCTTTCATCAGAACGCCAGGGAGTGCCTGATAAAGCAAGAGTATACGTGGCACGCCCTTGAACTCTCTCAATAATCAGCTGCCCCCAAGTGTTTCCGAGCGAAAGTTCCGCTCCAGCGCAGTGATGTATCTCATCGAACACCGCAAACACACGATACTGATCAAGGAGAGCCCAGAAGCTTTGATCTTGATAATCCATCCCTTGATAGGTCGAAACTGCACCGACAGCGCCAATACGGCCATCGAGACGGAGTCCTAGGTGAGATTCGAACGTGCCCCTGAAGCCCTCTACGGTCTGACAAGACGGCGCGAAGCAAAGGATCAAGTCAATTTTATCGCTGAGCAATAGACGTCGAGCGACCTCAGCCGCCATCCGCGTCTTGCCCGCCCCAGGTGTCGCCTGACAAAAGAAATGTGGGGATTTTGCGTAGTGTTCCAAGGCCGCGTCTACGCAACTACTTTGCCATTTTCGAAGCGAACTCATGCAATGCTCAAAAATTTGAGTGTTTTCTCTACGGCCTTTAGATGCCCGAGAAGTCGGGAGCCGCGGTCGCGTGCTTCAAGGAATTCGTCTTCTACCTGCTCTTTCAACTGCGGCATCTCTTGCATCAACTGTTTATATCGTTCTGCTTCACCCATGGATGTCAGCAGATCCAGCCGTATCTCCTTGGCCAATTCTTTTAGGCGGCGTACAGCCGACTCCTCTACTGGCTCCTCCCCATATACCGCATCGGCCCGAGCGGGCTGCTCCGAGCTATACCGATCCACCAAGTCAAGAGTGAGATGTTCAGGTTGGGTGAGTACTCGATAGGTTTTACCACGACCCGCACGACTATCCTCTGCGCGCACCCATCCGACACGAATCAGACGGCGTATCTGATCATGGATGTATCGCCAGCACTCGACCATGGACTTGGGAGGTGAAGCGAGTTCTCGAACGTAGGCATCTCGTAACTCACGCGTCGTGAAACGCAAGAGTGCTTCGTCCTGAAATAACTCAAAGATGCGCCTGTCGAGCCTAAACGTAGCCGATTTCATACAGGCACCTGAAAGGGTCAAACAGCAGTGAAATGCGGATTATAAACCGTGGCCTCTGCATCCGTAAACGACGGAAAGTTCCGCCTTGAATTGTTCGAGGCGGTCATGCAAGAGTTGGCAAAGGAGTTGGGCAGACGAATCCGGGAACGGAGAAAGGCCATAGAATTGTCCCAAGAGGCTCTGGCGCTAGCCTGCCAATTGGACCGGAGCTATATGGGCCGCATCGAGCGAGGTGAAATGAACGTCACTGTCGAAAAGCTCTATCGAATCGCCCAGCAGTTAGGCTGTCATCCACGAACCCTATTGCCGTGAAAGTAGCCTGCTGTACAGGCGCTGGGGGCTGTCTCCCCATGAACGTCCGAAGACCACGCACAAGCGGTCGAGAAAGCCCTACACCCGTATGAGCCAATGTCTGTGGGATCGGCCGACCCTCTAGTTCATTTGCTAGCTGGACGTTATAGATGCGCCATCTCTAAAGACTGACATTGACGCTGTCTGCGCTAAATTTCGAGAGATGTGGGATTCCAAGCTTAACTCTGGAAAAAGTGAGTTCACTCGCTACACCAGTGGCCATTTCAGTCTCGACGCTCATCTTCTACTGGTAGGATCCACGGGCCCAGTCGCCGACCGATACGGGGTCGTTGCGGTTCCCAACTCGCCCAGGCAAATGAGTAACCAAAAATCCCGGCGCTAGCTCACCCTTTGCTGAACGTGGATAAGGAGGTGTTACATCTGCCTTCACGAAGAATCGATCATTGACAGGATTTCGCCTCACTCTGCTGTAGAGAGCAAAATGCTCGAACTGGCCGAGCTGCTCGCCGAGGTCCTGAAAAAAGCCGTACCGTCGCTCAGCGAACAGCAGGTCGAGGACGCCGGCATCTATATGGCCAAGAACCGCGACGTCTTTGCCAAGGCCTTCAAGAGTCAGCCAGACGCACTGTCCGAGCTGCTCGCTGACACTGCCGCCGAGTAACTCCGCTCAGCCATAGATCAAGCGTTCGGCAAGCATCTGCGCTACCCGCGCCGGTGAGCGCTTTTCTGCCTGGGCGTGGGCAAACACTTCGGTCAGGCGCGAGGGAATGCGCGCCAGGTGCGCGGTGATGGTACTCAGGTCTTCACCACTGTGCTTGAGCGCCACGTAGATCAGGCCACCGGCATTGATGACGTAGTCAGGCGCATAGAGGATCCCGCGGTTTTCCAGTTGATCGGCCACCTGCAGGGTGGTCAGCTGGTTGTTGGCCGCCCCCGCCACTGCCGCACAGCGCAGCTGCATCACACTCTGGCCATTGAGCACCGGCCCGACACCACACGGCGCGAAGATGTCGCAGGGTGTGCTGATCAGCATCTCGTTGGCCACCGGGCGCGCATTGAACTGCTCGATGGCCAGTTGCACCCTCCCCGGGTCATGGTCGCTGACCAGCAATTCGGCGCCTGCCGCATGTAACTGCTCGGCCAGTGCATACCCGACGTTACCCAACCCCTGTACCGCGACCCGCAAGCCTTCCAGGTTGTCGCTGCCCAAACGCGCCATGGAAGTAGCGCGAATGCCGGCGAACACGCCCATGGCGGCATGCGGTGAGGGATCGCCAGCCGCGGTGGTGCTGGTGACATGCTGGGTACTCTGGGCAATGCAATCCATATCCAGCGTCGAGGTGCCGCTGTCTACCGCAGTGATGAAGCGTCCCTGCAAGGTCTCGACAAAGCGACCAAAGGCTTCAAACAGGGCCGCACGGTTTTCCACGTGCGGGTTGCGAATGATCACCGCCTTGCCGCCACCCAGTGGCAGGCCAGCCAGCGCGGCTTTGTAGCTCATGCCCTGGGCCAGGCGTATGGCATCGATCATGGCGCTGTCATCGTCTGGGTAGGCCAGGTAACGACAGCCGCCCATGGCCGGTCCCAGGTGCTCGCTGTGAATGGCGACCACCGCTTTCAGACCGGTTGGCGGGTCGATGCACAGGTGCAGCGATTGCGTGCGAGTGCTTTGCATCAGCGCGAACATCAGCGGGCTCCTCAGTGAGGTGCTGATCCCAGTATAGGCCGCGCATTGCCGATTGATGACATCACCCGGACCACTGGACGAAAGGCTTGGCCAGCGCTACAAAATAAGCTTGAGCGGAGATTCCCATGAGCCCACGCCAAGCTTGTCTCGCCTGCCTGGAACGTGATCCGGCTGCCTTGCTGGAGGCCGCGCTATGGGTCGCCGCCGAACACGACAGCAGCGTTCAACCCCCGCTCATCATGCTTCAGGTGAAAACGCTGCAGCAGGAAGTCAGCGCCGGTCTGCCGATGCTACCGCTGAGCGAACTGGCGCAGCCGTTGTTGCGCCGCCTCAATGCGCTAGGGTTCCAGCAGGATGAATATCACCCGATACGCCCACAAGCAGCCCTGCTCGACAAGGTGCTGGAACGGCGCCGCGGCCAGCCACTGGCCTTGGCTTTACTGACCCTGGAGCTGGCGCGTGGTCTGTCGATTCCGCTCGAGGGGGTGAATTTTCCCGGACATTTTCTCTTGCGAGTCCCCGGCGCCGACCATCTGCTCGACCCCTGCGGCGGCCGCAGACTCTACCCTGCAGACTGTCGCGAACTGCTCGGCCGCCAGTTCGGCCCGCAACTGCAGCTCAACGCCGATCACCTGCTCACCGCCACTCCCAAGCAGATGCTCCAGCGCCTGTCACGCAACCTGCGCCAGTTGCATTCAACCCACGACGATGACCTGGCAGCGCTCAAGGACGCCGAACGGGTGCTGCTGCTGGGCCCGGCCACCGCCAGCGACTACCTGGCCCGTGCCACCCTTTACCAGCACCTGGACTGCCCCCAGGCCGAACGCTACGACCTGGAGTACGCGCTGCTGCTCAGTGACGACCCGATCCAGCGCCTGCGCCTGACCGAGCGTCTGGGGCAGTTGCATCAACCGCCCCCCTCGGTGCACTGACCCTGCGGGCAGGCTCAGGGTGTGTCAGGTTGTCTGCCCGGGTCAGCCTGGATAAACGCCGGGTGCTCCTCGGCCAGTGCTGCGACGCGGCGGATGCGCGGGTAGTTGGCGAGGTTGATGTTGAAGCGCTGTGCGGCATACAGCTGCGGTATCAGATAGACATCTGCCAGCCCGGGTTCTTCACCAAAGCAAAAACCGTCATCACCGATCAGTTTCTCCACCGCCGCCAGCCCTTGGCTGATCCAGTGCGCGATCCACGCATTGACCTGCTCCTCGTCATGGCCCAACCCGCGCAACTGATTGAGCACGCTGACGTTGTGCAGCGGATGCACATCGCAACCGATCAGCGCCGCCACACCGCGTACCTGGGCGCGCAGCACAGGTTCCTCAGGCAGCAGCGCCGGCTGTGGATAAACCTCCTCCAGGTACTCGATGATCGCCGGTGACTGCACCAGCAGTTCACCCGAGTCGATCCTCAAGGCCGGCACCCGGCCCTGGGGATTGAGCGCGAGGAAATGTTCCTCACGCTGCTCGCCCTTGAGCAGATTGACCGGCACGTACTGGTACTCAAGCTGTTTGAGCGCCAGGGCAATCCTTACCCGATAGGACGAGGTCGAACGGAAGTAGTTGAACAGATCCATGGCCCTGCCCTCTTACCTGGCTGGAAGAATCTTGCCGCGGCACTCGCCGAAACCGATCGATGCCACACCCTCACGCACGCAACGGGCACGCAGAATGATTTCGTCACCGTCCTCGAGGAACTTGCGCACTTCACCCGACGCCAGTTGCACCGGCTCTTTGCCGCCCTGGGTAATTTCCAGCAGGCTGCCGAACTGGCCAGGCTGGGCGCCCGACAAGGTACCGGAACCAAACAGGTCACCTGGCTGCAACTGACAACCGTTGACGCTGTGGTGAGCGACCATCTGCGCGACGGTCCAGTACATGCTTAAAGTATTGCTCAAGGTCAGACGATGGGCTGGCAGGTTTTGCTCGCGCATGCGCTCGGTCAGCAGCAGCACTTCCAGTTCGATATCAAAAGCACCGGCAGCCTGATCACGTTTGTCCAGCAGGTACGACAGCGGCTGCGGATCACCTTCAGGACGCGCAGGCTGGGCGCAACGGAAAGGCTCCAGCGCTTCGGCGGTCACCACCCAGGGGGATACCGTCGAGATGAAGCTTTTCGACAGGAACGGGCCGAGTGGCTGGTATTCCCAGGCCTGGATGTCACGCGCAGACCAGTCGTTGAGCAGGCAGAAACCGGCAATGTGCTCGGCCGCTTCGGCGACCGGAATCGACTCGCCCATCTCGTTGCCCTGGCCAATCCAGATGCCCAGCTCCAGCTCGTAGTCCAGACGCGCGCAGGGGCCGAAGCTTGGCTCGCTCTGCCCGGCTGGCAGGGTCTGGCCTTTCGGTCGGCGCACGTCGGTACCGGACGGGCGAATGGTCGAAGCACGGCCGTGATAACCGATCGGCACATACTTATAGTTGGGCAGCAGCGGGTTGTCCGGGCGGAACAGCTTGCCAACGTTCTTGGCGTGCTCAATGCCTACATAGAAATCGGTGTAGTCGCCGATCTGGGCCGGCAGGTGCAGTTGGCACTCGGCGCTGGCCAGCAGCAGTGGCTTGAGTGCCGCCTGATGCTCGCTGTGCTCGCCGAGCAATTCCAGCAGACGCTCGCGCAGTGCCACGCGGGCCACACGGCCCAACGCAAAGTAAGCATTCAGGGCACCACCACGGGTGGCCTCGACGGCGACACGCGCCTGGCCCTCGAACAGACCGGCAGCCAGCGCGCCTTCAAGGTCGAGAATCGCATCGCCAATGGCCACGCCGCAGCGCTTGGCCTGATCCTTGTGCGTAAAGATCCCCAGCGGCAGGTTCTGCAGTGGAAAATCTCGATGCCCGTTGGCGTGTTCGACCCAACTGCGGGCAATAGCGGACTGATTCATGGGTTATCTCCGATTCGGGGTGAAGGTGCTCGGCAACGAGGCCCAGCAACTATCGTAGTCGGCCTGCAGCTGCGGGCACTCAAGAGCATGGCGGCTCGGACGCAGCACCTGGCTGGTCTCGAACATGAACGCCATGGTGTTGTCGATCTTGTTTGGCGCAAGTTCGACGGCGATGGCCTTGGCGCAGGTTTCCGCATCCGGGCCATGGGCGCTCATGCAGCTGTGCAGGGACGCGCCGCCGGGCAGGAAGCCTTCGGCCTTGGCATCGTATTCGCCCTTGATCAGGCCCATGAACTCGTTCATCAGGTTGCGGTGGAACCAAGGCGGACGGAAGGTGTTCTCGGCCACCATCCAGCGTGGCGGGAAGATCACGAAGTCGAGGTTGGCCATGCCCGGCACACTGGTCGGCGAGGTAAGCACGGTGAAAATCGACGGATCCGGGTGGTCGAAGCTGACCGTGCCGATGGTGTTGAAACGGCGCAGGTCGTATTTGTACGGCACGTTGTTGCCATGCCAGGCGACCACGTCCAGCGGCGAATGATTGAGCTCGCAGCCCCACAGTTCACCGAGGAACTTTTGCACCAGCTGCACCGGGCCCTGATGATCCTCATAGTGCGCTACCGGCGTGAGGAAATCCCGAGGATTGGCCAGGCCGTTGCTGCCGATCGGTCCCAGGTCCGGAATACGCATGGGTGCGCCATGGTTCTCGGCGATGTAGCCGCGGGCCTGGCTGTCGAGCAATTCGACACGGAACTTCAAACCGCGTGGCACCACGGCGATTTCCAGCGGTTCGACTTCCAGCACGCCCAGTTCGGTGACCAGGCGCAGGCGGCCCAGCTCCGGCACCAGCAGCAGTTCACCGTCGGCATTGAAGAACACCCGCTGCATGGAGCGGTTCGCGCAGTAGTTGTAGATGCTGATTCCGGCAGGTTTCTCGCTACCGGAGTTGGCCGCCATGGCGACCCAACCGTCAATGAAATCGGTCGGCTCGCTCGGGATGGCCTGTGGGCTCCAGCGCAAGCGATTGGGCGTCACCGCGCCCAGCGGACCACCGGCCAGCTGCCGCTCCAGGCGCTCGAAGCGCGGATGCAGGGCAGACGGACGGATGCGATACAGCCAGGTGCGGCGCATCTCGCTGCGAGTCATGGTGAAGGCGGTGCCGGAGAACAATTCGGCGTACAGGCCGTAAGGTGCCTTTTGCGGCGAGTTCTGCCCAACCGGCAGGGCGCCGGGCAAGGCTTCGCTGGCGAATTCGTTGCCGAAACCGCTCAGATAATCGAGGACGGGGGTGCTGTCGAGGTTCATCGAGCCTCCGGGCCCAGTGCAGGCCGGTTGATGGCAGTTGGCTGCGCGCCGTTCACGCTAGCAACACTTCTGCGTTATTTTTATCGTAATTACATTACGCATAACGTAATTTGATTGGCGAAGACCGTCAAGCTATAAAGACGCCCACCTGGACTACCCGGATCGAATGCACCATGGCCAAAGCCAGCTCCCCCGCCGATAACACCGGCAAACAGAAGGTCCGCTCGGCTGAAGTCGGTACCGATATCCTCAAGGCCCTGGCCCAGCTGTCGCCTTCGACCTCGCTGTCACGCCTGGCCGAACATGTCGACATGCCGGCGAGCAAGGTGCATCGCTACTTGCAGGCGCTGATTGCCAGCGGATTCGCAGAGCAGAACCCGGCCACCAACCACTATGGCCTGGGCCGTGAAGCCTTGCGCGTGGGCCTTGCTGCCCTGGGCGGGATGGACGTATTGAAAGTCGCGGCCTTGCCGTTGTCGCAATTGCGCGACGCGCTCAACGAAAGCTGCTTTGTTGCCGTGTGGGGCAACCAGGGGGCAACAGTGGTCAACATCGAGCCGGCAGTCCGCGCAGTCACCGTCGTTACTCAGATCGGCTCGGTACTGCCCCTGCTCAGCTCTTCGACCGGGCTGGTGTTCGGTGCCTACCTGCCGGAGCGCGAGACAGTCGAGCTGCGCGACCAGGAGCTGGCTGCCCTGGGGCACAGCGCCAGCGAATATGAGGCGCTGTTCGCCACAATCCGTCAGCGTGGCCTGCACCATGTCCATGGCTTGCTGATGCCTGGCGTCGATGCACTCTCGGCTCCCGTGTTCAATGCCTTTGGCCAGATCGTTGCGGTATTGACCGTGGTCGGCCCGACGTCGATTTTCCATGCCGACGAACAGGGCCCGGCAGCGCAGCAATTGCTGGCAGCGGCGCAGATGATCAGCTGGCGCATGGGCTACGAACAAGCCCCTTGATTTGCTTACAAAGGCTCACACTCATTCACGAGATGCTGCGCTAGAGTGCGCAGGCTGCACTGTTGCCAGAGGCGCAACAGTGAATGTCACAATTGGCTATTTTTCCTTCCGGGTCAGCAGCTTATTCTGTTTGCAGCTGGAGCGCGCCATCACTGGCAGCCTCTCTGGCCCGGGCATTTCAGGCGTGTACACCCCGCCTCCCGGCAACGGGTTCACCGACGTTGATTTTGAAGCTCCTTGATCTACGTCTTACTTGGCCGCTGCACTGCAGCGGCCTTTTTTATGGCTGCAATATCTTGATTGGCTACACGGTGGGAGCGGGCTTGCCCCGCGATGCGATGTGCCTGACAAACCGCAATCGCGGGGCAAGCCCGCCCCTACCGGGTCACTCGTCCGCATCGTCAAAGTGAAACCGATGCAACAGCCGATGCGCGATGGGCGCCAGGATCAAGCCGATACTGGCGACGAACACCAACCCGACATATAAGCCATATGCGGCAAAGAACAGCTTGCCGCCAATGCTCTCGGGCAAGATCACCGGTCCTACCCCACCCAGCAACAAAGTGGCATTGAAGATCGCGTCGTGCAGGGGAATGTGCGGTTCGAAATACAGGTGCCCCAGCACACCGAAGAGGATCGAAGCGATCAGCAACAGGCAGGCCGCCAGGCCATGACGCATCAAACGAAAGCGGAACTGGCGGGACGAAATGACCGCTTCGGTTCTGGACTCGTACATCCTGTGTGCTCCTGCATCGATCATGGCCGCCCAGCATAGGCATGAGCATCCGGCGACCACAACCTCAGGCAGTCCTCAGCGCGGCGGGAACTGCTGCAGATTGGCCATCATCTGTTGCAATGCCTCCAGGCTGTCACGCGGGTGTACGGCATCGGTAAAGTCGCCAATCGCCTGCCAGTTAGCCGCGACATCCTCAGGGCTGAACCCCTGATGCGGGTCGAAACCCACGCCCAGGCTACGCTCCCAACGCACTTTACCGACCCAGCCGCCACCCACTTCGTACAGACCGCCGCTGTCCTGGCATTGCTCACTGCCCAGGTACACCACCAACGGGCTGACCAGTTCCGGCTTGAGCTGTTCGAATACCTGCGGTGGAATCAATCCTTCGGTCATACGGGTGCCACCGGTGGGGGCGATGGCATTGACCAGAATGTTGTGTTTGCGTCCTTCAATGGCCAGGGTCCGGGTCAGGCCATAGAGCCCCAGTTTGGCCATGCCATAGTTGGCCTGGCCAAAATTGCCATAGATACCTGAGGTCGAGGCGGTGAATATCACCCGCCCCCAGTTCTGCTCGCGCAGATGCGGCCAGGCCGCACGGGTCACTTTGTAGGCGCCTTCGACATGCACCTGATAGACCTGCTCCCAGTCGCTGTCTTCCATTTTGTGGAAGGTCTTGTCGCGCAGGATCCCGGCATTGTTGATCAGCACATCGACCCGGCCAAAGGTATCCAGTGCCTGCTCGACAATACGCGCCCCGTCGGCCACCGAATCATGGTTGGCCAGCGCCGTGCCACCCGCTTCACGAATCTGCGCCACTACCCGGTCGGCCGCCGAGGCGCTGGCGCCTTCGCCATGGGTCGAGCCGCCCAGATCATTGACCACCACCCGCGCACCGTGGCGGGCAAACAGCAAGGCATGCGCCCGGCCCAGGCCGCCGCCAGCGCCGGTGACAATCACCACTTTATCGTCCAGGCGCACAGAATCGCTCATGCTCAACACTCCAGGGAAATCAGCAGGGAATGCCCGAGTGTCGGCCAGCACCGGCCAGCGCACAATCAAGCGGGCACAGGGTGAATGGCAGGCGATAAGGCCGGAAGATGATGCAGCGGGCCTGCCCCCTCAGGACCAGGCCACCTTCTGCGCAACAGGCTCCAGAGTTTGCTGGCGAAAAGCCAGATAGTGACGCAGCACCTGTACCGGCGCTTCGGTATGGGGGTAATGGCCGATGCCTGGCAGCAGCACGGTATCGGGATTCGGCACCAGTTCCCGGTAGCGTTCGTGCATGTGGGCGCCGGATACCGGATCGACCGCACCGTTGATGAAACGCAGCCGCACACCCTCTTTTTGCAAAGCGGCGACCCAACGTTCGCGATGGAGGGCACGCTCGGGCACATAGCACACCAGCTTGTGCAGGATCCGCGTGCCGCGGTTCGACGCAACCAGGCTCCAGTAGTCATCCAGCGCGCTTTCGCTGGGATGCGTGCACGGACCATAGATCTGAGTGACATGCCGCACCAGGTCGTCGCGTCCGAACGAACGCGCCACCAGCCAGCCCAGACGACTGAGCAACAGCTTCTGGATCAGCAACGCTCGATGGCACTCAGGAAACAGCCCGCCATTGAGAAACACACAGCTGGCAATGTTCGCCTGCCCTTCATGGTGGCGCGCCAGCAGTTCCTGGGAGACGCTGTCGCCATAATCATGAGCGAGCAGGTGCACCGGCTGATCGACCTTCAGGTGCTCAAGCAAGGCCTGCTGCAGGTCGGCCTGTTCGATCAGGCTGTAAAGGTGATGCACAGGCTTGGCCGAGTCGCCAAAACCGAGCATGTCACAGGCTATCACCCGGTATCGCTGGGCCAATGGCGTCCACAGGTAATGCCAATCCCAGCTCGCCGTGGGAAATCCGTGGATAAGCAGCAGCGGCTCGCCTTGCCCTGCCGTCCAGTAGCGAATGGTCTGACCGCGGAAGGTAAAACTCAGGCCCCGGGTACGCCAGACACATAATGGAATCTCGGCCAGAGACATCAGCGTGGCCTCGCTGAATAGCAGACTGTCGTGTTGAGCAAGGCATCAGTTGCGATCATTGCAATCACCTCGGCACATTCGTGTGCTCTACTGTGGTGCAGTCTAGTCAGCACCCAGGCAAAGGTAAGTTGCATTGGCAGCCAGCTTATTGACTCTGTGAGTCAGGCAGCAAAATAGCGAGCTGTGTCACACCATCAAGGTCAGCAGCGGCGCCGCACACAGGTTGAGCAGACCGGTCAGGACCATGACCAGGCCGGCCACAGAGCCCTCCTCACCGCCCACTTCATGGGCCCGGCTGACCCCTGCACCATGCGCCCCGACGCCAAACAGCGCGCCACGGGCCAAGGGTGTGCGCAACGGCAGGAACTTGAGCAGTACGCCGCCGAACATGGCGCCCAGCACTCCGGTAAACATCACAAAAACCGCGGTCAGTTCCGGTACCCCACCCAAGTCCCGGGCCAGAGGCATGGCAAAGGGCGTGGTGATCGAACGCGGCAACAGCGACAGGCTCACCGCGTTATCCAGCGACAACAGATGCGCCAGGCCCCAAGAGCTGGCAATGGATACCGTGCTGCCCACCAGCATGCCCAGGCTCAATGCTGGCCAGTGACGCGCCAGCAATGCCCGCTGCTGCCAGATCGGCACGGCGAAGGCCACTGTCACCGGCCCCAGTACCGACATCAACCAGCGAGTGTCGCGCGAATACTCGGCATAGGCGGTGTTCAGCGGGACGGCAACCGCCAGCAGCACCAGCGGCACCAGGATCAGTGGCGACAACAGGTAACGACCGGTTCGCCGGTACAACCAGCGGCTGCCCAGATAGGCCAGCAGGGTCAGGGCCAGCCAGAACAGCGGCATGGGCTCAAGTGTCATGGCGCATGCTCCAGCGGCACACCCACTCCACGGTCAGCGCCGTCAGCACCATGACCAGCAAGGTGCTGACGCCGATCACCAGCAAAATCCGCCAGCCCTCATCGCGCAGCAGGCTGCCGTAGTCGAGCAGGCTCATCAACGCAGGAATGAAGAACAGCAGCATTTCAGCCATCAGCAAGCCGGCGCCCAGTTGCAAGGCCGCCGGTTTCAGCCAGCCCAGGGCAAACGCCAGCAACAACAGCGCCAGGCCCATGACCCCTGCCGGAATGGGCCAATCCAGCCAGGCGGCCAACTGGCCGCCGAGCATATAAAGCAGGAGAAATACCGCCAGCTCGACGAGCAGGCGCAGGAGACGTTTGACGGGTGTGGGTTTCATCGCGGGGGACCTCTTCAGAACTGTATTCTAGAAGCCCCTTCACCACGCTAAAAACGAATTGTTAGACTTACTTCCATTCCACAATGGAATTTCGATCATGGAACTCAAACAACTGCGCAGCTTCATTGAAGTGATCCACCGCGGTGGCTTCACCCAGGCCTCCCATACCTTGCACATCAGCCAGTCGGCGGTAAGCAAGCAGGTGGCCCAGCTGGAACAGGACCTGGGCGTGCCGCTGCTGGAACGTCAAGGCTCACAGTTGCACCTGACCGCCGCCGGCAAGATCGTCCTCGAACGCGGCGAAACCATGCTGCGCCTGCGCCAGGAGCTGCAGAACGAACTCGATGACCTGAGCCAGCTGGAGCGCGGCGAACTACGCCTGGGCCTGCCGCTGCTGGGCAGCGACGCGCTGTTTGCCCGGCTGTTCGCCGAGTACCGTCGACGTTATCCGAACATCACCATTCACCTGCTCGAAGGTGGCAGCCGAAGCGTCGAGCAAGCGGTCCTGAGCGGCGAACTGGAGCTGGGCGGCAGCCTGACGCCGAGCGATCCGGCGTTCGCCTTTCAGCCGTTCTGCAATGAAGCGCTCGATGCCCTGCTGCCCATCGACCACCCCCTGGCCGGGGCCGCTCAGGTCAGCCTGGCGCAGTTGGCCGATACGCCGTTTCTGCTCTATCAGCGCAGCTTTGTGCTCAATGATCGACTGCTCAGCGCATGCCAGCAGTTGGGGTTTACCCCGAGGGAAGGCGGACGTAGCGGCCAGGCCGACTTTCTCGCCGCCCTGGTCGCCGCAGGCCAGGGCGTTGTCCTGCTGCCCAGCGTAGTGGCGCGGGGCCTGGAACGCCCCGGTGTGGTACGCCTGACCCTGAGCGAACCGACCGACCTGCGCTGGGACATCGCCTTCATCTGGCGCCAGGGCGCCTACTTGTCACGGGCCGCCCAGGCCTGGCTGCAATTGCTGCGCGAGCAACCGCAGGCAGCGTGATCAGCCGCGCAGCTTGCCGATCAGCTCAGCCAGCCAGGGCTCGGCGTCGGTTTCCGGGGTGACGGTTTCGCTGGCATCCAGACGCAGCATCGGCTGCACTTCATTGATGCCCAGCTCGGCGAACAATTCACGCATCTGCTCACCGCCACCACAGAAGGTGTCGCCGTAGCTGGAGTCGCCCAGACCGATCACGGCACCGGGAAGACCACGCCAGGCGGCGGGCAGTACGTCACGAATTTCACTGAACAACGGGATCAGGTTATCGGGCAGCTCGCCCATGCCGGTCGTCGAGGTCACTGCCAGAAAGGCTTCCGGTGCAAAGCCCTGGAGGTCCTGCAAAGTGGCACGGGCAGCGTGCCAGGCCTCGAACCCTGCGGCTTTGAGCAACGATTCGGCATGCCGTGCGACTTCTTCGGCGGTGCCGTAGACCGAACCGGAAAGGATGGCGACTTTCATAGTGGGTTCCGTAACTGAGTAAAAACGTAGGATACTAACATTGGACACTGGCAAAAGGCCTCATTCTCCTTGTGTGAGGCCCAGACCAATCATCTAGAATCAGTCTCCGTGCCCGAACCACTACCTTGCGGACCTCGCCGATGATCAACGCCAAACTGCTGCAACGCATGATTGATGCCTCCAACGACGGCATCGTGGTCGCCGAACAGGAAGGTGACGACGACACCATCCTGCTCTATGTGAACCCGGCATTCGAGCGCCTGACCGGCTATGACGCCAACGACATCCTCTACCGCGACTGCCGTTTCCTGCAGAACGACGACCGTAATCAAGAGGCGCGCGCACTGATCCGCCAAGCCCTCAAGGATGGTCTGCCGAGCCGGGAAATCCTGCGCAACTACCGCAAGGACGGCAGTGCGTTCTGGAACGAGCTGTCGATCACGCCGGTGCTCAACGAAGCCGACAAGCGCAAGTATTTCATCGGTATCCAGAAAGATGTCAGCCGTCAGGTCGAGGCCGAACAGCGGGTACTCGAGCTGGAACGCGAACTGGCACAGGCGCGGGCGCGCATTGCCGAACTGGAAGGCGACGAACGGTAAAAACAAAACCGCCGTTTGGCTGTCCATGACGGTGAAGAATTGCATTCACAACTGACATTTTCGAGTTCGACCATGCAAGCAAATGCCCTCCTGACCCAGGACGAGCTGGACTTCATCAGGTCCATGCACTACACGTCACAGCCCTCGGCGGCTGAGTCGGTGTCGCGCCTGATGGTCAATGGCGGCAGCGAAATCAAGGACCTGCTGACCCGGCTGATTGCCCAGGAGCAGGTCACCTTGCAGGCGCAATTCGACAACCATCAGATGACCTTTCCCCTGCACCTGGTCGAGGACGAGTTCCATTCCCTGCAGCTGCAGCTGGGCGCACCGCACATCTATGAAGAAGGCCCGATGGTACGTCCATGGCGCCTGACCCTCGAGTCGCCGGTAGCACTGGAAGACGAGCTGGGCCTGAGTACCGGCCTGTGGGTAAAGGAAATTTCGTTCAAGGGTGTGTTGGTGGAGTTCCGCGACCAGCCCAAACCACCGAGCTCTTTCGACCTCTGGTTCGCCCCCGACAATTGCGCGCCCATCGCCTTGCACGGTGTCCTGCAGCGGCGTACTGGCAAGAGTCTGGCCGCCTATAACCTGAGTGAGAGCAAGTGCTCGGAGATCGAACGGCTACGCGAGTACATCCTCCAGGCCCACCGTCAGGCCCATCCGGAGTTGCATCCTCAGCTGTCCAGGTGACCGGCCAGGTACTGCTGCAAGCGCCGACGCATCAAACGCCCTTCACTGCCCAGACACGCGACCTGCGAGCCGATCAGGCTGTCCTGGGCCAGGTCCGCAGCCTCTCCAGCCAGCAGTAACGGACACTCCAGTGCCAGGGCCAGACGGGCCAGGCGCTTGGGCAGGTCTTGCGCCGGTGGATGATTGGAAAACAGCACCAGGGCATGCGGGTTCATGCGCTCACAGACCAGGCTGAGTTCTTCCACAGGCTGGCCCAGCCCCAATACCGTCACACCGATTTCACTGGTGCCCAGCAACAGGGCCGTCACCAGCAGTTCCAGCTCGTGGCAATGCCCGGGAATCGCCGCGAGCACCACCCTGACCTCCTGCTGGTCAGCAGACAGCTGCAAACGCTGCAACACCCGTCCGCGCAGGAACCCATCGAGAAACAGCCATTCGCTGAGGTGGCCGAAGGCGTCCTGGGTGCAACGCAATTCCTGCCAGACCGGCAAGAGGATGTCCTGGAATGCCACCACCAGTGGATAACTGCTGAACACCTGGCCGTAGACCTGCTCCAGGCGCCGCTCATCGAACGCTCTTACCACCTGGCGCAACTGCAGCTGCCATTGCTTGAAGTCGTCCTGGGACGCCTGGCTGTGCACAGCTTCAGTTTGCGGTTTTACGCTCTGGCTGCGGGCGAGAATCTTGCCGACCTTGCTGACCGCCACACCCCGCTCGATCCAGCCGAGGATGTTGCGGACTTCATCGATATCGGCCTGGGAATAGAGCCGGTGCCCACTTTCGGTGCGCGTGGGCTGAATGAGCCCATAACGACGCTCCCAAGCGCGCAAGGTAACCGGGTTGATACCTGTCAGACGGGAGACTTCGCGAATGGGGAACAGCTCCTCATGAGCGAGATCACCGGGATTCAACGAAGGCTGGGCAGGTTCAAACATTGCCGGAAAACCACGATTCTTGAGGGATGACGGCCATTCTACTCCGGGCAGTAGGTAGCGACCATTGGCATTTGTTTGGGCTGGCAACGTCTCAGCACTGACGAGTCAGGTTATTTCGGGAATAATCCGTGCCCGCTTTTTGCATGCAAGCAGATGCCGTCCACCACCCCGGACGCATGTCATGGGCCGGCCACCCGCCACGCCCAGTTGCCAGGAGATACACAATGTCTACCCCTCCCGTTACCTTGATGGTGACGCGCCGTGTCGCCGAAGGCCGCTATCAGGATCTGATCAGCTGGCTGCACGAAGGCGAACAACTGGCCACCGACTTTACCGGCTACCTGGGCTCCGGCGTCCTTGCGCCACCGCCGCAAGGTGACGAGTTTCAGATCATCTTCCGCTTCACCAGCGAGCAGACCATGCAGGCCTGGGAGCACTCGGCCTCGCGCAAGGCCTGGCTGGATCGCGGCAACGGCCTGTTCGAGCAACCGCAAGAGCTGCGCGCCAGCGGCCTGGACGGCTGGTTTGGCAGCAATCCGGTGCAGCGCCCTCCGCGCTGGAAACAAGCCGTGGCAATCTGGCTGGCGTTCTTTCCGGTGTCGCTGTTGTTCAACCTGTTGTTCGGCCACTGGCTCAGTGCCCTGGACCTGGTACCACGGGTTCTGCTCAGTACGCTGGGGCTGACACCGCTAATGGTGTATTTCTTCATTCCGTTGTCGACCCGCCTGCTGGCCAACTGGCTCAATGCCCCGGTGCGCCGCTGCGGGCCGCAGGGTGCGCGCAATCCGGCCTAGTTCGGGTATGCTGGGGGTTATCCAAGCGAACCTGTAAAAGTTGACCGCCCCCACCATGAACAGCCCAATTCTTGTCACCGGAGCCAGCCAGCGAGTCGGACTGGCGTTGGCCCTGAACCTGGCGCAGGCCGGCCATACCGTGGTCAGCGCCAGCCGCAGCAAAAGCCCTGAGGCTGCGCACCCGAATATCATCCAGTTCCAGGCCGACCTGTGCCGGGAAGAAGACCGCCAGGCCCTGATCGACCATTTGCAGTCCAGCTATGACGGCCTGCGGGCAATCATCCACAACGCCTCGTTGTGGCTCGATGACGACCTGGCCAACCTCAACACCATGTTCAAGCTGCATGTCGAAGCGCCCTACCACCTGAACCTGGCGCTGGGCGAGCAACTGCTGAAGATGGCCAAGGCCGATATCATCCACATCTGCGACGAGACCTCCTCGCGCGGCAGCAAGAGCCATATCGGCTATGCCGCGACCAAGGCTGCGCTGCAGAATATGGTCCTGTCTTTTGCTGAAAAATACGCGCCGGTGGTCAGGGTCAACGCGATCCTGCCGGGGCTGCTGATCCTCAAGGAAGGCGGCGACGAAGCGTACCGCCAGCAAACCCTGAAGAAAGCTTTGCTGGAATTCGAGCCTGGCGCTCAACCGCTGATCGAGGCGGTGCAGTTCCTCCTCGACAGCCAGTACAGCACCGGCAGCAACGTGGTCATCAACGGTGGCCGCCATCTGAAAAACCGCATCGCGGTAGACTGAATTGTCCTTGTCACGAGAATGACCATGAACGACCAACAGAAACTTGAGCTCGAAGCCGCGGCCTTCCGCCGCCTGGTGGCTCACCTGGACAGCCGCAAGGATGTACAGAACATCGACCTGATGAACCTTTCCGGCTTCTGCCGCAACTGCCTGTCGAAGTGGTACAAGGCCGCGGCCGACGAGCGTCAGATCGACCTGAGCATGGATGAGGCCCGCGAAGTGGTCTACGGCATGCCTTACGCCGAGTGGAAAGCCCAATACCAGAAAGAAGCCAGCGCTGAACAACAAGCAGCGTTCGCCAAAGGAAAGCCCAATGACTGATCTGAACACCCTGCGCACCCGCCTGAAGTCCGGCGAACATCAGTTTGCCGACACCCTGGCCTTTATCGCCGCGAACTACGACTACCAGCCGCAGGCGTTCAACAACGGTGGCGTGGAAAACGCCGCCGGACAGAACGAAGGTTCGTGCAAGACCCTGGGCCTGGCCCTGCTCGAAGGCCTCAGCGATGAAGAAGCGCTGCTGGCATTCGGCGAACACTACCGCTCGGTACTGGCCACCCCGGAAGGCAGTGACCACGGCAACATCCGCGCGCTGATCGAGCACGGCCTGGCCGGGGTGAAGTTCTCCGCCCAGCCGCTCAAGGCTCGCTAAGCGTCAGCACGCGCCCCGGCACGTCGTCGGCCAGTTGTCCCTGTTGCAACCACTGCAGGGCAATTGGCCAGAGCCGGGCCTGAAAGCGGCTGTGGAAAAAGGCGAAATGGCCGATCTGCACTTCGTCGATATCACCAGGTGCAATGCGCAAATGGCTGCGCGGGCTGGACCTGAAGTAGCCCAGTAGCCGCTCGATCGCCGCGACCGTACCAAAGGGATCGTCGGTCAGACTGATCGCCAGCGTCTGTGCCGTCACCTGAGCAAACGGCAAATCAACCAGCGCCTTGCCGCTGGGGCGCAGCTCGTAAGCCGCCGTCAGCGTGCTCCAGTCCTTCACCACCCCTGCCGGGGTGTCTTCCAGCCAACCCAGGCGCTTGCCGGGGAAATAGCCGAACAGCCGGGTCAGCAACGGCATGAGCACATGCCACTTGCCAAACAGTTGCCAGCGGCTGTCACTGGCATAGTCCCGCCAGTAGGCGAACTGCGCGCCGACCGTAACCAGCCTGCGCAACTGCGCGGACGATGGCGCCAGCCCTGCAGCACAACCGCCAAAGCTGTGGCCGACGACATCAACGGGTTGCCCGGGAAACTCGCGTGCAGCACGTTGCAGCATGGCCTCGAAATCCAGCGCCCCCCAGTCCGTCCAGGACGCCTCGAAGTGGCGCATGACAGCCGGGCGCGACTCGCCGATGCCGCGATAGTCATAGGTCATGACATCGAAGCCGTGGCTGAACAGGTACTGGGCAAAACGCGCGTAATAGCTGCAGCGCACCGAGGTGGCCGCGTTGATGATCACCACCGCACGCGTACTGTCCGGCAGCGGGTGGCGCCAACAAAAGCCGCCAAGGGGATAACCATCGCCTGCACGCTCACAAAACGCGTGTGCCGTGTTGCTGGCGGCTGGCAGCGGTGGAAATGTTTCGAGGCTGCTCATAGGGGAACCTCAAACAGTCGCCACCCCTGAGCGAACACAGGGGCGGCGACGAGGGTGTGGTTACAGCTCGATGCAGTCAAACTTCACGTCGGTGGCGACGTCGGCGTCATAGTCGACATCCGCACGCTCGAAGCCGAACAGGTTGAGGAACTGCTTCTTGTAACCGGCGTAGTCGGTCAGCTGGAACAGGTTCTCGGTGGTCACTTGCGGCCACATGGCCTTGCAGGCGTCCTGCACATCATCACGCAGTTCCCAGTCGTCCAGACGCAGACGGCCTTTCTCGTCCAGCTGTGCCGGGGCACCGTCAGCACGGTACATGCGGTCACGGAACATGCGGTCCAGTTGGTCCTGGGTGCCTTCGTGAACGCCCTTCTCCTGCATGATCTTGAAGACCATCGACAGGTACAGCGGCATTACCGGAATGGCCGAGCTGGCCTGGGTGACCACCGACTTGAGCACGGCTACGTTGGCGCTACCGCCGACTTTTTTGCTCAGGCGCTGGGCGGTCTCGTCCAGATCCTGCTTGGCCTTGCCAAGGGCGCCGTGCCAGTAGATCGGCCAGGTGATCTCGGTGCCGATGTAGCTGAAAGCCACAGTGCGGGCCTGTGGCGCCAGTACGCCAGCGGCGTTCAGGGCATCGATCCACAGTTCCCAGTCCTGGCCACCCATGACGGTCACGGTGTCGGCAATTTCCTGTTCGGTAGCCGGCTCGATGGACGCCTCGATGATGGTGTCTTTGTTGGTGTCGATAGCGGTCGACTTGTACGGCTGGCCGATTGGCTTGAGCGCCGAACGCACCAGTTCGCCAGTCTGTGGCAGCTTGCGCACCGGCGAAGCCAGCGAGTAGATCACCAGATCGACCTGGCCGCCCATTTCGTTCTTGATCAGCTCGATGACCTTGGCCCGTGCTTCGTCGGAGAAGGCGTCACCGTTGATCGACTTGCTGTACAGGCCTTCGGCCTTGGCGAACTTGTCGAAGGCCGCGGCGTTGTACCAGCCGGCGGTGCCTGGCTTGGTCTCGGTGCCCGGCTTTTCGAAGAACACACCCAGGGTGTCGGCACCGAAGCCGAACGCTGCGGTGATGCGCGCCGCCAGGCCGTAGCCGCTGGAGGCACCGATCACCAGGACCTTCTTCGGACCATCCTTGCGCACGCCCTGCTTGCGGGTGGCTTCGATCTGATCACGTACGTTCAGCTCGCAACCGGTCGGATGCGTAGTGGTGCAGATAAAACCGCGAACTTTAGGGTGGATGATGGCCAATGTCTGTACCTCGTCAGTGAATGTGCTGAGGGAGCCGAATCGCGGGGACTCGAGGTTCCGTTGCTGTGAGGGTGAGACTACACCCGCGGCGTTGCCGACACATCCGGCTCCCTGGAATCCTTCAGGGCGCTACTTTGTCACAGCGTGGAAAAGTTCAGCAACCGCAGATCTCAGACCCTGAACGCGCCGATCAGGCGCTTGAGCTCCATCACCTGGGCTGACAGCTGGCGGCTGGCATCTTCAGTCTGGTGGGCACCCTGGGTGGTGTGTTCAGCGGCGCGGTTGATCTCGACGATATTCTGGTCGATGTCATGCGCGACCGCCGTTTGCTGCTCCACCGCAGCGGCAATCTGCTGGTTCTGGTCAACGATGCTGCCGACCGCACCCAGAATGTTCTCCAGCGCCTGCTGCACCTGCTGCGACTGCCCGACCGTGCCGGCAGCCACCTGGTGACTGGCATCCATGGCCTTGACCGCCGCCCCGACACCGCCCTGCAGGCGCGAAATCATCTGTTCGATTTCTTCGGTCGAGTGCTGGGTGCGCTTGGCCAGGGTACGGACCTCGTCGGCCACCACGGCAAAGCCGCGCCCCTGCTCGCCGGCCCGTGCCGCCTCGATGGCCGCATTCAGGGCGAGCAGATTGGTCTGTTCAGCGATGCTTTTGATCACCTCCAGCACCCGGCTGATGGCCTGACTGTCGCTGGCCAACTGGTTGATCACCACCACCGACTGATCGATTTCGCCGGCCAGGCGCACGATGTTGCCTTGCTGGGATTCGACCAGGCCGCGGCCGCTGACGGTTTCCTGGTTGACGCTGTGGGCACTGTTGACCGCTGCTGCTGCACTGCGCGCTACTTCCTGAGCGGTAGCCGACATCTGGTTCATGGCAGTGGCGACCTGTTCGATCTGCCCGCGCTGGCCGCTGACCGCTTGATTGCTGCGTGCCGACACGGCATGCACCTGTTCGGCCTGGCGCTCGACTTCGACCACGGTGTGGCCCACCTGCTCGATCAGGTCATGAATGCGCCGCACGGTGCCGTTGAACACCTGGCCCAATTCACCCAGCTCATCACGGCTGCTGGCGCGGAAATTCACGGTCATGTCGCCAGCGGCAACCTTGTCCATGACCGCACCGAGGGTTTTCAGGGTATGCCGGGTCGAGGCGTAGAACCCGCTGTAGAGGTAGACAATCAGCAAAAACACGCCTGCCAGGGCAGACACCAGCAGGATCATGTGCAAGCGGTGCTCGCCCAGACGCTGTTGCAATTGCTGGTCGAGAAACTCGCCGGTAGCGGTGTTGAGTGCGTAAGTCTGCGCTATCAGATTACTGACCTGTTGATAGAACGCCGGCCACGGTGCATCGAGAGTTTCGGCCACCACCACCTGTTCTTCGAACAGCTCGCTGGCCTGTTTCAAGGAAGCCTGGCTGCTGGCGGCCAGGCTGCCCAGACGCGCTTGCGCCCCGGGCTCAGTGGCCAAGGCATCCTGAACCCTGAGGGCGTAATTGGCAGCAAGCTTGTCCAGGCGCTGCAGCAAATCCTCGAAGCGGGTGCTGACCGCGGAGTTGAGAAAGCCCTGGCCCAGGGAATAGGCGCCCATTGTCCGGCCTTCGCCAAGGGTCTGGGTGACTTCCGGGGTCACCGTGGTCATCAGTTCGGTGAGTTGGCGAATCGCCAGATCGCTGTCCTGATTGAGTCCGGCCTGGCTGGCAATCATTTTGCTCAGCACCTGGGCCTGGCCCAGCAACTTGTCCAGGTAAGCCACCTTGCTCAGCAGCGACGACTCTGCCTGGGCCGCCTTGAGCTGGCTGAGCATTTCGTCGCGCTTGGCATGAAAATCCCTGGCCTGCTCTTCATCGGCAATGACTGCAGCCAGCCCCGCCAATCGCTTGAACACCTGCTGCTCAAGGTTGGCGATCTGCGTCTCGACATCCTGCGCTTTACCCGACTGGCCAAGCACGGCGTTGATCTGCACCAGGTTGCCCAGGGTTTCCAGGTCGCCACGCAAGGCCAGGCTGTCGGCCAGCAGCTCAAGGCTCTGCAGCTCGACCCGGGTGGCATGAAACTGCGCATAGGAATCGCGGACCAGATAAAAGTTGGTCACCAGCATGGGCAGGAAAAACAGGATACTAATCAGGCTGAATTTCATGCCGAAGCTCAACCGATTCATCAGCGCGATGGCCGGATACAACAGGCTCTTCACGGGTAGTCCCCTCCGATTCTTATTGTTCTGCGCGCACAATGGCACTAGGCCACTGATGATTATCACCAGTACCTGTATAACGCATATCGGAAAGGGGTTTTGTAACTTAAGGTTAAAAACCTGCGATTGTCCGGTGGGAGCGGGCTTGCCCCGCGATTGCGGTCTATCAGCCACACCGCATCGCGGGGCAAGCCCGCTCCCACCCGGTTAAGCCAGTTGTGCCACCGGGGGATCAGCCCAGTACGGTCCACAAGGCAAAACAGGCATACCAGAGCACTGCCGAGCGCAGCAGCAGCTCCCACAGCGAGTCCAGCCCGACCAGCCCCTCCGGGCCCGCTGGCGCCCCCTTGGGCATATCTCCAGCAACATGACCGACGGCGGCGATCAGCCTCGGCGCACTGATGTTCCAGTGCAACAGCTCATGCAGCATCACCCGGCTGACCGCGACAAAATTGCCGACCAGCGCAAAGCTCACCCCCAGCATCCGCACCGGTGCCCAGTCAAAGGCATGGCGCAATTGCCCGGCACGCTCGCGCAGCGCTGGAGCATGGGCATGCTCGGCAGTCAGCGCGAGCAAGCGGTAGGCCAGCGCCGCGGCCGGTCCCAGCAGGACATACCAGAAAATCACCGCAAAGAAGCTTTGGTAGGCTTGCCACAGCAAGTGGCCCTGAACCCGTTCGAGCAGCGATGAGGCATCGTCTCCGCTAACGCCCAGGTCGCGCTCGGCGACATGCACTGCGGCCTGCTCGTCACCCCGTCGCCAGGCATCGCGAAATGGTCCGAGGGAAGCTTTTACATCACCTCGTCCCAGGCTGTAGATCAGCACCAACAGGTGCAGCGGCAGTGCCAACAGGCCATAGGCAACCGGTTCCAGCACCTGAAGCAGCAAAGCCAGCACGATCACCGGCAACAACACCAGGATCGACAACACCCACCACGGGTGGCCCTTACCGTTGCGCTCCAGGCGCGCAAGTTCGGTGCGAAAGAAACCATCGCGTTGCAGTCGCTGGCGCAGTGCCGAGAACTTCTCGACCCACAGCACCAGTAACAACACCAGAAAACTCATGATCTGTCCTCGTTGTCCTTGAGGGCCGCACGGTAGCGCGGCCAGTCGAAAGCCGGGCCCGGGTCAGTCTTGCGCCCCGGGGCGATATCGCTGTGGCCTTGAATTCGCTGTGCATCGATAGCCGGCCAGGCCGCCTGGATCTGCCGGGTCAGGCCCTGCAGCGCCTGATACTGAGCATCGGTGAAAGGCAGCTCGTCGGTGCCTTCCAGTTCGATACCGATGGAGAAGTCGTTGCACGCCTCGCGCCCGGCAAAGCAGGACACTCCGGCATGCCAGGCACGGTCCAGACAGGAGACAAACTGGGTGACCTTGCCGTCACGCTCGATCAGAAAATGCGCGGAGACGCGCAGATGCTTGATCCCTTCGAAGTAGGGGTGTTCGCTGGGGTCCAGGCGGTTCTGGAAGAACGCCTGGACCTTGCCGGTGGCAAACTGCGCCGGTGGCAGGCTGATGTTGTGAATCACCAACAGGGAGATAACCTCACCTTCGGCGCGGGCATTGAAATTCGGCGAAGGGCAATGGGTGATACCGGCGAACCAGCCTGTAGCGCGGTCCAGTTGCATAGAAGATCCTGAGGCACAAGAGCACGACCCCAGTATGCCCCGAGGCGTGACGGGATGCATCGTTAAAACGTGTGGTAATCCAGCGGGCCGGGCCCGACTGCAGAAAAAAGTACATAGCGTATTATTTGCCAAATTCAAGACACTCGCCAACACCGGCTGCCCTATAATCGCGGGCACTTAGCTTGTGGAGCCTGCCATGCCGAATTTACGCCTCGCCGACCTGACCGCCGAAATCGAAGCCAACGTGCGCCGTGCGCTGCTTGAAGACATCGGCAGCGGCGACATCACCGCTCAACTGATCCCGGCCGAGCGCCTGGCCCAGGCCACCATCATTACCCGCGATGATTGCGTGATCGCCGGAACCGCCTGGGTCGACGCCGTGTTTCGCCAGCTCGATCCACGGGTTGCCGTGCACTGGCAGGTCAAGGATGGCGAGCGTGCGCAGGCCAACCAGGTGTTGTTTCACCTTGAAGGCCCGGCCCGCTCACTGCTGACCGGCGAGCGCAGTGCGCTGAACTTCCTGCAGATGCTTTCGGGCGTGGCGACTCGCGCGCAGTTCCTTGCCGACATGGTCGCCGACACCCAGGTCAAACTGCTCGACACCCGCAAGACCCTGCCGGGTCTGCGTCTGGCGCAGAAGTACGCGGTCACCTGCGGCGGCTGCCACAATCATCGCATCGGCCTGTTCGATGCCTTCCTGATCAAGGAAAACCACATTGCCGCCAGCGGTGGCATCGCCCAGGCCATCAACGCCGCGCACAAGATCGCCCCCGGTAAGCCGGTGGAGGTTGAAGTGGAAAGCCTCGACGAGCTCAAGCAAGCGCTGGATGCCGGCGCCGACATCGTCATGCTCGACGAACTGAGCCTGGACGACATGCGCGAAGCCGTGCGCCTGAACGCTGGCAAGGCCAAGCTCGAAGCCAGTGGCGGGGTCAACGAAAGCACCCTGCAGGTGATTGCCGAGACCGGTGTGGACTACATCTCGATTGGTGCCATGACCAAGGATGTGAAGGCGGTGGATCTGTCCATGCGGCTGAGCCTCTAAGGGCACAAAAAAACCGGCCATCAGGCCGGTTTTTCTTTGAAAGCATCGCGGGGCAAGCCCGCTCCCACAGGGTATATGGCGCCTCTGTGGGAGCGGGCTTGCCCCGCGATCAGATCGATCAGAACGAAGCGTTCTGCAGACCATCCAGGTAACGCTCGACGTCCAGCGCTGCCATGCAGCCAGCACCGGCCGAGGTGATGGCCTGACGGTAAACGTGGTCAGCCACGTCGCCGGCGGCAAACACACCTTCAACGTTGGTGGCGGTGGCGTTGCCGTCACGGCCGCCGTTGACCACCAGGTAGCCGTCCTTGAGGGTCAGCTGGCCTTCGAACAGCGAAGTGTTCGGGGTGTGGCCGATGGCGATGAACACACCGTCAACCTTGATTTCGTCGAAGCTGCCGTCGTTGTTCTTCAGGCGTGCACCGGTGACGCCCATGTCGTCGCCCAGTACTTCGTCCAGAGTAGCGTTGAGTTTCAGCTCGATCTTGCCTTCGGCCACACGGGCATTGAGCTTGTCGATCAGGATCTTCTCAGCGCGGAAGGTCTCGCGGCGGTGCACCAGGGTGACCTTGCTGGCGATGTTGGCCAGGTACAGGGCCTCTTCAACAGCGGTGTTACCACCACCAACAACTGCCACCGGCTTGTTGCGATAGAAGAAGCCGTCGCAGGTGGCGCAAGCGGAAACGCCTTTGCCCATGAACGCTTCTTCCGACGGCAGGCCCAGGTAACGAGCGCTGGCACCGGTGGCGATGATCAGCGCATCGCAGGTGTAGGTGGCGCTGTCGCCTTTGAGGGTGTACGGCTTGCTGGCCAGGTCAACAGCGTTGATGTGGTCGAACACCACTTCAGTCTCGAAGCGCTCGGCGTGTTCCTGCATACGTTGCATCAGCGCCGGGCCGGTCAGGCCGTGGGCATCGCCCGGCCAGTTGTCGACTTCGGTGGTGGTGGTCAGCTGGCCGCCAGCCTGCATGCCGGTGATCAGCAGCGGCTTGAGGTTGGCACGCGCAGCGTAGACCGCAGCGCTGTAACCGGCAGGGCCGGAACCGAGGATAATCACTCGCGAATGACGTACTTCAGACATGTCACACTCCTCTCGGGCTGGCACTCACTGGCCAGTCCCGTCACGCCGGGATCGCCGGCTGGAATAAAAAAGAACCTGCGAAGCACTTGGGGAAGGCTTTTGGCCGCAGGTTCTGAAAATCGTTAAGCCTGAGCCTTACAGGCTGGCAGCGTTTTCCGCCAGGTAATCGGCAACGCCCTTGGCGTCAGCCTTCATGCCTTTCTGGCCTGGGCGCCAGCCGGCAGGGCAGACTTCACCGTGCTGTTCGGTGAACTGCAGGGCTTCGACCAGACGGATCATCTCGTCGACTTCACGACCCAGCGGCAGGTTGTTGACCACCTGATGCTGAACCACGCCTTGCTGGTCTATCAGGAACGAAGCACGCAGCGCTACGCCGTCATCGTGCTCGATACCGTAGGCACGGGTGATCTCGTGCTTGACGTCGGCAACCATGGTGAACTCGACTGCGCCGATCCCGCCCTTCTCGACCGGCGTGCTGCGCCAGGCGTGGTGGGTGAACTGCGAGTCGATCGAGACACCGACCACTTCCACACCCAGCTCACGGAATTTGTCCATGCGGTTGTTGTGGGCAATGATTTCCGACGGGCAGACAAAGGTGAAGTCCAGCGGCCAGAAGAACAGCACGACGTACTTGCCGCGCAGCGAAGAAAGCTTGAAGCTGTCGACGATCGAACCGTCGCCCAGTACCGCCGCCGCATCGAAATCAGGGGCTTGCTTGTTGACCAGAATGCTCATGAAAACTCCTTGAAGATTAGAATTCGAAGGCGTTGAAAAGATGTGCGCACTTTAGCGAGGCCGCAGAGATTAAGGAAATATCCTTAGACAATCCACCTTATAGGCCGCCTCTATTCATCTTCCGGGACGACGGTCGTTTGCCTATGAAGGTATGCCTCGCAGCCTGCCGAGCTTTTGTTACAGCCCGTGTCCCGGCTTGCGCCGCGCTTTCGTCAGCCGCTCAAACTCGGTAAGGTCAGCGCGTTTGCCTTTACCCGGAGTCCTCTATGCAAGCCCCTGTCCTCTCTGGCCCTCAGTACCTGCGCGAAGGACTGAAACTGGTCCTGAGCCCGAGCCTGCGCCTGTTCGTGTTGCTGCCGCTGGCAGTCAACCTGCTGCTGTTCGTCGGCCTGATCTATTTTGCCGGTCATCAGTTCAGCCTCTGGGTCGATTCGCTGATGCCCAGCCTGCCGAGCTGGCTGAGTTTTCTCAATTATGTGCTGTGGCCGCTGTTCGTGGCGCTGGTAGCGCTGATGGTGTTCTTCACTTTCACCATGCTCGCCAACATCATTGCCGCGCCGTTCAATGGTTTTCTGGCGGAAAAGGTCGAAGTGGTGGTGCGTGGCACCGATGACTTCCCGGCGTTCAGCTGGGCCGAACTGATGGCCATGGTGCCGCGCACCCTGGGCCGCGAAATGCGCAAGCTGGGGTATTTCCTGCCTCGCGCGCTAGCGCTGTTCATTCTCTCGCTGATCCCGGTGATCAACATTATCGCCGCCCCGTTGTGGCTGCTGTTCGGCATCTGGATGATGGCCATCCAGTACATCGACTACCCCGCTGACAACCACAAGATGAGCTGGCAGGACATGCTCGCCTGGCTGCGTGAAAAGCGCTGGCAGAGCCTGGGTTTTGGCGGCATCACCTACCTGGCGTTGATGATTCCCTTCGTCAACATCCTGATGATGCCGGCTGCGGTGGCGGGCGCCACGTTGTTCTGGGTGCGCGAGCGCTGACCTCACTGCGGCCGGTCAGCCGCCGTCTTGATCAGCTCGATGGCCTGCCGCGCAATCGGCGACAAGGTTCGTCCGGCGTGACAGACAATGGCACTGGCGATGCTGCAGCGGCCACCGGGAAAACCGGGCTGCAGCAACGCTCCCAGATCACGGATCGCCCCCGTGCGCAGATCCTCTTCCAGCCAGGCTCGCCAGGTAAACAGCAACGCGTCGCTGCCCAGCGTCGTCCCGCGCAACAACTGCAAGTCATTGCAGCCCAGGTCCAATGGCGCGACCGTGCCTTCAGCCAATCCCAACAGTTCACGCAAGCGCGCCGGCGCTATCTCATCGAAAAGCACCGAGCTCCACGGATAGTCCAGAAGCTGCTGGCGGCTGGGTGCTGACCTGTGCTGAATCAGTGGGTGATCGCCCCGGCAGAACACTGAAGCAGGCACCGCCGGCAACGGGGTGATATCGAATCGCGGATCGGACTGGCGCGCCGGGTCGCAGGTATAGGCGACGAAGAATTCGATCTGGTCCTGCTCCAGACGCTGCACCAGCTGATTCCAGTGATTGACCTCGACCTTCATCACCAGCTTGGGAAGACGCTTGCGCAGCACGGTCAGCGCATCCTGCAGGTACAGATTGGCCGCCATCATGCCGGCACCGAAATTCAACTCGCCGCCTTCTGCCTGGGCAATGTGATTGGCCTCGGCAAGCAGCCGCCCGGCACAACCAAGCAGTTCCCGCCCGCTGGCCAACAGTTGCCGCCCGGCGGCGGTGAGCATCACCGAACGGGTGTCACGGTCGAACAGGCGTACCCCGAGATCGGCTTCCAGCGACTGAATGCTGCGGCTGAAGGCGGTCTGCGACAGGTTGGCCCGCTCGGCCGCACGGGAGAAGTGCAACTCCTCACTGAGCAACACCAGATGACGGATTCGCTTCAGGTCTATTGATTCGGTCACTGCATCAATCCTTGATTATTTTTGCATTGGACGCACCAGGCATAGATACACAGACTTGATTGCCCATGCAACACAGCACCTTCAGAACAATAATTATCCGTACAAGGATTTACGCCATGCCTTTGCCTCTTCGCCCGAGCATTCTTGCCCTTGCCTGTTTCAGTGCCCTCTCGGTACACGCTGCGCCAACCGACCTGAACACCCGCATCGACACCCTGGTAAAACAGGATGAAGGGCAGATGATCGAGCTGTTCAAACAGCTGCACCGCAACCCGGAGCTGGCCTTCCAGGAGAAGGAAACCGCCGCGCTGGTGGCCAAGGCCCTGCAAGCGCAGGGTTTTGAGGTGAAGACGGCGATAGGTACCACTGGCGTGGTGGGTATCCTGCGCAACGGCCCGGGGCCGGTGGTGATGTACCGCGCCGACATGGATGCCCTGCCGATCAAAGAGGCCACCGGCCTGCCCTATCAGAGCAGCAAGGTCACACCCTGGCTCGGCAACCCCAGCCAGGCGGTGATGCATGCCTGCGGCCATGATGCGCATACCACCTGGTTGATCGAGGTGGCCAAGGTCATGAGCCAGCTCAAGGACCAATGGTCAGGCACACTGGTACTGGTCGCACAGCCGGCGGAGGAGATCCTTGAAGGCGCCACCGCCATGGTCAATAACGGCCTCTACGACTTTGCCCCCAAGCCTGACGTACTGCTGGCCGCGCATGTGTCGCCGGTCTACCCGGCGGACAGCGTCGGCCTGCGCGAAGGGCCGCGCCTGGCCGGCACCGACCAGATCGACGTCGAGCTGCCTGGCATCGGCGGGCACGGATCGACCCCGCATGTGACCAAGGACCCGGTGGTGATGGGAGCCATGGCGGTCATGGGCTACCAGACCATCATCAGCCGCATGGTCGATCAATCCAAACCTGCGGTACTCACCGTCGGCGCCTTTCAGGCCGGGGTCAATAACAACATCATCCCGGTCAGTGCCACGCTCAAACTCAACCTGCGCTGGTACGACGCACAGGTTCGCGAGCGGATGATAGAAGGCATCAAATCGGTGACCAGCGGCGTGCTGGTGATGAACGACATGCCGGCCGATTACCAGGCCAAATACACCATGAAGGGCTATGCCACTCCGGTATTCAACGGCAAGGCGCAGACCGAGCTGGCCCAGGCGGCACTGGTGCAGCAGCTCGGTGCCGACAAGGTGCTGCCTGGCATGCCGCCACTGATGGGCTCGGAGGACTTCCATATGCTCGCCAGTCCTTACCCGGATACCAAGGTGCTGTTCCTTGAGGTGGGTTCGGGCAAGCCCGACGTGTACAAGAATCTGGTCGAAAGGAAACAACTGCCAGAGGCGATGAACCACACGCCTGGCTTTGTCGTTGAGCTGCCCGCTATCACCACGGGGGCACGGGCGGTTACCGCGACATTGAGCGCATTCTTCAACAAGCCGCTCTGAGGTCAGTCCCCCTTGTGGGAGCGGGCTTGCCCCGCGATTACGATCTGGCAGACAGACCGCAATCGCGGGGCAAGCCCGCTCCCACCGAGAGTGTTCCCACCCGCTGCGGCTATCAGCTACCCAACTTGCTGGAGAACTGCCCCACGGCATTGACCACTTTCTTCGCCCCGTCCTGGATTTCGACGATCACCGTGCCAGTCTGTCCGGCCAGGGTCAGGCCCTGTTCGGCCTGACGCTTGCTGCTGTCGATGATATCCACGGCGGCCTTGGCCAGTTGTTCGTTCTGCTGCACCACGCGGGCGATTTCCTCGGTGGCGGTGCTGGTGCGCGAGGCCAACTGGCGAACTTCGTCGGCAACCACGGCAAACCCACGGCCCTGCTCACCGGCACGAGCCGCTTCAATAGCGGCGTTCAGGGCCAGCAGGTTGGTCTGGCCGGCAATGTCGCTGATGGTCTTGATGATCGAACCAATCACCTGCGATTGCTTGTCCAGCGCCTCGATGCCGTTGGCCGCCTCCTGCATGGAAGTCTCCAGGCCGCGCATCACCTCCACAGTCTGGGTAACCACTGCGGTGGCGCTGCGTGCGCTGCTGTCGGTTTCCAGCGAAGTGCTGTAGGCAATATCCGCAGCCTCGGCCACGGCCATTTCCTGATTGACCTGATCGGTAATCACGGTGGCGAACTTGACCACTTTGTAGAGCACGTCATGGGCGTCGATGATCGGGTTGTAGGAGGCCTCCAGCCACACCACGCGACCATGGGCATCCACCCGTTTGAAGCGCGCGGCAACAAATTCCCCACGGCGCAGCTGGTCCCAGAACGCCTGGTAGGCCGGGGAGTTGTACTCCTCCGGATCGCAGAACAGACGGTGGTGCTTGCCGACCACCTGCTCCAGGCGATAACCCATGGTCTGCAGGAAGCGATCGTTGGCGGCCAGCACTTCGCCCTGCAGGTTGAACTCGATCACTGCGGTGGAACGCATCAGCGCCTTGATCAGGCTTTCATGTTCACGCGAGCTTTCGATGGTGCGGGTCAGGTCGCTGGAATGCAGGGTGAAGTATTTCAGACGCCCTTCGCTGCTCTTGACCGGCTGCAGAATCGAGCGCAGCCACGCCTCTTCGCCATTGCCACGGAGCAGTCGAAACGCCCCGTTGAGATGCTCACCACGGGTGATGGCAGTCTTCATGCGCTGGTAGAAATCCAGCTGTTTGACGTGGACCGGAACGATCTCTTCGATATTGCGCCCGATCAGTTGATGGCTGCTGTACAGCATCTCCTTCTCGAAGTTGCTGTTGACCGATTCGACCCGCCCCTGGGGGTCAAGCTGCAATACCAGCATCTCGCTATCCAGGCTGCTCTTGACCTGCTCCATGGACAGCAGCTCTTCGCGCAGACGGAGGTTTTCTTGTTTCAGTTTGCTGTTGAACATCAACGCTCTCCTGGAGCGGAATCAATCATTCGAATGCTTCTGCATCGGCTGATTGTCAGACATTCTTGAGTACATCCATGGGAAATATTTTCATCCAGAGACGCCGTAAATCGGGCGTCACAAATCAGTCACGAATGCGTCACGGCAGCGCAATCGCAGGCACTGAAACTGCTGTTCATGAGCGCACCCACCCTGCATATCACGCTGATCAGCGATACCTTCCCACCGGAAATCAATGGCGTGGCCAATACCCTTGGCCGCTTGAGCGAAGGCTTGCTCCAGCGTGGCCATCGGGTCGAACTGGTGCGCCCGCGCCAGGCTGGCGATCCGTTGGGTGCCGGTAATCAATGGCAACTGCTGTGCCGCGGCTGGCCGTTGCCCGGTTATCCGGGATTGCAGTGGGGACAGGTGTCGATGCACAAGCTGATCCGCCGCTGGCGCCGGCAGCGCCCGGATGTGCTGTACATCGCCACCGAAGGGCCGTTGGGCTTGAGTGCGCTGCGGGCAGCACGCAGATTGGGCATTGCCGTGGTCAGCGGCTTTCACACCAACTTTCATCAGTACGCCAGCGACTACGGCTTCGGGCTGCTGACTCGGATGCTCACACATTACCTGCGCTGGTTTCATCGACGCACGCACACCACGCTGGTGCCCAGCGTCAGCCAGCGCCTTGAACTGCAACGGCGCGGGTTCGACAACCTGACACTGCTGGGCCACGGCGTTGACAGTCAACTGTTCAACCCGGGTAGACGAAGCCAGACGCTACGGGAACAGTGGGGGTTGGAAAATGATGATATCGCCCTGCTGCATGTCGGACGCCTGGCGCCGGAAAAGAACCTCGGTGTGCTCCAGCAATGCCTGCAGGCTGCACGACAAAATTATCCACAGCGACGGATCAAGTTGATTGTGGTCGGCGACGGCCCACAGCGCAGCGCACTCCAGCAACAGTTACCTGGCGCCCTGTTCTGCGGTGCGCAACGGGGTGAAGCGTTGGCCGAACACTACGCCTCGGGAGACATTTTCCTGTTCCCCAGCCTGACCGAAACCTTCGGCAGTGTAGTGCTCGAAGCACTGGCCTCAGGGCTGGGCGTGGTGGCCTACGATCAAGCCGCCGCAGCCCAGCACATCCGCCACGGTCACAGCGGTGCGCTGGCCATGCCGGGTGACCAGGACGCGTTTATCGACGCCTGCAACTGGCTGGTGGAAGACGCCGAAGCGCTGCGTCGGGTACGCCTGAATGCTCGTCAACACGCCAGCCGCCAAGGCTGGCCCGCGATTGTCGAGCAGTTCGAAAGCCACCTGCTGGATGCCTGCCGCCAGGGCCAGAGCAACATCGCGCGCCTGCCCCCGGCAGCCCTGACGATCAAACCAGAGTCGTCAACGCCTCGCGGCTGAACGGCAGGATGTCCTGTTCCCGGCCATCGCGAACCTTGGCCGCCCAATCCGCATCGACCAACAGCGCGCGGCCCACGGCCACCAGATCGAACTCATCATTGTTCAGGCGCGTCAGCAGGTTCTCCAGGCTGGCCGGCTGCGCCACCTTGTCGGTGGCAACCATGAACTGCAGGAACTCCCCGTCTAGGCCAACGCTACCGACGGTAATGGTCGGCTTGCCGGTGAGCTGGCGGGTCCAGCCGGCCAGGTTCAGTTCGGAGCCTTCGAACTCTGGCTCCCAGAAGCGTCGGGTGGAGCAATGGAAGATATCCACACCCGCTTCGGCCAGCGGCTGCAGGAACGCGCCCAGCGCCTCGGCGCTTTCCACCAGGCGAGCGCTGTAATCCTGCTGCTTCCACTGCGAGAAACGGAAGATGATCGGGAAATCCGGGCCGACGGCGGCGCGCACAGCCTGGATCAGCTCATTGGCAAAACGCGAGCGTCCGGCCAGATCGCCACCGTATTCGTCAGTACGCTGGTTGCTGGCCGCCCAGAAGAACTGATCGATCAGGTAACCGTGGGCGCCGTGGATCTCCACCCCATCCATACCGATGGCCTGAGCATCGCGGGCGGCCTGGGCGAAGGCTTCGATCACCTCACGAATATCGTCGCGGCTCATGCCGTGGACCGCCACCTGGCCATCCTTGACCTTCTCGCTGGGGCCATAGCCCGGCACGCTGGCGTCCGGCTCGGTACCCAGCCGGCGCACGCTGCCGACATGCCAGAGTTGCGGAACGATGCGTCCGCCTTCGGCATGCACGGCATCCACGACCTTTTTCCAGCCGGCCAAGGCGTCTTCGCCATGGAAGCGCGGTACGTTCGGATAGCCGTTGGCGGCCTTGTGATCGACTGTGGTGCCTTCGGTGATGATCAGGCCGACACCTGCGGCGGCACGACGACGGTAGTACTCGACGACCTTGGCATGCGGTACACCGCCGGGGCAGAAGGTCCGGGTCATCGGTGCCATGACCACACGGCTTGGCAGCTCAAGGGTACCCAGTTGAAAAGGGGTGAACAGTGCGGTGGCGGACATGCGGCGCTCCAGGGAAGTAGGAATGCGCCTGAGGATAGGGTGAGCCGTTAGCGTGGCCCAGTACTATTGATTTGAGTGATTTTACAGCATCGCGGGGCAAGCCCGCTCCCACAGGGTCACCCTGTGGGAGCGGGCTTGCCCCGCGATAGATCCATCAAGCCAACGCTTTTTCGATCGCCGTCACCACGGTCGAATCATCCGGCGCAGTACGTGGCGAGAAGCGCGCCAGCACCCGGCCATCCTTGCCGACCAGAAACTTCTCGAAGTTCCAGGTGATGTCGCCAGGAAACTCCGCGCCTTCCCCGGCCAGCAAGCGATACAGCTGATGACGCTCGGCGCCATTGACCTCCAGCTTGCTACTGAGCGGGAAGCTCACACCGTAGTTCAGGCTGCAGAACTGCTGGATTTCATCTTCAGTGCCCGGCTCTTGCCCGGCAAACTGATTGCACGGCAGGCCCAGGACACTGAAACCTTTGCCTTTGTACTGCTGATACAGATTTTCCAGTGCCGCGTATTGCGGGGTCAGGCCACACTTGGAGGCGACATTGACCACCAGCACCACCTGGCCCTTGAACGGCGCCAGAGGCAACTCCTGGCCATTCAGCGCCTGCAACTTCAGGTCGTGAAATGCACTCATGACGTATTCCCTCTCCAGATCCCGGTTGCCGCTGCGGGCTGCAATCAGTAACACCAGCCCATTAAAAAGGCGCCCTGCCAAGCCGTCCTCCCCTACTGGAATGCGACGGTCTTGCCCGGGCGCCTTCGCGACTTTCTGAGCTTAGCGCAGAAAATCAGTGGTGATGGCCACCTTCGCCATGGACGTGGCCATGGGCTACTTCTTCTTCGCTGGCGTCACGGATGTTGACAACCTTGACCTTGAAGTTCAGGCGCTGACCGGCCAGCGGGTGGTTACCGTCGACAGTCACGTCGTCGCCGTCCAGATCGCGGATGGTCACGATCTGCATCTGGCCATCAGGCGCGGAAGCGTGGAACTGCATGCCCACTTCCAGCTGATCGACGCCTTCGAACATGCTGCGGTTCAGGGTGCTGACCAGTTCGGCCAGGTATTCGCCGTAAGCGTCTTCCGGCTCGATGGCAACTTCCAGCTCGTCGCCGGCAGATTTGCCTTCCAGGGCTTTTTCCAGGCCTGGAATGATGTTGCCTGCGCCATGCAGGTAGACCAGCGGAGCGCCGCCGGCGGAGCTGTCGATGACCTCACCAGCGTCGTTGGTCAGGGTATAGTCGATGGAGACAGCCTTGTTGGCGGCGATCAGCATGGGGCGAGACCTTTTGCATAAGAATGTAGAGCCCATAAGTGTAACCAACGCATCGCCTGAAAGCGAACGCAACCCGGACAAACGGGACTCTGCACCAGGCTGTCGGTGGGAGCGGGCTTGCTGTGGGAGCGGGCTTGTCCCGCGATTGCAATCTGTCAGACACATCCTGTCGCGGGGCAAGCCCGCTCCCACCGAAATTAGCCGCTACCGGCAGAGTGCCGATAGCGATACCCTTGGCAATTGATTCTTTTTGCACAGCTCATTTCGAGAAGCTCGCATGCAGACATTTTTCATCGCGCCGACCGACTTTGGTGTCGGCCTGACCTCCATCAGCCTGGGCCTGGTGCGCACCCTTGAGCGCGCCGGGCTGAAAGTCGGCTTCTTCAAGCCGATTGCCCAGCCGCACCCCGGCGATACCGGCCCCGAGCGCTCCACCGAGCTGATCGCCCGCACCCATGGCCTCAAGCCGCCCAAACCGTTGAGCCTGGCGCATGTCGAGCGCATGCTCGGCGATGGCCAGCTCGATGAGCTGCTCGAAGAAATCATCACCCTGTACCAGCAAGCGTGCATCGGCAAGGACGTGGTGGTCGTCGAAGGCATGGTCCCGACCCGTCACGCCAGCTATGCCGCCCGGGTCAACCTGCACCTGGCCAAGAGCCTGGATGCCGAGGTGATCCTGGTGTCGGCCCCGGAAAACGAAGTGCTCACCGAGCTCTCCGGCCGGGTCGAGTTGCAGGCCCAGCTGTTCGGCGGCCCGAAAGACCCGAAAGTACTCGGTGTGATCCTCAACAAGGTGCGCACCGACGAGAGCATGAGCGTGTTCGCCGAACGCCTGAAAGAACACTCACCATTGCTGCGCGGCGATGATTTCCGCCTGCTCGGCTGTATTCCTTATCAGGCCGACCTCAACGCCCCGCGTACTCGCGATGTGGCCGAGCTGCTCGGTGCCCAGGTACTCAACGCTGGTGATTACGAACAGCGGCGGATGAACAAGATCATCATCTGTGCCCGTACCGTGGCCAATACCGTGCCGCTGCTCAAGCCCGGCACCTTGGTGGTAACGCCGGGCGACCGCGACGACATCATCCTTGCCGTGAGTCTGGCGGCGATTAACGGCGTACCGTTGGCTGGGCTGCTGCTGACCAGCGACAGCAAGCCTGACCCGCGCATTCTCGAACTGTGCCAAGGCGCGCTGCTGGCCGGTTTGCCAATCCTGTCGGTGAGCACCGGTTCCTACGACACGGCTAACCAGTTGAACCAGCTGAACAAGGAAATTCCGGTGGATGACCGCGAACGCGCGGAAATCATTACCGACTTCGTCGCCAGCTACCTGGATGCCGACTGGCTGCACCAGCGCTGCGGCACGCCGCGCGAGCTGCGCCTGTCGCCAGCCGTGTTCCGCTATCAGTTGATCCAGCGCGCCCAGCAAGCCAACAAGCGCATTGTCCTGCCTGAAGGCGCCGAGCCGATGACCGTGCAGGCCGCCGCCATCTGCCAGGCCCGCGGCATCGCCCGTTGTGTGCTACTGGCCAAGCCCGACGACGTTCAGGCCGTGGCTCGCGCCCAGGGCATTACCTTGCCCGAAGGCCTGGAGATTCTTGATCCGGACCTGATCCGCGAACGCTATGTCGAGCCGATGGTCAGACTGCGCAAGAGCAAGAGCCTCAACGCCCCCATGGCCGAACAGCAACTGGAAGACCCGGTGGTGATCGGCACCATGATGCTGGCCCTGGATGAGGTCGATGGCCTGGTCTCCGGTCTGGTTCACTCCACTGCCAATACCATCCGCCCGGCCCTGCAGCTGATCAAGACCGCGCCGGGCTGCAGCCTGGTGTCGTCAGTATTCTTCATGCTGTTCCCCGAACAGGTACTGGTGTACGGCGACTGCGTGATGAACCCGCACCCTACCGCCAGCGAACTGGCGGAAATCGCCCTGCAAAGTGCCGACTCCGCCGAAGCCTTCGGCATCGCCCCACGGGTGGCGATGATCAGCTATTCCAGCGGCGACTCGGCCAGTGGCGAAGAGGTGGAGAAAGTCCGCGAAGCCACCCTGCTGGCCCAGGAAAGCCAACGCAGCCTGCAGATCGACGGCCCGTTGCAGTACGACACCGCCGCTAACCTGGAGATTGCCCGGGAACTGGCACCCAACAGCCAGGTGGCAGGGCGCGCGACCGTCTATGTCTTCCCCGACCTGAACACCGGCAACACCACCCACAAAGCGGTGCAACGCAGCGCTGATTGCGTGAGCCTCGGGCCGATGCTGCAAGGCCTGCGCAAACCGGTCAACGACCTGCCGCGCGGCGCCCAGGTCGACGACATCGTCTACACCATTGCCCTGACCGCGATTCAGGCCAACCGCTCACTGGATAGCTGAACATGCTCGGATTGCTACCCGCGCCACTGCGCGGGGTGATTGCCTCGCTGCTGCTGGGGCTCAACACCATTGTCTGCTGCACCCCGTTGTTCATCGTCAGCCTGTTCAAGCTGTGCCTGCCGTTCGCGGCAGCGCAGCGGGTCACCGATGAACTGATGCGCCATATCCACGAAGCCTGGATCAGCAACAACAACGCCTGGATCAACCTGCTGGGCAAGGCACGCTGGCAGGTCGAAGGCCTGGCCGGGCTGGATTACCAGCACAGCTACCTGATCACCAGCAATCACCAGAGCTGGGTCGATATCCTGGTGTTGCAGTACGTGCTCAACCGCCGCATCCGCCCGCTGAAGTTCTTCCTCAAGCAGGTGCTGATCTGGGTACCGGTGATCGGCCTGGCCTGGTGGGCGCTGGGCTTTCCGTTCATGAAACGCTACTCCAAGGCGTACCTGGCCAAGCACCCGGAAAAAGCCGGCAAAGACCTGGAAACCACCCGTCGCACCTGTGCAAAATTTCGCGGCAAGCCCACGGCCATCTTCAACTTCGCCGAAGGCACGCGCTTCACCCCGGCCAAGCATCGCCAGCAGCAATCGCCCTACAAGCACCTGCTTAAACCCAAGGCCGGAGGAATTGCCTTTGTACTGGATGCGATGGGCGAGCAATTGCAGTCGATCGTCAACGTCACCCTTCACTACCCGGCGGGTGCGCCAGGATTCTGGGATTTGCTCTGCGGGCGGGTGAAGCACATCGTTGTGCACCTGGAAGAACTGGCGATCCCGCAAGAGTTTCTGGGCAAGAACTACGACCAGGATGAAGCCTATCGCCTGGCTTTCCAGCAATGGATCAACCAGTTGTGGCAAGACAAGGACGCCCTGCTCGAGCGTCTTGAACACAACACGCCGGCCTGATCGATGCACAAACTCTGCCCAAGGGGAAACTTTCTTCTCCTTGGGACTGAGTCAGATCAACAGAAAATCACCTAGCGTCCCCCGAATCCCCCGCCAGCATCTATGCTCTTCCCCACGATGTTTCTCATCAGTCATCACACGGAATGAATGCCTATGAAACCGCTGCGCACCCTGACCCACGCCATCGCCCTTGCTTCGCTCATGACTGCAGCCAGTTTCTCGGTACAGGCGCAAGACATTCTGATCGGTGGCACCGCCATTGAAGACGATGTAGTCACCAAAGTCCTCGCCATTGATATGGAAAAGCGCTTGGTTACCGTCGCCGGCCCCAATGACAGCCAGGTACCGATCCAGCTTTCCGAACAGGCCAAGGCCCTCGGCAACCTGAAGGTCGGCGATCAGGTCAACGTACATGTCACCCGCTCGGTGGCGACCGTGCTCGATACCACCGTCGGCGGTGAACCCGGTGCCAGCAAGGAAGCCGGCGTGATCCGTGCCACCAAAGACAACCCAACCCCGGGTGGCGAAGCGTTCCGCCAGATCAAGATCACCTCGAAAATCACCAAGATCGACCTGAAAACCCACGAAGTCACCCTGCTGCCGCCAGAAGGCCCGCAAAAGGTGGTGAAAGTTGAAGATCCGGAGCTGCAGGCGCGGATGAAAAACCTCAAGGTTGGCCAGACGGTCGACCTGATCTACACCGATGTGCTGAAAATCACTACCAGCCACGAAAGCTAACAGGAACGGGCTTCGGTAGGAGCGGGCTTGCCCCGCGATTGCGGTTGCTCAATGCCATCGCATCGCGGGGCAAGCCCGCTCCTACCGACAATAACCCAAAAAAAAGGGGAGCCAGCTGGCTCCCCTTTTTACATCGGTCGAAACTTACTGGTACTGCTGACCTGGAATCGGCTTGAGGTTGACCTCTACCCGACGGTTCTGCGCACGGCCGTTGGCGTCGGCGTTGCTGGCAATCGGTTGATCCGGGCCCTGGCCACGGGCGCTCACACGGCTGGCATCGACGCCCTGGGAGGTCAGGTAAGAGACCACCGACTGTGCACGACGCTGCGACAGGTCCATGTTGTGCTGACGGCTGCCGGTGCTGTCGGTGTAGCCGACCACTTCAATGGTGTTCTGGTTGTACTGTTTGAAGGAGTTGGCCAGGTTGTTCAGCGGCGAGTAGAAGCTTGGGGCGATGTTCGCCGAATCGGTGGCGAAGGTGATGTTGCCCGGCATGATCAGCTTGATCTGGTCACCCTCACGCTGTACTTCGACACCGGTGTTGGCCATGCTCGCACGCAGGGCGGCTTCCTGTTTGTCGGCGTAGTAGCCGTAACCGGCAGCTGCGGCACCGACGGCGGCGGCACCGATCAGTGCGCCTTTGCCACGGTTGTCGTGATCGATGGCCGCACCGGCAATGGCACCAGCCAGCGCACCCAGACCACCGTACTTGGCGGTTTTGCTCATCCCGGTGGAGCCTTGTTGCGCCTGGCCCTGGCTGTCGTACGGGCTCTGGCCCGCACAACCAGTCATCAGGGCGGCAACGGTAGCGACGATAGTCAAACGACGCATGGTGAACATGGACAAGCTCCTACTGTAATTCGAAAGTGCAGGCAGACCGATTGCGGTTCTGTGCCAGCCTTGGATTGTAAAAAAGCAAAATAATTCCCTGAAATCTCAGGCACGCACAAAGGGGTTCTGGCGCATCTCATCGCCCAGACGGGTATCCGGGCCATGCCCGGTGACCACGGTGGCGTCCTCATCCAGGCTGTACAGGCGCTGTTTGATCGAACGTACGATGGTCGCTTGATCACCGCCCCACAAATCAGTGCGACCAATGCCACGACGGAACAGGGTATCGCCGGCGATCAGCAGCTTGGCATCGGCAAACCAGAAGCTCATCGAGCCCGGCGTGTGCCCCGGCGTGTGCAGCGCCACCCCGCAGCCACAGGCCAGCTCTTCGTCATCGGCCAGCCAGCGGTCTGGCGAGGGCACAGGCGTGTAAGGCACGCCGAACATCTGGCATTGCATTTCCAGGTTGTCCCAGAGGAACTGATCGTCCTTGTGCAGGTGCAACGTGGCACCGGTCTTTTCCTTCAGTTGCCCGGAGGCCAGGAAATGATCCAGGTGCGCGTGGGTATGGATGATGCTCACCACCTTCAGGCCATGCGCATCCAGGCGGGCGAGGATCTGCTCATGGTTACCACCCGGATCGACGACGATGGCCTTTTTGCTGATCGGGTCGCCGATGATGGTGCAATTGCACTGCAACGGGCCGACGGGGAAGGTTTCGCGGATGAGCGAGGGTTTTCCGGATTCCATGGAGGTTCCTTGACGGTTGATGGCCCATTCTGGCGCAACAGGTAAACGTGGGCGAGCATAGTACGACGAGCGAACTGACGCAGATCAATGTGGATCCTTACTTTGCATTCGATCAAAACGCGTGAAAGACCATCAACCCACCCTCGGCATCCGGGCTGGCGTCGGAAAAGCCCTTGACCGCGTACAGCTGGACCTTCCATTGCTGGTTGAGCTTATGGGTGACAAACAGCGTGAGCTCCTGGATTTGCGATCCCGTGGAGACAACTTTCTGCCGCCAGTCGTAGGACGCACCTGCCGTGGTACGCACTGCCACAGGGGTAGCAAAGCCGAGGCTGGCAAATACCGGGTCGTCGAAATCGCTATCGGGCGGATCGCCGAACTTTTTCCAGCCCAGGGTAGCGAAACCGGTCACCGGGCCAAACGTCCTGGCGAGGTCGACCTGGGCGGAATAGTCGGTTTCGCCGGTGCCCAGGCACTGGTCTTCATCCGCGGTGGGAAATTTGACCTTGCCAATCAGATCCACCAATACGCCGCCCTCACTGCCGTCGAGCAACGCATAACCTGCGCTGGCGACCGTATCGCCCAGGCCGCTTTCCACATCCCGGCAGCCACCGGGTAATGGATCGCCATCCGGCCCGACTTCAGGGTTGGTGATGCGCAGCCAGGGCACGGTGACTTTGTAGGTCATGGGGCCGGTTTCGTACTTGCCTACCACTGGCACGTACCAGATTTCCGAGGTGGTCTCGGTGCCATAGTCGCCGCTTGAGTAATCGAGGCCAATGGCCGTGCTGAAAGTGTCGGCCACGGCCGGTACGCAGATGCTGGCAAGCAGGCCGGTAAACAGAGTAAGCGTGGGTCTCATCTTCACCTCAAGGTCTCGGAGGCAAACGCTGTCGGACTTTCCCAGCCTAGTTGTTTATTCGCGGGATGCAGGTTGGCCTCACGGTTTGAGGCTAACGACCGGATCGTTCCGGGCGTTCCACCTTCTCGGTCTTCTCAACCTTCTCAGGCTTTTCCACTTTCTCGGCCTTCTCCACTTTTTCAGGCCTTTCGACTTTCTCGACCTTCTCCACTTTTTCAGGCCTTTCGACTTTCTCGACCTTCTCCACTTTTTCAGGTCGTTCGACTTTCTCGACCTTCTCCACTTTTTCAGGCCGCTCGACTTTCTCGACCTTCTCCACTTTTTCAGGTCGTTCGACTTTTTCGACCTTCTCCACTTTTTCAGGTCGTTCGACTTTCTCGACCTTCTCCACCTTTTCAGGCTTTTCGACTTTCTCGGCCTTTTCTACTTTCTCTGGCCGTTCGTCTTTCTCTACTTTCTCGACCTTGTCGGCTCGCCCGCTGTTGTCCTCTTTCTCGGGTTGCTCGGCTTTCTCAACGCGCTCCGATTTGCCTGAGTTATCCACAGCCTCAGACTTCCCGCTATCTTCACGACCGCCACCGTGGCTCTCGTCGCTGCGCACCTCACCACCGTGACCGCTGTTGTCGTCGCTGGAGCTACCTGAGGTGTGCTCACGCTGTTCACTGTCATCGTGCGTGCCACTCTTGCGTCCTGAATGGTCCCTGCCAGAGGTATCGGCGCGCTCGCTGTGGAGTTCGACCCGGGTCGCCCGCACCTCTCGTGCACCACTGAGCACCCCGCTTACCCGTACGCGCTGATCCAGTGCCAGCCTGGAAGGCTGCTCGCCGACAACCACCGTGTCGCGCGCCACCGTCACATTGAAGCCGCCGACCACCAGGCGCTGATCTTGCCGGCCTTGCACCAGGCCCTCGATCACCACCTCACGTACCCGGCCGGCGAATGGCAGGCTCGGGTCAGGCCGGCTCTGGGCGACTTCCAACTGGCGACCGGACCACTGACCACGGACAAGCACCTCCTGCGCAGGCGCCACCCGGCTCCCCAGTTTCAAGCCCTGCAGACTACCGCTGCGATCGATCGCGCCGATGGCGCTGGCCTGCTTGAGGTCCGGTGCCCGCTCGATGCGGCTGGCCACCACCTCACCACTGGCGTTGCGTAGCCCGCTGACCCTGACCGGTTCGCCCGGACGTAGCCCCGTGGCAACCCGCGCATCCTTGGCCAGATGCACCGGTTGGCCCATGACCCGCAGTGGCGACGCAGCATTCGCCAGCGCTGTCAGTGGCCCTTCATAGACGTTCAGGATCGCGATACGCCCAGCCTCCAGGCCTCGCTTGCTAGGGTAAGACTCCACGGCAACCACTTGCCCGATTGCCAGATGGTCGCTGCTGGCGGCGACGCCGTTCTCGCTCACGGGGACGTCTTTGCCGAAATGCACTTCCATGCCATTGACGCAGATCGAGGCAAACCCGGTGATGGTGCCGACGATACCGGTGCCACCGGTACCGCCCGGCGCCCTGATCGGCGCTCCCGTACCGCCGGTTCCACCGGGCCGCTGCTGGATCGGCGCACCACTACCACCAACCCCGCCATTGTCGCTCTGGATACCGGTGCCACCCATGCCGCCCGGCCGCGCCCCGGTACCACCGATACCGCCCGGAAACTGCAGGCCCGCAGTGTCGGTCATGCCGATTTCATCGCGACTGACACACACCGGTGCTGCGTTCCCCCATGAGGGAACCCCCAGGTTCAACACAAAACCCAGGACCAGGGCGACAGCATGAAAGCGGCGCAGTGGCGAGATCATGGAGGAGGCGCCGTCGGCGAATTAGGCTCAGTGTAGAAATACAGCCCGATGGTGATGCGCTGGCGTGGATCGAGGCTCGATAGATCGCCGTTTTCCAGGTCGGCGGCCAGCCGACTGAAACCGAGCAAGGTCTGCATCCCCTCACTGGCTACCGTTTCACGCAGCACTTCGACGCTGGCTGGGCTCAGTGCGTCGTAGTGCACGCTGCGTTCGAAGAAAGGCTGCCCTTGCGCGGTCAGGTTGTGCACCGCCGCGCTGGCATGGTCGTGCAGGTTATGGGCAAGGTAGGCGGCTTTTTCGTCAAAGCCCTTCTGCGGCACAAATGCCTGGGCCTCAAGGTGCACACAATCCTGTTCATCAAGCCGCACCACGCCAAGGCGCAACCATTCGTCGAGCACTACCCGCGCGCGGATGTCCGTGCTGACCTGCGCCACCAGCGCGTCAAAGGAGACATCACCGCCAACACTTGCCAGTCGCGGCAGCGGTAGCGCTTGGCCAGCCGCCTTGCAGAACGGCTGGTTGCTGGTCCAGGTATTAACCAGCTGCGCGCCCAAGGTGATGTTCTCCGGCAATGCCATGCTCGCCGTGTCGTCCTCCTTGCGCAGACGCCTGACGTCCTTGCGATGGACCCCGGTAAGCAGGCTGATGCGGCTGTCGCTCGGCGCTTTGTCGTCCAGACGAAACTCGCGATCAGCCACATCGACGAATACCTCCTTGAGCAAATCGGCGAACACCGTATAGGTGACGCCTTTGCGAAGCATCAGGCGTACCAGGGGACGCATGACCCGTCGCAAAGCGCTCAGCAACGAAGGAGGGAGTGTGGGCGAGTGCATTGCAGTCAATCAGCTCCTGCTGTTGTCGTCACCTGGTTCGCCGCCGACGTGATTGCCACGGTCATCACCCGGTTCGCCACCCACATGATTACCACGGTCATCACCAGGCTCACCGCCAACATGATTGCCACGGTCGTCGCCAGGTTCGCCGCCAACATGATTACCATGGTCATCGCCGGGCTCACCGCCCACATGATTGCCATGGTCATCGCCGGGCTCACCACCGACATGATTGCCATGATCATCGCCAGGCTCTGAATGGTTGCTGCTGCGCCCGGAGTTCGAGTTGCCGGCCTGGCCCGTGCCGGCGTCGCCATGGCTGCTGCCGCTATGACCGCTGCCACTGCTGCTGCCACTGCCGTTGCCAGCATGGCCACCACCATTGCCGCTTCCACCATGGCCGCCTGAACCTCCGCTTCCACCACCGTGACCGCCACCGTTGCCGCCGCCATGACCACCACCGCCTCCGTGACCGCCACCGCCGCCACCGCCGTGACCACCGCCACCTCCACCGTGGCCGCCACCGCCGCCACCGCCGTGGCCACCGCCACCTCCACCGTGACCACCTCCACCACCACCGCCACCATCTTTGGCGTAGGCACTGGAACTCTGGGTAATCGAATCGGGGATCAAAACGAGGGAGGCCGACAGCACGCCGCCGATGGCCAGCGCCAGTAGAGCCTTCTTGAACAGCCGATGAGTCTGCATCTTCCGTCTCCTGGTCATTACCGTGAGAAACGCAATATCAAGCCGGAAATCGTTGGGTATCTTTGTATTTTTATCTTGTGGGAAATTTTCCCACATGAAAAAACTAGACCCCTTCACCCAGGGATTCAAGCAACACAGTGGAAAGCCGACCAGTGGAAGATATTTCGCGGGGCAAGCCCGCTCCCACCGGTTCGGTGTATCCCCGGTGGGAGCGGGCTTGCCCCGCGATCAATGGCTCACGGCAGATAAAGCCTGAACAAGCCCCCGCCCAACGCCCCGCCATTGGCGATCTCGATCCGCCCCTTTACCCCGTTGCGCTCGTGCAAGGCGGCAATCCGCGCGGCAAAGTACAGCCCCAGTCCCGTGCTGCCACTCTGCGCCTCAATGCCCTGCACGTAGTCGTGCTGGCGCTCGAGCATACGCGCCGGAAAACCCGGGCCATCGTCGTTGATGCTCAGCAACAGCTGCTCGTCTTCGTCACTCACCGTGATCAGCAAGGTGTGACCGGCATAGCGCATGGCATTGTTGAGGACGTTGGCGACCACCGAGCTGACCAGTTCGCGATCAAAGAAGCCCAGCGGACTGGCCGTTTCGATACGCCAGCTGGCGAGGATATCGCGGTGCTGCAGCAAGTTCTGCTGGGCTGCCAGCTGCGCCTCGATGAAGTCGTCCAGTTCGTGATAATCCGGACACATCGGCAACTGATTGACGCCCAGTTTGTACAGCCCCAGCAATTGCACGAGCATGCCATTTAGATGGGTGACTTCGTACTCCAACACCCCCTGCTCGCTACTGCCACGCAGATCCTGCGGGAGACGTGCCAACCACTGGCCATGGGCCTGGGTAAGCGCCGACAGGGAATTTTTCATGTCATGCACGGTGGAGGCGATCACCGTGGAGAAATCCAGCCCCTGATTGTCCTGGTTCATGCGCCAAAAGCCCGGATGTGCAGTTTGCGGTAACGGTCATAGCGACTGTCGCTTTCGGGAATACCAGCCACACAGGTCAGACAGGCGCGGCATTCCTCCATGATTGCTGGCGGCGGTGTTTCACCACCGATGCGCAGCAAGGCCTGGGCGGTGTTGAGGGCGATGCTGATGTTCTTCGGCTGCAGCATCAGGGCACGGCGGAACTGTCCCAGGGCTTCGCTGAGCTGCCCACCCTGATAGCTGCGCACCCCTTGGCGGTTGAGGTCGACGGCTTCAGTCACCGCCCCCAGCACCGCCGGATCGTCGGTCAGACGCGCCACGCTCTGCATCACCTTGGGGTCATCACCGTAGGTTTCCACACAGTTTTTCAGAATCGAGGTGCCGGCCGATTCCTGGCCGAGCTGCTGCAACTGGGTCGCCACCACCAATGCCGCTTCGACGGAGAAGAACTGCTCCATCTTGTCCAGACGGGCCATGGCCTGTTCGGTCAGCTTGGCCGCGGTTTCAGCGTCGCCGGCCTGTTGCAGGCTGGCCGCTTTCATCAATCGGGCGCGGACCTGCAAGCCCTGGTCCTCGACGTTTTCCTTGGCCACCTCACTGAGCACAGTGTTGATCTCAACCCGGGTACGCGCATCCAGGCCGTTGCCGGCATTCTTGTTCATCAGCGCCTGGACCAGACCCAGATTGCTCTCCGGGTCCTTGTAACGTGAGCTCTGGCCCTGGCTGACCGCATGCCGGTAAGCCTTCGAGGAGGTGTCGTAGTCATCGTTGTTCAGCGCCAGCTTGCCCAGCATCATCTGCCGGCGTACCGCCAGCGGCGACAGACGCACCGCTTCTTCCAGCACGCCCTGGGCACGTTTGCCTTCCCCTTGAGCGACCAGCACCTCAGCGAGCCCGTCATACAGGCCGGGCATCATCGGGAAAGCCTTGAGCGCCTGTTCATACACACCCTGGGCCTGGGAAATCTGATTGCGCTTGTACAGCAGGCTGCCCAGAGCGGCGTAAGCCCACGGCGTGGCCCGGCTGGAAATGATCGTGGAGAGGAACTTTTCCAGCTCGTCATAACGATTCAGGTCACGCAACGCATCGGCGCGGTAGCGCAAGCACAACGGCGCAAAACGCGGGTCCTTCTTGCACAGCTCGGCGCAGGCCGCCAGCACTTCGGCCGGGCGGCCACGGTCCAGGGCCTGGAGGATCGGCTTGAGCAAGGTCTTGCGCTGCACCAGCTTTTCCAGGCGTTGAGCAAGCCCGATGCGGTTGAACGGTTTGGTCAGGTAGGCATCCGGCTCATGCTCCAGGGCACTGAGGACAATCGCCTGGCTGGTCTCGGCGGTCACCATGAGAAACACACACTCATGGCTGATCAACTTGTCGAGGATCAGGTCTTCGAGCACCTGCTGGCCGTTCTTCTTGCCATCGCCCAGGTGAAAGTCCTGGAGGATGAAGTCATAACGCTTCTGCGCGCACATACGCAGGGCCTGCTCACCGCTATCGGCAGTATCGACATCACGCACGCCCAGCTCGCGCAGCATGGAGCGCGCCGAACTGCGAAAGTCCGAGAAATCATCGACGATCAGAAAACTTTTATGGCTGTAGACCTGCATCCACGAAACCTGACATGGCAAATATAAAAAAGGATGCACAGACCTCAACAACCACAGGCTGGCTTCGCGGGTAAATCCGGCACGACATCAGGGTCGGCACTCATGGGCTGACAATCGGGGTTACGTACAAGCGCCTGCTGCAGCGAGGCGGAGCTGGTTTTCACCACTGCGCTTGGCTTCATACATGGCCAGGTCCGCAAGGTGAATCAAGGTGTCCATGCTCGCGGCATGATCCGGATAGATCGCTACTCCCAAGCTGGTACCCACCTGCAATAGCTCCCCGGAAACGATCATGGGAAAAGCCAGTGACTCGATCACGTTGGCGCAAAGCAGGCGCACTTCCTCTTCCACCCCGGCACCGGGCGAGAACCCTTCAAGAATCAGGACGAACTCATCGCCACCAATCCTGGCCACGGTATCGGCCGAACGCAGCATTTGCTTGAGTCGCTTGGCAGTAAACTTCAACACCTGGTCACCGATGGCATGGCCACTACGGTCGTTGATCGTCTTGAAGTCGTTAAGGTCGATAAACGCCAGGGCCACTCGCGTGTTGTTATTGCGGGCCTTTTCCAGGGCCAGCGCCAGGCGTTGCTCAAATGCCAGACGGTTGGGCAGGCCGGTCAAGGCATCGTTGTGCGCCAGGTTCTGTAGCTGGCTGGCCCAGGCCTTTTCTTCGGTGATATCGCGCACCACCCCGATCATTTTCACGGCCTTGCCCTGACTGTTGCACACCACGTTGCCGGTCTCGCGCAGCCAGCGGACGCTGCCGTCAGGCCAGACCACGCGGTACTCCTCATCATGGTTTTCGCCCGTTGCAATGCAGCGCAGTTCTCCGGCGCGGACCTGATCACGGTCATCCGGATGCACGCTGGCGCAGAAACGCTCATAGCTGGGGACGATTTCCCCGACCTGAAAGCCGAACATGGGGTAGATAGCGTCAGACCAATAGAGCTGTTCGGTGTCGATCTCCCAGTCCCAGGTGCCAATGCGGGCAAAGTACTGGCTGCGTTGGTAGCGCTCGATGTCTTCCGGCAGTACCGCACCGCCCGGTGCCTGTTTGCCGCCCGAATCATCAAGGGGCTGGCGGCATTCACGCAATTGTCGTTCAAGCTCACGCCCGCGCAACAACGCACGTATCCACAGGATCGACAGGACGCCCAAGCCGATCCATGGCGCGAGGATGGACAGCATCTGCGTCATGGTGAAGCACCCAATGATGATAGCAAGCGGCCATCATCTTCGATCCTCTGCCCCTCGTAAAGACTGGCGTAGGCGCTTGCTCAGCGTACCGCCTGGCAGGTCAGCTCGGTGCCATACCATTTCACTTTGGCTTCGCCCTGATGTTCCCAGAACTCGACACCCTCGGCACTGTACTTGCTGCCGCTGCCAGAAAGCTGGGCTATGGCGATGGTTTGATCGTCGCCATAGGTAAGCACCGCCGCTTGCGGTTCGAGCTGGTTGTAGAACACCGCGGTAAAGGGTTTGCTGTCGTCATTGCAGTCAAATTCGACGGCTGCCGGTACCTGAACCGCACCGGACTGGATCTGCAGTTTGACCATGCGAACCTGATACTGCTCAAGCACACAGGCATCAACATCGTCGGCTTTCCAGCATTCATCACGGCCCTTGATCCAGCCGCGCTGGGTCGCCTTGAGCTGCTTTTGCGAATCGCTGTCGGCTTGTCCGAGCACGCGTTTATAGAGGGCGGCGAGGTCACGGTCGAGTTTGCTCAGTTGCGGGCTCTGGCACACTTTCAGGGCCACGCCTTCGGCCTTGTCGCAGGAAAACGACGGCCCTTCTGCCGCCAGTGCCGTCCCCATGGGTAACAAGCAGGTCAGCAGCACCAGGGTGCGTGCACGGAACATGGGCGAGGCCTCCAACAGGAAAGAACCTGCCAGACAGTACAGCAGATATTCCTCCCTGGCCGCACATTCAGTCGTCAGGCCAGCAGGCCCAGGGCCTTGGCCCGGGCGACAGCCTGAGTCCTGCGCTCGACGCCCAGCTTGCTGTTGATGTGACTGGCGTGGGTCTTGACCGTATGCAAGGAGATGAACAGCCGGTCGCTGATTTCCTGGTTGGAACAGCCCTGGGCAATCAACTCCAGCACCGCCTTCTCCCGTGTGCTCAAGGTCTCACAGCTGGTGCCGGTGGCTTGAGCCGTATCAAGGGCCGGCAACAGCGCCAGAAGGCTGGCCTGCGTCGGACTCGCAGGTTGCATCAGCAACTGCTCGCGCAGCCACTGCGGATGGTCCTGCAATAGCCGCTGGAACGCCTGCAAGGCGCCGCCACGGCCAGCTTCCAGACTCAGTGCCAACAAATCACGGGCCTGCATCTCGTTGTTGCTGGCCAGTAACAAGCCTATCCATTGGCACAGCGCAGTGACACACAACAACTGACCACCGCTGGCCTGACCGCGCTCGACCAGCGCCTGCAGACGTTGTCCGGCCTGTTCCAGGCGCCCTTGGGTACGTTCGAGCAAGGCCTGTTGCAGTTCGATATGCAGCGGCAGCAAGGGATGGAATTCCGGTGCGGCAGCCGCCTTTTTGCCGCCGTAGGTCTGGCCCAGACGCAACAACCAGGACTCGGCAAGATCCGTGCGCCCCTGGGCCAACCAGAGTTCGCATTTGATCAGGGTAATCATCGCCAGATAGAAAATCGGCGGTACGTCCCAGATGTGCATCAGCCGTTCGGCCTCGGCCAGTTCGGCGAAGGCTTCGGTAAAGCGCCCTTCGCGACCATCCTGCGAAGCGATCACGCAATGACCGATCAGCACGCTGATGTCGCGGCAGGCCCGTGCCTCGACCAGACCTGCACGCAGACGGCTGCGCCCGGCTTCCGGTTGCAGGCGCGCGACCAGCAGATAGCCTTCGTACAAGGTCAGGCGTGCCCGCGCCGCGTACAAGCGCTGCGCCGACAGCCCCTGCAGACGCTGCAAACCCTGGCGCACTTCATCGAGTGCCCTCAGCACTTCGCCGCGAGCATGCAGCACCCGCGCGCGATCGTAATGTGCCAGGGCTTCGAACAATGGGTTGCCGACCCGCTGAGCCAGCTCCAGCGCCTCGCGGTTCCAGCTGCGGGCCCGCGAGAAGTCAGCGTCGGCAATGGCCAGGTTGGAAACCGTCGACAAGCACACCAGGCGCTGGCCATAGCGCTTTTGCGGCAGGCTGCGCAGGGCTTCGACGCAATAGGAGCGAGTGCGCTCGCGATCGCCTCGGCCGCGGGCGATGACCCCACTCAAGGCCAGCCATTGCGCCAGCATGGAGCGCTGTGCCGTCGCCGAAGGCGCTGGCAGGAAGCGACTCAGGTGACTGGCCAGCTCTTCGGCGGCGTCCAGCTGCCCGGCCAGGCCCAGGGCCCAGCTATACAGCACAATCAGCCGTGGCGTGCTGATCAGCAGGCTATCGGGCAGGTCCATCTTCCAGCGCAGCAACATACCGACGTTCTGCTCGGCCAGCAGTTGCTCTTCGGAAAGGTTCTGTACCAGGTTGGCGGCGACATCCAGGTGCCCTGCCCGCAAGGCTTGTTCCACCGCCTCGTCGAGCAACCCCTGGCCCTGGAACCAGCGGCAGGCACGCAGGTGCAGGCTCGACAGCGGCAGGCTGGGTTGTCGGCTGCGCAGCAGATCGGAAAACAGATGGTGATAGCGGTACCAGCGCCCATGTTCGTCCAGCGGCACCAGGAATACCTGATGCGCCTGCAGGTACGCGATGATCTCGGCGCTGTCGTGACTCTCACGCAGGGCATCACACAGTTCGCTGCAGAAACGCTCCTGGCACGCGGTATCGTTGAGGAAGCCCTGAACTTCGGCCGGCAGAATATCGATCACTTCTTCGAGCAGGTAATCGCGGATCAACCCCTCGCCGCCATGCAGGGCCTGGGGCAACGCACTGTCGGCGCCAGACTCGCTGGCCGCCAGCTGCCAGAAGCGCAGCCCGGCAATCCAGCCGTCACTGCGCTGGATCAGATTATCCAGGGCCTGACCGCGCAAACCGGTGGTCTGCTGGCCCAGCACCGCCAGCGACTCGTCGGGAGTCAGGCGCAGGTCCTGTTCGTTGAGTTCAAGCAGCTGGCGCGACAGACGCAGGCGCGCCAGGTGCCAGTCCGGGCGCAAGCGACTGGTGACCAGCAGCACCAACCCCGGCGGCAAGTGATTGAGGAAGAACTGCAGGCAGCGATCAAGTACCGGGCCCTGGGCCAGATGGTAGTCATCGAGCACCAGCAACAAGGGGTTGTGTGGCTGCAGATGGAAAGCCAACTCATCGAGCAGGCCATCGAGCCACTCTTCGAAAGCAAACGGCTGGTGGCGCTGGCGCATCTTCAGCAGGCCCAGGGCCTGGTTGCCCAGCACGGGGCAATACTGCTGCAAGCCTTCAAGCAAGCGTTCGAGAAAACGTCCCGGATCGTTGTCGCGACGGCTCAATCCCAGCCACAGGCTGCTCCAGTGATTGGGCAGACCCTGACAGAATTCCACGGCCAGGGAGCTCTTGCCGAAGCCAGCAGGCGCAGTGACCAGCAACAAGCGGCCGCCCAGCCCGGTTTGCAGGCGCTGGCACAAGCGCGCCCGCGGCACATGCCCTTCAGGCAGTGGCGGACGATAGAAGCGTCCTTCCAGGACAGTCATGGCCTGGCCGGCGAACCCTTGCGTACGGGACAGATCAGTCATGGCCGGCTCGTTTTAGTTAGAGAATCTTCGGCAGTACGGGTCAGCGCAGACTAGCGGTTAAAGACGCACATTTGAAGATGATTGCCGCGCTTTGCGGAAAAAAGACTACAACAAAAAGCGACAATCCCGAATCAGGCAGGCCGCGCAAACAGAAACGCCCCGGCAAGCCGGGGCGTTCTGGGAGATCACACGGAGGTTTGAAACTTAGCGCACACCTTCCTGGCGAAGCGCTGCGGGCTGGAAGTCGCTAATGCTAGCCGAGAATCCGAAGTCGTAAGCCTTCTTCTCCTCGTTCTTCATGCCCAGTGCCAAATAGCGACCCGACTGCAGGTCGTAGATGGCTTCCAGGGTGTACCACGGCACCTGGACGTTGTAGTAGTCCTGGGAGTGGGCCTCGGAAACGCGCCACAGTTGATCGCGACCGTCGTACTGGTCGATCACTGCAGCCTGCCAGGTGTCTTCGTCGATGTAGAAGTCACGCTTGGCGTAGATATGACGCTGGCCTGGCTTGAGGGTGGCAACCACGTGCCAGACGCGGCGCAGCTCATAGCGGCTCAAGTCCTGGTTGATGTGCCCGGCCTTGATGATGTCGCTGTACTTGAGCTTTGGATCGTCGAGTTTGTAGCTGTTGGAGGCGATGTACATCTCTTTCTTGCCTTCCAGCTTCCAGTCGTAGCGATCCGGCGCACCGTTGAACATGTCCAGGTTGTCGGAGGTACGCAGGCCATCGGCTGCAGTACCCGGACCGTCGTAGGACACCTGCGGTGCCTGGCGCACACGACGCTGACCGGCGTTGTAGACCCACGCCTTGCGTGGTTCCTTGACCTGGTCGAGGGTCTCGTGGACCAGCAGCACGGTACCGGCCAGACGCGCCGGCGCCGTCACCTTCTGCTTGAAGTAGAACAGCACGTTGCCCGGGTTGGCCGGATCGTAGCCCTTGATCTTGTCACGGAAGACGAACTGGTCCTGGAAGTACACCAGGCTGTAGGAGCCATTGGTTTGCGGCGTGGCCTGGGTTACCAGGCGGGTCACGCTGCCACCGCGATAGCGGGTGATGTGGTTCCAGATTACCTCGACACCGCTTTTCGGAATCGGAAACGGCACGGCAGTGGTGAAGTTCTCCAGACCGTTGCCGCCAGCGACCAGGTTGGTCTTGGTGGCGTTTTCCTTGATCGCGGCAAACACATCAGCCGGCACGGTCGAGCCACGGTGGGTCGGGTATACCGGCAGCTTGTAGCTGTCCGGGTAGCGCTTGAGCATCGCGATCTGACCCGGGGACAGTTTGTCCTTGTACTGGTCGACGTTCTGCGCGGTGATGGTGTACAGCGGCTTTTCGCTAGCGTACGGATCGGCAAGGAAACCCTTGGCATCAACGGCGCCGGCATTGGTGGCCAGCGGCTTCCAGGCGCTGATCGAACCGTCGGCGTTACCGGCCTTTTCAGCGCCCATCGGCGTCAGCGTGGTGCCGAGCTTGGCCGCCTCGTCGGCGGACACCGCCGCCATGACGCCGGTTGCCAGCAGCGACAGGCCCAACACACCGGCTTGCAGCAGATTCTTGGTCATTTTCATGTTCATGCTCGTCCTGAATCCGTGTTCTTAGAAGTTCACACCGAAGCTGAGGGCGATGAAATCGCGGTCATCCACGGTGGTGTACTTGCCGTCGAAGAAGTTGGTGTACGACAGGCTGGTGGTGTAGGTGTTCTGGTACTCGGCATCCAGACCCAGGCTGATCGCCTTGCGCCCTTCCTCGAAGTTGCCGCCAGGGCCCGGGGAGTAACCGGAGACGTCATGCGACCAGGCCACGTTAGGCTTGAGGTTGACCCCGGCGAATACGTCGTTGTAGTCCCAGATCGCCCGAGCGCGGTAGCCCCAGGAGGTGCTGGTGGTGAAGCCGTCGTTCTCACATTTGCGCGAGAGGTTGGCCGAAGAGGCATTGTTGCCAGCACCGCTGATGGTCCGGCTGTTGAGGAACTCACAGGTATTCACCGGGCCAGTAGGTTCCAGCGGCCCTGGACCGTAGACCGGGTCACGTCCGTAACGCATCTTGTGCGCGCTTTCCAGGCCGCCGACATGAGTCACGCCAACTTCACCTACCACGGTCAGGCGGCTGGCCCCCATCACCTGGTCGAAGAAGTGGGTGAGTGTCGTCTGGAACTGGGTAATTTCCTTACGGGTGTAGCCGTGCTGGTCCTGGCCTGGAACGCCCTTGAGCAGCGACGCGTTACCAAACCCTGGAATTGGCGTAACACCGGAGTAGAGGATATCGGTGGTGTTGAGCTGGACCGGCGCGTTAGGCCGGTAGCTCAGTTCACCGCTCCACGCGGTGCCGGTAGGCAGGGTGGTGGAGAAGCTCAGGCCATACAGGCGGATGTCTTCAGGGTACTCGACGAAGTACTGCGAGTTGCCCGCCACGATCAACGGCGCCAGCGGCCGCAGTGACGCCGGCAGGCGCGACAGGCTGGCATAGACTGACGGAGACGCGCCAGTTGCACTGAAAATCGGCGCACGGCTGTGGTAGTTCATGAAGTAGGCGCCGAACTCGGTATCCAGCGGCTCGAACATGTAGCGCATGGCCACACCGAACTGGCCACTGTCACGCGCATCGCGATCCGCGCCACGGTCGACCTTCACACCCTCGGTGTTGATGTCGACGCCCTGGCTGGCGAGGAAGCCCAATGCCTGTGGCGGCAGGCTGCGGCTGCTGTTGAGCAAGCGCAGGTTGTCGGTACAGCCGTCGGCGATGACGTCGGGCTGGGAGAAGAAGGTGCCGCAGTTGTCGACGACAGTCTGGTCCCATTCGATCTGGTAGAAGGCTTCAGCCGAAAGGTTGTCGGTCAGGCTCTGCGACACATAGAACATGTTGACCGGGATCAGACCTTCCTTGACCTCGGCGCCAGGACGGCGGAAGGCGGCCACGTCGATCGGGTTGATCGAGTTGATACCGCCACCGATGAAGGTACTTTCACCCCAGCTGACTACCTGCTTGCCGAGACGCACCGAACCTGGCTGATCGGCGATGGAGTAGTTGTGATAGACGAAGGCGTCGAGAAGCTCGCTACCGGCGGACTTGGCGCCCTCTTTGCGGTTGGAGTCGCTGATGTCCTTGAACTCGCGGTGTTCATCCTTGAGCTCGAAGTCGTACCAGTACTTGCCGCGGACGAACACGCCGGTATCGCCGTACTTGAGCTCCAGGTCGTGGATGCCCTTGAAGATCTTCGAGAAGGTCTCACCGCGCTTGAAGTTCAGGTGGCCGTCGTCGGAGGTCTGCGACAGGCCTTTGCCGCCGTTGTTGACGCCAATCAGGTTCTCGTTCGGTTTGGCCGTCGACCAGCTGGCCCCTACGGACAGCGACGAGTCGAACGACCCTTCGATTTCACCGATGTTGAAACTGACGCCGAATGCAGGACCGGCGAGCGTAGAAGCGAGGCTGACGGCCAAAGGCAGTTTCGCCCGGCGCCAGAACAGATTTACTGATGTCATCGACGCTACTCCATGTACTTTCTTTATTTTTATGGCAGTGAGTCCTTTGCAGAAACGCTTTGTTCGACGGGTGTCAGTGCACCCTGATCGTCGAGCAAGTGGCCAGGCACATTCGTGTGCAGCCCCCCATTCCTGAAAATCCCCTGACCCGACTATAGCCAGCACGTAGTGGTGCTTGATCCCTCTAAAGTGTGATTTGCATATCTACCCCTGTGGCGCGGTGCGGTGAACCGGCCACGCTGCTGGCTGGGGAAGAATGGCTGAAAAATGGCATATGACAAGTTGGAAATGTGTCTAGCCTGCGGGTCGCACCCGATCGGGTACGACCCGCGAACCATCACAGGGTCGATAGAAACGTGCTGTTACTGGCCTGCCACTGAGTGATATCCAGGCGAATGCGCTTCTTGTCGAGCTTGCCGACACTGGTCTTGGGAATTTCAGTAACAAGGGCAATCTGACTGGGAATCGCCCACTTGTTGATGTGCCCAAGTTCGACGAAAGGCTTGAGGTGCTCCTTGAGCGCCCTGGCATCGATCACCTGGTTTTCATGGACGACCAGCAGGGCAAAAGGTCGCTCACCCCACTGCGGGTCGGCGACTCCGACCACCGCCACCTCGCGAATCGCCGGATGGCGGCTGATCAGGTCTTCAAGCTCCAGCGAGGAGATCCACTCGCCGCCGGTCTTGATCACATCCTTGATGCGGTCACGAATGTCGATCACACCCATGCTGTCGAGGGTGGCCACATCACCGGTGTGCAGCCAGCCACCCTGCCAGAGTTCGGCGCCCTTCTCTGGTTCGCGGAAATAACCCATGGTCAGCCAGGGCGCGCGCAGTACCAGCTCGCCTTGCGTTTCGCCATCGTTGGGGAGGAAGTTACCCTCACCATCGACAATCGCCGTCTCCACCAACGGCACCGGCACGCCGGCCTTGATCCGGTAGGTGATGCACTCATCCTCGCTGCCGGCCAGCAGTTCGTCGTTGAGGTGAGCGGCAGAGACCAGCGGGCAGGTCTCGGACATCCCGTAGGCGGCGGTCAGCTGAATGCCACGGGCCTTGGCGGCTTCGTACAGGGCGCGGTTCAGCGCGCTGCCGCCAATGATGATTTTCCAACCGCCGAAATCCTGGTCTTGCGCGCCTTTGGCATTGAGCAGCATCTGCAGGATCGTGGGCACGCAATGGGAGAAGGTGACCTTCTCATTGCGCCACAGCTGGCACATCATCTCCGGCTCGTAACGCCCAGGGTAGACCTGTTTGATCCCCAGCATCGTGGCCACATAGGGAATGCCCCAGGCATGGACGTGGAACATCGGGGTGATCGGCATGTACACATCGTTACTGCCCAGCAGGCGCACACTGTCGATGCTGCCGGTGACCGAAGCGGCAGCCAGGGTGTGCAGCACCAGTTGCCGGTGGGTGAAGTACACGCCTTTGGGGTTACCGGTGGTACCGGTGGTGTAGAACGTCGTGGCGACCGAGTTCTCGTCGAAATCAGGGAAGTCATACTCCGGGCTGGCGGCGGCCAGCAATTGCTCGTACTCGCCCACCAGGTTCGGCAGATCGGCGGTCTTGGACTCGGCGTCAGTCAGCAACAGGGTTTTCTCTACCGTGGTCAGCTGCCCGGCGATGGCCTGGTACAGGCCGACAAAATCGCTGTTGACCAGCACGAAGCGGTCTTCGGCGTGGTTCATGGTGTAGAGAATCTGCTCCGGTGACAGGCGCACGTTGATGGTGTGCACCACCGCACCGATCATCGGAATCGCGAACATGCATTCCAGGTAACGGTGGCTGTCCCAGTCCATCACCGCCACGGTGTCACCGGCCTTGACCCCGGCCGCGGTCAACACATTGGCCAGGCGCGCAATGCGCTCATTGAGGGTCAGGTAGCTGAAGCGCAACTGATCGCGATAGACGATTTCGCGGGTTTTCTCATAGCGGCTGCCGGACAACAGCAAGCGCTTGATCAACAGTGGAAACTGATAAGCGCCCTCGGCAGGCGCAATGACACGAGTCTGCAACATAGGAGTCCCTTTTCTAGAGTGCACGAGCTGGGCAAGACATGACCCACTCTAGAACGCCACAACGTCGGCCAAATCAGCCGAAGGAATGATTTGGCCGGGCAAATGGCTAGAGGCAAATCGCCATCAGTGCATTTCGGTAAAGGCGATCTTCACACCCAGAGCAATCAGTACCGCGCCCATGGTGCGATCGAACCAGTGGCCCATACGGGCAAAACCTGCGCGTACGCGCTGCTGGCTGAACAGCATCGCCACCAGGCAGAACCACAGGCCGGTAGCGGCCGCCAGGTACACGCCGTAACCGGCCTGGATCGCCAGCGGCGTGTGCGGGTTGATCACCACGGTGAACAACGACAGGAAGAACAGCGTGGCCTTGGGGTTCAGGCCGTTGGTCATGAAGCCGGCGACAAACGCAGCCCGCGGCGTGCGCTCCACCGTCGAGGCCTGCACGGTATCGCTGCCGGGTGCGGCGGGACCTGCGCGCAATGCCTTGAAGCCGATGTACAGCAGGTAAGCTGCCGCCAGCCACTTGAGGGCGTTGAACAGCACAATCGACTGCGACACGATCAGGCCGATGCCCAGCAGCGAATAGCCCACATGCAGGAAAATCGCCATACCCACGCCAAAGGCAGTCCAGGTACCGGCGCGGCGCCCGTGGGTGACGCTCTCGCGGACCACCACGGCAAAATCGGGACCGGGACTGGCCACGGCCAGCAGGTGAATCAAGGCAACAGTGAGAAATTCAGCCCAGTACATGGGGGCTCCTTGCGGCAGTGGGTGAAATCGGAAGAAAAGTACATTACGCCTTAGACATACTAAGTAACAACCTGTAGGAGCGGGCTTGCCCCGCGATCACGGTATCAACAGTCACATCGAATCGCGGGACAAGCCCGCTCCTACCGGATCTCGCTTGACTCTCCCCCTAGGGGCAACTACTAGCCTGAGCACTTTGCACGACAGAGCCGCCCTCGATGAGCAAACGTGTACTGGTAGTCCTCGGCCATCCCTCGAACCAGAGCTTCTGCGCCGCCTTGAGCAGCGCCTATGTCAACAGTGCCCGTGCGGTCGGTCATGAAGTTCAGGTCGTGGAACTGGGGGCATTGAAATTCGACCCCGTGCTACACAGCGGCTACCAGCAGGTACAGCCGCTGGAACCCGACCTGCTGCACGCGCAATCACTGATCCGCTGGGCCGAACACCTGGTGTTTGTGTTCCCGATCTGGTGGGGCGGCATTCCCGCGTTGCTGAAAGGCTTCCTTGACCGTGTCCTGCTCCCCGGCTTCGCCTTCAAGTACCAAAGCAACTCCCCCTTCCCCACGCAACTGCTCAAAGGCCGAAGCGCCGACCTGCTGGTCAGCATGGACACGCCACCCTGGTATTACCGCTGGGTGTACCGAATGCCGGGCCTGGAACAGATGCGCCGTACCACCCTGGGCTTTTGTGGAATCAGGCCACAAAAGACGTTAACGTTTGGCCCCGTCATCAGCTCGAGCACGACGCAACGCGAGGCCTGGTTGCAACAGGTGCGCAAGCTGGCCCGCGCCAGTTAAAAAGGATTTTCGATGTATATCGGCAAAGCCGCGCAGCTGTCCGGCGCCACGATAAAATGCATACGCCACTATGAGAAAATCGGCCTGCTGCCCGCGCCAAAGCGCCAGGGCAGCTACCGCATCTATGATGAACAGAGTGTGGCGCTGGTGAGCCTGATCAAGTGCGCACAAAAGCTTGGCTTCAGCCTCAAGCAGATGCAGGCGATGGTCAGCGAGAACGGCCCCGGCGAACTGCAGCTGTCGCGCATCCGCCAGGCCATTGCCTGCAGGAAAGCTCAGCTGCAGGCACAGATCGCCGACCTGCAGCAGCAACACCAGAGTCTGCTGGCCTTCGAAGCCAGCCTTGAGCAGACCCGTTATGATTGCTTTACCTATCCGACCTGAGCCCGACCGTCACTCACTGGAGCTTCCATGTCCGCCCTGCGCCGCGCCGTATTCCTCGACCATCATTCCCTGGACCTGGGCGACCTCAGCCTGGATCGCCTGCGCGGTTGCTTCGACGAGCTGCAACTGTACTCGGCCACCGCCCCCGATCAGGTGATGGAACGCTTGCTCGGCGCAACCGTGGCGATCAGCAATAAAGTGATGATCGACGCCAGCACCCTGGCTGCCTGCCCCAACCTGAAGCTGATCCTGGTGGCCGCCACCGGCACCAACAATGTCGATCTGCAGGCCGCACAGGCCCGGGGCATCGTGGTCAGCAACTGCCAGGGCTACGGCACACCGTCGGTCGCCCAGCACACCCTGGCCCTGCTGCTGGCGCTGGCTACACGCCTGCCGGACTATCAACACGCCGTCGCCGAGGGACAATGGACGCGGGCCAAGCAGTTCTGCCTGCTGGACTTCCCGATCGTCGAGCTGGAGGGCAAGACCCTCGGCATGCTCGGTCACGGTGAACTGGGCGGTGCAGTGGCACGCCTGGCCGAAGCCTTTGGCATGCGCGTGCTGCTCGGGCAGTTGCCCGGGCGCCCGCCTCGTGAAGACCGCCTGCCCCTGGATGAACTGCTCCCGCAGGTCGATGCGCTGACCTTGCACTGCCCGCTCAACGAACACACCCGCAACCTGATCGGCACTCGCGAACTGGCCCTGCTCAAGCCCGGCGCCTTTGTCATCAACACCGCCCGCGGCGGTCTGATCGACGAGCAGGCGCTGGCCGATACCTTGCGTTCCGGCCATCTGGGCGGTGCCGCCACCGACGTACTGAGTGTCGAACCGCCGGTCCATGGCAACCCGTTGCTGGCCAAGGACATCCCGCGCCTGATCATCACCCCGCACAGCGCCTGGGGCGCGGTGGAGTCACGCCAGCGCATCGTCGAACAGTTGTGCGAAAACGCCGAGGCGTTTTTTGCCGGCAGCCCGCGTCGACAGGTCGGTTAAGCCGCGTCTGGCTCTGATAAACTGCGCCACTTTTTCAGGAGCCCCCACCCATGGACCCGCGCAGTGAAGTGTTGCTTCGTCAGGCCGAGCTTTTCCAGGGCTCGCTGTTGCTCGCAGGCTTGCCCGCCGACGACCTGCTCGGCAAGCTGCCGGCCGCCCACGGCTGGAGCTGGCATGCCGGCGATCAGACGGCTATCGATGCCCGCTTTGCCGGTCGCAGCCATTTCGGCGTAGAGCCACCTGCCCAGGCTTTCGACGCGGCCGTACTGTTCCTGCCCAAGTCCCGCGACCTGGCCAGCTACCTGCTCAATGCCCTGGCCTCGCGCCTGGCTGGACGCGAGCTGTATCTGGTCGGGGAAAAGCGCGGCGGCATCGAAGGCGCGGCAAAACAGCTGCATGCCTTCGGCAAACCACGCAAGCTCGACAGCGCCCGCCACTGCCAGCTGTGGCAGGTCACCGTAGAACACGCACCTGAAGCCAGGTCGCTGGAAAGCCTGGCCGAACATTTCGAGTTGGCGCTGGCTGACGGGCCACTGAAGATCGTCAGCCTGCCTGGCGTGTTCAGCCACGGCCGCCTGGATCGCGGCAGCGCCCTGTTGCTGGAAAACCTTGATCAACTGCCGGTCGGCCATGTCCTCGACTTCGGCTGTGGCGCCGGCGTACTCGGTGCGGCGATCAAGCGTGGCTATCCACAAAGCCGGATCACCCTGCTTGATGTCGACGCCTTTGCCGTCGCCAGCAGCCGCCTGACCCTGGCGGCCAATGGTCTGGAAGGTGAGGTGATTTGCGGTGACGGCATCGATGCCGCCCCCCGTGATCTGGATGTGATTCTGAGCAACCCACCGTTCCACACCGGCGTTCACACCAATTACCAGGCATCGGAAAATCTGTTGAGAAAATCAGCCGATCATCTGAAAAAAAGCGGAGAAATGCGTTTGGTCGCCAACAGCTTCCTGCGCTATCAACCGCTGATCGAAGAAGCGCTGGGCAATTGCCGGATACGCGCCGAAGGGCAAGGCTTTCGCATCTACCAGGCAACACGCGGTTAAAATCAGCGCTTGCCGAAACGGATTTGCCTAGGCAGAATCCGCTCCGTCCTAGGGGAGTAGTCTCCCGCGAGCACCCAGCTCGCCCGGTACGCGTCAACATACTTGGTCCACAGACCATGGCGCGTGCGACCCACGGTCCGCACAGACGGACCCAGGGTTTGACAAGACCTATGACACGCACACCTTACCCGGGGCGGGAAGGCTGTACGTGTCATAGCCGTGTCGACCCGCCCCCGTAGGAATCCTGATGCTGGAATCATTGCTCGTCCCGACCGCGATCGTGGCCCTCGCCGAAATTGGCGACAAGACCCAATTGCTCGCGCTCATCCTCGCTGCCCGCTTCCGCAAGCCCTGGCCGATCATCGCCGGCATCATCGCCGCGACCCTGGCCAACCATGCGGCTGCCGGCGCTGTCGGCGCCTGGGTCAGCACCTTCTTCTCCGCCGCCACCCTGCACTGGATCCTCGCTGCGAGCTTCGCTGCCACCGCCTTGTGGACACTGATCCCGGACAAGATGGATGACGACGAGGCCAGCACCGCGCGGCGCTTCGGCCCGTTCCTGACCACCCTGATTGCATTCTTCATCGCGGAAATCGGCGACAAGACCCAAGTCGCCACAGTGATGCTGGCGGCCCAGTATCCGCACCTGATCATGGTGATCATCGGCACTACCCTGGGCATGCTGATTGCCAACGTGCCGGTCGTGCTGGCGGGCAACTTTGCCGCCGAGAAGCTGCCTTTGACCCTGATACGTCGCCTGGCTTCGGCCGCGTTCTTCGTGCTGGCCGCCGTGGCGGTGTATTCGGCGATGCAGGTCAGTGGCTGGATAGGCTAAATATGATCGCGGGGCAAGCCCGCTCCCACAGTGGGAGCGGGCTTGCCCCGCGATGAATGATTTACTTCTTGGCCTGCTCGTACAACGGCATCACCTTCGGAATCGCCGCCTGCAACGAAGCCTGGCGGCTGGCAGAAGCCGGGTGAGTACTCATGAACTCAGGCTGCGAGCCCCCCGACGCCTGGCTCATTTTGTCCCACAGGGTGATCGCGGCGTTAGGGTTGTACCCCGCACGAGCGGCCAGCTCCAGGCCAATCAGGTCGGCTTCGTTCTCGTTCTCGCGGCTGTTGGGCAGAGTCATGCTGTACTGCACCACCGTGTCGGCAATTGCCAGGGAGTCCTGGCCAAGGCCGAGCAAGGCGCCCGCGCCCTGACGCGCCATCTGCACACCATAGGCCTTGGACATGGCTTCACGGCCATGCTCACGCAAAGCGTGGGCGATTTCATGGCCCATCACCGCGGCGATTTCGTCGTCGGTCAGCTTCAGCTTGTCGATAAGCCCGGTGTAGAAAAAGATCTTGCCGCCAGGACCGCAGTTGGCATTGAGCTCGTCACTCTTGATCAGGTTGACTTCCCAGTTCCACTGCGCCGCATCCGGACGGAACTTCGGTGCCTGGGCAATCAGGCGGTCGGCAATAACCTGGACACGCTTGGCCTCGGCACTGGTCTTGTCGAGCACACCCTTGCTCGACGCCTCGCCCAGGGTCTGCTGGTACGACTGGGCATACATCTGGTTGACCTCATCGGTCGACAACATGCTGAACATATATTGCTTACGCTCGACACCCACGGCACCGCCGCTGGTGGTGTTCACTGCCTGGCATCCGGAAAGCAGTACGCTGGCGCTCAAGGCGCCGATAACTAATGACTTACGCATGAAAACACTCCATTCGAACATGCCGCGTATCCTAGGCTGACTCGATTGAGCCCGCCATATCCCGCACGAAGATTTCTCCGGACGGCACTCATGCTTTGACCCGCACACGCCGATAACCCAAGGCAGATGAAATTTCTTGTGCTTGGAGCCCTTCATGAAGTTCAGGTCGATCCAGTTTTCCGTTGCGGCCCTGGCCGGCGCTATTGTCTTAAGCATAGTTGCCGCTCTGGTGCTTTACGCCGTGTATTCCGGCCAGCGCACCCAGGAGCTGGTGCAGACCCGCACCCAGCAGCAATTCGAGGCAGTGATCGAGCAGCGCCTGACTGCCCTGGCCCGCACGCAGGTCAGCGAAATCCAGCGCGGCCTGGAAGCACCATTGCTGATCGCCCGCGGGCTGGCCACCAGCAACGCCATGCTGGGTATGATGGATGCCAACGGCAACCCGCTGCTCAAGATCGAGCGCGAACAACTGATCGCCCTGCTCAAGCAGACTGCCGTGACCAACCCACTGATCCTGGGCACCTACTTGGGCTGGGAAGCCAACGCCCTGGACCATGACGACAGCCGCTTCGTTGGCACCTCTATCACCGGTATCGACAGTGCCACCGGGCGCTTTCTGCCCTGGTGGTTTCGCAACGATGACGGCAGCCTCGGCCTGGACAAACTGGCCGACGTCAATGACCAGACCGTTCTCGCTACCGGCGTACGAGCCAGTGAGTACTACTTGTGCTCGCGAGAGTCGAAAAAGGCCTGCGTGATCGACCCGGCACCTTACAAGGTGGGCGACAAGATGGTCATGCTCGCCTCTTTCGTCGAACCGATCCTGATCGATGGTCAGTTCCAGGGGATTGCCGGTGCCGACCTGTCGGTGAACTTCATCCAGGAGCTGCTCAACACTGCTGATAAGCAGCTCTATGGTGGTGCTGGCGAACTCGCACTGGTCTCCGGCAACGGCCGCCTGGTGGCGTTCACCAAAGACCCGAGCAAGTTCGGCGAGAAAGCCCGTGACGTCCTCGACGCCAGTGTCGCCACCACCCTGAGCCAGCTCAGCGGCGAAAATCTGCGCTACGAGGTCAACCAGAACGCCGGACGCATCGAGTTGTACCTGCCGTTCAAGATCGGCAATACCGATGCGCGCTGGACGCTGCTGCTGGAGTTGCCGCTGAGCGCGGTAATGGCTGACGTGAACAAGCTTCAGGACGAACTCAGCGCCCAACGCAGCACCGACCTCACCGGCATGACCCTGATGGGCCTGGGCATCGCCGCCCTCGGCTTGCTGGTGATCTGGCTGCTGGCTCACGGCATCGCCCGTCCGCTGCGCCAGATGGTGGCCATGCTCGACGACATTGCCCAGGGCGAAGGTGACCTGACCCGCCGCCTGAGCAGTGACCGCGCCGATGAACTGGGCTCGATCGCCAAGGGCTTCAATACCTTCCTGGCCAAGTTGCAGGCAATGATCAGCCAGGTGGTGGCGTCGGTGCAGAAAGTCAGCGATTCCTCGGAGCACACTGCCGACATCGCGATCCGCACCAACCAGGGCGTACACAAGCAAATGGCCGAGATCGACCTGGTGGCCACCGCCGTGCACGAAATGACCGCTACCGCCCAGGATGTGGCGCGTAATGCCACCCATGCCGCCCAGGCTGCCAGTAACGCCGACCAGGCGGCGCATCAGGGCCTGCAGATCGTGCGTAACACTTCAGACTCGATCAGCGCCCTGGCCGAAGAGATTGGCCGCGCAGTCGGCGTGGTACAGACCCTGGCCCGCGACAGCGAGAACATCAATGCGATCCTGACGGCTATTCGCGCCATTGCCGAGCAGACCAACCTGCTGGCGCTCAATGCGGCCATCGAGGCGGCACGCGCCGGCGAACAGGGTCGCGGTTTTGCCGTGGTTGCCGACGAGGTGCGCAATCTGGCGCAGAAGACCCAGCAGGCCACTGAAGAAATCCAGCAGATGATTCAGCAACTGCAACAGGGTACCCGCGATGTCGTAAAGGTCATGGAAGACAGCCAGGGCAAGACCGATGACAGCGTGCAGCAGGCGGCTCGCGCCGCAGAGGCGCTGGAGAGCATCACTCAGGCGGTATCGGTGATCAACGACATGAACACCCAGATCGCCAGCGCGGCGGAAGAGCAGAGCGCAGTGGCTGAGGATATCAACCGCAATGTGATAAACATTGGTCAGGTGGCCAATGAAGTGGCCGGCGGCGCGGATGAGTCGAGTACCGCCAGTGCCGAGTTGACCAAGCTGGCCGAGCAGCAGCGGCGGTTGATCAATCAGTTCCGGGTGTAAACCAATCGCGGGGCAATAGATAAACCCTGTGGGAGCGGGCTTGCCCCGCGATGCTTTTAAGCCGGGGTCAGGCACTCCGGCCCATTAAGCTTCGGATCATTGACAAAATTGGCCAGCACCCGCTCACGCAGCGGCGCCTGGCTGCTCGCCAGCAATTCATACAACCGCGCCACAGGCGTCTCGGGATCGAGCCAGGCCGCCTGCCCCGCGGCATCGAGCATCAGCGGCCGCCGTTGATTCACCGCCGCCTGGGTCACCACTGCGGTACTCAACCAGACCTGATCCTGCACCGGATAGGCCTCCCAGATCGCCGCAAAGAACAGCGAAGAGCCCTCCCCCGGCGTCAGCCAGTAGGGGCGCTTGCGCTGGGTACCGCGCCATTCATAAAAGCCGTTGGCCGGCATCAGGCAACGGCGCAGGCGAAACGCCTCGCGAAACATCGGTTGCTCGGCCAGGGTTTCGGCCCGGGCATGGGCGGGGGTGCGCGACAGGTCGGTGAGCCAGGCCGGGGTCAGCCCCCAGCGTGCTCGCGCCAGCTCCAGCTGACCTTCTTCGAGACGGCGCTGGATCAGCACCGAGGCGCCGGGGGAGATATTCCATTGCGCCTGCTGGTCACTGGGAAACCCCGGCAACGCAGCAAAGGCGGGAGACCAGCGAAACAGCGCATAACGTCCACACATGAGGGCAAAAACCTAGCAAATCAGGGTTCCGGGGATAGTCTCCGGTTCGTCGCCCGCAAGTGGCTGGGCAGTATTGTACGCGGCGATCAGCTGGCGTGCGCTGTCGGCCTGTTCATCGGCGACCGCCAGCCCCAGCAGGCCGTGCACCGGCAGGTCGCCGATGGCCCCCATCAGGTCACGACCCATCAGGTGCACCTGGATACCTTCACTGGCGAGCATGCCGATCAGCATTTCAGCTTCCAGCAGGTTTTCCGGATCATAGATTCGCTGCATCAGTCATTCTCACCGTAAACGTCCAGCATCCATTCCTCACCATGCACTTGAAGCACGAATCTGATCGGTTTGCAGCAGACCTGACAGTCCTCGATGTATTCCTGGTCACCACCAGACAGGTCCACTGTCGTTTCGACTTCTGCACCACAATAGGGGCAATCGTAAATCACAGTTTCCAGCATCGCGGCCTCCCGAGTGACTTGTGCGTATAATTGCCGGTCTATTTACAGGACCTGCGCGTGTTCGAGCCGTTTTTCGAACCCCGGCCCTACCTATTACCCTAGCCGTTTCCAACAAGAGAGCATGATGGGCGAATTCGATGCCATCCGACCGTACGACGACGCTGAGGTCCCTGCCGTTCTGGCACGCCTGCTCAGCGACCCGGCATTCCTCGATATCCTCACCCACTTCCGCTTCCCGCGCATGGCCGGAGCGTTCGGCTGGCTGCTCAAGCCGCTGATCGCCCGGCGCCTGCGCAAAGAATTCGCCGGTGTCAGTTGCGTTTCGACCCTGCAGGACAAGGTCGAGTACTACGTCGACCATACCATCGAGCGGGCTACCGACGGCGTGACCTACACCGGCGTCGAGCTGCTCAAGTCCGGCACCGCCTACCTGTTCCTGGCCAACCACCGTGACATCGTCATGGACCCTGCGTTCGTCAATTACGCGGTGTACCACGCCGGCCTGCCGACGCCGCGGATCGCCATCGGCGACAACCTGCTGCAAAAGCCGTTCGTCAGCGACATGATGCGCCTGAACAAAAGCTTCATCGTCCACCGCTCGATCAGCGGGCGCCGGGAAAAACTGGCGGCCTACCAGCTGCTCTCGGCCTACATCAACCATTCGATCCGCAACGACGGTGCGTCGATCTGGATAGCCCAGGCTGAAGGCCGGGCCAAGGATGGTGACGATCGCACCGATTCGGCAATCCTGAAAATGTTCCACATGAGCCGCAAGGACGAGCCGTTCGGTGCGGTGATCCAGTCGCTGAACCTGAGCCCGGTGTCGATCAGCTACGAGTACGACCCGTGCGATCAGGCCAAGGCCCGCGAGCTGTATATCCGCGCCACCACTGGCAGCTACACCAAGGCGCCGGGTGAAGATGACATCAGCATTGCCCAGGGCATCACCGGCTATAAGGGACGGGTGCACATCAACTTCGCCCCGCCGGTGACGGCATGCTTCGAGGACACCAAGCAACTGGCGGTGGAAATCGATCGGCAGATTCTCGGCGGCTACCGGTTGTTCCCGGTGCATTACCTGGCCTATGCGCAATGGGCTGAGGCCGATCCTGCCCTGCAGGTGCCGACGGCGGCCAAGCTGTTCCCGGCCGACGAACTGGCCCGCGCCCAAGCCGAGTGGCAGCGCCGTCTGGACGCCTGCCCGGTCGAGCAGCAGCCGTACCTGGTGCAGCAGTACGCGACGCCGGTGCGCAATCAGTACCGGGTTAAAGCTGGGTTGGCGCTTTGATCATCGCGGGGCAAGCCCGCTCCCACTGGAGGTACCAAGTGCCCTGTGGGAGCGGGCTTGCCCCGCGATTACGGTTCAGACCCAGGTACTGAACCAGGACAGCAGCAATGCCAACGCCAGGAAGGCAAAGCCGAGGATGTAATAGAAGCGGTTGATGCGCAGGCCCATGCCATCGACCACCGCTTCATCGGCGGCCATGCCGGCCAGGGTTTGCGCTGCACGGCGCCGGGCGCTGTGCAGCAACAGCCCGCCAGGGCAGGTCAACACCAGGGCCAGCAGGTTGATCAGCTTGGCCGGGTGGGCGGCAAACAGCCCCCAGATCACTTGCAACGACATCGCAGAACCTCAAAAGAAGTACATCGAAACACTCGATACGGCGCGCATTCTACCCAAGCGCCGCGCGTATTCCTGCCCTTTGCGACAAACGACGATTAATTTCCGCCGTCATACGTTCGTCATCAACACACGCCACCCTACCGGCCTTCGCAACGAAACGGAGCTTGTCATGCTGCACGCCGAAAACCAGGACCGCCTCTACCTGATCGCCCAGAGCGACGAGCAGCAGGCCTTGATCGATGGCCTGGCCTTCAACGTTCAGGACCGTCAGTGGCTGGTGTACTGCGCCCTGGGCGGCCATGCCCACGACGACCTGCCGGAGGTCGATGGCCAGACCGGCATCAGCGTGCTGGACTTCTACGTCGAAGCGGCCTGAAGCTCTGCCTGGAAGGATGTGGGAGCGGGCTTGCCCCGCGATGCGATGTGACTGACAGATCGCTATCGCGGGGCAAGCCCGCTCCTACCGGGAAGGGTTTATTCGCCCAGGATCTGGCCGATGGCCTGGTCCTTGAACAGACGGGTCAGGGCATCGCTGAGGACATCGCTCACCAGCTTGGTGTTGGTTTCCTGGTTTGGCGCCATGCCGAAGCGCTGGTCCAGGGAGGCACCGTAACGGCCGCTGTAGCGACGGTTGGCATTGGACACGTCAGCTTTGAAGGTCGCACCGATGGTGGCTTCCGTCACGTACATGCCCTCTTTGGGCGACTGGTACTTCAGCTCGGCCAGGGTCACGGTCAGCTGCGGCGCGTTGTAGGCGTTTGGCGTCGGGGTGAAGCCCAGCAGGCGCACGGCGGCTTCAGCCTGGGCTTGCAGTTTCGGCAGGATATCGTTGCCGGTCACGGTGATGGCGCTGGTTTCAGGGTACAGACCACCGCGGGTGCCCAGAGTTTGCGAAGCGCGGCCATCGACCACCTTGACCACCACCGGCTGGCCGTGACCGACCGGGGCGAGCTGGGCGGTGAGTTTGGGTTGCGGGCTGAGTTGTTGCGGGCTGTGGGCACAACCGGCCAGGGTCAGACTGGTCACCGCGATCAAACCGAACAACAAACGTTGCAACATGCTCATCTCTCCAGAATAGGCAGCAAAGGCCGCCAGTATAACCAGCACGACGCGGCCCAGCCATCGCCATGCCATTAGCGAATAAGACCGGCGCGAGCGCTGCCGGTTCGCTGTCACATTGGTTTAATCACCCGGCGGCTATGCTGGCGCCCAGAACACTCAAAGAGGTAGACCGCCATGTCCTGGTTCTGGGCTTCACTGTTCAAACGCCGGCCAATGCGCAGCTTCGCACGACTCGACGCCCAGGGTCTGTGCCTGGCTTTCAAACAGTGCGCAATCCGGCCTGATGCTGGCAACTGGGTGGAAATCGACGAAATTCGCCTCAGCTGGCTCAACCGTCCCCTGCCCGCCAGCGCCCGGGTTTGCGTGCGTCCCCGCGGTAACTGGGTACAGCGCAGCCTGGCCGCCTGAACCGTGCATCAATAAAAGTCGCTAATAAAGATCATTTCTGCCCGAGACATCGTTATAATCTCCCCCCGATTATAAGGACGTCTCCTGATCGGGCCTCGCAGCACCGCCAATGTTCACCATCGGCATCCTCCGCACCGCCCACAGAGAGCCTTCCACACAGGTCTTGCACCAGCCAGTGTGCCCGCAATATTCGGCCCTCTGCTCTGCCTGAACCTGCCGGGCCTGCCATCGCGCAGACCATTTTGAGGTTCACGACTCCAAAAGAGCGTGAAAAAACGGGTTTTCACAACTTCACGAGAGTGTGGCGAGCAATGAACAGTCTGGCATGTGCAAAAGCACCTAAAGTGTCCCGAACAGCCCTGAACAGCTGGCAACAGTGCTCATCCAGGATGAGTGCCTGAGGCCGGTCCATAACGCACGACGGACACCTTGACCATAAGTCGAATTGCCGCACCGGTCTTAAAATGCGTTCATAGGCAACGCAAAGCCCGTTTGGCGGTGTCCGCTGAAGTTGCAAAAACTGCGAAGAATCGGACATGGCGATCCTGGCCAAGCCAGAGATCCTATGCTGTCAATTTGGTGCTGTAGATTTTGGAGACGCGTTAAATGGCGCAGAACGAAGCAGTCGATGTAGTACTGGTAGGGGCAGGCATCATGAGTGCCACCCTGGCCGTACTGCTCAAGGAACTCGACCCGGCGATCAAGCTGGAAGTCGTCGAGTTGATGGATTCGGGTGCCGCGGAAAGTTCCAACCCGTGGAACAACGCCGGGACCGGCCATGCCGGACTGTGTGAACTGAACTACACGCCGCAGGCTGCCGACGGCAGCATCGACATCAAGAAAGCGGTGCACATCAACACCCAGTTCGAGGTGTCCCGGCAGTTCTGGGCCTACCTGAGCAAGAAAGGCGCGTTCAGCTCGCCACGGGCGTTCATCAACCCGGTGCCGCACCTGAGCTACGTCGAAGGCGACAAAGGTGTCGATTTCCTCAAGAAGCGCTTCGATCTGCTCAAGCAGCATCACGCCTTCAGCGAGATGGAATACACCGAAGACAAAGCGCTGATGAACGAGTGGATGCCGCTGATGATGCCGGGTCGCCCTGCCGACCAGAAAATCGCCGCCACCCGCGTCATGAAAGGCACCGACGTCAACTTCGGTACCCTGACCAACAAACTGCTCAAGCACCTGGCCAGCGCGCCGGATGCCCAGGTCAAGTACTGCAAGCGGGTCACTGGCCTGCGCCGTAACGGCAGTGGCTGGACCGTCAGCATCAAGGACGTCAACAGCGGCAGCAGCCGCGACGTCAACGCCCGCTTCGTCTTCCTCGGCGCCGGTGGCGCGGCCCTGCCGCTGCTGCAGCAGTCGGGCATCGAAGAGAGCAAAGGCTTTGGCGGCTTCCCGGTCAGCGGCCAATGGCTGCGCTGCGACAACCCGGAAGTGGTCAAGAAGCACCAGGCCAAGGTTTACAGCCAGGCCGCGGTTGGTTCGCCGCCGATGTCGGTGCCGCACCTGGACACCCGCGTCGTCGACGGCAAGACCTCGCTGCTGTTCGGCCCATATGCCGGCTTTACCACCAAGTTCCTCAAGCATGGCTCGTTCCTCGACCTGCCGCTGTCGGTACGCATGAGCAACATCGGCCCGATGCTCGCCGTGGCCCGCGACAACATGGACCTGACCAAGTACCTGGTCAGCGAAGTGATGCAGTCGATGGAGCAGCGTCTGGACTCGCTGCGTCGCTTTTACCCCGAGGCGAAAGCCGAGGACTGGCGCCTGGAAGTGGCCGGTCAGCGCGTGCAGATCATCAAGAAAGACCCGAAAAAAGGCGGCATCCTGCAGTTCGGTACCGAACTGGTAGCAGCCAAAGACGGCACCCTGGCCGCTCTGCTGGGCGCCTCTCCTGGTGCTTCGGTGACGGTATCGATCATGCTTGAGCTGATCGAGCGCTGCTTCCCCGAGCAAACCAAGGGTGCCTGGGCGGCCAAGCTCAAGGAAATTTTCCCGGCCCGGGAAAAGATCCTGGCCGCAGACGCTGCGCTGTATCACAAGATCAGCGCGCACAACGACGAGGTCCTGGGCCTGGTCGAAAACAGCCCGGCGCAGCACTACGCGTAACGCACCGGCATAAAAAAACGCCCTTCGGGGCGTTTTTTTATGCGCGCAGGATAATCAGCCGCGGGCCTTGTCGATGATCTCGATGTACTCAGCGGCGTTGCGCTGGTCGCGGATCTGATCAACAAAGGTCTTGCCGTGCTCGTCTTTACCGTCCAGATTAAAGCCAGCCGCAACGAAGAAACCGACAAAGCGCTCGAAGTCGTCGATACGCAGGCCGCGATAGGCCTTGATCAGTTTGTGCAGCGAAGGTGAAGTGGCATCCGCCGGTTCGAACTGCAGGAAGGATTTGACGTACTCGTCGCTGATCTCATCCCCAATCACTTGCTTCTTGTCTTTACGCATTGCCGACTCCAACTGAACCATCACGGACATTTTCACGGGCCGGCAGTTTACCCCTGCCCGGCACCGCCACTCAACGCGCGCGTACGGCGCCGGTATGCAGATCGGCCCAGATGTGGCCGTTGGCATAACTGAGAAACTGCACGTAGACGGTGTTGTTGCGCAGCAGGTCGACAATCACCTGATACTGACTGATCGGGTAGTTCAGGCTCAGGACTTTGCGCTTGTCGTCGAATACCGGTTTTTTCAGGCTCTTGCTCTCGGCATCGAAACTGATCAGCACCTGGCTGACCGTTGCCCCCTTGTTCATGGGCTTGCCCTTCAGGCGCAGGATCAAGGGTGAAGTCACCGGAATCGGCTGCTGGTTGGACTGACGCTGGTTGCCCACCACCACTGAGTAGTCGGTGACCTGTAGCAGTTGCTGGGCTTCGGGGGCTTCATGGCGTAGCGCCAGGTCGTCGGGCGGCAGGAACTGACTGTGCAAGGGGGCAGCAGCCAGGGGCATGCTCAGTAGCAGGAGAAAGGGGACAATCGCACGCATGACAGGCTCCTTGAGGCGGCCTGGCACTCTAGCATGGGATGACGCCATCGCGGGGCAAGCCCGCTCCCACAGTTCAATATCCTGTGGGAGCGGGCTTGCCCCGCGATCGGCCCTCAGAGTCCTTTGACGGCAAAGATACCGTTGGCGTTGCGCCAGTAACCCTTGTAGTCCATGCCATAACCGAACACGTAACGGTCAACGCAGCTCAGGCCACAGAAATCAGCCTTGAGCTCTTCACTGGCCTTGCGATCGTGATCCTTGTCGATCAGCACGGCGGTGTGCACGGCGCGGGCACCGGCGTGCTTGCAGAAGTCGATGATCGCGCTGAGGGTGTGCCCTTCGTCGAGGATGTCGTCGATGATCAGCACGTCACGGTCGATGAACGAGACTTCCGGCTTGGCTTTCCAGAACAGATCGCCACCGCTGGTCTGATTGCGGTAGCGAGTAGCGTGCAGGTAGGACGACTCAAGCGGGAATTGCAGGTGAGTCAGCAGCTTGCCGGCGAAAATCAGACCACCGTTCATCACGCAGAACACCACCGGGTTGCTTTCGGCCAGCACTTCGCTGATTTGCGCGCCAACGCGGGCAATGGCGGCCTCTACTTCGGCTTCGTTGTACAGGCAGTCAGCCTCTCGCATGACTTGACGGATATGCTCGAGATCAGCGGACATGGCGCTCTCCAGGGGGCTGCAAATGAGAAAAGCGGGCAAAGGTACGCATCCAAAGGCGTCAGATCAAGCATTTATGGACTAACGTCCAGAATGCCTATAGGACACACACGGCTGAATAGATTAATCTACCGCGGTTTTTTTGCCCGCCCCCGGAGCTTTTCCTATGCCTACCCGTGAGATCCGCCATCCGCTGATCCGTCACAAGCTCGGCCTGATGCGCCGCGCTGATATCAGCACCAAGAACTTTCGCGAACTCGCCCAGGAAGTCGGCACGCTCCTGACCTACGAGGCCACCAAAGACCTGCCACTCGAAACCTACGAGATCGAAGGCTGGTGCGGTAAGGTCCAGGTCGAGAAAATCGCCGGTAAGAAGATTACTGTAGTACCGATCCTGCGCGCCGGTATCGGCATGCTCGACGGCGTACTCAGCCTGATTCCAGGCGCCAAGGTCAGCGCCGTGGGCGTTGCCCGCAACGAGGAAACCCTCGAAGCGCACACCTACCTGGAAAAACTCGCCCCGGAAATCGACGAGCGCCTGGCGCTGATCATCGACCCGATGCTGGCAACCGGCAACTCGATGGTCGCCACCATCGACCTGTTGAAGAAAGCCGGCTGCAAGGACATCCGCGCCATGGTCCTGGTTGCCGCCCCTGAGGGTATCGACACCGTCGAGAAGGCCCACCCGGATGTACAGATCTACACCGCTTCGATCGACGAGCGCCTGAACGAACACGGCTACATCATCCCGGGCCTGGGCGATGCCGGTGACAAGATCTTCGGTACCAAGCAGAAGGACGCCTGAACATGCAGGATGAGTTCAACGACCCGCTCTGGCGCCAGGTCGTCTCCGGCGCGCAGATGCTCTTTGTAGCCTTCGGCGCGCTGGTGCTGATGCCGCTGATCACCGGCCTCGACCCGAATGTCGCGCTGTTCACCGCAGGTTTGGGAACTCTGCTGTTTCAGGTAGTCACCGGCCGTCAGGTACCGGTATTCCTCGCTTCGAGTTTCGCCTTCATCACCCCGATCATTCTCGCCAAAGGCCAGTTCGGCCTGGCCGAGACCATGGGCGGGGTCATGGCGGCCGGTTTCGTCTACACCTTCCTCGGCCTCGCGGTGAAGATCAAAGGCACCGGTTTCATCGACCGTCTGCTGCCACCTGTGGTGATCGGCCCGGTGATCATCTCGATCGGCCTGGCCATGGCTCCGATTGCCGCCAACATGGCGATGGGCAAGGCTGGTGATGGCACCGAACTGCTGCCTTACAGCACGGCAATGATGATTTCCATGCCAGCGCTGCTGACCACCCTGATCGTCGCCGTGTTCGGCAAGGGCATCTTCCGCCTGGTGCCGATCATCGCAGGTGTGCTGGTGGGCTTTGGTCTGTCGTTCTACTTCGGCGTGGTCGATACCGCCAAGATCGCCGCCGCCCCCTGGCTGGCCGTGCCGCACTTCACTGCGCCGGCGTTCAACTGGCAGGCGATCCTGTTCATCGTGCCGGTTGCCCTGGCGCCGGCTATCGAGCATATCGGCGGCGTGATTGCGGTAGGTAGCGTGACGGGGCGGGACTACCTGAAAAAGCCCGGCCTGCACCGCACCCTGCTCGGTGACGGTATCGCCACCACCACTGCCGGCCTGTTCGGTGGCCCACCCAACACCACCTACGCCGAAGTGACTGGCGCGGTGATGCTGACCAAGAACTACAACCCGAAGATCATGACCTGGGCAGCGGTTTTCGCCATTACCCTGGCCTTCATCGGCAAGTTCGGCGCCTTGCTGCAGAGCATTCCGGTGCCGGTGATGGGCGGGATCCTCTGCTTGCTGTTCGGCTCGATTGCGGCGGTGGGCATGAACACCATGATCCGCCACAAGATTGACCTGAGCGAAGCGCGCAATCTGGTGATCGTTTCGGTAACGCTGGTGTTCGGTATCGGCGGTGTACTGATCGGTAGCGGTACCGGCCCGGACGACTGGGGTCTGAAGGGCATCGCGCTGTGCGCGGTGGTCGCCATTGCCCTGAACTTGTTGCTGCCGGGCAATGACGGCTGGAAGAACAAGGCACAGGACTAAAAGCATCGCGGGGCAAGCCCGCTCCCACAGGGAGATCACAGAACCTGTGGGAGCGGGCTTACCCGCGATCAGCCCTCAAGCCTTTTCGCACATCCCTTTCAACGCCTGCACCCACTGCGGGTGATCGTTCAGGCACGGCACCAGCAGCAGCTCCTCCCCGCCCGCCGCAACAAACTGCTCACGCCCGCGATCGCCGATCTCCTCCAGCGTCTCGATGCAGTCGGCAACAAACGCCGGGCACATCACCAGCAGCTTTTTCACCCCTGACTTACCCAGCTCGTCCAGACGGGTTTCGGTATAGGGCTCGATCCATTTCGCCCGGCCCAAGCGCGACTGAAACGACACCGACCACTTGCCGTCGGGGATGCCCATTTTTTTCGCGAACGCCTGCGCCGTACGCAAACATTGGCCGCGATAGCAGACAGCGAGCATCTCGGGCGAAGAATCGCGACAGCAATCCTCAGCCTGAAAATCATGCTTACCGGTCGGATCGAGCTTCTTCAAATGTCGTTCGGGCAAGCCATGGAAACTCAGCAGCAGGTGGTCGTAATCCTGCTCAAGGTAAGGCCGGGCACTTTCCACCAAGGCGTCGATGTAATCTGGCTGGTCATAGAATGGCTGCAGCACAGCCAACTCCACCGGCAACTTGTGCTCGGCGATTACCTGCCTGGCCTGCTCGACCACGGTGGTCACCGTGCTATCGGCGAACTGTGGATAAAGCGGCGCCAAGGTAACCTTGCGCACGCCTTGCGCGGCCAGACGCTGCAGCACCGTCGGCAAGGACGGCTCACCATAACGCATGGCGATTTCCACCGGCCCATGCTGCCAATGCTCACGCATGGCGGCCTGCAAACGGCGGGTCAGCACCACCAGCGGCGAGCCTTCATCCCACCAGATCGAGGCATAGGCATGAGCCGATTGCTCAGGACGCTTGATCAAAATCAGCGACACCAGCAAACGACGCACCGGCCAGGGCAGGTCGATGACGTAGGGGTCCATCAGAAACTGATTGAGATAGCGGCGCACATCGGCCACCGAAGTGGAGGCCGGCGAGCCCAGGTTGACCAGCAGCAGAGCGTGATCGGTCATGCAACGTCCTATTTCAGAGGCGCCTGGACAAATCATCCAGCGCCGATTGCAAATCATTGAAGCGGAAGGTGAACCCCGCAGCGAGCAAACGCACCGGGCGTGCCCGCTGTCCGCCCAGCAGCAGGGTCGACAGCTCGCCCAACCCGGCCTTCAGCACCAGTGCCGGCAACGGCATCAATGCAGGACGATGCAGGGCGCGGCCCAGGCGCCTGGCAAACTCGCGGTTGCGTACAGGTTCCGGGGCGCAGGCATTATAAGGACCGCTGGCGTCCTTGTGCTGCAAGAGAAAATCAATCAGGGCGACCTGGTCGTCTATATGAACCCAGGGCATCCATTGCCGACCATCGCCAATCGGCCCGCCCAGGCCCAGTTTGAATGGCAGGCGCAGGCGCGACAAAAAGCCGCCCTCACTGGACAGCACCAGACCGGTACGCACCAGCACCACGCGTATGCCCAAGGCCTGGGCGTGTTGTGCGGTTTCTTCCCAGGCAATGCACAGCTGACTGGCAAAGTCCTCCTTGACCGGCTGCGAGGCCTCGGTCAGTTCACGTTCACCACCGTCGCCATACCACCCTACCGCTGACCCGGAGATCAGCACCTCTGGGCGCTGCTGACGGCTTTCGAGCCAGGCAAGCAACTGCTCGGTAAGGGTGATCCGGCTGCTCCACAGCAGCGCACGCCGACGCGCGCTCCATGGACGATCGGCAATCGGTGCGCCGGCCAGATTGATCACCGCATCGACAGGATCATCCGCGCCTAAAGCCTCGAGCCGGGCGATGCCCTGCACACCGACCCCACACAATTTGCCCACCTGTTCAGGGCGCCGGCTCCAGACCGTCAAACGATGACCTTGCGCCAACCAGCGCTGGCAAAGCTGTTGGCCTATCAATCCCGTACCGCCGGTCAGCAATATATGCATGGCTGTGTCCTCACATGGCGCACCCTGGTCTATTTTTAAGATCAAGGCACTTTTTTGACCGATCACTCTCGGATAAACATAGGCCAACCTGCGGTAATGAACGGAAGCACCTTATACAGAACTTACAGGATGTAAAGGTTTGCCCGGCAGAAGAGAAGTCTGCTCCCATAAGGTTCGAAGAGGCCATCATGACTGTACCTATTGCCATCATCGGTGCCGGTATCGCCGGGCTGTCAGCAGCCCAGGCACTGCAAAAAGCCGGGCAGACCGTCCACCTGTTCGACAAGGGGCACGGCAGCGGTGGCCGCATGGCCAGCAAACGCAGCGATGCCGGCGCCCTGGACCTCGGCGCCCAGTATTTCACTGCCCGTGACCGGCGCTTTGTCGATCAGGTCCAGCAGTGGGTCGCAGCCGGCTGGGCTGCAGAGTGGAAACCCCAACTTTACAACTACCAAAATGGCGTCCTGAGCCCATCGCCGGACGAACAGACCCGCTGGGTTGGCGTACCGCGCATGAGTGCCATTACCCGCGGCCTGCTCAAGGATGTGACAGTCAATTTCAGCTGCCGGATCGCAGAGGTCTATCGCGGCCAGCAGTACTGGCATCTGCAGGATACCGACGGCTGCAGCCATGGCCCTTTCAGCCGGGTAGTCGTTGCAGTGCCAGCACCGCAGGCGACCCAGCTGCTGGCCGCAGCGCCCAAGCTCGCCGCCACCGCCGCCAATGTGCAGATGGACCCGACCTGGGCCATTGCCCTGGCGTTCGATACGCCGCTGGACACTCCGATGCAGGGATGCTTTGTGCAGGACAGCTCGCTGGACTGGCTGGCTTGCAATCGCAGCAAACCGGGACGAGATGAACACATGGACACCTGGGTCCTGCATGCCACCTCAAACTGGAGCAAACAGCACATCGACCTGAGCAAGGACGCGGTGATCGAACAGCTCTGGGGAGATTTCGCCGAGCTGGTCGGCTGTGTGGTTCCTGCCCCCAACTTTTCCCTCGCCCACCGCTGGTTGTACGCTCGCCCGGCCAACAACCACGAATGGGGCGCCCTGGCCGACGCCGACCTGGGGCTCTATGCCTGCGGCGACTGGTGCCTGTCCGGACGTGTCGAAGGCGCCTGGCTCAGTGGCCAGGAAGCCGCACGCAGATTGCTCGAGCACCTGGAATGACTGCGCCGCAGCGTTGCGGATAATTCCTATACGAGAATCATGCAAAACAATTGACTCGCCTACATTTACTCCTATGATAAACCTTTACATAAATATTCTTATGTACAAGATTATTCGGAGTTCGCCATGGACGCGTCGCACGCCGCTCGCAAACCCAGAATCGCTGTCAGCGCCTGCCTGACCGGTGCCGAGGTTCGCTACAACGGCGGTCACAAGACCTCTCGACTCTGCAACGAGGTACTGGGACAGTATTTCGATTTCATTCCGGTCTGCCCGGAAATAGCCATTGGCCTCGGCGTTCCACGCGCGCCCATTCGCCTGACAGGCGATCCCGCCGACCCACAAGCGGTCAGCAGTCATGATCCGGCACTGGACCTGTCTGGCCCGCTGCGCGCCTATGGGCAGCAGATGGCCACGGACCTCACAGATATCTGCGGCTACATCTTCATGCAGAAATCGCCGTCCTGCGGGCTTGAACGGGTCAAGGTCTACAAGGCCAACGGCTATCCCGCCCACGAAGGCGGCCGCGGTCTTTATGCCGCTGCCTTTTGCCAGCAACGCCCGGACTTGCCGGTCGAAGAAGACGGCCGCTTGTGCGACCCGGTCCTGCGGGAAAACTTCATCACCCGCGTGTATGCCTTCGCCGCTTGGCAGCAGCTACTCGCCGAGGGACTCAGCCGTGGCGCCTTGATCGCCTTCCATGCGCGGTACAAGTACCAATTGATGGCCAACAACCCGCATCAGTACAAAGCACTGGGCAAACTGCTGGGCAGCATGACCCGCGACGATGATCCGCTGGAACTTGGCCCCCGTTACTTCAGCCAGTTGATGCAGGCGCTACGCCGCTGCGCCAGCCGCGGCAACCACAGCAATGTGCTGCTGCACCTGAGCGGTTATCTGCGCAAGGTGCTGAGCGAAGACGACAAACTGGAAATCCGGCAACTGATCCACCAGTACCACGACGGCATCGTGCCGTTGGTGGTGCCCCTGACGCTGCTCAAGCATCACTTGCGCGGTCATCCCGATCCCTACGTGCTGCAACAGGTCTACCTGCAACCGCACCCGGAAAACTTGAGCCTGCGCAATGCAATCTGAACAAACACCATGCAACTGATCTGGCTGCGCAGCGACCTGCGCGTAGACGACAACACCGCATTGTCCGCCGCATGCGAACAGGGGCCGACCCTGGCTGTCTGGCTGGTCAGCACACAACAGTGGCGCAGCCATGATGACGCCCCCTGCAAAGTCGATTTCTGGTTGCGTAACCTGGCAGCATTGAGCGAGCGCCTGGCCACGTTGAACATCCCGCTGCTGGTGCGCGAAGCCGACACCTGGGACCAGGCCCCTGATGTGCTGCTGCAGCTCTGTCGCGAGCACCAGGTTCAGGCACTGCACCTGAACGAAGAGTACGGTATCAACGAAAGCCGTCGCGATCAGGCTGTCAGCGAGATGCTGTCGCAGGCGGGCATTGCGGTGCATCGCCATCTGGATCAATTGTTGTTCAAACCCGGCAGCATCCTCACCCGCAGCGGTGGCTACTTCCAGGTCTTCAGCCAGTTTCGCAAAGTCTGTTACGAACGCTTGCACCTAGGCCTGCCCAGTCTACGGCCGCCGCTAATGCCCCAGGCACCGCTGGCGGTCGCCAACGATGCGCTCCCCACTCAGGTGCTGGGTTTCGCCGTGCCACCTGCCAGCCTGAGCGATCTCTGGCCTGCCGGTGAAACCGAAGCCCATGACCGCCTGCAGCGCTTTATCGATGAAGCCGTTGATGACTACCAGTTGCAACGGGACTTTCCCGCCGTTGCCGGCACCAGCCAACTCTCGCCTTATCTCGCAGCGGGCGTCATCTCCCCTCGTCAGTGCCTGCTTCGTGCCTTGGCGCACAACCACGGCGAGTTTGACAGTGGCAACACCGGGCTGGTGACCTGGATCAACGAGCTGATCTGGCGTGAGTTCTACAAGCACATCCTTAACGGCTACCCGCGGGTGTCGCGCCACCGCGCCTTCCGCCAGGAGACCGAGGCACTCCCCTGGCGCCACGCACCCGATGAGTTGAAAGCCTGGCAGGAAGGCCGTACCGGCATTCCGATCATCGACGCGGCCATGCGTCAACTGCTTGCCACCGGCTGGATGCACAATCGACTGCGGATGGTCGTGGCGATGTTCCTGACCAAGAACCTGTTGATCGACTGGCGCGAAGGCGAGCGCTTCTTCATGCGCCACCTGATTGATGGCGACCTGGCCGCCAACAATGGCGGCTGGCAGTGGAGCGCCTCCACCGGAACCGATGCGGTGCCTTACTTCCGGATCTTCAATCCGATCAGCCAATCCCGGCGTTTCGACAGTCAAGGCTGGTTTATCAAGCGCTGGTTGCCAGAGCTGGCAGCCTCCGATGAAAAAAACATTCATAACCCAATGCCACTTGCACAGTTATTTGCTACAAATGATTACCCACAACCCATTGTGGACCTCGGTAGCAGTCGCCAACGTGCCTTGAATGCTTTCAAGAATTTGTCCACGCGGCAGGTTGAGGAATTACCTTTTGAATAACTCCATTACCAATCGTGTTTGGGTTACCGGCGCCAGCAGCGGCTTAGGGCTTGCCCTGGTCGAGCAGTTACTGGAACAGGGCTCTCGAGTAGCTGCCAGTGGCCGGGCTTGTGAACTCCTGCAAGACTTGTCCCGGCAGTATCCTGAAAGTTTGCTGTTACTCGACGGCAATCTGAGCGAGCCGTATGCAGCACAAGAAGCCGCCAGACAGATCACTGATCACTGGGGTGCGCTCGACTGCCTGATTCTCAACGCTGGAACTTGCGACTACTTGGCGATCGATACGCCGGCCCCGGCCATTTTCGAAGGGATTGTCAGCAGCAACCTTAGCGCCACCCGGCACTGCCTGGAAAGTGCCTGGCCTCTGTTGCAACACGACAACCCGCCTCAGGTGGTCGGTATTCTCAGCCGCTATTCAGTGCTGCAGCTGGATGACCCCGGCCAACCGGCGACAGTGGACAATAGTTTGATCCAGCTACTCAACAGCCAGCGCGCCGCCCTCGCCGCCCAGGCCATAGACCTGACGATCATTGCTCCACTGGATCTGAAGTTTGCGCAGGTGTCGGAGCAGGTTGCTCCAGAACAATGGACGGCGCACACCGCCGCTGAGGTCATCCTCGATCGCCTGCCTGATCGCCCCGCCAACCTGGTGCTGGAGGCCCTGCACCTGAACGACCTCTGGCCACTACCCAGGTAGCCTCTCAGCCCTGCAATCACTGCAGGGCCGAAGCAGGTTTACAACGGCATGCGGTAATGGAGTGCGTAGCTTTCCGTACCATCGTTAGGTGTTTGCAGCCCGCCATTGGAATAGTGGATGGCGCGCACGCCAACTTCATGACCGCCGGCGAATCGCAGACCGAAACCGATCCGGTCTTCGAACTGGAAAGATGATCCCAGTTCATTGTTTTCAATCTCTGTGCTGGAGAATGCCGCTACCCCGATACCCGCCTCGATATAGGGTTTGACTGATTCGCCAGCAAACTCATAGACGAACACCGGTGCGAAGGAAAGACTGTGGTTACTTGCCGTCTCATCTCCATCCCAATAGGTGTAGCCCGCATCCCAATAACCGGTAATCCGACCAACACTAGTTTGCCACCAACTGGCATCCCAGTTCGATTGCAGCCCCAGGCGATAGGTCATGGTCGATTCGCCGGTCTGTCCAACTGAAAAAGAAACATCTGCCGCTTGCGTTGAAAACGATTGCCCCAGGGTTACGGCTGCAAGTGCAGCCACACAAAGCAGTTTCTTCATGAGAAACGTCCTTTTCCTAATGCTATTGTTGGCTCTTCTGTCTCGTCGGACAAAATGATAGAAATCGGTGCGGCGGCGTTAGTTCAGCAGAATGTTCAGTGCCCATCACACTTCTTACACTGAGAAGCTTCGCACACTGTCAGATTTATTCCACAACATTGGAAGTATCTTTCGCAAATGTTCCGGGCTTGAACTGGTCCAGAACTGTGCCTCACGCGCAGGGCCATCAGACAGCAGCCGCCGCTCGCCCAGCAGCCGTTGCAACTGGCGGGCGACGGCAGCACCGGTGTCGATAATGGCAATGGATGGCGGCACCATCTGTGCCAGCAGCGGCTTGAGGAAAGGGTAATGCGTACAACCCAGGATCAAGGTGTCGCAGCCCGCTGCAAGCAAGGGCGTCAAATAGCCCTGCAGCAAGTCACGCAGGGCCGGACTGCTCAAATCTCCCGCCTCGATGCACTCGACCAGCCCGGGGCACGGCTGAGTCACTACCTGTACATCGCTGGCAAAGCGGTCGAGCAGCGCCGCGAACTTGGCGCTCTGCAGCGTGCCGGTAGTGGCCAGCACCCCTACCACGCCACTCCGGGTGGCGGCAGCAGCGGGCTTTACCGCAGGCTCCATCCCGACCAGCGGCCAGTCTGGATAGTGCTCACGCAGGTCGGCTACCGCAGCGACGGTGGCGGTGTTGCAGGCGAGCACCATGGCCTTGGCACCTTGCTCGCGGAAAAACTCGGCGACCAGGCGGCAACGCTGACGGATGAATTCAGGAGACTTCTCACCATAGGGAATATGCCCGCAGTCGGCGACGTACAGCAGTGACTCATTGGGCAGCAAGCGCTGGATTTCTGCCAGCACCGACAAACCACCGACACCGGAATCGAAGACGCCTACCGGCGCTGCCACCTGATCAGTCATCGTGCCCGCCACAGACACTGCACCCCGGATCACGCTTGACGCGCAACTCACGAAAGCGACTGCCCAGCGCATCGATCAGCAGCAAGCGCCCGACCAGTGGCTCACCGAAGCCGGCCAGAAGCTTGAGCGCTTCAAGGGCCTGCAAGCTGCCCACCAGACCTACCAGTGGACCGACGACCCCGGCTTCGCTACAGGTCAGCTCGGCGTCACTGCCATGACCATAGAGGCAGTGGTAGCAGGGGCTTTCAGGGCGACGCGGATCGAACACCGACAACTGCCCCTCCAGGCGAATCGCCGCACCGCTGACCAACGGTTTGCCTTGTGCCACGCAAGTGGCATTGACCGCCTCGCGGGTGGCGAAATTGTCGGTGCAGTCGAGCACCAGGTCGACCGCCTGCACAGCGGCCGTCAGGGAGTCTTCATCCAGAGCGCTACGGTGGGCAACCAGGCGCACCTCGGGGTTAATCGCCTGCAAGCGGTTCAACGCCGAGTCGACCTTGCTCAGCCCCACCGAGGCAGTGTCGTGCAGGACCTGACGCTGCAAATTGGTCAGGTCGACCGTGTCGAAATCCGCCAGGTGCAGTTCACCGACACCCGCCGCCGCCAGGTACAACGCCACGGGCGAACCCAGGCCACCGAGGCCGACGATCAATACCCGGCTGTCTTTGAGCCGCAGTTGCCCGTCGATATCGACCTGAGCCAGGAGGATCTGCCGGCTGTAGCGCAATAGTTCCTGATCACTCAGCACGACAGTCGCCCCAGGCTGATTCGTTCATGGCCGCCGAGATCGATGCGGCTTTCGATTTGTTCGAAGTCGTGCTGAGCCAGCAACTCGCGCACCGCTGCAGCCTGATCGTAACCGTGCTCGAGCAGCAACCAGCCACCCGCCTGCAGATGCGCAGGCGCCTGGCTGATGATCACACGCAGGTCGTCCAGGCCATCGGCCCCCGCCACCAGCGCGCTACTCGGTTCAAAGCGCACATCGCCCGCCACCAGGTGCGGATCTTCGGCAGCGATATATGGCGGATTGCTGATGATCAGATCAAAGCGCTCGCCCTTGAGAGCGTCGAACCAGTGGCTGCTGCGCACCTGGACATTGTTCAGTTGCAAGCGCTGGCGGTTGCGCTCGGCCAGGGACACAGCCTCAAGCACGCGGTCCACCGCCATGACCTGCCACTGCGCCCGCTCACTGGCCAGGGCCAGGGCAATGGCGCCGGTACCGGTGCCCAGGTCCAGCACGCGAACCGGGCTCAGCGGCAACAGCTCGAGGGCAGTCTCAACCAGCAGCTCGGTGTCCGGACGCGGAATCAGGGTATGCGGTGCGACTTCCAGGTCCAGGTTCCAGAAACCTTGCTGCCCGAGGATGTAGGCCACCGGCTCGCCGCTACGGCGGCGCTGCAGGTACTCGGCGAAGACCAGCGCCGCTTCGCTGCTGACGATCCGCTCAGGCCAGGTGTGCAGATAACTGCGCGACTTGCCGATGGCGGCCGCCAACAGCAGCTCGACATCCAGGCGCGCGGTTGGCGAATCCGGTAGCTCCGCGGCGCGGAGCAGGCTGGCGATAATCGTCATTTACTCACCCAGTGCAGCCAGTTGGTCAGCCTGATACTCGGCCAGCAGCGGTTCGATCACCGCGTCCACGCCACCGGCCAGGACATCATCGAGGGAATACAAGGTCAGGTTGATACGGTGATCCGTAACCCGGCCCTGTGGATAGTTGTAGGTACGAATCCGCTCGGAGCGGTCGCCCGAGCCGACCAGCAGCTTACGCTCGCTGGCAATGGCATTCTGCGCAGCGCTGGTCTGCATGTCGTTGAGCTTGGCCGACAGCCAGGACATCGCCCGTGCACGGTTCTTGTGCTGGGAACGCTCTTCCTGACACTCGACCACAATACCTGTAGGCAAGTGGGTAATGCGCACCGCCGAGTCGGTCTTGTTGATGTGCTGACCACCGGCACCGGAGGCACGGTAGGTATCCACGCGCAGGTCGGCCGGGTTGATCTCGATCGCCACATGCTCGTCGGGCTCGGGCAGTACCGCCACGGTGCAGGCCGAGGTGTGGATACGGCCCTGGGATTCGGTTTCCGGCACGCGCTGGACACGGTGGGCACCGGACTCGAACTTCAGTTTGCCATAGACATAGTCGCCCTCGACCCGGGCGATGATTTCTTTGTAGCCGCCGTGTTCGCCCTCGTTTTCCGAGAGAATTTCCAGGCGCCAGCCACGACGTTCGGCGTAGCGCGAATACATGCGGAACAGGTCGCCGGAGAAAATCGCCGCCTCGTCACCACCGGTACCGGCGCGAATTTCCAGGAACACGTTGCGCCCGTCGTTGGGATCCTTGGGCAGCAGCATGCGCTGCAGCTGGTTCTCCAGTTCGGCCAGTTGCTCCTTGGCTTCGCGCACTTCCTCTACGGCCATTTCGCGCAGGTCGGGATCGCTGTCCTTGAGCAGCGCCTGGGCACCGGCCAGGTCGTCCTGCACCTTGCGCCACTGGGCGTAAGCCGCAGCCACGGGCTCGACTTCGGCATATTCGCGGGAATAGGCGCGAAAGCGAGTCTGGTCGGAAATGACTTCAGCATCACCCAGCAGGGCGGTCAATTCCTCGAAACGGTCCTGGAGGGTGTCCAGCTTATTGAGCAGCGACGCTTTCATTGCGGGGTTTTATCCGTCGAACCCTCATTGAGGGCAAAGAGTTCCTGAGCCATGGCCAACGCATCGAGGCGGCCTTCGGCAGAGAGCTTTTTCAGTTGCACACTGGGTGCATGGAGCAATTTGTTGGTCAGCCCGCGCGCCAGTTGCACCAGCACCTCTTCGGCGCTGCCACCATTGGCCAGCATGCGCTGGGCCTTTTGCAGTTCTTCGTCGCGCAGGCGTTCGCTCTGCTGACGGTATGCCTTGAGCACATCCACCGCCGCCAGCTCGCGCAGGCGCACCATGAAGTCTTCGGCGCCCACCGAGACCAGCTCTTCGGCGGCCTGGGCAGCGCCCTGGCGGCTCTTGAGATTCTCGGCGACCACGTCGTGCAGGTCATCGACGGTATACAGGTAGACGTCGTCCAGCTCACCGACTTCTGGCTCGATGTCGCGCGGCACCGCGATATCGACCATGAAGATCGGCTTGTGCCGGCGCAGCTTCAGCGCACTTTCCACCGCGCCCTTGCCAAGGATCGGCAACTGGCTGGCTGTGGAGCTGATGACGATATCGCTGTTGACCAGTTCCTGCGGAATATCCGCCAGCAACACCGCATGGGCACCAAATTGCTCGGCCAGGGTACTGGCCCGCTCCAGGGTGCGGTTGGCGACCACGATACGCCGTACGCCCTGCTCGTGCAGGTGCCGCGCCACCAGGGTGATGGTTTCGCCGGCGCCAATCAACAGCGCCTGGCTGCGACCCAGATCGCTGAAGATCTGCTTGGCCAGGCTGACAGCGGCAAAAGCCACCGACACCGGGTTTTCGCCGATGGCGGTATCGGTGCGCACCTGTTTGGCGGCACTGAAAGTCGCCTGGAACAGCCGGCCAAGCAGCGGACCGATGGTCCCGGCTTCGCGCGCCACGGCGTAGGCAGACTTCATCTGCCCGAGAATCTGCGGCTCGCCAAGCACCAGCGAGTCGAGCCCGGACGCCACCCGCATCATGTGCCGGACCGCATCATGGTCCTCATGAATGTAGGCACTGGCGCGCAGTTCATCGAGGCTCAGCTTATGGTATTCGGCCAGCCAGCGCAGAATGCTCTCTGCTGCCAGGTGGTCCTGCTCTATATAGAGCTCGCTGCGGTTACAGGTCGAAAGGATCGCAGCCTCACGGCTGGCGGTCAGTCGGCAGAGCTGCTGCAAGGCGTCCACCAGCTGCTCAGGTGTAAACGCCACGCGCTCGCGTACGTCTACCGAGGCAGTCTTATGGTTGATACCGAGGGCAAGAAAGGCCATGCAAGGTCGCTGATTATGACGAGAAGCCGATAATTGTCCTACTTCGCAGGTTTCAGAACAACCTCCGCTCGCTATTGTCTCTATAGTCTACCTCTACCGAGACCTTCGCTTATGGGTTTGCCCCGGCGCTTGTGTCATGATGATCCGACCGCCGGTAAGCCGCCCAAATCCTCATTATGAATAGATCCTACGCGTTGTTCCTTGCCTTGGCCCTGCTCCAGGGCTGCCAGACCCTGGCCCCCGACTCGACGGATGCCCAGGCGCCTGCCCTCGATGCAGCACAAAAGCCGGCGGACAAGCCGGTGGTCTATGGGTCGTTTACCCAGGAAACCGTGTACAACCTGTTGAGTGCGGAACTGGCAGGCCAGCGCAATCGCTTTGATATAGCCCTGGACAACTATGTCAGTGAGGCAATCAAAACCCAGGATCCCGGCATTTCCGAGCGCGCCTACCGCATTGCCGAATACCTGGGCGCCGATCAATCCGCCCTGGATACCGCACTGATCTGGGCGAAAAACGCTCCGGACAACCTTGATGCGCAACGCGCTGCTGCCATCCAGCTGGCACGCGGCGGCCGCTACGACGACTCCATGGTCTATATGGAGAAAGTGTTGCAGGGCAAAGGCGACACCCATTTCGATTTCCTCGCCCTGTCGGCCGCCGAAACCGACCAGGACACCCGCGACGGCCTGCAGAAGAGCTTCGATCGCCTGCTGCAGAAATACCCGGACAATGGCCAGCTGGTATTCGGCAAGGCCTTGCTTCTGCAGCAGGACGGTAATTCCCAGGCGGCACTGGACTTGCTTGAAGCGCATCCGCCCGAAGAAGGCGAGATCGCTCCGGTGCTGCTGCGCGCGCGCCTGCTGCAAAGCGTGGGCCGCGGTGAAGAAGCCCTGCCATTGCTGCAGAAAACCATCCGCCAGAACCCGGACGACAAGCGTCTGCGCCTGACCTACGCCCGCACCCTGGTGGAACAGGATCGCCTGGACGACGCCAAGGTCGAGTTTGCCAGCCTGCTTGAGCAATACCCGGATGACGACGAGCTGCGTTACTCCCTGGCGCTGATCTGCCTGGAAACCAAGAACTGGGATGAAGCGACCGGATACCTGCAAGAACTGATCGAGCGCGACAGCCACGTCGACTCGGCACACCTGAACCTGGGGCGCATCCATGAAGAGCGCAACCAGCCGCAGGCAGCCCTGGACGAATACGCCCAGGTCGGACCGGGCAACGACTATCTGCCAGCACAACTGCGTCAGGCCGACATCCTTGTGGCCAATGGCCGTAGCACAGAAGCTTCACGGCGCCTGGCGCTGGCCCGCGACACCCAGCCGGACTACGTCATCCAGCTGTACCTGATCGAAGCCGAGGCACTGGGCAACAACGACAAGGATGCCCAGGCCCTGCAAGTGCTGGAACAAGCCCTGAAGCAGTATCCAGACGACAACAACCTGTTGTACACCCGCGCCATGCTGGCCGAGAAGCGCAACGACCTGGCCCAGATGGAAAAGGACCTGCGCAGCATCATTGCCCGCGAGCCGGAAAACGCCATGGCCCTCAACGCCCTGGGCTACACCCTGGCCGACCGCACCACGCGCTATGCCGAAGCCAAGGCGCTGATCGACAAGGCTCACCAGATCAACCCGGACGACCCCGCGGTGCTCGACAGCCTGGGTTGGGTCAACTATCGCATGGGCAATCTCGACGAAGCCGAGCGCCTGCTGCGCCAGGCCCTGGAGCGCTTCCCCGACCACGAAGTCGCCGCGCACCTGGGCGAAGTGCTCTGGGCCAACGGCAAGCGCCGCGAAGCACGCCAGATTTGGGCCAAAGCTTTCGAAGCCCAACCCGACAGCCCTATCCTGCGCAAGACCGTCTTGCGCCTGACCGGTTCCGAGACTCTTTAAGCCTATGTTTTTGCGCCACTGCATCACCTTCAGCCTGATCGCCCTGCTCGCCGGTTGTGCCGGCTTCGGCTCCCGTGAAGCCCTCCAGGGCCAGGGCAGCCCACAATTGTGGCGCGAGCACAAACAACAGCTGAGCACCCTCGACGGCTGGCAGATCAACGGTAAGGTCGGGATCCGCGCGCCCAAAGATTCCGGCAGCGGTACCCTGTTCTGGCTGCAGCGCCAGGATTACTACGACATTCGCCTGTCCGGTCCGCTGGGCCGTGGCGCCGCACGCCTGACCGGTCGCCCGGGCGGGGTTGTGCTTGAGGTTGCCAACCAGGGCCGCTTCGAAGCGAAAAACCCGGAGGCCTTGCTCGCAGAACAGCTCGGCTGGGAATTGCCGGTATCGCACCTGGTCTGGTGGGTACGCGGCCTGCCCGCACCGGACAGCAAGAGCCAGCTGACCCTGGGCCGCGACAGCCGCCTGGCCAGCCTCAAGCAGGATGGCTGGGACGTACAGTACCTGAGCTATACCGAGCAGAACGGCTACTGGCTGCCCGAGCGCCTCAAGCTGCACGGGCAAAATATCGACGTGACCCTGGTGGTCAAGGACTGGCAGCCGCGCCAGCTGGGGCACTGATATGACCCAGCTGACCCTGCCGGCCCCGGCCAAGCTCAACCTGATGCTGCACATTCTTGGTCGCCGTGCCGATGGCTACCACCTGCTGGAAACCCTCTTCCAGTTTCTCGACTATGGCGATGAGCTGTCGTTTGCCGTGCGCGAAGACGGCGAAATCCGCCTGCACAGCGACATCGAAGGCGTCCCCCATGACAGCAACCTGATCGTCAAGGCCGCCCGTAAACTGCAGGCCCTGAGCGGCTGCAAGCAAGGCGCCGACATCTGGCTGAAAAAAATCCTGCCCATGGGCGGCGGCATCGGCGGTGGCAGTTCGGATGCCGCCACCACCCTGCTCGGCCTCAATCACCTGTGGCAGCTCGGTTGCAGCGAAGACCAACTGGCAGAACTGGGCCTGAGCCTGGGCGCCGACGTGCCGGTTTTCGTCCGTGGCCACGCGGCATTCGCCGAAGGCGTCGGCGAGATCCTCACCCCGGCAGACCCGGAAGAACCCTGGTATGTCGTGCTGGTGCCACAAGTATTTGTAAGTACAGCAGAAATTTTTTCACATCCGCAGTTGACACGTGATTCCTTGCCCCTTAAGATGCGCCCCGTTCCCAAGGGAAACAGTCGAAATGACTGCCAACCGGTAGTAGAGCAGAGTTACCCAGAAGTACGTAACTCACTGAGTTTGCTAAGCAAATTCACTGATGCTAGGCTCACCGGAACTGGAAGTTGTGTGTTTGGGGCCTTCCCAAGCAAAGCTGAAGCTGATAAAGTTTTGGCCCTTCTTGCAGATACCCAAACAGGATTTGTAGCAAAGGGAAGCAACATTTCAATGTTGCATCGCAAGCTGCAAAGTCTGCTCTAGGAATCGAGTACAAGGTACTCGCAGCAACAAATACAGGGGCGTCGCCAAGCGGTAAGGCAGCAGGTTTTGATCCTGCCATGCGTTGGTTCGAATCCAGCCGCCCCTGCCATTTTCCTTATACTCATCCAGGTATACCCTCAGCCTTCAGGTACTGCGCGTGTCCAAGATGATGGTCTTTACGGGGAACGCTAACCCCGATCTGGCTCGGCGTGTCGTACGTCAGCTGCATATCCCTCTCGGTGACGTCTCTGTCGGTAAATTCTCCGACGGCGAAATCAGCACTGAGATCAATGAAAATGTTCGCGGTAAAGACGTTTTCATTATTCAGCCGACTTGCGCGCCAACCAACGATAATCTGATGGAACTGGTAGTGATGGCTGATGCCTTCCGCCGCTCCTCAGCGTCTCGAATCACTGCCGTGATTCCTTACTTCGGATATGCCCGCCAGGATCGCCGTCCGCGTTCGGCGCGTGTAGCTATCAGCGCCAAAGTCGTCGCTGACATGCTCACCGTCGTTGGTATCGACCGTGTTCTCACTGTCGACCTGCACGCTGACCAGATCCAGGGTTTCTTCGATATTCCGGTAGATAACATCTACGGCTCCCCCGTTCTGGTGGATGACATCGAAGACCAGCGTTTCGAGAATCTCATGATCGTGTCCCCGGACATCGGCGGCGTTGTGCGTGCACGTGCTGTTGCCAAGTCCCTGGGCGTCGATCTGGGTATCATCGACAAACGCCGTGAAAAGGCCAATCACTCCGAAGTGATGCACATCATCGGCGACGTCGAAGGACGTACCTGTATTCTCGTCGACGACATGGTCGATACCGCCGGCACCCTGTGCCATGCGGCCAAGGCCCTGAAAGAACACGGCGCTGCCAAGGTTTACGCCTACTGCACGCACCCTGTCCTGTCGGGTCGGGCGATCGAGAATATCGAGAACTCCGTGCTGGACGAACTGGTGGTTACCAATACCATCCCGTTGTCCGCAGCCGCACAAGCCTGTGACCGTATCCGTCAACTGGATATCGCACCGGTAGTTGCTGAAGCGGTTCGCCGCATCAGCAATGAAGAATCGATCAGCGCGATGTTCCGCTGAGGGTTTTGCCCTCGCGAACCTTTCGTTGACGAAAAGCGCCCCGCCCCAACACCTGTTGTTGGGGCGGGGCTTTTTGCCCACCCCGTTTGGCGCTGGTCGCAAACGCCTGCGGGAGATGGCTATTTTGGAGATACAAAATGACTGATTTCATCCTGAACGCCCAAGCGCGTACCGACCTGGGGAAAGGTGCGAGCCGCCGCCTGCGTCGTCTCGCCGCCCAAGTCCCTGCCGTTGTATACGGCGGCGACAAAGAGCCAGCTTCCATCACCATGCTGGCTAAAGAAGTTGCCAAGCTGTTCGAAAACGAAGCTGCTTACAGCCACGTTATCGAGCTGAACATCGACGGCAAGAAAGAAAACGTCGTTGTTAAAGCCATGCAGCGTCACCCAGCCAAGCAGTTCATCATGCACGCTGACTTCGTCCGCGTTGTTGCTGGCCAGAAACTGACCGCTATCGTTCCTGTGCACTTCATCAACGAAGAAGCTCCGGTCAAGAAAGGCGGCGAAATCTCCCACGTAGTGGCTGAGATCGAAGTTTCCTGCGAAGCCAAAGACCTGCCTGAGTTCATCGAAGTCGACCTGGCCAAAGCCGAAGTCGGCACCATCATTCACCTGTCGGACCTCAAAGCTCCGAAAGGCGTTGAGTTCGTTGCTCTGGCCCACGGTGATGACAAAGCTGTTGCCAACGTTCACGCTCCGCGTGTTGCGCCTGAAGCTGCAGAAGGCGCTGCCGAGTAATCTACTCAGCACGCCGGCGTTGATCGGGTTACAGTGCCCCGCACTGTAACCCCCAACTCCAAGGAAGAGCCCCTGACGTGACCGCCATCCAACTGATCGTCGGCCTGGGAAACCCTGGCCCCGAATACGAACAGACCCGGCATAACGCAGGGGCTCTTTTCGTAGAACGCATTGCCAGCGCCCAGCGTGTCAATCTGACTGCTGACCGCAAGTATTTCGGCCTGACGGCTAAATTCAGCCATCAGGGCAAAGACGTTCGTCTACTGATTCCGACCACCTACATGAACCGCAGCGGCCAGGCCGTTGCCGCACTGGCGAACTTTTTCCGCATCCCGCCAGATGCCATCCTGGTGGCCCACGACGAACTCGACCTGCCCCCTGGCGTCGCCAAGCTCAAGAAAGGCGGCGGCCATGGTGGGCACAACGGCCTGCGCGACATCATTGCGCAGCTCGGCAACAACCAAGACTTTCACCGTCTGCGGCTTGGCATCGGCCACCCGGGTGACAGCAGCAGGGTCTCCGGTTTTGTCCTGGGCAAGGCGCCGCGCGCCGAACAGGAAAAGCTGGACGCCAGTATCGATTTTGCCCTCGGCGTGCTGCCGGACATCCTCGCCGGCGACTGGACGCGTGCGATGAGAGAGCTGCACAGCCAGAAGGCCTGACTCCACGAAGAGGGATTCACCATGGGTTTCAATTGCGGCATCGTCGGTCTGCCCAACGTCGGCAAGTCCACCCTGTTCAACGCCTTGACCAAATCCGGTATCGCGGCTGAGAACTTCCCCTTCTGCACCATCGAGCCGAACAGCGGCATCGTGCCGATGCCTGATGCGCGTCTGGATGCGCTGGCGGCCATCGTCAAGCCGAACCGCGTGCTGCCGACCACCATGGAATTCGTCGACATCGCCGGCCTGGTTGCCGGTGCCTCGAAAGGTGAAGGCCTGGGCAACAAGTTCCTGGCCAACATCCGCGAAACCGACGCCATTGCTCACGTGGTGCGCTGCTTCGAAGACGAGAACGTGATTCACGTCTCCAACAGCGTCGACCCCAAGCGCGACATCGAGATCATCGACCTGGAACTGATCTTCGCCGACCTCGACAGCTGCGAGAAGCAACTGCAGAAGGTTGCGCGTAACGCCAAGGGCGGCGACAAGGATGCCCTGGCCCAGAAAGCCATCCTCGAAAAACTGATCCCGCACTTCACCGAAGGCAAGCCTGCGCGCAGCCTGATGAAGAGCATGGCTGACGACGAGAAGGCACTGATCCGTGGCTTCCACCTGCTGACCAGCAAGCCGGTGATGTACATCGCCAACGTTGCTGAAGACGGCTTCGAGAACAACCCGCACCTGGACATCGTGCGCGCCATCGCCGAAGAAGAAGGCGCTGTCGTGGTACCGGTGTGCAACAAGATCGAAGCGGAAATCGCCGAGCTCGACGAAGGCGAAGAAAAGGACATGTTCCTCGAGGCCCTGGGCCTGGAAGAGCCCGGCCTTAACCGCGTGATCCGCGCAGGCTACGGCCTGCTCAACCTGCAGACCTACTTCACTGCCGGTGTTCAGGAAGTCCGCGCCTGGACCGTGCGTGTCGGCGCCACCGCCCCTCAGGCGGCAGGCGTGATCCACACCGACTTCGAGAAAGGCTTCATCCGTGCCGAAGTGGTCGCCTATGACGACTTCATCCAGTACAAGGGTGAAGGCGGTGCGAAAGAAGCCGGCAAATGGCGTCTGGAAGGCAAGGACTACATCGTCAAGGACGGTGATGTGATGCACTTCCGCTTTAACGTCTAAGCCGTCTGCGGGCCCTGCCGGGCTCCGATGCACACAAAACCCCTTGAGGATATCCGCCTCAAGGGGTTTTTCTTTTCCATTGAGCCGCGTCAGGTCCCTCTGAGACCACCCTGTCTATACTCAGATCCACTTTCACTGACGAGGTATCGGCGCATGGCAAAAAAGAAAGAAAAGCAGCGTAGCGCAGAGCGTCTACCCCGCAAGGAATACGAAGAGCAGCTAAAAGCCCTGCACATCGAACTGGTCAAGCTACAGCAGTGGGTGGTGGCCAAGGGTTTGAAAGTCTGCGTCGTCTTCGAGGGACGTGATGGCGCTGGCAAAGGTGGCACCATCAAGGCCATCACCGAGCGGGTCAGCCCGCGGGTGTTCCGTGTTGTCGCACTGCCGGCACCGACCGAGCGGGAAAAGAGCCAGATGTATGCCCAGCGCTACATCCAGCACATGCCGTCGGCGGGCGAAGTGGTGATCTTCGACCGCAGCTGGTACAACCGCGCAGGCGTTGAACGGGTGATGGGCTTCTGCTCCGACGACCAGGCGAAAAAGTTTCTCAGCGTGGTCCCGCACTTCGAGAAGATGCTGGTCGAGTCCGGCATCATCGTCATCAAGTACTGGCTGGAAGTCAGCGCCGAAGAGCAGCAGCGGCGCCTGGAAGAACGCATCACCGATGGCCGCAAGATCTGGAAGCTGTCCCCTATGGACCTGAAGTCGTTCAGCCGCTGGGACGACTACACGCGCGCACGCGATGAGATGTTTGCCGCCTCCGACTCCTCCTGGGCCCCTTGGTACATGGCGCACTCCGAAGACAAGCGGCGGGTACGCCTGAACATCATCAGCCACTTGCTTGGACAGGTCCCCTACGAGGACATCACCCAGGAACAGAAGATCAAGCTGCCAAAGCGCGGCAAGATCGGGCAGTACAAGAGCAGCCACTACCCGTCCCGGATGATTCCCGAACGCTTCTGAGGCTTAACCCGCCACCGCAAGGCGCCGAGCCTTGCGGTTGGCGCTGCGGGCAAAACACACGAACAGCGCGGCCATGATCGCCAGCGCCATCGGCAGGCCATGGGGCGCAACATCCATGGCCGCACCGCTGAGCAACGGCCCGATCAGGCTGCCAACGCCCCACAACAGCCCGACACTGGCATTGGCGGTCACCAGGTCCTGCCCCTTGAACTGCTGGCCGATCAACACCAGCGCCAGGGTATAGACCCCACCGGCAACCGCCCCCAGCAACACCAGCGCCGGCCACAGCAGCCACTGCACCTGCAGCAGCCAGGGCAAGGCCAGGCCGATCAGCATCGCCACCAGGCCACACACCAGATGCACCAGGGTCCGTTCGCTGCGGTCAGCCAACCACCCCAGGGGCAGCTGGAACAGCATGTCGCCGGTGAGGATCACTGTCACCATCAACGCCGCCACCCCCACGGCAAAACCGTGACTTGAGGCGTACACCGGCATCAGCGAGAGAATCACCGCATCGAAGAACGAGAAGAACAGCACCCCCATGCACAACGCCGGTGCCACGCGGAAGAAGCCTGCCAGGGAGAAGCTCTTGCCGCCCTCCTCGCCATGCTCGACGTGATCGTTGGGCACTGTCAGCACGATACACAGCAGCGCCAGGCCATAGCAGGCGGTAACCACTGCAGTCACCCAGGCGCTTTGCGCACCGACCAGCGCCAACATGGCCGGGCCGAGCATCTGAAAGCCGGTGAACGCAGTGGCGTACAGCGCCATGACCTTGCCGCGGTTGTGCTCTTCGCTCAGTTCATTGACCCAGGACTCGCCAAGAATGATCGCGATGCCCATACCGATGCCCAGGCCCAAACGCAGCAGCGCCAGCAGGTAGATCGAGGAAAAGGCCCACTCGAGCAGGCCGATACTCAAGGTGCACAGCCCAAAGCACAGCAGGTAGATGGTGCGTCGGGTCAGGTGCCGGCAGCAGGCATCGACCATGAACGCCGAGAGCATCATCCCCGCTGCCGGAATGGCCGAGAGGATACCGATCTGTAATGTACTGGCGCCTGTATCGAGCAGACGCAGAGACACCAACGGCAGGCTCGCGCCCAGGCTGAAACCAACAACCGATACCGCGAACAACAAGCCCAGCAACAAACGCGTATTCATTACAACTCCAGACTCACCGGCGCAGGTGCGACATCGCACCCGCGCAGGCGCATACATGACCAAATCAAGTGCACTACAGGCGAGCTCGGCCACGGCAGGACGCCGGGCAATCAGCCGCCAGGTCAGGAGGTGTGAAGGTGAGGCGAGAAGGTAAAGGCGAACAGCACACTGCGCCGACGCTTGAGCACGGTATCGCTCGGCCAGTCGCAGCCACGGGTCAGGATGACCGGCTGAGAGGGCGCGAATGTAAGGCGGAGGCGGCTCATACGTCAGTTACACAGAAAGTAATGGGCGGCACTCTAGGAGAAGCCATGCCACCCGTCAATAGCCCGTCCTTGAGCCTTCAACGCTTACCGGTAGAAGGCAGGAGGATCGCCAGCAGGCCAAACAGCGGCAGGTACGAGCACAGGCTGTAGACGTACTCGATGCCCTTGAGGTCGGCCAGGTAGCCCAGCAACGCCGCGCCGATACCGCCAAAACCGAACATCAGGCCGAAGAAAATCCCGGCGATCATGCCGACATTGCCCGGCACCAGCTCCTGGGCATACACCACGATGGCCGAGAACGCCGACGCCAGGATAAAACCGATGATCACGCTCAGGACGCTGGTCCAGAACAGATCCGCGTATGGCAGCAACAGGGTGAACGGCGCCACACCGAGAATCGAGAACCAGATCACTGCCTTGCGCCCGATGCGGTCACCGATCGGCCCGCCGAAGAACGTCCCGGCGGCCACCGCACCGAGGAACAGGAACAGGTGCAATTGCGAACTGGCCACCGACAGGTCGAACTTCTCGATCAGGTAGAAGGTGAAGTAACTGGTAAGGCTGGACATGTAGAAATACTTGGAGAACACCAGCAGCCCCAGCACCACCAACGCACCGGTCACGCGCCCGCGCGATAGGCCGTGAGTTGCCGCCTGGCCGGCCTTGGCCTTGAACAGGCTCAGGTGTTCGCGATACCAGCGGCTCAAGCCATAGGTCACCAGGACGGCAAACACCGCGAACAGACCGAACCAGGCGACATTGCCCTGGCCGAACGGAATGATGATCGCCGCGGCCAGCAAAGGACCAAACGCAGAGCCGGCATTACCCCCCACCTGAAAGGTCGACTGCGCCAGACCGAAGCGCCCGCCCGAGGCCAGTCGGGCAATGCGCGAGGTTTCCGGGTGGAACGTCGAAGAGCCGATACCCACCAGCGCCGCCGCCAGCAGAATCATCGGAAAGCTGCCGACATACGCCAGCATGACGATCCCCACCAGCGTGCACAGGGTGCCCAGCGGCAGCAGGTTCGGCATCGGCTTGCGATCGGTGTAGAAACCCACCCAGGGCTGCAGCAGCGAGGCGGTGATCTGGAAGGTCAGGGTAATCATCCCAACCTGGGCAAAACTCAGCCCGTAGTTGGCCTTGAGCATGGGATAGATCGACGGCAGCACCGCCTGGATCAGGTCGTTGATCAGGTGCGCCAGGGCGCAAGCGGCGATGATCCGCATGACCAGCGGGCTGCTCTGGGCAGGCGTGTCGCTGGCGGGCGAAATGGACGAGGCACTGCTTACAGCCATGACAAGGTCTTCCATCCGGTGGTTGGGATCCAATTATCCAGAATTCGTTAGCAAGCGCACTATTCTTTTCGACGAACGTGATTTCGACTTTCTTGCTAATGATTCTCAATAGCTATAGCATTTTATGCGTTTCCCAGCCCTTGCTTCCCGCTCAGAGCATCGCACTGCCATGAACTCTTCCCCCACCTCAGTACTACCGACCGAGCCTGGCTACCGCGCGCACAAAGCGCAACGGCGCGAGGCCCCGCGCTCCTGGCTGGGCTGGACCGTCGCCGCCTGTGTTTTACTGGTGGGCGCGCTGGTGTTGATGGTGCAGCTGCCTTACCTGCAACGACTGAACAGCGACGTGGCCAGCGCCGCTGGCGAGCGTCGGCAGATCCAGTTGGCCGACGGTTCGAAACTGATGCTCGACAGCGCCAGCGCGGTGGATGTCGACCTGCGCGGACCGGTACGCAAGGTGCGTCTGGTTCAGGGGCAGGTGTTCCTCGACGTGATCCATGATGGCCGCCCCTTTGTGGTCGAAGTCGATGACACCCGGATTCAGGTGCTTGGCACACGTTTCGCGGTCAGCCGTGGCCGTGACCGCAATGAGGTGATCCTGCTCAAGGGCAAAGTGGAGGTCAGCAGCGCTTTCGGCGAAAAGCGCATGCTCGCCCCTGGCCAGCGCCTGAGTTTGCGCGGCAACAACCTGGGCCAGGTCGAGCGTGTCGATGCCGAACGCCTGCTGGCCTGGCGTGACGGCCAGTTGCGTGCTCGCGATGTGCCATTGCGCGATGTCTTGCAACGGCTGGCCGACTACCAGGGCAGCCGCCTGCTGCTGCTTGATGAACAGGCCGGCCGACGCCTGGTCAGTGGTAACTTCAACCTCAATCAGGCCGCCGATGCCTTCGCTGCCCTGGCCACCACTGAGCAGTTGCGCAGCCACAACCTTGCCGGGCAATTGATCATCGTCCGCTGATCAGCACCGTTGCCACACCACGTAGTTGGTGCTGCTGAGCTACCTGTCCGCTAAGCAGTTGATCGCACGATGAATTTTTTTAAAAAAGAGTGTTGACAGGTATCCGTTTAAAGCGAATAATGCGCGCCACTTGGCTACATAGCTCAGTTGGTTAGAGCATAGCATTCATAATGCTGGGGTCCGGGGTTCAAGTCCCTGTGTAGCCACCAAGTACCGAAAAATGGCTTACCGCAAGGTAGGCCATTTTTTTGCCTTGTGCAATCGACGGATGCCTTCAAGGCCGCTCAAGTGACACACGCGTGATCAAGGGTGTGTAATGCTCAATCCTGATCGGCAAGCTGCGCGCCAGCATGCGCAGCGCCCGCTGACTGTCGTCGGCGGGCAGCACCGCAGTGACCCGCAGCAACTCCAGGTCCTTGGAGTCATACATCAAGTAGCCCCGATGATTGCGCGCCAGGCGCTCAAGCACCTGGTCCAGGGGCTGATCACGCACCAGCAGTTGATGTTGCTCCCAGGCCTGTTCAATCCCTGCCGCATCGATAGACTGCAGCGCCCCCAGCCCCGCCGCATCGAAGCGCACCGCCTGCCCGGCCTGAACCACTACGCGTTTGCCGGCGCTATCGACTTCGGTAGTCGATTCGATCATCGCCACCCGGCTGGAGTCAGGCAGTTGCTCTACGACAAAACGGGCGCCCAGCGCTCGCACACTGCCGTGTTCGGTCAGCACCAGAAACGGTCGCGCGGCATCCTTGGCCACATCCAGCCGGATTTCCCCTTGCACCAGGCGCACCGTGCGGCGCTGACCATCGAACTGCAGATCAACGGCGGTACTTCCATCCAGACTGATGCGGCTGCCATCGGGTAGCTGCCGGGTGCTCCATTGGCCGCTGCCGGTGCGGATGTCAGCCAACAGGTAAGACGGCGGAAACTGCTGCAACGCCAAGCCGATCGGCAACAGCAGCAACGCGGCCAGCGCCAGTGCCTTGATCGGCTGTCGGGCGGCACGCCGCCGGGCAAGGCTGTCGAGGACCGCCCGCGCCGGTTCATGCGGCAGATCGCGCAGCGCCGCCATGCTGTCCTGCAAACGCTCGATAGCCTGCAGATGCTCAGGGTCGGCGTCGAGCCAGTCACGAAAGGCATTGCGCTCGGCCGCGCCGACTTCGCCATCCAGGCGCACCAGCCATTCAGCCGCCTCTTGCAGCACTTGTGCAGAAGGTGATTTGTTCATAGGCACCGGCACCGAGCAGACGCATGAAGGTTTCCTGCGCCATGTCCGCAGTGTTGTGCGGACAATCCTGCTCCTCAGCGCACGTTGGCCAGTACCACCGCCAGCCCCAGACCGATCAGGGCCACACCGATCACCCGATCGACCAGCAACTGCCGATCAAGCATGACCCGACGCAAGGATGCCGAGGAGAAGAACAGCGCGACCAGGCTGAACCACAGCCAGTGGGCCACAGACATGAACAGACCATAACCAAGACTGGTCGCCAGCGAACTGCCCGGTTGTACTACCTGAGTGTAGGCACTGACCACGAACAGCATGGTCTTGGGATTGAGGGCATTGGTCAGAAAACCCGAGCGAAAGGCGGCGAACACGCCAAGCTGGCTGGAAGCGGTGCCGCCATCGAGGGAAATCCGCGTGGTGTTGGTCAACGACTTGTAACCCAGGTAGATCAGGTAGCCCGCCCCCAGCACTTTCATTGCCAGAAACAATGACGGGGTCTGACTGATGATCAGGGCAATGCCCAGCACCGTGTACAACACATGCACCTGCACGCCCAGGGCGATGCCCAGCGCGGCGGACAAACCGGCACGGCGGCCAAAGGCGTAACTGCTGCGGGTGACCATGGCAAAGTCCGCGCCCGGGCTGATCACCGCCAGGACGGTGAACACGGCAACGGCAATGAGTTCGTTCACGAAAAGCTCCTCGATCTGCTAAAAAATCGCACAGACAGGAGCGGGCTTGCCCCGCGATCACTCTGCACACGCCGCCATTATCGAAAGCTTCGTCTACGACCAAAAGCGATTTATAGTGCGCTAAATCCGCTAGTTTTCCTCACAGATATGAAACTTCCCGCACTCTCCGCCTTTCGCTATTTCGACGTCGCCGCGCAGACTCAGAGCTTTGTGCGCGCCGCCGAATTACTGAACGTCACCCATGGCGCCGTCAGCCGTCAGGTGCGCCTGCTGGAAGAGTCTTTGGGGGTGGAGTTGTTCGAGCGGCGCAATCGCGCAATCTTCCTTACCCCGGCCGGCCGCGCCCTGCATGGCACTACCCTGTCGGTGTTCGAACAGTTGCAAGGCGCAGTCCATCGCCTGCAACAACAGGCGCGGGAAAACGTGCTGGTGCTGTCATGCGAGCCGACCATCGCGATGAAATGGCTGATCCCGAGGCTGCCGGCCTTTCATGCCGCCCATCCCGATATTCACCTGCACCTGGTGGCTGCCGGTGGCCCCATCGACTTTTCCCGCAGTGGCGTCGACCTGGCCTTGCGCCGCGATGATTTTCGCTGGGACGCCAGCCTGCATGCGCTGAAGATCTGTGACGAATGGGTGGGGCCAGTAAGCAGCGTCAACCTGACCATCGCGAGTCAGGGCCTGGACGGCCAGCGCTTGCTGCACAGCGCATCACGGCCCAACGCCTGGAGTACCTGGCTGCGCCTGAGCGGCGAGTCGGCCCGAGATACCCAGCGCGCCGACTACGAACATTTCTACCTGTGCATCCAGGCGGCCGTGGCCGGTCTGGGGGTGGCGATGGCTTCATTCCTGATGGTTCAGGACGAAATCGATAGCGGTCAGTTGCAAGCGCCGCGCAGCTTCGTCCAGGACCAATCGGCTTACTACCTGCTCTGTCAGCAAGCAATGGCCGACGACGACAAATGCCGACGCTTTGCCCAGTGGGTCAGCGCGCAGGCCGAAGCCTGCCTGGCTCAATTGCTCTGAGGCTTATAGGCCGTTGGCAAGGCGCAGAAAGACGAGCCGGCGCTGAAGTCCCCGCCCCAGGTGCGAAAGCCCGCCGTGTCGATATGAATGCGCCCTGATGGATAACGGCCCAGGCCCATGTTCCAGGCCTTGCCCTGGGTCTGCCAGAACTGGCACAACGGATTGGGATCGGCCCAGGATGGCAACAACACATCCACCGCAAACGCCCGGGTATGCGCACTGTCTACGGCGCCGCCAGCGCAGCGGTTCAGGCGCGGATCGCGGTAGCTCGAAACCACTTCATAACGCTGCAGCAGGCCCTGATCCCCCAGGGCCTTGAGCAGTTGCAGGGTCGAACGCACCGCCGGCCACTGCGCCGCTGGTGCCACCGCAAAGGGCTGTGCCGAACACAGGCGCCAGTCACTGGCCGAACGCAACAGCTGATAGATCGGCACCACGCCATACAACCGCGCATCCACCAGCATCTGGCGAAACGCCCGGGTTTCATGGTCGCCAGCCCATTGGGCAAACATGTACAGGTCGCGCTCATCGGCGTGCGATTGAGCGCTGCACAGTAGTGTCAGCAAGAGTCCGATTGTGCGCCATGAGGCCATTAGTCTCACTCCTTGGCCGCTCTAAGAGTCACAAGAAGTTAAGCATGGACGCCGGTAATTATCGCGGGGCAAGCCCGCTCCCACCGAGTGGAGGTAAATCTGGTAGGAGCGGGCTTGCCCCGCGATAAAAGCCAACTCAATCTTGAGGACGCAACCGATACTGCGGCGGCAACTGGTCCAGGCCACTGATGGTCGCATTCAGGCTCTTCCAGCGACCGTCCTTGATGCCATAGATACAGCCATGGACCGACAGGCTCTGACCGCGGTGCCAGGCATTCTGGACAATGGTGGTGTGACCAACGTTGGCCACCTGCTGAATCACGTTCAGCTCGCACAGGCGATCAACCCGCTCCTCTTCGGTGGCAAGCTTGGCCAGCTCCACCCGATTCTCGTAATACAGGTCGCGAATCGAACGCAGCCAGCCGTCGATCAGGCCCAGTTGCCGGTCCTGCATCGAGGCGCGGACACCACCGCAACCGTAATGCCCGGTCACCAGAATGTGCTTCACCTTGAGTACATCCACGGCGTACTGGATCACCGACAGGCAGTTCAGGTCAGTGTGCAGCACCACGTTGGCGACATTACGGTGCACGAACAGATCCCCCGGCAACATGCCGACGATCTCGTTGGCCGGCACCCGTGCGTCGGAACAACCGATCCAGAGGAATTCAGGGGTTTGCTGGCGGGCGAGCTTGGCGAAAAAATCCGGATCTTCCTGTTTGATCGCATCAGCCCAGCGTGCGTTGTTATCAATCAGTTCTTGTAGATCGTGCATGTTCGCTTCTCATCAGTTGGATGTTGCCGGGCTACAGTGACGCTCACTTACTCGAACAAGGTACAGGCCATGACCAGCGCATCTTCGCGACCACCGGCAACCGGGTAGTAATCGCGGCGCCGCCCGATTTCATTGAAGCCGTAACGCTCGTACAGGCGATACGCCGACTGGTTGCTGGCGCGCACTTCAAGGAAGCACTCACGGCCGTTCATCTCGTAGGCGCGTTTCATCAGTTCTTCCAGCAGGCGCAAGCCCAGGCCGCGGCCCTGGCTTTCCGGCTTGACGGTGATGTTGAGCAGGTGCGCTTCGTCGATGATCACGTTGATCACGCCGTGGCCCACCTGCTGCTCGCCTTCGAACATCAGCCAGATTTCATAGGATTTTAGCCCGTCGAGGAAAATCCCCCGGGTCCAGGGGTGGCTGAAGGCGGCGTATTCGATCTTCAGTACGGCATCCAGATCCGCCTCGGTCATCCGGCGGAAACTGATCGTGTCACTCATCGCTTGGTTTCCAGCGCGCCATCAGCCGGCGCATGGCTTGCCAGACGTCCGCCTTGCGTTGCGGCTCGTCCATCAACAGTTCAAGGCCAGGCAAGGCCCAGGCAGTGCCCAGCCCCTCAACCGGCAACTCGCGGTAATAAGCCTCGGCGTCCGCCTCACCGGCAAAACGCACGGCAGGCAGGCCAATCAGCCATAAACAGACACAGGGGGCCTCTTCAAGCCGGGCCTGAATGAAGCCCTGGACAAAATCGGTTGCTGCCTGCGGCCCCTGGTCGAGGTTGCCGCGTACCAGCAATGGCCAACGCACCGGCTCACCGACGATCTGCGGGCTGTCGGGCAGACCGGCGGCGCGCAGCATGTCTTTGAGCAACAGATACGAAGGGTCGCGGCTCTGAAACGGCTGACCGGTGGCCAATTCCACCAGCACCAGGCAACTGCCGGCACGCAGCAGTTGCAGCGCGAAACGCGGTGGCGGCACCGGTGCCGGCTTGGCGACCACCGGGGTCGCTTCAGCGGTTTCAGCGGGCTTGCTGGCGACCTTGGGCGTGCTGCCGGGTCGCGGGATCTCGATCTTCGGTCGCTCGCCACTGCGCGCCTGCGGCGCATTGACCGCCGCCCGCACCGGCTCCGCCTGCGGCGCGTCGAACTCGGGCAACACCTCGGGTGCCAGCGGCAGCAACAGCTCCGGGCGCGACGGGGCGGCGAACGGCAGTTCGGTACGCGGCAGCCAGTGCACCACTTGCATGGCGTTGAGGTAAGCGCGGCGGCGGGACTCGATTAACAAGAAGGATCGGCCATCTGTGGATAAGTCAGGGCCGATATTCTAACGTTGTTCGCCGCTCGGCGCCGCTGTTGATCGGCAGAAAACCGCCCGACAGCAGGTTCAAACGATCAGGGGGTGAATCGACAGGCACCTGATGCAGTACAATCGGCGCTTTTATTTGGCAACGAGTCGACCCGCCAATGATCGAACCCAAGCGCGTCCTGCGCGCCCTAGCCGAACACTGGGCCTTGCTTGAGCCGTTGTGCGAGCGCTTCGACGGGGGCACCCTGAGCCTCAGCGAACTGCGCCAGCAACTGGCCAACCAGCAGTTGGAGAGCACGCCCCAAGACATCACCAGCCTGCTCGACGTCTGGATCCGCCTGGATATCCTCGTGCCGGTGGCGAAAAGCCCCAACCGCTTCGAGCTCAACGCACAGATCCACGACTTCCTCGCCTACCTGCGCCGCGAGCACCGCCTGGGCCTGTGCCTGGAGATCGAGGCCTACCTGCGTCACCTCGAGCGCCTGGCCGGACACATCCAGGACGCCTTCGAGATTCGCGATGGCAACGACCTGGCGCGCCAGCTGCGCCTGCTCGACATGCGCGTGCGCGATGTCCTGAAAAAGCTCGACAACGATGAGCAGGCGCTGGTCGCCGTGGCCGAACGGGCCAAGACCAGCGACCGCCAAATCCCCCTGCGCCAGCGTTATGCCGAGGTCCTGGCGACCTGGGACGAATACGTCGAGCCGATGATCCAGTTGGTCAATGCCGATGGCGCCTTCGAACAGGGCGTGCGCAAGGTCGAAACCGTGCTGCTGCGTCTGCTCGGCGAACAGGCCCGCCTCGGCCACCTGGTTGATGACGACATGTTGCTGCGTACCCATGCGCGCATCCTCGAGATGCAGACCAGCGCCCAGCTGACCCTGCGCCATGCCCGCGAACTGCTGCTGCCGCTGCGTGAAGAAGCCCGCCGCCACAACGCCGTGACCCGTGGCGCCGCCCTGGCCCTCTCGGTGATCCGCCGCAAAGGCCTGGATGCGGTCCCGCAGGCGGCCATGCCGATGTTCACCCGCCCGCAGAGCACCTTCCTCGGCAGTGCCAGCCAGGTCGAAGCCTACGTGTATGCCCTGGCCCGCTTCGAACCCAAGCCGGCCAAGTTCCCCAAGGCGCACAAGAGCCACAAGGGCGAGGCCCCGCGCGCGCCGCGTACGGTCAAGGAAATGCTCGAGCGCTGCGAAGGCGCCCTGCCGCTGCCGGACCTGATGGTCTGGCTACTGGACCAGGAGCCCGAAGGCGCCACCGACGAGCTGCTGTACTGGTTCTCGCGCCTGTCGCGGGAAAAACGCTTTACCCGCGAGCGCCTCGAGCGCCGCGAATACCTCACCCGCGAACACCTGGTCAGCCTGCGCTCCTTCGCCCTGACATCGAGCCGCGAACCATCGCCTGAGCCTACTGCGAGCCCTGCCCATGCATCTTGATCTTTCCGAACTGCCTCAGCTCGCACCGATCTTCCGCGAGCTGTTCAAGGGTTTCCACATCAGCCGCCGCGACCCGGAGCTGTACGCCCAACTGTCGAACTTCCAGGACCAGTACCGCGGCCTGTTCAAGGCCCTGGGCTTCGAACTGGTGTGCGACACCCGTGGTTTCTACTATTTCGTCCCGGAGCTGGCCGCCGCGCAGGTCAACAAGACCGCCCAGCGCCTGTCGCTGTTCACCTTCATCCTGGTTGAACACCTGGCCGACCAGGGCCGCGATCCGATGTCGGTCCTTGATGGCGGCAGCCTCGGCCGCGATGAACTGCCATCGATGCTGGAAAAATACCGCGACCTGTTCATTCAGGCCGAAGTGCAAACCCCGGACGAGCTGGAAGAGAAGATCATGCGCCGCATGACCCAGCTCGGCTTTGCTCACGAAGAAAACGGTATCTACCGCTTCCTGCCGCCGATGCACCGTTTCCTCGATGTCTGTCTGTCGGTCCAGCAGGACCGCGACCTGGCCGCCAGCCTGCACAGCGCCCTGCCGCTGCCAACGCCGGTACTGGTCGAGGAAGAGAGCCCTGAAGAACTGAACCGCACCGACGACCCGCTCGACCTCAGCCCGTTCGAAGAAAGCGAAGAAGACGCCTTGGCCCGAGCCATCGCCGAAGAGCAACAGGAGATTGACGCATGAGCCAGGAACGCTACGGCATTCGCCGCTTCGCACTGCTCAACACCGCCGGCTACAGCCTCGGCCTGTTCCCCCTGGAACACCCGCTGTCGGTCTACGGTGCCAACAACCTGGGCAAGAGCGCCTCGATCAACGCCCTGCAGTTCCCGATCCTGGCGCGCATGTCCGACATGAGCTTCGGCAAATACAGCCTGGAGCAGTCGCGCCGTTTCTACTTTGCCAGCGACACCAGCTACATCCTCTGCGAGGTCAACCTGCCCCACGGCCCGCACGTGATCGGCGTGGTCGGTCGCGGCCCGGGCGGCGGTTTCGGCCACCAGTTCTTCGCCTACGCCGGCGAGCTGGACCTGGCGCACTACCAGAAGGACGACACCTGCCTGCGCCAGAAGGAGTTGTTCAACAACCTGGAGCGCAATGGCCTCAAAGCCTACGAGCTCAAGCCTGACGAACTGCGACGCCTGCTGGTCGGCGGCCATACCACAATCCCGCTCGACCTCACCCTGATCCCGCTGCGCTCCACCAGCGAGCAGAGCCTGAAAACCTTCCGCGCACTGTTCATCAACCTGCTGCACATGCGTGAAATCACTGCGGCCAAGCTCAAGCAGTTGTTCCTCGATGCCTTCGAGCACAGCCTGCGCTCGGGTAGCGTCGACTACATCGCCGCCTGCGAAGAGGCCTTCCGCGACGTGCGCCGCATGGAGCAGGACTACAACTCGCTGGTCGCTGCCGGCCCGCTGGTCGAGGCCCTGGCCAACGGCGTGGCCCAGCGCGACATCCTGCGCGGCAAGCTACATCGCCTGTCGCCGCTGCTCGATTCGTTGCTCGGCACCTGGCAGGACTACGCCAGTGCCCGTAAAGAAGAACTGGTGATCCAGGCCGAGCACTATAAGAACGAACAGGACCACCTGCAGAACGACCAGCGCGGCGGTACCCAGGAGCTGATGCGCCTGGAACGCGAAATCACTGGCGTGCAGCGCTGGCTCGGCGAGCTGTCGGTGCTCAAGCACCGCTTCGCCCTGGTCGACGACGTCAAGGTTCTGGAGCAGCAACTGCTGGCCGCCAAGGACGCCCACGACGAACTCGCCGGTGCATTGGCCCAATCCCGTCAGTTCAGCGCCGAAGACCTCGAAGAGCGTCTGCGCGACCTGGAAAAACGCCTGAAGTCGGTCAAGCAGCAGCTCGATCATGCCGACAACAACAGCTATGCGCGCTTGCGCGAAGAGTTCTCGCAGCAGGACGTCGAGCGCTTGATGCGCCTGTTCAACGGCGCGTTGTTCAGCCTGCCACTGGGCGAGCGCGGCATCGAGCTGGATGACAGCGACGTCTGGGTCAAATCCCTGGAAGCGGTGCTCGACGGCTTCAAGGGCGAGCGTTTCGAAGCGCCAGGCCTGTCCATCGACCTGTCGCACATCGAGCCGCCTGCCCTGCAGGCCCTGGCCGACCGTGCCGCCCTGCGCGACCAGAAGGAACGCCTGGAGAAAGAGCTCAAGCAACTCAAGACCCAGCAAGCCGTGGCCGCCGACCGTGCCGCGAGCAAGACCCAGACCGAAGCCCTGTACCAGCAGGTACTGGACGCGCAAAAGGCCCTGGAAGACTTCCGCCGCAGCGAAACCCTGGCCGCCGAAGAAGGTGACAAGCTTGAGCAACTGGCGCAGATGGAAGCGGCCCAGGACGAACTGAAGCGCTCCAGCGACGCCTTCACCGAACGCGTCCAGCAACTGTCGGCCAAGCTGCAACTGGTCGGCCGCCAGATCGCCGACATGGAAGCCAAGCAACGCACCCTCGACGACGCCTTGCGCCGCCGCCAGTTGCTGCCGGCCGACCTGCCGTTCGGCACGCCGTTCATGGAGCCGGTCGACGACTCGATGGACAACCTGCTGCCCCTGCTCAACGACTATCAGGACAGCTGGCAGGGCCTGCTGCGGGTCGACGGCCAGATCGAAGCGCTGTACGCCCAGGTGCGCCTCAAGGGCGTGGCCAAGTTCGACAGCGAAGACGACATGGAGCGCCGCCTGCAACTGCTGATCAACGCCTACTCGCACCGTACCGAAGAAGCCCTGACCCTGGGCAAGGCACGCCGCGCGGCCGTCACCGACATTGCCCGGACCCTGCGCAACATCCGCAGCGACTACGACAGCCTCGAGCACCAGCTGGCGCTGTTCAACCGCGAGATCAACAAGCGTCAGGTGTCCAACCTGGAGAGCTTCCGCATTGTCCTGGCGCCGAACAAGGAAGCGCTCAAGCACATCGACCAGATCATCCACAGCGCCGGCCAGTACGAAGAAGGCGAGACCCTGTCGGTGTTCGACCTGAGCGCCAGCGCCGAGCAGGACAACAAGAACGAAGAGGCCAAGGAGTACCTGGCGCGCCTGGTAGCGGCCAACCACAACCAGCTGGGCCTGAAGGACCTGTTCGAACTGGCCTTCGAGATCACCAAGGTCGGTGGCCAGCCGGTGATCCACACCGACATCGACGGTGCGGCGTCCAACGGCACCACCATGACCATCAAGGCGCTGACCAACATGTACTTGTTGCTGCACCTGATGGACCGCGACCTGGCCGGTCGCGTGCGCCTGCCGTACTACCTGGACGAGGCGGCCGACATCGACGAACGCAACCAGGCGGCATTGCTGGAAACCAGCCTGCAGCTGGGCTTCGTGCCGATTCTGGCGAGTGTGAAGCCGCAGGTCTCGGCGCATGTCGCCATCGACCTGGAAGGCGGCAGCGGGCCGAACGGGATCTACATCGACGAGGCGGACTGGAAGTACATCAGCCGCCGGGATGTGGAGAAGGCGGTGGTGCGCAAAGAAGAAGAGGAAGAAGCTTCAGCCTGAAGCTAATCGCGGGGCAAGCCCGCTCCCACCAGTGGGAGCGGGCTTGCCCCGCGATGAATTCAACCCGGTGTTACTGCTGGGCCCACGGCAAGATCGGAATCGCCGTCACGGCGTTCTGCGGGCTGCCTTCGATCAAGCGGTCCGAGTACACCAGATAGACCAGGGTATTGCGCTTCTTGTCGAGGAAGCGCACCACCTGCATGGTCTTGAACACCAGCGAGGTGCGCTCCTTGAACACCTCATCACCATCCTTGAGCTGCTCCTTGAAGCGAATCGGCCCCACCTGGCGACAGGCGATCGAGGCTTCGGCACGGTCCTCGGCCAGGCCCAGACCACCCTTGACGCCACCGGTCTTGGCCCGCGACAGGTAGCAGGTTACCCCTTCCACCTTCGGGTCGTCGAAAGCCTCGACGACGATACGGTCGTTCGGCCCGACAAACTTGAACACGGTCGACACCTGACCGATTTCCTCGGCCGAGGCCAGCACCGGCAGCGCCAGCAGTGCAGCAGTCACTATCCCTTTGAGCACGGTTGTTTCCTCAGACCAGAATCAGGTTGTCGCGATGCACCAGCTCCGGCTCGGCGCTATAACCCAGCAGGCTTTCGATCGCCTCGGACGACTGCCCGATGATTTTCTGCGCCTCAAGGGCGCTGTAATTGGCCAGACCGCGGGCGACCTCCAGGCCATCAGGGCCGACGCAAACCACCATCTCGCCACGGCGGAAGCTGCCCTGCACGGTCTTGACCCCGACCGGCAGCAGGCTCTTGTTGTCCTTGCGCAAGGCCTTCACCGCGCCGTCGTCGAGCACCAGGGTGCCTCGGGTCTGCAGGTGGCCGGCCAGCCATTGCTTGCGTGCCGCCAGCATGCCGCGCTCAGGCGACAGCAGGGTACCAAGACGCTCGCCGGCCTTGAGGCGGTCGAGCACGCGCTCCAGACGCCCGCCAACGATGATCGTGTGGGCACCGGAACGTGCAGCCAGACGCGCAGCACGCAGCTTGGTCTGCATGCCGCCACGGCCGAGGGCGCCACCGGTGCCACCGGCTACCGCATCCAGGCTCGGATCGTCGGCACGGGCTTCGTAGATCAACTTTGCATCAGGGTTGTTGCGCGGGTCGGCATCGAACATGCCGTCGCGGTCGGTGAGGATCACCAGCAGATCGGCTTCGACCAGGTTGGCCACCAACGCGGCCAGGGTGTCGTTGTCACCGAAACGGATTTCGTCGGTGACCACCGTGTCGTTCTCGTTGATCACCGGCACCACGCCCAGCTCGACGAGCGTGCGCAAGGTACTGCGGGCGTTGAGGTAACGCTTGCGGTCGGAGAGGTCATCGTGGGTCAGGAGGATCTGCGCGGTGTGCCGGCCATGCTCGGCAAAGCTCGACTCCCAGGCCTGCACCAGGCCCATCTGGCCGATTGAAGCCGCAGCCTGCAGCTCGTTCATCGCACTCGGTCGCTTGGCCCAGCCCAGACGGCTCATCCCGGCGGCAACCGCCCCGGACGACACCAATACCAGTTCCACACCCGCCTCATGCAACGCCACCATCTGCTCGACCCAGACACCCATGGCGGCGCGATCCAGGCCCTTGCCATCTGCTGTCAGCAGGGCACTGCCGATCTTCACCACCCAGCGCTGCGCACCCGTCACCTTGCTCCGCATCTTCTTCCAACCTATATAGATCTTTAGATACTAAAACGCCGCTCCAGAGAGCGGCGTTTAGTGTACTGCAACGAATCAGTCGCGCACGTAAATGATTTCCGGACCGTCTTCGTCGTCATCATCCCAATCGTCGTCATCGTCGTCGCCGATGTCGTGCACGCTTTTGACGCCGCTGCGGCGCAAGGCACGCGCGTCGTCCAGCGCCTGCAGCTGGGCACGGGCTTCGTCTTCGATACGCTGATCAAGGTCAGCCAGCTCTTCGGCGTAGGCCGGGTCGTTGGCCAGGCGGTCGGCGCGGTCTTCGAGATAGCGCATGATGTCGCGGCTGAGCTGTTCGGTGCCCTGCTTGGAGATCGCCGAGATCACATAGACCGGACCTTCCCACTGCAGACGCTCGACCACTTCCTTGACGCGCTCGTCACGCTCGTCGTCCATCAGCATGTCGGTCTTGTTCAGCACCAGCCAGCGGTCACGCTCGGCCAGCGACGGGCTGAAGCGAACCAGCTCGTTGACGATCACTTCGGCGGCATCGGCGCTGCTGCTTTCATCCAGCGGCGCGAGGTCGACGAGGTGCAGCAGCAGGCGGGTACGCGCCAGATGCTTGAGGAAACGGATACCCAGGCCGGCACCTTCGGAGGCGCCTTCGATCAGGCCGGGAATGTCGGCGATGACGAAGCTCTTCCAGCGGTCGACACTGACCACGCCCAGGTTTGGCACCAGGGTGGTGAACGGGTAGTCGGCGACTTTCGGCTTGGCGGCCGACACCGAACGGATGAAGGTACTTTTGCCGGCGTTCGGCAAGCCCAGCAGACCGACGTCGGCCAGCACTTTCATTTCCAGTTTCAGGTCACGCTGCTCACCCGGCTTGCCTGGGGTGGTCTGGCGTGGCGCACGGTTGGTACTGGATTTGAAACGGGTGTTGCCCAGGCCGTGCCAGCCGCCCTGAACCACCATCAGTTTCTGGCCAGGCTTGACCAGGTCACCAATGACTTCCTGGGTGGCGGAGTCGATCACCGTGGTGCCGACCGGCACGCGCAGGATCAGGTCGTCGCCTTTCTTGCCGGTGCAGTCGGTACTGCCACCGTTGGAGCCGCGCTGGGCTTCGAAATGGCGGGTGTAACGGTAGTCGACCAGAGTGTTGAGGTTCTCGTCGGCAACCATGAATACCGAGCCGCCGTCACCACCGTCACCGCCGTTGGGACCACCGTTCTCGATGAATTTTTCGCGGCGGAAGCTCATGCAACCGTTACCGCCATCACCGGCTTTGACCCGGATCGATACTTCGTCAACAAACTTCATAAAAACCGCCTCTCGTCAGCTGGACGAGCTGAGTGACACAAAGACATAAGGCTCTTGCAAAAGTGAGCGCGGCGGCCCCGTCACGACAGTAACAACCCACGCCGGCAGCCCATACAAACAGTTTTGCAAGAGACTCACCCCACAAACGAAAAAGCCCCGTCGCGAGACAGGGCTTTTCCAGCGTTCGCGCGATTACTCGGCGACAACGCTCACGTAACGACGACCGAAGGCGCCTTTTACTTCGAACTTGATCTTACCCGCGATCTTGGCGAACAGGGTGTGATCCTTGCCCATGCCAACGCCGTAGCCAGCGTGGAATTGGGTGCCGCGCTGACGCACGATGATGTTGCCAGGAATGATAGCCTGGCCGCCATACATCTTCACGCCAAGGCGTTTGGCTTCTGAGTCGCGACCGTTACGGGTACTACCACCAGCTTTTTTGTGTGCCATGGTTCAATTCTCCAGAAATGGATTCAGGCGATTAAGCCGAAATACCGGTGATCTTGATTTCGGTGAACCACTGGCGGTGGCCCATACGCTTCATGTGGTGCTTACGGCGGCGGAACTTGATGATGCGAACTTTGTCGTGACGACCTTGGGAGATCACTTCAGCAACAACTTTGGCACCAGCAACGACTGGAGCGCCGATGTTCACGTCGTCGCCATTGGCAACCAACAGAACGCGGTCGAAAGTCACGGATTCGCCAGTGGCGACTTCCAGTTTTTCGATTTTCAGGTATTCACCTTCGGCGACTTTGTACTGCTTGCCACCGGTAACAATTACTGCGTACATGGGTATTTCTCCGATAATCCTGCTCACCCAGCTCTTTATAGGAAGAGTATTGGCTGGCATGGCTGCATAGGGCTGGAACGGCCCAGTGCAATTGCGTAAGGCAGGTGCTGCCCAGGAAGTTCAGGGTGCGCGATTGTACGCAAGCCGCTCGCCCCTTGCAAGTCCCGCCCCCGGCCTGCGGGGACCGCGCCTTGACACGCCGGGACCCGCGACCTAGCATGCCGCGCAACCTTTATGGAGCACCTGTGGCCGATGCAACCCCAAGCTTTCTACCGAGCGGTAGCGGACGACTTCAGCGCCGTTGACGAGATTATCAAGAAACAGCTGACTTCGCGTGTACCGCTGGTATCGAAAATCGGCGACTACATCACTTCAGCCGGTGGCAAGCGCTTGCGCCCGCTGCTGGTGCTGCTGTGTGGCAAGGCCCTGGGTCGCGAAGGCGACGACGTGCGCCTGCTGGCCGCCACTATCGAATTCCTGCACACCGCCACCCTGCTGCACGACGACGTGGTCGACATGTCCGGCATGCGCCGCGGCCGGTCCACCGCCAATGCCCTGTGGGGCAACGCGCCGAGCGTGCTGGTTGGTGATTTCCTCTATTCGCGCTCGTTCGAGATGATGGTCGAACTGGGCTCGATGCCGGTTATGCAGATCCTCTCCAAGGCCACCCGGGTCATCGCCGAGGGCGAAGTCCTGCAGCTGTCCAAGGTCCGCGACGCGAGCACCACCGAAGAAGTCTACATGGACGTCATTCGCGGCAAGACCGCGATGCTGTTCGAGGCCTCGACCCACAGTGCCGCCGCCCTGGCCCAGGCCACCCCTGAGCAAAGCGAAGCGCTGCGCACCTTCGGTGATCACCTGGGCGTAGCCTTCCAGCTGGTCGACGACCTGCTCGACTACAAAGGCGATGCGCAAACCCTGGGCAAGAACGTCGGCGACGACCTGGCTGAAGGCAAGCCAACCCTGCCGCTGATCTACACCATGCGTGAAGGCACCGCCGAGCAGGCTGCACTGGTGCGCCAGGCGATCCAGAAAGGCGGTATCGAAGACCTCGAAAGCATCCGTGCGGCGGTCGAAGCTTCCGGTTCTTTGGAGTACACCGCGCAACTGGCCCGCGACTACGTGGCCCGCGCCATCGCCTGCCTGGACGTGCTGCCAGCCAGCGAATACCGCGATGCCCTGGTGGAACTGAGCGAATTCGCGGTCGCCCGTACTCACTGATTCGCCATCTCCCCGATCGCGGGGCAAGTCGAGTCGTCGCACCGCCGCTCCCACAGCAGTTAACCCTGCGGGAGCGGGCTTGCCCCGCGATTGCATTCGCCCTTCCTCAACAAAACCCTATACAATGTAGGTTTTGTACCTGTACGTCTTGAGGAACCCTAGTGAGCACTTTGCCACCCTGCCCTAAATGCAACTCCGAATACACCTACGAAGACGGCGCCCAGCTGATCTGCCCCGAGTGCGCACACGAGTGGTCCGCCGCCGGTGAAGCCGAGGCAGTGAGCGATGAAGCGGTCAAGAAGGATTCGGTGGGCAACGTCCTGCAGGACGGCGATACCATCACCGTGATCAAGGACCTGAAGGTCAAAGGCACCTCGCTGGTGGTCAAGGTCGGCACCAAGGTCAAGAACATCCGCCTGTGCGATGGCGACCACGACATTGACTGCAAGATCGACGGCATCGGCCCGATGAAGCTGAAATCCGAGTTCGTCCGCAAGGTCTGAGTTCCGGTGGTTTCGGGGCTGCCAGCCAGCCTCGAAACATCCCGCCAAACACCATTGGGCGATTTTTTCCCAATAGTCTCTTGCTATTTTGATAATAAGAATTATTCTCATTGGACACCTCCAAGGAGAATAGCCATGACTTATCTGATAGACGCCTGGCTTGACCGCCCGCATCCTTACCTGCGCATCCTGCACCGGGAAACCGGTGAAGTCTGTGCCGTGCTCGAACAAGAAGCACTGGACGAACTGCGCGATCAGGGTGACCTGGACCTTAACGGTTTGAATTCAAGTGAGCCGATTGTGCTCAAGGAACTGGTGAGGAACCTGTTCCTGTTCTGCTATGCGCGGGCGTTGCGCCCTGGCGGTGGAGCCGAGTGGAACTGAACAGCATCGCGGGGCAAGCCCGCTCCTACAGGATTGTGCAATCTCTGTGGGAGCGGGCTTGCCCCGCGACAGGCCTTACAGTACGTCCAGCAGCTCGACGTCGAACACCAGTACGCTGTGCGGCGGGATGCTGCCAACGCCCTGAGCGCCGTAAGCCAGCTCGCTCGGAACGTACAGGCGCCATTTGCTGCCGGCGTTCATCAGTTGCAGGGCTTCGGTCCAGCCAGCGATCACGCCGCTGACCGGGAACTCTGCTGGCTGGCCACGCTCGTAGGAGCTGTCGAACACAGTGCCGTCGATCAGGGTGCCGTGGTAGTGAGTGCGCACGCTGTCGTCACGGCTTGGCTTGGCGCCTTCACCGGCGGTCAGCACTTCGAACTGCAGGCCCGAAGCCAGAGTGGTGATGCCGTCACGCTTGGCGTTTTCAACCAGGAAGGCCTTGCCTTCACCAGCAGCAGCTTCGGCCTTGGCCGCGGCTTCAGCCTGCATGATTTCACGGATGACCTTGAAGCTGGCCGACAGGTCTTCTTCGCTGACGCGGCTGTCTTTGCCGTTGAAAGCGTCGGTCAGGCCGGCCAGGATGGCGTCCAGGCTAACACCCGGTGGCGGGTTGTCACGCAGTTGGCCACCCAGCTGACGGCCGATGCCGTAGCTGACGCGAGTTTCGTCGGTAGACAGGTTGATTTCGGACATTTGCTTGCTCCGCTGCAGGGCGCACGACAACCGCGCCCTTTATGAAAAGGGCGAGCAGCCTAGCACACTGCGGCAAAGCTGTTCAGCTACCAGGCAGAGCGGCGTGGCATCGGGATTTTCAGGTCGCCGTCACCGGCGCTGCCTGCGCCGCACATCTCGTCATCCATCGACCAGTGCACCATGTGCACCGGCACGGCTGGCAAACCGTTGAGTAGACGCTGGGCATCGACCACTGAATGTACTTTCACGCGTTGCCCATGCTTGTCATCCAGAGGATGGGCATGACCTTTTACCCGTGCCTCAATGATGAAATCGCCGCCTTCGAGGGCGATCAGGTTGAGCTCTTCGACATGACCGGCCTTGGCCTCGGTGTTCAGTTGTTGAAGGTTCATGGTGATACCTCGCTACTGGAACGTTGAGCAGGCACTTCAAGTGACGGTTCATTTTTTGTACAGCATGTGTCAAAGCACAAGACAAAAATGCAACCGCCCGTCCGTTTTGCAACGTACGGGCGGTCATATGGGGGGCTGAGCGGGTCGATCAGTGCTTGGTCAGCTTGTCCAGGTAACCCATGGCGAAGGCCGATACCACGAAGGTCATGTGGATGATCACGTACCACATCAGGTACTCGGTCTCGATGTTGCGGGCATCCATGAACACCCGCAGCAGATGGATCGAGGAGATCGCCACGATCGACGCCGCCACCTTCATCTTCAGCGAAGACGAGTCCATCTTGCCCAGCCAGTTGAGCTTTTCCTTGTCCTCGTCGATGTCCAGCTGGGAAACGAAGTTCTCGTAACCGGAAATCATCACCATCACCAGCAGACCACCGACCAGGGCCATGTCGATCAGCGAAAGGATCACCAGGATCAGGTCAGCCTCGGCCAGCGAGAAGATATTGGGCAGCACATGGAAGATCTCCTGGAAGAACTTCAGTGCCAGCGCCAGCAGGCCCAACGACAGACCAAAATAGATCGGGGCGAGCAGCCAGCGCGAGGCATACATCGCATTTTCGATAATACGTTCCATTGAAAACTCGTCAGGTGGCAAAAAAAGCGAGCGCGAGTATAACAGCCAGCCATGACAGAAAAAGCCCGTGGCACGCTGCCACAGGGGCAGCGCCGGGCGTTGTTGCGGCGCCTGCGGATCGACGCTTCAGGTTTCCGGGTTGAACTGGAAGTCGCCGACGTGATGGACACGCTCACCATTGATCCGGCGTAGCTGGGCCTGCAAATGCACGCACCAGATCTGCGGATCGTCGGCCACCTGATAGCCATGCAGGGTCAGGCTGTCGACAATCGCGTCGAGCACCGACTCGGCCACAAACGGCCCGTGAAAAGGCCCCTGGGCTTTGATCGCGGAAGGTTGCTCGCCAGCCATGCCGGCGGCAAATAAAAGGGTCCACATGCCGTTGTCGCCGGCCAGTGGGCGAATGCTGCATTCAATGCGGGTCACCAGGCCCAGGCATTGGCGGGTGAGGCTGAGGCTGCGCGGCATGGCGACGATCCTCGGTAAACCCTGGTTCAGCCCTGCGGGCAAGGCTGTTTCGATCCTGTAATGACTACGATCCCTGAATTGAAGAATAGAAGAAATCCGCTGCCGCGTGGAAAAACCGGCGCCCAGCGGTCATGACCGCTGCGACGCCGATTATTTGACTCAGGACGATTTCACCTGAGCCAGGGCTTGCTCGGCATGCTCTTTCTCGGCCTCCTTGAGCTCCTCTTCACTGATCATCTCGGCAATCACCCGCAGGCGCTCTACCACCCGGGCGTTGACGCTGCCCTCGGGGAATTCGCCTTCGGCATCCGGCTCACCGGCCGGTTCGCCGACCAGCAGGCTCAACGCCTCGTCGGCCTGGCTGACCGCATAGACGTGGAACATGCCTGCACGCACCGCCTGCAACACGCGCTCGTCGAGCATCAGCGTGGCGACGTTGGCGCGCGGAATGATCGCGCCCTGCTCGCCCGTCAGTCCGCGGGCCTCGCACAGGCGGAAGAAGCCTTCGATTTTCTCGTTGACCCCGCCAACCGCCTGCACCTCGCCGAACTGGTTGATGGAACCGGTGATGGCAAAGCACTGCTTGAGCGGGGTTTTCGACAGCGCCGAGATCAGCGTGCAGGCCTCGCCCAGCGACGCACTGTCACCGTCCACGTAACCGTAGGACTGCTCCAGGGCAATACTCGCGGAAATCGCCAGGGGGAACTCCTGGGCATAACGGCTGCCCAGGTATCCGGTGAGGATCATCACGCCTTTGGAGTGAATCGGCTGGCCGAGGTTGACCTCACGCTCGATATCCACAATGCCGCTGCCACCGGGATAAACCGTGGCGGAAATACGCGCGGGGATACCGAAGGCCGAATCGCCGACTTCCAGCACGGTCAGGCCGTTGCACTTGCCGACCGCAGCGCCTTCGGTGTCGATGAGGATAATCCCGGCCAGCATGTCGTCGAGGATGCGCTGCGAGACCCGGCCGGTGCGAGTCGCCTTGGCCTTGAGCGCCCGCTCGATATGACCGACATCGGTCATCTCGTCGTTGGCCAGGTGACGGATGAAGTCCGCCTCGCTGACCAGCTGGAACAGGTCGCCAATGCGCGCCGACAAACGCCCCTGATGTTCGGCCAGGCGCGCACTGTAGGTCGCCAGACGCGCTACCGCATCGGCGCTCAGCGGTGCCATGCCCTCCTCGCTGGTGCGGGTCTTGAGCAACTGGGCGAACTGCTCCAGGCTCTCGTCGACCATCGGGATGTCTTCGTCGAAGTCCACCAGCACCCGGAACATTTCCTGGAAGTCCGGATCGTGGTCCTGCAAGGCGTAGTACAGCTGGCGCGAGCCGATGATCACCACCTTGATGTTCAGCGGCAGCATCTGCGGGTTCAGCGTGACGGTGGCCAGGCGGCCATATTCACCGAGCGGCGACTCCATCTTCAGCTTGCGCGATTGCAGGGCGCGCTTGAGCGCATCCCAGACAAACGGCTCACCGAGCATCTTCTCCGCTTCGAGGATCAGGAAGCCGCCATTGGCCCGGTGCAGAGCGCCAGGGCGCAGCTGGCGGTAGGTGGTGTAGAGCGCGCCCTGGTCGGTGCTGTATTCGATCCGGCCAAACAGGTTGTCGTAAGTCGGGTGCGGCTCGAACACCACCGGAGCGCCACCACTGATGTGGTGGCCGACCACCAGGCTCGGTGCGTATTGCTCTTCCAGCAGCTTGCGCGCCTGGGCGTCAGTCTTGCTGTCATCGACCAGTTGCTCGACCACGGTACGCAGCAGATAAACCTGCATACCCTGCAGGTAGGCGCACACGGCTGCATTCTCCGCGTACTTTTCAGACAGCGGCGCGAGCAAAGGCTGAAGCGCCAGGGTGATGGTTTCTTCGTTCAGCTGGCGCAGCTGATTGTTCGATTCGCGCTTCCACTGCGGCAGGCTGGCCAGCTCTTCATTGAGGCGCTCTTCAAGGACGGCGATATCTTCGTGGAAGCGCTCGCGCTCGGCCTCCGGCAACTGAGCGAATTCCGCCTCGTCGAGCGCCTTGCCATCGGCCATCGGCGTGAAGGCGACGTTGCTGCTGTCGCGGTACAGGGCCACGTCCTTTTCCAGCGAAGCCCGCTCGATGACATCCAGGGCACGGTCATAGCGCTGATTGAAGGCGCGGTCGATGGCGCTTTTCTTCTGCTGATAGGACGGGTGCTCGAACACCGCCGGGAAGGTGGCCAGCAGGTTGTCGATCAGACCGCCGATATCGCTGATGAACGCCCCGGCGCTGCCCGGCGGCAGTTCCAGGGCGCGCGGCTCGCGCGGCTCGTCGAAATTGTTGACGTAAACCCAGTCCGACGGCGTTTGCAGGCGCTTGCCTTCGGCCTTGAGGTAACGTTTGACGAACGAGAATCGCCCGGTACCGGGCTCACCCATGACAAACACGTTGTAACCGGGACGGGGCATGGCGACGCCGAACTGCAAGGCTTCGACAGCACGTTCCTGGCCAAGCACACCGCGAAAAGGCTCCAGATCATTGGTGGTGGAAAAGGCGAACTGTTCGGCGGAAAACGGCCGGGTCAAGGCTTCTGGCGCAAGACGCAGGCTCGCAGCGACAGGATCGGGCATCGGGCTTCCTTACTTCGGCGGGGCAGATGACGGCATTCTGGCGCCGCCTGCCCGCGCCTTGCAAGGCTCATCGGCACAATATGTCGCAGGGCCGAAAACCCGCGCCAGATCAACCTTCCTCAGCAATTTTTCGCAATAAATCACGGAACCCTTAGATCGTGCCTAAACTCCATTACTGCGCGGCTGGGTAAACAACCGACCCGCCCCTGGCAACTCTGCTGACAGACATGCCAGACAACCCTGACCTTTGCTATCGACGACTAGAAAGAGAACAAAGCTATGAAACGGATTCTTCTGGGTACTCTGTTCACCGCGGTTTCGCTCAACGCCATGGCCCAGGCCCCTGGTGGACCGGACTGCGGCTGGGGCAACATGCTGTTCGAGGGCCAGCGCGGCACACCGGCCCACTTCCTCGCCTCCACCACCAACGGTACATCCGGCAACGCTACGTTCGGCATGACCTCGGGCACCAACGGCTGCTCAACCAATGCAGCACTGACCTATGGCGGTAAATCCTGGATCGCCATGAACGGCATGATGAACGAGCTCTCCGAAGACATGGCCAAAGGTCAGGGCGAAGCGCTGACCACCTACGCCGTGGTACTTGGCGTCGCCCCGGAAGACCGTGCGCACTTTGCCGCTGTCACCCACCAGCACTTCCAGGAAATCTTCAAGACGGCGGATGTGACCGCCGAAGACGTTCACAGCAACACCCTGGCGGTACTCAAAAGCGATCCACGTCTGGCCAAATACGCGACCCAGGCTTAAGTTCGGCCCACCCGCCCCAGGCCGGGGCGGGTTGTTTCCTGCCTCTATCGGCATCATTCAGACGTAGTTGCCCGACATGCTCAAACGCCTTGCCTACCTGGCGCTCTGTGCCTGCGCCCCGCTGCAAGCTGCTCCCTCGTTCGATGACACGCGCCTTGCGCAACTGGCCGCCGACCGTTACTGGATTTCCCTGGGCCACTACGAGACCGCCAAGCTCGGCGGTTGGCGCAGCTATGTCGATGACCGACGCTTCTTCCTCGCCGAGGACGGTGCCCACCATCCCGACCAGGAGCTGCGTGCCACGCTGCAGGCCCTGTATGCACCGGCCAGTCTGGGCGACAAACATGCACAATGTGTATTCCCGGCACGCACCCGCTGGCTGCGCGAACAACTGCAGCTCGATGACCTGCCGGCGCCGGACTGCAAGGAATACACCCAGTGGTACAAGGACGTCTCACCGCACAGTGCGGTAATGATCTTCCCTGCCGCCTACCTCAACAGCCCCTCGTCGATGTTCGGCCACACCCTGCTGCGCATCGACCAGGCCGATGTGCAGAGCAACGAGACGGCCCTGCTCAGCTACGCGATCAACTTCGGCGCCTATATCGAAGGCAACGACAACAGCATCCTCTACGCCTGGAAAGGCCTGATGGGCGGCTATCCGGGACTGTTCGCGCTGGTGCCGTACCAGGAAAAACTCTCCGAGTACCGCAGCCTGGAAAACCGCGACCTGTGGGAATACCGGCTTAACCTGACGCCGGAAGAAACCGGGCGCATGGTCGAACATGTCTGGGAGCTCAAACAGATCCAGTTCGACTACTTCTTCTTCGACGAAAACTGCTCCTACCGGCTGCTCGAATTGCTTCAGGTCGCGCGCCCGGGCCTGGACCTCACTTCACAGTTTCCCCTGACCGCGATTCCCACCGACACGGTCAAGGCGGTCAAGCAGTCGGGCCTGGTGGAACGCATCGACTATCGGCCGTCGCGCGAGCGCGAATTGCTGGAGCGCGCCAAGCCGCTGGACGCCGGGGAGCAGCAACAAGTGCTGGCGGTCAGTGCCGATACGGCGCATCTGCACAGCGCCGAGTTCAGCGCCCTGCCGCGCGAGCGCCAGGCGCTGGTCCAGGATGCTGCATACCGCCTCGAACGCTACCGCGCCAACGGTCAGGAGCGCGACCCGGCACGCACCCAACGCAGCTTCGAGCTGCTGCGGGCGATCAACCGCAACCCGGCGCCAGAACTGGATATCGAACGCCCGGGCCTGCCTGAAGATGGCCATCAGTCACGCACCTGGCAGCTTGGCGCGGGTACCCGCGAAGACCGCGCCTTTGCCGAATACGGCTTGCGCATGGCCTACCACGATCTCAACGACAACGCCTATGGCTTTCCCCTCGGCGCACAGATCGAGATCCTCCAGCTCAAGGTGCGCCAGTACGAGAACAACGACTGGCAGGTCCAGCGCCTGGACCTGGCCACCATTCGCTCGCTGACGCCGCGCAACGACCTGCTGCAACCCTGGTCGTGGCAGGTGACCGGCGGCCTTGAGCGGGTGCTGGGCAAGCATGACGATGAAGTGCTGGTCAGCCACGTCAATGGCGGCGCGGGCGGCACCTGGCAACTGGCCGACGAAATGCTCGGCTTTGCCCTGGGTACGGTGAGGGTCGAACACAACAACGACTTCGCCGAATTCATTGCTCCGGCTGCCGGCTTCAACACCGGCCTGCTGTGGCGCAATCCGTTGGGCAACCTGAGTGTCGAGGCGAAGGCCGATTACTTCACCAATGGCGAAGTGCGCCGTAGCCTGAGCCTGAACCAGCAATGGGAGCTGTCCCGTGATCTGGGTTTGCGCCTGAGTGCCAAGCGTGAATTCAGTCAGCTGGCGACGGCGCAGAACGAGGTGATGCTGGAGTTGAAGTGGTATCACTACTGACCCTATCGCGGGGCAAGCCCGCTCCCACAAGCACTGTGGGAGCGGGCTTGCCCCGCGATAGCTTCACACCGTTTTGACGCATCACCGACAACTGCTCACCTAGACTTATCCATAGATTGCGGAGAGTCCGGACATGCAGCGGTGTGGGTGGTTGTTGGGCATAATGATGTTACTTACAGGTTGCCAATCAACCCACGAACAATTGATCAACCAAGGCTATCCACCCGCCTATGCCGATGGTTTCCAGGACGGCTGCAGCAGCGGTCGCCAGGCAGCCGGGGTAATGGCCGGAGACTTTCGCAAGGACGTGCCGCGCTACCTGCACAACCGCCAGTACGAAACCGGCTGGGACGACGGCTTCCGCCAGTGCCATGCCATGCAGGAAAACCAGGACTTGCAGGACTACCGTGCGCGTCATTGGGATGAACGCGACGAACAGTGGCAGGAAGAGAAAGACCGCGACGCAGCACGCGCCTACCGACGTAAATAGGTCGCGAACGGACAACCCCGACACCTCTTGATCTGTCAGCATGGTCTCTATGTATAGGAGGCCATCAATGAGCCGAGCATTCGTCAATGAAGACCAGGCTGCCGCCCAGGCCGACCAGCCGGTAGAACGCAAGATCAGCGAGCAGCCAAACTACGTCACTGCCCTGGGCCTGGCCCAGTTGCAACAACGGCTAGGCGAACTGCATGCCCTGCACAGCGAGCTGCAGGCCCAGGGCGAACACGCCGACAAGCAACGTCTGGCTGACACAGAGCGCGACCTGCGCTACTTCAACGCCCGCGTACAGAGCGCCCAGGTCGTTGCCAAGGCGAGCGCATCAGACAAGGTGCAGATTGGCAGTCGGGTGATTTTTATCGATGAACAGAACCAGCAACACCAGGTGCAGTTGGTCGGTGAAGATCAGGCCGATGCTGGCAAGGGCCTGATCAACTGGGGCTCACCACTGGGCCGGGCACTGCTGGGAGCTGCGCCCGGTGACGAGGTGCTGTGGCGACGACCGGCAGGGGATCTGTCGATCGAGATCGTCGCCATCGAGCCTGAGGTTTAGACCACGCCCTGGGCCAGCATGGCGTCGGCAACTTTGACGAAGCCGGCGATGTTGGCGCCTTTGACGTAGTTGATCCGGCCGTTTTCCTCGCCATAGTGCACACAGGCGTGGTGGATCGACTGCATGATGTTGTGCAGCTTGCTGTCCACTTCGCCAGCGGTCCACAGCAGGCGCATGGCGTTCTGCGACATTTCCAGACCGCTCACCGCAACACCGCCGGCGTTCGAGGCCTTGCCCGGAGCGAACAGGATGCCCGCCTCGATAAAGATATCCACAGCGTCGAGGGTGGTCGGCATGTTCGCGCCTTCAGCCACGCAGATGCAGCCGTTGCGCAGCAGGGTGCGGGCGTCTTCGCCATTCAGTTCGTTCTGGGTGGCGCACGGCAGGGCGATATCGCATGGCAGGTTCCATGGCGTCTGGCCCTTGCGGAACTCCAGGCCGAAACGCTCGGCCAGCTCGCTGATGCGGCCGCGCTTGACGTTTTTCAGCTCCATCAGCGCATCCCACTGCTCGTCGGTCATGCCGGCTTCGCAGAACAGGGTGCCTTCGGAGTCGGACAGCGAGATGACCTTGCCGCCCAGGTCCATGACCTTGCGCGCGGCGTACTGGGCAACGTTGCCGGAACCGGAGATCGCCACGCGGCGACCGTCGATGCGCAGGTCCTGACGCTTGAGCATCTCTTCGGCGAAGTACACGCAACCGTAGCCAGTCGCTTCCGGACGGATCAGGCTGCCACCGTAGGTCATGCCCTTGCCGGTCAGCACCGAGGTGAACTGGTTGGCCAGACGCTTGTACTGGCCGAACATGAAGCCGATCTCGCGAGCGCCGACACCGATGTCACCGGCTGGCACATCCAGATCCGCGCCGATGTGGCGGTACAGCTCGCTCATGAAGGCCTGGCAGAAGCGCATGACTTCGGCATCGCTCTTGCCCTTCGGATCGAAGTCCGAGCCACCTTTGCCGCCGCCCATGGGCAGCGAGGTCAGGGAGTTCTTGAACACTTGCTCGAAGGCCAGGAACTTCAGCACGCCGAGGTTCACCGAGGGGTGGAAACGCAGGCCGCCCTTGTACGGGCCGATGGCGCTGCTCATCTGGATACGGTAGCCGCGGTTGACCTGGACCTTGCCCGCGTCATCAACCCACGACACGCGGAACAGGATTGCCCGCTCAGGCTCGACCATACGTTCAAGAATGCCGGCCTGAAGGTAATGCGGATTGGCCTCAAGGAATGGCCAGAGACTGCGCAGCACTTCTTCGACTGCCTGGTGGAACTCAGGCTGGGCAGGGTCGCGCTGTTTCAGGCGCGCAAGGAAATCTTCGACGGATTCGATCATAGACACTTCACCAGATAGAGATTTGGACTTATTGGTTTTTTTCCAGACTCTACCAAGAACCAGTCGCACCGGAACAGAGCGAGATGTCGTTTTTATGAAATTAAATGGTGCATTTGTATAAGTGTATACATTATTGCGGGGCAAGCCCGCTCCCACCGGAATGCTGAAAACCCTGTGGGAGCGGGCTTGCCCCGCGAAAAAAAAACGGGGCCCGAAGGCCCCGTTTCAGTGCAAAACCCGAAGGGTTATGCCAGTTTTTTGTGCCGTACCCGATGTGGCTGGGCAGCAGCTTCGCCAAGACGCTTCTTGCGGTCGGCTTCGTACTCGGTGTAGTTGCCTTCGAAGAACACCGCTTGCGAATCATCTTCGTACGCCAGGATGTGGGTCGCCACACGGTCCAGGAACCAGCGATCGTGAGAGATCACAATGGCGGCGCCCGGGAAGTCCAGCAGGGCTTCTTCCAGCGAACGCAGGGTTTCTACGTCAAGGTCGTTGGACGGTTCGTCGAGCAGCAGGACGTTGGCGCCCTCTTTCAGGGTCAGGGCCAGGTGCAGACGGCCACGCTCACCACCGGAGAGGTCCTTGACGAACTTCTGCTGATCGCCGCCCTTGAAGTTGAAGCGACCGACGTAGGTCCGCGACGGGATCTCGTAGGTGCCGATACGCAGCTGGTCGGAACCGTCGGAGATCTGCTGGAACACGGTCTTGTTGCCGTCCAGGTCTTCGCGGCTCTGGTCAACGCAGGCCAGTTGCACGGTTTCACCGATCTCGATGCTGCCCGAGTCCGGCTGTTCCTTGCCCATGAGCATGCGGAACAGGGTCGATTTACCGGCACCGTTACCGCCGATCACACCGACGATGGCGCCTTTAGGCATGCTGAACGACAGGTTGTCGATCAGTACGCGGTCGCCATAGCCTTTGGTGACGTTCTTGAATTCGATGACCTTGTCGCCCAGGCGCGGACCGGCCGGGATGTAGATCTCGTTGGTTTCGCTGCGCTTCTGGAATTCCTGCGATTGCATTTCTTCGAAGCGTTGCAGACGGGCCTTGGACTTGGACTGACGAGCCTTGGCGCCTTTGCGCACCCACTCCAGTTCTTCCTTCATGGCCTTTTCGTGGGCCGACTGCTGCTTGGATTCCTGGGCCAGACGATCAGACTTGGCTTCCAGCCAGCCCGAGTAGTTGCCTTCGTACGGAATACCGGCGCCACGGTCGAGCTCGAGGATCCAGCCCGCGACGTTGTCGAGGAAGTAACGGTCGTGGGTAATCGCTACCACGGTGCCCGGGAAGTCGTGGAGGAAGTGCTCCAGCCAGGCGACGGAATCGGCATCCAGGTGGTTGGTCGGTTCGTCGAGCAGCAGCATGTCGGGGGCCGACAGCAGCAGACGGCACAGCGCCACACGGCGCTTTTCACCACCGGACAGGTGTTCGACCTTGGCCTCCCAGGCCGGCAGGCGCAGGGCATCGGCCGCGACTTCCAGCTGGCGCTCGAGGTTGTGACCGTCGCTGGCCTGCAGGATGGCTTCAAGCTTGGCCTGTTCGGCGGCCAGCTTGTCGAAGTCGGCATCCGGCTCGGCGTAAGCGGCGTAGACCTCGTCCAGACGCGCTTGGGCGTCCTTGATCACGCTGACCGCTTCTTCGACCACTTCACGGACGGTCTTGCTCGGGTCCAGCTGCGGTTCCTGTGGCAGGTAGCCGATGTTCAGGTCCGGCATCGGACGGGCTTCACCGTCGAACTCTTTGTCGACGCCAGCCATGATCTTGAGCAGGGTGGATTTACCCGAGCCGTTCAGGCCGAGCACGCCGATCTTGGCGCCGGGGAAAAACGACAGGGAGATGTTCTTCAAGATTTCCCGCTTCGGCGGGACAACTTTGCCCAGCCGATGCATGGTGTAGACGTATTGAGCCATGGAAAAACCTAGCGTCAGAGACGAAAAAATGAGCGCGAAACAGATGAAGGGAGCCGCAGCCCCCAGGAAAGGGCCAAAGCTACCGCAATGCGCCTTGTTGGGCAAACCGCCGACGAACAGGGCTGGCACTTTGCCACGTTTGCGGGCATGCTAGCCGCCCTTCGGGCGTCAGGCTTATAGTGCGTGACCAGAGTAGCCGCCAGGGACCGTGGCGCTTGCAAGCCAGCAGCTCTAAACCTGCCATCCAGCCATACCGCAGGATCATCGCTTGACCAATCTCACTCAGCCGACATCCCTGCGCACGCCGTCCAGCGCACCCGGCTCTGCATTACGCGGTTCTCTGAAAAGCGCACTGGCCCTGCTGGTCCTGCTGTTGCTCGGCTTGCTGCTCTGGCAACTGGTCGACCAGTACCGCCACACCCAGGCCGACCAGTACCAGCACAGCCTTGACGCCAGCACCGAACTGGCCGATCACATGGCCTTGAGCATGTCGCTCAAGGCGCAGGTGGCCCACAACATTGTCCAGCCTTACCGTTCGTCGCCAAGCCCTGCGCAACTGCCGGACATCCTCGCGAAACTGCAGGCCCGACTGCCGGCCTTGCAGAGCCTGGTGTGGATCGATTCCCAAGGCAAGGTGCTCAGCGACAGCCTCGGCGACACCCCGGATCGTCATGTTGTGGATGAGCTGCTGCGACTCAATCAGGGCCACGACCATTACTACAGCAACAGCGCGGACAATCGTCTGATCTACCTGTTGCTGCGCCAGCCGGGCGATACCCCGGGTTACTGGCTGCTGCGCCTGGGCCCGGCCTACTACAGCGAACTGACTTCACACCTGGACCGCCCCAACCACCCGTTGTGGCTCCTGGAAAACAGCCGCACCGGCGAGATCATCAATCGCCATCAACCGGCACCGGGCAGTGACGAGCCGCTGCAAAGCGTAATGCTCGCGTTCCTCGACAACAGTACCTGGCAACTACGCGGCCTGTTCGACGCAGGACTGGCCCGCGAACAACTGCTGCCGGCACTGATCGGCAAGTGTCTGCTCGGCCTGTTCTGCGCCCTGCTGCCCTTGCTTGCCCTGATCAATATGCGTCGCCGGCACCGCATGCTGCAGGAAAGCCGTCGGCGCTATCACGATATTTTCGAAGGCACTGGCGTTGCCCTGTGCGTGCTCGACCTCTCCGGCTTGCCTGTGCAGCTGGAGCGTCATCGTCTGCGCAGCCGCCAGGCCTTACAGCAACGCCTGGCCTTCGACCGGGCACTGCGGCGGGTCTTGCTGCAGGAACTCAAGGTCACCGAGGTCAACCAGGAGGCCCTGCAATTGCTGGGGGTCAACTGCTGCGATGCTGCCTGGAACTGCCTGATCGAGGGCACGCAAGCCGGTATCGAAGGCATCGGTGTGCAGCTGGTTGAAGCGCTGCTGGACAACCAGCAGCAACTGGAACTGGAAGTCCACCTGCCGATCGCCAACGGCCAGGACCTGCACCTCTGGCTGATGGTGAAATTCCCCGAGCAGCGCCGCGACTATGAGGCGGTGATCCTCAGCATCAGCGACATCACCAGCCGCAAGCAGGTCGAGCTGTCATTGCTCGAGCGCGAAAGTTTCTGGTCGGACGTTGTGCGTACGGTGCCTGACCAGTTGTACGTACAAGATGTACAAAGCCAGCAAATGATCTTCAGCAACCGCAACCTCGGCCAGACCCTGGGTTACGACCGTAGCCAACTGGCACAGATGGGCGAACGCTTCTGGGAGATCCTCCTGCACCCGGACGATGCCCAGCTGTATTGGCGAATTCGCCAGCAATTGCTCGACACAGGTGGTGTCGAGCAATTGCATTGCCAACTGCGTTTTCGTCATTACGATCAACGCTGGCGGCGCTTCGACATTCGTGAGCAAGCCCTGACCCGCGATGGCAACGGCGTTGTCACCCGCATCATCGGCGTTGGCAAGGACGTGACCGATCAGATCGAGGCCAGCGAGTCGCTGCGCGACAGTGAACAGCGTTATCGCATGCTCGCCGAAAGCATCAGCGATGTGATCTTCTCCACCGACAACCGGTTGCAGCTCAACTATGTCAGCCCATCGGTACAGGCTGTGCTGGGCTATGAGGTCGACTGGATCTTCGACAACGGCTGGCATTCGACCATCGCCAACCCGGCGCAGCTGACCGGCATTTATAATCTGGTCGAACGCGTCAATCGGGCCTTGAGCAACCCAGAGCAACTGGAGCAACTGCGCACTCAACTGCCCAACCAGCTGTTCCTGTTCGATTGCCTGCGCGCCGATGGCCGCAAGATTCCGATCGAATTGCGTCTGGTGCTGGTCTGGGACGATCAGGAGCGTTTCGAAGGGATCCTCGGGGTCGGCCGCGACATCAGCCAGCAGCGCCGCGCCGAGAAAGACCTGCGCATGGCCGCCACGGTATTCGAACACTCGACATCGGCGATCCTGATCACCGACCCGGCCGGTTATATCGTCCAGGCCAACGAAGCGTTCAGCCGGGTCAGCGGCCATGCCGTGGCCGATGTGCTCGATCAATTGCCGAGCATGCTGACGGTGGACGAACACCAGGAAGCGCACCTGCGCTATGTGCTCAAGCAGCTCAACCAGCGCGGCACCTGGGAAGGTGAAGTGTGGCTCAAGCGTCGCAATGGCGAGCATTACCCGGCCTGGGTCGGCATCACCGCAGTGCTCGACGACGAAGGCGACCTGGCCAGCTACGTGTGCTTCTTCACCGACATCAGCGAACGCAAAGCCAGTGAGCAGCGCATTCACCGCCTGGCCTACTACGACGCCCTGACTCACCTGCCCAACCGCACCCTGTTCCAGGACCGTCTGCACACGGCCCTGCAGCAGGCTGACCGGCAAAAAGCCTGGGTGGTGTTGATGTTCCTCGACCTCGACCGCTTCAAGCCGATCAACGACTCCCTCGGCCATGCCGCTGGCGATCGCATGCTCAAGGACATGGCCGAGCGCCTGCTCGACTGTGTCGATGATGATGACACCGTGGCGCGTATGGGCGGTGACGAGTTCACCCTGTTGCTGCAACCGCGGGCGACCCGGGAAATGGCCCTGAACCGCGCCATCAACGTCGCCGAGCAGATCCTTGGCAGCCTGATACGACCGTTCGTCCTGGAAAACCGCGAGTTCTTCGTCACCGCCAGTATCGGCATCGCCCTGAGCCCGCAGGACGGCAGCGAGCTCAGCCAGCTGATGAAAAACGCCGACACGGCCATGTACCACGCCAAGGAGCGTGGCAAGAACAACTTCCAGTTCTACCAGGCCGACATGAACGCCAGCGCCCTCGAGCGTCTGGAACTGGAAAGCGACCTGCGCCATGCCCTGGAGCAGAATGAATTCATTCTTTATTACCAACCGCAGTTCAGCGGTGACGGCAAGCGCCTGACCGGTGCCGAGGCTCTGCTGCGCTGGCGTCATCCGCGTCGCGGGCTGGTGCCACCAGGCGATTTCATTCCGGTGATCGAAGAGCTGGGGCTGGTCGTGGATGTCGGCGACTGGGTGCTCAAGGAGGCCTGCCGCCAGCTCAAGGTCTGGCACCAGGACAAGGTGCGGGTGCCCAAGGTCTCGGTGAACATCTCGGCGCGGCAGTTCTCCGACGGCCAGCTCGGCACGCGGATTGCCACCATCCTCAAGGATACTGGCTTGCCACCGGCATGCCTGGAGCTGGAGCTGACCGAAAGTATTCTGATGCGTGAAGTCAACGAGGCGATGGTGATCCTCGACAGCCTGAAGAAGCTCGGCTTGAGCATTGCGGTCGACGACTTCGGTACCGGCTACTCGTCACTCAACTACCTCAAACAGTTCCCTATCGATGTACTGAAGATCGACCGCACCTTCGTTGACGGTTTGCCCGAGGGCGAGCAGGACGCGCAGATCGCCCGGGCAATCATCGCCATGGCCCACAGTCTGAACCTGGCGGTGATTGCTGAAGGCGTGGAAACCCACGAGCAGCTGGAGTTTCTGCGCGAGCACGATTGCGACGAAGTGCAGGGTTACCTGTTCGGGCGGCCGATGCCGGCCAACCAGTTCGAAGCGCAGTTCAGCAACGAAACCTTGTTTATGTTCGAGTAAGCACTACGCCAATCGCGGGGCAAGCCCGCTCCCACAGAGGAATCAGGTTTCTGTGGGAGCGGGCTTGCCCCGCGATCATTTCACCACCTATCTCAGAATGAAGCCCACTTGTCTGCGACATGATGCCCTTTCATATGCCAGACAAAAGCTGATGAGGTAGAATGCCCGCCTATTTCAGCACGATCCTTGAGGACCGCCATGTTCAGCCGTGATTTGACCATTGCCAAGTACGACGCCGATCTTTTTGCCGCCATGGAGCAAGAAGCTCAGCGCCAGGAAGAGCACATCGAGCTGATTGCTTCGGAAAACTACACCAGCCCGGCAGTCATGGAAGCCCAGGGCTCGGTTCTGACCAACAAATACGCCGAAGGCTACCCAGGCAAGCGTTACTACGGCGGCTGCGAATACGTCGACGTGGTCGAGCAACTGGCCATCGACCGTGCCAAGGAACTGTTCGGCGCCGATTACGCCAACGTCCAGCCACACGCCGGTTCGCAAGCCAACGCCGCTGTCTACCTGGCCCTGCTGTCGGCCGGTGACACCATCCTGGGCATGAGCCTGGCCCACGGTGGTCATCTGACCCACGGTGCCAACGTCAGCTCTTCGGGCAAACTGTACAACGCTGTGCAGTACGGCATCGACGCCAACGGCCTGATCGACTACGACGAAGTCGAGCGTCTGGCCGTCGAGCACAAGCCGAAGATGATCGTTGCCGGCTTCTCTGCCTACTCGCAGATTCTGGACTTCCCGCGCTTCCGCGAAATCGCCGACAAGGTCGGTGCCTACCTGTTCGTCGACATGGCCCACGTTGCCGGTCTGGTCGCTGCAGGCGTGTACCCGAACCCGGTACCGTTCGCCGACGTCGTCACCACCACTACCCACAAGACCCTGCGCGGTCCACGTGGCGGCCTGATCCTGGCCCGTGCCAACGCCGACATCGAGAAGAAGCTGAACTCCGCAGTCTTCCCGGGCGCCCAGGGCGGCCCGCTGGAGCACGTTATCGCCGCCAAGGCGATCTGCTTCAAGGAAGCGCTGCAGCCTGAGTTCAAAGCCTACCAGCAGCAGGTCGTGAAAAACGCCCAGGCCATGGCTGGCGTGTTCATCGAGCGCGGTTTCGACGTGGTTTCCGGTGGTACTCAGAACCACCTGTTCCTGCTGTCGCTGATCAAGCAAGAGATCTCCGGTAAAGATGCTGACGCTGCCCTGGGCAAAGCCTTCATCACCGTCAACAAGAACTCGGTACCGAACGACCCACGCTCCCCGTTCGTCACCTCCGGCCTGCGCTTCGGTACTCCGGCTGTGACCACTCGTGGCTTCAAAGAGGCTGAGTGTAAAGAACTGGCCGGCTGGATCTGCGACATCCTGGCTGACCTGAACAACGAAGCGGTGATCGACGCCGTTCGTGAGAAGGTCAAGGCTATCTGCGCCAAGCTGCCGGTATACGGCAAGTAATCGCAGTTACCTGATGTGAAAAAGCCCGGCTCTTGAGCCGGGCTTTTTTTTGGCGCCCTCGGTAGGAGCGGGCTTGCCCCGCGATTGCGGTTTGTCAGTCACATAGCATCGCGGGGCAAGCCCACTCCCACCGACGACAAGGCCTCGAACCCTTCGCGAATCTTCGCCTCCGGCAAATCATCGGCAATAAACACCATCACGCTCTCACGCGTCTCCCCTTCTGCCCACTCGGTATCCCAGTCAAAACCATAGAGTTTCAGTACGCCCTGGAACACCAGGCGCCGATCTTCACCCGCAATGCTGAGCACACCCTTGTAACGCAGCAGCTGCTTGCCATGGTCTTCCAGCAACTGGTTCATGAAGTCACTGAGCCGGTCGATATCCAGCGGCGTGTCGGTGCGCAACACCAGGCTGGAGATGCGATCCGGCGTGGCCGGTTGGCTGACCGGACGCAGGCTCAGGCCACCACCGAGGTCGGCATTGAGGTTGAAACCACGGACATCAAGCAGTTCGGCCAGATCGATATGGCCGTGCTCGACCACCCGGATCGGTGCGCGGCGGTTGATGCGCCCCAGCCGATCGCTCAACGCCTTGAAGCTTTCTGCATCAACCAGGTCAGTCTTGCTCACCAGCAAGCGGTCGGCAAAGCCCACCTGGGCCTGGGCGATCGCCTGGGTCAGGTGCTGCTCGGCGTGGGCGGCATCGACCAGGGTGATGATGCCATCGAGGATGTAGCGCTCGCGCAGTTCCTCGTCGATGAAGAAGGTTTGCACCACCGGCGCCGGATCAGCCAGGCCGGTGCACTCGATCACCAGGCGGTCGAAGGCGATCTCGCTGGCGTCCAGACGCTCCAGCAGCAAGAACAAGGCTTTGGTCAGGTCGGTGTGGATGCTGCAGCAAACACAGCCGTTGGCCAGGGTCATGACCTGCACCGGTTCATCGCCAAGCAACTGGGTATCGATGCCGGCGTCACTGAATTCGTTTTCGATCACAGCGATCTTCAGGCCATGTTCGGCCTTGAGCAGATGGCGCAGCAAGGTGGTCTTGCCAGCCCCCAGAAAACCGCTGAGTACTGTTACCGGAATGGGCGCGTGCAAACGGAAAATCTCCTGAACTGAAAATGACTGTGGGAGCACGGCAAGCCGGGCTCCCACAGGTTCAACTGCCGTCAGTAGCTGTAGTTCAACAGCACTTGGGCCCGGACTTGCCACCGTAACGCGCCTCTTGGCGCTCGCGGAAGAACGCCTCGTAGCTCATCACCGGTTTGTCCGGGTGCTTGGTCTGCATATGCTCGACGTAGTTGTCGTAGTCGGGCATGCCGACCATCAGGCGGGCTGCCTGCCCCAGGTACTTACCCAGTCGACCGAGATCGTTGAACATCACTGCATTCCTCTTGGGTTAAGCATCTGGCAGCGCCTGGAACGGGGACTCTTTGTCAGTCCGTTCTTTTTTGCCCAGGGCGGCAATACCGACCTTGAGGGCGAAGAACAGGATGCTGAAGACCACGAACAGGAACAGGATCGTCAGGCCAGCGTTGGTATAGGCGTTGAAGATCACGTGCTGCATCTGGCCGATATCCTTGGCCGGTGCCAGTACCTGCCCGGCGTCGAGCGCCACGCTGTACTTGTTGGCCAGCGCCAGGAAACCAACCGCCGGGTTCGGATCGAACAGCTTGATGAAGCCGGCGGTGGTGGTGCAGATCAGCAGCCATACAGCTGGCAGCAGGGTGACCCACATGTAGCGCTGGCGCTTCATCTTGATCAGGACCACGGTGCCGAGCATCAGCGCGATACCGGCGAGCATCTGGTTGGAGATGCCGAACAGCGGCCACAAGGTGTTGATACCACCCAACGGATCGATCACGCCCTGGTACAGCAGGTAACCCCAGAGCGCGACGCAACCGCCAGTAGCGAGCAGGTTGGCACCCCACGATTCGGTACGTTTGAGCGCCGGTACGAAGCTGCCGAGCAAATCCTGGAGCATGAAGCGACCGGCACGGGTACCGGCGTCCACTGCGGTGAGGATGAACAGCGCCTCGAACAGGATCGCGAAGTGGTACCAGAAGGCCATGGTGTTTTCACCCGGCAGGACCTGGTGCAGGATCTGCGCGATACCCACCGCCAGGGTCGGCGCACCACCGGCACGGGCGAGGATGGTGTGCTCACCGATGTCCTTGGCCACCGCTTCCAGCGCGTCAGGGGTGATCGCAAAGCCCCAGCTGCTGACTGTCTGCGCCACCGACACAACGTCGGCACCGACCACCGCGGCCGGGCTGTTCATGGCGAAGTACACACCCGGCTCGATCACCGAAGCGGCAACCATGGCCATGATCGCCACGAACGACTCCATCAGCATGCCGCCGTAACCGATGTAACGGGCGTTGGTTTCGTTATCCAGCAGCTTGGGCGTGGTGCCCGAGGAGATCAGCGCGTGGAAGCCCGACACCGCGCCACAGGCGATGGTGATGAACAGGAACGGGAACAGGGTGCCTTTCCAGACCGGACCGGTGCCGTCGGTGAACTGGGTCAGCGCCGGCATTTTCAGCTCGGGGGCGATGATCAGGATACCGATGGCCAGGCCAACGATGGTGCCGATCTTGAGGAAGGTCGACAGGTAGTCACGTGGCGCCAGCACCAGCCACACCGGCAGTACGGCGGCGACAAAACCGTAACCCACGAGCATCCAGGTGATCTGCACACCGGTGAAGGTGAATGCCGGGCCCCAGACCGGATCAGCGGCAACCTGGCCCCCCAGCCAGATCGACAGCAACAGCAGCACCACGCCGATCAGCGAGATCTCGCCGATGCGGCCCGGGCGGATGTAGCGCATATAGATGCCCATGAACATCGCGATCGGGATGGTCGCCATGACCGTGAACATGCCCCATGGGCTCTCGGCCAAGGCCTTGACCACGATCAGCGCCAGCACCGCGAGGATGATGATCATGATCAGGAAGCAGCCGAACAGGGCAATGGTGCCCGGAATCCGACCCATTTCTTCGCGGACCATGTCACCCAGCGAGCGACCGTTGCGGCGGGTGGACAGGAACAGGACCATGAAGTCCTGCACCGCACCGGCCAGCACCACGCCGGCAATCAGCCAGAGCGTGCCGGGCAGGTAGCCCATCTGCGCGGCGAGGACAGGACCGACCAGCGGGCCGGCGCCAGCGATGGCGGCAAAGTGGTGACCGAAAAGGATGTGTTTGTTGGTCGGCACATAGTCCAGACCATCGTTATTGAGCACCGCCGGGGTAGCCCGACGCGGGTCCAGCTGCATCACCTTGGTGGCGATGAACAGGCTGTAGTAGCGGTAGGCGACCAGGTAGATGGCCACCGAAGCGACGACGATCCACAAGGCATTGATGGCCTCTCCACGACGCAGGGCGACCACACCCAGCGCACAGGCTCCTATGACTGCCAGCGCCAGCCACGGAATGTGGCGTAGCAGGCTATTATTGTTGTTCATGGTTTGTTTCCAGCTAGTGGATAAAAGACAGCCTTTCGAGTCTAGCGATCCTGACAGGAAAGACCACCCCCCACGTTGGTCTAGAGCCTTCAACGCGGGTTGAACAAAACTCGTTATGCGCCCTTGCGCGGACCTTGGCAAGTGCTGAGCTATAGTCAGGAAGAACCCCGGAGTGCCTGAACATGAGCGACCACCAAGAACGTCGACGTTTCCAGCGTGTTGCCTTTGATAGCCCCACTGAACTGCGCCAGGGCGAGCGATGCTGGCCGGTCGAGCTGATTGACCTGTCCCTCAAGGGCTTACTTATCAAGTGCCCGGAGCCGTGGGACCCCGACCTGACCCAGGATTTCGAGGCCCTTGTCCACCTGGGGGAGCAGGTAACGTTATGGATGCAGGTGGAACTACGCCATGAAGAAGGTAATCGACTGGGTTTTGTCTGCCTGCGCACTGATATCGACTCATCGTGTCATTTACGGCGCTTGGTGGAACTCAACCTGGCCGACAACCCCGAAATGATGCGTGAACTGCGAGAACTGATCGAAATTTAAAATAACTTAGCTTGCTACCTGATTTCCCTCTCGTTACGTTTATGTCCACTCGGACAGCTTTTTTACCCCTCCTATCCGTTTTCACGCAGCCTTGCGAGGCCTGCGTTCGCGTGTTGGAACGATAACTGCATTCACTTAAGCACCCAAATTGAGCGCCTGACTGTTCCTACGCCGATCTAAAAATTGTATACAATTGTTCTGGCTTCATAGCGTAGGACTTGTCTACAGTAGCGCCACAACAATAAAACAGAGACCCCGCCTCATGAATACGTCCTCCTCTAGCACGTCTTCAGCAGCACGTCCCGAAGACGAGAACCTTGGCCTGGGTGCCAACCTGGCGTACGGCCTGCAACACGTATTGACCATGTATGGCGGCATCGTCGCCGTGCCGTTGATCCTCGGTCAGGCCGCTGGCCTGACACCCGCGGACATTGGTCTACTGATCGCTGCGTCGCTGTTTGCCGGCGGCCTGGCAACCCTGTTGCAAACCCTCGGACTGCCGTGGTTCGGTTGTCAGCTGCCGCTGGTGCAAGGGGTCTCGTTTGCCGGTGTCGCGACCATGGGCGCGATCCTCAGCAGTGAAGGCGGTGGCGGCTTGCCCGGAGTATTGGGTGCAGTCATGGCCGCGTCGTTCATCGGCTTCCTGATCACCCCGGTGTTCTCGCGAATTACCAAGTACTTCCCGCCATTGGTGACCGGTATCGTCATCACCACCATCGGCCTGACCTTGATGCCCGTTGCTGCGCGTTGGGTCATGGGCGGTAACAGCAAGGCCCCGGATTTCGGCAGCATGGCCAACATCGGCCTGGCCGCGCTGACCTTCGTTATCGTGCTGGTGCTAAGCAAGCTCGGCAGCGCCACCATCTCGCGCCTGTCGATCCTGCTGGCCATGGTCATCGGTACCCTCATCGCCTGGTCGCTGGGCATGGCTGACTTCAGCAAGGTGCTTGAAGGCCCGCTGGTGGCAATGCCAAGCCCGTTCCACTTCGGTATGCCGACCTTCCACATCGCTGCGATCCTGTCGATGTGCATCGTGATCATGGTGACCCTGGTGGAAACCTCGGCCGACATCCTTGCCGTCGGTGAAATCATCGACACCAAGGTTGACTCCAAACGCCTGGGCAATGGCCTGCGCGCTGACATGGCGTCGAGCATCCTGGCGCCGATCTTCGGCTCCTTCACCCAGAGCGCCTTCGCCCAGAACGTCGGCCTGGTCGCCGTGACCGGGGTGAAAAGCCGCTACGTCGTAGCGACCGGCGGGGTGATCCTGGTGGTGCTCGGCCTGCTGCCGATCATGGGCCGGGTGATTGCCGCAGTACCGACCTCGGTACTCGGTGGTGCCGGTATCGTGCTGTTCGGCACCGTGGCCGCCAGCGGTATCCGTACCCTGTCCAAGGTCAGCTACAAGAACAACGTCAACCTGATCATCGTCGCCGCCTCGCTGGGCTTCGGCATGATCCCGATTGCCGCACCGAACTTCTACGCGCAATTCCCCAACTGGTTCGAGACCATCTTCCACTCCGGCATCAGCTCGGCAGCAATCATGGCCATTGTCCTGAACCTGGTGTTCAACCACTTCACCGTGGGTAACTCCGATCAGCAATCGGTGTTTGCCGCAGCCTACGAACGTACCATCCACTACTCGGATATCTCCGCCCTGCGTGACGGCGACTACTTCGAAGACGGCAAGCTGTTCAATGCCGAAGGCAAGGAGGTTCCGGTGATGGGCGAAGGTGAACATGGCGAGCCTCCGGCACGACGAGAGGCCGTCTCGGAGCATTGATTAACGCTACGCAATAAAAAGGCCGGTGCATGTGCACCGGCCTTTTTATTTACGCTGCAAGTAGAAGCTAAACCGGTGGGAGCGGGCTTGCCCCCGCGATTGTGACTCAACTGACACACCGTAATCGCGGGGCAAGCCCGCTCCCACCAATTGTTACTCGAACAACGCATCCAGCGCTTGCTCCAGACGAGTGACCGCAATCACCTGCAAACCTGGTGGCGCTTCCTTGGGTGCGTTGCCCTTGGGCACGATGGCGCGTTTGAAGCCATGCTTGGCCGCTTCTTTCAGGCGCTCCTGGCCGCTGGGCACCGGACGCACCTCACCCGACAGACCGACTTCGCCGAATACCAGCAGGCTGTTATCCAGCGGACGGTTGCGCAAGCTGGACATGATCGCCGCCATCAACGCCAGGTCGGACGCGGTCTCCAGCACCTTGACCCCGCCGACCACGTTGAGGAAGACATCCTGGTCATGGGTCGGAATGCCGCCATGGCGATGCAGCACCGCCAGGAGCATGGCCAGGCGGTTCTGGTCCAGGCCCAGAGTGACCCGGCGCGGGTTCGACAGGTGACTGTCATCAACCAGCGCCTGGACTTCCACCAGCATCGGCCGGGTGCCTTCCCAGGTGGCCATGACCACACTGCCGGGAACCTCTTCCTGCGCGCGGGTGAGGAAGATTGCCGAAGGGTTGGAGACCTCCTTCAGGCCGCGATCGGTCATGCCGAACACGCCCAGTTCATTGACCGCACCAAAACGGTTCTTCACCGCCCGCAGCAAACGCAGGCGGCCGTCGGACTCGCCTTCGAAATACAGCACGGTATCGACCATGTGCTCCAGCACCCGCGGGCCTGCCAGCGCACCTTCCTTGGTGACATGACCGACGAGGAAGATCGCCGTGCCGCTCTGCTTGGCGTAACGCACCAGCAACGCGGCGCTCTCACGCACCTGGGAGACACCACCAGGCGCCGACTGCAACTGCTCGGTGAAAATGGTCTGGATCGAATCGATCACCATGACCTTGGGCTTTTCCACCCGGGCAGTGGCGATGATCGCCTCGATGCAGGTTTCGGTCATTACCCGCAACTGATCCTGGGGCAACCCCAGGCGCCGGGCACGCATCGCCACCTGTTGCTGGGATTCTTCGCCGGTGACATACAGTGCGGGCATGCGCGTAGCGATGGCGCACAGGGTTTGCAGGAGAATGGTCGACTTGCCGATACCCGGGTCGCCACCGATCAGGACCACTGAACCGTCAACCAAGCCGCCGCCCAATACCCGGTCCAGCTCGGCGCTGGCGGTGCTGAAACGCGGGATCTCTTCGACGCTGACCTCGGCCAGGGTCTTGATCTGCGCCTGCTGCCCGGCCCAGCCGGTGCGGCCACTGGGCGCCGCTGCTGCGCCGCTTTCCAGCACGGTCTCGACCAGGGTGTTCCAGGCCCCGCACTCACCGCACTGTCCGGCCCATTTCGGAAAGGTCGCGCCGCACTCAGTGCAGCCGTACATGCGCTTGGCCTTGGCCATGGGGGACGGTCCTCGGAAAAAGGGACCATGATAGCCGACCTGCGTGACCTGGGCGGCCACATAAAACGACAAAACTATTCGATATAACTGCAGTCTGTAGCAGCAGCGCGGAGCATGAAGCGTGTAGCTGAATTACACTGCGTTTACCAAACTCATCTGTTACAAGGAATAAACCATGGGCGTGCTCAGTGAATTCAAGGCCTTTGCGGTCAAAGGGAATGTGGTCGACATGGCCGTCGGTATCATCATCGGCGCCGCCTTTGGCAAAATCGTTTCATCCTTTGTGGGTGATGTGATCATGCCACCAATCGGCTTGCTGATCGGCGGTGTCGACTTCAGTGATCTTGCCGTCACCCTCAAAGCTGCCGAAGGCGAAGTCCCGGCAGTGGTGCTGGCCTATGGCAAATTCATCCAGACCATTCTCGACTTCATCATTGTCGCCTTCGCGATCTTCATGGGCGTCAAGGCGATCAACCGCCTGAAACGCGAAGAAGCCGAAGCGCCAAGCCTGCCACCGGTACCGACCAAAGAAGAAGAGCTGCTTACCGAGATCCGCGACTTGCTCAAGACGCAGAATCGGCAGCCCTGAATCCGTCTCGGGGGCCGCTATGCGGCCCATCGCAGGCTGTCGCCAGCGCCTACCAGTAGTTTTCTACCGCTACCTGCCCGGGGCGGCGGCTCAGGCTCAGGTTCAGGCCGCGCTGTTTGAGCACCTGCCGGGTGTCGTCGATCATCTGCGGATTACCGCAGAGCATTACCCGCGAATGCTCCGGCGTCAGCGCCAGGCCTGCGGCGCGCTCAAGCTCTCCATTCTCGATCAGGGTGGTGATGCGCTCATTGAGTGCGCCGGGATGCTGTTCGCGTGTGACCACCGGAATGAACTGCAACTTGCCGGCAAACTCGGCCAGGTAGTCACGCTGCTCCAGACCGGCGATCAGGTCCAGATACGCCAGCTCCTTGGCTTCTCGCACCGAATACACCAGTTTGATCGATTCGAAGCGCTCCCAGACTTCAAAGTCCTGCAAGATCGAGACGAACGGTGCGATGCCGGTCCCTGTGGCCAGCAACCACAGATCACGGCCATCGACAAAACGGTCCAGGGTCAGAAAGCCAAAGGCCTGACGATCGATCAACAAGCTGTCGCCTTCCTGCAGACGGCTCAGCTCGCTGGTGAACTCCCCTCCCGGCACCACGATGGAAAAGAAATCCAGGTGCTCGTCAAACGGCGACGAGACCATTGAATAAGCGCGCCAGACCACACTGCCATCGGCCTTGGTCACCCCCAGGCGGGCGAACTGACCGGAGCGGAAGCGGAATCCCTGATCACGCGTGGTGCGCAGGCTGAACAGGCTTGGGGTCAGCGGCTGGACGTCGAGCAACGTCTGGCGGGTGAACTTTTCAGCACTGGCAGTCATGACTTACTCCAAAAAACAGATGCGCCCAGTGTCGCGCAATCGCGCCAGGATAAACACCGCTGGATTGTAGTGGCATCGCCACGGCCATGGTCGACACCCAGGTTTCATGTCGGTCCAAGACCCAAACTGATAAAAACGCACGTGCTTGTAACGAAAAAAACTCAGCAAAAGAGTCAGGTAATTCCTACACTGCTTTACTAGAAAGTGATATTTGGATCCAAATTGCACGAGGCAGTAGCCATGCCATACCGACAGGAAGTTCAGCTGAAACAACTGCTCAGCGAATCAGAGGAACAACGGACGTTCGACTTGGTGACATCTCTGGCGGCACAGCTGGGCATGGAGTATTTCGCCTTCACCCCGACCCCGGCAAACCCTTCCTTGTACCCGAAGTTCGAGACTTACAGTAACTTTCCCAAGGCCTGGAACGATTGCTATCAACGCTGTAATTACCGGAGCATCGACCCGATCGTCGCCCATTGCCATAAATCGTTGCTGCCTATTCTCTGGGACGATGATACCTTCCGAGAGACCCCCGATCTTTGGGAGCAGGCCCGACGACACGGGCTGCGTTATGGCTGGAGCCACTCTGCACACGACCCGCATCGTAACGAAAGCCTGTTAAGCGTGATCCGCAGTCATACACCGGTAAACACCAGTGAATACTACGAAATGGCCGCTAAGACCATGTGGTTGTGCAACCTGATGCACAGCCTGGTATTTGATCAAAAATCAACCAAACCCGTACTCTCCGCCCGTGAAACCGAAGTGCTGAAGTGGACTGCAGCTGGCAAGACTGCAGAAGACATTTCCGACATCCTCACCCTGTCGAAAAGCACGGTGAACTTCCATATACGCAGCATCATCACCAAGCTGAACTGCTGTAACAAAACCAGCGCCGTTGCGGCGGCTGCCGTGAACGGCCTATTGGGATAACCCCCTGCCATTCAAAGCCCTGTAGAATCATGCCTCTGCAAAGCGCGGCCGACTGCGGCGCGCGACCATGTCTCAGAGCCTTAACGCCATGCCCTTGTTGACCAGCCCCTTCGCCGAGCTCGATCTGCTTCGCCAGCCCGAGCAAGCCAACGATCCCTTGCAAGCCTTCGACGCTGCCGACGAGTACTTGCTGCAGCATCTGGCCGAACAATCGCCAGATGCCAATACCCGCGTGCTGGTCCTCAATGACAGCTTCGGAGCTTTGGCGATCAGCCTGAGTCGCCACCTGCAGGTCACCAGCAGCGGCGACTCGTACCTGGCCCGTCTGGCGCTGGAGAAAAACCTGGTGCGTAATGGCCAGGCTTTCGACGCGCTGCCATTCATTGCCGCCAACGCCAACTGGCAAGGCCCGTTCGACCAGGTGCTGGTGCGCGTGCCCAAGACTCTGGCCCTGCTTGAAGAGCAACTGATCCGCTTGCAGGCTCATCTGGCCCCCGGAGCCCAGGTGATTGCCGGCGCGATGATCAAGCACCTGCCACGCGCTGCCGGTGATCTGCTGGAAAAATACATCGGCCCGGTACAGGCATCGCTGGCGCAGAAAAAAGCCCGCCTGCTGATTGCCACGGTAGAGGACAAAGGCGCATTCACCTCCCCCTACCCAACGCGCTACCAACTGGATGCGCCACGCCTGGAACTGCTCAACCATGCCAATGTGTTCTGCCGCGAAGGCCTGGATATCGGCACCCGCGCGTTTCTGCCTCACCTGCCCAACAACCTCGGTTCAGCCCGGGTCGCCGATCTGGGTTGCGGCAATGGCGTGCTGGCCATCGTCAGTGCCTTGAGCAACCCGCAAGCCCACTACACCCTGGTCGATGAGTCCTACATGGCCACCCAATCGGCGCTGGAAAACTGGCAGGCGGCGCTGGGCGAGCGTGAAGTCAGCGTACGCGCCGACGATGGCCTGGCTGGCCAGCCGGCACAATCGCTGGACGTGGTGCTGTGCAATCCGCCCTTCCACCAGCAGCAGGTGGTCGGCGACTTTCTCGCCTGGCGCATGTTCCAGCAGGCCCGCGAAGCGCTGGTAGTCGGCGGTGCGCTGTACATCGTCGGTAACCGCCATCTGGGCTACCACAGCAAGCTGGCGCGGTTGTTCCGCGGCGTTGAGCAGGTGGCGGCGACGCCGAAGTTCGTGGTGCTCAAAGCGCGCAAGTAAGGTATCGCGGGGCAAGCCCGCTCCCACCGGTTCAGTGCCCCCCCAGTGGGAGCGGGCTTGCCCCGCGATACGATAGTCAAAAAAAACCCTTCACAACCTAAGCTGCGAAGGGGGGTAAATCCGCCGCAAGGCGGGATGGGAAATGCGCTTTAGTGGGTGCTTAATCCGGCGGCAGCCATAAACATGCGCATCAGCCAGGCAACAATCCCCAGGGCCACCACGCTGCCGGCCCAGATCACCGCCAGCCAGCCCAACCGTTGCCAGAGCGGCTTTTTCTCTTCATCGAAGGTGTGTTTGCCGGTCATTGCCAGGCCCTCCTAGTGGTAGCCATCCTCGTGGGTCACCTTGCCGCGGAACACGTAGTAGCTCCAGAAGGTGTAGCCAAGGATGAACGGAATGATGAACAGCGCCCCGACCAGCATGAAGCCCTGGCTCTGCGGTGGTGCGGCAGCGTCCCAGATCGAAACCGACGGTGGAATGATGTTCGGCCACAGGCTGATGCCAAGGCCACTGTAGCCAAGGAAGATCAACGCCAGGGTCAGCAGGAACGGGGTGTAGTGCGCATTGCGTGCCACCGCCTTGAGCAAACCGTAGAGGGTCACCAGCACCAGGATCGGCACCGGCAGGAACCAGAACAGGTTAGGCAGGGTGAACCAGCGCGAAGCAATCTCCGGGTGCGCCAGCGGCGTCCAGATACTGACGATACCGGTCACGGCCAGCAGCACCAGGGCCAAAGGACGCGCCAGGTCATGCATCTGCAGTTGCAGCTTGCCTTCGGTTTTCATGATCAGCCAGGTGCAGCCGAGCAAGGCATAGGCAACGATCAGCCCCAGCCCGCAGAACAGGCTGAACGGGGTCAGCCAGTCGAAGGCACCACCGGCATAGCTACGGTCGACCACCTTGAAGCCTTCGATGAAGGCACCCAGGGCCACGCCCTGGAAGAAGGTTGCCGCGAGCGAACCGCCGATAAACGCCTTGTCCCAGAGGTGACGCTTTTCGGCCGTGGCCTTGAAGCGGAACTCGAACGCCACACCGCGGAAGATCAAGCCCACCAGCATCAACATCAGCGGCAGGTAAAGTGCCGACAGCACGACCGCATAGGCCAGCGGGAAGGCGCCGAACAGCGCCGCACCGCCGAGTACCAGCCAGGTTTCGTTACCGTCCCAGACCGGCGCGACGGTGTTCATCATCACGTCACGGTCCTGCTCGCCTTTGACGAAGGGGAAGAGAATGCCGATCCCCAGGTCGAAACCATCCATGACCACGTACATCATGATGCCGAAGATAATGATCACGGCCCAGATCAGTGGAAGATCAATACCCATGACTCAGTTCCCCTTGTTCAAGCTGGTGTGCTCGCGATCGTCGTGATCGTCATCGGCAGCAGACAACGGCCGTGCCGGTGTGCGTTTCTGGCCAGGTCCGCCTTTGATGGGCTCTTCGCCCTCACCGGTTTTCGGCCCTTTGCGCACCAGACGCATCATGTAGCCCAGACCCGCACCGAACAGGGCGAAATAGACCACCACGAACATCACCAGGGTCACGCCCAACTGGGTATAGCTGTGGTTCGAGACACCATCGGCAGTACGCATCACGCCATAGACCACCCAGGGCTGACGGCCAACCTCGGTCGTGAACCAGCCGGCGAGAATCGCGATCAGGCCGGACGGGCCCATCCACAAGGTCAGGTAGAGGAACGGACGCGAGCTGTAGATCTTGTCGCGCTTGCGCAGCCACAGGCTCCACAGGCCGACGAAGATCATCAGCATGCCCAGACCCACCATGATCCGGAACGACCAGAACACCACGGTGGAGTTAGGCCGGTCTTCCTTCGGGAACTCCTTCATCGCCGGGACTTGCTTGTCCAGGCTGTGGGTCAGGATCAGACTGCCCAGGGCCGGGATTTCCACTTTGAAGCGAGTGGTCTCGGCTTCCATATCGGGAATGCCGAAGAGAATCAGCGGGGTCGGCTCGTCACCGACATTCTCCCAGTGACCTTCGATCGCAGCGATTTTCACCGGCTGGTGCTTGAGGGTGTTCAAGCCGTGGAAGTCACCGATCACCGCCTGAATCGGCGCCACGATCAAGGCCATCCACATTGCCATCGAGAGCATTTTGCGGATAGCCGGGTTGTCACGCCCACGCAGCAGGTGCCAGGCCGCCGAAGCGCCAACGAAGAACGCCGTGGCAACGAACGCCGCGGTGGCCATGTGCAGCAGGCGATAAGGGAACGACGGGTTGAAGATCACCGCGAACCAGTCCACCGGGACCACGACGCCGTTGACGATTTCGTAACCCTGCGGGGTCTGCATCCAGCTGTTGGAGGCAAGAATCCAGAACGTGGAAATGATCGTACCGATGGCCACCATGACTGTGGCAAAGAAGTGCAGGCCACGGCCGACACGGTTCCAGCCAAACAGCATGACGCCGAGGAAACCGGCCTCGAGGAAGAAGGCGGTAAGCACTTCATAGGTCAAAAGCGGCCCGGTGATGGAGCCGGCAAAGTCGGAGAACTTGCTCCAGTTGGTACCGAACTGATACGCCATGACCAGACCGGAGACCACACCCATGCCGAAGTTAACGGCAAAGATTTTCGACCAGAAGTGGTAAAGGTCACGGTAGACACTGTTGTTGGTCTTCAGCCACAAGCCTTCGAGCACCGCCAGGTAACTCGCCAGGCCAATGGTGATGGCCGGAAACAGGATGTGAAAAGACACGGTAAACGCGAACTGAATTCGGGCGAGATCTAGGGCCTCTAATCCGAACATAGTGCTTCCTCTGTCAGGTAATCCGGCGTCAGGCGATGGGCCTTGGCGCCAACTGCCCCCACGGTAGTTGAGTGTGGCTAGTTGGAATTGTTCTGAGTACTTCACAACGCAGGGAATTCGGCCGTTCTGGCCCACCGTTGCAAATGAAACTATTGATCCAGATCAACGGCTGCCTGAAAGGATAGTCCTGAAAGGTCCGCGCGGTTGTGTGGTTCATTGCCGCAGATCAGTTGTGCACGGTTTTGTGCGCCCCAAAACAGTGCACAAACGGCGCAAAGCATGATCTTCTCGTAACTCGCCGTTACAAACTGATGATAATCTGCACCGCTGTTTCCCTCGCCGAGGCTCTGTTTCGCCGATGTCAGCCCCTCCACCGCTGTTGTTGCGTCACCATCGCCCTTTCCTCGCGTTCTGGCTGGCGCGGGTGTGTACCGCCAGTGGCTTCCAGATGCTCACCGTGGCGATCGGCTGGCACCTTTACCAGTTGACCGGCAATGTCCTTGACCTTGGCCTGGTCGGCCTGGTGGAGTTCGCCCCACGGGTACTGTTCATGCTGCACACCGGGCATGTCGCCGACCGTTATGACCGGCGCCGCGTCGCTGCCCTGTGCCAGACGGCTCAGGCCTTGATAGCCCTGGCTCTGGTGGTCGGCAGCAGCACTGGCAACGTCAGCCGCGAATTGATCTTTATCCTCGCCTTTTTGCTCGGCAGCGCCCGCTCGTTCGAAATGCCCGCGACCCAGGCACTGCTGCCGAACGTAGTGCCCTCTGCGCTGTTTCCCCACGCGGTGGCGGCCTCGGCCTCGGCGATGCAGGCGGCAACCATCGTGGCCCCCGCGGTGGGCGGTTTTCTCTATGCATTTGGCAGTGTCTGGGTGTACGGCCCGACTGTGCTGCTGTACGTGACGGCCTGCCTGCTGACCCTGAGCCTCAGTGTGCGACCGCAAGCGCCTCAGCAAGGCCGCGCCAGCCTCGATTCCTTGCTGGCCGGGATTCGCTTTATCCGCAGCCGCCCGGACATCCTCGGCGCTATCTCACTGGATCTGTTCGCCGTATTGCTCGGCGGTGCAACCGCACTGCTGCCGGTGTTCGCCAAGGACATCCTGCTTACCGGGCCCTGGGGCCTGGGTCTGTTGCGCTCGGCACCAGCGGTCGGCGCCTTGCTGATGTCGCTGTGGCTGGCGCGCTTTCCGGTGGAGCGCAAGGTCGGCCGGGTAATGTTCACTGCTGTCGGAATCTTCGGTGTGGCCACCATCGCCTTCGGCCTGTCGACCTCGTTCTGGTTTTCGCTGGCGGTGCTGGCTGTGCTCGGGGCAGCCGACATGATCAGCATGGTGATTCGCGGCGCCTTCGTGCAGCTGGAGACACCGGATGAGATGCGTGGCCGGGTCAGTGCGGTGAACGGGTTGTTCATCGGCGCTTCCAACCAGCTTGGCGAATTCGAGTCAGGGCTGACTGCGCACTGGTTCGGTACCGTACCGGCAGTGGTGCTCGGCGGGGTCGGGACGCTGGTGGTGACCGGGGTGTGGATCAAGCTGTTTCCGAGCCTGGCAGGAAGGGATCACATGCATAGAAATTGACCACCTCATCGCGGGGCAAGCCCGCTCCCACCCGGTGGGAGCGGGCTTGCCCCGCGATGAGGCCAGAACTGTCACACCTGCAGCTGTCCCGCAACTCGGTTACGAGCCGCCTTTCCCGCCACCTGTTCCACCAGCGTCAAAGCAAACGCCAACGCCGCCCCCGAACCCTGGGCAGTAATGCAGTTACCATCCACCACCACCGGCTGATCGACAAAACTGCACCCGGAGAGCTGCTGACTGACATCCGGATGACAGGTCATGCGTCGCTGACGCAGCACCCCGAAAGCCTGCAATGCCAAGGGCCCTTCGCCAATCGCGGCAAAAAACTTGCCGGCTTTGGCCTGCTCCGCTACCCGCTGTGTCAGCGGTTGGTGCACCGCCATGTGCTGCACCCCTTTCTCGCCCCCCGGCAACACGATCAGTTCGAACGGCTGGGCAAGCAAGTCCACCAACATGCCGTCGGCGGTCAAGCGCGTGCCACGGGCGCAGGTAAGCATGCGCCGGCCTTCGATGCTGGCCACCACCACTTCCACTTCGGCGCGGCGCAACACGTCGATCAGGGTCACGCTCTGCAGGTCATCCACGCCTTCAGCAATTACGATCAGGGCTCTGTGGGTCATGACTGCACTCCGTCAGGGTATGGATAAAGCGTAGTCGCTCACAGCATGAGGGTCAGTTGACACTCGTAGCCCTTGCGGGCGCGATAGCCATTACCACTGTCAATCCAGCCAGTCCCCCGGTACAACGCCAGGGCGGCGTGATTGTCTGGTTCCACCGACAATTGCAGGCGGCGAACATCCGGCCAGCAAGCGCGAACCAAACCGGGTAATGCCTGCATACAAAATCGTCCCAGGCCGCGCCCCTGTAAGCGTTGATCCACCTGCAAGGCACTGATCGTGGCCGCATCGGCCGCGGCCCAGGGCGGCAGGAACGCCCCGCGCTGGAGCAACAGAAAGGCCCTGGGCTCGGCATCGAGCAATAGCACCACGCCGCGCATGTCATCGCTTTCAGTACCCAGCAGGATGTACAGCGCACTGGCCATATCGCCGCAATAGCGCTGTTGCTCGGGGTGCACCTGGATGCCGACCAGTTGGTCGCGCTGGGCCTGGCTCAGGTCGCGGTAATCAATCAGTTGCACAGCGGGCTCTCATGAGGGGGATGTGGGGGAATCGGCGCGGAACCTGCAGATATCTGCAGTGTATCGCGACAATAATTACCGCTGGCCAAGCATGCTGGTATGATGCGCGGCTTTTTTCCGGCCCAATCAAATTCCACAAACCGTCCGGTACGGTCTGTGCTTTGCTGAGGGGGTCGATACATTCACGGCGCCGGGGCGCGCCACGGGGAGCAGGCATGCTGGAAAGGCTGTTTCAACTAAAAGCACACGACACCAATGTCCGCACCGAAATTCTCGCGGGCGTGACCACCTTCCTGGCCATGGCCTATATCCTGTTCGTCAACCCGAGCATTCTCGGTGAGACCGGCATGGACAAGGGCGCGCTGTTCGTTGCCACCTGTCTGGCAGCTGCCATCGGCTCGACCACCATGGGCCTGATCGCTAACTACCCGATCGCCCTGGCACCGGGCATGGGCCTGAACGCCTTCTTCACCTACACCGTGGTCCTGCACATGGGCCACACCTGGCAGGTGGCCCTGGGTGCGGTATTCATCTCGGCGGTGCTGTTCTTCCTGCTGTCGATCTTTCGTATCCGTGAGTGGATCGTCAACAGCATTCCGCTGCCACTGCGTTCGGCCATTGCTGCCGGTATCGGCCTGTTCCTGGCACTGATCGCCCTGCACAACGCCGGTATCGTCGTCGACAACCAGGCGACCCTGGTGGGCCTGGGTGACCTCAAGCAACCGGCGCCAATCCTCGCCACCCTGGGCTTTTTCCTGATTGTCGCCCTGGAAGCCCTGAAGGTTCGTGGTGCAGTACTGATCGGCATCCTGGCGGTGACCGTGGCCTCGATCGCCCTGGGCGTCACCCCGTTCGCGGGCGTGGTCTCGATGCCGCCTTCGCTGGCCCCGACGTTCCTGCAGCTGGACATCAAGGGCGCCCTGGATGTCGGCCTGATCAGCGTGATCTTCGCCTTCCTGTTCGTTGACCTGTTCGACAACTCCGGCACCCTGATCGGCGTTGCCAAACGCGCCGGCCTGATGCGCAAGGACGGTCACATGCCGAAGATGGGCCGCGCCCTGATCGCTGACAGTACCGCGGCCATGGCCGGTTCCCTGCTCGGCACCTCGACCACCACCAGCTACATCGAGTCGGCTGCCGGCGTGAGTGCTGGCGGACGCACCGGCCTGACCGCCATCGTCGTCGCCATCCTGTTCCTGCTGGCACTGTTCTTCGCCCCGCTGGCCGGTAGCGTGCCGGCTTTCGCCACCGCACCAGCACTGTTGTTCGTCGCCGTGTTGATGGCTTCGGGCCTGGCTGAAATAAACTGGGACGATGTTACCGAAGCTGCGCCAGTGGTGATCACCGCTCTGGCCATGCCGCTGACTTACTCGATCGCCAACGGCATCGCCTTCGGTTTCATTTCCTGGACTGCGATCAAGCTGCTCTCCGGCCGCCGCCGCGACCTGAACCCGGCACTGGTGATCCTCTCGATCCTGTTCGTCATCAAGCTGGGCTGGTTCAACGCATGAGTGCAGTCTTAGACCCTTCGACCTACACCCAGCAGCTCGACGCCAAGGTTGCACGCCTGCGCGAGCTGCTGGCGCCTTTCGATGCCCCGGAACCTGCGGTGTTCGACTCACCACGCGAGCACTATCGCCTGCGTGCCGAGTTCCGCCTGTGGCGCGAAAACGAGCAACGCTTCTATGCGATGTTCGCTCCGGGCGAGAAGCACACGCCGATCCTGATCGAAGACTTCCCGATCGCCAGCCTGCGCATCAATGAACTGATGCCGCGGCTCAAGGCCGCCTGGCAAGCCAGCTCGGCGCTGAGCTTCAAGCTGTTCCAGGTCGAGTTCCTCACCACCCTGGCCGGCGATGCGATGATCACCCTGTGCTACCACCGTCCACTGGACGAGCACTGGGAGGCCGCCGCGCAGCAGCTGGGCAAAGACCTGGATGTCAGCATCATCGGCCGCTCCAAGGGTAAACGCGTGGTGATCGGTCGCGATTACGCGGTAGAAGAACTGCAGATCGCCGGACGCAACTTCCGCTATCGCCAGCCGGAAGGCGCCTTCACCCAGCCCAACGGCGCAGTGAACCAGAAGATGCTCAACTGGGCCTACGAGGCCCTCGGCGAGCGCCAGGACGACCTGCTCGAGTTGTACTGCGGCAACGGCAACTTCACCCTGCCGCTGGCGACCCGGGTGCGCAAGGTGCTGGCCACCGAGATCAGCAAGACCTCGGTCAACGCCGCGCTGCACAACCTCGACGACAATGCCGTGGATAACGTGCGCCTGGTGCGCCTGTCCGCCGAAGAGCTGACCGAGGCGCTCAACGAAGTACGCCCGTTCCGCCGTCTGGAAGGCATCGACCTGAAGAGCTACCAGTTCGGCAGCGTGTTCGTCGACCCGCCGCGTGCCGGCATGGACCCGGACACCTGCGAGCTGACCCGGCGCTTCGACAATATCCTGTACATCTCCTGCAACCCGGAAACCCTGGCGGCGAACATCGCCCAGTTGCACGACACACACCGCATCGAGCGTTGTGCGTTGTTTGACCAGTTTCCATATACCCATCACATGGAGAGTGGGGTGTTGCTGGTTCGCCGTTGACCCCGGCGTTGCAGGCGCCGGCTGTGCCAGCGCCTGCAACGGGCCGCAGATCTCAAGGAGTACCGCCCTCTGATGGACCAGTTCAGCGCCATGCAGTCCTTCCGCCGGGTGGTCGAGCACGGCAGCTTCAGCGCCGCTGCCGCCCTGGCGGGGCAATCCCATACGGTGCTGTCACGGCAGGTGAAGAACCTCGAACGCCAGCTCGGCAGTCAACTGCTCAACCGCACCACCCGGCGCCTGCAACTGACCGAAGCGGGTGCGCTGTTCTACCGTCACTGCGTGCAGATTCTCGATCAGATGGAGGCAATGACGCTGGAGCTTTCCGAGCACCAGCAGCAACCCTCCGGCACCTTGCGCCTGAGCGTGTCCAGTGCGTTTGGCGAACTGGAACTGGGTCACTGGCTACCCGGCTTCGTCGAACGCTTCACCGGGTTGCAGATTGAACTGAGCTGTACCGACCGCTTCGTCGATATGCTCGATGAGGGCATCGACCTGTGCCTGCGGGTCACCGATCACTTGCCGGACTCCAACCTGGTGGCACGCACGCTGGCGCCGAGTGAAGTGATCCTGGTCGCCGCCGCGTCGTACCTCAAGCGCCTGCCAACTGCCATCACGGCCGACAACCTGGGCGAGCATCCGCTGCTCGGCTACAACCGCCTCGCTCAACCGCAGCGCCTACAACTGGTCGGGCCTTCGGGCAGCCAACGCGAGGTGCTGATGCCCAGCCGTGTCAGCGCCAACTCGCCGATGGCACTACGGGCCGCCGCTATCGGTGGCCTGGGCATCGCCAGCTTTGACCGTTTCATCGTCCACGACGCCTTGCAGGATGGCCGCCTGGTGCAACTGCTGCCGGACTGGCAACAGCCTGCGCGCACCCTGTATGCGCTCTACCCGCAAAGCCGCTACCTGGCGCCCAAGGTTCGCGCGTTGCTGGATTACCTTCAGGACTACTATCGGGCCCCACGCTGGCTGATGTGATTGGTGCAAAAAACGCACAAATCATGGCCTCTTACGGGCGTATTTCTGCATCAAGCGTTCAATTAACCTTCGCGCACTCCACTCAACGAAGGTTATCGCCATGAAAGCTTTGAAAACCTCCCTGTTCGGCCTGATCCTGACCGCCTCTACCACTACCGTGTTGGCCCAGAACGAGATCAAACCAGAAGCACTGATCTCGCTGCCCAACGCCGCTCTGCAATGGCAAGCAGTACCCAACACCAACGGCGCCGTCACTTACGCCAACACTGAGGGGAATATTTTCGGCAAGGGCAACTACTCGGCCTTTGTCACCTTCAAGGCAGGCACCGACAACGGTCTGCATACCCACAGCCAGAGCCTGCCAACAGTGGTCCTGAAAGGCACTTTCTACGCCGTGATCGATAAGGTGCGCACCGAGTATCCAGCGGGCTCGTACTACAAACTGCCGGCCAATCTGGTGCATGAAAGCGGCTGCACCGCCGCAGCTGATTGCCTGCTGTTCCAGTACCAGGCCGACAACTTCGACCTGGTACCGGTGAAAAGCTGAGCCCGAGGCCGCTCCTTCAGCCCTGCCCCGCGCACATCAACAAGGGCACCTGCTGATCTTCATCCGTCAGCGCACCATGGTGCCCACGCCATTGACTGGCGTGCTTTTCCACTTCGCTGCGAATAATCCCGCCCGCCCCGGTCGGCACCACGATCAGGTCGCCAATCCGCGCCTCGGCCTGGCTGAGCAAGACATCGCCGAACAAGCCCGCAGCAATCGCCTGGGCCTTGGACAAGACCTGGTACTGCTCGCCCAAGTGATTCTGCCAGCGCTGGTGCACACGGTCCTGCTGGCTCGGCACATACAGGTAGCGCGCGCGGATATCACCGGCGATGGCGCGCACGCCCTCCTGCAACACCGGGTCGAGGTCGAAGTCACGCACCTGGTCGCTGTCCAGCGCCAGCATGCCGTGGTCGGCGATGACCATCAGCTGCACCCGCTCCGGCAGCTTGCGGGCGATGGCCTGAGCCAGCTGGTCGGCAATTTCCAGTTGCTTGAGCCAGCCCTCGGAGCCCGGACCGAACAGGTGCCCGGCAAAATCCAGGTCGCCGAAATAGGCAAAACAGAAGGCCGGATCTTCAGTCGCCAGCGCTGCATTGATCAGTTCCGGGTAGGCGTCATAGGCCGGGGCCGGGAGTATCCGTCCGGCCTTGTAGATCGCCTGGCTGAACGCCGAGTTGGCATAGCGGCCGAGCATGACCGTGCTGACGGCAATGCCCTGCGCGCGGGCCAGGCTCCAGGCATCGGGCGGCACGATGAACGATTCCGGTGCCGGAGCTGCACCTGGCTGTGCTTCGACTTGCAGCGCAGCAGTGGTCCACGACAACGGCGACAACTCGGTCTGCTGATCCAGGGCAAAGCTGCAGCCGACCATGCCATGCGCACCGCTACCAAGCCCCGAGGTCACCGAGGCCAGGCTGGTGGCGGTGGTCGCCGGAAAGCCCACGCGAAAATACGAATCCGGCTGCATCAATGAGGCGAGGAATGGTGCGTGCCGGGCATGGGCCTGGAGCAGGTTCCAGCCCAGGCCGTCGATCAGCAGCAGGCAGGTCGCCTGCGAGCGATCCAGGCGGAAGCTGTTACGAAAGCCCTGGCCACCGAGGGCGGCGAAGATCGACTGGGTCAGGTTGGCCAGGCCCGGCCAGGTTTCACCCAGCAACTGCGAGTCGTTGAACGGCATTGCCATGTTTCCCTCCGTGGGCAGGTGCGAATCAACAGGTGTAGCACAGGCTGTGCGATCAGCGCACAGAAAAACGCCCGCGACCGCGCTCATCGATTGACCAAATTAACCAAACGGTACATTTTCAGCGAAAGCCTCTTCCCAAGAACAACAATGGAGTTTCCCCATGAATCCGGCCCCCTCTCCTGGCATCCTCGCCGGCCTGATCGGTGCAGGTATCCAGGCCTCACGCACCCCGGCACTGCATGAGCACGAAGGCCATGCCCTGGGCCTTAACTACCTGTACCGGCTGATCGACCTGGATCAGTTGAAACTCGACTGCAGCGCCCTGGAGCAACTGCTCAGCGCTGCCGAAGCCATGGGTTACACCGGCCTGAACATCACCTTCCCGTGCAAACAGGCAATCCTGCCGTTGCTCGATGACCTCTCTGCCGAGGCCCGAGGCATCGGCGCGGTCAATACCGTGGTGCTCAAGGACGGCAAGCGTATCGGCCACAACACCGACTGCCTGGGTTTCGCCGAAGGCTTTCGCCGCGGCTTGAGCGACGCGCCACGTCGTCAGGTGGTGCAGATGGGCGCTGGCGGTGCCGGGGCTGCGGTGGCCCATGCGCTGCTGGCCGAAGGGGTCGGGCAGTTAACGGTATTCGATGTCGAGTTGGCTCGGGCTCAGGCGCTGGTGGATAACCTCAATGCGCATTTCGACGGCAGCCGTGCCCGCGTCGGGCACGACCTGGCCCATGCATTGGGCGAAGCCGATGGTCTGGTCAACACCACGCCGATGGGCATGGCCAAACTGCCGGGCATGCCGGTGCCCAAGGCATTGCTAAGGGTTGATCTGTGGGTCGCGGAGATCGTCTACTTTCCGCTGCAAACCGAACTGCTGCGTGAGGCCCGGGCCTTGGGCTGTCGCACCCTGGATGGTTCGAACATGGCGGTGTTTCAAGCGGTGAAGGCGTTTGAGCTGTTCAGTGGCTTGCAGCCGGATGCGGCGCGGATGCTTGAACACTTCAATAGTATGGGTAGCTGAAAAGCATCGCGGGGCAAGCCCGCTCCCACAGTGGGAGCGGGCTTGCCCCGCGAAGATCAGGCTTGCAGGAAACGCAAAACCGACTCGCAAATCATCTCGCGATGACGCGCCTTGAGCGCCGCATCTTCGAAATCAACCTGGAAGATCTCGCCAAAGGTGTTGCGGTTCGATACCCGGTAGAAGCAGAACGAACTGATCAACAGGTGTACGTCCAGCGCCTCCAGGCCCTGACGGAAGACCCCTTCGGCAGCCCCGCGGCGCAGGATCTCGTCCAGTGCATTGAGCACGGTCTTGTTCATCGAGCGAATCACCGCAGAGCGCTTCACATACTCGCCGTGATGCATGTTCTCGTTGCAGACGATACGCACGAAATCGACGTTGCGATCATGGTGATCGAAGGTGAACTCCACCAGCCGGCGAATGCCCTGACGCGGCTCCAGTTCAGCCAGGTGCAGGCTGCTCTCGGTGTTGCGGATATCACCGTAGAGCTTCTCCAGCACCTCGACGTACAACTGCTCCTTGCTGTTGAAGTAGTAGTAGATCATGCGCTTGGAGGTCTGGGTGCGCTCGGCGATGGCATCGACCCGGGCGCCAGCCAGCCCTTGCTGGACGAACTCGCTGATCGCCGCCTGGAGAATGTTCTCGCGGGTCTTTTCCGGATTGTTCTTGCGCCCCTTGCGCGCCACTGGTTCAGGGGCGGCGCAGAGTGCTGGAGTAGTTGTCATACGGGACTCGTGGCCAACGGTTAACCCGGTGATTATGAGCCCCGGGAGATAAGGAAGAAAGCCTGCCGGCCCCCGCCCTACAAGCGGGCCTGTGCCGGGGCGCCCGCACGGGCCTTGGCCATGGCCGCCAGACGCACGGCGACGTTGGCCGCGCCGTAGCCGCTGTAGCCATTGCGCCGCTGCAAGACCTCGAAGAAAAAGCGCTCCTCGAACGGTTCGGTATACACGTGAAACAGCTCGCCGCCCTGGGCGTCACGGTCATAGAGCACGTTGTAATAAGCCAGCTCACTGAGGAACTCGTCGTCGAAATCAAAGCGCGCAGCCAGGTCGTCGTAGTAGTTGAGCGGGATGTCGAGCAACGCCACACCGGCCTCCTTGGCTTGCTTGACCGCGGCAAAGATGTCGTCGCAGTCGAAGGCGATGTGATGCACACCCGAGCCGCGATAATGCGACAGGGCATGAGCGATGGCGGTGTTGCGGTTTTCCGAGATGTTCAACGGCAGGCGGATCGAGCTGCAACGGCTGCGCAGCGCCCGGCTTTTTACCAGGCCATAAGGATCAGGCAGGACCACTTCGTCATCGGCGGTGAAGTCCAGCAAGCTTTTGTAGAACAGCGCCCAACTGTCCAGGCCATCGGCCGGCAAGGCCAGGGCCATGTGATCGATGCGCTTGAGGCCGAGGCTGTTACCCGAGGCTTGCACCAGGCTGAAATCGGTATCGTAGATGGTCCGCCCTTCGGCGTCCTGATCGACCAGGTAGATCAGACTGCCATCGGGCGCACGCACCGCCGCCAGCTCGCGCTCGTTCGGTCCGACCAGGCCGCGGTAAGGCTGGCCATGAAAGGCCACCGCGCGAGCCAGCGCCTGGGCACTGTCCTTGACCCGGATTGCCGTAGCGCACAAGGACGGGCCATGGCTTTCGAAAAAGTTGTGGGCAAACGAATAAGGCTCGGCGTTGAGGATCAGGTTGATATCGCCCTGGCGCAGCAAACTGACATTCTTCGAGCGGTGGGTACCGGTGCGGGTGAAGCCCAGGCGTTCCAGCCAGTTACCCAGCTTGGCGCCGAGGGCGTCGTCAACGGCAAATTCAAGAAACTCGATACCATCGTAGGCACTGGCTGGCGGTGGCGCGAACAATAGATCGTCCTGCGCTTGCGAAGTCTGCTGTGCAAGGCGCTGGCGGGTCTTCTCCTCCAGATATAGCAGCGAACGCAGACCGTCGGCGGCATTGGCGCGCGGTGGCGCGGCGCGGAAACCATCGTTGAAGATTTCCAGCGACAACGGCCCGCGATAGCCGCTGGCCAGAATCGGTGCCAGAAAGCCCGCCAGATCGAACTCGCCCTGCCCCGGGAAGCAGCGAAAATGCCGGCTCCACTCCAGTACATCCATCGCCAGCAGCGGTGCATCAGCCATCTGCACGAAGAAGATCTTGTCGCCGGGGACCTCGGCGATCGCACTCGGGTCGCCCTTGAGCGACAGGGTATGAAAACTGTCGAGAATCATCCCCAGGCTGGCATGGTCCGCGGCCTTGACGATGTCCCAGACCTGCTGCCAGGTGTTCACATGCCGGCCCCAGGCCAATGCTTCGTAGCCGATGCGCAGATCGCGGGCCCCGGCGCGCTCGGCCAGCAGGCGCAGGTCGTCGACCAGCACCTGGCGCTCGCCCAGTGCATCGGCAGCCACGTTGCTGCATACCAGCACCAGATCGGTTCCCAGCTCCTGCATCAGGTCGAACTTGCGCTCGGCACGGTCCAGGTTGCGCGCCAGCCGCTCACGACGGCAGCCTTCAAAATCGCGAAATGGCTGAAACAAAGTGATTGCCAGGCCCAGGTCGGCACAGCGCTGGCGGATTTCCCGCGGGCTGCCGGCGTAGTAGAGCAAGTCATTTTCGAAGATCTCGACCCCGTCAAAGCCCGCGGCGGCAATGGCGTCGAGTTTTTCAGGCAAGGTACCGCTCAAGGACACGGTGGCAATTGAACGCTGCATTTTTATGGCTCCGATGGGCAGGCAAAACCCGGATGCTGCGAGTATTGGCGTTGCACACTTTTTGCTCAATCAAAAAGGTACTAACTGGTTAGTTTTGTGTTCGATTATCGCCCATAATAGCGTTCTACGAATTGACCCTTTTTTGACCACAGGCGCACCATTTCGACACCGGGCAGTGATGCTCGACGCGCCAAAAGCGCCTCGACCCCTGCCGTTCCAACCGACCGCCGTACACCCCGGCGTCCTTAGCGTTGCGTAACCCAGGCTTGACCCATAAACATAAAAATACGGGTAACCCTCCCATGATCCATTCGCACAGTTCCCGCATGGCCCAGCCGCTGGCCAGCAACCCGCACGCCGGCATCGGCGACAAGATCCGTGGCGCCATGGCGGTCGGCAAGACCCGTTGGGTCATGCTTGCCCTGGTGTTCTTTGCCACCACCCTGAACTACATCGACCGCGCCGCCCTGGGCGTCATGCAGCCGATCCTGGCCAAGGAAATGAACTGGACGGCAATGGATTACGCCAACATCAACTTCTGGTTCCAGGTCGGCTATGCCATCGGCTTCGTCCTCCAGGGCCGGTTGATCGACCGCATCGGCGTCAAGCGCGTGTTCTTCTGCGCCGTGCTGCTCTGGAGCCTGGCCACCGGTGCTCACGGCCTGGCCACTTCGGCGGTGGGCTTCATGGTCTGCCGCTTCATTCTCGGCCTGACCGAAGCCGCCAACTACCCGGCCTGCGTCAAGACCACCCGCCTGTGGTTCCCGGCCGGCGAGCGGGCGGTGGCCACCGGCATCTTCAACGCCGGGACCAACGTCGGGGCGATGTTCACGCCGATGCTGCTGCCACTGATTCTTACCGTCTGGGGCTGGCAGGCTGCGTTCATGGGCATGGGCGCGCTGGGCCTGGTGTGGGTGATTTTCTGGGGCTTGAAGTACTTCAATCCGGAAGACCATCCAAGCGTCAGCAAGGAAGAACTGGCCTACGTACAGGGCGAAAAGGAACCGGAACAGGCGCGTGTGCCCTTTTCGCGCATCCTGCGCATGCGCGGCACCTGGGCCTTCGCCCTGGCCTACTCGATGACCGCACCGGTGTTCTGGTTCTACCTGTACTGGCTGCCGCCGTTCCTCAACCAGCAGTACAACCTGGGCATCAGCGTGACGCAGATGGGTATTCCGCTGATCGTCATCTACATCAGCGCCGACTTCGGCAGTGTTGGCGGCGGCATTCTCTCGTCGTTCCTGATTGGCCGTGGCATGGCGCCGGTCAAGGCTCGCCTGCTGTCGATGCTGCTGTTTGCGATCACCATCATCGGCGTGATCTTCGCCGCCGGCGCCAGCAGCCTGTGGGTTGCGGTTCTGGCCATCTCCCTGGCAATCGCCGCGCACCAGGCCTGGACCGCCAATATCTGGAGCCTGGTGATGGACTACACGCCCAAGCACATGATGAGTACGGTGTTCGGTTTCGGTGGCATGTGCGCGGCCATCGGCGGGATGTTCATGACCCAGTTGGTGGGCTACATCCTGACCACCACCAACAACAACTACACCCTGCTGTTCACCATGATCCCGGCCATGTACTTCATTGCCCTGACCTGGATGTACCTGATGGCCCCGCGCAAAGTGCCGAAGGTCGAAGCCTAAGGCTTGCGCTGCAACCAGGCAGCGCCCAGGCCGCTGAGGCAGATCAGCGCGATACCGACCAGCCCGGCCATGTCCGGGCTGTGTCCGAACAGCACCAGGCCGAGTATCCCGGCGAACACGATCTGGCAGTAACTGAACGGCGCCAGCATGGCCGGTGGCGCGTGGCGGAAAGCCTGGGTCAGGAACAGGTGCGCGGTCATCCCGCAGGTACCGAGCGCCACCGCCATCAATCCGTGGATCAGGCTCGGCGTTTGCCAGAACATCGGCACGATGGCACTCATCACCAGCGTATTGAGCACCCCGGTGAAGAAGTTGCTGGTGGTCGGGCTGTCAATTCCGCTGAGCTTGCGGGTCAGCAACTGGTAGAAACAGAAACACAGCGCCGAACCGAAAGGCAGCAGCACTGCCGGGGTGAACAGGGCGCCGCCGGGATGGACGATCACCGTCACGCCGACGAAACTCACCAGCACCGCCACCCACTGGCCACGGGTCACCTTCTCGCCCAGCAACGGCAAGGACAACGCCGTCACCAGCAAGGGCGCGAGGAAGTTGACTGCGGTCGCTTCGGCAAGCGGGATGTACTGCAAAGCGGTGGTAAACAGCAAGCTGGTGCCCAGCAGACACAATGCGCGCAAGGCCTGCAGCCCCGGCCGCCGCGTGCGTAACACACGCAACCCGGACTGCGGCAGGAAGATCGCCATCATCAACAGGGTGTGCACCAGATAGCGGGCCCAGACCACCCAGAGAATCGGATAGAACCCGGCCAGGTATTTGGACAGGGCGTCATGGCTGGCAAACAGAAACGTCGCCAGCACCACCAGCAGAATCCCTCGCAATGGCTGGCTGGTATCGTTGAGCGTGGTGGCACGCGGCATGGGATCGGCTCGCAGGTCAGTGCTGCAGGAGCAGCAGGCGGGTTTTGTCCAGGGCCATCTGAGCCCGTTGCAGGGCGCTGATACCCTGTTCGTACAATTGCCGGGTGGGAATCTCCAGGCTCAAGGGAATCGACGGCGGCAGACTGCCCAGCAGCCCGGCCAGATCGCAATCACCGTCACCGGGGAAGCGCCGCTCATTGCGCGCCTGACGCAGGATCTCGGCCATGTCGTCAGGACGCGGTCCTGCCACATCGCACAGCTGAGCATAACGCAGGCGTGAAGGGGCGATCTGGCGCAGGTCATCCAGCGACGAGGCCGAACGGTCGAAATGGAAGGCGTCGACCAGTACGCAACCGTTGTCACGCTCAGCCCGCTCGACAATGCGCAGTGCCTGGGTGAGGTTGCTGGCATCGGTCCAGGGCATGAACTCCAGATGCGGGTGCAGCCCGTATTGCGCGGCCAGATCGCACAGTTCGGCGAAGTGCGCGGTCAGGCGTGATTCATCGGGGTCATTGCCGGCCACCAGCAGTTCGCTGGCACCGAACTCGGCGCCGACGGCCAGCAGGGCCTCGAAATCGGCGACACGGGTCTCTGGCTTGAGCCGCAGGATCTCCACGTCCAGCACCTTGATGCCGGTATCGCGCAGGCGTGCGGCAGTCTGGCGGCGCAGCCCGGCATCCGCTACCAGCGGGAAGTGATGCTCCTCAGGCGTGGCCGGTTCCAGGCGCAGGCCGACATGGCTGTAGCCGGCGCGAGCGGCGACTTCGACCATTTCCACAGGTGACAGCTCAAGTACCGTCAGGGCGGCGAGGGACATCACGCGTTGCGTCATAGTTTGTGATCTCGGAAAGTGGGCTTGGAATATTTAGAACCATGTTCCACTTTCAGTGCAAGCAAAAAAACATCACGGGGCAAGCCCGCTCCCACTGTGGGAGCGGGCTTGCCCCGCGATGCCTTTTAAACAAACAACTCAGACGCAGGGCTCGCCGCCGACAACTCCGCCGCTGCCGCCAGCAACACCGGCGCCAGCTCGTGCATGCGCACTTCGCTCATCCGTGCACTGGGCCCGGCCACGCTGAGCACCCCCACCGCATGACCATCGAGCGGATGACGCACCACCGCCGCCAGTGCCGAAGTGCCCACCGCCGAGCTTTCCACCACCCAGGCATAACCGTGCTCACGCGTCAGGCGCAGGCGTTCAAGCAGTTCGGCGTTGGAAGCCGGCGCATTGGGGCCAAAGTCTTCACGCCGGGCAATGCCCTGGCGCTCCACCAGCACCAGCGCCTGGGCATCGCTGAGGCTGGACAGCCAGGCATGCCCGGAAGCGGTGTAGAACAGCGGTGCATCGCGGCCCATATCCGGGTCGTAACGCAGGCCGGAACGGGCGCCCTGGGCTTTGGCGATCCAGGTCTGGCGGTCACCGTCGATCACCCCCAGGCGCACCAGCTCACCGGTCTGTTGCGCCAGCTGATCGAGAATCGGCTGAACGATATCGGCGCCGCTGCTGGCCAGGTAGCGAAAGCCCATGGCCACCAAGCGAGTGCTCAGGTGGTAACGGCTGCTCTCCAGGTTCTGCCGCACATAACCCAGGCGCATCAACTCGGCGAGCATGCGGTGGGTGGCGCTCTTGGGGATATCCAGCTCTTCGGCCAGGGTCTGCAGGGGCAGCCCGCGGGGTTCGCTGGTGAGGCGTTCGAGAAGGCTGAACGCACGTTCGATCTGACTGCCGGCCATGGTCATGGTCCTTGAAAATTTTGCCGATTCTAAAGAGCGCGAGGCAAAGCGCAAAACACTGTCCGATCTTCGCCCACTTTGTCGCCTGGCCGCTTGGCCGGGCAGTGCTTCGAATCATAGAATATGGAATCTTGTTCCAGAATATAACAAAACTCACTGTTCGAGGAGACACTGCCCATGGCTGTCGATACCCCCACGTCTACCCGCGTGGATTGCGATGTACTGGTCATCGGCTCCGGCGCGGCCGGATTGTCTGCGGCGGTAACCGCCGCCTGGCATGGGCAGAAAGTCATCGTGGTGGAAAAGGACCCGGTGTTCGGTGGTGCTACAGCCTGGTCCGGCGGCTGGATGTGGATACCGTGCAATCCACTGGCGCAACGCGCCGGCATCATCGAGGAGCGTGCCCAACCGCGCACCTACCTGGAACACGAACTGGGCGAGCGATTCGACGCGCAAATGATCGACGCTTTTCTTGAAGCGGCGCCGAACATGGTGTCGTTTTTCGAGCGCCATACGGCGCTGCAATTCGCCGACGGCAACGGCATTGCCGACATCCACGGTAATACACCTGGCGCCGGTACCGGTGGACGCTCGGTAATCGCCGCACCCTATGACGGACGCCAGGTCGGCAAACTGCTCAAGCGCCTGCGCAAAACCATGCGCGAAACCTCGTTCATAGGCATGCCGATCATGGCAGGCAAAGATCTGGGCGCCTTCCTGACCCTGACCCGCTCGTGGCGTTCACTGTTGCACGTCAGCAAGCGTTTCAGCCGTCACCTGCTCGACCTCGCCCTGCACGGCCGGGCCATGCAACTGGTCAACGGCGTCGCCCTGGTCGCGCGGCTGGCCAGGTCGGCGGAAGATCTGGGGGTGTTGCTTTGGGAGTCGGCGCCGGCCAAACGGCTGCTTCACCAGCAGGGCCGGGTCTGCGGCGCGGTGATCGACACTGCGCGCGGCCCTGTCAGTATTCATGCGCGCAAGGCCGTGGTTCTCGCCGCCGGCGGTTTTGCCAATGACATCGAACGGCGCAAGGCCCTGTTCCCGCGCACGCCCAGCGGCCATGAACACCTGGCCTTGCCGCCCTTGGGCGCCAACGGTGATGGCCTGCGACTGGGTGAAAGTGTTGGTGGCCAGGTCGCCGATGACCTGCACAGCCCGGTGGCCTGGGCGCCGGTTTCACGGGTGCCGCACAAAGACGGTACTGTCGGCCATTTCCCGCACATCATCGAGCGCGGCAAGCCCGGCATCATCGGCGTACTGGCCAACGGCAAACGCTTCGTCAACGAAGCCGATGGCTACTACGACTACGTCAGCGCCATGGTCGCCCAGGCACCCGGTGAGAAGGTCGAGTCCTGGCTGATTTGCAGCCACGTCTTTCAGCGCCGTTATGGCCTCGGCATGTCCCGCCCCTTTCCGCTGCCGCTGCAGCCATTCATTGCCTCGGGCTACCTGAAAACCGCCAGGACCATCGAAGCGCTGGCGCGCGCCTGTGGCATCGATCCACAAGGTTTGCGCGATACCGTGAATGAGTACAACCACCATGCCCGCCTGGGTGAAGACCCGGCATTCGGCCGCGGCTCGACGCCCTACAACCGCAAACAGGGCGATGCCCTGCACACACCGAATCCGTGCGTGGCGCCGATCGAGCGAGGGCCGTTCTATGCGGTAAAAGTCGAGCCGGGGTGTTTTGGCACCTTTGCCGGACTGCGGACCAATCAGCATGCCCAGGTCCTGGACAGCCAGCGTCAACCCATCGACGGGTTGTATGCAGTGGGAACCGACATGGCCAGCATCATGGGCGGGCACTACCCGGCAGGCGGGATCAATCTGGGGCCTGCGGCGACGTTTGGCTACATCGCCGGGCGGCATATTGCCGGGGTCACCGAGTACGAATGATCGCGGGGCAAGCCCGCTCCCACCGGGAGGGTGCCCCACCTGTGGGAGCGGGCTTGCCCCGCGATAGCACCAGCACAAATCAGAAATCGAAGAACACCGTCTCGCCCTCACCCTGAATGCGGATGTCAAAGCGATACGCCAACTTGCCATCCACCTCACAGCGGGTCGCCACCAGGGTCTCGCGCCGCTGCGGCTGCTCGATCAGGTTAAGCACCGGACACTGGGCGTTGGCCTGGGCCTCGTCATCGAAGTACAGACGCGTCTGCAGATGGATATTGATCCCGCGGGCAAACAGGCTGACGTTGATGTGCGGCGCCATCGGCACGCCAGCTGCATTGCGCACCACACCCGGCTTGACGGTGTGCAGGGTCCACTCACCCGCATCAAAGGTGGTGGCGGTACGGCCGAAGCTGTTGAACGGTTGTTCCAGGTCGAAATCGCCCTGGTACTGACCATTGTGGTCGGCCTGCCAGAACTCCAGGAACGAATCCCTGACCAGATGGCCGTTACCGTCATAAACGTTGCCGAACACCAGGATATGTTCACCCGGCGCATCGGCCCGGGCCATGCGGTTCCAGATCTCCTGGTCGCGGGTCGGGTTGCCGGCGGCCTCCAGGGCCAAACCAATGTGCACATACGGGCCGGCAGTCTGCGAAGGGGTTTCCGGCAGCAGTTCGATAGGCATGGGAAACCTCCTCAGCGGTTTTCGAAGTGGGTCTTGCGCTGGCCGCGCAGGACGATGTCGAAGCGATAGGCCAGGCAATCCATCGGGTTGGCGTTGCTCATGTCCAGCCGCGCGATCAGGCTCTGCACCGCCTCGGGATTGGCGATCGACTTGACGATCGGGCACATCGGGATCAACGGATCACCTTCGAAATACAGCTGGGTGATCAAGCGGGTGGCAATCGACGGGCCGCTGATCGACACATGGATATGCGCCGGACGCCAGTCGTTGGGACCATTGCGCCAAGGGTACGGACCCGGCTTGATGGTGCGGAAGCTGTAGTAACCCTCGCTGTCGGTCAAGGCACGACCAACGCCACCGAAGTTGGGGTCCAGCGGTGCCAGGTAACGGTCGTTCTTGTGACGGTAGCGGCCACCGGCGTTGGCCTGCCAGATTTCCACCAGGGTATGTGGAATCGGTTTGCCGTACTGGTCACAGACACGCCCGGCGAGAATGATCCGCTCGCCAATGGGCAGCCCGCCGTTGTTGAAGTTGAGCAGCAGGTCATGGTCATGCTGGCCGAACTTCAAGTGAGAAAAGTCCGGGCCTGTGCTTTCGCTGATCGACTGCGGAATGCTCACCAGGGCCTGACGCGGCGAACGGGCAATGGAGGTTTTGTAATCCGGAGTAAGGGCCTTCGGGTGCCAGTTGCGATCACGGATAGCGAAGCGACTATTGTCTTGCGCAGACATGCCGTTCTCCTGTCTTGGAATTATTGGAACGCCTGGGCGTGGCAGGCGAGCTTGCAGTTTCCGGCATGTTTGGCCTGAGGAATATTGAAAATAACCCCGCCTTGGATAACCAAATGGTTATGTGTCTTCCAGGAATCTGACAGAGCGACACGCGGTGAACTAATCTTTGTGCTCATGTTTCCAAGCGCGGGAGAGCACTCATGCAATGGCGAAAAGGCAGGCGTAGCGACAATGTGGTCGATGCCCGTGGCGAGGGTGGCGGCGGCATGCGCTTCGGCGGTGGCAAGGGCCTGAGCATCGGTGCGATCCTGCTGATCGTCGGCATCGGCTGGATGACCGGGCAAGACCCGCTACAGATTCTCGGCCAGTTGACCGGACAGATGGGCCAGCAGAGTGCACCGGTCAGTACCGACACCGGCAAGGCACCACCGGCCAATGACGAGCAAGCCGAATTCGTCGCCTCGATCCTCGGTGACACCGAAGACACCTGGCGGGCGATCTTCGCCCAGGCCGGGCGCCAGTACAAAGACCCGACCCTGACCCTGTTCAGCGGCCAGATCAACTCGGCCTGCGGCTTCGCCTCCTCGGCGGTCGGCCCGTTCTACTGCCCGGCCGACCAGAAGGTCTACCTGGATATGAGTTTCTTCCGCGAAATGGAACAGCGCTTCGCGGCTGCCGGCGATTTCGCCCAGGCCTATGTCATCGCCCACGAAGTCGGCCACCATGTGCAGACCCTGCTCGGGGTGTCGGCCAAGGTCCAGGCCGCGCGTCAGCGGGGTGAGCGGATGGAAGGCGATAATGGCCTGCTGGTGCGTCAGGAACTGCAAGCCGATTGCCTGGCCGGCGTCTGGGCGTACCAAGCGCAACAACGCCTGAACTGGCTCGAACCCGGCGATATCGAAGAAGCCCTGAACGCCGCCAACGCCATTGGCGACGACCGCCTGCAACAGAAAGGTCAGGGCCGGGTGGTGCCGGACTCCTTTACCCACGGCACCTCGCAGCAGCGTGTGCGCTGGTTCAAGACCGGCTTTGCCAAGGGCGATATCAACCAATGTGACACCTTCACCAGCCGCGCCCTCTAATCCCCTCCTGTAGATCTGCGGCAGCCCTGAGCCTGCCGCGGAAATACGCCGAAACTACCGTTGAGCATTTTTGCTGAAAAAGCGTTTCAGCTCCGGCGCAAGCCGCCGATATATCCTGCTCAGAAGATCGGCTGGCCTTCAAAAACAACAACCTTCCAGCGATATGGATCAAGAAGCACAACATTCCTGGAGGGATCGTATGAATAGCTGGTTTGCCAACATCAGCGTCAACCTGAAACTCGGCCTGGGCTTCGGCCTGGTGCTGCTGCTAACCAGCCTGCTGGCCCTGACCGGCTGGAACAGCATGGGTGGGCTGATCGACCGCAGTAACTGGATGAGCGACATCACCCAGCTCAACGGTGACCTGACCGATCTGCGCATCACCCGCCTGCAGTACATGCTGACCAACGGCGACGACGCCGCCGCCGGCGCTGTCCAGGTCAAGTTGAATGCCTTCAGTGAACAGCAGCAAAAGCTGCTGAAAAGCTTCAAGAGCCCGGAAAACGTCAAGTTGCTCCAGGAACTGGGCCAGACCATCAGCGCGTATCAGATTTCGATCAACAAGATGCGCGCCGGCTACAAGACCAGCCTGGCCGCGCGCGATGCGATGAACCTGGCCGCTGCACGCGCCATCGACCTGGTCGAGGCGATCAACCGCGACATCCTCGCCCTGCCTGAAGGTGACGCCAGCCGCCTGGAACAATTCCGCACCATCACCCAGGCCAAGGAACAGCTGTTCCAGGTGCGCCTGGCCGTGCGCAGCTATATCGCCGACATCAGCAGCGAAACCGAACAACTGGCGCTGCGCCAGCTCGATGGCGCCCTGGCCGAGATCGCCAGCCTGAACCGCCAGATGCCAAACGAAGCTGCGCGCATCCAGCAGTTCGAAAGCGCAGTACTGGCCTACCGTGACGCCGTGCGTCAGTTCCGCGATGCCACCGCCGATGTTGCCGTCGCTCGCCAGGAAATGACCGTACAAGGCGCCACCATCGTCAAGATCAGTGACGCGCTGTACAAGATCCAGCTCGAACGCCGTGACAACGAAAGTGCCCAGGCCCGTACCCTGCAGCTCACCGCTACGCTGCTGGCGTTGCTGGTCGGTGTGCTGGCCGCAGTGATCATCACCCGCCAGATCACCCGGCCGCTGCGCGAAACCCTGGCCGTGGTGGAAAAGATCGCCGCCGGCGACCTCACCCACAACCTGCGCGTTACCCGTCGCGACGAGCTGGGTGTGCTGCAACAGGGCATTCAGCGCATGGGTTCGACCCTGCGCGATCTGATCAGCGGCATCCGCGATGGCGTCACCCAGATTGCCAGCGCCGCCGAAGAGCTATCGGCCGTGACCGAAGAAACCAGCGCCGGGGTCAACAGCCAGAAAGTCGAGACCGACCAGGTCGCCACCGCCATGCACGAAATGGCCGCCACCGTGCAGGAAGTCGCGCGCAATGCCGAGCACGCTTCGTCTGCGGCAACCGACGCCGATGCGCAAGCACGAGCCGGTGACCAGGTGGTTGCCGAGGCGATCAGCCAGATCGAACGCCTGGCCGAAGAAGTGCACCGCTCCACTGAAGCCATGGGCCTGCTGCAACAGGAAAGCCAGAAGATTGGCAGCGTCATGGACGTGATCAAGTCGGTGGCCGAACAGACCAACCTGCTGGCGCTCAACGCCGCCATCGAGGCAGCTCGTGCTGGTGAAGCCGGACGTGGTTTTGCCGTGGTTGCCGACGAAGTTCGCGGCCTGGCCCAGCGCACGCAGAAGTCCACCGAAGAGATCGAAGAGCTGGTCGCCGGCCTGCAGAGCGGTACCCAGCAGGTGGCCAATGTGATGCTCGGCAGCCGCAACCTGACCGACAGCAGCGTCGAACTGACCCGCAAGGCCGGTGCCTCGCTGGAAAGCATCACCCGCACGGTGTCGAACATCCAGTCGATGAACCAGCAGATCGCCGCGGCAGCCGAGCAGCAGAGTGCGGTAGCCGAACAGATCAGCCGCAGCATCATCAACGTGCGCGATGTGTCGGAACAGACGGCGGCGGCCAGCGATGAAACCGCGGCGTCCAGCGTTGAACTGGCGCGTTTGGGTAATCAGTTGCAGACCATGGTCAGCCACTTCCGCGTGTAAAGCACTACCTCGGTGGGAGCGGGCTTGCCCCGCGATGCGATTTGCCTGACAGATCGCTATCGCGGGGCAAGCCCGCTCCCACCGGGATTAGTTACTTAACGACCTGCCCTACCCCACGCCCACGCGGATCGGAAGCAGTTTCCAGCGCCGTACCACTCACACGGATCGCCTGGATATCGCCCATCTCCCAACCCTGATCTTCCAGGGTGTAGCCCATCTTCTTCAGCTCATCCGCGACCTTGCCGGTCAGCGGTGCATAAGCGTCAAAGTAAATGGTGTCCTTAGGCAGCAACTGGTGATGCACGCGCTGCGCGGCTACAGCTTTTTCCAGCGGCAGGTTGTAGTCATACAGGTTGTTCAGCACCTGGAAGATCGAGGTGAAGATCCGCGAACCGCCCGGTGTGCCCAGTACCAGGGTGACCTGACCATCACGGGTAACCAGCGTCGGCGCCATCGAAGAAAGCATGCGCTTGCCCGGCTCGATGGCGTTGGCATCACCGCCGACTACACCGAAGGCGTTGGCCACACCCGGCTTGGAGCTGAAGTCGTCCATCTCGTCGTTAAGCAGGAAACCTGCACCTTTAACCACCACACCACTGCCGTAGTCCCAGTTCAGGGTGTAAGTGTTGCTGACCGCGTTACCCTGTTTGTCGACGATGGAGAAGTGCGTGGTCTGATGCGGTTCCAGGCCCGGACGGACTTTCTCGGTGTCGGAGATGGCGGTCGGGTTGACCTCCTGTGCACGCTTGGCGATGTAGTCTTTGGCGATCAGCTTATCCACTGGCACCTTGGAAAAATCCGGGTCACCCAGGTAGTCGGCACGGTCAGCGAACACCCGCTTCTCGATTTCCGCCAGCAGGTGAATGTAGCGCGCCGAGTTCTGCTCGACCCCCTTGAAGTCGGCCGCACGGTTTTCCTTGATGCCCAGCAGTTGCGCCAGCGCGACCCCGCCGGAACTTGGCAGCGGCGCGGTATAGACCATATTGCCGCGCCACTCGATGCCCATCGGCTCACGCCATACCGCTTTGTAATCCTTGAGGTCGTCCTTGCTGATCAGGCCATTGTCGGCCTGCATCTGTGCGACCAGCAGCTCGGCGGTCTTGCCCTGGTAGAACTCGCTGACACCTTTGTCGGCAATACGCTCCAGGGTTTGCGCCAGCTCCGGCTGCTTGAAGGTCTCGCCGACTTTCATGGTGCCGAAATAGTCGTTGAAGTTGGTGCTGTCCTTGAACAGGCCCAAAGCATCTTCACGGTATTGATACTGCTTGGCAGCGATCTTGAAACCGTTCTTGGCGTAGCCCACGGCCGGGGTGATCAGCTCAGACCATGGCAGCTTGCCGAACTTCTGATGCGCCTCCCACAAGCCCATCACCGTACCCGGCACGCCAGCGGCGCGGGCACCGACCAGGCTCAGGTTCTCGATGATCTCGCCCTTTTCATCCAGGTACATGTTGCGGCTGGCAGCCTTGGGCGCCACTTCGCGGTAGTCGAGGAAGTAGGGTTTACCATCCATGTACAGGGTCATGAAACCGCCGCCGCCGATGTTGCCGGCTTCGGGGTAGGTCACGGCCAGGGTGAAGGCGGTGGCGACAGCGGCGTCTACCGCGTTACCGCCCTTCTTGAGAACTTCGGCGGCCACCTGTGCACCATATTGATCGGGTGCGGCCACCGCGCCACCGTCCAACGTCACGGCGAAAGCCGATGAACTGGCGAGTATTGCGGCACTCAGGCCCAGGGTTCGGAACATCACAACGCGCATGAAAGCTTCCTTGGTGTTGTTTTCGTTGAACAGCCATTAAGGCTGATGTCAGAAAACTAATCAAACACCGCAGGAAAAATCGCCGCTCGCAGGAAGCTTATGTCGCAGCGAGAGCGATCAGCAGGCGTAGATCGCCAGTTTGTGCTGGATGAAATCGAGGAAGCACTGAATACGCAGGGCCAGCTGCGAGTTGCGGTAATACACCGCGTTGATCGGTTGCCGATAGCCGCTGCTGTGCTCGGGCAAAACCACCTGCAAACGGCCGCTGCGAATATCTTCGTGCGTCATGAAGTGCGACAGACAGGCGATACCCTCGCCGGCCAGGGCCAGCTCGCGCAAGGTTTCACCGCTGGAAGCCGACAGGCTCGGACGAATCAGCAGGCGGTCCCCCTCGACATGGCGCAACGGCCAATGGTTGAGGGTTTCGGTCTGGGTAAAACCGAGCAGCGAATGCGCCTGCAGGTCTTCAACCCGCTCCGGTGTGCCATGGCGCGCCAGGTACTCGGGGCTGGCCAGTACGCTCAGCGGGCTGCAACCGAGGGAGCGGGCATGCAGGCTGGAGTCGGCCAGCTCGCCGATGCGAATGGCGACATCGGTGCTCTGTTCGATCAGGTCGATGATCAGGTCACTGGTGTTGAGCTCCAGCTGGATCTGCGGGTACAACGCGCGGAACTCGCCGACCCAGGGCACGATGGCATGCAGCATGAAGGGCAAGGCGGCATTGATGCGCAGGCGTCCGGAAGGCGTCTGGTGATGCACCGACAGGTGCTCTTCAAGTTCGTCCATCTGTTGCAGGATCGCCTTGGCCCGTTCGAAGAAGAATCGCCCTTCTTCGGTCAAGTCCATGCGCCGGGTAGTACGGTTGATCAGCGTAGTGCCAAGCTTGGCTTCCAGGCGCGACAGGGTCCGGCTGATCGCCGAAGGCGTCTGCCCGCTCTGTTCGGCGGCGGCGGAAATCGAGCCACACTCGATCACCGAGACGAACACCTGTAATTCATCGGACCTGGCTTTCACGGCTGTACCTTGGGGTGAGCAACAGCCGTGATAGATAGCCGCTTGGCGCGGCCAGCGCAAGGTTTCATCAGGCCGGGATCTGGAAAACCCGGGCCAGGTGCTGCTCGTAGGCGGCCACTGCGGCTTCGACGTTCGGGCGCTTCATCACATCCACCGCCAGGTAGGTGGGCAGACCGCTCATGCCAAGGAACTGGTTGGCCTTGTGGAACGGGAAGTACACCGCATCGACACCTTTGCCTTCGAAGAAATCGCTCGGGTCATCAAACGCCTGCTGTGGCGCGTTCCAGGTCAGCGACAGCATGTACTGCTTGCCATGAATCAGACCGCCGCTGCCGTACTTCTGCGAGGCATCGGAACGGGTGCGACCGTCGTTGGCGTACAGGCTACCGTGACCGGCAGTGAAGACTTCATCCAGGTACTGCTTGACGGTCCAGGGTGCGCCCATCCACCAGCCCGGCATCTGATAGATGATCACATCGGCCCAGAGAAACTTCTGCACTTCTTCAGCGTTGTCGTAACCACCGTCGATGTAGGTGGTCTTGATGTCGAAACCGGCGCGGTCGAGGAAGGCCAGGGCGGCCTCGTGCAGGGTCTCGTTCAGGCGGCCATCGGAGTGGGCGAATTTTTTACCGCCGTTGAGCAACAGGACTTTTTTCATCACTTGCCTCATCTGTCGTTCGATCCGCTGCGCTGTCTGCGACGGCCTGGGACCGGTTGAATTTGGATGGCGGCAGATTAGGGGATGCACTGCGCGGGAAAAACCGTCGCCCTGACAAAATACTTTTGACTGAAAAGCACGAATCACATCTACATTATTGAAATAAAATCAGGTCCTCTCCCACCAGAGGTCGACCTCATGAGCGAACCCTACGGCTTCATTCTCAAAGCCAAGACCCGTCCGGAACAAGCCGAAGCCTTCGAAGCCCTGTTCCGCGCCTATGTCGAGCCAAGCCGCGCCGAACCTGGCTGCATCGAATACCACATGCTGCGCGACAAGGAAGATCCAAGCCTGTTCGTGTTCTACGAAATCTGGGCCAGCAAGGCCGCACTGGACGTGCACTCGGCCCTGCCGCACATGCAAGCGTTCTTCGAAAAGCGCATGGACTACCTTGAGCACGACTTCGACATTCAACTGATCGAAATGCTCAGCCCGTCCTCGGCTAGCCGTTGAGCAACAGGTGCACGCCTAGCACTGCCAGGCCGGTAAAAAAGCAGCGCTTGAACAATGCCGCACTGATGCGCTGGCGCAACCACTGGCCGCAAAGCATGCCCAGCAGCGCTGGCGCCAGCACCAGCAGCGACGCGCCCAACGCCTCGGCGCCGAGTGCGTCCTGGCCGGCCAGGCCCATCGCCAGGGCCAGCGTCGAGACGGTGAAGGACAGGCCGAGTGCCTGGACCATCTCGTCGCGGTTCAGGCCCAGCCCCTGCAGGTAGGGCACCGCTGGAATGACAAAGACACCGGTGGCAGCGGTGATCAGACCGGTCAACAGTCCGCAGAGGGGCCCCAACCTGCGCTCCCATGCCAGCGGCACACTGAAACCACGCCCGAACAAACCGTACAGCGCATAGACCAGCAATGCGCCGCCCAGTGCCTGTGCCGCCCACTCGCCGCTGTTGATGCCCAGCCAGGCACTGCCCAGCAGCGTACCGATGAAGATCATCGCCAGCATCGGCCACAGCCGCCGCAACAAGGCCGGCAGATGTCCGCCCGCCGCCAACTGCCAGAGGTTGGTCAGGGTCGAGGGCACGATCAACAGGGCCGCAGCCTGCGCCGGTGACATAGCCAGGCCCAGCAGGCCCATGGCGATGGTCGGCAAGCCCAGGCCAATAACACCTTTCACCGCCCCCGCCAGCAGAAAGGTGAATGCCACCAGCAGGGAAAGCGCTGGACCGATTTCCTGATAAAAACCAAATAGGGTCGTCATGCGCCGATGTTGCCTGCGATACGGGCGCCTGAAAATCTGCCATATACTGAGCCAGACTATTGCCCAGGCAGAGGCTCATGCATTTTGATCTGATCGACCTGCGACTGTTCCAGCACACCCTGGAGTGCGGCAACATCACGGCGGGCGCACAACGCAGCCATCTGTCGCTACCGGCCGCCAGTGCGCGGATCCGCGCCATGGAAGCCTCCCTCGGTACGCCCTTGCTGGAGCGTAATCGCCGTGGCGTGCAAGCGACGCCCGCAGGCAAAGCCCTGCTGCAACATGCGCGCTTGATCGGCCAGCAGGTCGAGCGCCTGCAGTTCGACCTGGGCCAGTACGCTCAAGGCCTGCAAGGCCAGGTACGGCTGTTGTGCAACACCGCGGCCCTGAGCGAATACCTGCCGGAATTGCTCGCCGGCTTTCTCGCCGACTACCCGGCCATCGCCCTCGACATCCAGGAGCTGCCGAGCCTGCGTATCGTCCAGACCATTACCCAAGGTGCGGCGGATATCGGCATCATTTCCACCGCCGCCGCCAGCGAGCATCTGCAAACCCTGCCCTTTCGAGACGATCCGCTGGTGCTGATCATGGCGCCGGGGCATCCCTTGGCAGCACAATCCGGGCTGCGCTTTGCCGACACCCTGGCGCATGGCTTTGTCGGCTTGTCGAGCGACAGCGCCCTGGCCCTGCACCTGGAAGAACAAGCCCTGCACCTGGGGCGGCGGATGCAGGTCAGGGTACGGGCGGAGAGTTTCGACGGGGTGATTCGTATGGTGGCTCACGGTGCCGGGCTGGGCGTGGTGCCACTGGCGGCCGTCCGACGCTGGCAGGGTGTGCTGGCATTGCACAGCATGAAGCTGGAGGAAGCATGGGCGCAGCGCCAGTTGCTGCTCTGCTCCCGCGACTTCACGCGCTTGCCGGGGCATGGCCAGGCCTTGGTGCGCTATCTGCGTGAGGCGCAGATCGAGCGCTCGACGTCGACCCCAGACAACTCCCTCGGTTAGATCGGACCTATGGTGACGGACCTCTCATCAGATCATCTGGAGCTGACATGTCCGATTTCATCACCGTTCTACGCGACACCTGCCCTACCCCTGTGCTGAATGCGACCAAGTGGAAGCGCATCGGCGGCGACCCGCACACGGTGAACCTCAATGCCTACCTGTCCGAGGATGGCAGCAAGATCATGGGTACCTGGATCTGCACCCCGGGCAAGTTCGAAGTGAATTACGAGAAGTGGGAGTACTGCCATTTCCTCGACGGCTACTGCGTGATCACCCCTGAAGGTGAGCAGCCGGTGCATCTGAAAGCGGGCGACGTGTTCGTCATCGAACCGGGGATGAAAGGCACCTGGGAGGTGGTGGAGACCGTGCGCAAATACTTCGTTTTTGCCTGACGGGCGACCACCGGTGGGAGCGGGCTTGCCCCGCGATTGCAGCACCTCAGTCACATCGTATCGCGGGACAAGCCCGCTCCCACCGGGTCAGCCTGAAAAACATCGCGAGTCCCTCTCCTCACCCACCCGGTGCGCAGTTACAGGTGGGTGGGGAGCGGGCCCCGCGATAAAGTCCGCCTCGTTACTCGGGCTTGCGATAGCCTTCGACAATCGCCGAGAAATCCTTGCCGCCGTCACCGCGCAGGCTCATGGCCTGGTACAGCTGCTGCGCCACGGCACCGAGGATCACCGGCTGATGCGCCTGACGCGCCGCCTCGGTGGCCAGGCCCAGATCCTTGAGCATCAGCTCGGCACCGAAACCGCCGGTGTAGCCACGCGAGGCCGGAGCCGTTTCGATGATGCCCGGCCACGGGTTATAGGTGTCCGAACTCCAGCAACGCCCGGTGGAGCTGTTGATGATGCCCGCCAGCACTTTGGTGTCGATGCCCAAGGCATTGCCCAGGGCCATGGCTTCCGACACACCGATCATCGAGATGCCCAGCAGCAGGTTGTTGCAGATCTTGGCGATCTGCCCGGTCCCCACTGCACCGCAATGCACAATGTTGCGGCCCATCTGCGCCAGCACCGGCTGCAGCGTGGCGAACAGTTCATCGCTGGCGCCGACCATGAACGTCAGGGTGCCCGCCGCCGCACCACCGGTGCCGCCGGACACCGGCGCATCGGCCAGGTCCACGCCCTGCTTCGCCGCGGCCGCCGAGACATCACGGGCGGTCTGTGGATCAATCGTGCTGCAGTCGACCACTGGCGTGCCGGCACGAACACCGGCCAGCACACCGTCTTCGTTCAGGTACACACCCCGCACATGCGCGGCGGCTGGCAGCATGGTGATGACCATGTCGCTCTGCTGCGCGGCATCGCGTGGCGAGCTGCTGATCGTCCCGCCGAGCTCGGCAAGCTCGGCCAGTACGCTCTTGTTCAGGTCGAACAGTTGCAGTTGATGCCCGGCCTTGATCAGGTTGCGCGCCATCGGCGCGCCCATGTTGCCCAGACCGATAAATGCAATACGCATGATCAACTCCTTAGCGCAGGCTGATGGTGGTGTTCACACCGTCGTTGACGCTGTCGTCATCGAACCAGCGGCTGGTGACAGTCTTGGTCTGAGTGTAGAACTGCACCACTTGCTTGCCGTACGGGCCCAGGTCACCGAGCTTGGAGCCACGCGAACCGGTGAAGCTGAAGAACGGAACCGGTACCGGAATCGGAATGTTGATGCCGACCTGACCGACGTCGATTTCGTTCTGGAACTTGCGCGCCGCAGCGCCACTCTGGGTAAACAGACCGGTGCCGTTCCCGAAGGGATTGCGGTTGACCAGGGCGATGGCTTCGTCGAGGGTATCGACTTCCAGCACCACCAGCACCGGGCCGAAGATTTCCTGGGTGTAGATCTGCATGTCGGTGGTCACCCCGGAGAACAGGGTCGGGCCGACGAAGTTGCCTTGCTCGTAGCCTGGCACGCTTACATCACGACCATCGAGTTCAAGCTTGGCGCCTTCCTTGATCCCGCTTTCGATCAGGCCCAGCACACGTTCCTTGGCGCGCTTGGAAATCAGCGGGCCGACATCGGTGCCCGGCTCATTACCGGCATTGACCTTGAGGTTGGCCGCCAGCTCTTTGAGTTCCGGCAGCCATTCGCGTGCCTTGCCTACCAGTACCGCCACCGAGGTGGCCATGCAACGCTGACCGGCTGCGCCGAAGCCGGCACCGACCAGGGCATTGAGGGTCTGGGTACGGTTGGCATCAGGCAGCACCACCGCGTGGTTCTTCGCGCCCATCATCGACTGCACACGCTTGCCATGCTGGCCGGCGAGGTTGTAGACGTGGGTACCGACTTCGGTGGAGCCGACAAAGGAGATCGCCTTGATGTCCGGGTGTGTGCACAAGGCATCGACCACCTGCTTGCCACCGTGTACGACGTTCAGCACACCGGCCGGTACACCGGCTTCCAGCGCCAGCTCCACCAGCATCATGGTCGACAGCGGATCCTGCTCGGACGGCTTGAGCACGAAGGTGTTGCCGCAGACGATGGCCATCGGGAACATCCACAGCGGGATCATCGCCGGGAAGTTGAACGGGGTGATACCGGCGCAGACCCCGATCGGTTGGCGCAGGGTGTAGGTATCGACACCACTGGCGACGTTCTCGGCGAACTCGCCCATCTTCAGGCTACCGATGCTGCACGCGTGCTCGACCACTTCCAGGCCGCGGAAGATATCGCCTTCGGCGTCGGCAATGGTCTTGCCCTGCTCGGCGCTGAGGACCACGGCGATGCGCTTGGAGTGTTCACGAATCAAGGCTTGCAGCTTGAGCATGATGCGCATGCGCGCGCCGAGCGGGGTGTCACGCCAGGTCTGGAAGGCACGTTGGCCGGCGGCGATGGCGGCGTCGACTTCTTCGGCAGTGGCGAACGGCACGCGGGCGAGTACTTCTTGGGTGGCCGGGTTGACCACGTCACGCCATTCGCTGGTTTTCGATTCGACCCACTGGCCGTCGATCAGCAGCTTGACCTGGTCGACCTTGGTCTGGCCGGGAGTAAGGGATGCGTTCATGTGCGTTCTCCTGAAATTGTTGTTAGGGAGAGATCGACGTCGCCGGGGTAGCCTCGACGGACGCTTGGGTCTAGGGCTTGTTTTGGAGTATAGATGTGCAAAGATCCAATAAAAACGCACATAAAAGCCGGACCAACATGCAAAAAAACATCACCTCGCTGGGCGCCCTGAACTGGGATGACCTGAAGTTTTTTCTTGAAGTGGCCCGCACCCGCAAGGCCAGCAGCGCGGCCAAACGCCTGGGGGTGGACTACACCACGGTGTCACGGCGGATCAGCTCGCTGGAGCTGGCGCTGGGTACCTTGCTGTTCGAAAAGTCGCGGACCAACGGCTTTATCCTGACCGCCGAAGGCCAGCGCCTGCTCAGTTATGCCGAGTCGATCGAAAGCACCCTGCACATGGCCTGCGAGCAGGTTTCAGGCTCCGGCGTGGCGCTTTCCGGGCATGTGCGCATGGGCTGCACCGAGGGCTTTGGCAGCTTCTTCATCACCCCGCAACTGAGCCGCTTCGTCGATGCCTATCCGGCCATCTCCGTGGACATCCTGCCGCTGCCGCACTTCATCAGCCTGTCCAAGCGCGAAGCGGACATCGTCATCGCCCTTGAGCGCCCGGAACACGGGCCGTATGTCTGCTGCAAACTGTGCGACTACCGCCTGCGCCTGTACGCCACCCAGGAGTATCTGGACAGCCACGAACCGATCACCCGCAGCAGCGACCTGGCGCATCACCAGTTCATCAGTTACGTCGACGACCTGGCCTTCAGTTCAGAGTTGCTGTACCTGGCCAATCTGATACCGGCCGCCAGCGCCAACCTGCGCAGCACCAGCGTGATCGCCCAGTACGTGGCGGCGCAGCAGGGTCGCGGGCTGGCAATTCTGCCGTGTTTTCTGGCCGCACAGGATCCGCGTCTGGTGGCGATTCTGCCTGAAGAGGTGGAGATTACCCGGCAGTTCTGGATGTACTGCCGGGAGGATCTGCGCAAGCTGAAGCGGATAACCCTGTTGTGGGATTACATCCGCGAGGTGACCGAGCGCAACACGCCATTGCTGATGGGCGAGTCGCGCACGATGGACTTCGCCGATTAGTCGGAAGCGACCACGATAGCCACCCGGCGGTTTTCCATGCGCCCGGCGCGGGTGTCATTGCTGGCCACCGGTTCGCGGCTGCCCAGCCCACGGGTTTCGACGTTCTCCGGGCGCATGCCGACGGCGGTGAGGGCGTTGGCCACGCTCTTGGCCCGGCGCAGCGACAGCTGCTCGTTATAGGCATCCCTGCCGGAGGCATCGGTATGCCCATCTACCCGCACCCGCTGGATGTCCACCGACAACAGCGACTTGCCGATGCGCTCGACAATGCTCCGGCTCTCTGGGTTGAGGGCGTCCAGGTCGCTACCGAACAACACCTTGCTCGACAGGCCGAACTCCCAGCCTTCGTCGGTCAAGCGGAAACCTTCCTGCTTGAGCAGGGCAATCTGTTCAGCCGTCAGGCCTTTGGGCGGCACGCTCTGGCAACCGCTCAGGACCAGCAGCATCAGCGCCAGCCAGGCAAAGTGAAAACGCAGGTATCGACTCAGGTGTGTCACGGTTCAGCTCCTGTTTTTTACATGATTGGCAGAGCTCTCCGTCTCTGCCGCTTGCCACTGGCCACGGGTGTTGCGCTTGGCCTGATACATCGCCGCGTCGGCGGCATTCAACAAATCCGACGGCGTCTGACCGTCATCCGGGAAGAAAGCAATGCCGACACTCAGGGATGTGACGATGCTCTGCCCTTCTCCCAGACGAACAGGCAGACGCATGCTGGCAATGATTTTCTCGGCAATGCGCTGGGCATCCTCGCGGCTGTGAAGAGGTGTCAGCAGCACGGCAAATTCGTCACCGCCCAGGCGCGCTACCAGATCATTCTCGCGTAGCTGCGCGCGTACCCGGGTGGCGACGCTGACCAGTACTTCGTCGCCGGCCGCATGGCCATGGCTGTCGTTGATGTCCTTGAAGTTGTCACTGTCGAGAAACAGTAGCGCCATGTGCTCCCGGTACTTGCTGGCATTACGCAGCGTGCGGCTGAGCCGGCCTTCGAAAAAGGCCCGATTGGGCAAGCCGGTCAAGCTGTCATGGCTGGCCTGGTGGGCGAGGCTTTCGTTCTCGCTCTGCAGATGGCTCTGCCAGCTTTCCAGTTCGTCGAGCAAGGCATTGAAGTCATTGCCCAGCTCATTGAGCTCGGCAATCTGCGCCTCAGGCACACGACGGTCGAAGCTGCGTTCACGCCGCGCGGCGTGAGCCACCGTGGCCAGGCTGCGCAAGGGGCCAACGATATCGCCGAACATACGCCGCGACAGGTACAACGCCCCAAGGGCGCTGAGTACGGTACAGAGGAGGATGCCGGCCAGGCCGCTGAGCAGGAAGCGCACCAGGCTGCCACCCTGGCCCACCAGCTCAATACGACCAACCTGCTGGCCCTGATGCAGGACCGGGAGAATGATGGGCTCTTCCAGCAGACTACGGGCCACTTGTTGCTCCACCCGTGCCAGCAAGCTGTCATCACTGCGCTGCCAACGGGCGAGCAACTGGTTGCTATCGTCGAACACTTTGGCATCAGCCACCTCTTCAGTGGAGGCGATCAGTGCCAGGGCCTCATTGGCCGCGCTGCTGTCGTTGAAGACCACGGCGGCTTCAACGGTGTAATTGATCGAGCGGGCGATCAGGTGCAGGTTGTGATTGGCATACACGCGCAGCGCCAGCACGCCAAGCACCGTCAGGGCAACACCGGCCAGGCCCACAGCCAGCAAGGCCACGCTCAAGTGGCGACGCCCCAGCACTGCGCGCAGGGTCGGACGCTGACGCCCCCAGCCAAAGCCGATCATGGCTGTGTCGCCCGTCGCCGCGACAACTGCAGCACCGAGGGATGGATGCGCACGCCGCTGCGTGCTACCGAATCAAGGTTGACCTCGAACGCCACCTGGCGGTCACTGACCCGCAAGCAAAACACACTGCCTACCGTGCAAGGGTCGTCGGCTTCACTGATGCTCAAGACCGGATGACCACTGATAGCGCTGAATAACTGAGTGCGTTCGTCCGGGCTCAGCTGGCCAAGATAGATTGCATCACACTCATTGGCGATGCGCGGGTCACCGGCCAGCAAGCGCCGCACCACTATCGGCCGGCCAGTGGCTTGCGTGGTGCCCTTGACTAGATCATCGGCGTATTCGGTGGGACCGACCAGGCACAAGCGCAACTGATCCGGTTCCACCGGCCAGCGGGCGTAGCTGAGAATGCCCAGGACCACCTGAGTCACAGCAGTGGCGCGCTGCTCGGCCAGGGTCGAGGTCGGTTTGGTCTCGGCAGAGGCCAGCGCGCCGAACAGCAGCGGCAACGCAGCCATCAGCGAGCGCCCCCGACTCGTCACACGTCCCGAAGTCGGGGCGGCCACTTTCATCAAGGAAATCTCTTACAAACAAGCGGGATAATGCCGCAACGATAGCACAGTGGCCGATTTTCCAGCGAGAGAGCAGGCCTCTGCCCAACCGGTAAAAGGCCGAATCGCCGTGTTCATACCTGCTCCAGCATCAATCCGGAAATGCGTTTGACCTTGCGCCGCACCGCGTCCTCGAACACCCCTTGGCGCGGTTCGATCAAAGTGAAACAGCTTTTCGCCCGGGTGATGCCGGTGTAGATCAACTCTTTGGTCAACACCGGGTTCAGTGCATCAGGCAGCACCAGGGCAGTATGGGTGAACTCCGAACCTTGGGACTTGTGCACGGTCATGGCGAACACGGTTTCCACCTCGTTGAGGCGGCTGGGCAATACAAAGCGCACACCGCCACGACCATCGTTACGGGCGAAGGCCACCCGCAACACCTGCTGGCCGGGTTGCTGCTCATCGGGCAGGCGCAAGGCAATGCCGATGTCACCGTTCATCAGGCCCAGGCCATAGTCGTTGCGGGTCATCAGGACTGGCCGGCCCTCATACCAGGGTTGCTCGACATCGATCAGGCCGGCAGCGCCCAACACCCTGCCGACCCGCTGGTTCAGCCCCTCGACGCCCCATGGGCCTTTACGTACGGCACACAGCAGCTGGAAGGTTTCGAAACCCTGTAACACGGCCATGGCCCAGGCTTCCCAGCGCGGGTCATCAACCGGCGTGGTCTGCGCCGGACGTTGCCGGCCAATGATCTGCAGATAGCTGCGGTAGCCCTGCGGCCCCTCGTTGCCGCGACCAAGGCCATCGAGCAGCAGACGGTCGAGGGCGCGATCCTGCTCGCCACGCAGGGTCAGGCCGAACACGTCATCCTGTGTCTGCTGCAACAGGGCCCGTGCCTGTTCGGCGTCCTGCAGGTTGACCAGGCGCGCCAGCCGGCCGATACCACTGCTCTCACCGAAGCGCCGGGAAAAGCGCAACATCACCACTTGCTGCGCCAACGGATACTGCTCGGCAGTACCCGCCAGCAGTTCGCTACCCGCCAGGGTTTCACCGCTGACCTGCTCCAGCCAGGCCTGGGTCTGGGCGCTATAGCGGCCAGCTTCGGCATCCCGGCACAGGTCACCAAGCACGGCGCCGGCTTCCACCGAGGCCAACTGGTCCTTGTCACCCAGCAACACCAGACGGGCGTGAGGCGGCAGCGCGGCCAGCAAGTTGGCCATCATTTCCAGGTCAATCATCGAGGCTTCGTCGACCACCAGCACATCCAGGGGCAAGGGGTTACCCGCATGGTGACGAAAATGCCGCGAGCCCGGACGGCTACCGAGCAAGCGGTGCACCGTCGAGACATCGGTGGGGATGTTTTCCCGTACCTGGGCTTCGACGGCCAGGCGCTCAACCTGCTGACCGATGGACTCGGTCAGCCGCGCCGCGGCCTTGCCGGTGGGTGCTGCCAGGCGAATGCGCAGGGGACGTCCGGCCTCCACGGCTGGTGCCTGGAGCAAGGCCAGCAAGCGCACCACCGTGGTGGTCTTGCCGGTACCCGGGCCGCCGGTAATGATGCTGAAAGCACCTCGGGTGGCCAGGGCGCAGGCCAGCTTTTGCCAGTCCACCTGTCCCGCCTGGCTGCCACCGTCGAACAGTTGCGCCAAGCGCGCCGCCAAATCGGCCGGGGTCGGCTCGACCTGCTCCAGACGTTGACGCAAGGCGCTGTCGATTTGCCGTTCATAGGCCCAGTAGCGGCGCAGATACAAACGTTGAGCACTGAGCACCAAAGGCCGCGAAGCCTCTTCGACGCAAGCACCATTGGCGACCAGACGACTGCTGGCCAAGCGCTGCAACCAGGTGCTCAGCGCCAGTTGCTCAAGCAACTGCGACGGCAGCAGCAAGGGACCTGCCAGGGCATCGCCTTCCGGGGGCAACGACAGGGCAAAGTCAGGTTCGGCCAGGGTCTCAGCCAGGTCCAGACAGACATGACCATGACCCAGCTGGTGACTGGCCAGGGCCGCTGCCAGCAACACCAGCGGGTCGCCTCCCGGATCGCGTTCTTCAAGAAAGCCGACGAAGGCCCGGTCCAGTGCGCGCAGCCAGCCACGTTCGACCCAACGATCGAGCAATGCCAGCAGGTCGGCACTGTCACTCAATGGCTCGAGTGCGGCAAGATGCTCGGCATCCAGTGGCGTCGGCAGCAGGTCGTCGAGGGTACGGCTCATGGTGTATCTCCCAGGAACAGGTCGTGTTGCTGCGGTGCTCTGACGCCACGGAACAGCGCATCGAGGCGCTCGATCAATTCCCGTGGCGGTTTGACGAAATACACGCCGCCAGAAGCCGAATGCACACCACGTAAAAAGATGAACACCGCGCCGCCCATATGCCGGTCGTAGTCGTAATCCGGCAGCCGTGCGCGGAGCTGGCGATGCATGGCCAGCAGGTAGAGCACATACTGCAGGTCGTAGCGGTGACTGAGGATTGCCGACTCCATGGCCAGCTCGCTGTAAGCCAGATCGTCAGGGCCGAGCCAGTTGGATTTGTAGTCGGCCACGTAGTAGCGCCCGTCATGTTCAAAGGCAAGGTCGATAAAGCCCTTGAACATGCCGTTGAGCTGAGCCGGTTGGGCAGCAACCCGTGCAGCGCCTTGATGGGTGTATTCACCGACCAGGCGATCAAGCTGGCCGACATCGACCTTGTGGCTGGCAAACCAGAATTCCATTTCGATCTGATATTGACTCAGCTGATTCAAGGCCAGGGGCGGACTGGCCGGCGCCAGGGCCATGGGTTGCACCAGCAATTGCTGCAGCCAGTGGCCAAGGGTGTTGATCCAGCCTGTCCAGTCGCGGCGGTTGCAGCGCTGGCCGACCGTGCGTTTGAGCGCTTCGTCGTTCGCCGTTACCTGGGCAAAACCTTCAAGCCCCGCCCATTCGAGCAGACCGTGAAGGAAGGTCCCAGGGTTCGGGCCACGTGGAAAGCGATGGATATCGCCGCTGCCGGGCATCACTTCGCGCAGCTGTTGCGGATCGGGACGCTCGTCATCGAGCAGTTGCTGGGCTTGCGAGCTGTCGGTATCCAGGGTCAGCGATTCTTCACCAATACGCAGTGCACTGTAGGAGGCGATCCACCAGTTCTCTGCTGCACGGCGTTTGGGCTGGCGCGCAGGCAGCAGTTCAGCCTGATTGGCGGGTGCGCTATAGCCTTGTTCGTTGGCCTCAGGCATGGCGTTGCTGGCAATCGCCGGGCAACTCGCTTGCAGGGCCTGTAGCCACTCACTCAACTGACTGGAAGCCGCCAAGGGCGCGCCGCCGCCGAGTAGATAGCCCAGCGCCGAACGGTGCAGCAGCGAGGTCTTGCCGGTGCCTCGCTTGAGGTCGGCAACCCCCAGCCAGCAAGCGTGCTGAGCGCGGGTCAGGGCGACGTAGAGCAGACGCAGGTCTTCGGCCAGACGCTCATCGTCGGCCATCGCGATCTGCTCGGCATCCGGGGTCAGGGTCAGGTGCGCCTGGCCTTCACTGTCGTGCCAGCCCAGCGGCAAGCGCTGGCCATCCACCGGTTTGCTGGTGCAGATGAACGGCAGGAACACCAGCGGATATTCCAGGCCCTTGGACTTGTGGATGGTCACCACCTTGACCAGTTGCTCATCACTTTCCAGGCGCAGGATCTGCTCTTCGCCAGCCTGACCAGCGCTGGCCAGGTGCTCGCCCAGGTGGCGGATCAGCGCTTGCTCGCCATCGAGTTCGGTGGCTGCCTGCTGCAGCAATTCGGCCAGGTGCAACAGGTTGGTCAGCACCCGCTCACCGTCACTGCGGGTCATCAACACCTGCGGCAGGTCGAAGTCATGGAGCAAGCGCCGCAGCATCGGCAGCACACCCTGGCTACGCCAGGTCAGCCGGTACTGGCGGAACTGCATGACCCAGCGCTCCCACACCCGTTCGTTCTGGTTCAACTGTTCCAGCGCCGACAGCGGCAGGTTCAGGGTGATACTCGCCAGTGCCGCCTTCAACAGGCGCTCGACATCCGGCTCGGCACAGGCCTTGAGCCAGGCCAGCAGGTCCTGGGCTTCCTGGGCGGCGAACACCGAGTCCTTGTCTGACAGATACACACTGCGAACATCGCGGGCCGCCAGTTCGGCGCGAATCAACTGCGCCTCACGGCCATCGCGCACCAGGATGGCGATGTCCGAAGGCAAACAGCCACGCAGCGACTGGTCCGCCTGAAGAAAACCGCTGCGGCCCTGTTGCCCGCCATTGAGCAGCGCGACAATCTGACTGGCACAACTGGCAGCCAGCTGCTGACGGTAAACCGCCGTAGAGACCGGTTCGTCGCTGTGCAAGTGCCACAGATTCAGGGCGGCGAGCGCCTTTCCGTCGACCTGAAACTGCTCGCTGCGACCTTTGGCCTGGACCTCGACAAAGGGCACCGGGTTGTCATCATCCTCGCGGAACAGGAAAGCGCCACGCCCCTGCTCACGCAGTTCGGCCTGCATGAACACATGATTGACTGCGCTGACCATGGCCTGGCTGGAACGGTAGTTGGTGTCCAGGCTGTGCAGGCGTCCGGCGGTGGCGCGACGGGCGCCCAGGTAAGTAAAGATATCGGCGCCGCGGAACGCATAGATCGCCTGTTTGGGATCACCGATCATGAACAGGCCGGTGTCCTGAACATTCTCTTCAATGCGGTAGATACGCTGAAAGATCCGGTACTGGACCGGGTCGGTGTCCTGGAATTCATCGATCAGGGCGACCGGGAACTGCTCACGGATCAAACCTGCCAGACGCTCGCCGGCATCGCCGTGCAAGGCGTGATCGAGGCGCAGGAGCATGTCGTCAAAGCCCATTTCCGCACGACGGCGCTTTTCCTGTTCAAAACGTGCGCCCACCCAGGCGGCGGCGTGTTCCAACAGGCAGGCATCGGGCGTCGGCAAGGCTTTCAGTTGATCCTGAAGACCTTCCATCACCTGCAGCGCCGGGTGGCTCGGGGGTTCACCTTTCCAGGCTTCAGCCATACCGGCACGGGTCAGGCGGGTGAAGCCGGTACCCAGATCAAGCTCCAGCGCCAGCTCATCTGCTGCCCAGGCGGCCAGCTTCTCGCACCAGGGTTCGAAGTAACGGGCCTGCATCTTGCGGCCGTCCACCTGCTTGGCAGCCAGGCCGTCACGGCAGATCTGCAGCAGTTCACCGGACCACTGGACCCAGGGCGCCTTGATCGTGCGCAACTGCTCGGCGCGCTGATGCAACACTGCATCGATCAGCGCCTGCGGCTCCTCGGCGCCGTTCTCGATATGCTGCCGTCCAAACAGGGCGCGTACCCGCGGCAACAGGGCATCAGGGCTGACCCAATGACTACGCACCCAGGCCAGCGCATCGCCGTGCATGCTGTAGCAAAAGCGCCGCCAGTAGTCGCGCATGACCTGGCCAAGCAGTTCGCTATGGTCGGTTTCCAGGGTCTGGGTAAACAGGCTGCCACTGTCGAACGCATGTTCGCGCAACATGCGCTGACACCAGCTGTGAATGGTCGAGACAGCCGCCTCGTCCATCCACTGCGCCGCTACGTCCAGGCGATTGGCGCACGCTGGCCACAGGTCTTGTTGGTAGTCGGCGCGCAGTTGATGCAGTAACGGGTCAGCGTCATCCAGTTCGCCACGGAAGAAGCGCGCTGCTTCAGCCAGACGCGTACGGATGCGTTCGCGCAGCTCCTTGGTGGCGGCATCGGTGAAGGTCACCACCAGCACCTGGGGTGGCAGCAATTCGCGGCCGAAACCCTGCTCACCGCCATGACCAAGCACCAAGCGCAGGTACAGGGCGGAGATGGTGAAGGTTTTGCCGGTACCGGCGCTGGCTTCAATCAATTGACTGCCGTGCAGGGGAAAGGTCAGTGCCAGGGGTGCGTTGCGACTCATTGGGCGTCCTCCTCATTGCCCAAGGTCTGCCAGGGCGCATCGAACATCGGGCGGTACAAGGCTTCACACCAGCCCTCGAACTCTTCACTGGCCGTCAACGCGGCGAAATCGCTGAACTGCCGTGCCAGCGCAGTGCTTTCGCTACGCTCGCCAAAACTGTTCTGACCATCGCCTTCATAGGCTCTGGCCGCGGCAGCCAAGGCTTTATCGGGGTCGCTCTGGGCCAGCCAGGCGAAGGCAGTCTTGGTCGCCACGGGCAGTGGTGAACTCATGCCTGCCTGACGGGCCAGGAGCAGGTCACCAAGCATGTCGGCGGCACGCGCTTGCTCGATCGGAGCCAGCAACAGCGTGATATCCGTGGCCACCACAGCACTGTGCAGCGGCAGGCCGACGGCACAGGCGGCCAGGTGCATGACCCAGGTCGAGGTCAGCCGCTGCCATTTCAGCGAGCGGCCACTGCTGATGCCATTGGGCAAGGTGGTGATACTCAGCAGGGACTGATCGTCGCGCTGGTAGACCCGGCCAAGCCAGCCTTCAAGCTTGAGCTGGCGGTATTCGAAGCGGATCGGTAACGCGCTGTCCAGGGCAGTGGGCCATTGGCGCAGCAACTGTTGATGACGCTGCAAGAGATCCGGCAACGGCTCGATCAACTCATCTTGCAAACATTGGCCGAACCCCGCCAATGGCAGCATGCCGCTGCCCTGCAGACGCCGCGCCTGAGCGCCAAGTGCCTGGTTGGCGTCATCGGGGGTTGCCAGCGCCGCAGCCAACAGGCTTTCACTGAGGCTGTAGCGCTGCAAGGCGTCGAGCACGAAGGGTTCTTCATCGGCCAGCGGCGCTTGCACCGCCTCGAAGAACACCTTCAGACGCTGACTGAAGAAGTGCCGCACCGGATGGCGGAGGAAATCCTGCAACAAGGTCAGGCTCAAGGCTTCATCGCTGCTGTAAGGCGGCAGGTCATCCTCGGCCTTGGCTTGCTCCTCGGCCGGCAGATGCAGCGTTCGCCATTCACGGGCATAACTGAACAGGTTGCTGCCCTTGTGGAAGTAGCGGGCACTGAAGGGCTGCAACGGGTGCTCCACGGTCAGGGCATGCAGCAATTGTTCGCCTGCATCAAGCTTATCGCGCTCCTTGGCAGCAGCCAGGCGCCAACCGCCGGCGAGGTGATCGCGCAACTGCCCGATCAATACCGAGGCCGGACGTTCGCTGTTGTCACGAATGCTGCGGCCGACCCAGCTGACATACAACTGGTCGCGCGCCGACAGCAATGCTTCAAGCAACAGGTAACGGTCATCCTCGCGGCGTGATCGGTCACCTGGGCGGTAGTCGCTGCCCATCAGGTCGAAGTCCAGCGGCGGCTGCGCACGCGGGTAATCGCCATCGTTCATGCCCAGCAGGCAGACCACCTTGAAGGGGATCGCGCGCATGGGCATCAGGGTGCAGAAATTCACCGATCCCGCGAGGAACCGTTGCGACAGACGTCCCTGGTCGAGCCCGGCCAGCCAGGCCTCGCGGACCACGGTCAGCGGCAGCAGGTCTTCGAGCGCAACCGACTCACAGGTTTGCAACCAGGTCTCGCGCAGGGTCTGCAGCTGTACCAGCAGGTAATCGTCGTGCTCGGTTTCGGCCAGGAAGAACACCTGCAGCAACGCATGCAGGCGTTCGCCCCATTGCGCGGCGGTCGCAGCCCTGGACAGCTGTTGATAAGCGATTTCCAGAGCGTCGAGCAAGGCCACCAGCGGGCCGATCAGTGCGGCGTCCAAACCACCGATTTCGTCGAACGGTTCGATTCCGTCGCAACCTTCGCCGACACCCACGGCATAGCCAAGCAGCATGCGCCGCAGGCCGAATCGCCAGCTGTTCTGTTCCAGGTCAGCCGGCAAGCCCAGGCTTGCACGCTGTTCGGCGTTCAGGCCCCAGCGGATACCGGCACCCTCGATCCAGCGGTGCAGGGTCGGCAGGTCGCTTTCCTTAATGGCGAAGCGGGCCCGCAAGGCCGGCACATCGAGCAGGTCGAGAATCTCGCTGACCGCAAAGCGGCTGTCCGGCAATTTCAGCAGGTGCTCCAGGGCAATCAGCAGCGGATCGCGGCCACGCTGACCCTGGTCGGTCAGGGTAAAGGGGATGAAGCGTGGGTCATCGCGGCCCAACTGGCCAAACACTGCGCGTATATGCGGGGCGTAGGTGTTGATGTCCGGGAGCATGACAATCACGTCCCGCGGGCGCAGGTGCGGATCGGCACTGAAGCGGGCGAGCAACTGGTCGTGAAGTATCTCCACTTCGCGCTGCGGACTGTGGGCGATATGAAAGCGTACCGAGCGGTCCTTGCCTGGGTCGACTGCGGGCCACAATTCGCGGGTCTCAGCCAGCGGACGCAATTCAAGAATGTCGTCCTGCAGTTGATTGAGCAGGGTTTGCGGCTGACTTTCGCTGAAAAGGTCAATGCGCCCATCTGTGAACGCGGCACGGTAACTGCCGGGATCGTCGTAACTGTCGAGCAAATTAATGTAGTCACGGCCCTGCTTGCCCCAGGCAGCCAGCAGCGGGTGCGCGTGCTGATGCAGGGATTGCGCGTCGATCAGACTGGGCATGCCCTGCTTGCGTTGCTGGCGCTTGTATTGGTGGCGCAGCAGGTCCTTGTCGGCAACGATATCCGCCCAGTGGTGCCGACAGGGGTTGTGCACACAGAGCAGCACCTGGCTGAAACGTGCCAGGCCGGCCAAGGCCTCCAGCGCCTGGGCAGGCAATGAGGAAATACCGAAGACGATAACCCGGGAAGGGAGCCCGGCAGGTGCCTGCTCAAGGCTGTTGATCCGCTCGATAAAGCGCTGATGAACCCCGGCGCGACTCTGAGCCATGCCTTCCTCGCCGACATCCAGCAACAGCGCACGCCACAACTCGGCTTGCCAGCAATTGGCCGGGGGCAACGGCTTGGCGTCACCGCGGGCAGTGTTCAACACATGTCGCCCGGCTGCCCAGTCCTTGAGCCAGTCGGCACGGTATACCTGGTATTGGTCAAACAGATCGGCCAGGCGCTCGGCCAGTTGGTAGCGCTTGCGCAGGTCGGTGTCGTCGGTGAGAAAGCGCTGCAGGGGTTCGAAGTGGGGTTTGTCGATGACTTCGGGGAGCAGACGCATCAATCGCCAGGTCAGCGGCGCCTTGTCGAGCAGGGACACCTCCGGGATTTCATCGCGTCCCAGCACACGTCGGTACAACTGCCACATAAAGCTGCCGGGTAGTTGCACTTCGATCGCGGCGGCAATGCCACAACCGCCCTGGTCATCGTCTTCGGGGTCTTCGGCCAAAGCCAGTTTGAGCCATTGGGCAATGCCGTTGCTTTGCACCAGGACAATTTCATTTTCCAGAGGTGCCAGGGGATGCAGGCGCATCCAGCTCACCACCAGGCTGCGCAGTTCGTCCAGGCGATTGCCGTGGACCACCATGAATCCCGGAAGGAGTGGGTTTGCGTGCGGCATTGGACATCCTTGAGGCTGTGCGGACAGAGGGAAACCATATCATGGGCTTGGCCCTTGATGAGGGCCGAACAGGCACCAAAGATTTCCGGCCGGAAAAGACAAAACCCCTACCTGCATATGCAGATAGGGGTTTCGGAATTTAATCTTGACGATGACCTACTCTCACATGGGGAAACCCCACACTACCATCGGCGATGCATCGTTTCACTGCTGAGTTCGGGATGGGATCAGGTGGTTCCAATGCTCTATGGTCGTCAAGAAATTCTGTTGCCAGAAGGTCTTGTTCAGACACTCCAGCGAATTGGGTATGTGATACTTGTGAGTCGCAAACTTTCGGTTCGTTTCGTCTTCACAACACCGCAATCTGGCCTTTCGACGCAGATTGCTTGGGTGTTATATGGTCAAGCCTCACGGGCAATTAGTATTGGTTAGCTCAACGCCTCACAGCGCTTACACACCCAACCTATCAACGTCGTAGTCTTCGACGGCCCTTCAGGGAGCTCAAGGCTCCAGTGAGATCTCATCTTGAGGCAAGTTTCCCGCTTAGATGCTTTCAGCGGTTATCTCTCCCGAACATAGCTACCCGGCAATGCCACTGGCGTGACAACCGGAACACCAGAGGTTCGTCCACTCCGGTCCTCTCGTACTAGGAGCAGCCCCTCTCAAATCTCAAACGTCCACGGCAGATAGGGACCGAACTGTCTCACGACGTTCTAAACCCAGCTCGCGTACCACTTTAAATGGCGAACAGCCATACCCTTGGGACCGGCTTCAGCCCCAGGATGTGATGAGCCGACATCGAGGTGCCAAACACCGCCGTCGATATGAACTCTTGGGCGGTATCAGCCTGTTATCCCCGGAGTACCTTTTATCCGTTGAGCGATGGCCCTTCCATACAGAACCACCGGATCACTAAGACCTACTTTCGTACCTGCTCGACGTGTCTGTCTCGCAGTCAAGCGCGCTTTTGCCTTTATACTCTACGACCGATTTCCGACCGGTCTGAGCGCACCTTCGTACTCCTCCGTTACTCTTTAGGAGGAGACCGCCCCAGTCAAACTACCCACCATACACTGTCCTCGATCCGGATAACGGACCTGAGTTAGAACCTCAAAGTTGCCAGGGTGGTATTTCAAGGATGGCTCCACGCGAACTGGCGTCCACGCTTCAAAGCCTCCCACCTATCCTACACAAGCAAATTCAAAGTCCAGTGCAAAGCTATAGTAAAGGTTCACGGGGTCTTTCCGTCTAGCCGCGGATACACTGCATCTTCACAGCGATTTCAATTTCACTGAGTCTCGGGTGGAGACAGCGCCGCCATCGTTACGCCATTCGTGCAGGTCGGAACTTACCCGACAAGGAATTTCGCTACCTTAGGACCGTTATAGTTACGGCCGCCGTTTACCGGGGCTTCGATCAAGAGCTTCGCGTTAGCTAACCCCATCAATTAACCTTCCGGCACCGGGCAGGCGTCACACCCTATACGTCCACTTTCGTGTTTGCAGAGTGCTGTGTTTTTAATAAACAGTCGCAGCGGCCTGGTATCTTCGACCGGCATGAGCTTACGGAGCAAGTCCTTCACCCTCACCGGCGCACCTTCTCCCGAAGTTACGGTGCCATTTTGCCTAGTTCCTTCACCCGAGTTCTCTCAAGCGCCTTGGTATTCTCTACCCAACCACCTGTGTCGGTTTGGGGTACGGTTCCTAGTTATCTGAAGCTTAGAAGCTTTTCTTGGAAGCATGGCATCAACCACTTCGTCGCCTAAAGGCAACTCGTCATCAGCTCTCGGCCTTAAGATCCCGGATTTACCTAAGATCTCAGCCTACCACCTTAAACTTGGACAACCAACGCCAAGCTGGCCTAGCCTTCTCCGTCCCTCCATCGCAATAACTAGAAGTACAGGAATATTAACCTGTTTTCCATCGACTACGCTTTTCAGCCTCGCCTTAGGGACCGACTAACCCTGCGTCGATTAACGTTGCGCAGGAAACCTTGGTCTTTCGGCGTGGGAGTTTTTCACTCCCATTGTCGTTACTCATGTCAGCATTCGCACTTCTGATACCTCCAGCAAGCTTCTCAACTCACCTTCACAGGCTTACAGAACGCTCCTCTACCGCGTCACCTAAGTGACACCCGTAGCTTCGGTGCATGGTTTGAGCCCCGTTACATCTTCCGCGCAGGCCGACTCGACTAGTGAGCTATTACGCTTTCTTTAAAGGGTGGCTGCTTCTAAGCCAACCTCCTAGCTGTCTAAGCCTTCCCACATCGTTTCCCACTTAACCATGACTTTGGGACCTTAGCTGACGGTCTGGGTTGTTTCCCTTTTCACGACGGACGTTAGCACCCGCCGTGTGTCTCCCATGCTCGGCACTTGTAGGTATTCGGAGTTTGCATCGGTTTGGTAAGTCGGGATGACCCCCTAGC